>JAJYFL010000007.1 GCA_021790935.1 bacterium
AGCTTCTCGCGAATGCCGGCTGGTTCGTATCGTAGGGCGCCCTTCTCTTCGGCGAGATACTCGTCGGCATTTGCGGGTCCCATGGCGTCCATCTCCATCGCCGGCTGCACGTGCGCCAGTTCGTAGCGCCCCAGATAGCTGACGGCCAGCTCGCGGAAGATATAGTCGAGTATTGAGGTTGCCATCTTGATGTGATCGTGTCCCGTTACGGGGCCGTTGGGCTCGAAGCGCGTGAACGTGAATGCCTCGACGAACTCGTCGAGTGGGACGCCATGCTGAAGACCCAGGGAGATCGCGATCGCGAAGTTGTTCATCAGCGAACGGAATGCGGCACCTTCCTTGTGCATGTCGATGAAGATCTCGCCAAGTTGGCCGCCTTCGTATTCGCCCGTGCGCAGGTAGACCTTGTGGCCGCCGACGATCGCCTTCTGCGTGTAGCCGCTGCGGCGCTCCGGCAAGCGGCGGCGCTTCGCGATATAGCGGTAGACCATGCGCTCCGCGACTTGCAAAGGCTTCTGAAACGTCTGATTCACGGCTTCGGGCGTTTCGTCGGCGATCTCGCCGCCCAGGTCGTAGGAGGCGGCCAGCGGTTGCGAGAGTTTCGATCCGTCTCGATAGAGCGCCACCGCTTTGATCATCCGCTCCCAGGCGTAGCGGTAGGCTTCCTTGACGTCCGCGACCGTCGCCGATTGCGGCAGATTGATCGTCTTGCTGATGGCGCCCGAGACGAACGGCTGCGCGGCGGCCATCATATCGATGTGCGCCAGTGGCCGAATGAAGCGCATGCCGTGCTTGCCGCACGGCGTGGCACAGTCGAAGACGGCGAGGTGCTCGTCTTTGAGGTGCGGCGCGCCCTCGAGCGTCATCCGGCCGCAGATTACGTCGGAGGCCTCCTCGATCTGGGCCGTGGTGAAGCCCAGGGCATCGTGCAGCAGCGAAAAGTTCCAATCGCCGAGTTGCTCGTCGTTCAAACCGAGCTTCTCCTTGCAGAAGTGCTCGCCGAGAGTGAACCGGTTGAAGGCGAACTGCAGCTCGAAGGCGCCAGGCAAGGCCGCTTCGACGCGCGCGAGCGCCTCGTCGTCGAATCCTTTGGCGCGCAAGACGGCGCGATTGACGTGCGGCGAGCCTTCGAGCGTTCCAGAACCCTTCGCGAACGCTTCGATTTCGCGGATCTGGGATTCGCTGTAGCCGAGTTTGCGCAGCGCCGATTCGACGGACTGGTTGACGATCTTGAAGTAACCGCCGCCGGCGAGCTTCTTGAACTTCACGAGCGCGAAATCGGGCTCGATTCCGGTGGTGTCGCAATCCATCACGAGGCCGATCGTACCCGTGGGAGCTATGACGGTCGTTTGTGCATTGCGGTAGCCCGCCACCTCGCCAATCGCAAGCGCTTCGTCCCACATCTCTCGCGCGAGCTTCCACGTCTCTTGCGTGAAGAGGGTCGGCGCGTGCGTTACCGGCGTAATCGTCAGGCCTTCGTAAGCGTCGTCGGGCCCCTGGTAGGCGGCACGGCGATGGTTGCGAATCACCCGAAGCATCTGGGCCGCATTTGCCGCGTAGCGCGGGAACGAGCCGAGCTGCTGCGCCATCTCGGCCGACGTGCGATATGCCGCGCCCGTCATCAGAGAGGTGATGGCGCCGCACCAGCCGAGCGACTCCTCCGAGTCGTACGGCAGGCCCATGCGCATGAGCAACGTGCCGAGGTTTGCGTAGCCGAGGCCGAGCGTGCGGTAGTCGTACGATTTCTGCGCGATTACTCGGCTCGGGAACTGCGCCATGAGTACGCTTATCTCGAGCGTGAACGTCCAGATACGGCAAGCATCGGCAAAGCGCTTGGCATCGAAGTGTCCGTTCGCGTCCTCAAACGTAACGAGATTGAGGCTCGCGAGATTGCAGGCCGTGTCGTCCAAGAAGGCATACTCGGAACACGGATTCGTAGCGTTGATCCGTCCGTCGGCCGGACACGTATGCCACTCGTTGAACGTATCGTCGTACTGCACGCCGGGATCGGCGCACTGCCATGCCGAGACGGCGATCTGTTCCCAAAGGTCGCGCGCCGGAAGCGAACGCGCGACGCGTCCGTCGGTCCGCTGGATGAGATCCCAGTCTGCACCGGCGTCGAGCTTCTCGAAAAACGCGTCGGGGATGCGTACGGAGTTGTTAGAGTTTTGCCCGGAGACCGTGCCGTACGCCTTGCTGTCCCAGTTCGTATCGTAGGCCTCGATCTCGAGGTGCTTGTAACCTTGTCTCGCAAAGTCGAGCGCGTATTGGATGTTCGCCTGCGGAATGCCCGCGACCAAAGCCGCGCGCATCGCGGCCTTCAGTCCGGGATTGAGCGCGGGGTCCAACCGGGCGCCCTCGGGAATCCCCTCGTCGTTGGCGGCGCTCATGATGGCGTTGAGATGCTTCTGGCAGGAGATGGATCCGGCGACGAGGTCGGAGACTTTCTGCTCCTCTTTGACTTTCCACGTGACGAACGCTTCGATGTCCGGATGATCGAGATCGAGGCACACCATCTTTGCCGCGCGCCGCGTGGTGCCGCCCGACTTGATCGCACCGGCCGCCCGGTCGCCCACGCGCAAGAACGACATCAATCCGCTCGAGGTGCCGCCGCCCGAAAGCCGCTCTCCCTCGCCGCGAATATGACTGAAGTTCGATCCAGTATTATGGATCACCACGAGACCGTGTTCCCCGGCGAGATAGGTGTTGGTCGAGCGCGTGGTCAAATCATTGAACGCGACATCGACCTCAACGGGAGTGACTTCCGTGACAAACGCGACGCCTTCGGCGACGAATCGTAGTCGCTCGAGGTCAGCATCGATCTCGTTTTCCTGCTTGGCAGCAATCGCCGCCAACACTTTCTGGGGATTTACGATCCCCTCGTAAACCAGGCGGCCCACGTGGAACGTAGCGTCCCCCGAGGTTCCGTGCAGGCCGTATTGATCACGGTGCGGGAACAGCTTTTGTGCGAGATCGGGAGCGACGGGAAGGCAATACTTGCGGAATCCGCGTTCGTCGTTCCGTTCGAGCGCGGCGATATGTTTGGCCGTACCGAGGTTTGCGATGATGTTGCTCCGCAGGCGCATCGCCGTCGATTTGCGGACGATCGTTGCCAAGTAGTAGCCGCCGTTGAATACGACACCGCCGCCCAATCCCAAGAGCGACGCCATGCCGGCGATCTCCTCGACGAACGACTTGCAGACCGACGTATACGTCGCGCGACCACCTTGCACGGTGCCATCGGAGTCGATCAGGCCAGCAAGAAACGCTTCCTGGATGTGAGCAGTCGCTGACTTGATGAACGAAGGGACTTCCAGGGTTTTTGACTTGCTGCCCGGTGTGTGGATGACCGATGCGAAGAACTCGCACGCTGCAATGCGCGTGCAGGTCAGCGAAAGGCACTTTGTTGGAACGGCAGGGCGATCGTCCGCGCGAATTGCCGACTTTGCGCCAAACCGCTCCAGCAGAATCCGGGCGACTTTTTCCAGTGGTTCGCGATCTTCGTCGTAGAAGCGGAGGCGGAGCTTCCTGTAGTAATACGTTCCGTACGGACGATCCACGCGCGTGCGCCGTTCATCCAGTGAACCATCGCCCAGGAAGTATCCGACAAGCCATGCAAGATCCTCGTCAATCGTAACCGAGGCGACTTGAGCCGAGCGATAGCGCGTATAGGTGTATGAAATTTGAGGGATTCTCTCGCGCAGTTCGACCAAGCGGCGCGATGTGCTATTCGGCCCGATCACGGCATCGCCGGCGCGCAACGCATCCGCCCGGCGCTCGCCGATCTTCTCCCCGTCCCATACCATGAACGGATGCCAAGCGGATACCGTCGCTCGGGCGCCCGTATCGAACTTCACGGTAATCTTGTCGTCTCTTGCGACATCATAGGACCACACGCGATCGATGGTATCTTCAACGATGCGCCCACTCTCGCTATCCAGGGAAAACGTCTTCAAACCAAGATCGCCGATATCGACATATCGGCCTTTCCCGTCGAACTCGTGGACCGGCCGCATTCGCGACATCTCCGCGAAAAAGTCGCCGATGCGTATGAGTCCGCGCCCGGCTACCGGTACAAGCGAACGTTCCGAAACGCAGCCGCTGCCGAATTTAAAGATGCGTGCCTCGCGGACCCAAAGGTCCATGATGCCGCCTTCGTTGACGAGATCGTCCTGGACGCTCTGGATGAAGCAGTTGTGTACGACGACGCCGTTGGTTAGGAACGTATGGCTCTGGGTTTCGATGTCATAGACGTCCTGGTCGCAGACGTACTCGATCGATGCGATGATTTCATCGTGCAATGCGGCTACGTTTCGTTCGGGCATCGCAAGGGGGGGCGCTAGCGGCTTAGGCGAGATGGCACCGGAGGCGACGCCGCTGCTTTGCGGCTGCGCGCAAACGAGAACGGAACTCTCTGCTGTCGGGAGTAACGGCGATACGACGGCCGTCTCCGTACGCCGTACCACGCGCATTCCCGGTTGCAAACTCGCTACCGCGCACCAGTCCTGCTTGGCATTGCGGTCGCCGGTCGTTAGAACTAAGTGGTCGGCCGTAGCCTCGAAGTAAGCTCCGTTGTTGAGATTGATGCGGTAGACGGATTTGACGCCGTTATGTTTGACGGCAACGACCTTCGTGATGCCGGTCTTGTCGTAGACTGGCAGGCCGACGAGGTTCCGCGCTACGATGTCGCCGATCGCTACGGGGCCGTCGGGCGTCGTGACGAGCGCGCGATACGGCAGGCACGCGTGGGGAGCCGGGTGCTCGTAGGCACTGGTCGAGCGGTTCAGCTCGAGCGTCTTAGGGTCTACGAAGTAGTGGCCTTGCGGCGGACCGGCGATACCGTACGCCCAGTGCAGACCCGTGTTGAACCATTGGGGCGAGTTCGGCGCGCCGATCTGGCGCGCGAGCATGGCGCACATCTCGTCGTAATACGTGCGCGCGTCTTCCTCGGTATCGAAATAGCCGTGTTTGAAGCCCCAGTAGGTCCAGCAGCCCGCGAGCCGGTTGAAGACCTGGCGCGCATCGCGCTCCGCGCCGAACTGCGCGTCACGCGGCAGTACCGCGAGCGCCTCCTCGTCGGGGACGCTGCACGAGAGCCATTCCGGTATGCCGGGCTCCGGTACGCGCTTGCAGTGGGTCGGCACGCCCGCCTTGCGGCAATATTTTTGAGCCAGAACGTCGACGGCGACCTGCGACCAGCCCTTCGGAACCATGACGTCCTGCGCTTCGAAGATCACCGAGCCGTCTGGGTTGACGATGCGGGAGGTGCGCGGCTCGAAGATGACGCCGGCATAGGTATCGGTGGGCGTGGAATACGTGCGCTGAAACTTCATTCGGGGCTCCTTCCTCCACGGCGGAGGACCCTGACGATTCGAGAGGCCGGGGGCGAACGCCTGTTCGATTTAGTGCCGGGGCTCGGCCGGCGGGTGCCATAGATTGTACTACCGGGACGGCATTGATACAAGATGTAGTGCTTTCGTCCTTGTGGGCAACCTGTTGAGAAGCCGATATTCCTGCGAATGGCGGGTGGAGAAGCGGATGGCTGGGTGGGCAGCCTGTGGAGATCTCCGAGGATAGTGGGGAGAAGTAGCGCAATCGCTGCCAGGAGCATGTTGTGGCCCGATCGCTATGCCGTTCGCCTTTACGAGATCTCGCTCGACGAACTCTCGGCCTCCGGGTTTCGGGGGCTGATCGTGGACCTCGATAATACGCTCTTAGGGTTTCGGCAGACCGAGCTCGCCGAGGAACACCTGGCTTGGGTTCGAGATGCGCGAGCGCGTGGTTTCGCCATCGTGATGGTCTCGAATAATTTCAACGAGCGGGTTACGGATATCGCAGCTCAGCTGGGTGTCGACTGCGTTCCGAACGCCCTCAAGCCGTTGCCGTTCGGCTTCATCCGAGCCCTGCGCCGCCTCGGCCTTCCCCGCCGCCAGGTAGCCGTGGTGGGCGACCAGCTCTTTACCGACGTCCTGGGTGCCAAGCTCTGCGGCCTGCACGCCATCCTGACCGAGCCTATCGAGAGTCAGGATTTTCCCGTCACCAAGTTCTTCCGCTTCCTCGAGCGCTTGATGCTGCCCGCCAGGCGCGCACCATGAGGCTGGCGCTGATCGGCGATCCGGTTGCACATAGCGCGAGCCCGGCAATCCACAGAATGCTGCTGCGGGAGGCGGGCATCGACGACGGCTCGTACGACGCGATCCGCGTGCCGAAGGGCAACGGCATAGCCGTGGTGCGGCGCATGCGCATCGACGGCTACGCCGGGCTCAACGTGACGACCCCGCTCAAGGAAGAAGTGCTCGCCGCCTGCGATTATCTGGATGCGGAGGCCGAGATGGCGCAAGCCGTCAACACGCTGTTCCTCGGCCGGCAGATCCGCGGCACGAACACCGACGGCGTCGGAGCTCGGATGGCGCTCGAGGCCGCTATCGACGAATCGATCGCGCTGAAACGGATCGGCGTGCTCGGCACCGGACCGACCGCGCGGGCGATCCTCGCCCAGTTGCACGAGAACGATGCGTACGCTTTCGTATGGGGCCGCGACGATCTAAAAGTCCGGGCGCTTTGCGAACGATTCGAGGCGGATGCTTGGCCGGAGAATCCTCCGGAGATCGTCCTGTCGACGTTGCCGCCCGGGGTGCTGCTGCCGGACGCGCTCGCCGAGGACGTGCGCCGCGCGGACGTCGTGATGGATGCGAATTACGGCGATCGGTCGACGCTCGAGCGCAGGCTGCAGCGGCAGGTTCTACGCGGCGACGCGATGCTCGAGGCGCAGGCACGAGCGTCGTTCGAATACTGGCTCGCGAACCTCGAACCGGCTGCAGAGAGTCTCCTGGAAGACCGGAGAGGGGGAGATTCGAACTCCCGAGACGCTTGACACGTCTGCTCGCTTTCCAAGCGAGTGCATTCAACCGCTCTGCCACCTCTCCGCGAACGCGCCGCGCTCCACTGCGGTTTGTTTAGGAGAGCCGCCGAGGCCTCCTGGGGCCTCCTTAAGAGGTTGTGAGGAGCTGCTCGCATTCGGAAGGCGGTAGCGGGCGGCTGAACAGAAACCCTTGGGCGAACTCGCAACCGCATTCGCGAAGAAAATCGCGCTGCGGCGCGGTTTCAACTCCCTCGGCCAGGACCCGCAAGCCCAGCGCGTGCGCCATCGCGATGATGGCCGAAACGATCGCCAAATCGTTGGCGTCTTCGGGGATGTCGCGGACGAACGACTTGTCGATCTTGAGCACGTCGATGGGAAAGCGCTTCAGATAGCTGAGGGAAGAGTAACCGGTTCCGAAATCGTCGAGCGCGAGGCCGATACCCAGCGATTTGAGCTGGCGCATCACGCCGATGCTCTCTTCGGCGTTGTGCATCGCGACGGTCTCGGTAATCTCGAAGTCCAAATCCGTTGCGTCGAAGCCTGAGAGGTGAAGCGCGTCTTCGATCTGCTTCACGAGGTTGAAGTGCAGGAACTGGCGTCCGGAAAGGTTGACGGCCAGCCGCAGGCGGCGGCCGTACTCCTGCTGCCAGCCGCGCATCTGCGCGGTGGCGGCGCGCAGCACCCACTCGCCGAGTTGCACGATAAAACCCGTCGTCTCCGCCTGCCCGATGAAGGTCTCGGGCATCGCGAAGGTGTTATCGCGCTGCGGCCACCGGCAGAGCGCTTCGAAGCCGACGATGCGTTCGTCCGCCAGCGTCACGACGGGCTGATAATATACGAGAAATTCGCCGTAGCTAAGCGCATTCGACATGCGCTGATGCATCGGCATGAGGCGATAACTCACGTCGGGCCTATATGTTTGATGTTTGAGGAGCGTGGGCCTACAAGCGGCGGAACGATTTTTTGAAGTAGGCTAGGTGCGCCTTTCTGAAATAGGCGACGCGCGCTGCCTCTTCGGCGGCATCCGCAAGCACGAAGGCATGTTCCAGCGTGGAACCAACCGTCGAGAGGCCGTGCGATGCCATCAGGACGGCATCGGTGCCCGTGGCAAATTGCTCGGCGACCGCGTGCGCGAGCTCTGGAGATCCGGGCGGAAGATACGGCGTCCAGGCGACCGCGCCGAGCGTCTCGCGCGCGCCGACCGTGTCGCACGGCAGAGGGAGGCCATACCGGGACCAGACGACGCAGAACGTCGGGTGCGCGTGAACGACGGCGCGTGCATCCGGCCGAGCGGCGTATGCCGCAGCGTGCAGCGCGACCTCGCTGCTGGGTCGGAGGCCGGCCTCGCGCGGCGCACCGCCGGCATCGGTCCGGACGAGCTCGTCTGCACGCAGATCTCGAAGCGAGCGCCCGGACGGCGTTACCAGAAGATCGCCGTTGCGTAGGCGGACGCTGAGGTTGCCGCTGGTGCCGCTGACGAGGCGCCGCTCCCAAAGCACGCGGCAGTAGGCCGCGATCTCGCGCGCGGCATCGCCATACTCCATCGCTCTAGATGCCGGCGGGGTGCCAGATCGTCTTTATCTCGCTGTAGGCTGCTATCTCGTCTAGGCTTTGAGCGTGTGGACCGAACCACCAAGGGCGCCCGCGTTTCTCGAAGAGATGCGTCCGCTTGACGTTCCCGGCGGCCTGCGACTGCAGCTCCTTGGTGAGGGGCGGATCGTCGTCGACAAAGGCGAGCGCGTCGACGTTCATGTGCTTGGCGAGGACCGGTCCGAGCTCGCTGCGGAAGCCCGTCAAGACGTTCGCGACCCCGGCCGGGACGTCGCTCGTGGCCAGGGTCTCGGCAAGAGCGATCGCCGTGCGCGGATCGCGTTCCGAGGCGACCAGCACGGCGGCGTTGCCGGCGACCAGCGCCGGCAGAAGCACCGAGACCAAACCGAGCAGCGCGGGCTGATCGGGAGCCAGCAGCGCTACGACCCCCATCGGTTCCGCGGTCGAAAAGTTCAGATGCGCTCCGCCGACGGGGTTACGCGCCGAGAGCAGCGCGTTGAACTTGTCGCACCAGCCGGCGTACCATACGACGCGGTCGATTGAAGCCGTCACTTCGGCCTCGGCATCTTCCGGCGTGAGTTCGCAGCCCTCGGCTACGCGCCGGAGCAGCTCGTCGCGACGAGCCTCCATCATCTCGGCGAGGCGGTAGAGGACGAGGCCGCGGGTCGCGGGGGCGGTCGCCTGCCACTTGGGAGCCGCGGCTCGGGCCGCCACGACGGCATCGCGCACGTCCTTTCGCGAGGCGCGGGCGACGTTCGCCGCAAACTCGCGGCCGTTCCAAAGGGGGTCGCTACGCCCCGATTCGGAACGAACGAACGCGCCGTTGATGAAGAGTTTGTACATCTTACGAACGGCCAGGCGCGCCGATTCTTCCTTTGCCATGCCTACCAGCTACGACGTAGGGTTGGGCCGGACCTCGCCTGGGAGGCCGACAGCCTCCTAGGCGTGGCTGCGCCCGCAACGGGGTATGCTTCCTGCGAAATGGAGAGAAGCCATGCCGAAGCAAAGACCCTTTCTGAGCGACGTAGGCGAACTGCGGCGGCGCGCTCGAGCGCACATGGCGCAGGGAGCGGTGACCAGCAGTTATGGCGGTGATGTCAAAGAAGTCTGCGACCTGCTCAACCACGCGCTGGCGACTGAGATCGTCTGCGTGCTACGCTACAAGCGTCATTTTTTCATGGCTACGGGCATCAACAAAGATCCGGTGGCCGCAGAGTTCTTGCAGCACGCGAACGAGGAACAAGCTCATGCCGACCTGATAGCCGCGCGGATCACGCAACTGGGCGGCGAACCGAACTTCGATCCGGTCGGTCTCGCCACGCGGAGCCATTCCGAGTACGTCGAAGGAAACTCGCTCGTCGAGATGGTGAAAGAGAATCTCGTTGCGGAACGGATCGCGATCGAATCCTACGGCGAGATGATTCGTTACATCGGCGAGAAGGACGTAACCACCCGCCGGATGCTCGAGGATATTTTGGCGATGGAAGAAGAGCACGCTAGCGATATGCTCGACCTGCTGGAGACGCACTTTCCCGAAGCGACGGCGGCGGGCGGAGCGGCAAAGGCGACGGCGTCGCGGAAGCCGCGACGCCGTTCGAACTGACGCGGTTTCGGGTTACTCGCCCTGCGCCAGCGAGTAACCCCGCGTGCCGTCGAAGGTGTAGAGCCCTTCGGTCTTGACGACATCCAAACCGGCGCGTACCGCCGCGTCGAGCAGTTGGACGACATGCCGTCCCGCAAACGTGCCGCCGTCGCTCTCGAAGCGAGCGCACCAGTGATCGCTGCAGAACGTGTCGGGGTTTCCGTTTGGCCACACCTTCGTTCCGCGATTGCTGAGAACCGTGAGTTTGGTACCGGGTACGGCGAGGGCGCGCAGACGCTCTGCCAGCGCGTCGGGGCTGGTAGCAGGCAAGTCGATGAAGAGATCGACGCCCGCGCGCTCCTTGACCTGAGCGGGTTTGGCGGCGCGCGCTGCGATGTTCATGTGCACGTTCTTCGCGTATTCGACGGGCTTGAGATGCTGCGGCTTTTCGCCGAGCCGTTCGACTACGGCATCGGCAAACTCCGACGTGCCGACCTTTTGTTTGCTGGTCCCAGCTTTGTAGATGTCGTAGGTGTGAACGCCGTCTTCGATAGCGCGCAGCCACGCGTTGTGGACGCGCTCGGCGGCCTCGCTCTGCCCGATATGCGTGAGCATGAGCAACGCCCCATGCATGAGCCCCGACGGGTTGGCGAGGTTCTGGCCGGCACGCCTCGGAGCCGAACCGTGGATCGCTTCGAACATCGAGCAGTGATCGCCGATGTTTGCGGAGCCCGCTAGGCCGACCGATCCGGTGATCTGCGCGGCCACGTCCGACAAGACGTCGCCGTAGAGATTCGGCATGACCAGGACGTCGAAGGTTTCGGGCGTATCGGCCAACTTGGCCGCACCGATATCGACGATCCAATGCTCGTTCTCGATATCGGGATACTCTTGAGCGATCTCATCGAAGACTTTGTGGAAGAGCCCATCGGTGATCTTCATGATGTTGTCTTTGGTGAAACAGGTGACTTTCTTGCGCTTGTTCGCGCGCGCGTATTCGAAAGCGTAGCGAACGATGCGCTCGCTAGCCGGCCGGGAGATGAGTTTCAAGCACTGGGTGACCTGATCGGTTTGGCGGTGCTCGATACCGCCGTAGACGTCTTCCTCGTTTTCGCGAACGATAACGAGGTCCATGTTCGGGTGTTTGGTCGCCACGTACGGGTGGAGCGACGCGCACGGCCGTACGTTGGCGTACATGCCGAGCGTCTTGCGAACCGTAACGTTGAGGCTCTTGAAACCACCGCCCTGCGGGGTAGTGATCGGAGCCTTGAGAAAAACCTTGGTGCGCCGCAACGTATCCCACGAAGCCGGTTCGATGCCGTTGCCGAGACCGCGCTTATAGACGGATTCTCCGATCTCTATGCGCTGGATGTCGAGCTGCGCGCCTGCCCCCAGAATCATGCGCAGCGTTGCGTCCATGATCTCTGGCCCGATGCCGTCTCCGTAAGCGACGGTAATCGGCGTTTTCTTCGCGGTCTGGATCGTTGTCACCGGGATACTCCTTCTTACTTACGCGGGAATGACGGCAGGCATTCGTTCTGCGGCCGCAGCGTACCGCCTCGACTTTTGTCGGGCGGTTTGGCGTTCGGCTATGCTGCGACGCAGCGAAACTTGGCGTACGCGTACGGATAGTCCGCATAGAACCAGTTTCTGAAGCTGCGGCGAATGAGATCTCGGCCGGTGACCGGCGATGCGCCCTTGAGCACGAAATGGCGACCGTCGAAAAAGTCGCTGGAGTACGGCGGATAGGACGCCATCGCTTCGAACCCTGCGAAGGGTGCAAACGGGGTCGCGGTCCACTCCCAGCCGTTTCCCACCGTATCGTGCACTCCCCAGTCGCTCGCGCCGGCCGGATGGGCGTCGACCGGTTCCGGATCGTAGCGCGCGAAGTTGAAATTGCCGTGCCGAGGCTGGGGTGCATCGTCGCCCCACGGGAAGGGGCGTTCAACGCCCGCGCGCGTGCCGTACGCCGCCCGGTGATACTCGGCTTCGGTCGGCAGGCGCGCGCCGCGCCAGCGAGCGTACGCCTCGGCTTGGTCGTGCGACGCGTAGACCGGCCACGACAAGGGCAGCGGCAGCTCTTCGAAGGCGGCACGCAGTCGCCATTGGCCGCCGCGCTCCAGCCAAAATGGCGGTGGGGGAGCGCCGTTGCGCACGAAATCGAGGTAATCGCCGTTGGTTACGGGGTAACGCGAGATAGCGAACGCCGGAACGTACGCTTCGTGCCGCGCAAATTCGTTGTCCCATCCGAACGGGACCGCGGCACGGTCCGCTCCGATCGTGGCGATGCCGGCCGCAACGGCGACGTATTCGAGGGGTGGGTGCTGCGTCTCGCGTGCTTGCGTCGCGACGAATCGTTTGCGATCGTACGCGAGCTGGTGAACGATGTAGAGCAGCGTCTCGTGGTGCATCTGTTCGTGCTCGAGCAGGGTATAGACGGCCTGCGCGCCGGCCAGGCGGGGCACGCTCGCATCGTCGATCCGCGCCGACGCGAGCGCGGCGAGGACGCGCGCGTCGCAAGCGCGGCCAAACGCGGCCGTCTGCGCGGCGGTGGGCCAGTCGCGTCGCTCGTGACGGGCCGCGTCGTCGAGGCTGCCCGGATCGATCCCGCGTTCGAAGAGGCGCTCTAAACGCTCGTCAACCGGGCCCTCACGCAACGCCCGCCGGTTGAGGGTGAGCAGACTGAACGCAGGCATGTGGCCGTCGTAAAATGCGAAGGGATGCCGCAGCGGGATCGGTTTTTCGTAATACGCGTCTGCCGCCACGAGGGCGAGGATTCCGGCGGTGCGCCTGCGGTTTCTCCGGTACCAAGCGGCGAGGCGCTCGCGGTCGAGTACGCGTTCTGCGGCTGCGTCCCTCAATGGGCCAGGTACTCGCGCAGGCCATGGACGCCGCCCTCGCGACCGAAGCCGGATTCGCGATAACCGCCGAACGGAGAGCTCGGGTCGAAGAGGTTGAACGTGTTGCACCAGACGACGCCCGCGCGCATGCGCTCCGCGACGTACATGTTCTTGCTGCCCTTGTCCGTCCAGATTCCTGCGGAGAGACCGTATGGCGTATTGTTCGCTTTCTCGATCGCCTCGTCCGGGGTGCGGAAGGTCAATATCGAGAGTACGGGGCCGAAGATCTCCTCGCGCGCGATTCGGTGCGACTGCTGGACGCCCGTGAAAAACGATGCGGGGAAATAGTATCCGCGCTCCGGGAGGGTGCAGGACTGCTGTACCAGCGTTGCGCCCTGATCGATGCCGCTGCGCACCAGCTCGCGAATCTTGTCCAGCTGCGCCTTCGAATTGACGGCACCGATGTCGGTATTCTTATCGAGCGGATCCCCTAAGCGCAGCGTCTGCAGCCGCTCCGTGAGCCGCACGACGATTTCGTCGTGTACGCTCTCCTGCACGAGCAGCCGCGAACCCGCGCAGCAGACGTGTCCTTGATTGAAGTAGATACCGTTGACGATCCCTTCCACGGCTTGATCCATCGGCGCGTCGTCGAAGACGATGTGCGCGGCCTTGCCGCCGAGTTCGAGCGTAAGGCGCTTCTTCGTGCCGGCGATCGCGCGGCGGATCGCTTTCCCCACCTCCGTGGAGCCGGTGAAGGCGATCTTGTCCGTGTCGGGGTGCTCGACTAAGGCGGCGCCGGTGGCGCCGTCGCCGGTCAGCACGTTTACGGTGCCGGGCGGAAGGTCGGCTTCCTGGACGATCTGCGCGAGTGCGAGCGCCGTCAGGGGCGTCGTCTCCGCCGGTTTGAGGACGACCGTGTTGCCGCATGCGAGCGCCGGTGCGATCTTCCACGCCGCCATGAGCAGCGGAAAGTTCCAGGGAACGATCTGACCGCAGACGCCGATGGGGCGGGCCTCGCGCCCGGCGCGCATCGCCCACTCCAACTTATCCGCCCAGCCGGCATAGTAGAAGAAATGCGCGGCGGAGGTTGGGATATCGAAATCGCGGGACTCCTTAATCGGCTTCCCACCGTTCATGGTTTCGAGCACCGCCAGCTCGCGGGAACGCTCCGTGATCGCGCGAGCGATGCGGAAGACGTACTTGGCACGCTCGGCCGGCTTCATCTTGGACCAGTATTTTTCGTAGGCTTTGCGCGCCGAGCGCACGGCCCGATCGACGTCCGCGGCGCCGGCATAGGCGACCTTTGCGAGGACGCTTTCGTTCGACGGATCGATCGTATCGAAATACCGTTCGCTCTGGGGCGCGACCCAGTCGCCGGCGACGAAGAGACCGTAACGTTCGCGTATCTGCGGCTTGGTGGTCTCTGGGGCGGGAGCGTATTCGAGGCTCGTCATCGCATGCGTACCTTTGGGTCAATCCTTGGGAAAATAGTCGGGCCCGGCATAGTTTCCGGTAAGCTGTTTTTCGTACTGCATCAGGAGGTCGTCTAGCAGCGAACTCGCCCCGATTCGGAGACGCTCCGGCGTAAGCCAGGCCTCTCCGAGCGTCTCGTTGACGATGACCAGATAGGTGAGCGCCTGTTTCGTCGTGCGCACGCCTCCAGCGACCTTGAGCCCGACCGCGCGGCCGGTACGGCGCGCGTAGTCCCGTATGGCCTCGCACATGACCACGGCTACCGGAAACGTGGCGTTAGTCCCCACCTTTCCCGTCGAGGTCTTGATGAAATCCGCTCCGGCCTCCAAGGCGAGATCGCTGGCTCGGCGTATCGCATCGTAGCTTCCGAGCTCCCCGGTCTCGAGAATAACCTTGAGGTGTAACTCGCCGCAGATGCGCTTCACGGCAACGATCTCGTCGTAGACCGATCGGTCCCTTCCGGAGAGGAAGGCGCCGCGATCGATGACCATGTCGATCTCGTCCGCCCCGGCCGCGATCGCGGCGCGCACGTCATCCAATCGAACGGCGGGTGAGGAGAGTCCGCTCGGGAAGGCGGTCGCGACGGATGCGACCAGCACGCTCGACCCGCGCAGCGCGTCTTTCGCGACCGCTACGAGACTGGGATAGACGCAAACGGCCGCAACGCTGGGGATGTCGGGCAGATGCTGCGCGGGGCGGATCGCTTTCGCGCAGAGCGATCGCACGCGCCCTTCGGAGTCCTTGCCTTCCAGCGTGGTCAGATCGATGCACGCCACGGCCAAGCGGATTCCCGCGATCTTAGAAGTGGTCTTGATCGACCGTTTTGCGAGCGCGCCGGCGCGCGCCTCGAGCATGACGGCATCGACGGTTGCGGGCATCAGAGCGCCAGCCGGTTCGGCTTCGCCGCACTTTGAATGGCCATAGAAGAACCAACTTTGCGGGCCGGTCCAACGGGCCCTTTGAATCTTGAAAGACGCCGGGCGTGCTACCCGCTCAACCTTGGGCGCGCGACAAAGCGGTACTGCCCCGGAGCCCATTCGCAGCGGCTCCCGTCGAGCAGGACGAAGGACTCGTAGCCGTCCACCTCGGGATTGAACTCTGCGTTGCACGCCTTAGTCGCCGGCCAGTCGATGCGATCGTCTTTTCGGGCGTGCGCGCGAGCCTTCACGTAGGAAAACTGCGGAGATTTCGCGAGCGTGTTGAGGTCGTTAGCCAATCGTTGAGCGTCGTTCATCTATTCGGCGACCGGCGCGCGCTCGGTGGCGTGGAAGCCGTTGCTGCGATGGCTCCCGTCGCAAAATGGCTTGGTCGCGGAGCCTCCGCAGCGGCACAACGCGACGTTCTCTCCCGCCGCCGCGTAGACGTTCCCGTCGGCATCGGTCAGCGTTAGCGGGCCCCTGACCAGGTATGGCCCGCTTTCCCGGACTTTGATGGTCGTTTCGGTCACGGCGGCTGCCTTCCTCACATCTGGCGGAGTCACGGGTTATCATCGGTAGGACCCTCCGTATTCGCGGAAGGGAGTGAGATTCCAGCCGCGGTAAGTATGCGGCGACTTCACCAAACGGTTCGCTTTGGAGGTGTAGCATGAAACGGCCGACCCTTCTTCCGTTGGTTCTTTTCGTTATTGCGGCCATGCTGCCGGCGACGCTGCTGCTCGTTCGCAACGGGCCGCCGCAGCCCGCGGCCGCTGCCGTGCTCCCGACCCCGACCCCGACCCCCGTCGGCATTGCCTACGACGAAATCACGCGTATGGCTTTTGGTAACGCTACGCCGCCGCCGCCCGGTTCGTTCCAACCGGATTACCGGCGCATCATCGCCGACATCCCGCCGGCCAACCAACCGGCGCCCGCCGCTCATGGCCTCGGCGGACTGCTCGGCCGAATGATGGGCGGGCAGAACATGGCGCAGATGGAGAGCGGTCTGAACATGATGCGCGACGGTACGCTCAAGCGCTATACCTTCTACTGGGTGCGCGGGTGGATCCGGGTCGACGACCCCGCCGCGCACACGGCTCAGATCGAGAAGTGCAGCGAGCACCAGACCATTCTGCTCGACCTCGCTCGCAAGACGTACCGCATCGTGGAGATGACCGAAGGCGGGGGTGCACCGCCTCCGCCGCCAGCGCCGCGCTACGGCCCAGCCCCGCCACCGGCGGGACCCGGCACGGGCGTCATGACCGTCTCCAACAAGGTGCAAGCGCTCGGGCCGAAGACGCTCGAAGGTATTCACACGCGCGGTTACGCCACGACGGCCTCGATGGAGATGTCGAAGGCGACGGGCACCTGCACTAACGGCGCCTACGGGGCCGCGACCGTGGAGTATATCTCCGGGATCCACAAGCCGCGGGCATACTGCCCGCTCCCGAGGACGCGGGCGATGGGCATGAACGGAATGCCGGGCGCGCGGGGCGGCTGCAAGCCGCGCATGATCGTCCGCAGCAGCGGTCCGGGCAAGCCGTCGGGCTACCTCGCGATGTATCGCCGAACGTCGTTCAAAGCCGGCAATAGCGCCGGAGCGCACGGAGCCGGCGGCGCGTTCGTGATGGAGCGCGGAAACGTAGACTGGTTCTACAACCCGGACGTCCCAGCGCTCTTCTCCATCCCGGCCGGTTTCAAACAGATTCGCTAATGCCGAGGTAGTCGTAGAACGGGGCGAGCGTCAACCGATGACCGGTGAAGCGCTCGATCTCCCTGCGCTGGTCGTGTACGGCGCCCGGCTCCAGGATCTCGCGCCGCAGGTGCATGCCCGTTGCCGGATCGGTCAGCCCGTCCCGTTCGAGAACGCCGAAGATCTCCTGCGCGTACAAGCGCGACCAAAGGCTGTCGTAACAAGCAACGCCATCGGAATCCATAAGCGCCTGGAACGACGCCTGTGGTTGAGTGGCCGTTGCGGTATCGACGACCGGCCCGCGCATCTGGTACTCGAGCTCCAGCCTGGCGGTGGAGAGACGCTTCGCCGTAAAGAGCGGCCGATCGACCCGGCTTCGCTCGATCGCGGCCTCGACGAGCGCGGCAGGCGGTGAGGCACCAGTCTGCGGATCGACGCCGATCGATTCGAGGATCGCCCTCTGCGCGGCGTAGTTTTCGAAGATCTGGGCCGGTAGATTTGCCATGTCCCGGTCGGCGGCCACGGCGAGCGTCTCGTACGGCGCGGTCGAGAGCAGCGCCGCTATATTGCTCCCGGCCGCTCCGAAGAGGCGTACGAGGTCCGCATAACGCAGCAGCGACGGCTTGCCGGGAGCCGCAGGCGGCACGTCACCGAGAATCGCGGTGACCTCCGGCCGGTAGCCTCCTCCCGGAAGCTTTCGCGCCGGCAAGAGCGTGACATACCTGAAGCCCTGGTAGGAGGCTGGCAGGGCGTGCAGGTCGACGTAGGTCGTTCCAAGCAGGCGCCCGTCTGTTGCATCGCTGATCTGGTATACCGCCACCCGAGATTCCCACGCAACGGCTGCAGGCAGCCGCACAAAGTCGACGCCCAGCGTTCCGCCCAGCAGGTCGAACACGGCGGCCAGCGTGTGCCTTGCGGGAAAGTAGGCGCGAAGCGCACCCCGCGCCACGGGGTAGCGCATCGATCTCTCGATCCGGTCGTAGTAGAAAAGGTCCCACGGTTCGAGTTTGGCTGCCGGGTCTGCCGTTCGTTCGGCCTTAATCGCCGTCAGCGCCGCGAGGTCCGCACGTGCCGCCGGCATCAGCACGGCGTCGAGCTCTCCGAGGAGTTTGAGAACGCGGCCGGGCGTCCTCGCCATGCGAGCCGCCAGGCGGTAGTCGTCCCACGTTTCGTAGCCAAGAAGATGCGCGATGCGGTCGCGAAGCGCGATCGCGCGTTCCACGAGCTTCGCCTCGCCTGCGGCGCGCTTTTCATAGGCGAGGTAAAAGGCTCGGCGAAGGTGCTCCTGCGGTTCATGCCGCAGGAACGAGCGCGCCGCCCGGCGGTCCGCCGGCACGTCGCGCAGGACCGCAGCGTGGAGACTTCGTTCAAACTCTAGCCGAACCGCCTGGAGTTCAACTTCTCGGCGCTGCAGTTCGGCACGGCGTACGGGAGCCGCGGCGGCGCCGGCGCGCCCTGCCCGCCGCAGCCAGCGGGCTACGAGCGCGCGATGCGCAGCGTTTCGGCCGACTCCGCGGCGCCGTGCTCGGACGAGAGCTGCGTAGAGACGAGGCTTGGAGGCGAGTCCCTGCAGAAACGATGCCACACCATCGCGGCACGCCAACGAGGCAGCACGCACCCGGGCATCGGGCGACACCTCCCGGAGAAACCGATCGACGGCGGTGGCGTCGTGCAGATCGGCCGTAAGGTCCTCGAGCGGGAGCACGATCGAGGCATATGACGGCGCGCTTTTCGTAGCGAGAAGAAGGCTCGAACGCCTCCGCGCTCCCGAGAGCGCGTGCGTGCACGTGCGCGCGATCTGGCCGGCGGAGCGGTGCCAGGGCAGCTGGGACGACGGGGCTCGAGTGGCGGCCAGCAGAAGCACGCAGAGGAGCGAGGGCAGGATTCGCGTCACGAAAAACCTCGACCGGGATCCGCGAGGAACGATAGGGGTCTCCGATCATTACGCGGTGATGGGGAGAGCCCCTGGAAGGTTTGGCCGCCGGTCCGGTGGCTGCGGCGCGTGCGCCGCGTATGCTATGATACCTCGGCCACGGCGGGGGTTGGGCTTCGCGCGGCGTAATCTCGTGAACCCCGCCAGGACCGGGAGGTAGCAACGGTAAGCGAGTCCTTACGGGTGCCGCGAACCACCTATCCTCCGCCGTGGTGCAGAATCTCTAACGATCGATATGCAGATACTCATCATCGCCTCATGCGCCTCGTTCTCGGGCGCGCTCCTCGCCCTGCTCGTCTACCACTTGGCCGTGGTACGCCGGTCGCTTAAGGGCGTGCGCGGCAGCCTTGCCGTCATCGACGGGCTCCTCGGCGGGAAGGCCGGCACGGCCACGAACCGTCTCTCGGCGCTGGAAGATATCGCCGCGGAAGAGCGGTCCCTCTTGGCGGGTATCCAGGCGCGGCTAACCGAACTCGAAGGCCTGGCCCGAACGGATATCTCGCGGATCGGCTTCGAGCGCTACGACGCGTTCGACGATACGGGCTCCGAGCTATCGTATGCTTTAGCCTTGCTCAATCGCGAGGGCGACGGGGTCGTGCTGACGAGCATCTACTCTCGCACGGATTCGCGAACGTTCGGCAAAGCCGTAGAGAAATTCGAGCCGGTCGTACATGCGTCGCCGGAAGAGTTGCGCGCCATAGCCAGTGCGCGCGATCGGAGGTAACGAGCATTTCATGAACGTCAAACATTTCATAAAGGAGCGGTATTTCATTAAAATCGTTCCGGCGCGCGGCGACGCGATCCATCGATTTGAAGTAACCCGCCGGCATATCATCGCCGGCGCGAGCGCCCTGCTCGTTCTCATGTGCGCCTCCGTCGGGCTCGGCGCTTGGCAGGTCGCCCAAGCGCACGCGCAGGTCGCCGCGCTGCGGTCGCTCACCGTGCGCCAGAGCTCGCAGCTACGCTCGATAGCGTCGAAGACCTCGGCGATCGGCATGCAGCTCCGGGGCGTGCAAAAGCAAGATCGGGAGATCCAGGAGCTGATCGGCGTGAAGCCCGCTAGCGCTGCGCCGAGCAGCAAGCACGTGAAGCCCGTGCGCCTAGATGGGCGCAACCCCATCGGACAGGTCACGCGAAATGTAGACAGCCTGCGGGCGAGCATGGCGCAGACGAGCGCGCTCTCCGATATGCTGCGAACCATGGCGATGCACGTCCTGAACGTCCGGCACATCTACGAACTGGCGCGCGCGAAGGCGATCGCCGCGATCCCGTCTATCGACCCGGTTGCGGGGGCCACGATCGTAGGCTGTTTCTGCTACCGTACTTACCCGGACGTGGAGTTCCACGAAGGGGTCGATCTCGCGGCGAACTACGGGGCTCCGGTGCGTGCGGCCGCCGCGGGCACGATCGTGAGTGCAGGGTGGGACGGAGGCTACGGCATCAAAGTCGATATCGATCACGGGAACGGGTACCACACGTGGTACGCGCACCTTTCGCGCGTCGACGTACGCGTCGGCCAGCACGTCTTCAAGGGCGAGACGATCGCGCAGGTTGGATCGACCGGCTTTTCGACCGGGCCGCACGTCCACTATCAGGTGATGCTCGACGGTACCCCCGTCGATCCGACGCCGTATCTGCACGGTATCCCCGCCGGGATCCTGGCCTCGCTCGCCCCCAAGTCCAGCGGAGCCTAGCGCCGGCACCCGTGAACTCCTTACTGTGCTCCTTCCTCAACGGTCTCCATACCGTCATCTGGATCTACACGATCATCATGCTGATCTACGCCGTGCTCTCCTGGATCCCGGATCTTCGTGGGCGTTGGAGCGACGCGATCGGGATGCTCGTCGAGCCGGTACTGGCGCCGGTGCGGCGTATCATCCCGCCCATGATGGGTCTGGACCTCTCTTTCTTGGTCGTAATCGTGCTGCTCCAACTCGTCGACGGCGTCATCGGTCGGTACGCGTTCAACGCGTGTTATCTGTAGGCGTTGACGACCGCTAAAGCCGACTCCCTCCATCGCACGGAGGTTGCGGAACGCGTTCGCAACTTCTGTATCATCGCGCATATCGACCACGGGAAGACGACACTCTCCGACCGTCTGCTGGAACGCACGCGCTTGGCCGGCGGCCGCGATTTCGAAGACCAGGCGCTCGATGCAATGGACCTCGAACGCGAGCGCGGCATCACCATACGAATGCACCCGGTGACGATCAATTACGTCGCTCGCGACGGCCGGAGTTACCAGCTCAATCTGATCGACACGCCCGGGCACGTCGACTTCGCGTACGAAGTTTCGCGCTCGCTTGCCGCCTGCGAGGGCGCGATCCTTATTATCGACGCCGCGCAAGGCATCGAGGCTCAGACCCTGGCCAACTACCACCTCGCGCTCGAGCACGATCTTACGATCATTCCGGTCATCAACAAGATCGATCTGCCCGCGGCCGACCCCGAGCGCGTGATGGGCGAGGTGGAGGAGCTACTCGTCATCGAAAAAAGCGACTGCATTTTGGCGAGCGCCAAGAACGGCATAGGGGTCGACGATATCCTCGAAGCGATCGTAAGCCGCATCCCTCCGCCCGCGGGACACGCCGATCGCCTGCGCGGCCTCGTCTTCAACGCGCAATTCGACGCGTACCGTGGCGTCGTCAGCTACGTTCGCGTGGTCGACGGCCGCCTTCGGGCAGGCACGCGGTTCATGTCGATGGCGCACCAGCGCGTATATGAATGTACCGAGGTCGGCATCTTCAGTCCGCAGATGCAGGCCACCGAGCAACTCGATATGGGCAGCGTCGGCTATGCCATCGCGAATGTGAAGTCGCTCGGCGATATCGACGTCGGCGACACCATTACCGAAGCAAATCATCCCGCGCACGTACCCCTGCCGGGTTACCGCAAAGCGGTCCCCATGGTCTATTGCGGGCTCTATCCGAACGAAGGTGCGGCTTACGACGACCTTCGCGACGCACTCGAAAAACTGAAGCTCAACGATGCGGCGCTGGTCTACGAACCGGAGAGCTCGGTGGCTCTGGGGTTTGGCTTTCGGTGCGGCTTCTTGGGTCTGCTGCACATGGAGATCGTGCAGGAGCGCTTGGAGCGCAACTACGCCCTCGACCTCATCGCCACGTCGCCTTCGGTCGTTTTCCGCGTAACCAAGACCGACGGCGACGTGCAAATCGTCGACAACCCGAGCAAACTTCCGGCCGGTAACTTGATCCGGTTGATCGAGGAGCCGTACGTCAAGGCGACGATCATGACTCCCCCCGATTACGTCGGGTCCATTATGGAGATCACGCAGTCGCGGCGGGGCACGCTCGGCAACATGGAATATCTGCACGACGGCCGCGTGATTCTCACTTACGAAATGCCTCTCGTCGAGGTTATCGTAGACTTCTTCGATCAGCTGAAATCGCGCACGAAAGGGTACGCCTCACTCGACTACGACATGGTCGGATACCGGGAAGGCGACCTCGTCAAGCTCGAGATACTCCTCAACGGCGAGCCGGTGGACGCGCTCTCCTTCATCGTAGCTCGGGAGCGTGCGGCTCATAGAGGGCGCATTCTCACGGAAAAGTTGAAGGAACTAATACCGCGCCAGATGTTCGAGGTCCCGATTCAAGCTGCGATCGGCGGAAAGATCGTGGCCCGCGAAACCGTAAGCGCCATACGTAAGAACGTACTTGCCAAATGCTACGGCGGCGACATTACCCGCAAGCGCAAACTCCTGGAGAAACAGAAGGTCGGTAAGGCGCGTATGAAGCGGGTCGGCCGCGTCGATTTGCCGCAAGAGGCATTCATGGCCGTGTTGCGACTGGAAGATTGAGCGCGAGAAGATCGTGATAACTTTTGTAGCCACCAAGAACCTCGGCAAGCTCGACGAGATGCAAGCGATCTTCGCGACATCGGCGTTCGAACTGCGTCCCTACGAGGCCTACGCCGAGGTGCTCGAGGGGGAGCGCAGTTACGCCGAAAACGCGGAGCTCAAAGCGGCGGCGCTACGCGCGCAGCTGCAAGCCGCAGGCATCCACGCGGCGGTGCTGGCGGACGATTCCGGGCTAGAAGTGCGGGCGCTTGGCGGGCGTCCCGGAGTGCTTTCGTCGCGCTACGCCGGCTCGGAAGCCGGCTGGCCCGCGCGGCGGGCGAGGCTGCTTGCGGAGATGGGCGAGGTGCCCTCGGCACGGCGCGGCGCGAAGTTCGTCTGCGCGATGGTGCTCTTGCTTGCCGACGGAAGCGCGTCCACGGGTTATGGGGAGGTTGCCGGAGAGATCGCCACTGCCGAGCGAGGAGAAGGCGGCTTCGGTTTCGATCCGATTTTCTATTATCCACCCGAGGGCGTGACGTTCGCCGAGCTCTCGCCGGAGCGCAAGAACGCCGTGAGCCATCGCCGGCGGGCGGCGGAAGCCCTTCTAAGGGCGCTCGCATCGCGTGTTTGACGCCCCGGTCACCCTTGCTGCGCAGGACGACGTGGCGTATTTTTCGCGCCGGCGGCGGCGCGACGAGGGCGGCCGGCAGCTCTACCGCGACCTGGCGGAGGTCGCTCCGTGCGGCGCGTGGATCGCTAAGGAAGAGACCGGAACGCCGATAGGCATTGCTTTTCTCCATGCGTCCGAGGATGAGTCATATGTGAGCGAGATCTACGTCGAGCCCGGCTATCGCAGGCAAGGCATCGCCTGGAAGCTGTTTGCGGCGGCCTCGCGCGATGCCGACGACGTGACGAGCAGCGGGCTCCTCGGAACCGACCCGGTCGCCGCCTTGGCGTTTTTTCTGCGCCGCGGCTTCTCGCTCCAAACTCCCGTCCTGTGCGTAAGCGGCGCGATTCCGCGCGACGACGATTTGCTCGCAATTGCGGCCGGGGAGTACCGCTTTGCAACCGAACGGATCGATCCGGTGGCCGACCGTATGGCCGTGGCAGGCCTCGACCGGGAGGTGCGGGGCACAGCCAGGCCCTTGGATCACGCCTATTTCGCCGAGCGCGCTCACGGCGTGGCCTTTCGGCTGGAGGGCGAGTTCGTCGGCTATGCATACGTCTGGCCGGATGGGGGCATCGGTCCGCTGGCGGCCGCATCGGGCGCCTACCTGGTGCAGTTCTTTGCCTACGCGCTGATCGCACTGCGGCGAACGTTGGACGCATCGTGGTGCAAGGCGCTGGTCCCCGGAACGAACCTACGGATCCTGCGCGTGGCTACGCGCGCGGGGCTGAGCGTCGAGGCCGTGCGCCTGTTCGCGAGCGACGCCGGCGCGAGCGACCTCTCGCGTTACGTCGGCTTCGACCATCTCCTGTTTTGATCGGGGGTTTCTCCGGCGGCCGGAGGATTGGCGCAAACAGATGGAAATCTCAGGAGGGTGCAGCGGGACGTAGCTCAGCTTGGTAGAGCGCTTGCTTTGGGAGCAAGAAGTCGCAGGTTCAAATCCTGTCGTCCCGATACGACACCGGGAACGAGGCGCTTGCGCGGGCGTGCTATTCTTGTTGGGGTACCAGCGTCGCCGGGATCGATCGTGCGCCCGTGGTCTAATGGATAAGGCACGAGTCTTCTAAACTCGAAGATGGGGGTTCGATTCCCTCCGGGCGCGCGACTTCGGAATTCCCCTCGGTTCCCGCACGTACATGGTGACTGTAGCTCAGCTGGTTAGAGCGCTAGACTGTGACTCTAGAGGTCGCGGGTTCGACCCCCGTCAGTCACCCCATCGTACCAACAGTAGACAGTAGAAGGAACGCCGCTGCATGGACCGCCCTCGGCTACGGCCGCGAACGTTGCGCGAATCTATTGGGACGATCGTTTCTGCAGCGGCCGCGCTCCTGCTCGCGGTATTGGTCGCGAACATCTATCACTTGAACGGTGAAGCAGGCGGAGACCTCAGCACCCTCAAGCGCGAGCGTATCGCGACGGCATACGTGCTGCCGCTGACGGATCTCCTGCTGGACGTCGAGCGGTACCGCAACAGTATCGCCATCCTCAAGAACCCGCCGGCCGAACCCGGCTTGCGAGGGCGCATCGACCGCGAGCTGGCCGCACTTCGATCGCGCTCGCGAGGAGCCGCCTCGCTGAAAATAAGTGCGGATCTTCGCGCGCTGGATTCGAGCTGGGCTCGTGCGCGACGGGATCGCTATCCCACGGGGGATGCCAACGAACGCAGCGTCGTCGGCGCCATAGAGAACTTGTTCGGGCAGATCGAGGCGACCTCGGGAATCGAGTACGACCCGAACCAGGACGTACAGAACGTCGGCGACGCCACGTTTGCGAAGATCCCCGATGCGATAAATGAGATCTATCACTCCGATCTGGTCGCCGAAAACGCGATCGCGCACCTCGGGATGTCCATCAACGACCGGCTCTACCTGGGGTTGCTGCTCTCGGACAGTCAGTCCGACTTCGATTTGAGCTCGGACGATATTGCCGGCATTCTCGCGCGGCACGCCCGTGCGCCGCGGGTCTCTCGCGGGCGCATTCTGCGGCTCGAGCGGACGGCCGTAGCCTACACCGCATCGGGGCGCGCCTTTCGGCACCTGGTCGATCGAGCGGTGCTGCGGGTGGAGCGTCCCGCCGTCTCCGCGCCGGAGGTGCGATCTCTGGTAGCGGCACCGATCGCCCATGCGCTTGCGCTCCAAGAGGGCCTCTCGACGCTCTTGGATCGCAATCTCGTACGCCGAACGAACATCGAAAAGCTGCGTAACCGCTATCTCTACCTGGCCGTGCCGCTTGGGCTCGTCCTGCTCGCCGGGGTGATAATGCTCGCCGCCGAGATCGCAGCGAGGCGAGGACGCGAGGCGCTACGGCGCGCGCAGCAAGAGTCGGCAATGCTCGCCGCTGAGTTGGCAAGACAGAAAGCCGAGCGGGCGTTGCGCCTTTCGGAGATGCAGTTTCGGGCGGTATTCGACGGCGCTGCGCTCGGCATCGCCATCCTCGATCGCACCGGCGCGGTCCTCGACTCGAATCACGTCTTTCGAAGCGTCTTCGGCGAGAACGCCGCGAGCGTACTCGACGGGCAGGAGGGAGAGTACGCCGCCCTCATGCGCGGCGAGCGCGACCTCTTTGAGTTCGAACAGCACGTCATGACGGAAGCGGGGCTGGAGGTCTGGACCGCCTCTACGGTTTCCGTCGTCGCCGACGATGCCGGAAAGCCGCTCTTCGGCATCTGCATGTTTCGCGATCTGACGGAGATCAAACGAAACGAACGGCGCGTGTTGCACGATATGACACACGACGCGATAACCGGTCTACCGAACCGCGCGCTCTTCGAAACGAAACTGCGGGAGCGCTTCGCCGGAACGCGCGAGGCTGCGGGCGCGTACTTTGCCGTTCTATCGGTCGATCTCGACCGTTTCAAGGACATCAACGATAGTTTGGGGCATGCTGCGGGCGACTTCGTGCTCGCACAGGTTGCTCAGCGCCTGCGCGCCTCGGTAGACCCGGGCGACACCGCAGCTCGGTTCGGCAGCGACGAGTTCGCGGTGCTCGTCGCCACGCTCTCCGATGTCGCGGAAGTCGAGCTGGCGGCGCGGCGAATCGTTGCAAACCTCGCTAAACCATTGGCGATCGGCAATAGATTCATCTTCGTCTCCGTAAGCGTCGGCATCGCCGTCGGTTCGTCGACGTACGATCGAGCCGAAGACGTGGTGCGCGATGCCAACATCGCGCTGCGACACGCGAAGCTCGGTGGGGGATCGCGCTTCGTCACCTTCGATTCCAAGATGCACGCGAACGCCGAGAAGCGGCTGCAGCTAACGACGGATCTGCGGCTGGCGCTCGAGCGCGGCGAGTTTCACTTGGTCTACCAGCCGATCGTGAAGATCGACGGTGGCGGCCTCGTCGGGGCCGAGGCCCTGCTGCGCTGGACGCATCCGACGGACGGCCCGATCGAACCGCTCGCTTTCGTGGGGCTCGCCGAACAGACCGGGATGGCGCCGGCCATCGGCCGCTTCGTCGTGCGAACGGCGTGCGAACAGCTGGCGCGTTGGAGGCAGGGCAGCGGCGAGGCGCGCGGGTTTGCCATGCACGTGAACGCGTCGGCGGGCCAGATCGTCGATGCGGATTTTGAGGCGACACTCGTGCAGGCGGCGCACGATTTCCGGATCGATCCACGCGACCTGACGATCGAGATTACCGAAAACGTGATCCTCGACTCGCGCATGCGGCCGAGCGCGATCCTCGAGCGCATTCGGGCTCGTGGTTTCAAGGTGTGTATCGACGATTTCGGTACCGGCTACTCCTCGCTACGGTATCTGCAGCAGTTTAGAGTGGACTCGATCAAGATCGACCGCTCGTTCGTTGCGGGCTCAGACGGCGAGCTGGCAAGCGAGCCGATCGTCAAGACCCTCATGAGCCTGGCCGACGCCTTCGAGGTCTATGTGGTCGCCGAAGGCGTCGAGACGCCGCGGCAACGCGATGCGCTGCGCAACCTCGGATGCGCGTACGCGCAGGGTTACTTGTACGCACGGCCGCTGACGGCCGCCGACCTGACCAACATGTACCCGGGAGCCTTTGGCCGATCCGCCCGCGCCACGCGCGCTTGAGCAGGACGGTCGCCCGCTGCGGGCGTAAGAGATGAATCGCGCCGCAGGCCGCTTGTCAAACGGCTGAAACATCGCTAAACTGAGGCGGCTGCGCCTTTAGCTCAGTCGGTAGAGCAGCGGACTTTTAATCCGTTGGTCCTGGGTTCGAGTCCCAGAGGGCGCACGTGCAAGCACCGCTAGCTCAATGGTAGAGCAGTTGACTCTTAATCAATTGGTTGAAGGTTCGAGTCCTTCGCGGTGCACCAGAGTAAAGGCCCGCGAACGCGCGACGTTCCCGGGCCTTTTGCTCGCTCGCGCACGGCCAAAGATTTGGCGGCGCGAACAGGAATCGAGCGGAAGGCGTTATATTTAACGGGGTCGCCGAACCGCGTCGGCCGGCCGATGGGCAAGTGGCGGAACTGGCAGACGCGCTGGATTTAGGTTCCAGTGGGGCAACCCTTCAGAGTTCGAGTCTCTGCTTGCCCAGAGCCCCGGCACCGCGCAGATGCGGAAGTAGCTCAGTGGTAGAGCATCGCCTTGCCAAGGCGAGGGTCGCGAGTTCGAATCTCGTCTTCCGCTAACCCCCACCGTGGTGCGGCAGGCTGCCGAGACCCCGCCGTTCGAGGAGAATGCCGCCATTTCGACGTCGACTCTTACCAAACTCGCGCCTACCAAAGTCGAACTTGAGATCAGCATCGCGCCGGAGGAGATCGAAGCCGCGCGAGAGCGCGCCTTCCGCAAGCTCGTGAAGAAGGCGAAGCTGCCTGGCTTTCGGCCCGGGAAAGTGCCGCGCGGAATATTCGAACAGGCCTACGGGAGCGAGACCATCGCGAGCCAAGCGATGGACGACGTCGTCCCCGAGGCCTACGCTCGCGCCGTCTTGGAGCACGGTCTCGAGCCGGTGGACCGGCCCGCGCTGGAACTCTTACCGGTGGAGCCGGATCGGCCGGCGCGGGTCAAGGCCGTTGTGGACGTTCGGCCCGAGATCGATCTCGGGCAGTACAAGGGCCTAGCGCTGCAAAGCGAGCCTCACATTGTCGAGGACGGGGATGTCGAGCGAAGCCTTCAAACCCTGGCGCGCGAGCGCGCGACGCTCGTCCCGGTCGATCGTGCCGCGGCCATCGGCGACGTGGTCACGATGGACTACGAAGGGACGATCGACGGCGTCGCGTTCGAGGGGGGTGCGGCCAACGGGCAGATGACCGAGCTTCGCGAGGACCGGTTCGTTCCGGGCTTCGTCGCGGGCATTGTGGGGATGCAGGCCGGCGAGCACCGGGACGTCGAGGCCACCTTCCCGGCGGGATACCCGCAGGCGGAGCTGGCCGGGAAGGCGGCGATCTTCAGCGTTCGGGTCCACGAGATCAAGGAGTTCGAACTCCCCGTCATCGATGACGAGTTTGCCAAAGCCGTCTCGGGCAACCAGACGCTGGACGCGTTGAAAGCCGACGTACGCACGCGGTTGGAAGCGATTGCGCAGTCGCGGTCGCGCCGGGAGCTCGCCGATCAAGCGATCGGGCAGCTGCTGGAATCTCACGATTTCCCGCTGCCGGAGATTCTCGTCCTGCGTGAGATAGAGAGCATGCTGGGCGATCTCCGGAGCCGCGCGTCGCGCGCAGCGGTGCCGTTCGAGGAGTATCTCGCGAGCATCGGTAAGAGCGAGGACGATCTTCGCGCGGAGTACCGGCCGGACGCCGAGCGTAATGTCAAGAGCATGCTGCTGCTCGAGAAGATCGCGAAGACCGAACGAATCGAGGCGACGCCCGCCGAGATTGCGGCTGAGTTACAGGCGCTTGCGGAGCAGTACGGGCAACCGGTAGAGCGCGTCCGCGCCGCCCTCGGCAACAGCCTGCCCTCGCTGCGCGACGGCATCGTTCGGAACAAGACGGTGGAGTATCTGCTGGAAAACGCCAGCGCGGAGGAAGCAACCACCGGGACTGCGTCGTAGTTAATAGCCACGGCTCGAGGGGGCCGCGTCAGCGTCTGCTGCCGTAGGGTGTGTGCGAGCACTTCAAGGGGGAAGAGATATGGGTCACCTGGTCCCGATGGTCGTGGAGCAGAGCGCGCGGGGTGAACGAGCGTTCGATATTTACTCTCGTCTGCTCAAGGATCGGCTCGTCTTCGTCGGGGGACCGATCGACGACCAGCTGGCCAATCTCGTGATTGCGCAGCTGCTCTTTCTGGAGAAAGAGGACCCCGAAAAGGACATCGACATGTATATCAACAGCCCGGGCGGGAGCGTAACGGCTGGGCTCGCGATCTTCGATACGATGCGGTACATCAAGCCTGACGTGGCCACGATCTGTGCCGGGATGGCGGCCTCGATGGGGTCGGTGCTCCTAACGGGCGGTGCCCCGGGGAAGCGCATGGCCCTTCCCCACTCGAAGATTCTGATCCACCAGCCGTGGGTCAACCAGATCGGAGGGCAGGCCACGGATATCGAGATCCACGCTCGGGACCTCATAGCGACCCGGCGGACCCTGGCGGCCATCTACGAAGAAACCGTCAAAAAGCCGATAGAACAGATACTGAAGGATATCGAAAGGGATTTCTACATGACCTCGCAGGAAGCCAAAGAGTACGGTATCATAGACACGATCATCGAGAACCGCCAATCCTTGCCCGCGCCGGCA
Organism: bacterium; assembly: GCA_021790935.1. GTDB lineage: Bacteria > Vulcanimicrobiota > Vulcanimicrobiia > Vulcanimicrobiales > Vulcanimicrobiaceae > JAJYFL01. The sequence continues at coordinate 29,967 of JAJYFL010000007.1, forward strand.
TAGCCGCCGGAAGGCACGACAGAGGGACGCATGTTTCGCTTCGGGGACGAAAAGGGTCAGCTCAAATGCAGTTTCTGCGGGAAATCGCAGGAACAGGTCCGCAAGCTCATTGCGGGCCCGGGCGTCTACATCTGCGACGAGTGCATCGAGCTCTGCAACGAAATCATCGAGGAAGAGCTCTATAAGAACGTAGACGAGAGCCTTCGGCTTCGCAACATACCGAAGCCCAAGGACATCAATCACATTCTCAACCAATACGTCATCGGCCAGGACCGCGCGAAGAAATCGCTGGCGGTTGCTGTCTACAATCACTACAAGCGCGTCAACATGGGCGCCACGGCCGACGACGTCGAGCTGCAGAAATCGAACATCCTTCTCGTCGGCCCCACGGGTTCGGGCAAGACCTATCTCGCGCAGACGCTCGCCAAAATTCTGGACGTGCCGCTCGCTATGGCGGATGCAACGTCGCTGACCGAAGCCGGCTACGTCGGCGAAGACGTCGAGAATATACTGCTGAAGCTGATCCAGGCAGCGGATTACGATGTCAAACGAGCGGAGAAAGGCATCGTCTATATCGACGAGATCGACAAGATCGCTCGTAAGAGCGAGAACCCGTCGATCACACGAGATGTCTCCGGCGAAGGCGTGCAGCAAGCCCTGCTCAAGATTCTCGAAGGAACGACGGCGAACGTTCCCCCTCAAGGCGGCCGCAAGCACCCGCATCAAGAGTTCATCCAAATAGATACGACCAACGTGCTCTTCATCTGCGGCGGCGCCTTTGACGGATTGGAGCGCATCATCGAGTCCCGCGTCTCGAACAACAACATGGGCTTTCGCGCGCAACCAGAGGCGAAGCGCGACCAGCACGTCGGGAAGCTCCTCCAGCAGCTCATGCCCGAAGATCTGCTGAAGTTCGGTCTGATCCCGGAATTCATCGGCCGCCTCCCGATCGTGGTGACCCTCGACGCCCTCGACGAGCTGGCGTTGCGGCGGATCCTCGTGGAGCCGCGCAACGCGTTGGTGCGCCAGTTCCAAAAGATCCTGTCGATCGACGGCGTCGATCTTCAGTTCACAAAAGAGGCGCTCATCGCGATTGCGGCTCGCGCCCAAGGCCGCAAGACCGGCGCCCGGGGCCTGCGTTCGATTCTCGAGGAGACGATGCTCGACGTCATGTACGATCTGCCTTCGCTGCAAGGCGTGAAGAAGTGCATCGTCAACAAAGAGGTCATCGAGAAGAAGGAACCGCCGACGCTGATCTATAGCGAGCGCCAGAAGGATATGCCGGCGTAGCAGAACGGCCGCGGCGACACAGCCCGAGGTGCAATCCGGCGCCATGCTGAACGCAAGCGGACCGTGACGCAATCCCAACCGCTCTCCAAGCACTACGATCCCAAGGCCGTAGAGCCGAAACACTACCGCCGTTGGGAAGAGGCGGGCTATTTTCATGAAGAGCCCGATCCGGCTCGTCCGCCGTTTATCATCTGCATGCCTCCGCCGAACGTTACGGGCCGCGCGCACTTGGGGCACGGATCCACCTACGCTCCGATGGATGCGCTGGTGCGGTATCACCGCATGCTTGGCGAGAACGCCGATTGGCTTCCCGGGCTCGACCACGCTGCCATCGCCACCGAAGCCGTGGTCGTAAGGGACCTTGCGAAAGAGGGCCTGACTCGCGACGCGCTCGGCCGGGAGAAGTTTCTCGAGCGTACCTGGGGCTGGGCGCGCAGATACGGTGGAACGATCGACGAACAGTTTCGCGCGCTCGGCTTCGGGCCGGACTGGCAGCGGAGCCGCTTTACGATGGACGAGGGGCTCTCGGCTGCAGTCTGCCGGGCGTTCGTGCAGCTCTACGACGAAGGACTGCTCTATCGCGGAAAGCGCCTGGTCAACTGGGATCCGAAGGCCCGGTCGACGATCTCCGACGCCGAGGTGGAGCACGTCGAGCGCGACGCGCACCTGTGGACGATACGCTATCCTCTGGAAAAGGACGCTTCGGCTGCCCCCGACTGCATAGAGGTCGCCACGACTCGCCCCGAAACGATGTTGGGCGACGTTGCGATCGCCGTTCACCCGGAGGACCCGCGCTACGGGCGCTACGTTGGGCGGCGCGCCGTGCTGCCTCCGCTCCTGCAGCGTACGATCCCGATCGTTGCGGACGAGGCCGTGGAGATGGGCTTCGGCACCGGTGCCGTGAAGGTGACGCCGGCTCACGATGCGACGGACTATGAGATCGGGCTGCGCCATAACCTACCGATGCCCTCGGTTTTGGACCTGGACGCCTGCGTTACGGCGGCGGAGGTCGAGGTCGGGCGCTACGCCGGAATGCGTCGCGATGAGGCACGAGCGGCGGTCGTCGGCGACCTTCGGGCGCTTGGTTTCCTCGTCGAGGAGCGAGCCTACCGGCACGCGGTCGCCGTGAGCGAGCGGACCGGTGAGGTCGTCGAACCGATGCTCTCCGAGCAGTGGTTCCTCGAGATGAAGGCGCTCGCCGCTCCGGCGCTGCAGGCCTATCGCGACGGGCGGCTTCGCTTCGTACCGGAACGCTACGGCCGTACTTACGAACAGTGGCTTGAGAATATTCGCGACTGGAACGTCTCCCGCCAGGTGTGGTGGGGGCATCAGCTTCCGGTGTGGTATGCGCCCGGCGGGGAGCCGATCGTCGCCGAGAACGAGGCGCAGGCGCGCCGCATCGCACGCGAGCGATACGGAAGCGAAACCATCACGCGCGATCCCGACACGCTCGACACGTGGTTCAGCAGCGCGCTGTGGCCCTTCTCGATCCTTGGCTGGCCAGAACCAACGGCCGAACTCGCTCGCTGGTATCCTAGTCAAGTGCTGATCACCGGGGGGGAGATCATCTTCCTTTGGGTCGCACGCATGGTCATGCTCGGGCTCAAATTTCTCGGCGAGGTGCCCTTCCCGACCGTCTTCGTCGCACCGCTCGTCTTCGACGCGCAAGGGCGCAAGATGAGCAAGTCGCTTGGGAACGCTATCGACCCGCTCGATCTCGTCGAAGGCTACGGTGCCGACGCATTCCGCATGGGCATGATGCGCCAGATGCGCTTGGAGGGACAGGAGGTACGCTTCAACGAGTCTCGGTGTGAGGAAGCGCGCAACTTCAACAACAAGATCTGGAATGCGACGCGTTACGCGCTGGCGCTGCCGGAGGGCCTTCCACGTGCGCTTGCGCTGCCCGCGGCCGAGCGCTTGACCCTTGCCGACAAGTGGATTCTCACCCGCCTGCACGAAACCGTCGCGACGGCTACGCGTTGCCTCGACGCATACGATTTCGGTACGGCGGCAGAGACGCTGTGGCGGTTCACCTGGTACGAAATCTGCGACTGGTATCTCGAAGCCACCAAGATCGATACCGCCAAGGCGACGCGCGCGGCCGTACTCTCCTTCGTTCTTAACAACGCGATGCGGTTGCTGCATCCGATCGAACCCTTCATCACGGAGGAGGTCTGGCTGGCTCTGCCCCACGATGGGCGGACGATCGTTACTGCCGCTTGGCCCGACCCGCTCGAGATTCCCAGCTTCCCGGCGGACGCCGCCAACTTCGCAGCGTTGCAGCAGAGTGTCGAGCGCATTCGCAAACTTCGCGCGCACATCGGCCTGCAGCCGAAGCAACCGGTAACGCTCGACGCCCCCAACCGTATTCCGGGAGAGATTGCCGATCTGCTCGCTCACTACGTAACGGGCCACATTGAAGCGATGGGCGACGGCCAAACGCCTCTGGCGGAGGCCTTGGCATCGGTCGCTGCCCGGGCACCGGCGAACGTGCTCTGCGAGCGCTACCGCAAGGAGCTCGCGCGCCTTCGCGAGGAGGTCGCGCGCAGCGAGCGCAAGCTCGCGGACGAAAGCTTCGTAGCGCATGCCAAGCCCGACGTGGTGGCGAAGGAACGCGAGAAAATGGGGAACTATCGCAGCGAGTTGGCCCGGGTCGGAGCGGCACTCGCCGAGATTGGGGAGATCGCATGAAGGCGGCCGTAGCGGCAAAGCGTCAACTGATCGGGGCGGCTGAGATCGAGCGCATCATCGCTCGTCTGGCGCACCAAATCCTCGAGCCTGGGGGCACGCCGGAGGGCCTCTATCTCATCGGGATCCGGCGCGGCGGTGAGTCGCTCGCCGGGCGCATTGCGGCGCAGATCGAGCGCATCGGCGGCCGCAGGCCCGCGCTCGGCTTCGTGAACATCAATCTTTACCGCGACGACGACGTCTCGCGGCAGATACCCGAGTCGCAGATCCCCGATGAAGTTACGGGAAAGACCGTTGTGATCGTCGACGACGTGCTCTACACTGGGCGTACCGTGCGTTCGGCGCTGGATGCGGTCACCGATCTCGGCCGTCCGGCTACGATCCGCCTCTGCGTGCTGGTCGACCGGGGTCTGCGCGAGCTGCCGGTCCAGGCCGACTACGTTGGGCGTTTCATCCCGACCGCGCGCCGCGAGCGGATCGTCGTGAGCGTCGGCGCGCATCCTACCGAAGACGACGAGGTGGCTCTGCTTGCGGACTAGGCGTAGCCTCATCGACCTCTCCGATTTGGCCGCCGGCGAGATCGACGAGATCTTCGAGCGGACCAAGTACTTTGAATCCACGCGGCCCAGCCGGTCTCTCGAGGACGTCGCCTGCGTAAACATGTTCTTCGAGCACAGCACCCGCACGATGACCTCGTTCACGCTTGCCGAGCAACGGCTGGGCGCTAACGTCATTACGATTTGGCCGAGCCAATCGAGCCTCGCCAAAGGCGAAACGATCGAAGATACCGCCATTACGCTGGGCGCGATGGGTATCCAAGTGCTGGTGATACGCCACCCCGAGGACGGCTTCCCCGCACGCGTCGCGCTGGCATTCGACGGGCACGTCGTCAACGCCGGGGACGGCACGCATGCCCACCCGACGCAGGCGCTGCTCGATCTCTATACGCTGCGCGAGGAGTTCGGCGAGCTGAACGGCCGGACGGTAGCCATCGTGGGGGATGTCGAGCACAGCCGGGTCGCACGCTCGAGCGTGCACGGTTTGCAAGCGTTGGGCGCCGACGTCGTGCTCGTGGGGCCAGCCGGATTTCTTGCAAGCGATTTCATGCCCGGGAAGGCGCGTATCGAGCGCGACTTCGATGCGGTCCTTCGCGTCGCGGACGCGGTGGTCGTGCTGCGCATCCAGCGCGAGCGTTTCGCGACCATGCCGCTCTCCAACGACGAGTACGTGGCCCGGTACCAACTGAACGGCAAGCGCTTGAAGACGATGCGTCCGCATGCCATCGTGATGCATCCGGGGCCATACAACCGCGGCGTCGAGATCGACGAGTCCGTCTTGGAGTTCGCCGGCTGGCGCTATGCAAAGCAGGTCATGCACGGCGTGGGAATACGCATGGCGGTGCTCGATTTCTTGGTGAACCGCGACCGAGCCGTCGCGCGCTGAGCCCCTTACAGATGCTGGTATGCAATGGACGGGTGGTCGACCCTACGCAGCACCTGGACGGGATTCTCGATCTGCGCATTCGCGATGGCCTCATCGCCGAGCTCGGCGAACATCTCGCGCCCGATGGAGAAGAAGAGATCCTAGACGCACGCGGCGCCTACGTTGCGCCCGGATTCATCGACATGCACGTCCACTTACGCGATCCGGGCCAGCCGGAAAAAGAGAGCGTCGCGACGGGGACCGCGGCCGCGCTAGCCGGCGGCTACGCGGCGGTGGCGTGCATGCCGAACACGCTTCCAGCGCTGGACGAGGCCGCGCTCGTTCGTCGCGTCGCCGCAGACCCGAGAGCTCGCTGTCGAGTCTATCCGATCGCCGCCATTACGCGCGCTCGTAAGGGAACGGAGATCCTCGATTACGACGCTCTTGCGCGCGGGGGGGCCGTTGCCTTCAGCGACGACGGCAACACGGTGATGGACGCCGGAGTGCTGAGCACCGCGGCGACGGCTGCGCTCGGGACTCGCGGCTGCTTCATCTCGCATTGCGAGGACGACCGCCTCAAAGGCAATGGGGTGATGAACGATGGGGCGCTCTCGCACGAGCTTGGGTTCGCCGGCAGTTGCGCGGCATCCGAGGATATCGTCGTCGCGCGCGATCTCTTGATCGCGGCGGCGACGGGGAAGCGTTGGCATATGGCGCACCTCTCGACGCGCGGATCGATCGAACTGATGCGCTGGGCGCGCAGTCGCGGCAACCACGCGACGTGCGAGGTCACGCCGCACCATCTGCTGCTCCAGGAAGATGCGATACGCGAGTTCGGTTCGGGTGCGAAGGTAAACCCACCGCTGCGCGCGGAGGATGATTCACGCGCGCTGCGAGATGGCGTGCGCGACGGCACCGTCGATGCCTTTGCCAGCGACCATGCGCCGCACGAACGCTCGGCGAAGACGGTGGCGCTACCCGATGCGGCGGCCGGATTCAGCGGGCTTGAGATCGCCGTGGGCGCGTATGCCGCAGCGCTGCCGGATCTGCCGGTCGCGCGTTTCGTCGAGCTGCTCTCGTGCAACCCCGCGCGCATCTTGGGGGTAGCCGGCGGCACCCTGGCCGTCGGTGCGCCTGGTGATGTCACGATTTTTGCAGACCGTCCGTGGGTAGTCGACCCGGATCGTTTCCACTCTAAGGGCAAGAACACCCCATTTGCCGGCCGGCGCCTGCCCCGCCGGGCGGTCGCGACGATCGTGGGCGGCCGTGTGCGTATGGCGGGCGGGCTGCTGCGATGAAACAAGCGGCGCTCTTTCTCGCGGACGGAACGCGCTTTGACGGCGGCGGACTCGATTACGAGGGCCTGGCGTTGGGCGAGGCCGTCTTCTATACCGGGATGACGGGTTACGAAGAGGCGCTTACCGATCCGTCCTATGCCGGTCAGATATTGACCTTCACGTACCCGATGATCGGTAATTACGGCGTCTCAGGTGCGGCCGCGCAGTACCCGCGTGCCTGCGTCGCGGGTGCGGTAATCAAGCGTATCGCACGCCATCCGTCTCACCGCTCTTCGCGTCAGGATCTGCCGAGTTGGCTCGTCGAGCAACGCGTGCCGACGCTGCTCGACGCCGATACTCGGGCGATCGCGATTGCGTTACGCGAGCATGGGACGATCTGGGCCGCGCTCGCGGTGGGGGATGCGGCGCTTGCCTCCGCCGAAGCGCGCCTGACGGCGTTCGCGCGCAGCGCTACGACCAAAGACCTCGTGGCCGGCGTTGCGGCGCGCGCGCAGCGCAGGGAGGGGCCGCCCGATGCGCCGCGCGTGGTGCTGATCGACTGCGGCGTCAAGCGCGCCATCCTGCGCGACCTCGAGGCCCTTGGGGTTGGCGTCACCGTCGTGCCGTACGATGCGACGGCGCAGGAGATTATGTTGCACGAGCCGCAGGCGGTCTTCATCTCCCCCGGGCCGGGAGACCCGACCGATCTCCCGCAGACCATCGAAACGCTGCGTGCGCTGCTCGGAAAGCGGCCGCTCTTCGGCGTCTGCCTCGGCCACCAACTCATTGCGATCGCTTGCGGAGCCTCAACGTTCAAACTACCGTACGGACACCGCGGCGGCAATCATCCCGTCAAAGACCTGCTGCGCGGCGACGTCATCATAACGGCGCACAATCATGGGTATGCCGTCGACTCGTCTTCGCTGCCTCCCTCGCTCGAGGAGACGATGGTGAATCTCAACGACGGCACCAACGAAGGGTTCCGCCATCGCGAGCTGCCGGTCGCCGCCGTACAATTTCATCCGGAGGCGTCGCCGGGACCGTCCGACGCGCGGCTCGTCTTCGCGCAATGGCTCGCGAGCGTGGGCATCGGCCCGTGACCGGGGCGCGCGCCGCGCTGCGACCGCCGACGGCGTTTGCGCTTGCGCTGCTGCTGTTGCTCCCCATGGGGCAGGCGCGCGCGCAGAGCCTGCAACGGCTCGACGTGACGAGTTTTACGCTGAGCAGCGACACGGGCGCTCCGCAGTTGGAGCGCCCGTTCCATCTCATCATCGCCGTGAGCGTCACGGAGAGTGAGTCCAGGCTAGATAACTTGGTACTGCCGTCGTTCTTCGGACTTGAAGAGCTGGGAGACGCGCGCCGCCTGGTGGCCGGATCGAACGGCACGCGTTATCGCGAAACGATTACGGTCGTCGCTCACCGCAGCGGTACGATTCACGTGACGCCCGCCTATTTGGACGCCGTCGACGCGCGCAACGGCCGGCCCACGCGTTTTATCTCCAACGCATTGGTTCTCCATGTGGGGGGCGGTCTGGAGGCGCCGGCCGCGGCCGCGCGCGGCATCTTCCGGCTGTTGGCGGCCGGCGGCGGTATTGCGGTGCTGCTGCTCCTCGCTGGGGCGCTACTGCTCCTGCTGCTGCTGCGGCGGCCGCGAGTGCGGGCGCAGCAGCAGCAGGAGCACGAGGGCGGGCCACAGCCGGCGCGGCTGCCGCCCGCTGCGGCACCGGCGAACCGGTTGCACGCCTTCCGCGAGCGCCTCTCGGCGGATCCAGAACGATCGACGGTCCTCGAACTGCGTAGCTATCTGTGGGCCCTGGCGGGCGCCGGTGCGGGCGAAACGCTGGCCGACGTCCTGCGCCGGCCGGGCGCGCACGATCTCGCCGTGCGCACCGTCTTGCGAGCGGCGGAACGTGCCGCATTCTGTCCGGAAGCCCACCTGCACCGCGCGATTGGCGAGGTCCTAGCCTCGTTGGAGCACTACATGCCATGACCGATCCCAAACGTCCGCAGCAACTCATCGATGCGCTCTCGCAGACCATCGTCGGCCAGCGCGAGGTCGTCGAGTCCCTCGTGCTCGCCTTGATTGCTGACGGGCACGTCCTGCTCGAGGGGCCGCCGGGGCTGGCGAAAACCTTGGCCTGCCGCGCGCTTGCCGCGGCGCTGGACGGCCAGTTCAAACGCATACAGTTCACTCCGGATCTCTTGCCGGCGGATATCGTCGGCACGCGGATATTCGACCAGCACGAAAGCGTCTTTACGACCGTACCGGGGCCGATATTCGCGAACGTCGTCCTCGCGGACGAGGTGAACCGCGCGCCGGCAAAAGTTCAATCGGCGCTTCTCGAGGCGATGCAGGAGCGTCAGGTCACGATCGGACTACAGTCGCACGCACTGCCGGATCCGTTCATCGTGCTGGCGACGATGAACCCTCTCGATACCGACGGCACGTACGCCCTGCCGCTCGCTCAGATGGACCGCTTTCTCCTAAAGGTCAACGTCGGTTATCCATCTCGCGAAGAAGAGGCCGTCATTCTCGAGCGCTTCGCCGTCGACGACACGCATTTGATCGAGAGCGCTGCAACGCTCGAGGACGTGCGCGCGTGGCGCGCGCAGGCTCGCGCGGTGCACCTCGACGAAAAGATCAAGGCCTACGTCGTCGACTTGGTCGCGGCAACGCGCCGCGTCGATGCGGCGCTGGGTGGGGCGACGGCGGCATTGGTCGACTACGGCGCGAGTCCGCGTGCTACGCTCGCGCTCGCCTTTCTATCGCGTGCGAAGGCCCTCATTCAACAGCGTACCTTCGTGTTGCCCGACGACGTGCGCGGCATCGCTCCACTCGTGCTGCGCCATCGCATCGGTTTCAACTACCGTTTGGTCACCGAACGCGCCGACCCCGAAGCGATCGTCGCTCGCCTGATAGCCAGCGTACCGGCGCCGTGAACTCTTTGCGCAACGCGCTGCTGAGCGGGCGCAAGCGGCCGCGCCACGCCGGCACCGGTTCGCCGACGCTCTTTCGTGGCGACGGCTACGAGTTCGTCGAACTCCGGGAGTACGTGGCCGGCGACGACCCGCGGCGCATCGACTGGGCGGCTACGGCGCGCACGGGCGCCTTACAGACGCGCGTCGTTCTCGAAGACGTCGCCCTGACGCTCGCCGCGATCGTCGACAATTCCGGCTCGATGCGTGTCGGGCGGCGCCGGGAACTCTTGGCTTCTGCCGAAGAGACGCTGCGCGTGTGGTACGGCGCCGCACTTGCGGACGACCGCTGCGTCCGCCTCAGCCATGAGGGTTTAGTCGTACCGCTTACGCTGCGGGGACCTCGAAGCGCTGCCGCTTGCGCGGCGGCTGCGGTTGCGCAGATGTCTCCAGGCGATCTCCGGCGCGCGCTCGATATGGCGCTGGCCGCACTTCCCCGTGGCAGCGCGTTGCTGGTGGCGAGCGATTTCTTCGACCTCGATACGAAAGACGACCGGATGCTCGGGGAACTCGGGGTCCGTTTCGACTGCACGGCGCTCGTCGCGCGCGATCCGTGGCATGCTGGGTTGCCGTTGGGCGGCTTCGTGCGCGTAGCCGACGCGGAGACGGGCCGATCGCAGCTGCTCTTTCTCGGGGCACGCGAGCGCGAGCGCTACGCTCGCGCGGTCCGGGAACGCGAGCGTACTTTGGCGGCTCGCCTCACGTCGCTCGGATGGCGCGTCGGCCAGCTCGAAGAAGGTGACGGCACGCGTGGTCTGTTAGGGGCCTTCGGTCTCATATGAGCTTCGAGCGCCCGGCTTGGCTGCTGCTCGCCGTGGTCGGCGTGCCGCTGCTCGCGCTCGCCTACGGCGCTCTCGAACGCCGGCGAACGGGGCGCGAGATCGCGTACTCGAACCTCCCATTTCTCTTGCGGGCGAGCGGCGCGGGAAGCGGGCCCGCGCACGTACTACGCGCCGGATGGATTCTCGGCGCGCTCCTGCTGGCGCTGGCGGCCGCGGGCCCGCGGGTCGTCGCCTGGCTTCCGGCGAAGGACGGCGCGGCGTTCATCTGCATCGACACGTCGGGCTCGATGGCGTCGACGGACGTCTCGCCGACGCGTGCGCAGGCGGCGGTGGACGCCGCGCGGGCGTTCGTTGATGCCGCCCCGGCAGGCACCAAGATCGGAATCATCGCATTCGCCAGCTCGGCCGGCATCATCGCGCCCCTCACGAGCGACCGGAGGCGGCTGCGAGCGGCACTCGCCGCGCTGCCCCCGCCGAACGGCGCGACGGCCATCGGTGAGGCCCTGGAGGTAGCGGCGCGCGCGTTGCCGGTTCGTGGAGATCGCGCGGTGGTATTGATCACCGACGGGGTTAACAATCGAGGGAGAGATCCATCGGCGATCGCTCGTTATCTCGGAGCGCACCACATTCCGGTCTACACCGTCGGCATCGGCACCAATCACGGTGCCGTCATTCCGGGAACCAGCCAGCCTGCGACGATCGACTCTCACGCTCTGCGTGCGTACGCGCGCGAGAGCGGTGGAAGATACGCGCACGCGGCCGATGCCGCGCAACTGCGTGCAGCGCTGAAGCGGCTTGGAAAGACGACCTCGCTCGAGAAGAAGAGCGTCGATGCGTCGCTGGCGGCCGCCCTGGCTGCCGGCGTGCTGATGATCGCAACGTTTCTTGCAGGTTTTGCAGCAGGGAGATTGCCATGAACGCCACCGGAGGCCGCCACCCGTCCGGCCGTGCCGCACTTCACGAGGGTGCGGTCGATCCTGATCCGCTGGTACAGCTGCAGCGTTGGCTCGACGACGCTTACGCCGCCGCCCTGATCGAACCGACGGCGATGTGCGTGAGCACGGCCGGCGAGGACGGCCAGCCGAGTTCGCGTATCGTCCTGGCTCGGGGCATGACTTCGCGCGGCCCGGTCTTCTACACCAGCTATTTCAGCCGCAAGGGTCGCGAGCTCGCGCGGAACCCGCGGGTTGCGGCAGCGTTTTACTGGCCGGAGCTCGAGCGTCAGATCCGCATAACGGGGATCGCCGAGCGCTTGAGTGACGAGGACTCCGATGCGTACTTTGCGACGCGGCCGCGCGGCCATCAGCTGAGCGCTTGGGCCTCGGAGCAGAGCGAGGCGGTCGCGAGTCGAGATATCCTCGATCAGCGCGTCGAGGACTATGCCGCACGCTTCGAAGGCGAGCGGGTGCCGCGGCCGCACTCCTGGGGCGGATTCCTGATCGTCGCGGAGCGGGTGGAGTTCTGGCAGGGGCGCGCCGATCGGATGCACGACCGTTTGGAGTACGCTCGCGAAGGCGCCGCCTGGAGGCTGCGCCGCCTGCAGCCGTAGGAGGCTAATGACGTATGCGCAATGGTTCGGCTAAATGAGCGCTCGCGCGCCCAGGCTCGTCGACCGGCGACGGGTCCTCGAACGAATCCGCCGCCAGGAGGCGCAGATCGTGGTGCTCGTGGCTCCGGCCGGCTACGGCAAGACGTACATCGCGCAGCGCGTCGCTCGGGAGGAGACGTGGGAGTCGATCGACTGCTCGCTACCGGGCGCCGACGCCATCGCCGTCGTCTCGCGCATCCGCACGCTTGCGCCGGAAAACCGCGACGGCAGCGCCGGGGTGACGGTGGTCCTGGAATCTTGCGACGCACTTGCGGAAGGCGCCGGACAAGCGCGGAACTTGGCCGCGGCTTTGGCCGATCTCCCGGCACGCACGCGCGTCGTGCTCTGCGCGCGCAGCGACATCGTGCTGCGTTGCGTACAGGGTTTCGCGCCGCACACCGTCACGCTGCTGCAGCGCGACGATCTCGCGTTTGACGAGAACGAACTGCGGCAGCTCTTTGCGGCGGACCGTTGCGACGATGCAACGTTTCTACGCGTTAACCGGCTGCTGCAAGGCTGGCCGGCAGCCGCGCTGTTCGTCGATCGCGTTTGGAACGACCTTCCTCCCGATGCGCTGACTCAGCCATCGGAGACGATGGCCTTTGCGGGGCTGCTCGAGTACGTCTCGGCGGAGATCGTCACGCCACTGGCTGCGCCCCTGCTGCGCGCGCTCGCAAGTTGCGTGGCTGCGGGGGATGCCACCGATGCGGATATCGATCGCGGCGGCACGAACCACGCGCGCAGGCTCGTGCGCGACTTGCAGCTCGCGCGGTACGGTGGCGACCGGACGATCCAGGTGCATCCGCTAATCGCCGAAGCCCTCAAACACGATCGTTACCAACTCCTCGGCGAGCAGTTGGCGGAGGTTGCCGCGCGCGCAGAGGAGGGGGGCGATTACATGCGCGCCGCCCGTTGTTACGTGCAAGCCGGCAATGCCGAACGCGCCGCAGAATCTCTGCGCAGAGATCCAATGGCGAGCTTCATCGTGCCAAGCCCCGTCTACGAACAGATCAACGCGCAGTTTCGGTCCTTGCCATACGTGCGCTATCCGGAGATCTGGGTGGCATTCGCTCCAACCCGCCGGCTGATGGTGCATCCCGAGGTCCTGGCGCACGAAGGCCGCACGATCATGCAGGTGCTGGAGGTCTCCGAGCCCAGCACGCTCTTCTACCGCGTAGCCGCGCAGACATCGATCGCCCTGCGCGACTGCGGACGGGTCGCCGATGCCGCACGCGTTCTGGACCGGGCCTCCGAAGGTTCGGCTGCGGCCGGCGACGACGCCGCTTCCATGGAATTGCTCGCCGCGCGCATTTCCCTGCAGGCGCACCTCGGCACATTCAGCCGCGGGCCGGATGCGTGGCCCCGGCTGCGGGCGATCTCGGGAGCGTTCCCGCTGCTGGCCGCCGAAGTGCTCTCGGTCGATATTCGGGCGGCGCGCGCGCGTGGCCGCTGGGAGCTTGAATTCGACGCGATCGAGCAGCTCACCGCGCAAAGCCGGCGCTCCCGTTCGTATATGGTCGTTGCCTACGCTTGCGCGGAAGGCGTCTTCGGGTCGTGGATAGCCGGCGACAACGAGGCGTTGGAGACAAATCGTAGCCGCCTGCACGACGTGCTGCGGCAACAAACGATTCCGGGACTCGTGAATCTCGTGCTGGCCGTCGATAGCCGGCGGCCGAGCGGCGAGCGCGAAGTGGCGCCGCTCTGGGACGCGAGAGCGTTTCTCATAGCCAGCACGCAATCCGATGCGGCCCGCGATGCCGCGCAGTACGTGCGCCGCGCGCTCGAACTGGCCGATCAGGCAGCCGAAACGTTCACACGTATCCTCGCTCGCATCGCCATGGCGGAGAAGGTATCGACGACGCGCAAGAAGATGCTGGCCGAAGCGCTCACGCTCTGCGAAGAAGTAGAGTCTCCGGAGTTGCTGGAGAGCGTACGCAATCTGGCGGAGACGGGCGAGGCGCACGGCTTGCTGGCTCCGCTCGTGAACCGTCTGCGCGCAAGCAGCGGAGAGATCGACCGCACCGTCGACGCACCGGTCGAGATTCGGCTGGCGGGCGGATCGGTGCGCCGCGGCGATAACGTGCTGCAGATATCGGTGGGGGGAATGGCGTTGCTCGTAGCGCTGGCGATCGAATCGCGGCCGCTATCGACGGAGGTCCTCTGCGATCGCCTTTGGCCCGACACGCCGTTCGAGCAGGCCTATAAAGCGTTGAAGATGTGCGTTCATCGGACGCGTGCGCAGCTGCACGACGCGGCTGCGATCGAAACGACCGAGGGTGGTTACGCGCTGGCCGCTCACGTGGCGGTCGACATTCGCTTTCTGCCGCGTATTCTCGATGCAGTCGCTCGCGGCCACGTAACGGGACCTTTGGACGCACAACTCGATACGATCTTTGCGGACCTGGCCAGCGGGCGACCGGCGTCGTTCGCCAACTGGGAATGGTTCGAGCGCGCGGAAGCGCTGCTGGAGCGCGCGACGCGCGAGATCGGTGAGTATCTCGGACGGCGTGCCCTGCGCGGCGGCGATCACGTTCGCGCGCTCGAGGTTGCGCACGAATTGACGCGCGTCGACTCCTTGGACGAAGCCGCTATGGAACTCGTGATTTCGGCCCATCTGGCCGCAGGGGACCGCAGCGCTGCCATTCTGGAGTTCCGACGCTACCAGCGGCGCCTGGCGGAAGAGATGCACGTCGAGCCGTCACCGCACCTCAAGAGACTGCTCGACGAAACGTGAAGCTAGGAGGCTCCTACGGACCGACGGCTATGCTGAAGAGCCCGGCCTGTGGTATTGCGAGCTGGGCGGCCGGGGTGCTCGTGGCGCTTAGCGGAGGCGCGTAGACGTTGATCTGTTCGGGGCTCGTTCCCGGTACGCCGAGGTTCGTCACGTAGAGGTTGCCCGCAGCGTCGAAGGCCAAGCCTTCCGGGATATCCATACCGTTGCCGATCGTATATGCCGGCACGCTCGCTGCCGAGAGCGGAAGGTTATAGACCAAAACGTCGCCGCCGGGAAAACTTTGGTACTTGTTGTTTGCCTGCGTGACGTTGGCGATGAATGCCTGCGAGCCTTGCACCACGATCGAACGGAGGTCGGCGTTGGGCGGCCCCGGGACGACGGTAGGCGTGGCCGCACCGCTTGAGTACCAGTAGATATTGCCATTTTGTTGATCGTCCGCGATGATGTCGCCGCTGCGGTCTTGCGCCACGCCGTAGAAGGTGGCACCGGGAAGGGAGAGCGATGCGTTGGGCGTGCTCGCATTCGCGTACGGCGCGGCGAAGAAGCGTAGGTTTGCGTCCTGCGCTGCGGCCGCCAGTTCGCCGTTGTTTAGGAACGCCAACTGACCGCCGTTGGCCCCATTTGAAAACTCCGCTGAGATCGCAGGGCTCGTGAGAGGTGATGGAATGATGGCGATCTGCCCGTCGAGCAGGCTCGCCGCTAGGACGCCCTGGGCGCTGACGGCTACGCCATCCACCGCCGCAAGCGGGATGGTCGCAACAGGCGTCGACGAGGAGGCGATTGGCAAAGCGTAGATGCGAATCGTGCCGCTCCCCGGCACGCCGTCACCGACGTAGAGATGCTGTGACGAACTCGATACCGGAGGGTCGATTGGGCTGCTTCCGATCGACGTGCTTGAAGACGAACCGCCTCCGCCGCATCCGGCAAGCGCAACAACCAGAAGGGCGCCCGCGGCACGGCGCGCCGGATATCTCAACATCTCGCTCACCCTCCAGAAGATCGAGCTAAGCTGCTCACGTGCTGGGTAACCTCTTTGAGTTGGTGATTGGCCTCGCGGAAGCGCGAGATCGCCGCATCCCATCTTCCTCGCGACGCGTATTCGGCGATCGTCTCCATCGCTTCTACGATTTCGCGAGCGTCGCCGATCCTTGCCGCATCGCGAATGCGCCCAGCCAGATCGACCGCTCTGCGGGTATCGGTCGCGCGGAGCGCGCTCGCAAGCTCGAGATAGCGGTTCTGCAGGTGGGGAAGCCATAGACCCGCCGCAAAGCGAATCGCAAGCCCGCGGCTGCAGTTCAATCTCGTTTCCAGACGCTCCAAGCGCGCCGGGGGCGCGTCTGCGAGTATCGCCATCTCTCGACTCCAATTCTCACTGTCAAGGATAATGAAAGCGGGCGCACTAGGGTGGAGCCGAAAGGCTCAACGCCGCCAGACTTGGGCCCCGTGGGGACGGAGACCCCAGGAGTCCACCGGCAGCCGCCTAACCCTGGACGCCTAGGAGGCTGTCGCAGTTGAGCCGTTTTCAGATTTGGCGCCGAGTTTTGTTCGGAGACGAGGCGCGAAGAAGCCGCGCCAGCGCGCATCCTGCGCTGCGCGGCACCTCCGCTTCCGTGCGGAATGGGAGCGAAGCCGTAGCTTCGTGACTGATGAGCAACGAAGTATTCGGGCAAAAGGCGGCCCAAAGATGGAAACGGCTCAACTGCGACAGCCTCCTAGAATGCCCCAGCGCAATGTACTCGTCGTAGGCTCCGGCCCGATCGTCATCGGCCAGGCTGCCGAATTCGACTACGCCGGCGTCCAGGCGTGCCGGGCACTGCACGAAGACGGTCATCGCGTCGTTCTGGTCAACTCGAATCCCGCAACGATCATGACCGACCCGGAGGTTGCCGACGCCGTCTACCTCGAACCGCTGACGGTCTCGTCGCTCGAGCGGATCATCGAACGCGAGCGTCCGGACGCAATCCTGCCTACGCTCGGGGGGCAGACCGGATTGAATCTCGCGGTAGAGCTGCACGAAGCCGGCGTACTCGCGCGTTTCGGCGTCGAACTGCTGGGAACGCCGGTCGAGACGATCGAACTCGCCGAAGACCGCGAGCGCTTTAAGCTGAAGATGCTGGAGATCGGCGAGCCGGTGCCCGAGAGCACGGTCGTAACGGCCGTCGAGCCCGGCGTCGCCTTTGCCCGCGTTCGCGGTTATCCGCTGGTCGTGCGCCCGGCGTATACGCTAGGAGGCACCGGCGGCGGTATCGTCCGGAACGAACGCGAACTTCGAGAGACCCTTGCGAGCGGGCTCTCCGCGAGTCTGATTCATCAAGTCCTGCTCGAGACGTCGCTACTCGGCTGGAAAGAGATCGAGTACGAAGTCCTGCGCGACGGCGCCGGAAACTGCATCGTCGTCTGCAACATGGAGAATCTCGACCCGGTCGGCGTGCATACGGGCGACTCGATCGTCGTCGCGCCCTCGCAGACGCTATCCGATACGGATTATCACATGCTGCGCACGTCGAGTTTGAACGTTGTCCGAGCCCTAGACGTGCGGGGCGGATGCAACATTCAGTTCGCGCTTCATCCGACGACCGGCGAGTACCGCATCATCGAAGTCAACCCGCGCGTCTCGCGCAGCTCCGCGCTCGCGAGTAAAGCGACCGGCTACCCGATCGCCAAGATCAGCACGCGAATCGCGCTTGGCGAAACGCTCGATCGGATTCCGAATCCCGTTACCGGCGTAACGAAAGCCGCGTACGAGCCGGCGCTCGACTACGTCGTCGTCAAGATTCCCCGCTGGCCGTTCGATAAGTTTCCGCTGGCCGATACGCGGCTCGGCACGCAGATGAAATCGACCGGCGAATCGATGGGCATCGGGCGCACGTTTCAGGCGGCGCTCGTGAAAGCGTTGCGGGGACTCGATCTCAACCGCGAAACGCTCACCGGCAACGGCCACGAGCAGTGGACGGCCGAGGAACTCGACGGCGTCATCGAGCGCCCAACGCACGAACGCCTTTTCGCGGTGGCGGAGTCGCTGCGCGGAGGTCTCCGACGCGGCGACGCTGATGCGGCAGTCGCACGGATCGCCGGCCTCTCGGCTATCGATCGCTTCTGGCTTTACGAGATTCTGGAGCTGGTCGCATTTGAGGAAGGTTTGCGCGCCGCGGGCGACGCGCCCGATCTGCCCGGGGCACTTCGGAACGGCTACTCGCGCAATGCGGTAGCGCGGCTCTGCGGCTCGGCCGCCGTCTCCCAGGGCACGAGCTTTCGGATGGTCGATACGGCGGCGGCAGAGTTCCCGGCGAAGTCGCCATACTACTACATGTCCTACGGCGAAGCCGACGATATGCGCCCTACGGCGCGCGAGGCCGTGGTCGTCGTCGGCAGCGGCCCCATTCGAATCGGTCAGGGCATCGAGTTCGATTACTCGTGCGTGCATGCGGCCTGGGCCCTGCGCGAAGCCGGCTACGCGGCGGCGATCGTCAACAATAACCCCGAGACGGTCTCGACCGATTTCGATATCTCGGACCTGCTGGTCTTCGAGCCGCCGGGAGCCGACGAGGTAGAAGCGACGTACCTGGCGACGAAGGCCCGCGGCGTCATGCTCGCGTTCGGCGGTCAGACGGCGATCAACCTCGCCGAGGAACTCGCCCGGCGCGGCGTTAGGATCCTCGGCAACGACCGAGCGAGCTTGGATATGGCCGAGGACCGGGAGAAGTTCGATGCCGCGCTGAGCCGCCTGGGTGTCGCGAGGCCGGAGGGGAAGGCGGCGCGTTCGTTTCGCGAAGCGCGCGCCATCGCACGCGAGCTCGGCTTTCCCGTCCTCGTGCGCCCTTCATACGTGCTGGGCGGCCGCGGTATGGAGATCGTCTACAACGAAGGACAGCTGGCTTCGTACGCGGAGTCGGCGCCGCCGATCCTCCCCGACGCGCCGCTGCTCGTGGACCGGTACGTCAGAGGGCTCGAAGTGGAGGTCGACGCCGTCTTCGACGGCGAGGATATCTTGATTCCAGGAATCTTCGAACACATAGAGCGCGCCGGCATTCACTCCGGAGACTCGATCGGCGTCTATCCCGCGCAGACGGTCGGCGAAGAGATGGAACGACGCATCGTCGATGCGACCGCCGCGATCGCACGCGAACTGCGCATCCGTGGCCCGATCAACATCCAGTTCGTGATCGACGGCGACCGCCTCTTCATCATCGAAGCCAACCCGCGGGCGAGCCGCACCGTTCCGATCATCCAAAAGGCAACGGGCGTAAACATCGTCGCCGCTGCCGTGCGCATCGCGCTGGGCGAGCGGCTGCGCGAGATGCCGTACGGCACGGGTCTCGTGGCGCGGGCCCCTTTCGTCGTCGTCAAGATCCCGGTATTTTCTTTTGCAAAGATGCGCGGAGTAGAGACGATTCTCGGTCCCGAGATGAAATCCACGGGCGAGGTGCTTGGCATAGACACGACCTTCGCCGGCGCGTTGCGCAAAGGGTTTATCGGCGCGGGAGTGCGCCTCCCCGGCACGGGCGGGAACATCCTGGTCTCCATTGCGGATGAGGAGAAGGACGACTCGATTCCCATTCTCCGCCGCTACAAAGCGCTCGGACACGCGCTCTACGCGACGCCGGGCACGCGCGAGCACCTCGAATCGGCGGGGATCGTTTGCCGCCCGGTCAATAAGATCGCCGATGGTTCCCCGCACGTGCTCGATCTGATCGCCTCGCGCGGCGTCGACCTCGTGATCAACGACGCCAGCGGGCGGCACGAGCTCTCGGATAATTACAAGATTCGCCGCGCCGCAGTCGAAGCCAACGTAGCGTGTCTCACAAGTCTCGATACGGCTCGCGCGCTCGCGGAGGCTCTCGAATCCAACGACGGACCGCCGCGGACTCTTCAGGCCTACCGGCGCATGCATGCGCTCGCCTGAGTTGAAAGCGGCGCAGCCCGGGGTGCGCTCCGACGAATCGGAGTGCCGGGCCTTCATACTCGGGGGAAGCGCAACCACGCTCGCCTTCGTCAGCAGCTTCCGCGCGGAGAGCGCCAAACACGCGGTCGTCGTTACGCGCCTGGTCCCCTTGGCCCAAACGCCCATCGGCGTGGTAGTGGGCGATACGTGGCAGAGCGTTACGGTCGCGTCCGCGTCTCTGCTGGATTGGGTGGACCAGACGTTTCCGAGCGACGACGAGCACGCATTCGTCGCACCGGCGCGCGAGATCGAACTGCTGGCGCGCGTGCGCTGGCACGCGCCGATGCCCGAGAAGTTGAACGAAGGCACCGTCGTAAATATCGAGGACGTGCCCGAGGACGTCGCGGAGGCGCTCTTGCACGATGCCGAACCGATCGTGCAATGCGCGGCCTGCCGCCGGTTGTGCGTTCGCGATCATTTCGTTTGGAAAGAGCGGCAGTTGTGCGCTTGGGATTACCATCAAACGGTCTTTGGCAAACGCGGTCCCTGGCACGGCGGGCCTTACGAGAACCGGCATTTTGAGACGCTCCCCACGGCAGCCTACGTTGCGCCGGCGCTCGCTGCCGATGCAGGGGCGGACGTGATTCTCGCGGTCGGCGGCATAGATGATGCCGTCGCTCGCGAGGCCATCAATGCCCTCCTGAGCGCCGACGCGCAGCGCGCGCATATGGCCGTACGGACGCCCGACGGTTATACGCTGCTGCGCGAGAGCGATGGCCGGGAACAACAAAGCGCGCCGTGAGCAATCGCACGATCGCCGGACTCGGGACGCTCTTTTCGTTGTTGTTCCTCGTGCTCGTCGCGCGGCAGTTTTACGTGCAAGTCATTGAGGCGCCGAGCATAGCGGCGCGCCCGTATAATCCGCGCCGCGGGCTGCTCGCCGGCGGCCGCGGCGAGATTCTCGCGAGCGACGGAGCGGTCCTGGCACGCAGCGTCTCCGGCAAGCGAATCTATCCGATGGGCCGATCGCTGGCGCAGACGGTCGGTTACGTCTCGGAACGCTACGGTACGAGCGGCATCGAAGCGGCCTACGACCGTGCGCTCTCGCCGGCCGAATCGACCGGCGACATCGGCGAGCAGATCCAAGAGATCGTCGATGCATTTCACGGAAAGAGCCCGGCACCGCGGGGGGCGAACGTGGTGACGACGATCGATCCGCCGATCCAAGCGGAACTCTTCGCGCAACTCTCGCAGCACGCTCGCGGCGCGGGTGTGGTGCTCGACCCACGAACCGGCGCGGTGCTGGCCATCGCTAGCGTCCCGAGCTTCGATCCGAATGCCCTCGATGCAGCGTTTCCATCGCTGCGGCAGAATCCCGAGAGCCCGCTGCTGAACCGCGCGATCGACGGCCTCTATCCTCCCGGGTCGACCTTCAAATTGGTGACGGCGGGGGCGGCGCTCGACTCGGGCACGTTTACGATGCATTCGAGGTTCTACGACCCCGGTTATATCACGATCGGCCGCTTTCGACTCCACAACGCCGGCCACGAGATCACCGGCTGGCAGAGCATCACCGGCGCCTTCGCACTCTCCGTCAACGTCGATTTCGCGCAGATCGCCTTGAAAATGGGTGCGGATACGTTCTATGAGTACATGCACCGCTGGGGGCTGGGCGATTCCCTCGACTTCCAACTGCCGACCCAGCGCGACAGCATCCCTCCGAAATCGAGCATCGCGCCCGGGGAACTCGCCCAAATGGGCTTCGGCCAGGGCGCGCTGCTCATGACGCCGCTGCAGATGGCGCTCATCGCCTCGACGATTGCGAACCGGGGGGTCGAGCCCCGGCCGTATATCGTCCGCGAGGTCCTCCGCACCGGCGGCGGGAGCAGTTTTGGCCCGGCCACCCTTGCGGAGCCGATATCGGCGGATACGGCGCGCGATGTGAAGAAGATGATGGTCGCAGTCGTGGAGCGAGGAACCGGAACGACCGCGGCGTTGCCGGGCGTCACCGTTGCGGGTAAGACCGGCACGGCAACCAATCCCTTCGGCGCCCCGCACTCGTGGTTCGTGTGCTTCGCGCCGGCCGACCATCCGCGGGTGGCCGTCGCGATCGTCGTAGAGAATGCCGGTTACGGTGCGGCCGTGGCGGCACCGATCGCGCGCGACGTGTTGCGCGTAGCATTACAGAGCGTACGGAGTTGATCGAAGAACAGACTTTCAACAATCGCTACCGGCTCGACCAGAAGCTCGGCGAGGGTGGTATGGCGACCGTGTACTGCGGAACCGACACCGTGCTGCGGCGGCGGGTCGCGATCAAAGTGCTGCGCCCTCAATATGCGGCCGATGCCGAGTTCGTCCGCCGCTTCTACCAGGAAGCGGAGTCCGCCGCGAAGCTCAACCACCCGAATATCGTCAATACCTACGACGTAGGCCGCGAGGGCGATACCTACTACATCGTGATGGAGCTGGTCGACGGCCCGACGCTCGCCGAGATTATTGCGGCCGACGGCAAGCTCCCCGAACCGGTGGCGATCGATTACGCCGCACAGATTTGCAGCGGGCTGGCGTTCGCCCATCGCGCCGGACTGCTGCACCGCGACATCAAGCCCGCAAACATCCTTGTCACCAAGGACGACGTCGTCAAACTCTCCGATTTCGGCATCGCCCGCGCCGTCTCGCAGCACACGATGGCCATGACGAAGCCCGGGCTCGTGATGGGCAGCATCTACTACCTCTCACCCGAGCAAGCGCAGGGTCAAGAGCTGCACGAAACCTCCGATCTCTACAGCGTGGGCGTCGTGCTCTATCAGATGCTTACCGGCCGCCTCCCGTACACCGGGGAGTCGCCGGTTACCGTCGCGCTCAAGCACATCGGCGATCCCGTGCCTACCATCGACGTAGATTCGATGGGCGTGAGCCCGGCGCTCGCCTCGATCGTCAACAAATTGCTGCAGAAGACGCCCGAGAACCGCTTCCATTCGGCCAGTGACGTTGCGACGGCATTGCGCGAGGCGCGCGAGCGGCCGACCTTTGCAGCCTACCCCACGATGGACGACGCGCCGTCTGGCTCGCGCACCTCGCCGTCTTCGCCGCCGCCGCCACGGCCGTCGCGCTACCCGGACCGGCGGTACGACTATCCTGCGGTTTCCGACGCGGAGCCACGACCGGCGCGCGGCGGGGGGCGCCTGGTGCTGCTCCTGGTGGCCGTTGCGTTGCTGGCGGCCGCTATCGGGTATGCGATCGTCGCTCGCCCATTTCGCGGTGCGTTCTCGCAGCAGATCGTGCTCGGCGACTACCGTTCGATGAAGGACTCGCAGGCCCAGCAGGCGATCGCCAATGCGGGTCTTGCGTGGAGGATATATAAAACTCCGAGCGACACGGTACCGGCCAACGAGGTTATTCGGCAGGCGCCGCAGGCCGGTACCAAAGTCGCCGCCGGGCAGCTCGTCGAGTTGTACGTCAGCAACGGTCTCCCGACCGTGGGCCTGGACGACATGCGTGGCTATACGGTCAGAGATGCCACCATGGATCTCAAGCGCCACAAGTTCTTGGTACGGGTGGTGCGCAGGTACGATCCCGCACCGACAGGTTCGGTCATCGATCAGCGCCCCGCGCCCGGCACCCAGGTACGCCAAGGGTCGCTCGTGACGCTCTACGCGTCCGAAGGGCTCAAGCCGGTAAAGATTCCGAACCTGGTCGGAATGAAATACAGCGATGCCATCAAGCTCGCCCAGGGGCTCGGCTTCAAAATAGCCCCGGTCAACCAGCCGTTCGATACGATACCGCCGGATGTCATTGCGTCGCAGGACGTACCGGCCGGCACGACCGTCCAACCCTATACGGCGACCGTCAACGTCGTCGTCAGTACGGGTGGCAGCCTCACGGTGGTTCCGAGCGTTATTTCGCAAGATGCCGCTGCCGGGCAGGCAGCATTGCAGCAGGCCGGCTTTAACGTCTCGATCCAGTGGACGGTACAGCCGGGCTCGCAGAGCAACGGCTCGATTGTCGATCAGAACCCCGAGCCGAATACGACGCTGCCCAAGGGATCGACGGTGACGGTCGCCGTCTCGGTTCCCGGCGAAGTTCCCGATACCAATGGCATGACGATCGTTCAGGCGACCGCCACCCTTCAGGCCGCCGGCTATACCGTCGGGAAGACGCTCTATACCTCTCAGGGAGCCGACGGCAACGTCGTACGTACCGATCCGGCGGTTGGAACCACGCTGGCGCCGGGCAGCACCGTCGACCTGCTCGTCAATAACGGTCCGCCCGGGCCGTGAGCATGCGCGTGCTCGGCATCGACCCGGGACTGCGCTCGACGGGTTACGGCACGGTCGAGCAGATCGGCGGACGGCCTCGGCTGATTGAAGCGGGAGTCGTCGCTCCCAATCCTGGCGGGACCTTGGAGACGCGCTTACGAGAACTGCACGAGGGCATTACGGGCGTCGTCGCGTCGACGCAGCCGGACTGGATCGTCATCGAAGAGCTCTACACGTCCTACAAGAACCCCTATACCGCCATCCTGATGGGCCACGCGCGCGGGGTTTTGTGTCTGGCAGGCGCGCAGGCGAACGTTCCGGTACGAACGCTCGCCCATTCGCTCGTCAAGCGCGCGCTCGTCGGCTCGGGCTCTGCGCGCAAAGAGCAGGTGAGCCACATGGTAACCGACCTGCTCGGCTTGCGCCGCGTACCTGCGCCGAGCGACGTCTCCGACGCACTCGCGCTCGCGCTGGCGTTCATCAACGTGCGCGAACACGAGGAGCGCTATCCGTTCGCGGTCGCGCTGCGCTCGCCCAAGCGCGTCCGGCGGCCGGCATAGTGTTCTCGCACATTCGCGGAAAGTTGCTCGAGCGAACCGAATCCGGGGTCGTGCTCGAGGCCGGCGGCCTGGCGTACGAGATCTTCCTGCCGCCCTGCGTGGCCGAAAAGATGAGTGCGGCGCCCGGCGAAGAGGTTGCGCTCGAGATCCATGCGGTGCTGCACGTCGAAGGCAACACTGGCCGCTTTGGTTTTTACGGTTTCACCAATACCGTCGAGCGCGATTTTTTCGAAGCGCTTCTAAGCGTTGCGTCGATCGGCCCGCGGTCGGCGGCACGCGCCTTCTCCGCGCCGATGTCTCGCATCGCGAGCGCGATCGACCGCGGCGACCATGCGTTCCTCAAGACGTTGCCGGGAATCGGCCAGCAAAAGGCGCGCGATATCGTCGCCAAACTGCAGGGCAAGGTCGCGAAGTTCCTGCTGATTCAAGAGGCGCAGCCGGCGGCCGCGCCGCGCATCCCCGATTTCGCGGACGAAGCGCTGGCCGTTCTTCTCCAACTAGAATACCGGCGCAGCGAAGCCGAACGGATGATTCGTACCACGCTCGAATCCGCTCCCGAGATCGCCGACCCCGAAACGCTGCTTGCCGAAATCTACCGGCAGAAAGCCTCGGCATCCACGTGAGCGACGACCCGCGCAAGCCCCTTCTCGGCCCAGAAGACGCGGTCGATCCGCGCCCCGGAGTTCGGATCGTCGATCCCACCGACACCGTCGACACGATGGAAGAAGAGATCTACGGGGCGAGCCTGCGCCCGCGCTCGTTCGACGAATACGTCGGCCAAACGACCGTGGTCGAGAACCTGAAGATCGCCATCGATGCCGCCCGCAAACGCGGCGAGCCCATCGAACATATCTTGTTCTACGGGCCTCCCGGATTGGGCAAGACGACGCTTGCCTCCCTGATCGCTCGAGACCTCGGGCGCTCTTTTCATCCGACCAGCGGTCCGACGCTCGAGAAGCCGAAGGACCTCGTGGGCATCCTTACCTCGCTCGGCGATGGGGACATCCTGTTCATCGACGAGATCCATCGCTTGGGCCGAATCGTCGAAGAGTTCCTGTATCCGGCGATGGAAGACTTCCAGATCGATTTCGTCGTCGACCGGGGCGCCTACGCGAAAACGCTGAAACTCCCGCTCAAACACTTTACGCTGGTGGGCGCGACGACGCGCGCCGGTATGCTGAGCGCACCGCTTCGCGAGCGTTTCGGATTGATGGCGCATCTCGATTACTACGACGTAGAGGAACTACGGCGCATCGTCATGCGTTCTGCCGACGTGCTGAACGTACCGATCGATCACGACGCAGCCGTCACGATCGCAGCGCGCAGCCGCGGCACGCCGCGCATCGCGAACCGCCTGCTGCGGCGCGTGCGCGACTATGCCGAGGTCCGCGCCGGCGGACGCATCACGCAGGCGGTCGCCGACGAAGCGCTCGAGCGCGAAGGCGTCGATCGGCTCGGCCTCGACCGGCTAGACCGCGCCTTCCTTCGGACCATCATCGAGCAGTACGGCGGCGGCCCGGTCGGCATTGCGGCGATCGCCGCCACGCTGACCGAGGATGCGGAGACGCTCGAAGACGTGGTCGAACCATACCTGCTCAAGCGCGCCTTCGTCGTTCGCACGGCCAGCGGCCGCAAGGCAACGGCTGAGGCCTATCGGCACCTCGGTGCCTCCGGCATGCCGCAGAGCGCGCAGCAAGAGCGTCTCTTGTGATGCGGCGGCGAACGTTCGTCACGTCGTCGCTGGCATTCGCAGCCGTGGGGTTGAGCGTCCGGTCGCGCGCGGCTTTCGCGGGGCAGAGCGGCGACGAATTCGACCCGGCTTCGGCGACGGCGCGCGGGCAGGCCCTTCGCGTGCTCTTGGGACGCGGTGATGCACGCGCGATCGATGGCAGCACGTTTTGGTTTCGGGGCCGCCGCTATCGCGGAACGTTTTCGTATGCCGCCGGCGGGCAAGTCGTGAGCGTGGTCCCGCTCGAGCAGTATCTCTATAGCGTCGTCCCGCGCGAGATGCCGCCATCCTGGCCGTTCGCCGCTCTCGCCGCGCAGGCGATCGCCGCCCGGACGTACGTTCTACAGCGCAGTAACCCGCGACGCGAGTACGACGTGGTACCGTCCGAAGCCGACCAGGTCTACACGGGGATCGACGCCGAGAACCCCGCCGCGACGAGCGCCGTAGATCGAACGGCCGGAGCGGTCCTGAGGTTCGATGGCGGCTTCGCGCAAGCCGTCTATTCGTCGTGCTGCGGCGGCCATACCGAGTCCAGCGCCGACGCGTGGGGCGGCGCTCCGCTGTCGTATCTCGGCGGCGTGATATGCCCGTATTGCACGGCTTCTCCATGGTACCGCTGGTCGCGTAGTTTCCGCGCGCGGCGCCTGCGCGCCGCGTTCGGTGCCAAGATCGCCGCGCTCGGACCGTTGCAAAGCATAAGCATCGCGGAGCGCGATGCGAGCGGTCGCGCGCGCTACGTCGATATTGCGGGAGCCGATGGGAGCTTCCGATCGGAGGGGAGCGCGTTTCGGCTCGCCGTTGGGCCGCGCATCCTCCCAAGCCTCTTGCTTGGGTCGATCGCGTTTGCCGGCGACCCCGCGCAGGCCGGTGCCCGCGTGGAGATCGAAGGCGGCGGTCTGGGGCACGGCGTCGGTTTGTGCCAATGGGGGGCGCGTGGCATGGCAGTAGCCGGCGCCACTGCGGATACGATCCTCAACTTCTATTTTCCGGGCACCCATGTGGGCGATGACTGAACGAGACGGCCGCGCCGCGCCCGCAGCGGAGAAGCGGCTCCACGGAGTGCGGCTGCGCAAGTACATCGACGTGGTCGTTGAGGATCGCTCGTCGTCGATGCTCTTCCGGGGCGCGATAGCCGATATCACGGAGAGTGGGATGCGCGTCATCGCAGACCAGTATCTCCCCAAAGGGACCAGATACATCTTTACGATGAAGCGCACTCCACATCTTTCGCTGCGAGGCGAGGTGCGCTGGATTAAGCCGTTCGAACGCGACACGTTCCAGGTCGGCGTGTATTTCGTCGAAATATCCGCCGACGCATCGAAACGGCTCTCCAGCTTCCTTGAAATCGAACGCGCACGCTTGACGATTCCCGGCTGACTGCCGCGTACGATTACGACCTGCCCAAGCGGTTGATCGCACAGTTCCCGGCAGAACCGCGCGATGCATCGCGTCTATTGGTGCTCGAGGGAACTCGCATCTCGCATCGCGCGTTCTCGGATCTGCCGGAGTACCTGCGGGCCGGCGACGTTCTCGTGCTCAACGAAACGCGCGTGATCGCGGCGCGTCTCTTCGGAAGACTGCTGAGGCCGGGGGCGCCCGATGACGATGCCGGCGCCCGCGTCGAGATTCTGCTGCTCCATCCATCGGATCGCATGCGATACGATGCCGGATCGTCTCGTTGGAGCGCTCTCGTAAAACCTGGGCGCAAGTTGCCGGCGGGCGCACGCGTATCCTTTCACGGGCCGGGCGATGCCTGCGAGCTCTTGGGCACGGCCACGGTCACCCGGGCGCTGGAACGCGGCCTGCGCGACCTCGAGTTCGCCCTCACTCTGCCGTTCGAACGATTCCTCGAGCGTGCCGGCCGGCTGCCCTTGCCTCCGTACGTCCGCAACGATACGGAGCGTACGCGCGAGCGCTACCAAACGGTCTTCGCGCGCGAACCCGGCAGCGTTGCGGCACCGACCGCCTCGCTGCATTTCACGACGGCGTTGCTGGAGGCGCTCTGCGCCAAGGGCGTGGAGATCGTGAAATTGGTACTCGACGTGGGGCTCGGAACGTTCCGGCCGATGCAGACCGAGCGGATAGAAGAGCACGAGATGCACGCCGAGTCCTTCGCGATTCCGCAGGCAACGGCCGGCGCGATAGCGCGCGCCAAGCACGAAGGCCGCCGCGTCGTGGCAGCCGGAACTACGGTCGTGCGTGCTCTTGAGGGGAGCGCCGCCGGTGCCGGAACGGTCCGGGCCGGAGAAGGGCGCACGAATCTGTTCGTCACGCCGGGCTTTCGTTTTCAGATCGTGGACGCGCTCATCACGAACTTCCACCTCCCAAGATCGACGCTGCTCGTACTGGCGAGCGCCTTCGCAGGGCACGACAATATTCGGCGTGCCTATCGAGAGGCCGTCGATCGTGAGTATCGTTTCTTCTCGTTCGGAGATGCCATGTTCATCGAACCCGCCGGATACGAGCGCTGATGCGCGTCGTCGAGATCGTTTCGTACGGCGAACCTGACGTCTTGCACGTCGTAGAGCGCCCTATTCCCGGGCCGAAGCCGTTCGAGGTGTTGATTGCCGTCGAGGCGGCAGGCATCTCGCGGGCCGATGTGCTGCAGCGCCGCGGCTCTTATCCGCCTCCGGCAGGCGACTCCGACGTTCCGGGGCTCGAGGTCGCCGGAACGGTCGCCGCCGTCGGTGAGTCCGTAACGGAATGGTCCCCCGGCGACCGCGTCTGCGCGCTCGTCAACGGCGGCGGCTACGCCGAGTACGCGGTGGCAGCCGACGTTGCGGTCCTGCCCATTCCGCAGACGTGGACTGCCGTCGAAGCCGCGACGTTACCGGAAAACACGTTCACCGTCTTCGATAACGTCTTCACGCGCGCGCGCCTGGAACCGGGTGAGACGCTTCTCGTGCATGGAGGAACCAGCGGCATCGGTACGATCGCTATCCAGCTCGCGCGAGCCTTTGGGGCTCGCGTAATCGCCACCGCGGGCAACGCGCGCAAATGCGATGCCTGCTTGGGCCTTGGAGCGCAGTTCGCCATCGACTACCGGACGCAGGATTTCGTAGCCGAGGTGATGCGGATCACGGCCGGACGGGGAGCGAACGTCGTGCTCGACATGGTGGGTGGGGATTACATCGATCGCGACCTCGCAGCACTCGCGCTCGACGGACGGATCGCCTGCATCGGAGCGCAGCGCGGAGCGACGGCATCCATTCATCTTGGCAAACTCCTCGCGCGGCGCGCCGTGGTGAGCGGGTCCAGTATGCGGCCCCGCAGCCAGAACGAGAAAGGCGCGGTTGCGGCCGCCGTCCGCGCCCGCGTTTGGCCCCTTTTGGCCGCCCGGGATTCAATCCGTCCCGTCGTCGACTCGACCTGGCCGCTCGAGGACGCTCCGGCGGCGCACCGGCGTATGGAGAGCGGCGAACACCTCGGCAAGATCGTTCTGACGACAAACTCCTAGTGCGGCCGCCTCACCCCCCATGGGTTTTTCGTTTGAACGAAGAAGACTACGGGTACGCAAGCATCGCATCAACCGCCGTACGTAACGAAGGGATCAACGCATCGATGAAATCGTATACGCCCAAGAAATGGGACCTCTCCGGGTTGAAGGGCATCTCGGATAGAACGCTCGAACTGCACTTCGGCCTGTACGAAGGATACGTAAAAAATACCAACCTGCTGATCGAACAAACCTCCGAGCTGCGCGAGCGAGGCGAAAACGCCGGCTCCAACCCGAAATTTGCCGAACTCGTCCGCCGCATGGGGTGGGAGTTCAACGGCATGCGCCTGCACGAACTCTACTTCGACAACCTCACCAAGCATCCGGCGGAGCTTCACACGGGAAGATTGCGCGAAATCGTCACCGCGAGCTACGGCGACGTCGAAACGTGGAAGAAAGATTTCTTCGCCGTCGGCGGCATGCGCGGCGTAGGTTGGGCGATCGCATACTACGACCCGGCGAACGGTCAGATCGGCAACCACTGGATCGAACTCCACCAGGACGGCAACCTGGCCGGCTTCGTGCCGGTCGTTGTAATGGACTGTTGGGAGCACGCGTTTCTGTTGGACTACAAGCCTTCGGAGCGCGGAAAGTACGTCGAAGCGTTTTACGCGAATCTCAACTGGGCGGCGTGCGAATCCCGCCTTGCGGGGAGCCTAGCGGCAGCTCGAAGTTAGCCGGAGCTACGTAGAGCGTGCGAGCGTTCACGTAGAAGACGAGTCCCGGAGGCGCCGCCGGCTGCTTGCGCACGAACTTGCGCGGCGTGTAGTCGACGGCCGCCTTCGCATTCTTGCCGGCCTTGCTGTGCAGCGCCGCAAGGGACGCTGCGGCGATCAGGTCGCACTCGGGAGGTTCTCGGCGATCGTCACGTTGGACGATGACGTGCGCTCCCGGCGTTGCCCGTGCGTGAAACCAAAGATCGTTCGGCCGCGCTACGCGGAAGGTAAGGTCCGCATTCTCGATCGGCGTCCGGCCGACGAGAATGCGCGAGCCTGAATCCGTAACGTACTGGAGCGGCTTGCGCTTGCGCGCGGGCGGGCGCTCTGCGGCCGGCGCGCGGCGGCGATCCAGCGCCGCGATCGCTTCTGCGACGTCCGTCAGTGCGTCGGCCTCTGCGCGCTCCACTTCCCAGCGCAGATCCTCGATGGTCGCCTGAAGGCGCTCGAGCTGCGTCCGGCGCGCCTGCAGATGCGCGCGCGCCGCTCCGAGTTTCTTGTATGCCGCGAAAAGCTCGGTCGCGCGCTCTTTCGCAGCCGCCTGCTCGTCGGGTGGCAGCGCGTGCAGCGTTTCGTATACCGCTTCACCGCGCTCGCGTAAGAGATCGCGCTCCTGCGCGTCGCGAAGCCGGGCCTCGATCTGCGTGAGTTCGGCGCCGGCCTTGCGCTCGCGCTCGGCGAGTGCCTTCTCCATACCCCGCCGGCGCTTCGCCGCGCTATCGTGCGATGCGTTCCCCGCGTCTTGAGTGCGCGCTTCGGCGAATATCTCCAGCAGGCCGTCGGCGCTCCCGCAATCCAGCTGCGCGTATTGCGGGAGGGGCACGAGATGTGCCTGCACGAGGAGACCGTCACGCCGGTAGACGTACAGAGCCGCCGGGGCCTCCTCGTTGCTCAACGTGCGGACCAGGTCTTCCGCATCGGCGCCGGCGTATCCGTCGCGCAGGATCTTCGGCACCCTTCGCTCGGGGTTTAAGGGCGGCGGCTCGTAGACACGTCCGGCTTCGACCGCTCGCAGGGGGTTTTCGGAGCGCGAGAACTCCTTCGCGGCGGCCACGATGGTATGGTCTTTGAGAAGTATTACGTTACCGAAGCGCGGCACCAGCTCGCAGATCAGTGCCGACTCGGCTCGCACGCCGAAGCGCGACCGCACCACGAAGTCTAGCCGCACGATGCGATCGCCCGTGCGCGCTCGCGCGTCGGAAAAGCTCGTGCCGCGGAGAGCGGCGCCGACCGCGCGGACGAAGCCCGGTTCGCTTGCGATCGGGAGTTCGCCCTCCTCGATGGTCAAGAGCGGCGTGGGAGCGAAGATATCGACGCACAAGAGTCGCGTTTGACCGCGCGACCAGAGGGCAATCGCGATTCGCCCGTCGGAGAGTTGCCCGACGTCGCGGACCTTGGCGCCCCGCAGGCGCGCGCGCAGCTCCTGTGCCGCACGGCGAACGAGCAGCCAATCGGTCAGCATCGGCGCATCGGAGCGAGATCTGAAAGCATGCGTGGCGGCTCTTCGCCGCGTCGCGGTGCGGACTCCGCCCGGATGGGTAAGACCGAAAATGCTTTGAGGAAGTCGAGGGGACGATGGGGTCGAGATCGTTGGAATGGCGCCGAAGGTTTCGAATGGGCCTTGCGCCTGCGTTCGTCGCGCTGGCGTGTTGTGCGGCGGCAGGCTGTAGCGCGCGGGCTCCGGTGTACCCGCCGGGCTACACGCAGCAGCGAAGCGCCGCCGGTTCGTTCTGGGTACGGACGTTGCCCGGGGGCGGGAGGGAGACCTACCGCGTGCAGAAGCGGCCGTTCACCGGAACGCTCAAGGACCTCGCGTCAAGCGAAACGATCGATACCGTCCTGCGCCACAAAGGTGCCCGGTACGTAAGCAGCGATCCATTCCCAGCCTGCCCAGGCGAGGCCGGCATCCTTACGTTTCATATCCGTAGCGCGAAGGGAAGCGAGATTAGGGAAGAAGCCTTCACGGTTTTCAACCAGCAGTCGATCGCGGTCACGGCGACGCGGCCCGCAACGCAGCCCCTGGATAGGGCCGTCCGCTCCGCGATGGGGAAAAACGTCTGCAACGTACCTCTGTGAGCCGGTTTGCCAATTATCCGAAACGGCGCACCAACTCGCGTTTTAACACCTTTCCGCTAGGCCCTAGGGGGAAGGCCTCGACGAACTCCACCCGGCGCGGATACTTGTAGCGGGCGAGGTTCTGCTGCGACCAGGCGATGATCTCCTCGGCGCCGGTCTCGTTCGCGTCTGGAGCGAGCACCACGACCGCGCAGACCTCCTCTCCGTGCAGTGGATCGGGCAATCCTATGACGGCGACTTGGGCGATGGCCGGATGGCGCAGCAGGACCTCCTCGACCTCGCGCGGGTAGACGTTGTAACCGCCCCGGAGCACCATATCTTTCTTGCGGTCGACGATCGTGATAAACCCGTCGGCGTCCTGCGTTCCGAGGTCGCCGCTTCTGAACCAGCCGTCAACCATAACCGCTGCCGTCGCCTCGGGGTTGTTCAGGTATCCCTTGAAGACGTCGTGCCCCCGGATGACGACCTCGCCGAGTTCGCCGCACGGCAGCAGCTCGATGCGGCCTTCCAAGTCGGCCTTAGCAATCCCAAGGTCGACGCCCCAGACGCCGCGCCCCACGGTTCCCGGTTTTCGGCCAAGATCGCGCTGGTTGAAAGAGGCCACCGGCGACGTTTCGGAGAGGCCGTAGCCCTCGTAGATCGGCAGCCCGAAGGTCTTCTCGAAGGCCTCGAGGACCGTCTGAGGCAGCGAGGCCCCTCCCGAAACGGCGATCTGGAGTTCGGGGCGCCGCGGATCGGTTCGCGCCGCATCGAGCAGGCTGATGTACATCGTCGGAACGCCGACGAAGACGGTGATGCGCTCCTTAATCAGCAGGTCGAGGGCCGCCGCGCCATCGTAGCGCGGCATGAGCACGACGGTCGCGCCCACCCGGAATGCGGTATTCATGACGCACGTCTGGCCGAAGGAGTGAAAGAGCGGTAGGCAGCCTAGAAAGACGTCGTCGTCGCGCAAACCGAAGAGATCGAAGGCGCTGACGGTCGCGTTCATGATCATGTTGAGGTGGCTCAACACCGCGCCCTTCGGCTTGCCGGTCGTGCCGCTCGTATAGAGCACGACCGCGTCGTCCAGAGGCCCGCGGCGCACGAAAGCGGTGATGGGATCCGCGCTTGCCGCAAACGCGTCCAGCTGCGGAACCTGCGGTCCGGGCTCACCGGGGCCGGGGGGCGGCACCATTACCGCCAGCAGCGTTACGCCCGCTTTCTCGGCCGCGGCTCTGCCGGCGGCCAAGAAGGGTGCCGCGCAGACGAACGCCTTGACCCTGGCGTCGGCCAAGACGAAGGCGATCTCCTCGGCCGTGAGCAGCGCGTGAACCGGCACGACGACCGCCCCGAGGGCGAGCGCCCCATAGTACGTCCGCGGGAAATCCGGTACGTTCGGCAGCATTAGGGCTACGGCGTCGCCCGGGCCGATGCCGTGCGCGCGCAGGACGGCTGCGTAGCGCCGCGCCTGTTCCCAAAGTTCCGCGTAGGTGACGCGGCTTTCACCGAGCACGACGGCCGCCCGATCCGGGTGGCGGGCCGCCGATTCGGCGAGGATACTCGCAATCGAAAGCTCCATAGGGGGTTCTTTATCCACGGTACGGCCGCACTACTGCGCGAGCGTACCAGGTGAAGCCCCCGGATTCTCGGAACAACAAATGCTTCGCCCTCGTCTGGAGAGAATGGTACGTGTTCGGCCCGGGTCTGCTTTTCGTCGTTTCGGGGCCCTCCGGGGCGGGGAAAGATACTCTCGTCGATGCGTTGCGGGCCCGTATGCCCCGCCTGCGCTACTCGGTTTCGGCAACGACGCGGGAGGCTCGTCCGGGCGAACGCGAGGGGGAGCACTACTTTTTTCTAGCGCGGGCGGAGTTCGAGCGGCGCCGGGCCTCCCGCGGCTTTCTCGAGTGGCGCGAGTACAACGGCAATTTCTACGGAACGCCACGAGACTTCGTCGAGCGGACGCTGACTCAGGGATACGATCTCATCATGAAGCCCGAGGTCAACGGAGCCTTATCTATCAAGGGTACCTTCCCGGATGCGGTCTTGATATTTTTGCTGCCGGATCGCTTTTCGCACTTGCGCGCGCGCCTGCTGGCGAGACGAACCGAGACCAATGAAGAGATCGCTCGCCGTTTGGCGATCGCCCACGAAGAAGTGAAATTCATCCGGAGTTTCGACTACATTGTCATCAACGAAGAGCGCCGATCCGAGGAAGCGGTGCGAGACCTGCACTCGATCCTGCAGGCCGAAAAGTTCCGCATCCATCGGTTCAGCGACGATTCACTAAGGAAAATGGAAGACTCATAAATGACGAAGACCGTCTTTGGCGACCTCAGCTCCCTGCTCGAACACGTCGACTCCAAGTTCAGCTTGGTGAACGTCGTGACGAAACGTGCCAAACAACTCAACAACGGCGCTCCACCGCTTACGGAGGACGTCAATCCCAACAAGCCGGTGTCGACCGCGTTCAACGAAGTCGCAGAGGGGAAGATCCCATACCACCGCAGCAAGGAAGGCATCAAGTAGGCGGTTCGTGAGGGTAGACGATGTGCGGGATAGTCGGATATATCGGCTACCGCGATAGCGTTCCGATAATCATGGAGGCGCTGGCGCGCCTGGAGTATCGGGGATACGATAGTGCCGGTATCGCCGTGATCGATGCGGGGGGCGCGCTTTCCGGAAGCAAGGCAGAGGGAAAACTCAAGAGGCTTGCGGAGCGTTTACGCGATGGAGAACCGCTCTCCGGTACCGTCGGCGTGGGGCATACGCGCTGGGCGACCCACGGGCGGCCGTCGGATGCAAACGCGCATCCGCACATGGACTGTACCGGCCGCATCGCGGTCGTGCACAACGGTATCATCGAAAACTACACGGCCCTGCGTTCGCGCCTCGTCGGGCTCGGTCATACGTTCAAGAGCGAAACGGATACCGAGGTGTTGGCGCACCTCATCGAGATGCATTACGACGGAGACCTGGAACGAGCGGTCCGGCAAACGCTGCAAGAGGTTCGCGGTGCATACGCGCTCGGCATCATCAGTTCGGACGATCGCGAGCACCTCACGTTCGCGCGCAACGGCGCGAGCCCGCTGGTGCTGGGGATCGGCGACGGGGAGATGTTCGTCGCTTCGGACACGCCGGCTATCCTGCAATATACCCGCAAGGAGATCATTTTGCAGGAAGGAGAGATGGTCGTTGTCGGCCGCGACGGCTATCGCCTCAGCGACTACGAAGGTAAGCCCGTGCAGCGCGACGTCCTCCAGGTGACGTGGGACGCAAGCTCCGCCGAGAAGAGCGGCTTCAAGCACTTCATGCTCAAGGAGATCTACGAGCAGCCCAACGTCATCAAGGAAACGCTCGCCGGGCGCATCGACGAACGCAACGACGTGCGCTTGGCCGGGGAGCTCGGCATCGACGAGAGCGAGCTCGCGCGCATCTCCAAGATCGCCATAACGGGCTGCGGTACGGCCTACCACGCGGGCGCCGTCGGCATGTACCTTCTGCGATCGCTCGTGCATCTGCCGGTCGAGATGGAGCTGGCGAGCGAGTTTCGCTACGGCGATCCCGTCATCGACCCGACGGCGCTCACGATCGCCATGTCCCAGTCCGGCGAGACGGCGGATACGATCGAAGCGGTAAAGATGGCTAAGCACGCCGGCAGCATGGTCCTCGGTATCTGCAACGTCCTCGGCTCGCACCTGACGCGCGTCGCAGACGGTATGCTTTTCACGCGCGGCGGCCCCGAGATCGGCGTTGCCGCAACCAAGACCTACGTCTCGCAGGTCACGGCCATGACCCTCTTCGCGCTCTATCTCGCGCGCCTGCGCGAGAGCGCGCCTATCGAGCGCCTGCGAGAGATTGCGGACAATACGAAATTGCTGCCGGCCTGCGTGGACGTCGCGCTCAACACCTCCGACGACATCAAGCGCGTCGCAGCAAGGTTACGCAAGAGCAATTCCGTCCTCTTCATCGGCCGCTACGTCAATTTCCCAACGGCGCTCGAGGGCGCGCTCAAACTGAAGGAGATCTCCTATATCCACGCCGAGGGTTACGCCGCGGGCGAGATGAAGCACGGTCCCATCGCGTTACTCGATCCGAGCGTTCCCGTCGTCGGCATCATGACCGACGGCCGCGTGCGCGAGAAGATTCTCTCTAACCTCGCCGAGTCGAAGGCACGCGAAGCACCGATCGTCGTAGTCGCGAACTATGGCGACCGGGAGGCCGCCGCCATCGCCGACCACGTCTTCTGGGTCCCGCGGGTCGACGAGTTGCTCTCGCCCATCGTCAACGTCATTCCGCTGCAGTTGCTCGCCTACCACATCGCCGATATCGAAGGCAAGGACGTCGATCAACCGCGAAACCTAGCCAAGACCGTAACCGTCGAATAGAATGAGGCTCGCATGATCCGTGCTGACGGCCGAGAGCGGGAGCAGATGCGCCCCGTGACGATCGAGCCGAACTATCTGCGCTTTGCCGAGGGCAGCGCGCTCATCTCCATTGGAGAGACCCGCGTGCTTTGCGCGGCGTCGATAGAAGACCGCGTTCCCTCCTGGATGAGGGGCAAGGGCACCGGTTGGGTCACGGCCGAGTATGCGATGCTGCCGCGAGCTACGCAGGAGCGCACCGCCAGGGAGTCCGCACGAGGTAGAATCGGC
Organism: bacterium; assembly: GCA_021790935.1. Taxonomy (GTDB): domain Bacteria; phylum Vulcanimicrobiota; class Vulcanimicrobiia; order Vulcanimicrobiales; family Vulcanimicrobiaceae; genus JAJYFL01. The sequence goes on from JAJYFL010000007.1 coordinate 67,073, forward strand.
GGGCGTACCCACGAGATCCAGCGCATCATCGGGCGCGCGTTGCGGGCCGTAACGGATATGGCAAAGTTAGGAGAGCGCACCGTCTGGCTGGACTGCGACGTCCTTCAAGCCGATGGCGGGACGCGCACCGCCGCGGTTACCGGCGCCTACGTCGCGCTCGCACTCGCACTTGCCAAGAAGTTCGATCCGAGCCGCACGGCCGCGTGGCCGCTAGCCGGGCAGATAGCAGCGACCAGCGTGGGGATCGTCGCGGGCGTTACGCTGCTGGACCTCGCGTACGAGGAGGACAGCAGAGCGGCGGTCGATATGAACGTCGCGATGACCGATTCCGGAAAGTTTGTGGAGATTCAGGGGACTGCCGAGGCGGTGCCGTTCTCACGTGGCGAGCTCGACGCGCTCTTGAACCTCGCGGAGACGGGCATCCGTTCGCTTCACTCGGCGCAGCAGGCGGTGCTCGAGCCGGCCGGCCTCGCGACGGCCCCGCATGCCCGATAGCGAGGCTCTACGATCGCTGGTCCTCCGCGTCGGCAAGTTCTACATCACCGACAAAGCGATGAAACGGGCCCACGAGCGAATGGTCGACCTGATCGCTCGCGAGGCGGACGAGGAGGGAGATCGGCAAACGTATGCCGCGGCCGTTCGGCGGTACTTCACCGGTTTCGAGGCCGAAGCGCGCGGTCATCTGCGGGATGTAGATAGGCGTCTCGAACAGGTCGACCAAGTCCGCTTCAATCTTGCGGCCGAGCGTGGCGTTACGGCGCGCCGCATCGAGTCGACGCGGGAGGTTTTGGAGGAACTCGACCGCATCTCGGAGAGCTAACGTCATGCTTGCACAGGGCGGCACTTCCGTATGAAGATGCTCGAGGATGTCGGGCGCAAGACCAACGACTTCCTGGAATACACCGGCGGCATCGCGTTGCTGGGTCTCGAGACCGCCGGCTCGATCGTGCGGTTGCGCATCCGGGTTGCAGAGACCGTCAATCAGTGCTACCTGCTCGGCGTTCAATCGATCTCGATCGTCCTGCTGACCGCGTTGTTCACCGGGATGGTCTTCTCGCTCGAGTCGGCCGAGCAGGCCGTGCAGTTCGGGATCGGGAGTTTGGTAGGCGGCGCGGTCGCCTACACATCGGTGCGCGAGCTCGGGCCGATGCTCTCGGCGGTCGTCGTAGCCGGGCGGGTCGGCGCCGCTATCGCTGCCGAGATCGGGTCGATGGTCGTCACCGAACAGGTTGAGGCGCTGCAGTCGCTCGGGCTGTCGCCGACGCGTTTCTTGGTCGTTCCGCGTCTGCTGGCGCTGGTTCTTATGTTGCCGCTGCTGGCGATCGTTGCGGATGTGGTGTCGGTGTACGGCGGCATGTGGATCGCACAGAGTTACGCGCACATCAGCAACGACGTCTTTATTTCGTCGGCTCGGCAGGCGATCGGTTTCTCCGACGTCATCAAGGGGCTGCTCAAGTCGCTGGTCTTCGCCGTCATCATCGCCATGGTCGGGTCGTATCAAGGGCTAACGACGCGCGGCGGCGCTGCGGGCGTCGGCAAATCGACGACCGGGGCAGTCGTGCTCTCGATCATCCTGATCTTCATCACAAATTTCGTGCTCTCGTACCTCCTCTACGGAACGTCGTAGGTGCACTCGTGCCGAAGTTGATTGCCAAACTCGACGACGTCACCATGCGCTACGGCGATCGGGTGATTTTAGAGAACTGTTCCTTGGATATCGTCGAGGGCGCGATAACGTGCATCATCGGCCTCTCCGGCGCCGGTAAATCCACGATATTGCGTTTGCTCGACGCGCTGCGCAAGCCAGACTCCGGCCACGTCTACGTCAAAGAGCGGGATATCTGCCACCTCCCAGAGAGCGAGCTCGTCGCGATGCGCTCGGAGATTGGGTTCGCTTTCCAATTCGCAGCGCTTCTCGACAGCCTGTCCGTCGGAGAGAACGTAGCGCTGGCGCTGCGAGAACATTCGTCCTTGACGAACGCAGAGATAGAGAGGCGCGCGCTGGACACGCTCGAAAGCGTGGGGCTCGCGCATGCCTACGACCTGTTGCCGAGCGAGCTCTCCGGCGGCATGCTCAAGCGCGCGGGATTTGCGCGTGCGGTCGTGACCAATCCGGATCTGGTCTTATTCGACGAACCCACCACGGGGCTCGACCCGATCGTCACCCACTTGCTGACGGACATCATAAAACGCCTGCACGAGCATCTCAATGCGACGGCCGTCGTCATCTCGCACGATTTGCACTCGATCTATCGGATGGCCGATTACGTCGCGATGCTCTTCGAAGGAGCGATTATCGAATATGGCTCGGTTCCCGAGATCCGGCGCTCCGCCAACCCGATCGTTCAACAGTTTCTTCAAGGCAGCGAGGTGGGGCCGATACCGCTCTGACGGCTTGCCCCGTGCCGGGACTCCGGTGCGGGGTAAGCCGTCCGCGGGGGCCCGCGAGGCTAATGGCGTAAGGAGTCTATAGCCATGTCAAAGCAAGCGCAAGTCGGCATCTTCACTATCCTCGGGCTTCTGCTGCTCTTCGGCATGTTTTACGTCATAACGGACTTTGGGACGCGTCATACCGGCTACCGCCTAGGGGTGCATTTTGCGACCGCATCCGGGCTGCCGACCGGGGCCCTCGTCTATTTCAGCGGCGTGACGGTCGGGTCGGTCGATTCCATCGAACTGCTGCCGGACAACACGGTCGACGTAATCCTGGCCGTAAATCGCGACGTCGAGATCCCGCGCGCGTCGAAGTTTCTTATCCAGACGCCGCTTACCGGCTCGCCGGCGCTCCTGATCGTGCCGCCGAAGCCCGGACGGATGGCGGGGCAGCCGGAGGCTTTGGAGAGCAGCGCCGAGCCGATGTGGCCGCGGCACGTCTTGCCTATAGCCAGGCAGCCGGTCGGCCGGAGTAACGCAACCGCGGCCGATCTCATGGAAGAAGGGCAAGGCGAGATCCGCCGGCTCGATGCGATGCTCGCCGACCTTCAAGAGCGCGAACCGGTCCTGCTGCAATCGCTGCAGCAGACGCTCGATAATGCGAACCACGTCTCGGCTACGGTCGATACGGCTGCGGGGCAGCTCGCGGTCCAATCCAAGCAGATCGCCGACGCGCTGTCGATTAGCCTCAACCAGGCTAGTTCGAACGTTTTGCAGATGACGGGGACGTTGAACTCGACCGTCGGGCGAAACTCCAAGCACGTCGACCAGCTTGTCTCTTCGCTCAACAGCACCGCGATCGCGCTGAACCAATCGGTCGACGCGCTGCGAGGGCTCGCGACAAACCGGCGCCTGAAGAAGAATATCGCCGACACCACGCAAAACATCGCCGATCTTACGCAGGCGATGGCGTCCCTGACGCAAGACCTCCGTACGGTTACGGGCAATCCGCAGACGCAGGCGCAGATGCGCGACAGCGTGGCGCAGTTGGACGCGGCCACGCAGAAGGCGAACTCGCTGCTCGAGACGCTCGGCGGGCGATCGCACGTCTACGGCGTCGACGCGGGCGCGACGCCCGCTCCCGGCGGTTTGGCGCCCGTCCCCGAAGCAGCTCCGTCCGGCTCGCCGCCGCGGCAGCCCAATACTGCTGCGATCCGCGGAGGCTTGGCAAAGATCGTCCAGCGCCTTTACGCCATCCAGGTGCGCCTGAGCGCGGTCGATCGCCAGCGAGTGGCCGGGAGCGACCCCCTCCTCTCTGCCGACCGGGGACCGGAGAGCGACGTCAATCTCGTGCTCCTTCCCCACGGTGGTACCAGCGTGATCCTTGGAGCCAACGACATCGGGTACCACACCACCGCGAATTTCGCGGCCGTTCGGCACGTGGGCGGAGGGCTTGCGTTCGGAGGCGGCATCTTGTATTCGCAATTGGGCGTTTTAGGAGAATACGGCGTAGGCCGCTTCGGCATCGAAGGCCGCGCATACGACCTCCGCCGGCCGACGCTCGATCTTTACGGCAACGTCAAGGTAACGCACTGGGCGAAATTTTTCCTAGGCCAGCGGGATATTACCCATGCCGACCGCCGTACCGTATTCGGCCTCCAACTGCAGTTCTAGGAGCCTGAGGAGAAAATGGCGCATCCGCGCTGCGCGCTCCGCGCCCCCCGTCGGCAAAGCCGCCGGGGCCCCCGGCCTTCGGCCCCAGTGCATTTTCATCCGCTTCCGAAAGGCTCCTAGATGGAACAGCGCAGACAACGCGTAGGCATCATCGGCGCGGGCGCGATGGGGACGCTGTTCGGCTTTCATCTGTCGTCTTCGTGCGACGTTACGATGTTGGACAGCAATCCCGCGTTGCTCGACGAGATCGCACGCGGCGGTCTGGCCGTCAACGACGAGCCCCCGCGACGGATCCAGATCGCGCTCAATGCTCGAGAACTCTACGACTCGACGATGATCTTTCTATTCGTCAAGGCCGTCGATACCCTGCGCGCGCTGCGTCCGTTTGCGGGGGAACTGAACCCGTCGACTCCCATCGTGTCCCTGCAAAACGGTATCGGCAACGCCGACGCCATCAAGACCGCGCTGGGTGGAGCGGTTCCCGTCGTGCTCGGCATCACCACGGAGTCGTCGCTCATGATAGCACCCGGGCGTGTCCGCAGTTCGGAACGAGGGAGCACGCTCATCGGTTCGGCCGGAGCCTCCCCCGCGAGTTCGAAGTTGGTGGCCGACGTGCTGACGGCGAGCAAGTTGCACGCGGCCGTCGTTTACGACATTCGGCCACACCTCTGGGGGAAGTTGGTGGCAAACGCAGCCATCAACGCCGTGAGCGCGTTGCTCGACTGCAACGCGGGTGCCATTCCCCGCGATCCGAACGCGGCTCTCTTAGCCGAAGCGCTGGCAGAAGAAGCTGCAGCCGTTGCGGCCGCGCTCAAAATAAACTTGCCGTTCGCGAACCCGTGGACCTACGTCACCGAGGTCATTGAAGTCAGCACGGATGCCAAGAGCTCCATGGCCCTCGATCTGGAGTCGGGGCATCCGAGTGAGATCGACCACCTCAACGGCGCCGTCGTGGCAGCGGGCCGCCGCACCGGCGTACCGACGCCGTACAACGATGCGATACTCCGGCTCCTGAAGGCAAAGGAGGCGCTCCTCTCGCAGCAACGCCGCGACTCCAGGGGCGAATAGTGCAGCCGGTCATTTTGGATTCGCCATGGTGCGCACCGCAATACCGGCGATCGCTCCGACGGACACAATGAGCGCGATCCAGAGAATCCAAGGGTTCCGCTCGCTCCAGGGCTTGCTTGCGGGGACGAATCCCGGATTTCGCACGGGCGGACCGAGGGCGACGTCCGTCGCACCATCGAGCACCTTGGCGCTATGAGTCTGCGCATAGTCGAACGAGGGAGGAGGTGCCGAGGGATTTCCATAGATCGCGCGATACGTCATCCCCGGTGACGCATCGAAATCGATGCGTCGCGGCGCGCCGAACGCCTCAAGCCGCACGTCACTGAGCGGGGCGTTATCGCCGTTACGGATGACCACACGCCAGTGCACCGCCTGCGTTTCGCCGAAATCCACGGATAGTTTGGCGCGACCAGGGCCCATTCGTGTGACCTGCTGCGATGTCACGGTTTGCCACGAAATGCCGTCGGCGCTGGTCTGCACATCGACGGTCCGCACGAATCGCTGCGTCGACGAGTCAACGCGAAAGCGATCGATCGGCACCTCATCGATACCGTTCACGCGATACGAAATCGTTCGATCTGGTACGTTTCGCTTCGTGGGAGCGACGCCGATCGTGTAGCGCGTGCTTTCGGACTTAGAGCCGGCCGGCGCGGCGACACGAACGCCGTCGATCGGGAATAGGGCGCTCCGGTCCAAAATCCGAACCCGTAGATAGCGCGCCGTGCTGCGTGGGAACCTGACGCGCGTGTTCGCGGCGAGCCCGTCACGCTCGTAGTCGTAGATCGGCGCGCCCGTTCTTATCGTCCGCCAGATTCTCCGGTCATCGCTCGCATCGACATCGACCGTCGTTGCAAACGCGCGAAGCGGCGTGGAGATGTCGAGGATACCGTAGACGCCGCCGTTCGTACCGAGGTCGGCCACGACTTGCGAATACCGGCCCGGCACGAAACCTTCGTCGGTCAGCGCCGCACTCGTCCACACCACGGTGGGCCCGGGCGGCGGCGTTCGCAACGTGAAAGGCACGAGGTTGCCGCGGCCATCGACGACGCGGAGGTCGTCGAGCGACGGCTGTGCGTTGGCATAGATCGAGGGCGGCACCGCAACGCTCACCGTACCAGCGCGCGCATGGGTATTGACGCTGCGCTCGTACTTCCAATGGGCGAAGGAAGGCGGGGCTGGGTTCGACGCCACGGCGGTCGCGAGCAGCAGGGCGGCGATCACGGCTGCGTTCCGATTCCATGCGTCGCGTAACGCTGATAGGCATAGGAGATCGCAAGCATCACGCTGCCGAGTGCCAGGAACGATACGATTCGGATGCCCGGATTGACCTCGCCCATGTCGATGACGAAGGCTTTGCCGATGGCCAAAGCTAGCAGCGCAAATGCTTCCCATCGGGCGACCGACGAGCGGCGCAGAAGCCCGGCACCGAATAGCACGATCGCGTAGACGAGCCAGAACAGGGTTAGCGAGAGTTGATTCGCGTGCGTCCAGTCGTACAATTCGTACGATACTCCGACGACCGCAAAGATGTGCCCGATCGGCTCGTAGGCGAGGTAGATCGGCGGAGACTTTCCCTCCGAGTGACGGACGGATAACGCGTGCACGGCGAAGAAGGCCGCCGCGAAGACGGCCAGAGTGTTAAAGCGTTCGTTCGCGAACGGCGCGCCGCCGGCCGGCGGGAGCGCGATCAGATGCAAAATGCCCAAGGCGAAGGCGGCGAAACCGAAGAACTGCACGACGGCCAGCCGCCCGCGAATCCCGAGCCCGCCCAGCACCGCGCCTTCAACGGCCCAAAGAACCGCGACGACGTTCCCCGTAAACGTGATCGCAACGCCTCCCGTAACGAGCGCAAGGCCGATCGCCGCGAACGCCGCTCTCCCCGTCGAATCCTTTGCCAAGCGCGCGAACGCAACGTAGATGGCCGCAAGGACGACGACCGCGGCCGTCAGCCATCCGCGGTGCGATTCGAAGAGTTCGGCGTGCAGGGCGGCATAATAAGCGCCCGCGGACAAGACGAGCAAGGCTACTTCGTACGCGTCAAGGGCAACCGACCGAAGCGTTTTGTGAATCGGTTGCCAAACGAAGAGCGCGAGATACAGCGTAGCGAAGGACAGGAACGTCAGAATCGGAAGAGGTGGCGTCGCGAAGTAGGCGGTCAATGCGTAGATCTGCGTGAAGACGAAGGCCGTTCCCTGAATACGCGGCCAGCGGCGATTGATCGGCAGAAATGCAAGGGCGGCATCCAGGATGCCGATGTAGACCAGCAATTGCAACGGATGCGGCGTCGCGGTGGCGTTGAGTAACGGCGTTATGAATCCGCCGGAGAGGGCAAACCCCGCGGTCATCTCGGAGTCGTGATAAACAGAGAGGGCGATGAGCGCGCCGGTCACGACGGCCATCGCGGAGAAGCTCGCAGCGATCGGCACGAGATGGAAACCGTTGCCCGCAGCCCACAGCGATAGATAAAGGATGCCGCCGCCCAGTCCAGTCAAGGCACCGGCATAGATGCGTTGCTTCGCTCTCTGGAAGTACTCGCCGCCGGCGACGAACGTGATGCCACCGATCAAGCCGATGGCGACGCGTCCAATCGGGCCGACCCATCCGTTGTCGAAGGCGTATTTGATGAAGAAGCCGACCCCGAGGAGCAGCACGAACGCTCCGGTCGCAAGCAGTACGCGACCTCCGAGGAAGCTCTCTGCGTCGGTTGACGAAGGCGCTAACGATGACATTGGCAACGGCTCGGGCGCTGCGCGGGTCGTTTGGAGGGCGCGCGGATCGGGCTGCGCGGGTACCGGAGTCTTGGCTTGCCATGCATGCGCTTCGACGCGACGTTCTAATCGCGTGAGGCGCTCTTCAATGGCATCGAGACGTTGGTCGGACAAAACGAACACCCTCCTATCGCCGATCTCGTTGTGTGGGGAAGAACGCTGGATATCGTTAGGCTTTTCGACCCCGAATTCTCGGTTTCCGGCCTTGCGGGCCGCGTAGTCGCCTCACACTTGCGGTTTCAACTGGAGCATGCGAATGCTGCCGTCGTGGACTTCTACGTCGATGCCGCGGCTCGCAGGGCCGCCGATCCATCCGTCGATCGTCTCGTTCCTCCCTTTGGAGGTCCCCCGAAGCGGGAAATCGGTGAAGATCGTACCGCGGTCGGTGTGGAGGTGAACGTGTGCGCTGACGGTTGCGTTGACCCAGAGCGTAACGTTGCCCGTATCCGTGCTGAAGTGCAGCGTACCGGGCCAATCGGTGCTGCCGAAGGTCGCGCTGACGTTCCCGGCGCCGGCGTGCGCGTTCGCGTAGCCTGAGATCATGATCTTGATGTCCCCGCGCCGCGTTCTTGCATCGACCGTCCCTTTGGCATTGGCGACATTGATGCGCCCTCGCTCCGTGGAGAGGCGCAGCGTGACGCCGTCGGGTGCCCGAACCAAGTAGCGAACCACTGCTTCCCAACGCGCCGATCCATCCAACGGCGCGGCCGGGCGGACCACGATGGTGCCGCCGGTGCGCCGCAGCAGCGTCGGCGCGGAGCCCTTGGCGCCGAAGGCCTCGATCGTGTATGTGTCTTGGGCCTGGCCGATCTTCGGGGCGTACGCGTCGATCTCACCGTCGCGATTGCGAACGACGATCTGCGAGCCGGGCGCGAGCGTGCCGACCTGCCGGAAGGTGAGCGGAGCGCTCGAACACGCCGCGAACGCCAGCGGAAGAAGAAGGACTAGCAGGTTGCGGGAAAAGCCGCGTGCCAATATCCGCGGAGCGATTTTTGGGCGATTTCGAGGCGCGAAGAAGGAGCAACGCCGTAGCGTTGTGACTGATGAGCAACGAAGAAAGCGTCCAAAAGCGCCCGCGGGATTGGTGCGCGGCTTTTTTCCGCAACCTGCTAGGCGCCTCATGCCATTACGCATTCGACGGAGGCGTCACCGATCGCTCGTGCGGTCCCGCGGATGGGCTTGCTCGTAACTCCGCCGAATGTGCTCGAGCGAGACGTTGGTATAGATCTGCGTCGTCGAAAGACTCTCGTGGCCGAGCAGCTCTTTGATCGTGACGATGTCCGCACCGTTCTCCAGCAGATGCGTCGCGAAGGAGTGACGCATCACGTGCGGCGTCACGTGTTTTTGCAGGCCGCTGAGTTGCGCGAACTCGCGGAAGACCACCCAGGCCTGGCGGTGCGAGAGCCGCGTCTTGCGTCTGCTCAAAAACAGCGCTTCGTCGGGGGTTCGGGGCCGCAACGCCAGATAGCTGCGTATCGCGCCGGCCGCAGCTGCGTTGAGGAAGACGGCACGCTGTTTGTTCCCTTTCCCGATGACCCGCATGAGCCGGCGCTCGAGATCGACGTCGCTGAGGTTCAGTCCGACCAGCTCCGCGCGCCGGATGCCGCTCGCGTAGAGCACCTCCATGATCGCGATGTCGCGTAACCGTTGAAACTCGCTCTTGCCGGCGATGCGGGTGCGCAGTAACCTCGCAACCTCGGGCTCCGACATGACCTGGGGCAAGCGTTTGGCGGCCTTTGGCGGCGGCACGTCGTCGGCCGGGTTGTCCGGGCGGCGGCCCTCGCGTCTCTGCAGCGCAAAATAGGAGCGCAGCGCTGCGATCTTACGCCGCACCGAGGCCGGCGTATAGTTGCGCGGCCCGATGAGATCCATCACGAACCGCCGGATATCCGAGGCCGTCGTCTCCCCAATCTTGAAGAACGGCGCGGTCCGCGGATGTCCCGGTTCCAAGAAACATCCGAAGAGCTCGACGTCGCGAGCGTACTCCTCGCTCGTGCGGGCCGACTGCCCCCGTTCCAGGCGTAAGTACGCGGCAAACTCCGCTATCCTCGGATCGACGGGAACGTAGTTACTCATTCGCCTCGCGGACCGCCGAGATGTTCGCGTACTCGACGCCTTTGCCGCTGCGGCTGACGGTCAGCACCGCACGCCAGCGCTGGCCCGGTTTGCCATAGGTCAGCGTCTCTGCCGCCACGTCTGCGCCCACGACATCGCGTCCGGCTATCCAGCCTGCCTTCACGAGCTGCCCGGAGAAGGCTGCGAGCATCTCTCCGAGGGGTCTCGTCGTATGCAAGTACGCGGAGGAGCTCCCAAACGGATTCGCCGGCGGAAACGGCGTCGCCATGTCGATACCTTGAGGCGCTCGCAGTTCCGGCAGAGGCGAGCGCATCTGCGTCTCGATCCGCAAAAGAGGCGAGCCCGCCGCGCAAGGATCGAACATGGCCGCAGGCTCCTGTTTTACGATCGTCACCAGGAACACGCCCGAATCGCCCTTTAGAGCGCGGACGGTAACGTACCGCTCGCCTTTACCGCAGTACTCGTCGAGCTGCGCGAAGGCGGACGCCGCGAAGCCGCCCAGCTGAAGCGGCCGGCGCCTTTTCCAACCGGCACGCTCGAGTACCCCGTCGTACGCCGCGGCGGCGGTCTTTGCGTCCGGGACGGAGTAAAAGACCTCCGTCGTTTCGGCTGGTCCCAACGACGCGAACGCCGTTTCGGGCCCAGAGACGATGCTGCCCAGCACAGGTTCGGCCGGCAACGGCACGCCCGATACGCCGCCGGCCGGCAGAGCCCCGACGGTCACTGAGGCCGACTGTCCCTGGCTGGCTGCCAGCGCTTGCAGCAATCGTGCCGTTGTGTTGGATTGCGCTTGCGCCGGCGCCGCGCTAAGCGCGACTGCGATGACGGCGCAGAGTAGACCCGAGATACTGCGAGGGTGTGTCATCAGGGACCGCCTCCATTGGTGCGGGACCGGAGTTCAGGGCATAGTAGCACGCCCCTGTCGCTAGGTTCTGCGCGTTGGACGCCCGTACTTTTCCACATCTCTTTCCATATCACCAAATCATTGTTTGTGGATATACGCTGGGCTGTGGATAAGGTCCTGGCTAGCGATCTGGCTGCCGCCCAAAATGGAACTCCCTTCTCGAGCGGGTATGAACGCGCGGTGACGATCGCAGCGCAGACCGTGACGTGGGCCATTAGCGCCGCGGCACTTGCCGGCGTACTCTTTCGCCCGTGGCGCGTTCCGGAGTGGATCTGGGCGGTTGTCGGCGCTGTGGCGCTGGTGGCGTTACGGCTGGTACCGTTGCAGGCAGCTGCGAGCGCGGTTGCGCGCGGAATCCCGGTCTACGCGTTTCTCGTGGGTATGATGGCGCTCTCCGAACTCGCGCGGGCGGAGGGCATCTTCGCGTGGCTGGCCGCGCATACGCTGATGGCCTCGCGCGGATCCCAGAGACGCCTCTTCGTCTTGGTTTATGGCGTCGGCGCGCTCGTGACGACGCTCCTCTCGAACGATGCTACCGCGATCGTCTTGACGCCGGCCGTCTTCACGGTCCTCGCGCGGACCGAGATCGATCCGATGCCGTTCCTCTACGCGTGCGCGTTCGTGGCAAACGCCGCCAGTTTCGTCATGCCGATCAGCAATCCGGCCAACCTTGTGGTCTTTGGGGCGCATCTTCCGCCACTCGGGCCGTGGCTGCGTGCCTTCGGGCCTGCGGCCATGGCGAGCCTCGTGGCAACCTTCCTGGCCCTCTTCCTGATCGCGCGGATCGGGCTGCGCCGGCGATTCTCCGTCGACACGGTAACGGCCACCCCGCTGAGTCGAGGCGGGCGTCTCGCCCTTGCCGCGGTAGCGGTCTCGGGCGGCTGCTTGGTGGCCGTAGCGGCGCTAGGCGGTCCAGTCGGCTTAGCGAGTCTCGGGCTCGGGGTCCTCTCCGTAGTCGTCGTCGGGACGGTCGACCGCGCCGCTCCGGGGGCCGTTGGGCGCACCATCGCGTGGCCGATCGTACCCCTAGTGGCCGGGCTGTTCGCGATCGTCGCCGCGCTCGACCGCACCGGTGCGCTGGAACTTGCGCGCGCGTTTCTACGCTACTGCTCTCATCTCGGCCCTGCGCCGGGCTCTCTCCTCGCCGGGGCGGCCGTGGCGCTGGCTTGCAATCTCTTCAACAACTTGCCCGTTGCGTTGCTCGCGGGGTACTCCCTGCACGGTGCCGCAGTTTCGGCGGGCCTTTCGCGGGCGACGCTGGTTGCCGTAGATCTCGGACCGAATCTCTCCATCACCGGTTCCCTCGCCACGCTGCTTTGGCTTATCGCACTGCGCCGCGACGGTCTCGACGTGACTCCATGGCAGTTCCTGCGAACCGGGCTCCTGGTTCTTCTGCCGGCCTTGATCCTGGCGCTGCTCTTCGTGCAATGACGGTGCCGTAAACTCCTAGCGTATAGGCGTTTCCTGCGAGTACCACGCATACCAGCGGCCGTGCGCGTAGTAGAATGCATCGGCGAATCGCGCGCCGCCGCGCACGCCCGTGACGATGGCGGTATTGCCGTGCATCGCGACCGCAACTTCGAACGCGTCCGGCGAGGCGGCGGCCGGGCTCCGGTTCGCCGGTGCGGCCGCAAGAACGCTCCGGCGATCGTGAAGCATCCCGTGCGGCCCGACGGCCGCGTACTCCGGTGCGAGCAGCATCTGCAGGTAGCCGGCGTCGCCGGTGCGCTCGGCACGTTGCCAATGGGCTTCGATCGCTTGAATCGCCGAGGCGTTGCGCCGAACTTCAAGTTCGCTCCGGGCTACGCCGGCACATGGACCGGGCGCCGGTGTCGTGGGAAGCGCGGGAAGCTGAGCCGGCCCGCCGGGCATCAGGCGCAGCGGACGAGCGATGGATGCGACCGAGCCGGCGCAGTTCGCCGTGCGCCCGGCGCTGCAGGCGCTCGTCGCCAGCGCAAGACCGGCCAGCAGGAGGACGGGGCGTGCGGTGCGGCCGTCTGCCATCTTCTTCCTCAGACCAGGGTTCGGGCTAGCCGACGTAGCTGACGTTGACGGGCACGCCCGCATCCTCGGCGCGCTTGAGCACGTTCAGCACCTTATCCAGTTCTTCTTCTATGGCGACGATCTCGCGGGCGCTCACCCCGACGGGAACGGCGTGTTCCCACAGGACACGGCGTGCCGTTTCGAATGCGATACGAAGGCGCTGCGGTGTCGATTCGAGCACGGGCCAGTCATCGATGCCCATGGCCGGGACGATCCTCCAGCCGATGCCCGAAATTTCGTCGTCGTCAAAGAATGCGTGTGGAATGGCGGCGAGCATATCGAGCGCCTCTCGGTCGCCGACTCGCAGAGGCAAGCCGATCTCCGCAAGGCGCACGATATATCGAAAGAAAGACGCATTGCCGACCGTGTAGCCGCCGGCCGGAGATGCGACGTTGACATGCACCATCGGCGAAAATGCCTCGCCGCCAGGCGCCGGATTCATGAGATTTGGCTACTCCGTTCTAACAAGCGGGCTACGGAAGCGTCTTGACGAGCGCTTCAACGGCTTGGGCACTCTTCTCCAGAGACGCCTTCTCCTCCGCCGTCAACCCGATCTCGACGACCTTTTCGAGGCCCTTGGCTCCCAAACGGCAGGGGACGCCGATAAAGAGATCGCGGATGCCGTACTCTCCCTGCAGATACGCCGCGCAGGGTAGAATCTTGTGTTTGTCCTTCAGGATGGCGTCGATCATCTCGGTGATCGCTCTGCCCGGAGCGTAGTACGCGCTGCCGGCTTTGAGGAGATTGACGATCTCGCCGCCGCCCTTTGCGGTGCGTTCGACGAGACGGTCGATCGTCGCTTTGTCGAGCAGTTCGGTGATCGGTACGCCGGCAACCGTCGAATAACGCGGTAGCGGCACCATCTGATCGCCGTGGCCGCCGAGCACGAATGCGTGCACGTTATCTACGCTCACGCCCAGCTCCATCGCAATAAACGTGCAGAACCGCGCGGAGTCGAGGACGCCGGCCATACCGAGCACGCGCTCGCGCGGGAAGCCGCTTACGCGGCGCGCTACCTCGCACATCGCGTCGAGCGGATTGGTTACGACGATCAATATCGAATTTGGAGAGCGTTTAGCCACCTCCGCGGTCGCCGCGCCGACGATCTCGGCGTTCGCACGCACGAGGTCGTCTCGGCTCATGCCGGGCTTGCGCGGGAAGCCGGCGGTAATCACGACGATGTCCGAGCCGGCGGTCGGTTCGTAGCCGTTGCTACCGACGACGCCAACGTTGCTCCTCTCCACAGGGAGCGACTCTAAGAGATCCAGGGCCTTACCTTGTGGGATGCCCTCCACGATGTCCACCAGAACGATGTCCGCGAGCTCCTTTGCGGCAAGCCAGTGGGCCGTGGTTGCGCCGACGTTTCCAGCGCCGACGATGGTTACTTTCTTTCGCATGGTACTCCTTAGACGGGGGTATGGGATTGTGCCCGTTACTGTTATCCTTTAAAAGGAGCCCAAGGGCTCTGCCAAAAGTCATAGCGTGGGAAATCGACTCCGGCGAAGCTCAGATGGCTATGAATGAAACACTCAAGCCTCCCCCACCCTTGAGCCAAACCGGCCTTCGCGGCGCGGTCGTCGGCGACACACGGCTCTCCTCGATCAACGGCGAGAAGGGCGAGTTGATCTACCGGGGTCTCGACATCCACGATCTCGCGAGCTCCTCGACCTTCGAAGAGGTCGCATACCTGTTATGGTTTGGTACTCTCCCTACCAAGACCCATTTGGACGAATTCCGCGGGAATCTCAACCGCCATCGCGCACTGCCCCCCGAGCTCCTCGTCCTTCTTCGCGATCTGCCGAAGAACGGAACGCCGATGGATGCGTTGCGCACTGCCGTGTCGGCGCTCGGATTGTTCGATGCAAAAGTCAACGACATGTCGCGCGAGGCTCAATTGGAGAAGGCCCTCAAACTCACCGCGCTCGTGCCCAGCATTCTCGCGGCATACCACCGCATCTCGCAGGGGCTCGAGCCGGTAGCACCCGATCCGGCGCTCGACACCGCAGCAAACTTCCTCTACATGTTCACCGGCAAGGTGCCCGACGCGCAAGCCGCTCGCGTCCTCGACGTTTCGCTGATCCTGCACGCCGATCACGGTATGAACGCCTCGACATTTGCTGCGATCGTCACGGCCGCGACGCTCTCGGATATGTACGCTGCGGTTACATCGGCCATCGGCGCGCTCAAGGGCCCGCTCCACGGCGGCGCCAACGAAGGCGTCATCCACAATCTTCTCGAGATCGGCGACATCGGTAACGTCGACGCATGGGTCGAGAAAAAATTCGCCGCTCACGAAAAGATCATGGGTTTCGGCCATGCCGTATACAAGGCGTACGACCCGCGGGCGACCGAACTCAAGCGCATCGCAAAGGCCGTCGGCGCCTCTGCCGGCACCACGAAATGGGTCGAGATGACCGAGCGCATGGAGCGCGCCGTTTGGGACTCCAAGCAGCTCTATCCAAACGTCGACCTCTACTCCGCTTCGGTATACTACACGCTGGGAATCCCGACGTCGTATTTTACGCCGGTCTTTGCCATCAGCCGCGTTGCCGGTTGGTGCGCGCACTGCATCGAGCAGTACGCGGACAACAAGTTGCTCCGCCCGCGCGCAAACTACGTCGGCGCACGGGGCGTGGAGTATCCCCCGATCGCGCAGCGCCGCGAAGACGTTTCCCTCTAGGAGGCCACGCGCGGCGGCGGGCGTCTCGGATCGCCGCTCTCCCGCCGCGCCCGCTCCCGGTCGTTAGTAAATCGTTCAGCGCCGCAGATATGCGCGGCGGTCGAGTCGAAGTGAAGCGGCGATGACTCAGACGGCCACTCACGGTTTCAGCGGGACGGACGTACCGCCGGCTTCGATCTACGACCAATGCGTTCGATGCGGGTTATGCCTGCCGACCTGTCCGACGTATCTCGAAACCATGACCGAGACCTCCAGCCCGCGCGGCCGGATCAGCCTGATCAAAGCCGTCGCCGAGGGCCGGCTCGATCTTCTTAGCGCAGGCTTCGTGGATCAAATGTCCGAGTGCCTGGATTGTCGCGCCTGCGAGGCCGTCTGCCCTTCGGGGGTGCATTACGGCCGGCTCGTGGAGACGGCCCGCGCGCAGATTCACGACGCAACCCGCCGCACGGCCCCGGTGCGCGAGCGGCTCGTCCGCCGGCTGGCACTCGATCTGCTCTTCTCGCATCCGCGCGCCATGCGCGCCGCAGCCGTTCTGTTGCGCTTTTACCAGCGCAGCGGTCTGCAGGCGCTGGCGCGTCGCAGCGGGCTTCTTCGCGCTCTCCATCTGGACCGTACCGAAGCGCTCGCACCGACGATCTCCGAGCGATTTTTTGTCGCGCGCGGCCAGCGCTACGAAGTGCGCGGCGCAAGGCACACGGTTATGCTCCATGCCGGATGCATCATGCACGTCGCCTTCGCGCAGGTGAACGAAGCAACCACGCGCGTCCTCGCGCGCGCGGGCTGTACGGTCGTGGTGCCCGCCGCCCAGGGCTGCTGCGGCGCCATCGCCATCCATGCCGGCGCGATCGACCAGGGCCGCGAGATGGCCAAGCGCAACATCGCGGCCTTCGAAACGTCCGGAGCGCAGTATTACATCGTCAATGCAGCGGGCTGCGGCTCCACGCTGAAAGAGTACGGCGAACTGCTCGAGGGAGATCCGGATTGGGCGCAACGTGCCGCGTCGTTCGCTTCGCACGTCCGCGACGTGACGGAGTTTCTCGACGCGGTCGGCATAGGCTCGGAGCTCGGCCCTCTCGACGAGATCGTGGCCTATCAAGACCCGTGCCACCTGGCGCACGCGCAGCGGCTTACCGATCCGCCTCGCCGCCTGCTCCAGAGGATTCCCGGTCTAACGCTGCGCGAGATGAACGAAAGTTCGGTCTGCTGCGGCAGCGCCGGAATCTATAACGTAACGGAGCCCGAGATGGCCGAACGCCTTCAGCGCCGCAAAGTTAGAAACGTACTTGCGACCGGCGCGAACACCGTCGCTACCGCGAACCCCGGCTGTGCCCTGCAACTTCAGGCGGGACTGCGCGCGGCCGGGAGTAAGATGCGGGTTCGGCACGTCGTCGAACTGCTCGACGAATCCTATTCGCGTTACAGCGAAGCGACGATGCGGCCCTGATCTGCCAAGGCGGCCGCGAGCGTCGGATAGACCGCGAAGACGCGCATCAAACCCGTAACGTTCAGCAGGCGGGCTATGGGCCCGTCTGCGACGACGAGGCGAATCCGGCCGCCATTCTCCTGGGCCCGGCGGTGAGCGCCGATCAGCGCCCCCAGCCCTGTCGAGTCGAGGAACGTCAACTGCGCGAGATCGACGACGATATCGTGCGAACCCTCGTCGGCAGCTTCCAGCAGTGCGGCGCGTACCGACGGCGAGGTAGCAATGTCGAAGCTGCCGCGCAGCCTAAAGACGACGGCTTCCCCATCGCGCTCTCGTTTGACGTCGATTGTCAGTTCCTCGTAAGACATGTATACCTAACAGCCTCTATTCGTCATGCTCGCTACCGAGGGCGCGTTCGCGGGCGAGCGCGTCCGCGCCTGTACGCAGCGGGGGCCTAGGCCCCCGCCACGCTTTCTTAACCACCGAGAAGCCGCGCTCGCGGGTTCCCGGGGCCAGCCGGTATCTACGGATACAGCCCGCGAACGCTGGTCGCCTCGGCTACCCGACCGACGGCCACCGCATACGCACCGTGCCTCAAATCGACCTTGTAACGCTCGGCTTCCGCGCGTGTCTCGTGGAAGGCGCGCACCATCTTCTTCTTGAGGCGCTCGTTGATCTCGCTCTCCTCCCAGAAGTTCTCCTGCAGATCTTGAACCCACTCGAAATACGAAACGGTCACGCCGCCGGCGTTGGCCAGAATGTCCGGCAGCACCATGATGCCGCGATCGAAAAGAATGCGGTCGGCTTCCGGCAGGGTCGGACCGTTAGCCGCCTCCGCCACGATCTTGGCCTTAATGCGTGCGGCATTCTCGGCGGTGATTACCTTTTCGAGAGCGGCGGGAACCAGCACGTCGCAGTCACATTCCAAGAGTTCTTTGTTACTGATGCGCTCGCCGCCGGAGAAACCGGTCACGGAGCCTGTCTCCGTCTTGTGAGAGATCAATCCGCGCACGTCCAGGCCGTTTGGGTTCGCGACGCCGCCTTGCGAATCGGAGGCAGCGACGATCCGGTACCCCGCCGCCGACATGAGCGCGGCGGCGTGGAGGCCTGCGTTCCCGAAGCCTTGAACGGCGACGCGCGCGCCCTCTATGGGGAGATCGAGCACCCGCATCGCTTCGTCGACGACGAACATGCATCCGCGTGCCGTCGCCTTGTCGCGTCCGAGCGAGCCGCCGATCGATATCGGCTTCCCCGTCACGACGCCCGGGATCGAGTACCCATGCTGCATCGAAAACGTGTCCATGATCCAGGCCATGATCTGCGGCGTGGTATAGACGTCCGGAGCGGGGATATCTTTCTCCGGCCCGATGATGATCGAGATCTCACTCGTGAAGCGCCGCGTGAGATGCTCGAGTTCCTGCATCGACATGGCCTTCGGATTGCAGATTATGCCGCCTTTTGCGCCGCCGAACGGAATGTTCGCAAGCGCGCACTTCCACGTCATCCACATCGCGAGCGCTTTGATTTCATCCAGCGAGACATCGGGATGGAACCGGATTCCACCCTTTGCCGGGCCGCGAGACATGTTGTGCTGAACGCGCCATCCGCGGAACATCTGGAAGGCCCCAGTGTCCATGCGGACCGGAATCGAGACCTCCAGGACGCGTTTGGGTTCCCGTAAATACGCGTGAACGTCAGCGTTCAAGCCGATGAGCCGTGCGACGTCGTCGAGCTGGCTCTGCGCCATCTGCCAGACGTTGTTGGAAGACTGGACGGCCGAACGATCGAGAGTAGTCGTCATGGACACCTCCGGTAGGCCGGGCGCACCTTCGCCCGGGCAAGGATGAAGGTTTGCCACAGGTGGGGCGCCGCCCCGCTCGGAGAACGGCCCCAGGAAAAATCGACCTGGAAGGCTTCGGGATCGATTTTTCCTGTGGCTGGGGTGGCTGGATTCGAACCAACGCATGGCGGAGTCAAAGTCCGCTGCCTTACCGCTTGGCTACACCCCATTGCGCGACGGCGAACCTCGATTAGCGTTTTGCGGAAAGTCTCCTTGTTAGGGCTCCCAGGAAACGAATCTCGAAAGCCTCTCCGCGTGCCGCCTTCTTCCCATAAGCGATCGCCGCCGCCAGCCAAGCGAAAAACAGCGCGGCGTCGAGCAGGATTGCGACGGCATAGATCGCGAGCGTCGCCGGAACGTTGCCGAGCAGCAGCGCCAGCACGAGCGGCCAGCTGAGCGCGAGCACGGCCGCCGCCACGCCGAAGGCGCCAAAAAGGAACGCCTGGCCGATGTGGTAGCGATACCACCTGGACGCGGTAGCGCGCTCCACGATCTGCTCGTAGAGCGCTACCGGCCAGAGAAGGTATGCAAGAGAAGCGCGTTGGTGTTCGTGGAGCGCGCGCTCGGGGTCGTCTATTGAGATGCGATCAGCGTCTTCGCGCCGATATAATGTGCGCGCCAATAGGAGTTGGAGAGACTGCTGATCATCACGCCTTCGCTCGCAGCGCTGACGAATTTATCATCGCCGAGATAGATGCCGACGTGCGACGGCCCCGGCGCGTACGTCTGGAAGAAGACGAGATCTCCCGGCTTGAGGTTGCCCTTGACCGGGCGGCCCGCGTAGTACTGGGCGTCGGCGGTCCGCGGGATATGCATGCCTAGCATGGCAAAGACGTGCTGCACGAAGCCGGAGCAGTCGAAGCCGGATGGGCTGGTGCCGCCGAAGACGTAGGGCGTACCGAGAAACCTCAATGCATTGCGGGTCAGATCCGCGGCAATGGTCGAGGTCCGCCGGAGAATGCGCGCGGCAAAACTGCGCACCGAGTGTCCCTGCGCGGCGCTATGGTTTCCGCCGTCGTGAATGAGGGTGGCGGTCCACTCCGCCACGTCGGGGCTCTTCACCAACACGTCTTTGTTTGCCGCTGTGGCCGGCCTCAGCGTGCGGCTGGCGTGGCCTGGGGCGGCGAGCGCAAAGGCGCTAGAGCCGGCTATTAGAGCCGTCAGTGCCGCAGTTGCTATGATCCCTCGCAAATACTGCTCCTTTCAAAACACTTGCGGGGTTAGTTGACGGGTTCGGACGTGAAAGTCGCCCTAGAGCCGACCGGCTCATTCACCCCTACCGGTATATCCCCCGCTCCGGACACACGTCCGGACTCAGCGATTATTGGCAGGTAACGCTGCGCCACCGGATGCTCATCCGGGGGTGCAATAAGGGGTTCTTAGGCCCGCGGCTCCGATCTCCTTCCGATAGCCGCTGCGGCCCGCTCGATTCGCGCCGCCAGCTCCCCGGCCAAGCGCTCGACCCGTGCCTGCTGCCGGCCCTCGACCATGACTCGAATCAGGGGCTCGGTTCCCGATGCGCGCACGAGCAGCCGCCCGTTCCCGGCAAGCGATGCCTCCGCCCGAGAGACCGCTTCGAGAATCTCCGGAAGTTGCAACACGTCCTTGCGGTCGGTCCGCACGTTCACGAGTATCTGCGGATAGACGACCAGCTCCGATGCGAGATCGTGCAGCGTAGAAGCGCTGCGCACCACCGCGCTCAAGAGCGCGATAGCCGTCATCGGGCCGTCGCCCGTCGTGTTGTTGCGGAGATCGATGATATGGCCCGACTGCTCGCCTCCGAAGACCAACCCTCCGGCTCGCATCTGCTCGAGAACGTAACGGTCGCCGACCGGTGCGCGCAGCAGCCGTATGCCGTGAGCGGCGAGCGCGCGCTCGAGCCCGATATTGCTCATAACCGTTCCAACGACCGCATCCCCGGGCAGCTCGCCGCGGTCGTGCATGGCCCGCGCGAGCACGAACATGGCGTGATCGCCCGTGAGTGCGGTGCCGCTCTCATCGACGAAGAGCGCGCGATCCGCATCGCCATCGAATGCAACGCCTAGAACGCGGCGCTCGCCGCGCGCCAACAACTCGCTTACGCGTCGCCGTAACGGAGCCAAGTCCGTCGCACCGCACGCCACGTTGATACGCGCACCGTCGTTCGTGCAGTTGATCTCGTGCACCGCGGCACCGAGCTTGCGAAGCGCGTGTGGTGCGATCGCAAAAGCCGCGCCGTACGCACCGTCGACGACGACCGTCAGCCCACTGAGATCGGCCGCTCGCGCGTAGAGCTCGTCGTAGTAGAGCTCGGCTAGATTTAAGGCTTGGCGCGCCACTCCGACGCCGGTACCCGTTGGCCGCGGCAGCTCGGCGGCATCGAGCAGCGACTCGATCTCGTCTTCGATCGCATCCGAGAGCTTAAACCCGTCCGCGCCAAAGAACTTGATGCCGTTGTCGGCGATCGGGTTATGCGACGCGCTGATCATGACGCCGGCTGCGGCTTGCGTCTTGACGGTCACGGTCGCGACTGCCGGCGTCGGTACGATCCCAATCGAAACGACGTCGCGCCCGACCGACGTTATTCCGGCCACCATCGCCGCTTCCAGCATCGTCCCGGAAAGCCGCGTATCGCGCCCGAGCACGATCGGCCGGTGGCGGTCGCTCGTATGCGCGAGCACGGTCGCGCCCGCGCGCCCTATGGCGAAGGCAAGCTCGGGCCGAAGGTCGGCGTTGGCAACGCCGCGCACGCCGTCGGTCCCAAAGAAACGTCCCAGGGCCCTATCCCCCAGCGATTCTGCGAGCGCTCAACGCGCTTGCGAGCTCGTGCCCGGAATGAAGTGCGCCTGGACGCGGACGAGGTTCGGTGAAACCTGCAGCCCAGCGACCTCGCGCCCACGTGAATCGACCGGTATCGGCCGCACCATTTCGTCCAGGTTCGTCGCCTGCGCCGAGAGCGGCACGTTCACGCGCACGGCCGTCACCTGCGAGAGCCTGCTCGCCGCGCCGCTCACGATTGCGGCACCCGGCATCAGCGACATCGAGCCTACGACCTCGCGCGAGCGCCCGACGTAGTTCACCGCCAGCGGGAAGCCCTTCTGCTCGATCTTCTCGACCGTTACCGCAACGCTGCCGGGGCTCAGCGACTGGATGATGGTGCTCGGGGCGACCAAGCGAACGGGCACGTTATAGGCACCCGTACCCTTGCCGCTGAGATCCAAGACTGCTTTGATATCGTCCGGCTTGATCGGCGGAGCACCGCGGTTGGGTTCGACGCTCACGATCGCCTCTTTTTCCGCGTAGTGCGCCACGTAACCGTCGCGGATGCCGATCGCCGCGATCGGCACGCTCAACTGCTGGTCGAAACGCGCGGCCAGCAGCGGGTTGCTCGCAAAACGAAAGTACGCCCAACCGATAATGGCTAGGGCGAGCGCCAGGATCTTAAGTGCGAAGTTTCGTCGAATGATCTGTAGCACGTTCGGTTGTCTTCCGGCGACGCGGCAGCAGGCGCGCGCGCACGTGGGCGACGAGGTCGTTATGGATCCGGCGCGGTTCGCGCGGAGGCCGCGTACTGGCTAGGAGTATCTTCGTCAAACGCTGCTCGTCGTCGACCGGTCGCGAGAGCTTGCCGTCGCGTGCCAGCGAGATCTCGCCGGTCTCCTCCGAAACGACGATAACGACCGCGTCGGTCTGTTCGCTAAGGCCAAGCGCCGCGCGATGCCGCGTGCCGAGGCGGCGCTCGGCCAGCGACTGCTCGGCCAGCGGTAGAAAACAGCCGGCCGCCTCGGCACGATACCCGCGAACGATCAGCGCGCCGTCGTGCAACGGTGACCGCGGTCCAAAGATTGCCAGGATGAGTTCGGCCGAGAGATCCGCATTCAACGCCGTTCCGCTCTCGGAAAACTCCTTGAGCCCGCTTTGCTGCTCGATTACGACGAGCGCTCCCAGCCGGTTAGCCGAAAGCAGGATAGCCGCGCGGGCCAGCGTCGTAACCGCTCGGTCGGCGACGCGGACCGGATCCTCGGGGTCCGCGAAAACGTGCAGTAGCCCGCCGCGGCCGATCTGCTCGAGGGCGCGGCGGAGCTCCGGCTGAAAGACGATCGGAAGGGTCACGGCGGCCCCGAGGACGATCACCTGAAGGATCGTCCCCAGCAAGAGCAGGTGCAAGAGGCTCGCGATGGCGAGCAGCCCGACCAAAACCAGGACGCCGGTCAATATCTGCACGGCGCGCGTTCCCCGGATGACGAGCAGAACGTAGTAGATCAGCACGCTGGTCGCAAGCACGTCCAGCAGATCCGTCGGCGCGACGTACTGTAGGAGGTGGCTAAACATCGCGTTCAAGCAGCACCTCGAGAACCCGATCGGGCGCGATCTCCGGCGCCTGCAATCCCTCAGCGGCCACGCGGGTGGCCTCCGCCACGCCGAGCGGTGAGAGGAGCGTGGTTCGCCGCTGCCCGCCCCAGCGGCGCAGTTCGACGTCGGCCAGCGCAAGGACGAGCGACGCCGAGGTGATCTCCGGTCGCAATTCGAGGAGGAGCGCGTCGTTGCGGAGGTCGCACGAAACGATGCCCGCCGGACGACCTGCCCCGCCGAGGGCCTCCGCGAGGCACCACAGGGCATCCTGCGGTAGAGGTTCAATTGCAAGGGCGATGATCGCCGCGTCGAAGACGACGCCCGTCTCCCGTGGGGCTATTGCCGACAGATCGATCGGGCAGCCGGCGTCGATCGTTGCATACGTGCGTCCAAAGGCGGGCGACGACACGAACGTAGCCGAGGCACCGGCCGCTCCTAGCGCGGCCGAGGCTGCGGCGATTCGCTCTTCGCCCAGGGCCGTATCGATTCGGATCGTACGCTGCGCACCCACCATCTCTCCATCTTTATCCGCACGACTCCATCATTCTTGCGTGTGAGCGAAACGCATCCGGCTCGCGTCCTGTCGATCGGCAAGAACGTCGCCTGGATCGTTCTCGATGCGGAGAGCGTTCCACGCCTCGCAACGCTCAAGCGAACGACGGGGCCGCGCTCGATGCTCGCTCCCGGCGATGCGGTGCGCGTTCGTCTGCTCGAAGAAGGGCGCGTCCTCGTGGAGTCTCTGGAACCGCGCTCGTTTTCGCTCGAGCGGCGTACGGCAGGGGGCCGCTCAAAGACGATGGCGGCCAACGTCGATACCCTGGTGACCGTTACGTCGCTCGCGAACCCTCCCCCGCGTCTGGCTATCCTGGACCAGCTCCTCGCCTTTGCGGAACTCGAAGCGATCGAAGCGCTCTTGGTCTTCACCAAACCCGACCTGGTCCGAGGCTCCGAGCGCGCCGAGCTCCTGGCGTCGTATGCGGCGCTCGGGTACACCGCCCTCGCCGTCAACCCGAAAGCCGGTGATGGGGTCGAAGCGCTGCGGATCTCCCTGCAGGGGCGCAAGGCGCTGCTGTGCGGAGTCTCGGGTGCCGGGAAGAGTTCGATCTTCCGAGCCCTCGGCGGCGAGGCGGTAGTCGGCGAGCTCTCGCGCTTCGGCCTCGGGCGCCAGACGACCACCGCCGCGCGCCTCTGGCGCATGCCGTCGGGGTTTCTCATCGACAGCCCGGGGATCGCCGAGTTTGGCTTAGGCAGCGTCCTGCCTCGCGAGCTCGCCCAAGCCTTTCGCGAGATGCGCGAGCCTGGGAAAGCCTGCCGGTTCGGCGATTGCACGCACCTTCGCGAGCCTGGCTGCGCCGTGCGAGCCGCCGTGGAGGACGGCCGGATCGAACGGCGGCGGTACGACTCCTACCGCCGAATCCTGGGGCGCGCGGACGACGGGTAGACCGGGGGGCCGCTGTATGCTATAGTGTGCTTCGTGTTTTAAGCACCAAGGAGTGTAGCGTTGCCGAATATCAAAGCCGCCGAGAAGTGGGTGCGGCAATCCGAGAAGCGCACTAAGCGCAACCTCGATGTCAAAACTCGCTTGAAGACGCTCTTCAAGAAGGCCGTGCAGTCGCAGGAAGCCGCGGCGGCACCCGGCGTCGAGAGCCAATTCGACAAGGCCGCGCAGAAGGGCATCATTCACCCGAACAAGGCCGCTCGTAAGAAATCTCGGCTCGCCACGCGAGCGCAATCCGCGCCGGTGAAGGCAGCCAAGGGCAAGGCGAGCGCGAAGGCCGGCGCTCGCAGAGCCGCAGCCAAGAAAAAAGCCGCCAAGTAGCGGCTCAGCCGTGTGAGGACTTCGCCCGGCCCCGATAGCTCGGCGCTCCGGGACGACCCTAAAGCCGTCTTCCTCACCTTACTCGCGCGCGAGTTGCATCGCGCCGGCGTCGCCTCGGACCAGCTGGAACAAACCTTGGGAGCAGCCGCCGGGGCGCTCGGCCTACAGGTCGAGATCTTTGCGTTGCCCACGAATATCACGATCGCCATCGGACCGCGCTATTCGCAGCAGGTCGTGATGTTCCGGCTCCAGCCGGGGCGCGTCAATCTGCGCAAACTCGCGCTGCTGAACGAAGTGTACGACGGCTTACAGACCGGTGCGATCGACCTCCCGATGGCGATCGACCATCTGCGGCAGATAGACCGGCGCTGCCCACCGCCGCCGGTCCCGACCGCCATCGCGGCCAACGCCCTCATCGCCCTCGGCGTCTCCATCATTCTCGGAGGCGGCGTGAACGAGATGATCGTGGCTGCCTCTATCGGCGCGACGACCGGCGTTATCGCCGCAATCGCCACGCGCGTTGCGGCCGTCGACCGCCTCTTCGAAGTCATCGCCGCCTTCGTGGGCACGCTCGTCGTCGCGGGGTACACGCACTTCATCGCGCCCGCCAATCTCTACATCTCGATCGTCTCGGGCGTCGTCGTTCTCCTCCCGGGCTACTCGCTCACGCTCGCTCTCCACGAACTGGCGAATCAGGATCTCATCGCCGGCACCGCGCGCCTGGGGCGCGTCCTGATGATTCTGCTTGCACTCGGGTGCGGTGCGCTGCTGGGGTTCGCCGTCGCCGGGCCGCATTTCTTGGGCAGCGCGGCCGTTCGCCCGCATCCGGTCAGCCCGGTATACTGGAGTGCGGCAGTCGTATTGATGTCGCTGGGCATCTCGGTCGATCTCGACGCCCGCCTCCGCGATTTCGGCTGGGTCTTCGCGGCCAGTTTCCTCGCCATCTTCAGCAGCAAGGTTTTTGGAGCGCTGCCGTTCCATCAGATTACGGCTTTCGCCGCCGCCTTCGTCTGCGGCATGGTCGCGAACCTCGGCGCGCGTTTCCTGCGCGTGCCCCAGCCGGTCTTCTTGGTGCCGGCGCTCATCGTTCTCGTCCCGGGCTCGCTCAGCTACGAGAGCATCCTCTACGTCTTCGCGCACCAAAACTTCAACGACGCTGCGGCGCTCGGCGTCGACGCGATCGTCGCCGGTATATTGATCGTCGCGGGGCTGCTGCTCTCCCAACTCCTCGTGCCGGCGCACCCGCTCTCGATGGGCCGCCTGCCCGGAGGCCACGGCCAGCGCTAGCGAGAGGTTCCTTACGGGTCGACGTTCACGGCGAGCCGGGTCGTACGGTCGGCGTTTGCCTGCGGCAATACGAGCGCGCGCATCGCCGCCCGCATCGCAGCACCGTCGGGGCCCTTGAACGCAATCCGGAAACGCCATTCTTGATTGAGGCGCGCTATCGGATACGGCGCGGGACCGAGCACCTCGCCCGCGCCGCTCGAAAGCAGAGCGTCCGCATAGCGGCGCGCTTGCGCGAGCGAACGTTCGCGGCTGCGGCCCATCACGCCGGCGTAGAGCAGTTCGCCTGCCGGCGGATAGCCGAGCTCGCGGCGTTCGGCAAGCTCGGCCAACGCGAAACCGCGGTAGTCGTGCGCGGCCGCGTGGACGATAGCCGGGTGCGCGGGCGAATAGGTCTGCACGACGGCCTCGCCCGGCCGCGCGCGCCCGCTGCGCCCGCACGCTTGCGTTACGAGGTCAAAGGTGCGCTCGGCTGCGCGAAAGTCGGGCGCGTGCAGTCCGATATCCGCCGCGACCACGCCGACGAGCGTCACGCTTGGGAAATCGAGCCCCTTCGCGACCATCTGCGTGCCGACCAGCACGTCGCCGTCGCGCGCGAACGCGTCGAGCAGGCGCGCGTGGTCGCCGACGCGCGTCGTCGTATCGCTGTCCAGGCGCACCACGCGAGCCGAGGGATAGAGACGCGTGATCTCTTCCGCGACGCGCTCCGTGCCGATGCCGAACTCGCGGATCTGCGCCGCCCCGCACGCGGGGCACGCGCGCGGTAGCGGCCGCTGCGCGTCGCAATAGTGGCAGCGCAGCAAAGACTCGCTGCGGTGCGCGCTCAGCGAGACGGAGCAGCGATCGCACGCCGGCACGTGCCCGCAGGCGCGGCACAGCACGAAGCTCGCGCTTCCGCGCCGGTTCACGAAGAGCACGCTCTTCTCTCCGCGGCGCAAGCGTTCGTCGAGCGCCTGGGCCAAGCGCGTGCTGAAGATGCGCCGGTTGCCCGTCTCGAACTCGCGCGCCATGTCGACCACTCGAATCGTCGGAAGCGTTTGCCGCGTGGCGCGTTCGCGCAGTTCCAGTAGGCTCACGCGGCCGGCTAACGCATCGTCGTAACTCTCGAGCGACGGCGTCGCGCTGCCCAGCACGAGTATCCCGCCTTCCAAGGCCATCCGCTCGCGCGCCACGTGGACCGCGTGGTAGCGAGGCGTCGTATCCTGCTTGTACGAGCGCTCGTGCGCTTCATCGACGACCAGCACGCGCACGCCTTCCAGCGGGGCGAAGACGGCGCTGCGCGCTCCCACGACGACGTCGACCTCGCCGCGCGCGCACGCCTGCCATGCATCGAAACGCTCGCGCTCGGAGAGCGCCGAGTGCAGCACCGCGACGCGCTCGCCGAAGACCGACTCGAAGCGCCGCGCCGTTTGCGGCGTCAGCGAGATCTCCGGCACGAGGACGATCGCCCGCCCGCCGCCCCGTACCACGTGTTTGATCGTCTCGATATAGACGAACGTCTTGCCGCTTCCGGTGATTCCGTAGAGCAGCGTCTCGTGAAAGAGGCGGCGATCCGCCCGTTCGGTGAGCGCTTCGATCGCCGCTCGCTGTTCGGGCGTCGCAACAAACTGCGCGGGCGCGAGCGCGTGGTGCGCGCGCGCTCGCGCCGGCACCACGCTCTCCTCGCGCAGCGCGCCCGCTGCGATCGCTCTGGCTACCGTTGCGCTCGAGAACCCCGCGAGCCGCGCATCCGCGCGCGGCACGCCCGGCTGCTCGCGCACGAACGCAACCAGCGCCCGCGCCTTCGGCCCTGCAATCGGCGCCTCGCCCGGGTGAAGAACGCTTACCCGGTACTCCTGCGTGCGTGGGCTGCGAAAGGTGCGCTCGCGGCGGATCTCGCCGCTCCGCACCAGTGCGTTTGCGAAACGGAGCAGCGCGGCGCGGTCGCCCGTGCGGCGCGCGTCGGGATGGCGCAGCAGTTGATCGAACGTGAAGCCGTCCGGAAACTCTTCCCAAATCAGCGAAACCAGCCGCGCCGGTACGGAGGGATACCGCGCGTGGTTCGGGCGTTCGGCGACGAGAACGAAGCGGTCGACCGCCCGCGGAATCGCGCCCGCAAGCACGACCGCGCTCAACGCTTCCCCGAGCGTGCAAAGGTAGCGATCGGCAACGAAGCGCGCCAGTGCGAGCCCGACGGGCGTGAAGGCGCGCGGTACGGCGGCGCGCGCGATGACCTTGCGCAGCGCGCGGTCGAGATCCACCTCTTCCGGCGGCGTTACGACGAAGGCCAGCACCTCGCGCGCACCGAGCGGCACGCGCACGACGTCGCCGACCTGCAGCTCGAGATCCTCGGCATCGTACGTCAGCGGCAGATCGAAGCGCGACGAACGAATCGCCGCCAAAGCGTCGACGCAGCGAACTAGCGGAATTCTTCCAACCCCGGATCGCGCGTGCAGCACCGCAGCACGGCGAGCACGTCGGCGCGCGGCGCCTGGATCCCATACTCGACGTCGCCGATAGCCCTTGGAAGAACGAATCGCAGGCGGCGTTCGCGCCGCTTCTTATCGGAGGCCATCGCCGCGAATATCGCCGTCGGCGCCAAACTCGTGCGCATCGGCATGCCCAGGAGCGCGAGCAGCGCCAGCACGCGCAGATGCTCGTCGTACGAGAAGCGGCCCGTGCGAATCGCCAGCAGGCCCGCCGCGCGCAGTCCAACCGCGACGGCCGCACCGTGGGATATCCGAAAATCGCTGGCACGCTCGATGGCATGGGCGAAGGTATGCCCGAGGTTGAGCGTCTCGCGGGCGCCGAGCTCGGTGCGATCGTCGTTGACGATCATCGCCTTGACGGCAATCGACTCCGCGACGACCGTCTCCCACGGCCACTGGGCGAACGGGTGCGGGGCCAGCACCTCGAGAGCACTAAAAAGGTCGTGTCCCTCGATGACGCCGTGTTTGACCACCTCCGCGAGCCCTTCGCGAAGGTGCCGAAACGGGAGCGTCCGCAGCGCGCGCGCGCCGCAAAACACGGCAATCGGATCGCGAAAGGTTCCAGCCAAATTCTTTCCGCCGCCCAGATCGACGCCGTTCTTGCCACCGATCGCCGCATCGACCATCGCGACCAACGACGTAGCGACGTGCACGTAAGGAACCCCGCGCATATAGAGCGCGGCGGCCAATCCGAAGAGATCGCTTGCGACCCCGCCACCGACGCCAACGACCACCGTGCCGCGGTCGGCGCCGGCGCACGCAAGCGCATCGAGTACCTCCTCAAGCGTCGACAAGCGCTTGCGCCGCTCGCCGAGTTCGAAGCCCAGCACCGGCACGCGGCCGCCCAGAGCGCGCGCCGCCTCGCCCGCGTCCGCCGCGACGTTGCGATCGCAGAGCACGACGAACCTCCGCAGACTGCGCTCGCGGGCGAAATCGCGTAAGGAACGCCGAACCGACTCCGCTACGACGATTGGATACCCAAGCTCGCCGAGGCGAATCTCGGCAGGCTCGCTCACAGCTCGATCTTCTTCTTGTGCAGCCACTCCACGATGTGATCGACGATCTGACCGGTGCTCATCTCACCCGCTTCGATGACGAGATCGGCATGCGCGTACCGCGGCATCCGCTGCGCGTAGAGATCTTTGATCTTTTGGAGTGAGGGCGCCGGCCCGAGAAGGGGGCGTACGCGCGGGCTCCGGCGCAGCCGCCCGAGAATCTGTTCGACGGGAACCTTTACGAAGACGCGATAGGTACGCTTCTTGATCAGATTCAGGCTCTCGTCGTGCGTGACGGCCCCGCCGCCCAGCGCGA
>JAJYFL010000019.1 GCA_021790935.1 bacterium
CTCGGCGCAGCGTCTGTGCCAACTCGCGCGCTGCGCGAAGGGTTTCAGGCAGGCGGTCGGCACCTTTGGCCAAGGCGCGCCCGATCGCGGCGGCGAGCACGACTCCGGTGGCGGCGACCAGCACCGCAGGGACGCCCTCGGCTCGAAGGTCGCCGATCTTGATCTTGAACGAGCGCGTGACGCGCGCGACACCTTTGAAATCCACGCCGTTACTCTACGCGGGCGAGCGCGGCGGGGCCTTTAGAAACGGGAGGCGCGCTGCAGCGAGTCAAAGTCGAACGGGTTGCCAACATAACGGAGAACCATGAAAGCGATCCGACTGCACGAGACCGGCGGCCCCGAAAAGTTCGTCGTCGAAGATACCCCGCAGCCGGCGGCCGGGCCCGGCGAGATCGTCGTGCGCGTGCGCTGCGCCGCTCTCAACCACCGCGATGTCTTCATCTCGCAGGGGCTCTATCCGGGCATCGCGCTGCCGCGCACGCTCGGATCGGACGGAGCCGGCGAGGTCGCCGCACTCGGTGCGAACGTGGCCGGTCCGCCGGTCGGTACGCCCGTCGTAATCGATCCAACCATCGGCTGGGGAAACGACCCGGAGGTTTGGAGCCCGGGCGCGACGATTCTCGGCATGCCTCGCGACGGCACCTTCGCGCAATACGTCGCCGTCCCGGCGGAGAACGTCCATGCGAAGCCGGCGCATCTCGCCTACGAAGCAGCTGCGGCGATGCCGTTGGCCGGACTCACCGCCTACCGCGCGACCTTCACGCGCGGCAAACTCAAGTCCGGTGAGAGCGTGCTGATCACCGGCATCGGCGGCGGCGTGCAGACGTTCGTGTTGCTCTACGCAAAGCACGTGGGTGCGCGCATCGCCGTGACCTCTGGCAGCGACGAGAAGCTGGCGCGTGCGCGGGCGCTCGGCGCCGAGGTGGCCGTGAACTACGCGACGTCGCCGAACTGGCAGAAGGAGGTGCGCGCGGCGTTCGGCAGCGTCGACCTCGCGATCGACTCGGCCGGCGGCGATGCCTTTGCAAAAGCGCTCGGCCTCGTGCGCCCCGGCGGGCGGGTCGTCACGTACGGCGGCACGAGCGGCGACGCAACGATAAAGATGTTCCCGCTCTTCTGGAACCAGCTGAACGTCTACGGCACGTCGATGGGCAGTCCGTGGGATTTCCGCGCGATGCTGGCACTCTTCGAATCGGCCGCTCTGCAGCCGGCGATCGACCGGGTCTACGCGATGGGCGAGGTCGTCGAAGCCGCACGGCGCATGAACCAGGCGAGCCAGTTCGGAAAGATCGTCCTCGCGATCGACTGAACGCTCACTCTGTTAGGGCGTATTCGCGCAGCGCGTCCAGCCGGAGCGCCGCACCGAGCTCTTCGCGGACCACCGCCGCATCCTCGGCGCCCACGATCCTCTCCCACTCGGGGTTGAGCATCGTGCGTTCCTCCGCCGTCATCGCGCGATCGATCTCGCGCGAGACGACGCGCCCCTCGGCTTCGAGCGCGATGAGATAGGCCAGCATCTGCCGCGCGGCCGCCGGGAAAAGGACGGGCTCCGTCTGCGCGTAGATAGACCGGACCAGATCGGGGATCGTCTGCGGTGCCGCCGCGAGCGCCGCGAGCAGTTCGTCTTCGCGCTGCCCGCGATGTGCGATATATTCGCGGAGTTTTGCCGCGGGATCGGTGACGGGCGGGCCGTGCCCTCCGAAGATCGTGCGCGCCTCCGGGAAGTCGCGCGCGAGACGCTCGAGCGTACGCACGTACGGACGCATCGCCCCGCCCGGCGGTGCGATGACGACGGTCCCGGTGCCCAGCACGACGTCGCCGGTGAAGAGCGCGCGTTCGCGCGGCTCGTAGAAGACGAGGTGATCGAACGTATGGCCGGGTGCGTCGACCGCGAGCAGTTCGACGTCGCCGACCCGCAACCGAGCGCCGTCGAGGACGTCGTCGTGGGCGAACTTGGCGCGGGGATGCGCGGCCACCCGAGCGCCGGTGACGCTAGCGAGCATCGCCGCGGCGGGCGCGTGATCCGGGTGCCCGTGGGTTACGCAGACGAGGTCGATGCGGGCGCCGAAACCGCGTGCTGCATCGAGCAGTGCGTCGACGTGGCGCGCCATCGCGGGTCCCGGGTCGATGCAGATCGCTTTCCCGCGGCCGCAATCGATGAGATACGAGTTCGTTCCGGTAAGGGTCATGGGCGAAGGGTTGGGCGCTCGCACCAAGAGCACGCGCGAATCGCTCACCACGCATGCTCCAACTCCGCCGGTATGCTGAAACCGCTCTCCGGCGTTCCCTGCGGCATGATGCTGAGGATCGGTTTGCTGCGGGCGAATTCGAGCAGCGTGTCGATGTCGCCAAATGCGGCGAGCCGTTCGAGATGCTTGATCGTCGGATAAACCAAACGAAAGGATTCGGTATCGCGGCGTTCGAGCGCGTCGCGAGGAGCGATCCATAGGCCGTCGTGCGTTTCGCGCGCGTCCGCACGCGCGACTTGATCGCGCGAGGCTCGCGCGATGAAAAAATACGCGTCGTAACGCCGCGGTTCGCTCGGCGGCGTTATCCACCGCGAGAATAACGTGAGCGCCGAGGCATCCGCATAGAGGTCGAGCTGCGCGAGGATATCGGCGAAAGCCATCTCGCCGCTCTGCAGGTTTTGCCGGGCGCCGGCGAGCTGCTCCGTACGCGCGCGCAGATCTGCACGGCCGAGCGGCCGGCCATCGGCATCGCACGCGAGCAGCACGCCGGCTTCCTCGAACAACTCGCGTAGGGCAGTAACCATGAGTCCGGCGCTCTGCGCTCGGTACGCCGCGCGCACGCCCGGTCCGTCGAGGCCTCGCGTTCGCGCTCGCGCCTCGGGGCTTGAGTCCTGCGGGTCGAGCGTCCCTCCCGGGAAGACGTAGACGTCCGGGACGAAGGCGCTCTGGGCGCTGCGCCTGAGCATGAAAACGTCGAAACCGCCAGCGCCTTCGGCCGGGCGGACGAGCATGACGGTGGCGGCCAAGCGCAGTTCGGAACCCTTCTAATCGGCTATTCGTTGACGAGCTATGAAGATGCGTCTTGTCGGTGCGCTGGCCGCCATCCTGTTCTCGCTGGCCGCGCTCGCCGCCGCGCCGGGAGCCGCTTCCACCGCGCCGGCCTCGAGCCCGTCGCCCGCGCCGAGTGCCGCGAGCCCTGCGCCGGGCCCGACCCCGAGCGCCATCCCAACGCTGCCTCCAGCGGGCAACATCATCAACGACGTGATCGACGCGCTGAGCAACCTCATCAAGCCCGTCCTCGGCTGGGACCCGAACAGCGTCGCCGGAACGGTGACCTACTTCCGCCGGTTCGATATGCAGGTCCGCATGCCGCTCTATCGTTATCGCCAGGTGTACTTACACCAAGGTACCATCATCAATCCGCGCGGTTGGACGATCAAGCCCGGCCAGACCGTCTACGTCAGCGGCCGCGGCCAGCCTGACGGCTCGCTCGACGCCGACGTCATCACCGTGAAAACCTAACAGGTCGCGGAACGCGCACCATGCGCATCGCGCTGGGCAGCGACGAAGTTACGGATCTCACCATCGCGCTGCGCCGCCTGCTCGAAGAGCGCGGCTACGAGGTGCGTCTCTTCGGCGCGCTGGCGGAAGGGGAGGAGCGCACATGGTCTCGCGTCGGGCGCCGCGTCGGCGAAGCCGTCGCTGGCGGCGACTGTGCGAGCGGCGTCGTCTGTTGCTGGACGGGCACCGGCGTGAGCATTGCGGCGAACAAGGTGCCCGGGGTGCGTGCCGCGCTCTGTGACGACGCGTCGACTGCGGCGGGCGCCCGCACCTGGAATGATGCGAACGTCCTCGCACTGAGCCTCCGCACGACCACGGTTCCCGCTGCGTCGGCTATCCTCGACGCGTGGTTTGAGACCGCGCCGAGCGGCGATCCGGCCGACCGCGCCGCGATCGAGGATCTCGAACGCGCCTCACGAGGTGCTTAAGAGAAAGAGCAGCGGCAGCAGGAGCCAGTTTGCAGCGTGGGCGCTCCAGCAATACGGGCACGGCCGCCGCGTCACGTAGAGCAGACTGTAGGCGAGGTAGAGCGAGACGAGCGCGGCCAGAAGAGCGGCCGTGCGGACGGCCCAAAGCAGCGGCGGGAACGGCGCCAGCCAGACGACCGCGAGCACCGCAACATAGTAGACCAGGCCGATGGCCGCGTTGGAGACCCCGCCGAAGATCCGGGCGCGCGGGCTCTCGACGACGCTGGGTTCGTTCAGTTCGCCCCGAGCCGCCCGCCGCGCCTTGCGAAAGAGCAAGACGGAGGCATTGAGGCCGACGGCGCATAGAGCGGTGATGAGCAGTCGCACGATCATGGGTGCGTGAGAACCTTTCGCAGGCGTTTGGGTGCCTTCGGCATGCTGGCAGTCTCCTTTGCGCTGGCTGCGTTGGTTATCCGCTTCCAGCCCATCGTCGAGCATACGATCCGGTCGATCGGTCCGTTCGCCTATCCCCTGGCGACCGCCGTCTTCACCGCCGTCGCATCGGCGCCGTTCTCGGTGACCGACGCGCTGGCCGTCATGAACGGCGCCATCTTCGGCCCGCTGTGGGGCTCCATTGTAAACGCGGTCGGGATCGTGCTGGCGGCGATGGTCGGCTATTGGATCAACCGCCGAGCCTCGCATCTGCTCGACCTAGAGCGCGCCTTGGAGCGCCTGCCAAAATGGGTGAAGCGCTTTCCGGTGGGGTCGCCCGGCTTCTTGATCGCCGTTAGGATCATTCCGGGGCTGGGCGGGACGGTTGCCACCGCGACCGCGGCGGCCTTTCGCGTGCCGATGTGGGTGCACGTCTGGACGATGTCGGTCGTCGCCATCCCCCTCTGCGTTTTGCTGGCGATCTTCGGCGATCGCGTGACCGTCGTCGTGCATCGCTACGAAACGCGCATTCACCGTTACGAGACGCGCGCGCACGAGTACATCCTGCGGCACCGGCCCCACTTGTACGTTCACGGAACGCAACCATGAACGACGTGAAAACGGTCGCCGCCCAGAACGAACTGCCGGCGCTGTGCGAGCGGGTGAGCGGCGCCCCGCGCGTCGGGTTGGATACCGAGTTCCATAACGAGCGCAGTTACACCGCGCGGCTGATGGTCGTCCAGCTCGCCTTCGAAGACGGCATCGTGCTGGTCGACCCGCTCGCCGTAGCCGATCTCTCGCCGCTGCTGCACGCGCTCTGCGCGACGACCGTCGTCGGCCACGCTCTTAGCAGCGACTTGAAGATCTTCGCCGACAAGTACGATCTCGTGCCGCAGCGCGTCTTCGATTGCCAGGTAGCGGCTTCGTTCTTAGGATACGGCATCTCGATATCGCTGGCGGATCTGGTGCGCGAACTCTGTGGGGTTCGCTTGAAGAAATCGCAGACCGTCAGCGACTGGTCGGCGCGCCCGCTTACCGCCAACCAAATCGATTACCTGGTCGGCGACGTCGCGCATCTATTGGATATGCACGATACCCTCGCGTCGAGGCTGCGCGACGCCGGCCGCTACGAATGGGCTTTGGAAGAGTGCGCCCTGCTTGCCGGTGCCGAGCGCTATCGCACGGACGAACGCCGCCTTTACATGCGAATCTCCGGCGCCAACCGAATGAGCCGTCGCGAACTCGGCGTGCTCTACGAAGTCGCGCTCCTGCGCGACCGTCTCGCGCGCGAACGAGACCTGCCGGTCAAGTACATCCTTCCCGACGACGTGCTGGCAGGGCTTGCGACGCTGCGGCCCAAGCGCCCGGAAGACTTGGCACAGTTGCGGCGGCTGGACGGCGGCACGCGTCGCGCGCTGGCCGAACGCATCCTGGAAGCGGTGGCGCGCGGCGAAAGCATGCCCGAGGACCGGCTCCCCGAAAAGCCCGCACGCGCGCTTGGCAGCGCGCGCGAAACGCTCGTCGCGCTCATGAGCGTCGTCGTCGGCGAGATTGCCCGCACCAACGAGATCCCGGCGAGCCTCTTGGTGCCGCGCGCCGTCTTGGAGCGGGTCGCACGCGAGATACCGGCCGACCGCGAGAGGCTCGAACGAGCGCTCGGCCTCTCGGAGTGGCGCACCACGCTCGTCGGCGAGGCATTGTGGCGACTTTTGTCGGGGCAGACGGCGCTGCGCATCGAAGGCTACGCGGATGGCGAGCCGCGAATTACCGCACGATGATGAGCAATTCGCAAGCGAACACTTTCGACGCTGCCGATACCTTGACCGTCGGCGACCGTACCTATACATACTATCGCCTCGCCGCGCTCGAACGCGCCGGTGTGGCGCAACTCGACCGCCTGCCATATTCGATCAAGGTGCTTCTCGAGAACCTGCTGCGATTCGAAGACGGCCGCTCGGTGACCCGAGAGGACATCGTTGCGCTCGCGGCCTGGGACCCGCACGCGCGGTCGCAGCGCGAGATCGCGTTTCGCCCGGCCCGCGTGCTGCTGCAGGATTTCACCGGCGTCCCGGCCGTCGTCGATCTGGCGGCCATGCGCGATGCGATGGCGCAGATGGGAGGCGATCCGAATGCGATCGATCCGCTCCAACCCGTGGAACTGGTGATCGACCACTCGGTGCAGGTCGATTTTTACGGCAGCGACGATGCCTTGCAGAAGAACGCCGAGATCGAGTTCGAGCGCAACCGCGAACGCTACGCATTTCTCAAGTGGGGGCAGAGGGCGCTCGGTAATTTCCGCGCGGTGCCGCCGGACACGGGTATCGTCCATCAGGTCAACATCGAGTATCTCGCGCGCATCGTCTTTGGCGCCGGCGGCGCGGGCTTCGCGTTCGATCCCAAAAACGCGCAAGCGTATCCCGACACGGTCGTCGGCACCGATTCGCACACCACGATGGTCAACGGCCTCGGCGTGGTCGCGTGGGGCGTCGGCGGCATCGAAGCCGAGGCGGCGATGCTCGGCCAGCCGGTCACGATGCTCGTTCCCGAAGTCATCGGTTTCCGTCTCGACGGGCGGCTGCGCGAGGGCGTAACGGCGACCGATCTGGTGCTGGCGGTGACGCAGATGCTGCGGAGCAAGGGCGTCGTCGGCAAGTTCGTCGAGTTCTACGGCGCAGGCTTGGGCAATCTGCCGGTTGCGGATCGCGCGACGCTCGGGAACATGTCGCCCGAGTACGGCTCGACCATCGCGGTCTTCCCGATCGACGAACGTACGCTCGAGTACATGCGCCTTACGGGGCGGAGCCCCGAACACGTCGCGTTCGTCGAAGCCTACGCACGAGCGCAAGGGATGTTCCGTACGGACGCGACGCCGGACCCGCAGTACACCGACACGCTGCACCTCGATCTTTCGACCGTCGAGCCGAACGTCGCCGGCCCGAGGCGCCCTCAAGATCGCGTCGCGCTCGGCAGCGTCAAGTCATCGTTTAGCGCCGCAATGCAGGAGTATCTGGGCGTGCGCGACGCCAAGCCCGCGAGCGCCGCTGCGCGCTTCGAAGACGAAGGCGGCGGCGGGACGGCCGTTGCGACGAACGCCAAGACCGCAGTAGCCGACGGTGCCGTCGTGATCGCCGCGATAACCAGCTGCACGAACACGAGCAATCCATCCGTACTGATCGGTGCGGGTCTGCTCGCGCGCAACGCCGTACGGCGCGGCTTGACGAGCAAGCCGTGGGTCAAGACCTCGCTTGCGCCGGGCTCGAAAGTCGTGACGGATTACCTTGCCAAAGCCGGCTTGCAGAGCTATCTCGATACGCTCGGCTTCAACCTGGTCGGATACGGCTGCACGACCTGCATCGGGAACAGCGGTCCGTTGCGGCCCGAGATCGCGGAGTCGATCGCCGAGCACGACAGCTACGTCGCAGCCGTCCTCTCGGGCAACCGCAATTTCGAAGGCCGCATTCACCCGCAGGTGCGCGCAAACTATCTGATGTCGCCTCCGCTGGTCGTGGCCTACGCGCTCGCCGGGCGCATGGACGTCGATCTCACGAGCGAGCCGCTCGGCCAAGATCGCGAAGGCAACGCCGTCTTCTTGAAAGACGTCTGGCCGAGCAACGACGAGATCGCCCGGGTGACCGCCGAGTCGGTGACCGACGCCATGTTCAAAGCGCGCTACGGCGACGTCTTTCACGGCGACGAGAACTGGGCCAAGCTCCCGGAGCCTTCCGGGGAGCGCTACGCTTGGGATCCGGCATCGGAGTACGTCAAACGCCCGCCGTACTTCGATCGCATGCCGGTCGAACCGCCGGCCGTGGCGGATATCGTCGGCGCGCGGGTTCTCGCCGTGCTCGGCGACAGCGTAACCACCGATCACATCTCGCCGGCGGGAAACATCGCCAAGAATAGCCCGGCAGGCAAGTACTTGATGGAGCGCGGGGTGCAGCCGCTCGACTTCAACTCATACGGCGCTCGCCGCGGCAACCACGAGGTGATGGTACGGGGCACGTTTGCGAACGTCCGCTTGCGCAACGAACTGGTTCCAGGCGTCGAAGGCGGCTACACGCGTTTCCTTCCGACCGGCGAGCAGATGGCGATCTTCGATGCGTCGGTGCGTTACAAAGCCGACGGGACGCCGTTGATCGTGCTTGCGGGCAAGGAGTACGGCTCGGGGTCGTCGCGCGATTGGGCCGCTAAAGGCCCGTATCTGCTGGGCATCAAGGCCGTCATCGCCGAGTCGTTCGAGCGGATCCACCGCAGCAATCTGATCGGCATGGGGATTCTGCCGCTGCAGTTCCTCGATGGTTCGGATCGCTCGACCTACGCGCTAACCGGCCAAGAGACTTTCGACGTTACCGGTTTCGAAGAGGGCCTGCAGCCGCGCATGCACGTACACGTGCGCGCGACCGACGACGCCGGCAAGTCCCTCGCGTTCAAGGTGCTGCTGCGCATCGACACGCCCGACGAAGCCGAATACTACCGCCACGGCGGCATCCTGCAATACGTCCTGCGCCGCCTCAACGCCAAATAGGGCTTGGGCCGATCGGCTCCTCGTCGTTGCACGCTAGCCTAGGGAATGGCCATTCCTGAGCGAACCACGACATATGTCGGCAGGCATTACGAACTTCCGGTTTGTCGTCGCGGTTACGGACCCCGACTGGCTCGCATTTGTTCGCCACGCCGAGATCGCCGAACTCAATTTTTGGCGTCCCGGAGATGCTAGCGTTGCGGCAACGCCAGGGACGCCATGGCTCTTCTATGTCGCTAGAGACAAGGCCATCTTGGGTTGTGCATATTTCGAGCTTTATCGGCGACTGCCCGTGTGGTACGCGTGGGAAGCCTTTGGGCACGCGAACGGCAGTGGCGATGTTGCGTCCTTTCTCCAAAAGATTTCTTTGCATCGGCATAGGAGCGTTGCGCAGGAGGACAATATCGGTTGCGTGGCCTTATCGTCACCACTTTTCTTTGACGATCCGATCGATTTCAAGCGGTTTGCTGGTGTCTGGACCGGAAGAAACCCGATCAAATACTTTTCAGTCGTGGAGCCGCAGGGATCCGCGCTGTGGGCCGCCGTGGGGAAGCGTATAAATCTGGCACCGGACGCCTCGGGGAGTTCTGCATCGCCGCTCGTCCTCCCAAATTCAGTGCTTGTAGAGCCGCGGCTAGGCCAGGGAGCGTTTCGCGTACTCGTGGCGGAGGCATATGAGCGGCGTTGCGTCGTGACGGGCGAGCGGGCGTTACCGGCTTTGGAGGCAGCGCACATCAAGCCGTATTCGCTCGTCCGCAAACACGAGCTGCCCAATGGCCTCCTCTTCCGAGCAGACATTCATCGCTTGTTTGACCAGGGCTACGTTAGCATCGAGCCGAGTCTGCGATTCCGGGTGAGCCGCGCTATTCGTGAGGAGTTTTTGAACGGGCAAGAATACTACGAGTTTGACCGACGGAAGATACGGGCGCCGATGCTAGAAACCTCCGCACCTTCCGCTGAGTACCTTGAGTGGCATTACAGTACGGTCTTCAAAGGTTGAACGCCCTAAACCCGCAGTCTCCATATGAATGCGCAGAGTTGTTGCACGTGCGGGTTCGGCAACGTTCACAAGACATCGGTCGAAAGGACTCGCACGCATCGCCTACATTCGACGCTGACACGGTGTTCCGATCTGTTGGCCGGCCCGGCAATTTGCGCGGAACAACGCACTGGGCCCGGACTCCGAGGTGCTCACAGACGGCAATAGGCACGCTTGCGTCGCCGATCGGATGCTCGCAAGGACTCTCACGATGAACCTGAAAGCCTGTCTTGGATCTGCAACCGTGCTCGTAGCATTTCTCATGCTAGGGTCGCGGGTCTCTGCTGCTCAGGGCATTAACAAGATTTTCAATAATCGAGTGGAGCTTGCCGGAAGCGCCGCGGATTCGCTTGTTCAAGCGACAGCACAACTGGTCAAGGATGGTGCCTCGCTCTCGAGCCTACGGTCCTATACTGTCAAATACAGTTCTGCAGGGGGCGGCGCAGGCTGTGTTGTCACATTTACCGCTCCGAGCGGCCAAGAATCCAAATTCGACGTTTCTGGCAATGTTGTGACGCAGAGACGCGCAGTTGTACCGGGCAATTTGGGCTGGACGATTACCGGCGCATATGTCGCGGCTCTATATCAAGGCTACGCCATCTGGCACACGATGCCTATTGGTTCGCATTGGTCGCTATCAAGTGTAGGAGTTACAATCATCCATCCTTTCAACAACGATCCAGCGATCTATTGGATCTATTTCTCGCCACCGGAAATGAAGCATGCGGGACCAACGGTGGGCTGTGGCTTGTCCCGAGGCTTCTCCGTAAATGTTGATACCTTTCAAGCGAATCCACTGAAACCGGTATGCTGAGCAACTGGCGAGACCCCAGTTAGGTGCCTATAACAGCACGCGGCGCATATCGGCGAGCGCCGCCGCGAGGTAGCTCGTGAAGCGGGCGGCTGCGGCTCCGTCGATAACGCGGTGATCGTACGAAAGCGAGAGCGGTTGTATTAGACGCGGTGCGAAGCGCTTGCCGTCCCACACCGGGCGAATCGATGCGCGGCAGGCTCCAAGGATTGCTACTTCGGGGGCGTTCACGATCGGGGTGAAGTACGTTCCGCCGATGCTGCCGAGGCTGCTGATCGTGAACGTACCGCCGGCCATATCGGCCGGACCGAGTCTCCCCTCGCGCGCCTTCGCCGCCAACTCCGCCGTCTCGCGCGCGATCTCGACGACGCCTTTGCGGTCCGCATTCTTAATGACCGGGACGACGAGTCCGCTTGGAGTATCGGCGGCGAAACCGACGTTGTAGTACTTCTTGTAGACGAGCTCTTCGCCGTCGAGCGAAGAGTTGAAGGCCGGAAACTCGCGTAATGCGGCAAGCGCGGCCTTGATGAGAAACGCCAGCATCGTCACCTTCACTCCCGAGGGAGAATGCTCGGCGTTGAGTTGCTTGCGGAAGGCCTCGAGATCCGTGACGTCCGCGTCGTCGTGCTGCGTGACGTGCGGGATCATCACCCAGTTGCGGTGTAGGTTCGGTCCGGAGATCTTCTGGATTCGCGAGAGCGGCTTGCGCTCGATCTCGCCGTAGCGCGCGAAATCGACCTTCGGCCAGGGCGCGATGCCCGCGAGCGCCGCGCCTGCCGGAGCACCGGTGCCGGCGCGCAGCGCCGAACGGACGAAACCCTGAACGTCGTCGCGCGTGATGCGGCCGTTCGGTCCGCCCGGCCGGACGAGGTTCAGCTCGACCCCGAACTCACGCGCAAGCCTACGAATCGAAGGGCTCGCATGTACCTTCCCAGTGTCACCCTGATCTCGTTGAGGGACGTCCTTCGACAAGCTCAGGATGACAGGGGGCGAGGTCGGAACGACAGGGGGCGAGGTGGGGGCGGCGGCGGGCGTGGCCGGGGTTGTGGCGGGCGTGGCCGGGGTTGTGGCGGGCGTGGTCGGGGCGGCGGAGGCGTCGAGCGTGAGGATGACGCTGCCTTCGGCGATCTTGTCGCCGACCTTGACTTTGAGCTCGCAAACGACGCCTGCAAGCGGTGAGGGAACCTCCATCGAGGCTTTATCGGATTCGAGCGTGATGAGGGAGTCGTTCGCCGCGATGCGGTCGCCCGGTTTCACGAAGACGTCCGTGACCGGCACGTCCGCATAACCGCCGATATCGGGTACGCGAACTTCGATGGGGTCGCTCACCTGTATTCCGTGCCTTCCTAAACCGTTACCGGATTGGGCTTGTTCGGGTCGATGCCGTACTTCGCTATCGCTTCGGCGGCCGCGTTTGCGGGGATCGCGCCGTCGTCGGAGAGGGCTTTGAGTGCGGCCAGCGTCACGAAGTAGCGATCGACTTCGAAAAAGCTGCGCAGTTTACGGCGGTAATCGCTGCGCCCGAAACCGTCGGTTCCGAGCGCGACGTAGCGGCGGGCCGGCCCCGGCTGCTCCGGCGGAACGAACGGGCGAATCTGATCGGCGAAGGTCCGAATGTAGTCGCTTGCGGCGATGGCCGGACCGCGACGGCCGGAGAGCGACTCCTCGACGAAAGAGCGCCGCGGCGGTTCCTGCGGGTGCAGCATGTTCCAGCGCTGTGCGTCGATGCCGTCACGCCGAAGCATGTT
This sequence comes from bacterium, assembly GCA_021790935.1. Taxonomy (GTDB): domain Bacteria; phylum Vulcanimicrobiota; class Vulcanimicrobiia; order Vulcanimicrobiales; family Vulcanimicrobiaceae; genus JAJYFL01. The sequence goes on from JAJYFL010000019.1 coordinate 12,490, forward strand.
GAAGCTCGTGACGCTCCATACGTCGGAGCCGACGCCCCAATCGTCGCGCAGCAATTGCGCGGCCGCCTCCACTTCGCGCAGGATCGCTCCGGAACCTAAGAGCTGCACGTGCGGCGCCTTCGCGTCGCTACGTCCCCCATCGTGGAGGAGATACATCCCCTTGAGGATGCCCTCTTCGGCGTTCGCGGGCATCGCCGGATGCGGATAGTTCTCGTTGAGCGTCGTGATGTAGTAGTAGACGTCTTCTTGTTCGGCGTACATGCGCCGCAAGCCGTCCTGGATGATGACGGCGAGCTCGTAACCGTACGTCGGATCGTACGAGCGGCAGTTGGGAATGAACGACGCCGTGACCTGGCTGTGGCCATCTTCGTGCTGCAACCCTTCACCGTTGAGCGTCGTTCGGCCGGAGGTCGCTCCGATCAGGAAACCGCGCGTCCGCGAGTCGGCGGCGGCCCACGCGAGGTCGCCGACGCGTTGGAAACCGAACATCGAGTAGAAGGTGTAGAACGGCACCATCTGCACGTCGTGCGTCGAATACGACGTGCCGGCGGCAATCCACGACGAGATCGCGCCCGCTTCGTTGATGCCCTCCTGTATGATCTGCCCCTTCTTGTCTTCGCGGTACCACATCAGCTGTTCTGCGTCTTGCGGGCGATAGAGCTGGCCGACCGACGAATAGATGCCGAGCTGCCGGAACATGCCCTCCATGCCGAAGGTCCGCGACTCGTCCGGAACGATCGGGACGACGCGCGCGCCGATGTGCTTGTCTTTGACGAGCGCGTTCAAGATGCGTACGAACGCCATGGTCGTCGATATCTCGCGATCGCCCGTGCTCTCGAGTTGCTGCGCGAAGGCCGAGAGCGGGGGGACGACCAGCGCCGTGGACCTGCGCCGGCGCGACGGCAAGTTGCCGCGCCGTTCCCCGACAGCGCGAAGGTAGCGCATCTCCGGGCTGTCGTCGGGAGGGCGGTAGAACGGGATGCTTTCGATCTTGTCGTCCGATACCGGGATGTTGAAACGATCTCGAAATTCACGCAGCGAGTCGAGGGGCATCTTTTTCGCTTGGTGCGCGACGTTGCGCGCCTCGCCGGCCTCACCCATGCCGTAGCCTTTGATCGTCTTGGCCAGTATGACGGTCGGCTGCCCCTTGTGCTCGAACGCCGCCTTGTACGCGGCGTAGACCTTGCGTGGATCGTGGCCGCCGCGCTGCAGCGCCCAGATCTCGTCGTCGCTCATGTGCGCTACCAATGCCGCAGTTTCGGGATAGCGGCCGAAGAAATTCTCGCGCACGAACTTACCGTCGTTGGCCTTGAACGTTTGGTAGTCGCCGTCGACGCACTCGTTCATCAGCTGCACGAGCCTGCCGGTGGCGTCTTGGGCGAGCAGCGGATCCCACTTGCTGCCCCAGATCACCTTGATGACGTTCCAGCCCGCACCTTTAAAGACGGTCTCCAACTCCTGGATGATCTTGCCGTTCCCGCGCACCGGGCCGTCGAGCCGCTGCAGGTTACAGTTGACGACCCAGATGAGATTGTCGAGCCGCTCGCGGCCGGCCAGCGAAATCGCACCGAGCGATTCGGGTTCGTCCGTCTCGCCGTCGCCCAGAAACGCCCACACCTTGCGATCGGCGGCGTCGACGATCTCGCGATCGTGCAGGTAGCGCATGAAACGCGCCTGGTAGATCGACATGATCGGTCCCAGTCCCATCGAGACGGTCGGGAACTGCCAGAGGTCGGGCATCAACCACGGATGGGGATACGACGATAAGCCTTTTCCGTCGACCTCCTGGCGGAAGTTCAGCAGCCGCTCCTCATCGATTCGCCCTTCCAGATAGGCGCGCGCGTAGAAACCCGGTGCCGAATGTCCCTGAAAGAAGACGAGGTCGCCGCCGAACGTCTCGGACGGCGCGCGAAAGAAATGGTTGTAGCCGACGTCGTAAAGCGTGGCTGCAGACGCGAAACTCGCGACGTGGCCGCCGAGCTCCGACGAGTCCTTGTTGGCACGTGCGACCATCGCCATCGCATTCCAGCGGACGTAGTGGCGGATGCGCGTTTCGATCTCGTCGCTGCCGGGCATCAGCGCCTGCTCGTCCGGCGGTATCGTATTGACGTACGGAGTCGAGAGACCTAAGGAGACGTGCGCGCCGCCGCGTTGCGCGGCCTCGACGAGTCGTTGGATCAGTTCCTGCGCTCGCGCGGGGCCTTCGCTCCGGAGCACGCCCTCCATGGCATCGAGCCACTCACGCGTCTCTTGCGGGTCGGGCTCTGGAGCCGGATTGCTTGCGCCGAAGGGGCCGCTGCTCGTCGTCATAATCTCCCCTTTTGCCCACGTTCGGCTTCCCCTGTCGATGGACCGGTCCAATTCACTAAATGGAGTATTCCAATTTCTCTTCGCGTAGGACGACGCCGATGGCGAACAGGACGAGTACGCCGCCCAGAATGGCCGGCGCCGTGAGCGATTCCCCGAAGAGCAGCAGAGCGAGCAGCGCCGCAATCACCGGTTCGAAGAGCGTGCTGAATGCGATCGCGCTCGGCGAGAACCAGTGCAGGGACGCGTTCATCGCCGTGTGACCGAGCAACTGCGAAAGGATTGCCATCGCGAGGATCCCGCCCCAAGCGATCGTATCGTGAAGCGGCGGTGCCGGCTCGCGCGCGGCCAGGGCGCCGATCGTGAGCGCGAGTGCGGCCCACGAATACGTGCGCGTGACGATCGTTCGGGTGGAGAACTGCGCGCGCACTTCCCGGATGAGAATCCAGTACGCTCCGATAGCGAACGCGCCGCCGAGCGCCAGAAGCGCGCCGATCTTTTCGTGGCCCGGCATCGGCGGCGTCGTGTGGTTGAACCCGACGACGAGCGCGAGCCCGATCGCCCCTGCGGCGAAAGCTCCGGCCGCGAGCGGCGAGAGGCGGTGCTTGCGAACGACCGCATCGTAGAGCGCGGTCCATATCGGCGTCGTCGTAACGAGCAGCGTCGAGACGGCGACGCTGGTGTATTCGAGCGACCAGACCCATCCGGCGAAGTGCAGCGCCAGAAAGATGCCCGCGGCGATGAGGATCGCGCGCTCGCGCGCCGTAGCCGGCACGCGCGTGAAATTGCGGCGAACGGCGGCGATCGCGAGCAGGACGGCAGAGGCGACGACCAAGCGTGCGGCGCAGACCGCCAACGGCAACGCGCCGGTCAGTGCGTAGCGCGCGAAGATTGCGGCCGCGCCGACCGCGAGCTGCGACCCACCGAGTAGCGCGTATGGGAACGCCGAGACGCGATGCGCAGGGGGACGATCCGCCTCGACCATGCGGCGCCATTCGGTATAGATGCGGCGTTACCCTGAGCCCCGCGCTTCCGTCGCGCATCGATGAGGATTTCGAAGGCTCGAACGGGTAAAAGGTCCTTACACGGGAGCTCAAGCGCGGCGGGGCGCGGTGGGCTGAGAGGGCGCCGGGAGCGTCGACCGTTTCACCTGATCCGGGTAATGCCGGCGTAGGAAGGAGTTTCACGATCGTGGCTATCGCAGAACCCAAGGCAACGGGCGGATCCCGTAAGGCGTACGTGGAGGGGCCCGATCCGTCGATTCGCGTGCCGGTACGTGAGATCGCGCTGACGAACGGCGAGATTCACACCGTCTACGACACGAGCGGCCCGTACACGGATCCTGCCGTCGCGACCGACGTGCGGCGCGGCATCGAGGCGCTCCGCAGCGGTTGGATCCAAGCACGCAACGATACGCTCGAACTCGACCGCCCGACCTCGATCTACCGCCGCGGCCGCGAGGCCATGCCGCAGCTCGATGCCGTGCGTTTCGAGAACTCGCGCAAGCCGCGCGTTGCGAAACCGGGTGCGAACGTCACGCAGATGCACTACGCGCGCCGGGGCATCGTCACGCAGGAGATGGCGTTCGTCGCGATCCGCGAGGGCGTCGAGCCGGAGTTCGTGCGCGGCGAGATCGCGCGCGGCCGCGCGATCCTTCCGGCCAACGTCAACCATCCGGAGAGCGAGCCGATGATCGTCGGCCGGAACTTTCTGGTGAAGATCAACGCCAACATCGGCAACTCGGCCGTCACCTCGTCCATCGAGGAGGAGGTCGAGAAGATGACCTGGGCAACGCGTTGGGGGGCCGACACCGTGATGGACCTCTCGACCGGTAAGAACATTCACGAGACGCGCGAGTGGATTCTGCGGAACTCTCCGGTGCCGATCGGCACGGTCCCGATCTATCAGGCGCTTGAGAAGGTCGACGGCAAGGCCGAGGAACTCACCTGGGAGCTCTATCGCGATACGCTCGTCGAGCAAGCCGAGCAGGGCGTCGACTATTTCACCATCCATGCGGGCGTGCTGCTTCGCTACGTTCCGCTCACGGCCAGCCGCATCACCGGCATCGTCTCGCGCGGCGGCTCGATCCTCGCGAAGTGGTGCCTCGCGCATCACGAGGAGAACTTCCTCTACACGCACTTCGAAGATATCTGCGAGATCATGAAAGCCTACGACGTGGCGTTCTCGCTGGGCGACGGGCTGCGCCCCGGCTGCACCGCCGATGCAAACGACGCGGCGCAGTTCGGCGAACTGGAGACGCTCGGCGAACTCACGCAGATCGCCTGGAAGCACGACGTTCAAGTTATGATCGAGGGACCCGGACACGTGCCGATGCACCTCATCAAAGAGAACATGGAGAAGCAGCTCGAGATATGTCAGGAGGCGCCGTTCTATACGCTCGGCCCGTTGGTTACCGATATCGCACCGGGCTACGATCATATTACGAGCGCAATCGGCGCGGCGATGATCGGCTGGTACGGGACCGCGATGCTCTGCTACGTCACGCCTAAAGAGCATCTCGGACTTCCCAACAAGAAGGACGTGAAGGACGGCGTGATCACCTACAAGATCGCGGCGCACGCTGCCGATCTCGCGAAGGGTCATCCACGCGCGCGCCATTGGGACGACGTGCTCTCGAAGGCGCGTTTCGAGTTTCGCTGGGAGGATCAGTTCAATCTCTCGCTCGATCCGGAGACGGCGCTCGAATTCCACGACGAGACGCTGCCTGCGCCGGGCGCGAAGATCGCGCATTTCTGTTCGATGTGCGGCCCGCACTTCTGCTCGATGAAGATCACGCAGGAGGTGCGCGCCTATGCCGAAGCCGGCATGCAGGAGAAATCGCGCGAGTTTCTCGAGAGCGGCGCCGACGTTTACGTCCCGCTGCCGTCGTGAAGCCGTGCGCGGTTCTGCTGGATCGCGACGGGACGATCGTCGTCGACGTTCCGTATAACGGCGATCCGGCGAAGGTGCGCGCCGTCGACGGCGCGCGCGCGGCTCTCGACCGGCTGCGCGCGGCGGGGCTGCCCATCGCTATCGTTACCAATCAGAGCGGCATCGGCCGGGGCCTCGTCACCGCCGAGCGGGTCGCCGCCGTCGACCGGCGCATCGAAGAACTGCTCGGCCCGTTTGCCGGGTGGTTCGCCTGCCCCCACGCACCTGCGGACGATTGTGCGTGCCGGAAGCCCAAACCGAAACTCGTGCTGGACGCGGCCCGGAGTTTGGGAGTCGAGCCGCGCTGCTGCGTCGTGGTCGGGGACCAGGAGAGCGACGTCGAGGCGGCGCGTAACGCCGGCGCCCTCGGCCTGAAAGTCGGTGCTGCCAGGTCGCTGGGCGATGCCGTCGACGAGATACTGCGAGCGGCTGGCGAGGCAGGCGACTCCTGCAAGCATCCCGCCAAAGCGTCGCGAACGCGGGACGCATGAGCCGGTACGCAGGCATGAGCCCACGCAGGCGGCGTGCGTGGGAGATTGGGATCGTCGCGTTCTTCGTGGTGATGTGCGGCATGATCGCATGGAGCCAGTGGTACGCCATCCATCATAACGTGCCGTATTACGAACGCAAACTCGAGCGAAAATAGGCTGCGGGTTCGTTTTTTGAAAGAACTTTGAGAGGGCGGACGCAGGAATGCATCGCGTGCGTACCGGACCGCTCGGGGTTAGGAGGTCCTCGATGACGCGACGTTTTCTTCCGGCTGCGCTATGCGTGGCTGCTTTCATCGTCTGTGCGCTGCCGGGCGCTCGTGCCGGAGCTGCACCTGCAGCCGCCTCGCCCGCACCGGCCGCCAAAGCCGCGCCCAAGCCGACACCCTCACCGACCCCCGGTCCCCCCTTCGGGAACATGCAGTGGAGATCGATCGGGCCGGCGGCGAGCGGCGGCCGCGTAGCTGCGGTGGCCGGGTCGGCGACCGATCCCAACCTGTACTATCTCGGTGCGGCGGGCGGCGGCGTCTGGAAGACGGTGAACGGCGGGCAGACGTGGACCCCCGTATTCGCGAAGGAGCCGGTCGCTGCGATCGGGGCGGTCACGATCGACCCGACCAACAACAACGTCGTTTGGGTCGGTACCGGTGAGTCCAACCCGCGCAACGACGTCAGCTACGGCGACGGCGTCTATAAGTCGACCGATGGCGGCAAGACCTGGACCAACGTCGGCCTCAAGGCCACGCGCTACATCTCGCGCATCCTGGTCGACCCGAAGGATCCGAAGCACGTCATCGTCGGCGCCCTCGGCGACATCTTCAAAAATTCGACGCACCGCGGCGTCTACGTCACCTTCGACGGCGGCAAGACCTGGAGCAAGACGCTCTACGTCGGCCCCGAGAGCGGCGCCTCCGACCTTGCGATGAACCTCCAGGATCCGAACGTCATCTACGCCGGCATCTGGCAGTTCCGCCGCAAGCCGTGGACCTTTCACAGCGGCGGTCCGGACGACGGCCTCTACCGCTCGACCGATGGCGGCAAGACCTGGACGAAACTCGTGGGCCACGGACTGCCGAGCGGGTACACCGGGCGTATCGGTTTGGCCGTCGCCCCGAGCAACGGCAACTTCGTCTACGCGCTCATCGAGTCGACGCAGGGGCTTCTCTGGCGCAGCGAAGACGGCGGCAAGACCTGGAAGATGACCACGAAGAACACGCTGGTCGACCAGCGCCCGTTCTACTTCACGCACGTCGCCGTCGATCCGAAGAACCCGAAGAAAGTCTACGCGGTATCGGAGATGACGTCGGTCAGCACGGACGGCGGAAAGAAGTTCAAGATCATCGCAAACCAAGTCCACGTGGACTTTCATGCGATATGGATCGCGCCGAACGATCCCAAGCGCATCTTGCTCGGTGAAGACGGCGGCTTCGCGCTGACCGTGGACGGCGGCAAGAATTGGTTCTTCTCGCTCAACGTACCGATCGGCGAGGTCTATCACATCGGGCTCTCCGGAGGGAACCCATATTCGGTCTGCGGCGGATTCCAAGATAACAACGCGTGGTGCGGCCCGGTCGACTCGCTCGATCCCTCCGGCATCCTGAACAAGTACTGGATAGTCTCTGCGGGCGGCGACGGCGAATGGGCCGTTCCCGATCCGTCGGATCCGAATTACATTTGGAGCGATTCGGAGAACGGCGCGCTGTTCGTTTACAACAAGCGAACCCAAGATGCGTGGTACGCGCAGCCGTACTTGCAGAGTTCGCTCGAGAGCTTCGATCTGGCGAAGAGCAAGTACCGCTTCAACTGGGATTCTCCGATCGCGTTCGCGCCGTGGAACCCGCATATCGGCTGGCTTGGCGGCAACGTCGTCTTCCAAACCACCGACCGCGGCCTGCACTGGAAGATCGTTAGCCCCGATCTCACGCTGAACCTCAAGTCGCACCAGCAGCCTTCGGGCGGCCCCATCACCGACGACGTCTCCGGGGCCGAGTATAGCGATACGATCCTCGATATCGAGGGCTCGACGCTTCACCGGGGTGAGATTTGGGTCGGCACGGACGATGGGCTCGTGCAACTCACGCTCGACGGCGGCAAGCACTGGAAGAACGTTACGCCGCCCGGCGTTCCACCCTACGGCCGCGTCGAGACGGTAGCTCCATCGACGCTGCGCGACGGCACGGCCTACGTCAGCATCGACCGTCATCGCTCCGGCGATTACAAACCATACGCCTTTGTAACGCACGATTTCGGCGCGCACTGGACGAAGATCACGAACGGGCTTCCGCTCGACCAGTACGTACGGACCGTGCGCCCCGACATTCGCGATACGAATATCGTCTATGCCGGAACGGAAGAGGGGATGTGGATCTCGTTCGACGGCGGCGGCAGGTGGCAGAACTTCAAGAACAATCTCCCGACCGTCCCGGTTCGCGATATCCGCATGCAGCCGCAGTTCGACGACCTCGTCATCGCGACGCACGGCCGCTCGATCTACGTGATGGACGACGTGACGCCGATTCAGGATCTGCAGAGCGCCATCGCATCCGGCGCGATGCTCTTCCCCGTGCGCACCGCCTACGAATACACTCTGCACGAAAACGACGAAGGCACGTACACGAACTATTCTGCTCCCAATCCACCCTACGGCGCGCTCGTGCGCTTCTACCAAAAGACGCCGAGTAAGACCGGACCGGCGGTCGCGATTCTCGATCGCTCCGGGCGTGTCATTCGCACGGTCTCGGGAACGCACAAGGTACACGGAAAGAGCGTCCCGTGGGTTACGAACAAGCCCGGCATCAACCAATACGTCTGGGATTTCAACGTAAACGGGCCGGTAAAATGGTATGGTGCGGCGCGCAAGCGCTACCAAGGTCCGCCGGAGGGACCCGGCGTTCCGCCGGGCCGCTACGGCGTGCGCGTGACCTTTGCGGGCCGCACGCAGACGCAATGGTTCGACGTAAAGGCCGATCCGCGCACGAAGTTCACGCAGCGGGAGTTCGTGCAGAGCTTTACGCTTTCGCAGAAGTACTACCACGAGTTCTCGGTGGTCGACACGATGCTCAACGCGCTCGACCGCGTGCAAAAGGGACTCGGACCGGCACGGAAGCAAGCCATCAAGAAGCACGACGCGGCGCTGCAGACGCAGATCGATGCGGCCCTCAAGGCGCGCACCGCGCTCTTCAACGTGCTTACGGCGAACTTCCAAAACGACGAGGACTCGATCGAGCGCCCTGGAGCGCTGCGCGAGGACATTCAAACGATGATGTACTCGTCGCAAGGTTTGGTTACGGCGCCCGTCCTGCAACTCGGAGGACGCGTGGATCTCGAGTATAAGGCGGCCGTCGCCAGGTACAACCGCTACGTCCGTTCGCTCACTGCCGTGGATGCGGCCTTGAAGCGGGCGGGGTTAAAGGCACTCGGCGGCGTTTCGACCGTCACGGCGGGCATCTAAAGTGCGCCGCGTTGCGGCGCTGTTCGCCGCGTTCGCCGCCGTAGCGTTCGCCCCGTCGCCGGCCTGGGCGAGCCAACCGGCCTTCGGCCACTTGAAGTGGCGTTCGATCGGGCCGGCGGTGGCCGGCGGCCGCGTCGCAGCTGTGGCAGGCACGACCGCCGATGCGAATCTGTACTACATCGGTACGGCCGGCGGCGGCGTGTGGAAAAGCGAGAACGGCGGTGCGACCTGGGCTCCGGTCTTCGCGCACGAACCCGTCTCGGCCATCGGCGCCGTTGCGATCGATCCGTCTAACGAAAAGATCGTGTGGGTCGGTACGGGCGAAGCCAACCCTCGCAACGACGTGAGCTACGGCGACGGGGTCTACAGATCGACCGACGGCGGCAAGACCTGGAAGAACCTCGGGCTGCATGCGACGTGGTCGATCTCGCGGATCCTCATCGACCCGAAGAACGCGAACCACGTCATCGTCGGCGCGTTCGGCGATCCGTTCAAGAACTCGGTGCATCGCGGAGTCTACGTAACCTTCGACGGCGGCAAGACGTGGCGCAAGACGCTCTACGCCGGCCCGGAGAGCGGTGCGTCGGATCTGGCCATGAACCCCGGCGACCCGAGTACGATCTATGCGGGCATCTGGCAGTTCCGCCGCAAACCCTGGACGTTCCGGAGCGGCGGTCCGGCCGACGGCATCTACAAATCGACCGACGGCGGCAAGACGTGGTCTAAACTCACGGGCCACGGTCTGCCGGCAGGCTACACCGGGCGTATCGGTTTGGCGGTGGCGCCGAGCGACCCGAATCGCGTCTACGCGCTCATCGAAGCTAAAGGCGGCATCCTCTGGCGCAGCGACGACGCCGGAGCCTCGTGGAAGATGGTCAGCGACAATACGCTGATCGACCAGCGTCCGTTTTACTTTACGCACCTTGCGGTCGATCCGAAGAATCCCAATCACGTCTACACCGTATCGGAGATGCTCTCTGCGAGCACCGACGGCGGCTATCACTTCAAGCGCATCGCCAAGGGCGTGCACGTCGACTACCACGCGATATGGATCGCTCCGAACGATCCCAAACGCATCATCGTCGGCGAAGACGGAGGCTACGCGCTGACGCTCGATGCCGGCAAGCATTGGTCGTTTTCGCGCAATCTCGCGATCGGGCAGATCTACCATATCGGGCTCTCGAACGGCAATCCCTATACGGTCTGCGCCGCGCTGCAGGACAACAACGCATACTGCGGGCCGTCGAACTCGCGCAATCCCGAGGGGATCCTCGCGGGCGATTGGCAGAACGTTATTCCGGGCGACGGCATGTGGTCGGTTCCCGATCCTGCCGATTCCGACATCATCGTTTCGGATCTCGAAAATGGGAACATCGCCCTCTTCTACCGTAAGGCTCAGATCTTCCGGTTCGTCAACCCCTACCAAGATTTCTCCCGCAACAGCTTCTATCTCTACAAGCGGAAGTACCGTTTCAACTGGGACGCGCCGATCGCGTTCGCACCCTGGAACCCGCACGTACTTTGGTATGGCGGCAACGTCGTCTTCCAATCGACCGACGACGGCGTGCGGTGGACGCCGATCAGCCCGGACTTGACGCTCGACATCAAGGCGCATCAGCAGCCCGCCGGTGGACCACTGGTGCACGACGCCTCGGGCGCCGAATACAGCGACACGATCCTCGATATCGAAGGTTCTCCGGTCCGGCACGGTGAGATCTGGGTCGGGACCGACGACGGCCTCGTGCAGCTGACGCTCGACGGTGGGAAGCACTGGACGAACGTCACGCCAAAGGGCCTTCCACCGTACGGGCGCGTCGAGACCGTCGCACCCTCGCCGCTCGCCGCTGGGACCGCGTATGCGAGTGTCGATCGGCATCGCTCCGGGGACCAATCCCCGTATCTGTTCGTAACGCACGATTACGGCAAGACGTGGACGAAGATCGTCGACGGGCTGCCGGCCGGCCAGTACGTTCGCACGGTTCGACCGGACGTGCGCAACCGCGAGCTCGTCTACGCCGGAACGGAGGAGGGCATATACGTCTCCTACGACGGCGGCCGGCGGTGGCAGAGTTTGAAGCTCAATCTGCCGACGGTCTCCGTACGCGATATCCGCATCCAACCGGCGTTCGACGATCTCGCGATCGCGACGCACGGTCGCGACGTATGGATTCTCGACGACATCCGCTCGCTGCAGGATCTCGCGCAGGCGCAGGCGCGCGGGACGATGCTCTTCCCGATTCGTACCGCGTACGAGTACGCCATGCACTCCAACAACGAAGGGCTCTACACGCGCTTCGGCGGGCAAAACCCGCCGCAGGGCGCGATCGTCGATTTCTATCAAACGAAACCGCAGAGCAAGCCGCCCACCGTCGAGATTCTAAATGGCGCGGGGCGCATCATTCGCCACATATCGGGAACGCATACCGTAAAGGGCAAGAAGGTTCCCAACGTCAGCAACGTGGCGGGCATCAACCGCGTCGTTTGGGATTTCAACGGAGACGGCGTGACGCTCTGGATGGGTGCGGCGCGCAAGGCCTACCGCGGCCCGAAGGAAGGCGTGCAAGCCGTGCCCGGGCGCTACTCAGCGCGAATCGTGCTTGCCGGTCACACCTACACACAGTCGTTTACGGTAAAGCCGGACCCGCTGACCCCTTATACTCCGGCCGATTTCCGTGCGTCGTATGCGTTCGCCAAGAAGTATCTCGGCGTCTACGGTACGATCGATACGGTGCTCAACGACTTAGACGCGCAGAAGAAGTCGCTGACGGCCAGCCGTGCGGCGTTTGCGAAACGCGGCAACGCCGCGCTCGTCGCGAAGATCGATACCGCGCTCGGCAAGCGCGATGCGATCTTCAATACGTTTACGGCCGACTATCACAACGATGAAGACTCGATCCAGCGCCCGGGGGCGCTGCGCGAGAACATTCCGGGCGGATTCTTCCTGCGAGGGGCGCCGCCGACGCGGGCGCTGCTTGCGTACGCTCGTCGTTTCGACGCGGCGTATCGCGCGGCACTCGCGCAATACGACGGGTACGTTCGCAGCACGCTCGTCCCGCTCTCGGCATCGCTCAAAGCCGCCGGAGGCCGGCCTATAGGCGGCGCGCAAGCGGTTCGCTAGCCTTTGCCGCTGAACATCCCGCGCATGACCGCGCCGGCGATGCCGCCTGCGACGCCGGCTTCCGCCGTCTGCGTGCTGCTCGCCCCGAGATAGGGCGTGAGCGCATGCGCCAGATTCGGCACGGTGAGGGTCTGAAGCCAGACCTTCCCCGGTCCGGTCAGGCGTGCGATGAAGAGCCCGTCGCCGCCGAAGAAGATGTTCTTTATCCCCTTGAGCGTGGTGATGTCGAAGTTCACGCTCTCCTCGAACATGCCGACGTGCCCGGGGTGCACTTGAATCGTCTCGCCGGCCTTCAGATCGTAGGTGACGATCTCACCGCCCAGCTCGACCCACGCCTGGCAGGTTCCGGCCAGCCGCTGCATCACGAAGCCGTTGCCGCCGAAGATCCCGGCACCGAGCGAGCGCTGGAAGCCGATCGAGAGTTCGACGCCCTGCGTGGCGCAGAGGAAGCCGTGCTGGTGGATCATGTAGCCGCGCCCGGGCGCGACGTCCACCTGCGCGATTTGGCCGGGGATCTTGGCTGCGAATGCGATCGAGCCGCCGCCGCCCGGAGCCGTGTACTCCGTCATGAACAGGCCGCCGCCCGAGAACGCGCGCCCCAAGACGCCCAGCGCGCCTTTGGCGCCGGCGGTCATCGTGGTGGTCTTGAGTTGGACGTTGCCGGTCATCCATGCGAACTGACCGGGCTCCGCGATGACCATGTCGCCCGAGTCTAGGGCAACCTCAAGCACCGGTAAGGTGGTACCGCTAATCCGTGGGTTCACTGGTAGCCTCCTTCGTAACGCGAGCGGCTACGCTTGTCTCTTCTCCATGGCAATGCCTTCCAGGGCGGAGCGCTCCGGGCTCTTCTACCGCGTACGGTTCTGCGGCGTTAGCCAACACTGCGGCTTGGGTAGATAACCTGCCGAGAGGAGGCGTTCATGAGCCGAGCCTTTGTGAAAGAGGACGAACGTGGCGGTGCCACCTTCGTGATTCGGCCGCACGCTACGCATCCGAACTACGTGACACCGGCCGGCGTCGAGCGTCTGCAGGACGAGCTGGCGGCCGCACAGGCCGCGGGAACGGCCCAGCGCGCGGAGTATCTCGAGGCGCGCCTAAAAACGATGATCGTCGTCGATCCACCCGCGGGGACGCCGGAGTGCGTGGCCTTCGGTACGGTGGTAACCGTTCGCGAACCATCCGGTGCCGAGCATCGCTATGCTATCGTCGGCGAGGACGAAGCCGATCCGCTGCGCGGGCGCATCAGTTGGACGTCGCCTTTGGGGCAGGCACTCGTGGATGCACGCGTGGGAGAGTGCGTCGACTGGCGGAGGCCGGCCGGCGCGATGCCGCTAACGATCCTCGCGATCGAGCGTGCGAAGTAGCCCGAACGTCACCACCGGCGAGAACGCGACCGCTCCACCGATATCGAGCCACGTATGCCAGCCGGCGCGGACGAGTGCGATGGCCAGTACGGCAGCGAGCGGGATGGCGAGCCACAGCCATCGCCGGTCGCGCCACGCAAGCGAGGTCCCAAGGCAAGCCGCGAGCGTCTCGTGTCCGCTCGGAAAGTACTTGTGCGGGGGCCAAAGATCGAACCAACGGTTGACGTGGGCGAGGAGGTATGTGAGCGCAACCGCCGCGACCGTTGCAACGACGTAACCCTTTAGCGGGGTGGATCTCGCACGCGCGAGCAGCACGACGAAGAAGAACCAGGCTGCGGCCAGGAGCAGGTCGAGCGTGCGGCTGAGAAACTCCGCAGTGTGGATGCTCACGGGATGGTTCATGCGCTCCCCGGCCTCCAGGCTCCTAGTTCCTCGTTCGGCGCAGCGCGCTCGCGGCAAGGTACTTCGTACGAGCCCCAGAAATTCAGCGCCCGGGAGGACGCCGATGCCTGAATTCGATTCGCACCGGGTGCTCGAGGAGGCGAACGAACGCCACGAGCACCTATCGCACGGTGGCGATCCGCTCGTGCCGATTGCCGCGGCAACCATCGCGGTACTGGCTGCGCTCGCGACGCTCTTTGCCAATCATGGCTCGACTGCTGCCTTAGCGCAGAAGAACGAGACCATCATCTATCAGTCAAAAGCGTTCGATCAGTACAACTACTACGAGTCCAAACGCATCAAAGTCCATCTCAACCAAGCGTTGCTCGATGCCGGGATCGTGCACGATCCAAACGCCCAGCGCCGCCTCGAAAGCGTCGTCAACAAAGAGGCGGCGGCGGCCAAGCGCATTCTGGTGAAGGCGCGTGCGTACGACGCCCAAGCGAAGGTCAAGGCCGGAGTTGCCGAGCGGAAGATGGCATCGTATGAATCCTACGAGATCGCCGCGACCTTCTTCGAAGTGGCCGTGGTACTCGCGTCGGTCACCATGCTGATGCGTACGCGGGCCCTTCTCTACGTCGCCGGTGCCGGCACGGCGGCCGGTCTCTGGTTCTTCGTCTCAGGGTTCCTGCACTAAGCGCCTCCGACGAGCGTGCTGAGCGTGCGCAACTTAACACAGTGTGAGCAATTTTGACCACATTGGCAGGTCAACGGTAGTTTATACTGGCCGCACTATGCAAGCATGGCGCAGCGTACCCAAAACCGCAAGCACGGCATCCTCGCCGCGCTTGGTAGCGGCACCGCTCCTCGCTCTCCTTCTCTTCGGCCCCGGAGTTGGCGTCGCGGCTGCGGCTTCAACGCCTGCGCAGGCGCCGGCCGCCGTGGCCGTGGCCAGCCCCGACTTCGGCAACCCGCCATCCGGCGAGATTCCGATCCTCTACAACGATCATACCGTCTATGCCAAGCCCGACGTCCTCAAGCAGGCGCGCGTGCTGGCCGCGCTGGTGAAGGACGGCCATATCTACGTGCCGCTGCGCAGCATGTTCGAGCAGATGGGCGCCACCGTCTCGGCGTCGGCCGATGGCAATACCGTTACCGCCGTCAAGAGCGGGGTCAGCGTCTCGGTCACGCTAGGTCAGCACGAGGTCGTCATCAACGGCGAGACGCGGCCACTCGACGTGCCGCCGATCCTCTATAAGGGGATCCTGCTCGTCCCGGTGCGCGTGCTCTCCGAAGCGCTCGGCGCCTACGTACAGTGGGTGCCAAGCCAGCGTGTAGTTGTCGTTCGCTACATTCCGGCTACGCCGCCGCCCGTCGCGCCGCCGACCCCGGCGCCTACCGCAGCGCCGCCCATTCCGACCCCCATGCCCACCGCGGTGCCTACGCCGCCACCCTATCAAGGGTTCGTCGAAGCCGCAATCTCAGCGCCCAAGAATTACAACGAGTTTTCCGCGGGCCAGTATTGCCGCTCATCGTACTTGGTAAGCGCGGCGTACGCGTTCAAGAATTCACCGTTCGCCGTCAAAGTCGACTACCGCGAAGACGCATACGTCACGAGCGATAATCTCACCGACGCATACGGCAACCATTATACGCGCTTCGCGACCATCGATGGCGGCTACGCGCTCACCCCCGTATTCCTCGCGAGGCAAAGCAGCTTGGATGGGCGCTTGGAATATCAGGTTGCGGCTCCGCGGATCTACGTCGGAGTGAGTTACCTCCAAACGTCGACCAACTACGGCTATCCGCATTTGGACGGCGTCGGCGTCGGAATCGAAAAGTTGCCCGACCTGCGTCGGGGGATTAACTTCTACGGATCCGCGTTCTACTATCCAACCGCGAGCGGCAACTACACGGTCGCCGACGCGGCGAGTCCGAACTTCGGCAAGACCTATCGACAGCAGTACCAGATCACGAAGTACGATGTCGGCCTCTCGCTCATCTTCGCACACTCACCGGTCTACCTCTATGGTGGTTTCAGCGGCGATCAGTATACCGCGAAGCAGAACGCACCGATCGGTCAGACGCACAACGGCCCATATGTTGGCCTCGGCGTGAGGTTCTAAGCGGTCGGGAGGACCACAGAAATGCTCGATATCACGCGCTTCTTCCAAACCCGGCGGCTCACCCCGCTGCTCACCCTCGCTGTCCTGGCCGGGTGCGGCGGCGCCGGGTGCGGTAGCTGTACCGTACCGGGCTACCACGCCCCGCCGCCGACGACTGCGCCGACGACCGCGCCGTCGACCGCGCCGACAACGGCACCGACGACGGCACCGACGACGGCACCGACGACGGCACCGACGACGGCACCGACAACGGCACCGGCCTTGGCGTGCAACCAGGGCGGCTCATCGATCGTGCTCGGGCCGGCGCTCGCGCCATTCGCCGTGCTGGCCGGCTCGACGGTCACGAACGTCGGTAATACGCTCGTTACATACGCTACCGGCGCCGTCACGGGTAGTACAAATGACGATCTCATCGGCGTGTGGCCCGGGACTGCAGTGACGGGATTCTACCCGCCCGGAACCGACACCGACGGGACGAACGCGATATACGCAGCCGGTTACAATACAAATACGGCGGTACCACAGGCTGCCCAAGGCGCCTTGACCACCGCCTATAATACCGCCGCCGGAAAGGCCGCGACGGCCACAGTCGCTGGCGATCTTGGCGGGCAAACCTTGGCTCCCGGAGTCTATAAATCGACTTCATCCCTTTTAATTCAGTCGGGAAATCTCACGCTTGACGGTGGGGGAAACGCGCAGAGCGTATTCATCTTCCAAATGGGATCGACGCTCACGACGACGCTAAATGGCGGAGCCGGCGGCAACGTGATCCTGACCAACGGCGCTAGCCCTTGCAACATCTTTTGGCAGGTAGGCAGTTCGGCAACGCTCGGAGGCGCGACGTTCTATGGGAACGTACTCGCCTACTCATCGATCACGATAAACGCCACAACGTTCACCGGCCGAGCGTTGGCGGGAGGCAGTGCGCTCGGGACTGGTGGCGTTTCGATCCCCGTCGCGGGCGGCTCGACGATTACAAACCCCGGCGGCCAGTAATTGGCTGGCGCCGGGGCCTTCCCGCAACCTGCTTAGGCGAGTGCGGCCAGCTCCGCAGGCGTGAGCTCGATCTCCGCGGCCGCAAGGTTTTCGTCGAAATGCGCGATCGACGACGTGCCGGGAATCGGCAGGATGCTTTGCGATCGGGCGAGCAGCCAGGCGAGGGCGATCTGCGTCGGCGTCGCGTGCTTTTGTGCGGCGATACGCTCGAGCGCGGCGTGGTTCGGCGTACCCTTGCCGCCGAGCGGAAACCAGGGCAGGAACGCGATGCCGTCGCGTTCGCAGGCCTGCAGCATCTCTTCGGCGCTTCGGTCTTGCACGTTGTACAGATTCTGCACCGATACGATCGTCGCAGATCTCTTACAGCGCTCGTATTCCTCAACCGACGTTTCGGAGATGCCGATGTGGCGGATCTTGCCTTCGCGTTGCATCTCGGTTAACGCGCCCAGCGATTCCTCTACCGGCACCTTCGGATCGATGCGATGCAATTGGTAGAGATCGATTCGCTCGAGCTGAAGCCGGCGCAAGCTTCCTTCGACGCATCCGCGTAACCGTTCGGGGCGCGCGTCGATCGGCCACTCATTCGGGCCGGTGCGCGTGAGGCCGCCTTTGGTCGCGATAACGACATCGTCGCGATAGGGCGCGAGGGCCTCCGCAACGATCTCTTCGCTCACGTACGGCCCGTACGAATCGGCCGTGTCGATAAAATTCACGCCGCTCTCGACGACATGGCGTATCAACTTCACGGCACCCGCGCGATCGGTGGGCGGA
The DNA here is from genome assembly GCA_021790935.1 of bacterium. Classification (GTDB taxonomy): domain Bacteria; phylum Vulcanimicrobiota; class Vulcanimicrobiia; order Vulcanimicrobiales; family Vulcanimicrobiaceae; genus JAJYFL01. Next base: position 30,423 of record JAJYFL010000019.1, read on the forward strand.
CCCCAGATCCCTTCGCCGGTAATGCGCATGGCGCCGAAGCCAAGGCGGCGAACGGTCAGGTCGCCGCCGATCGTGATCTCACCGCCGAACGTGCGGGGCGTAGTGGAATCGCTATTCATAATCCGTCAAGACCCGCGATTCGCCGCGCCCGTTGCAGGGCA
>JAJYFL010000020.1 GCA_021790935.1 bacterium
AATTTGGGGGCCAACGCCCGGACAAAGCAGTCGATAGGAATGAAGAAACCCCGCCGAAATCCTTATTTGACGGGGTTTTAGATGGCTCCGGATGCTGGACTCGAACCAGCGACCCGCTGATTAACAGGCGTCCGCGCCATGCGGTGCTGGCTCGACCGCCTCGTGAAATGGGCGCTCCTGGGTGTGGATAAGTGGCCGTTCTCGCCACATTCGGGGGCAGGTTTCCGGGGCAGCGCCGACGAGATCGCTCGCTCTCCTTGGTTGATTGCGGAGTCGCGGTCAAACGGCGCCACTGCAGCCGACGGAGCCGTGAGAGCGCTCAGTGTACGCGCGCCCACGAAAAACAAAAGGCCTCCGACATGGAGGCCGATGGCTAGGACGCAGGTCAGAACTTCACTAACGCGCTCACACCCACCTTCGCGCCGCGATTGACGACGACGCTCGGCCCGATGCAGGCGCTCGTATGCGGCAGACAGTATACGAGCGCCGCGACCGGCGCGATATGAGATCCCACCTGCACGGCCCCGAGATCGATCTCGTACTGCGAACGCCGCAGGATGCCGTAGGAGAGGCCGTCGCCGCTGCTCCCGATGATCGAGCCGACGCGCGACGTCGGCACTTCCTGGCGCGTGATATGCACGTCCGTCTTGATCGTCGTATCCTTGAGCGCGTGCGTTGTGGCGGCATAGTCGGCGTTGTAAACCTGCTGGAAAAGCAGATCGCTCGGAGTCGGCGCGGGCGTCGGAGCAGCGAGCGCGGAGTGAACGGCGATCGCCTCGACGGTACGCGGCCGCAGCGCAGCCAGCAGCTGCCCGATCTGCGCGTCGGAGAGGCCGTGCGCGATGCCGCTGCTGCGGATGACGGCGATCGCCGGCTGCTGCAGGTAGGGCGCGCGCGACGCCGTGCCCGCTGCGAGCAGCTGGTCGGCCTGGACGAGCGCCTGCACCGTGTGCTCTAGCGGGTTGGGCGTGAACACGGCGACCGGGCCGTGAACGGGCTGCGGCGGCGGCGCTACGCGGTGCAGGAACCAAAAGCCGATAGCCGTCACCGCCGCGACGACGAGCAAGACGCGCAGCGTCACGTGGAACTCGCGCCAGAAAACGTCGGATGCGAACTTCATGTCGTTGAATCACTCCTCGGAATCTTGTGCTCTCGACGGCCGCACGGGCACCAGCGCTGCTTCGATGCCCACGAACTGCTATAGCACTGTTGGTGGTATCCGGCCACGCACGGCGCGCAAGTGTCCGTGATCGAGATGGGCCGGACAAATCCGCGCGTGCTCCGCGCGTACCCGGTGACAACGAACGGCCTTTGCGTATCCGCGTCCTTGTCGCCGGCGTGGCCGCCCCTATGCACCGGTGGCCTTCCCGTCACGAATGAATCCGTGCCAACACCCGACGTCAACCGACGGATTGAGCGTGAGATCGTCGCGCGTCGAGCCGGAGATAGCCCACCTGCCGGGGCCGGGACGCACATCGTCCGGCACGGCGCGGCCGCGAAACCACGCGATGATGATATGCGTGCCGCGCGGTCCGCCGTTCTTCGCGAAGCATCCGGGGCAGAGCATCTCCACGCCTTGAGCCTCCGCCAGCGTCGAGACTTCCATGTAGCCTACTGGGCTAAGGCGCACGAGCCGCGCTTCGAGTTCTTGTATCGTCACGTTTCTTCCCCCTCGGCGAGCGCCGCGAGCAGCGCCATGTACATGCCCTTGCGAAGTGAATCGTAGCCGCCGAACATCTGCGCCTGCCAATCGAGGAACATCGCGGACAAGGCACGGTCGAGCATCTCTTCCGTAATCACGATCTCGCGTTTCATTTCGTCAAAACCCCCTGCGCGTATGCGAACGCCGAACAGAGTGCGATGGACACGAACCAGAACGCGACTTCCGCGCCCTCGCGTCCGGCTTTGATCCAGCCAAGTGCCGCGACGATGATGCACGCAGCGAGCAGCACGAGCGAGAACGTGCGCACCCGCTGCGCGATGGCCGGATGCAAACCGATATGCGAGAGCAGCAGCGCCGTCACGACCAGGGCTGCAATGCCGACGCCGATCGCCGCGAACTCCGGCGTCACCACCGGGCCGTTGTATTTCCACATCTAGAGCGCCTCCGCGATGTCGTCGGGCGTTACCGTCCGCAGTGCGAGAATCGGGTTGCGATTGCCGTCGTTGGCCATCGCCGCGCCAACGAGCGACGAGCACGTGAACGCGCTGATGCCATAGCGGCCGTCCGAGGTCTTCGGGTTGAACCCAAGCCTCGATGCGACCGGCTCGATCGCCGCGTAGAACCACGCCGTCCAGTCGTAGGGCTTGCCGATTTGACCGTCGAGCCACTGTGCCGCGCTCGCCCAATCGTTCCACCGGTAGGGTCGCACGATGTTGCCGGTCGCGCCGGCGTCCTGGTAGGCCACCGGTCCACCGGATGCGGTAATCATGCGCTTGGGCGCGCCGTTGGGCTGTACGCTCATCAGGATGCCGCAATGGGCGTACAGCGGGCGCTCGAACTGCATGGCGTAGTGCAGGGCGATTGCCGCGCTCTTGAGGTCGAGCGCGAGCGGCTGCAGTACGATGTCGCCCGGCCTCACGACTCTTGGCCCGGAGTGTAGAGCAGCGCGCCGAGGACCATGCACCCGCCGGAAACGAACTGCGCGACGCTGCTCGGCACGTGCAGGAGCGCCAATGCCGACAGCCCTGCGCCGCCACCGAGAAAGAGGACGAGCCCGTGGACATTGGCCGCGCGGCTGCGCCAATAGGCGATGATCTTGGCCCTCACGGCTGCACCTCGTTTTGGCGGCTCTCGGTCACCAACGCGAGATACTTCGCGAGCACGTCGCTCGCATAGTCGTTCGTCGTGAACGCATCGAAGTCGACGCCTTGCGCAACGGCCGTCCGCAGCGCGCCTTCGCCGCCGTTGAATGCACCTGCCGCAGCGTAGATCTGCTGGCCGCGACAGGCAGCGGCGAAGCCAGCCGGGTCGTCCCGCTGCAGGCGCGCGGCCGCGGCGAGGTCGGGGGCGAGGAAGAACGCCGCGGCAACGTAGAGGTTGTCCGCCGGCACGAGCAGTGCGTAGCCCTTGTAGGTAGGCTTGCCCGGCACCGACCAGTCGACATCGCTGGTGATCTGGGTCAGGCCGACGCCGCATCCGCGACCGGGATCCATCCCGATCTGGAGGATGTTGCGCCCACCGGTTTCGCGCCAAACGATGGCCGCGAGCAGGCACGGCGGGATTTTGGCAATCTCCGCCTCGCCGTTGATGTCGTGCTGATACGCCATCAGCGCTGGATGTGACGGCGCGCTGAAACGAACGAAGTCCATGACTACCTCCAAGAGAAAAGCCGCTGCTTTGCGGCTCGTGGTAAAATGCAGTGGAAGATTTGCGAGGGATAAAATATGAAACGTCTGTTACTCGTCGCCGCGCTGGCGATCTCGACCCTGGTTGCCTGTGGCGGGGGCGGCTCGTCTGGAGGTGGGGGCTACACGCCGCCAAATCCACCACCAGCGACGACGGCACCGCTGGCCTACGCCGCATCCCTGAGGTTCGTTGGTCCGCTTGACGGGGTGGCAATACAGTCCGATCTTCGCGCAGCATCATCGGTGTCGCCGCTGGGCGCCGCGACGCCAATCCCGATCATGATTATGTCACCCATTGAGAACGGGTACATCGGCGGCAGTCTCTATGTTGGTACTGCGGAGCAGGGTGTCGTGCAAGCCGTCGTATCCCCAGCGCCGAATACGACTCCCTCGGTCACGTTTAGCCAAACCGATCCCCAGGCCAATATCGGACCGACTCCTAGCCCACAACCAAGCACCACTCCAATTCCGTTGCCGACAGGTGTCATCGCCGAAAACGGTGTCGGGAGCAATGGTGCGAATAATATCCAAGCCTCGGGCGTGGCCTCAGCGGCTATCGGGTCCCCGGTAAACCAATCCCCAGCGATCCCCGTCTACCAGTACATGGCGCTTGGTGTGGACTGCACTGCCCCCACCTCATTCGGGCACCCGACCGCCCAGGGCGGTCCCGGCTGGTACTATACGGGCACGGGATGGGCCATGACGGCCGATCCGACAAAGGCTGATATTTATGTGACCGGATTCAAGTGCGACGGCTCGTATGCCGTGCCTGGCGACAACGGGACATTGCACTTTCCCGGCGGCGGGACGATGCTGTCCACAGATACGCCGTTTAGCGCAGTCTCCGCATCGCAATGGACGAATGCCGAAACATCTGTCGGCCTTTCGGCGCTGATGCTACAAAACGCGGATGGGTCCCTAAACGCGGAACTAATCGCCAAGACCCGCGATGGCCTGCACGTCTTTAAGCTGTTCCCCAATGCGCTTGGCGGCAGTGCGGGTGACCTTGACGACGAGGGTGCAGTCGAGGTATCAGGCTCTGGCGTTGACGGCTTTTAGCCATTCTCTGGATCGAGCCACGGCATCGAAAGCACGGCCTGGAGTTTGTTCGCCACATCATTGGTCGTATCGGCCGCAAGCGCCCCGGCGAAGGCGAACGTCGCGGCAGACGTAACCCCAATCGGTCGGTGAAGAGGCGGAAGTACGGTAATTCCAGAAACCGCCTCCATCTTTTTCCGTGCTGTCGCGCTGGTTGCCATGACGACGCCTACACTATCGCCGTTCGCGAGGTATACCCGGTCCACACGCTCTGCACAGTCTTCTGTGCAGAGCGATTCAATTTCGAGGGCCGAGCCCTTTTTTACGTGGACGTAGAGTTTCGTGAGGTATGTCATAGAGATATGTTATGGACGAGTGCTTTCCCAAGCGAGTACACGTGCCCCTCCACTTCTAACGCGATATAGTCTCCGTCGCCGATGTAGCGGCTATCAATGACTTCGATGCCGCCGTACAGGCTTGATCCGGGGCGCATGTCGGTGACAAGCACCCATTCCCTATCGGCTCCGAACGAGGCGTGGGTGTCGTTCACGTCGTATGATTTGATGCCGTCCGGTTCGCGCACGGTATATCTCCATAACGGAGCCGCACGGCGTTCGAGTGCCACGACTCGTACCCAACCGTCCCCATGTGACACGTGCATTCCGACGGCGAGTTCATCAGCACGAATCAGACCATGCTCGTGCGTAAGGATTTCTTGGTAGGTGGCCGGGCATCCGCCCGCCCCAGGAGAGCCAGAACCGGAGCCCGTACCGGATGATGGGGTTACGACGTACACCTTGGCGGCTACGACGATTCGCCCTTGGGAGTAACAGTCTGCCAACACCGTGGCTGCGCTAGGAGCACTCGTATACTTGGCAGCGCCAAAGGTGTTTGAACCAACGTCATACCACAAGTCGAAGAAGTAGCCCGTTGATGCCGTTAGACCTGAGAATGAAGGCGTTGCCTGCGCGACGGAAACGGTGCTGCCGTCTGATCTCGTGTAGGTCGTCGCCGGAATAGTGAAGTCGATTGAGGTCGTTGTGGACGTATACGAGTATCCGGGATTTCCAGAGGTGTTGTTTATCGCGACGGCAAGACCATTGAACATGGTCGTGGACTTCGCCAATCCGCCACTTGTGAAGTTCGCGAGGTATTCTGGGGTTTGCGCCAGGTAGTGGTGCAGCGCCGTGCTCGCGTTCAGGTGCAGCACCTTGCCCGCGTTGCCGCCGGTGTACAGCGTGATTGGCCACGTGCCGGTCGTCAGGTTCAGCGACGAGTCGGTGACGTAGACGCCTGCGTTCGGGTCTACGCCGTCCCACGTGCCTTGAATCTGCACTTCCGTGGACGAGACGACGGTGAGCGTCAAGAGGAGCGTGTGGTAGTTCGTATCGCTAGGGATAGTAGTAGACGTGCCGATAGCGGTGAACACGCCCGAAACGAACTTGCCGAGTTCGAGGCTTGTGCCAGACACATTGATGAGGCCGTACCCATTCGTAACATTGCCAACTAGGATGTACGCGCCATCGGTGGTAGTGTTCTTCGCAATCTGCGCGCTAATCTCAATCGTCGTGCCCGCAGGCAGCGGGTACGCCTGCGTGGAGGTTACGCCGTCAACGTTCGTCAGCGCACCGTCGCGGCCGATTACGCCGCCGGGGAACTCGACGAGCAGCGATTGGCCGGAGGCGTTCATGTTTGCCGCGATGGCCCCGGCAGTGCGGACGTTCGTGCCGTCGTTGAGTTGCTTGACGAATCCGGTCGTGATTTCAGTAGCCTTGACCCGGTTATACGTCGTGCCTTCGATTACGCCATCGAGTCCCGTCTTCGTCGGGTCGGAACTGATTGTGTTGAGTATTTGTCGCGGGGCCGCGAGGAAGTGGTGCAGCGCCGTGCTCGCGTTCAGGTGCAGCACCTTGCCCGCGTTGCCGCCGGTGTACAGCGTGATTGGCCACGTGCCGGTCGTCAGGTTCAGCGACGAGTCGGTGACGTAGACGCCTGCGTTCGGGTCTACGCCGTCCCACGTGCCTTGAATCTGCACTTCCGTGGACGAGACGACGGTGAGCGTCAAGAGGAGCGTGTGGTAGTTCGTATCGCTAGGGATAGTAGTAGACGTGCCGATAGCGGTGAACACGCCCGAAACGAACTTGCCGAGTTCGAGGCTTGTGCCAGACACATTGATGAGGCCGTACCCATTCGTAACATTGCCAACTAGGATGTACGCGCCATCGGTGGTAGTGTTCTTCGCAATCTGCGCGCTAATCTCAATCGTCGTGCCCGCAGGCAGCGGGTACGCCTGCGTGGAGGTTACGCCGTCAACGTTCGTCAGCGCACCGTCGCTGCCGATTACGCCGCCGGGGAACTCGACGAGCAACGATTGGCCGGAGGCGTTGATGGCGGTTTGCACACCGCCGGACATGCGTGTGTGCAGCGGAGTCTTATACGAATTGCCGCTATCCCAATACGCGCCGTAAGGGTCCGTGATTGCGCCCCAGCCTGCAGGCCACACCGTCGCGCTCACGTTCCCCGCCAGGTCGGAGTAGTACAGGCCGAGGTCTACTTCGTCCCCGGCTAACACGGGGAACGGCGTCGAACTGTACGTTCCGGTCGCGCTGCTTCCCGGCGAGATGCTACGCTCGAATGTTACGTTGCTCGTGCCGGTAAGCCTCGCCACCATCGTAATCTTCGCACACCACGGCGGCACGGTGGTAAAATCCGTCTCGGTGAACGTCGCCGTCAGCATTTGCACCATGCCGATGCCGAGCGTTCTCGCGCTGTAGGTTGCGGATGAGATCGCGGGTCCGTTCGTTTTGATCGCGGAGGGCATCGCCTGGAGTGAAGGCGCGCCGACGCTGCCAGGCGGAACGGCCACGGTGTTCTGCAGCGTCGTGCCGAGGAACAGCCACGGCGTTGGGCGGTCGAGTTGGTCGTGCGCCCGCACGTATAGGTCGTACGCGGTGCCGGCGCCGAGCCCCGGCACCGTGCCGTCATACGCGCCGGACGACGTGGGCTGCAGCGTCGTGTACGTCGCGACGGCCGTCGCCGCTCCGTGCGGCACCGCGCCCATCTCCAGATACGAAAACGCCGCGTCGGCGTTCGTCCACGTCGGAGCAACCAGCGAGAACGTGACCGGCTGGTCATACGCGCCGCTGCCCGCGTTCGGCGGCGTCGGTATCGATACGATCGTCCCTGTCGCAAGCGCCGGCGCCGAGAGCAGCGTCGAAAACCCCGGCTGGCCTTGCAGCGTCCGAATGTCGCTCGGCCACGGCACGCCGGCGATCACCGTCGCGGCCACCAGGTTCTGCTGCGTTGGCGTATTCGCCGGGCGCGCGCCCTTCGTGACGACGTACGCGCCGCCTGACGTCACGGAGATCGTATATGCGCCGTCGCCCGTCTGCCCGTTATTTGGACCGCCGGAATCGTCCGTGAGTGTCGTCAGCGGCAGTGCGGCGGCATAGACGACGCCGACGGCCGGGAAGACCGCCTCGCAGGCCGTCAGCGCGATCTGGGCCGGGCTGCTGCCCGTCGCCGATACCGTCCCGCCCGCGCGTACGAACAGCGTCTGCCGATTTGCCGGCACGGGGCTATTGGCGATCGCCTGCTGCACTTGCACGTGCTGGCCGAGACGATACACCGCGTCGTCTAAATACGGCACGGGAGACGATGTCGAGATCACCTGCTCGATGCGATTCTTGGCGATCGTCACCTTGACCGATGCTACGCGCACCTGCTTGATGACCGCCGGCGCGCTCGCCGTCGCCGGCGTCTCCATCACCTGCACCCAACTCCCGCCGAGAATCGTGGGGTCCGGTTGCAGCAGCCGCGCAGAGCCCTGCGCCTGCGGGTAGGCGTGCAACGTCAGCCATGTCGTCGCGTACGCCTGGCATCCGGCCACCGTCGTCAGCGCAGGCACGCTGATCTTGTCCTCGATCGCGGTGAACTCGGCCACGGACGTCGCGTCCTGGTAATCGCCGAACACTTGCAGTCCGGTCTGCGGGTCCTTCCCGCCGTAGACGGCGACGACGTTGACGATATTGCGATAGAGGTTCTGGATCTTGTACTGATCGAGCTGCGACTCGAGGAAAAGCAGTTTGAAGAGCGGCCCGCTCACAGAGTTCGGGTTCTGATCGACCTGCACGACGACTTGCCGCGTCAGATCGTGGCGCGTCCGAACGAACCACGTCCAGATATTCCCGCTCAGGTCCCGTCCCTGCTTGAGCACCGTATCGATAGCCGCACCGAGCTTCGACGCATCGAAGTTCGTCGGGAACATGTTGAACGTCGTGCCGGGAATGGAGGGTGCCACGAAGTTCGGCGGCTGGTAGGTCGAGAGCAGATGCTCGACGTACACGCCGGCGTCCATGTTCGGGTTGCCGTTCACCCCAGGGTTCAGCTGCTCCGTGACGATCGCGGCGTCGAGCAATTTTGCGTCGCCCTCGATCTTGGCCGTGACGCGGCCCGAGGCCGAGCGCTGCGCCTGGTCGTAGTCGACGATATGGCCGCCGTAGTACGGGTCGAGCGGCTGCGTCTGACCGGGAGGCCAGAACCACACGAGCACCGTATAGCGGTTCGCGATCGCGCCGATGTTGTCGAAGCTGCGGGCGAAAACGATGGTCGCCGTCGCGCTGCCGCCGTTGAGCGTATCCTCGAGATCGACGCTCTCGATGTCGGCCTGCGGGATGTCGACCAGATTACCGCTCGTATTGTAGATGCGGATCTGCCAGTGGGCTTGGAAGTTTTCAGCGAGCATCAGAGCCACGCATCATTCCAGGCGATCGTACTGGCGCCGGTGCCGCTCGCAGCGCTGACCAGCGCGGTATTGACACCCACGCGCAAATAGGGGAACGGCGCCGAGTCGCCGAGCGTGTTCGTGACGCCAGCCGTACCAAGGAGATCGAGTCGCGGCACGCCGTTGAGCATCACGGCGTTCGCGCGGTTTCGCGGGTCGCAGTCGACGACGATCTGATCGGTGGATGCAAGCGTGACGGCGAGCGCATCCTCGATGTAGCCGCTCGCGCCGGCGGGCGTGACTTTCAGGAACGGATTTACGAGCGGACCATTGATCGTGACGAGCGGATAGGTCTGCGTCGTGCCGTTGCTCGCGACGTTCTCGGTCACGCCGACCGGCAGACTTACCGACCCGGCTGCGCTCGCAAGCCAGCGCGGGTCTTGTGCCAGGAAGGTCAACTCGACGCCGAGCGCGAGCCGGCCCGCGTACTGCACCGGAGCTGTCGTGAACTTCTGCAGCTGCGCGTAGATATAGCGTGCAGGCGTATAGCCCGCAACGAGCTTCTGGTAACCGCTCGCGAGGTAGGAGCGCATGAGCTGCGCTTCGTTCTCGGCCTGGTCGCGCGTCAGGATGAGATTGCCGGACGAATCTACGGCGCCGAAGCCGCCGATCGTGCCGGAGACGCTGATTTTTTTCGAGCCCCGCGTGCCCGGCGGCGCTGAGGTGCCGTCGAGAAAGGGGATCTTCACTTCGTCGATCGTCGCGTCGTCCTGCATGCTTTTCAGCCAAAAGGCCGCGGGAAACTGATAGGCGCCGAACGAGATGACCGATTGCACGAAGGCCATCAGCTCATTCCCCACGCGATGCGATCGAGCCGCCAAAGGTTCATGCGCTGGTAGCGCGCCGTCGCCTCGGCGAGATCCTTGCCGATCAGTTCGACGTCATCGTAGCCGTTGATGTCGCCGTAGAAATGGTTCTGCATCGGCGGCAGAATCGAGTGCGCCGCCGGGTTGCCGAGGCTGTCGGCGGGGGTCTGCTGCGGGCTCGTGCTCTGCAGGCCGACCGTGCTCGCGGGTCCGGCGCTGGGCACCGATCCTGCCAGCTCGTTCGTGCTCGCGTCGATGAACCGGGTGATATTGCCGGCGATCGCCGAGATGTTGCCGCCGACGGAGGTTCCCAGCCCCGCGAACCCCTGGCCGATCTCCGAGATGGCCTGCTGAGCGTCCGAGATGAGCGTCTGCCAGTTGATCGTGACGCCGTTCGCCAGGTCGAGCACGCCGTTCTTGCCGCCGACGATGCCGCGATCGCCAACGCCCTGGAAGATCGCCGCGAGCGGGCCGAGCACGCTTGACGCTTTGCCGGCGTTGGCGGCGATCCAGGACGAGATGAAGCCGAGCTCGCCCTGGTTGCCCAGTGATTGCGCGAGCCCGCTGTTCTCGGTGAACTGCTGGCCGTTGGCGTTCATCACACCGTTATCGACGCCCGATCCCTGCAGGTCCGCGAGGCCCTGTCCCCACGACTGCGTGTTGTACTTGTCGGGCATCTGCGCCGGGTTGTCCTTATGCCCGAATAGACCGCCCAGCGCGCCGCCTAAGATGGCCGACCCGGCCAGGACGGCCCAGCCAGCCGGCCCGGCCGCCACGAGCCCTGCAAGACCACCCATGCCGCTGAAAAGCGCACCCGCCAAGCCCACGCCGGCCGCGCCGCCGAGCGCACCGAACTCTACGTGGGTGCCGCCGCCCTCGAGGCCGCCCATGAAGCCGCCGATCAGCGCGCCGCCGGCCAGCGTGCCCAGCGTCCCGAGCAGGGCCGTGCCGTTGGTGCCCGAGCCGAAGTTCAGGCCGAACTTGCTCAGCAGGCCCGCGATACCGCGGGGGCTGCCCGAACCAAGCAGAGGGTCGAAGCCGGCGAAGCCGCCAAACGGGACGGCCGCAGCGCCGATACTGCCGACGCCGAAGAGCCGCAAAATGGGACTGAGGATGCTGCCGATGGTCCCGATAATGCCGCCTCCGCCGGAACCGCCGAACAGCGTCATCGCCCACTTCAGCGCCGTGATGCCGGCGAGGATCTCGAGCAGCGTGCCGAGCAATCCGCCGCCCAGGTTCGGGCTGTTCATCGTATCGATCAGCGGCTGGTTCCACTGGCTGATGACCGTGTCGTGCGCGCCCTTGGGGTAGAGCGGCCCGATATTGCCGGTCGCGAGCTCGTTGAGCGTCGGGATGTCGTGTACGATCGTGAGGAAGGGCGTCAGGCCGCCGAGTGCCGTGTTGAGCTTCTGCAAGTACCCGATGTGGATGCCGAACAGCGACAGGATGTGCGCGATCGTGTTCCACAGCATGATGAAGCCGTTGGCGACCATCAGGACGCCCTTGAGCAGCAAATCGATGACGGGACGGAACGCGTCGATGATCTGGGCGAACATTGACACGATCTCCGTGACCGTCTGCATGACGTCGCCAAAGGCTTTAGACTTACTGGCCGCGTCGCCCAGGATGCCCCAAATGCTGAACGAGCCGATCTTGCCGCCCTCGCCGATAGAAAGCCCCGGAATGCGCCCGAGCGTCTTCTGGATAGCTGAGCGCTCTGATGCCGCGGACGCGGCCTTCGCCTTCTCGGCGGCGAGCGCGGTCGCGTCGAGTGCTTTCTGCAGGCCCAGCGTCGCCGCGGAGAGCTTCTCCTTATCGGCCGTCTCCTTCGCGTCGCGCGTCTTCGCGTCCGTGATTTCAGCGTCGAGCAAGACGGCGTGCTGCAGGTATGCGACCTCGTCCTTTGCCGCCGCCTCTGCCAGCCGCGCCGCCTGCAGATCGTACCGGGCCGATTGTGCCGGCGATTCGCCTCGCACCCTCGCGAGCGCCGCTTCGAAGCGCTGCTTTTCTGCGGCCATATCCGTCTGTGATTTTTGCTGGGCGTAGCTCGTATCCAACGTCTGGCGTTGACCCGTATACGTCTGCAGGTTGAGTTTGTTGTCGTAGGCGGTCAGGGCCGCGTGCGCCTTATTGATCGCGTCGGCGACGTGTTCCCACGCATAGCGCAACGCCGATGCCTTGTCGAGATGTGCGTTCGCCGCATTCCGAAGCGACGCCGCGTGCGCGACGCGCGCCTTGTCGCTCGCCGGCAGCGACTCGGCAAGTCTGCGGTAGCGCTCTGCAGCCGTGATCTCCGCTTCGCGCTGCCGCGCGAGCGCCGCGCGCAACTGCACTTCGCGCTCCAGCTGCGCGTTGACGAGCCGGTGCTCTTCTGCGAGTTTGTTGGCCGTGACCGGCAGATTGCGGTACTTCTGGTTGAACGTGTCAAGCGCCGTCGCCGCGGCCTCGGCGTTCGCCTTCGCGTGCGCCACGGCTTTTGCTGCGGCACTCACGGGCGCCTCGATGGCCTGCTTCGCCTCCGTGAGCGCGTTGCTGGCCGCGCCTTTGCCGCTCTTGCCAGGGATGACGCCCGTGAACGCCGCGCCCGGAATTGTCGGCGCGATGCCGAAGGCGCTCGCGAAAAACTTGCCGATCCCGCCGATCGCGCCCTTTATCGCGGCGAGCACCGCGTGCGTCGCGCTCGCAAGCCCGGCGCCGAACGAGGCGCTGGTCCGCGGCATGTCGGTCGCGAGCTCGGCCTCGAGAAGGTTTCTGCCGACCATCCCCGCGGAGCCGGGCTGCAACGCCAGCGCCAAGTCGGACAAGACGCGCTGCAGCGCGCCGGCCTTGCGGATGACGTTAGTGTAGAACTCGTTCCACGCCGTGTTCAGGAACTTCATCGCGCTCGACCAGTGGCCCGTCAACTCGACAACGGCTGCGACGAGCGCCACGATTGCGGCGATCACCAGCAGAATGGGCGAGACGTCGGCGAGCATGCCGGCAGCGACGCTATCCTCGGCGCCGGCCATGCCCATGAGCGCGAGTACGGCGGTGCGCGCGTAGGAGATGAGCCCCCCAAACGCTTCGATGAGCGGGCCGACGAGCACGCCGTAGAGTAGTTTGCCGGCACTCCCCACGATCCCGATCGCGTCCGTCAGCAGGCCGAAGCCGTCGCCGGCGAACGCGAGCGCCTTTACGAGTGCCGGCAAGAGGAGCACCAGGGCCATGAGTCCCAGCGTCAGCACGCCCGCACCGGTGGCGGCTTTCTTCATCCAGCCCGGCATCGCATCGAATGCGTCGGCGAGGTTGGCGATGCCGTTTGCGGCCGCGGCGAAATAGGGGATGAGGTACCGCCCAAACGAGTCGCCGAGTTTCCATAGCGCATTGCTCAGCAGTCCGAAGCTGCCGGCGAGCAGCGCCGCTCGCGATGCCGCGGCGCCGGAGGTATGCTGCTCGAGCAGCGCCATCGCCTCCGCGACCGTATGGATGTGCTTTGCCGCCTCGCGCGAGACGATGCCGTACCGCGTGAGCATCTCGATATGACCGGTCATCGCGTATTCGACGACCTGCGTCGCCGTCGCAAGGCTCATGTTCCGCGCAGCTGCCAGATTCGTCGCATCCGCGATCGCGCGCTGCGTCTGCGCGGCATCGAGCCCGACCGAGGTAAACTTCTGCACGGCCGCGTTCATGTCGCCGATCGCGTATCCGCCGCCCTTCGCCGATGCGGCGAACTGCAGAATCCACCGCTCCATTGCGTGCGTATCGAGCGACGTCCCGAAGTTCTTGGCGTTGCGAGCGGCGAGGTCGAGGCTCTCGCTCGCGCTGTTGGCCATCTCCGCGACTTTGCGCAGCCCGTTCACAATCTCGATGCCGATGAACGCCTCGAGCAGCGATCGCCAGACGTGGGAGAGGTTCTCCGTCCGCTGCTCGATTTGAGCGAGTGACGCCTCGGTTTCCGTGCCGAACTGCTTGACCGCGCCCTGTACCTTGCCCATGCCCGCGATGAAGTCGCTGGCAACGACTCGGATGTTGACCGCGAGATCGCGAGATCCGATCACTGTTACCTCTCCTGAAATGACTCATCAAGCAGCGCGGCCCGAATGGCCGGATCGACCTGGTCGATGTGCACCGTCTTCTGGGGGTGCAGAATGCCCGAGCTCGTGGCGTCGAATACTGCCGTCGTCGTGCTCGCCGGCTCTGGCGATGAGGCCGTGGAATCTCCCGAGCCAAAGGGGTTAGCGAAGATTAGGTAGTGCGTGAGCGCGTCGAACAAGAGCAGCGTCTGCCCGATCGTCAGCCGCCGCATCACGTAGCGTGGCGTCCAGCGATAGTGCGCGATGACGTGCTTGACGACGCCCTGAAGCGTTAGCGGCGGCGTTTTCTGGCCGGCAGATTCGCCGGCTTGGGAGGGCGGACATTGGCCTGCTCGAGCCGCTCGGCGAACTGCTCGAATCCGTTGCACTTCAACACGGCCGGAACCAGCGCGCGCAGCAGGGGGATGAGGCGCGTCTTTGCAAACCACCGCTCGAAAACCGCCTCATCGAACGCGCCGCCGGCGGCCTTGGCCGCGTCAAGCAACGTGGTGCGCATGATGTCGAAGACGCGCGGCACGTCACGTTCGAGCGTCGCCACGACGTCGGCCTCGTTGACCGGAGCGCCCGCGCCGCTGATCTGTGACCACAGCGCCGAGAACTTCGTGATAACGCCGACGACGTAGAGGCCGTCCTCGGTCGAGAGGGGGACCAAATCGAACGAGACGCCGCCGATGTCGACGACGATGCCGCTCGGCCGCCCCACGGCCTGCGAGAGCAAGAACGACTCTTGCTCGGGGGTGAAAAGACCGCGCGCCGGCGTTGCAGCCGGCGCGCTTTGCTTGTCGTGCATGGGATCCTCTTAAGCCTTACGAGTGCTTCTTGAGACTACGGGGCGTTATTCGTCGAGGTATTGACGAACTGGATGTTGCCGATGGCGCCGGTCGGATCGGCGAACGCCTTGAGCGTGCGCTCGTAGACCGTCTCGGCGCCCTCTTTGTACGCGCTCTTTATTCCGCCGAATCGCACGGCGTTGAGCGCGATGATGAGCTGGCCGACCGAGCCGTCGACCGGCGACTTGTCGCGCTTGGCGAATAAGAACGCGTAGCTCGCGGCCGAGTTCTGGGGTTGATTCGTCCAGCTCATCTCCGTGCCGAGCGTATTGCCATACTCGTACGTGGATTGGATCTTCAGACCCGCGTCGCCGGCCGCGAAGGTGATGACGCCCAATGCCGAAACCGAGGCCGCTTTCCCCGCGACCTCGCTGCCCGCCGCGACGATTGCGTAGGGCACCGGATACGTGACGCCGCCGTTGACGACGAACACGAGCAGCTCGAGCGTGCCGGCGATGAACGTGGCGCCGTTGGCGAGGGTGACCGTATACGGCGTGGCCGCCGGGACGGTTCCCGGCTCGTCCCAGCTGAACGCCGCCGTGGATGCGACCGGCGCGGCTTGCCCAAGATCGTTGGCGAGCACGTCGAGCCGCAGTTCGTAGTGCTTGATGTCGAGATCGAGCGAGCGATGCGCGTCGAAGACGGCCAGCGGGTAGCCGTTCTCGTCGTAGATCTCTTTCTGGTCGATCTTATGATCGAGATTGAACTCCTGGCAGTGCGCGTACGGCAAGTACACGGCGCCGCCGGCGGGCTTCACGAAGGCGCGTCCCACGCCGAAGTTGATGCGGGTTGGGGATTGGACCGCGGCCATGATGGATCTCCTTCCGCCGCCACCAAGGGCGACGACAAAAGGACCGCGCAGTCATGCGACGGTCCTGGATTGGGCGATGAACGGGGCCGCATTTTGCACCCCTCGCGCCCCAATGGAGGGCGCACGGCCCCGAGGTCGTAATCGGCGCCGAAGCGCCGCCGGTGCAAATCTCTTAGGTGCGCGCCTTGCGCGCCTTGGCGTGAACGGGCGCCGGCGGCGCGATCGGCGGCACGATCGCGCCGAGCGGCCTGATGCGCATGCGCTCGATGCGCTCGCGCAGTGCGCGCCAGCGCGCGGCTTCAGGTGACATGCACGTCACCTCCTCCCGGGCCTTGTACCGCTGCCAGCAGCTTCTCAACCAGGGCGGAGAGCGTGCGCGTCTGCTCGTGCTCGATCTCGTCGCGCTCCGCTGCCCGATCGATCTCCGCCTTCATCTCGACGACGATCTCCGCGATGCCGTCGAGCGTCTTCTGGCTGATGTCGATGCCCTTGAGCATGAGATCCTGCATGTGATGGTCGCGCTTGATCTGCACCGCCTGCACGACCTTCTGCGCGCCCTCCCAGATGCCGAAGACGATCGTGTACCACAGCACGAGCAGGACGTATCCGCGGCGGTAATCGTCGAACGGCTTGGGCGCAAAATAGTTGTAGGTGAGCCACCAGATCGTGAGCACGATCAGCCCGGCGAACAGAATCTTGTTCGAGCTGAGCCAAATCACGGTGCCAACGATGCCATCCACGAGCGCGAGGCCTACGCTGCGCCCTAATTTCAGCGCCCGGGCGACGGCTCTCATCGATGCACCTCCGTGTTAATTCGCGACGATCGTGTAGACGGCGGAAAGGTACCAGCGTCCGCTGGCCTTCTCGAACTCCGCCGGCAACACGCGGTACTCGACGCACTCTCGCACGTTTACCCCGAGCGTCGCCCCCGCGACCGCGACACGGCTGAGGTCCTGCGGTCCGAGGCCGTCGTCAGTGCCGTTCTGATCGGCCAGATGCAGCCGCGCCCGTATCGCCTCGTAGATCTCGGTCACGTCGTCATCGCTCGTCGTCGACGACACCCATATCTTGAGGTCGAGGATACGTTCGTCGGTGAATCGGCCGATGTTTCCGCGGCCGCCGACGGTGAAGGTCACGTAGGGCGACGGCGGCTCCGTGCCGCTCGCGACCGCGCTCCAGATCGGCCGATTCTGAATGCTCGTCGCGGGCAGCGTCAACGTGGGGCCGGCGTTGATCTGGTAGGTCAGCGGCGGCGCAGTCAGTGCGGCGTAGATCGCCTGGCGGACGGCCGGGACGGTGCGGTTGGCCATCTACGTGCCACCGGCTTCTTCGATCGCCGCCGTGATGCGCGCCATGATGAGATCGGTGTATTCCGGGCCGTAGTGCTCGGTAATCCAGGCCATCCACGGCCGCGCGCGCATCTGCGTCGTTCCCTCCTGAATCCAGCGATCGAGATGCGAGTCGTTGACGACCTGCGCCTCGATGATTTCGCCAAACGCGCCGCGCGGCGACACCGCTCGCAGCGCCTGCTCGTACTCGCCGCTCTGGATGTGCACGACGACGTCCGGATCGTGAATCTGCTGTGGGTGCGTGAAGCCGTAGGGGTGCCCCATGAGCGCGAGCTCGCGCAGCGAATGGTCGTCGGCGCCGATCACCGTCTTGCACGCCTCGAACGCTTTCTGCAGCGCCTCGAGCACCGCGTAAAACGCGGCCTCGCGCACGTCCACGTTGAACTGCTCGAGGCCGAAGATCGTCATGTCCAGTCCCTCGATCGTCGCGCGAATCATTGCCACGCGCGCCCGAAGTTCAGATGCAGCGCGATCGACGGGTACGCGTCGTAATAAAACGTCGTCTGCAGCACGAGATAGCGCGTGCCGTCCTCGCGAATCACGACGTCGAAGGCCCGAATGTCCGGGAACGCGGAACGGCCGTTCGGGGCCACGGTATAGGCGATGCCGTTGACGGTGACGACGCCGCCGGGAGCGACGCCGGGAAACCAACGCGGGAGCAGCCCGTCGACGTAGGCGTAGTCTGTCTGCGGCACGACCTCGCCGCCCTGGATCGTATAGCCGAGCGCGCCCATGGCCCGCGGGAGCGAGTCCACGAGCGCCGGCAGCGCCGCGTAGACCGTCTGCACGGTGTACTCGTCGTTGCCCGTCGGTCCGGTCGCGCCGGGCACGCGCCGCAACACCTGCAGCGTGTTCGGCGTCTGGAACGAACTCACGCCAATCTCCGCGTCACGAACGGCCGCAAGAGCTCTTTGGCCGGGTCCGGGATGGCGAACGGCACCTTGCGCACCTTGTACTGCTGGTAGCCGTGGCGTACGAGGTCGAGGCCGCCGGCGCCGCGCGCTTGGATCTGTCGATACGTCAAGAGCTCCGTGGCGATCATCTTCGTCGCTTTGCGCAGCGCGAGCGGGTAGGTCGCGAGCGTATAGCCGGCCGTGTAGCCGATCTCCACGACGTTGGCGCTGAATCCGACCGTCTCGATCGCGCCGAGCAGCACGTAGCTGCCGAACGCGTAGGCGAGCATCTCGATATAGTTCAGCTCCGGGTTGAGATAGACGTCGCTCGAGGTGCTCTGTGAGACGTTGAACTGCGTGCGGATCTGCTGGCTCGTGATGAAGACGAGGGAATCGAGCGAGACGATCGGTCGCCGCCACGGCCAGAAGCGCGGCGGGCCGCCCTTGCGCGGCCGGAACTTGTGATGCTCGACGCTCTGAACGAGCCGCAGCCCGGCAACGTTCTCATCGCCGCCCCCGACGTAGGCGTCGACGTAGCCGCTCGCGTCGCGCAGGATCTGATCGAGTTCGCCCGTGGCGAGATCGGACGTGTCGATGCCCTCGCCGACGTACTCTGCAGCTTGCAGGTACTGGGACTCGACGCGGAGCGTGCAGGTCGCCGAGGAGCCGTCAGAGGCCGTCACCGTCAGCGGGCCGGTCGTCGCGCCGTCCGGGATGGCGAAGCTGACGCTGGTCGAGGCGAAGGTCGCATCGAGTGTGAGCGTGCCGGTGTACGTGGGCGCCGCGCCCGTAGGTGAGAGCAGCAGCTGGCCGCCAAGCACGACCGACGCGCCGACGCCGGCGCTCAGCCCGCTGCCCTGCAGCGTGACGGTATTGCCGGGAGCGCCTTCGGCGATCGCGGTCGCGAGCGTGGCGGCCACGGTTTACTTCGCTTTCTTCGTGAGGCGGGATTTGGCCGCCGCCTCGGCGTCAGCCGCGGCCTTCTGCTCGGCGATGCGCGCCTGCGCCTCGGCGTCGACCGGATCGAGGACCGTGGACCGCGCCGACGCGTCGGCTACGGGCGTGAGGACGAGTCCGCGCCCTTCGAGTTCGGCGTGCTGCTGCGCAGAGAGCGGCGTCGCTTCGGACGCGGTGATCCAGCCGCTCGCGGTGTGGACGCGCGTTCCGATTCGAAGTCCGCCGATGGCGTATCGCATGCTGCCTCCAGGAGATCGCGCTTGACGGGCGCGTTGCGGCGCACCGGCAGATCGCCGGCACGCGAGGTGAACGATCGTTCTTTCATGCGCTGAGGAACGGGGCACCGAGGGAGGTCAGCGCCCCGTTCCGGCCTCGTTACGGCTGCGAGAGCGTCAGCGTGCAGCTGCCGGTCTGGAGCGGAGCGAGATTCGCGGCCGACGCTTCGACCGTGACGAATCCCGCCTGCTGCGAGCTGCCGTCCACGCCGGCGCCCGGCGTGATCTGGATGTTCACCGTCCCGATGTCGGACTCGATCGCGGACGCCGCGGTGTAGGCGACGGCCGTGTATTGGCCTTCATCGTTGATGGTGAGCGCACCGGTGCTGACGAGCAACTCGTAGCCGCCCGTGCCGCCGACTTGGCGCAGGACGCGGTACGATTGCGCGCCCGCCACGGCCGTCCACGTGACGGTGTTGTAGTTGGTCCCGGACAGCGCCGCGTTGCCGGTCGTGACCTGCCCCGCGGTCGAGGGTAACGAGTCGCCGTTCGGGCCGACGGCCGCGATCTCGTACTGGTATTCGGTCGATCCGGCCGTACCGACGACCGCAACGCTCGGCGCGGCCGGAACGCTCGCAAACCCTTTCGGGATGTCGAGCCCGACGATGGCGCCTTTGATCTGGAATGCCATGGTGCTATTCTACCTCCGTGCCGCGGTTAGGCGGTCTGCAGTTGGACGCGGAACATGTACTGCGGCGCCATGTAGGCGAGGCCGTACATCGCGAAGGGGATGGCGAGCTCGCGCAGCGTCCCGTCGACGCCGGTCGGGATGCGCAGCACGCTGGGCTCGGGATTTCCGAGGTACGGCATCTCCATGGTCTCGGTCCAGACGCCCAACATGTCGACGAACTCGTTCGTGCCGTTGGTCGTGTAGGAGCCCACGGAGTTGCCCGGCACGACCATGACGGGGATCTCGCCCTGGTCGGTGTCGACGACGCGCACGCTGAAGCCCGGCACGATTTCGAGACGCTTCGTGCCGGTGATGATGCGCGTGATGCTGAGCTGATCCTCGAACAGCGCCTCGCTGCCGCGAGTCGTGGCGATGAGCAGGTCGATCTTGCCGCCCTGGTCGTAGACGGCGTTCACGGCGTTGCGCACGGCCTTCAGCACGCGCTGGTCCGTCCACGGCGTGCGGATGTCGACGGCGAAGTTCTGGCCGGCGGGCATCGCCTGATTGGCGATGAAACGCAGGCCGTTGTAGCCGTTCGGATCGTAGTCACCGTTCGGGTCGTTGCCCGGATAGGTGACGGAAGCGACCGTCTCTTGATAGCGCAGCGTCTCGTTCTGCGCGTCTCGCGCGATCGTTTGCAGGCCGCCTTTGAGTTCGCGGCCCATGAGGTCGTCGGCCGGGCCGCCGGCGTTGGCTCCGGCGTACTGCCCCTTCAGGCTGATGCCCCGGCGGACGCCGAAGACGGCGACGTTCGAGGTCTTGCGCAGATAGGTGTTCGTATCGTCGCTGACGGCTCCGCTTTCCGAGATGGTATGGGGAGCGGCCGACTGTGAGAACGCCGTCTGCTGCTGGTAGGTGTGCGAGAGGCCGTTGCTCGGCACTTTCTCGATCATGTCGAACAGCGGAAACTCGCTGACGAAGATCGGGATGACTTCGGGGCTGAGCGGCTGCGGCACGATCGGCGACGTGGTCGACGAATCGGCCGCTCGGGTCATGAGTTCCGTGAGTTTACGCTCGTAGGCGCCGAACACGCTATGATTGCGCGGCAGCGCTTTCGAGATCGGCTTCCACAGCGCGTACTTGCGCCGCGTGGGGACGATGATCTCCGGCGAATCCATGAGGTGAGGTCCTCCGAATGAAAACGAGCCGCCGCGAAGGCGTGCTCGTGCGAGTGCGATGGGATGGGTGGGCGCGCCGCTTACGTTGTCGCTTGCATCCGCGCGCGTGCATCGTTGCTGGCCGCCGGCTGGCGCGCGGCGCTTGCCGCGAGCTCGGTCGTCGACTTGTAGTACAGCGATGCGTCTGCCGTCGGCTCGTCGTCGGAGCTTCCGCCGGAATAGGTCGACTGCGTCGACCGCCCGCTCGGGGTTGCTTTGAGCTGCTCGGCCTTCTGCTCGAGGTCTTTCACCTCGGCAGACTTCTGTTCGATTTGGACGATGAGTTCGCGCAGCTGCTCCGCTGCCGCCTCAATCTGCGCCTGCGCAGCCTTGATGTCCGTGTCCAGCGTGACGGTGACCACCGCGGCTTTCCCGTCCTCGCCATCAAGGTCGGCATCGCCTGGGATCTCGGTCTCGTCGGGCAGGAGCGCCTTCACGATCGCATGCGCGGCCGAGACGTTCCCGGCCGACTCCGTGCACATGCCATGCGTGACGGCGGACTTTAGGCATTTCATCGCCGAGATGACCGCCGATGACTGCATGTCCGAGAGCGCCTTCGCGTCGACGCTCGCGCCTTCGCCGGCGGTCACGGACGCGGCGAGCGCAGCGCGATGCGTGGAGCAGAGATGCGAATCTTGGGCGGCGGTTTCAATGCAGCCATCTTGAGCGCACGTGTTCACGGGAACCTCCTCGACGGCCGCGCCGCCAAACAGTGCTTTCCGGACGAGCAGCCGAGCTTCGGACGGTGCCACGCGTGCGTCGCGCACGATTTGCTCCGCCTGCGCGACGATGTACGATCGCAACTCCTCCGTGTAGGCCCGCGGGTTGGCCGGGATGCCCACCAACGAGATTTCGAGCAGCTCGAGATCGGATACGATATAGTACCAGTTCCAGTAATCGTTCGGATCCTCGATCAGCTCGACGTCCTTGAAGTAGCCGCCGATTGAAAAGGCGAGCTTTGTGCCCTTCTGGATGTGCTGCCAGCTTTTCAGCGCGCGCGGATTCTCCGGATCGATCTCGACGCGGATCAGCAGATCCAGACACTCTCCCTGCTCCGGATCGGTCGCGCGCTCGAGCGTCGACTCGACGCACGTGCCGAGAATATCCTCCGGCACCTTGTAAGAATGGTTGAGCCACATCGTCAGGCCGCGCGATTGGGCGAGCATCGATGCTTGGCACTGCTCGTCGAGGATGTCGCCCATCCGGTCCTTGACGCTCGAGCTCGCGGTGCCCTCGATGTAGTAGTGCGTCACGCCGGAGTCGTCTTTAATCGCGATCGCCTTCGTTGCGCCCGAGAACATCTCAAACTTGCGCGGGTCGTCTTGGTCCAGCGCCCGTGGCCGCGTGGCAGTCTTCATTCGTCCCCTCCGAAGGCAGAATTGAACGTATCGTCGTCCGCGACGATCGAGCAGTAGCAGTTATCCCTGCAGGCAGTATCGCCGGCACCGGGCCATGTGGGCACGTCGCCGCGCTGGTAGGGTGAGCCGTCGGCGAGGCCGATGCAATCTGAGCAGTGATCCTCGTCCGCGCCCAGTTCCCAAACGAGCAGTACGCCGTTGACGCCGAGCGAGTCGCCGTAACCCTGCTGGCCGGTTCCCCACATCGGCTTCGCGTAACGGGTGATCGACGAGCGGAGGGCCTCGATCTTCGCGTCGATCGCCGCGACGATCTGATCGCCAAGGTCCCGTGTCGGATCGGCAGCGGCATAGGCGTCGTTCGCGGTCGCAGCGAGTGCGTCGGCGGCGCGGCCCGGAACCTTATTCGCATACTGCCGCACGTGCCCGATCCAGATGTCCGCGACGTTCTGTGCGTCCACCCCGCCGCGTGGCACCGCCTCCGTGCCGGCGCTCGCAGCATCGAGATAGGCTTGTTCGTCGACCATCTCTGCGCCGAGGCCGTCGAGCGCGTCACCGAAATCGTGCGCGTGGAACGGCCCGTCGTCAGCAGCGAACCTCGCGCTTTTGCGAAGGTGTTCGGCCTTCTCGCGCACGACGGCGAGAATGCGTGGCTTGCGCGCATCCCACACGTCGCTCAAGCGGTCACGCTGCTGGCCCGTCAGCGCGTGAAGTCGTTCAGATAGTGCAGACTCGCGCTCACCGTTGGCCGACGACGTCCGACGAAAGGGAGGGCGCTCTTAGCGCCCTCCTGCTTGCCCTCTTCGGCGTCCCCCTCGGGGTCATCGTCGCCTGGCTTCGGTTCGTCGCTCGGCGCAGCCGGATCGGTCGCTGGATTGTCGCCGTCCGGCTGCGTCTGCGGCGTTCCCACATCCATGTTGAACGGGTATGGCAGGTTCGCCCAATGCGTGGCGATCGGCACGCCGTTGAGCGTCGAGTCCGGGAACGGATCGAGCCCTTCGCGGGCGCGGATCTCGTTTGGCGTCGTGACGCCGATGCTCATGTAGACTTTGTCGATGTTCGCCTGCCGCTCTTCGTCGCGGTGCACGATACCATCGAACTCGAAATCGTGTCGCTCGTCGATCTCCCACACGAGCTCGCGCGTGATAAACTCGGCAATCAGGTTCGCGAGTCCGACGTGCCCCTCGTCCGTGCGCGATGAAAGCGTGCGGGACGTGCTGCGGTTGACGTCGCCCGTGATGCCGAACACGGTCGGGTCCATCTCGAAGACGCAGGCAATCTTCTTCACGAGCCACGTCTTGTAGAAGTCTCGCTGCTGCTCGCGATTGCTGCGCGCGAACGGCGTGTAGGCTGCAGCGCTGCCGCCTTGACCGGGAGCTGCGGCCGGATCGCCCATAAAGCCGACGATCATCAGGTCCTTCGTGCCGGCGATCTCCGATTCGTAATACTCGCGCGCAGCGTCCAGCTCTTGCCTGCTCAAGCCGCGGCCGAGGTCCAGTAACCCGGCCGGAGCGGCCTGCCTCAGCATGTCGTAGTCGTACTGCTCGCCATAGAGATCCGCCTCGATCGCGCGCACGAGCGTCTCGACGATCGACCAGCCGAGCGGGCTGTACGTGGTTGGCGAGCCCATGATGTAGATGAGCTGGTCGTTCGTGAGTTTCGCGACCTGGCGCCCGTCGATCACCTGGTAGTAGCGCGGCGCCTTCGGCTCGGAGCCGCTCCAGGTGGGGTCTGGAACGATCGTGGCGCCGTCGACGCCCCAGAGCGCCACGACCTCGCCACCGATGGTCTTTTCCTTTTCGACGCAGCCCGCGTCGAGCACCAGCACGTCTTCGACGACCTGATCGAGCAGCGATCGGAACGACTCACCCTTAGCGTTGACGAAGCGCAGCAGATCGCGCACCTGTTTGACGACGCTCGGATCGGGCGCTTTCTTCGGGTCGTCGTTGCGCACCAGCTTCCAGCGCGCCCCAGATACCTGGCGGGTGCGCACGTTGATCGCCAGGCGCACCCACTCGTTGCGCCGGCTGAAGTGGCGCAGCATCTTCGCGCCGCCGCGGGGGTCGTAGCCCTGCACCGCGATCTGCACGCGCGCCTTCGCGTAGGGGCCGGTGCCGTACGACGATTGCGCCACGGGCGCTTTCGTCGCGAAGGCCCTTGCGAGCGCAGCGCGCACGCGATCAACGATGCTCGGCACTCATTCCCTCCTCGCCGCTTTCTGAAAATACAGCCCGCCTTGCGCGGCCAGTTTTCGCACGCCGATCTCGTTGAGCCAGAACGAGAGCACGGTGTCATCGTGGGCCTCTACGCCAAGCCCGTGCAGCTCGTTCACGAAAATGTCGACGAACGTCCGCGACCGCTCGTCGCCGTACGGCAGCTCGATCATGCCGGCCTCAAAGAGGGCTTGGAGCGACGGGATGCCTTCGTAGATGTCGACGCGCACGCCACGCCCCGTCACATGCTTGACGATCGGCAGTTCGCCGCGCGATTGGAGCAGGAGCGAGCTGGCGAACCACCGCTGCGCCTGATTCGCTTCGGCGATCGCGATCTTCAGCGCGCCGTACCGGCGCAGGGTCGCCTCGGCCAAGCGCGTCTGCGCCGGGAAGTCGTAGCCGCGCCGTCGCTCGCCCCAGATCAGCCGGCGCTTGCCGTTCTCCGTGCGGCGCCAAACTCCGATCACCGTGTAATCGCCGTCGATGCGCTGGGCGTCGCGCTCGTCCTCGACGACGGCTAAGTCGATGCCCGCGGTGACCGCGTCCGTTTCGCCCGGCTCGCGGCCGTAGTACTCCTCGAACGTGAGGTCCGGGTTCTTCGCCGCGTTGAGGAGGGCCAGCGGGAACAGCGACGTCTCGTCGTTGACCGCGACGTTCCGAAAGTCGCGATTGAACGTCATCGTCAGGACGTCGGCCTTTTTTTGCATCAAGGCCGCGTATGACCAGCGCCCCGGCCAGAGCGAGATGCGACGCTCCTCGTCCACGATGGCGTCGTATCGGCGGAAGACCCAGCCGCGATCGGTCTTGGACCGAGCCTCACGGCGGTGCAAGACGTCGTCATGATGCTTGGCCGTGCCCACGAGCATCGCGTGGCCATCAGGCTCGAGCGTCCCCATGAGATCGCCGTCGACCCAGTTGTCGAGCTTGTCGCGCCCTCGCTGGCTCATCGAGTTCTCGAGGTCCGCCAGATCGTCGCCGAGCACCCAGTCCGACCGTCCGCCCTGCACGGGCTTCTCGCTGCCGACAGCCCGGTAGGTCGGCGACTGCGACGTCGTCGTGCGCCGGATGATGAACCGGGTCTGTGTCCACTTCTCGGTTTCATCCGGCACGAACGGCCCGAAGTCGCTTACGAGCAGCTCGTTGCGCTCGAGTTCGCGCCGGATGGCGAGCAGGAACTGCTCCGCCAGATCGGAGTTGACCGAGCCGCCGATGATTCGCACGTTCGGATCGACGACCGTCATCAGGTGTAGCGGGATGACCTTCGAAATAATCATGCTTTTTGCATGATTTTTGGGGGCGAGGATGGCGGCGTTGAGCACGTCGCCGCGCAACATGGCGAGATAAAGATCGTACCATTCCCAGTGAAACGGTGCCGGCACGAGCGGGTGCCCGTCATCATCCCGGAGGTAGAGGCGAGCGAACCAGGCTGGATGCCGCGCCAACGCGCGGCGCTCGCTACGGCTGAGGGTCCCTCCCGAGAGCAGCTTCGAGCAGAGCGCGGGCAGCGGGGTCGGCGACGGGGTCGAGGCGGATCTCATGCTCGATAGGGTTGCCATCGTTGCCGGTGATTTCCAGGCGCTGGCGAGAGCCGTAGTCCTTGGGGTAGCGCCGCTCCAAGAACCAGGTCGCCTGCGACGAGCCTTTCCCGCCCGCGAGGGCGCGCACCGTCAGCACACGCACGGCTTGGCAGCGCGCGCGCGTTACGGCTTGAGCAAACTCGGCGTAGGGCTCTTCGCCGGCCTCTCCCCTGCGCTTCCAGTCGTAGGCCGTCGCGATCGCCACGCCGGCGCGCCCGACTGCGTGCTCGAACGGCATCGCGAGCGCCATGTCGCCTGTAATCGCTTTCACGATCTCGGGGGTGAGCGTGAGCCCGGCGCCTTTCAGGCGGCCGCGCGGTCGGCCCGTGGGTGGGCGCCGTTTCGGCTGCACCTTCGCGCGCGCCGGCTTCGTCATCGCGCGCACGGCGATCCCGCGATCGCGATGTAGGCGCACACGACGGCTCCCGCGACGACGGCGCCGAGAGCGATCGTCAGAGCCGTGGTCCAGTCACAGTCGGTCTTCATCGTTTCACGTGACACAAAAAAACGCTCGTGTGAGCGCGTGGTGAAAAGTCGGGTGCTCATGGGTACGCTTAGTATCGCTTGCATCCAATTCGCGTAAACATTTCGACGGACTACGCGAATCGATTTCGAACGTAGCACACTTCAGGTCCCCGCGCAAGAGCGCAGCGCCACGGCGACGGTCTGCCAGTCCGTCGCGGCGATCGCGAGGCCGAGTACCTCGGCCATCTCGCCAAAGCTCGGATTGCCCGCACCGTAGATGCCGCGATAAGCGTACATCGACACGCGTCCCGACACGACGTTGGGTCGCAGCTCGCTCACTTCGATGGCGACGTTGGCTCCGATGGGTTGCTCGGTGCGGTCGTAGGCGCTGGGAGCCGGTGCGCGGCGCCGGCCGCCGTGGCTACCGTGGCCCGGCGTTCGTCCGCCGGGTGCTTCGCGCATGATGCGCGCGAGGTCGTCATCCTGGCGATCGGCGCGCTCGGCTTCCTCGGCGGCGATGAGCGCGGCCATCTCGGCCGGCCCGAGATCGACGAGATCGGGGCGGTACCCGCCGGCCGGCGGCGGGAGCGCGACGATTTTGCGGCCGCGCGCGTCGATCGGCTCGCCGACTGGAGAATGGTCAAGGCCGAGGGCGGCAGACGAGTCGTCCGTGAAGCGTTCCACGGGCGATGCTCTTCGCCAGACGCGGCGCCGTTAACTGCCGTGCGCCTGGCGGTCGTGACAGCGCTTGCAGACGGTCTGGAGCGCACCGGTGCGCGGGTCGCGCGCCGATCGCCGGTGATTCCATCGGATCGATGCGGCGCACCGCTCGCAGACGGCATCGGTGCGGCTCGCCCGGCGCATCGGGAACCCCGGATGCAGGTTTCCGGTGAAACGGGTGCGGTGCGCGAAGTCGCTCATGCGTTGGACCGTGCGGCCGCCGATTGTGCGATCGTCTCCAGCGCGTCCGCCAGATCGAGTAGATTATCGACATCCTCGGGCCACAGGAATCGGTCGCCGTCGGGGGCCGGCCTCAAAGAGCACGAGCACAGAACGCGCAACCAGTGGGCGTCGTTCGCGAGATCGCGCTGCGGCTTTCGCGGCTTTTCAGTTGTAGTTGCGTTCATGTCCTACTCTCCAAAAGTGCGCTGCGCCAGGATTTTCCGCACGTGCGCTGGCGCATGCAGGTCCAGGTATCGCGTCTTGTCCGCATCGTCCTCGCCCCGCACGGGCACTTCCCAAACTCTTTCTTCACCATGCTTATCTCTCAGCGCCGCAAAACAGGTCGGCGACCAGCAGTTTACGAGCCACGGTCAAGCCCCGGGCGGTACAGCGTGTGGACGCCCTTGGCGACAACGCTCTCCCGCGATTCCGTACACGCGCATTCATCGAAGCACGCGCCTGTGCGCCAGATGAAACCGCACGAGTTCCAGGGCCGATAATGATCGACCGCGCCGTGACCGCAAGCGGCGCAAATGTACTCGCGATCGCGCTCCTCGCGCTCGTGCTCCTCGGCCTTTCGGCGCTTGTAATCCGCCATCGCACCGCTACCGCCGCACCCTACGCAGGACTCCGTAACGTCGCCGGCATCGGGAATGGAATCTATGACGAACTCCCCTTTTCCGTGACACGCCGGACACGGGACGAAGGTGGTCATGGCCGCGCCCCCTCTTCTCCCGTCATCGTTTCCTCGGCGCGCCCGATGCGCAGCACGGCGTGAGGCGCAAAATGAATCGCGAATCGCTTGTGCACACGCGCTGTCACGATTTGCGCGTCGTCGTGCCAGATGATGCCGGTCAGCGCGTCCTCAACGCTGCGCAGCAGCTTGGAAAGATCGGGCTTTTTCGCAGGCAGCAGGATACGCTTGGGCGCGGATTTCGGACGGGGCAGATAGAACCACGCCTCGAACCGCAGCGGACCCTCCAGCAGCGGGGCTTTGTACGTCTTCTGCCACGCGCGGGCCTCATCGGCGACGGCTTCCCGCCAGGCTTTGCGCCGGCGCGGACCGTCGCCGAATCCCTCCGTTAGGATGGCACGGCCCTTCACGACGCGCGCAGATTTACTGCCCTGCGGCATCGCAACGCCGTATACGATCAGATGAATCATGCCAGCCCCAAATCGCGCATCACGCGCAGACCGTTCGTGCGCCTCTCGAATTGCTCGCGGCCCGCGTCGCGCGCCTTCTCCCATCGCTGCTTGGCGCGCAGCAGCTGCAGCGCCGCTTCCGCGACCTGCGTCAGCGCGTCCAACGCATCGCTGCCCGAGAGGTAGAGCGTCGGGTCGACGATCGGAGCCATGACGCCGGCGTTCTTGCACTGCGCGATGAACGTCGCGATGATCGTGCCGTCCGGATCGATGTCCTCGATCGCCACCGCCGCCTCGATCATCAGCTTCTGCATCGCCACGAATATCGCGTTCGGGAGCGGCTGCCGCTCGCGTGGTTCGTCTCTCACCGGCGCGCCTTGCGCCCCTTCGCGGCCTTGGCTTTGCCGCGACCCTTGGGCAAGAGGTTCCGGCTCGTGCGCGGCGCCCGGTTCGTCTTCGCGATTCCCGGCAACGGCTGCGCGTTGCGGCGCTCGTCACGTCCCTCGATCTCCAGCATGACCATCTCGATCTTGGCCTGGACGCCCTGCACCGCGCGGCCGCTCGCGCCATGCTCGGACTTACGCTCCTTCAGTTCCGCGCGCAGATTGGCGACGGTGTGGAGCAGTTCGTCGGCGCTCACCTCGAGCAGCCGCGATTTGAATGTGTCCTCGTCGAACTCTTCCACGTCCTCGAAGTCGTCGCGATGCAGGCTAAGGGCTTCGAAGTCGTCGTCGATCGGCGCGCCTGTGGTGCCGTCTAGCGTTATGCCCATGTTCATTCCTCTCTCGTAGATTCCAAATAGCGCTCTGTGATGTACCGGATGACGCGGCGCCTGGCGGCCTCGTCGAGCGTCATGCGCTCGAACGCGCGCGTTATCGCGGAGATGAGCGCGCCCTCGTCTTGCGCGTCGTCGTGCTGCGCCGCCGGTTTGTTTCGCGGCGTGGTCGTATGTCCGGCGGCTTTGTAGTGCGCGCGCACATCGCGATCGTTCAAACCCAGGTATCCGCACTGTCTGCATTTTTGCATGGATCCAACTCCTCGTTTCTAGGTTTCTAGTTCAGGTAAATCTTGGTCGTAGTGCTGTGCTGCTGCGGCGCGCGTGCAGCTGTAGCGATGTAGGTGAGCGCGGCAGACTCGGTTTGGAATCGAGCGACGATCGCGCACCCGCGCAGGATGAACCACGGCAAGACGGCGTGCTCGGCACGTGTCGAGTACACGAGCGCGTAGCCCATCACGCCCAGCCTCGCGCAAGAATGCGGCGTTCGCAAGCGCGCTCGTCGATGCACTCTCTCGCGCCGCTGATGCCCTCGACCGGCTGCAGTTTTTCTTTTGCGCCGTCGCGCCCGAAACGGAACCCGCAATGAAAGCAGGCGTAGTGCTCGCGCAGCGATGCGCTCCGCTTCGCCCGCGTCTCGTCGCTCACGCCGTTCTCGGCGTAGTGCTCGCGCAGCGATGCGCTCAGCTTCGCCCGCGTCTCGTCGCTCACGCCGTTCTCGGCGTAGTGCTCGCGCAGCGATGCGCTCAGCTTCGCCCGCGTCTCGTCGCCCTCAGGTCCGGCGTAGTGCTCGCGCAGCGATGCGCTCAGCTTCGCCCGCGTCTCGTCGCTCACGCCGTTCTCGGCGTAGTGCTCGCGCAGCGATGCGCTCAGCTTCGCCCGCGTCTCGTCGCTCACGCCGTTCTC
>JAJYFL010000008.1 GCA_021790935.1 bacterium
ACAGCGCTGTCAACTCTCGCCGAACTTTCGGCGACATTCGTAAGGGGGGAGCAGACTGAAATGCCATGCCTCAATTCTAGCAGAATCATCACTGGTTGTCATGCTATTTGTGATTCATGACACTAGAACCGCGGATGCGTTTGGCAGTGCTCGACTTGCGGATCGTCGCTGGGGAAGACCGTAAAGAGCGTACCGCGCTTGACCTCGACGTTCTGCCCCCGATGGAAGTAGTTGAAAACGCCGATTGCGGCGCCGAAAGCGGGAACCGGAACGGCTCCCAAATATCCTGGGAGATCGTGGCTCTGCCCGCTGCGTGCCATGTCGCTCGTGTTATGATCGAGAACCACGCCGAGATGCCGCCCATTCGGGAGCACCAAGTAGCGCGGCTCAAGTACCAGCGTGCCGGCGCGTCCGCCGCGTCCCGCGGGCGACGCGATGCTGACGATGCCGTAGCCGAGCGTGCGTGCCGGGATCACGATCTTCGTGCGCGCGGTTACCGCATTGACCGTTTCAAAACGGAAAAAGTCACCGGGCCGAGCGTTCGAGGAGTCGACCGAGTCGAGCATCTCGACGGCGACGACCGTGCAGCGGTGCAAACCAACCCGGTCGACGCCGACGGAAGCTCGCGCCGGCGGTGCGAACGCGAACGCGAATGCGAACGCGCATGCGACGATTGCAACGAGGTACCTGGGCATCGCATCACGTTTAAGAATCGCCGCGTGCCATTCCTTGAGCGCTACGCGGCATTTACTTACTTTAAGTAGCCTACCCGCACCATCGATGTTCGCTGTCTCCAAGGAGCGAACTTAAAGTAAGTCCGGCGCTGCGCGCAGGCGCGCAGCTACCGCCGCGGCGTCGAGGCCCTCGATCTCGAAGGTCTTGCGGCGGGCGCGCTCTCCGCGCCGCAGGCGCACGCGTGAGGCGGAGATGCCCAGGGCCGTGGCCAGCGTGCGAATGCAGGCGGCGTTCGCCGCGCCCTCGATCGCCCGCTCGCGTACGCGCAGCGTGACCACCCCGTCGCGTAGCGCCCAACCAGGCTCCCGCGAGCCCGGCTTTACCCACGCGCTCACCAGCGCCTTTGCCTTCATCTTTGCCGTTTTCGCCGCTTGGCAGCGTTGCCTTTCCCAGGGAGACGTGGTAGTATCGGAGCTCAGGTTTCGAGATCGGTTACCATCCATTGATGTGCTAGGCGAGTCGATTCCCAGAAACGCACTTTACCATAACGGAGTCCTCGTCAATGTACCAAGATGAAAAACTGAACTGCGTCGATTGTTCGCGTGAATTTACGTTCACCGCGGGCGAGCAGGAGTTCTACGCCGCTAAAGGCTTCCAAAACAAACCCAACCGTTGCCCCGATTGTCGTGCCGCCCGTAAGGCCGGCCAATCGCATAGCGGCGGCAGCCGGGGCGGTTACGGAGGCGGCGGCGCCGGTCGCGAACGCGAGATGTTCAAGGCGACCTGCAGCCAATGTGGCGGCGTCGCGGAAGTTCCCTTCCAGCCACGCGGCGACAAACCGGTCTACTGCCGCGATTGTTTCGCCAGTAAGCCCAGCTATCGTTAACCGGCGCTCCCGGTAACAAGAAGGGCCCGCTTTATGCGGGCCCTTCTTTATTGTGGAGCGTTGCGGCGGATTGCTGCGTCGCCCCGGCGCGCGAGCAAGATGATGCGACGCCGCGGGTAGTCGATCGTCACGCGGAAATGCGAGAGGAAACCTCCGCCTAGATGCCCGTGAGCGGTGCCTTTGAGAATTCGGGTGGCTCCGATATGCGACGAGGCGACGGTGTAATCTCCGATGCGAACGTTAGGGATTATGCCGATGAATTCGACGCTCGTTCCGCCCACGCCGCTCACCGTGCGGGCGCGCGTTGCCTTGAAAAGCGTCTTGTGCCGCATGTAATAAGGATAGGCCAAGTTGATGGTCGACTGGTCGCCCGTATCGACGGCCAGCCGCGTCGCGAGGTCGTCGAGCGTTACGGGCACGACCGGCACGAAGTTCTCGAACTCCATCGGGATCGTCGCGGCGCCGGCTGGCGTGGCCACCGCCCCGAACCAGACGTCGCGCGCGCCGTAATCGATCGTTACGGTGGTGCTCGCCAAGATGTCGGCTCCGAGCACGATGTCGTACCCGTACCGGTGAATGTCGTCGAGCACGACGTAGTTCGCGCGCGGGAACGTCACGCTACCGACCTGCAGCGGGCCCGCCCGCACCACCTCCGTCGCGTACTTGCCGAGGCCGCTGACCTCGAACCCGCCGATGACGGGCGCGTGCAGGCGTTCGGCGAGCTCGAGGCTCATGGCAAGCCCCGAGTTGCCCGTGTCGATCAGGCAGCGGCTACGCACGCCTTGCAGGCTGCACGGGCCGACCGGCGTCCTGTCGGCTGCAGCGATGGGCATCGGCAGCGGCGTTGCGGCGAATGTGGGAAGCAACCCGTGCGGTGCTCGAAAGGGACGCTCCGATATGCGGCGCTGCGCGTAAACTTCGATCGGCTCTCCGTTTTGATCGATACGAAACGGCAGCATCAGCGCGCCGACGCGCCGGTAGTCGCGAAAGGCGATCGACGTATCTCCGTCGACGTCGCGCACCGCAGCCACGAGCCAGCTTCGGGGATCGACGTACACCTCCATTGGGATGGCATCCGTCTTCGCGACGAAGAGTTTGAGGTAGGTTCGTCCACCGGCGACGGTGCTGCCGCCGTCGGCGATGCTGCCGCCCCGCGCCTCGAACTGCGGTCCGAGGAAGGCTCCGCTCGAGACCGCCACCAGCCCCCGCAAGTAGCGCTCGGCGCGACGCGAGCGAGGGAGGGCCGTTCCATTCATGTCGACCGAATAGAGGCGGCGGCCATCGAAATAGGTTCCGACGCAGATAGCCCCGCTGCAGTTGCGAATGAAGAAGCGCTTGCCTTGGTCGTCGGCACGCAGCAGGGTCGTATCGCCGTTGTCGCGACGCTTCGACAGGCTCACCACATGGTACCGATAGGCGAGCCCGTTCGCGGCGCGCATCTTGGCCAGCACCGCCGCCAGCGGCGGCTCGGGCGAGATCCCGACCGTCAAGAGCGCCAAGCCGCAGAGCACTGCGGTACGCACGGCGAAGGTCATAGCGTGGATTTCGAGTTACTCGACCGGTATCTTCTCGATCGTGCCGGGAATAAGGCCGAGGTCGTGGCGGATCTGCTCGCGCACCGTTCCGGCCTTTCCGGCGCCGCGCCGTTCTACGAGGGCTTCGAGCTGCTCGGTGCTCGTACGCCCGATCTTGCGCTGTTGGCTTTGCGCCTGGTATTGGCCGGGAAGCGCGCCGACGACGACGCGGTCGCCGATCTGCGCCGGCTGATGGAGCGGGCGCGCGGCGGCGGTGAGGACGGCGCGCGGGCGCGAGCCGATTATTTCGTGAGGCTGCGCTGACGCAGGCAGCGGTGCAGCGGCTTGGCGGCGAAGTGAAACGTCCACGTGGAGATCCCCGTTGTACATAGCGAGATGACTTTCCAGCGCAGGTTCGCCGCGATTGTATTGAGCGCTGCCCTCGTTTCGGGCAGCGTGGCGGTGGCATTGGGAGATCCGCCCGCTCGCAACGAGCAGGCCGGCGGCCACGAAGTCTATAGAGCTGATGCGGGCGCCGCACGCGACGGCGGCACCATGAACGTGACCGTCGTAGGCGTGGATTATGCCTCCGGTCGGATCTTCGTGGCCGGGCCGCGGGGACGCGTGGCGATTCAAGTTCTGCCCAGCACGAGCATCTTTAGCCACGGCAACGGCTACGCAACGCTCACGGATCTTCGTCCCGGCGCGCACGTGCAGGTCTATGTCAGCCGCGTCGGCGGACGTTTGGTGGCGCAGATCATCCGCATCCAGTAGCGTAGGGCCGTGGCCGCGCTTTCTGCCTCCGGCCTTCGCAAGCGGTACCGCGATGCTCGCGAACGTGCTACGGCGCTCGACGGCGTGAGCTTCACCGTTGAAGATGGGCGTTCGCTCGTCGTGTTGGGGCCTTCGGGCGCCGGCAAGAGCACGCTGTTGCGCGTGCTCGCAGGGTTGGATCGGGCCGATTCGGGCGTCGTCCGCATCGGCGATGCGGACGTGACGGCACTCGCCGCCCACCGCCGGCGGGTGGCGCTGGTCTTTGCAGACGACGCGCTCTTCCCACACCTCTCGATTTACGAGAACCTCGCTTTCGCCTTGCGCCGGCGGCGGCCGGCTTCCGGCTCGGCCGGCGCCCGCATACGCGAGATCGCGCGAGCCTTCGAAATCGACGCCCATCTCGCGTATCGCCCCGCGCGCCTCTCAAACGGAGAGCGTCAGCGCGCCTCGATCGCGCGTGCGGTTCTGGCCGATCCGCGTGCGTTGCTCCTGGACGAGCCGCTGGTGCACTTGGACCCACAGCTGCGCGCTCGGGTGCGCGAGCAGTTCGCGGGTTTCCGGCGCACCTTTGCCGCTCCGGTGGTCTACGTGACGCACGACCATGCCGAAGCCCTCAATCTTGCGGATCGTTTGGCGATTCTGATCGACGGCCGCATCGTCCAATGCGAGGAACCGCAGCGCGTCTACGATTTTCCGGCCGACGTGCGCGTCGCCAGGTTTTTGGGATCGCCGGCGATGAATCTGCTCGACGATGGAATTCAGACGATCGGCATCCGTCCGGAGTACGTACGGCTCTCGCGCGGCGGCGGCCTCGGCGGCGAGGTCGTGGCGTGCGAGCGTACGGGCGCCGAGCGGTACGTTCGGGTGCGGACTCCGCATGGCGAGTTGCTCGCGCGCGCGAGCGCGGACGGGGAGGACCTTCCCGGCTGTGGCGAGCAGGTCAGCGTTACGTTGCCGGCACGGCACGTGCGGCGTTTCGATAGGGTAAGCGGGGAGGCGATTCCATGAACGACGTGCGGCGCTTAGCCGAGGGCGTGATCTGCGTTGGATTTGAAGGAACGCGCGTCGACGCGGTCCTCGAAGCGACGATGCGGGAGATTCCATTCGCTGGGTGGATACTCTTTGGCCGGAACGTCGCGAACGTCGCACAGACGCGCGCGCTCACCGACCAGATTCGCGCGTGCGCCGTCCGGCCGCTCGTCGCGATCGATCAGGAGGGCGGTCGCGTCATGCGCTTGCGCGACGGCATCGAAGAGATTCCTCCGATGATGGCGCTCGCGGCCGCGGGTGACGAGGTGCTTGCCGAACAGGCCGGCGCGCAGATCGCCTTCGATCTGCGGCGGGCCGGGGTAAACCTCGATTTTGCGCCGGTGCTCGACCTCGCGCTCTTCCGTATGAACACCGTGATCGGAACGCGCTCCTTCGGCGGCGACCCCAAGAGCGTCGCTCGCCTGGGCGGGGCGTTCGCTCGAGGAATGCGCGCGGGCGGCGTCGCCCCGACGTACAAACATTTTCCCGGGCACGGATCGACCGCGGTCGACTCGCACACCGATCTGCCGGTGATCGATCTCGACGAAGCGACCTTTCGGGCGCGCGACCTCGTGCCGTTTGCAGAGCTCTTGCCCGATGCGCCGGCCGTCATGACGGCACATATCGTGCTGCAATCGCTCGATCCCGACTCTCCCGCGACGCTCTCGCAGGTGATTCTCACCGGCTTGTTACGCGAAGAGATCGGTTTCCGCGGCGTCTGTTTTACCGACTGTCTGCAGATGGACGCCATCGCGCAGTCGGTCGGGGTGGCGCGCGGCGCCGTGCTCGCTCTGGCTGCAGGCGCCGACTGCGTCCTCGTCAGCCATAGCATCGCGCTTGCGCGCGAGAGTGCGGCAGCGATCGTCGACGCCGTGCGCGATGGACGTTTACCGCTCGCGCGTTTGGAAGAGGCCCACCAGCGAGTCGCGGAACTGCGCGGTTCGCTCGCCGAGCCCCTCGCGCTCGACGCGCCGCCACCCTATCCGGGGCTCGGACGAGAGATCGGGCGCCGCGCGGTGACGTCGATTCGAGGGAGTGCGCACCTCGCGGCGGATGCGAGCGTCGTCGTTTCGTTCGAGGGCGTGACGACCGAGGGCGTGCAGGGCACGCACGCGCACCATCCTTCGCTGGCGGCGGCCGCGACCGCGCTCGGCCTCTCGGCGACGGCGATTCCGGAGGTACGCGTCGATCTCGACCCCGGCGAAGCGCAGATCGAGAGCGCGATAGCAGAGATCGTGGGCAGCGGGCGCAATCCCGTGGTGCTGATGCGCCGCGCCCATCTCTATCGGCGGCAAGCCGAGATGGTGCGGCGGCTGCTGCTGCGCTTCCCCGATGCGCTGCTGGTATCGGCGCGCGAACCTTCGGACGCGTTCGAGTTTCCGCAAGCCCGCAACGTGCTCGCCGTCTATGGCGACGATGCGCCGAGCATCGAGGGGCTGGCAGAGATTCTCTATGGTGCGGCGCAGCCGTCGGGACGCTTGCCGCAGGAGACTGCCGCTGCATACTAAGGCCGCCCCATCGACCGGTTTCTCGCGGGTCGACCGCGTTCTGCGCGATGCTTGCGGTTCGCAGTGGACCGGGGCCGTCGCGCGGATAGAGCGCGGGGGCCGCGTCGCGTTCGAACGAGCCTACGGGCGAACGCGGGCCGACGCGGCCGGCGAGCCCGTCTACGTCGACACGCTCTTCGATCTCGCGTCGTTGACGAAGTTGTTCGTCGCGACGCTGGCGTTGCGCGCTGTCGAAGGCGGGGCGCTCGAGCTCGACGGGTCGCTCGTGCGTTGGTTTCCGAAATGGGCGGATTCCGAGCATGCCGGGATCACGCTGCGCAGATTGCTCTCCCACGATGCCGGCCTAAACTCGGGTGCCGATTACCGGCTGCTGCTGGGCGAGCGCATCGCGTGCTACGCGGTCGAGCGCGAGCTCGTCGCGGCACCGGGCGAGCGCGTGATCTACAGCGACCTTGGGTTTATCGTCGTCGGAGAGTTGCTGGAGCGTGCGTACGGGCGCTCGCTCTCCGCCCTCGTCCGCGATTTCGCGCGGGAGGGTCATCGTGGGGTCGGCTATCGTCCGCCGGCAACGCTGCACCGCGCGATTCCGGCTACAGAAGAGGATGCGTGGCGCGGCCGGGTTCAGGGCTTCGTGCATGACGAGAAGGCCTACCTCATGGGCGGCGTAGCCGGGCACGCGGGGCTCTTCGGATCGGCCGCCGACGTCGCGTGGCTGGGGGAACAGTATCTCGGAGCGCTTCGCGGACGCGCGGGCATGTTGTCGCCGAGCACCGTGCGCGAGGCGCTACGCGAACAGGCCTTCGATCCGGCCCTGCGCCGCGGCCTGGGGTGGGCGCTCAAAACCGGCGACGAGAACTCGTGCGGCCGCCGGCTGGCCTTCGAGAGCTTCGGGCATACGGGTTTCGTTGGAACGTCGATTTGGGCCGATCCCACGCGCGACGTCTTGGGCGTGCTGCTGACCAACAGCGTCTACTTCGGGCGCCGCGATACGAGCGCGCTGCGTACGTCGTTCTACGAAAGCATGGCCGACGATTTGGACTTGCAATGATCGCGGTTGGATTGATGAGCGGAACCTCCCTCGACGGGATCGACGCGGCGCTGTTGCAGATCGTTCCGCGCGGCATCGGTTACGAGGTGCGCCTGCTCGACTTCGCGACGGTCGAGTTCGAGGAGGCGCTCCGCGAGCGGCTCCTCGCGCTGTTGCCGCCCAACGCGGGAAGCGTGGCGGAGGTCGCCGCGCTTCATCGTGAGCTCGGGACGTGCTTCGCGCGCGCGGCACGCACCGTGGCCGGCGAGATGATGGTGGATTACGCGGCATCGCACGGTCAGACCGTATGGCACGATGGCGAGCGCAGCGTAACGCTGCAGATCGGCGATCCGTTTGCCGTTCGCGACGAGCTGCTCGCGACAGTCTGTTTCGATTTTCGCAGCGCCGATTGTGCGGCAGGCGGTTCGGGAGCGCCGCTGGTCCCGTACGTCGATGCGCTCCTGCTCGGGAGCGACGACGAAACACGCGTCGCGGTCAACATCGGCGGGATCGCCAACATCACCGTCATCCCGCGCGCCTCGCGGGACGTGCGCGCCTTCGACAGCGGTCCGGGCAACATGCTGATCGATGCCTTCGTTCGCGAGCGAAGCGGCGGCCGGCGTCGCTTCGACGA
Source organism: bacterium (assembly GCA_021790935.1). GTDB lineage: Bacteria > Vulcanimicrobiota > Vulcanimicrobiia > Vulcanimicrobiales > Vulcanimicrobiaceae > JAJYFL01. The sequence goes on from JAJYFL010000008.1 coordinate 8,048, forward strand.
AGACGGAGCGCTGGCGCTGCGCGGGCGCGTCGACGAGGCAGCACTTCGCGCGTTGCTCGACGACCCGTATTACGGGCAAGCGCCGCCTAAATCGACCGGGCGGGAGCGTTTTGGCGCTCAATATCTCCGCGCAAACGACCGCCTCTTGCGGGATCTCTCGCTCGAAGACGGAGCGGCGACGCTCACCGCGCTGACGGCGCGCTCGCTGGCCGATGCGATACGCGCGCACGCGCCCGGCGGCGCCCGCGTCCTCGTCAGCGGCGGCGGCGCGCATAACACGGCGGTGATGCGAGGCCTGGCGGAACGGCTGGAGGGCTTCCGCGTCGAACGCTCCGAGACGATGAACGTTCAAGGCGATGCGAAAGAGGCGCTCGCGTTCGCGGTGCTGGGATACGAAACGCTGCGCGGGCGCGCGGCCAACGTGCCGCAGGCAACCGGCGCGTCGCGCCGTACGGTTTTGGGAGCGATAGCGCCGTACGAGCTGAGGCGGCTCTTCGAGGTGATGGAGGCGGAGTGCGCGGTATAGCGGTCGGTGTCGATGCCGGCGGTACGTCGACCGTCGCGGCGCTCTCGCGAGACGGAGCGTTACTGCGAACGTATGCGGGTGACTCCGCGAACGCGAATTCGCGTGGGATCGAAGGCGCGGCGGCGGAGATCGTTTTGACGCTCTTGGGCGCGCTCGAGGGCGAGCTTCCCAACGCCATCGTGGTCGGCGCCGCGGGGGCCGGGCGAGAAGACGTAGCGCGAGGATTGGAATCCTCGCTGCGCACGCGCTTTCCGCAGGCGAAAGTTCGCGTGACCGACGATGCGCAGATCGCGTTGCATGCGGCCGTACGGGAGGGACCCGGGGCCGTGCTGATCGCGGGGACCGGATCGTTCGCGTACGCGCAGCGTGGCTCCGACGGCTACCGCGCCGGCGGTTACGGGTACCTGCTGGGCGATGACGGCTCGGGTTTTTCGATCGGTTCGGCGGCACTCCACCACCTGCTGCGCTCGTATGACGAGCGGGTTGCGCGCGATGACTTCGCGCGCAGGCTCGAATCTCACCTTGGCACGCGGAGCGTTGCCGATACGCTGGCACGCGTCTACGGGCAGCCGCAGGCCATCGCGTTCGTAGCCTCGCTGGCACCGCTCGTCATCGATGCGGCCAGTCAGGGAGAACGCGCCGCGAATGCGATCGTGCAGAGGGCGGCGCTGGAGCTCGCCGAGATGCTGAAATCGCTGGTCAAACGCGCCGGCCTGAACGAGCTGCAGGCACCGATCGTCTTCGCCGGCGGCCTGCTGGCGCGCAATAGTTTGCTAAGTTTCTTGCTGGAGACGCGCTTGCAAAACGATCTGCCGAACATGCCCATCATAAAGGATCCGGATCCGCCGCACCTCGGGGCCCTGGCCGCCGCCGAACATCTGCTAAGGTGAACATGGCGCATCCGCGCATTTTCATCCGCTTCCATGTGGCCCTTTAGGGCCACGGGGTTACTAACCTATGAATGACCGCCCCCGTCCCCGTCATCCTGAGCCGCTCGAAGGAGACGAGCCGCTCGAAGCCTCTCTCCCGCAGACGGAGGCGATCAACCCCCGCACGCGCGGACTCGACGAACGCGCCACGCCCGACCTCGTGCGCGTCCTCGTCGACGAACAACGGGCGGCGATCGATGCCGTACTTGCCTGCGGCGATCTGCTTGCGCTTGCCGTGGATGAGATTGCAGCGCGACTGCGCGCCGGTGGGCGGCTGCACTACGTGGGCGCCGGTACGAGCGGGCGTTTGGGATACCTGGACGCATCCGAGATGCCGCCGACCTTCGGCACCGATCCGTCGCTGGTCTGCGCGCATATTGCGGGGGGCGCCGGTGCGCTGACGCGGGCCGTCGAGGGCGCCGAAGACGACGGGGAAGCGGGAGCGCGCGAGATGAGCGCGCACGTGCGTGCCGGCGATGCGGTGGTCGGGATCTCCGCGAGCGGCGGAGCGGCTTACGTCGTGCGGGCGATTGAAACGGCTCGCGCAACCGGCGCATGGACGCTCGGCGTGGCGAACAGCGCGGGCTCGCCGTTGCTGCTGGCGGCCGATCTCTCGATCGCGCTCGGAACCGGGCCGGAGCCGCTGACCGGTTCGACGCGTTTGAAGGCCGGAACGTCGCAGAAGGTGCTTCTCAATACGCTCTCGACCGCGGTCATGGTGCGCTTGGGTAAGGTCCACGACAACCTGATGGTCGACGTGGTCGCGACCAATAGCAAACTACGCGATCGCGCGTTGCGCTTGGTGCTGCGGCTCGCCCCGCTCGACGAGTCGCGCGGCCGTGCCGTGCTGGCTGCGGCCGGCGGCAACGTGAAGGTAGCCGTCGTCATGGCGCGCCGCGACCTGGACGCGGCGGCGGCGCGCGCGCTTCTCGAGCGGCACGGCGGCCGCCTGCGCGACAGCCTCTCGGAATGAAGTACGCGGCGAGCAGAGCCGCCGCAATCGCGCTTGCGGCGTGTTGCCTCGTGCCGGCCGCCGCGGCTGCCGCACGCCGGCCGATCGCGTTCGTGCCCCTCGACGACCGGCCGGTCACACTGCAACTCCCGGTAATGCTCGGGCGGATTGCTGGCCGTGACGTCATCGTGCCGCCGCGCGCCGATCTTGGGAACTATCTCACTGCAGGTCGCCCCGATGCAGTGATTGCGTGGCTGAACGGTCCGCAGGCGCGGCGCGCCCGCGATTTCGTCCTCTCGACGGATATGCTCGCGTATGGAGGGCTGGTCGCTTCGCGAGTTCCGGGAGTGCGCTACCAGGATGCATACTTTCGCTTGCACGAGATCGTGCATCTGCGAGCCGAGCATCCGGATGCGCGGATCGACGCATTGGGTACGATCATGCGCCTGGCGCCGACGGGCGTGCCCGCGCTCGGTGCCGCCGCGAACTACTTCGCCGCTTACCCCGCGTGGCAGTACATCCAGCAGTACGCGAACCTGCACGATCCGCTGCTGCCGAGTGAAGAGGCGACGGCGGCGCGCCTGCGCGCGCTGATCGGCGAGCCGCTGCTGCAGGAGTATCTGGCGACGCGTGCGCGCGACCGGGACGTGGACGCGCTGCTTCTGCAGCTGACCGCGCGCGGTGCGATCGACCACCTCGTACTCGGGCAAGACGATGCGGGTCGCGTCGGCTTGCACGTCGCGGATCTTGCCGATTTGAAGGCGGTCTTGCTGCAATACGGTCTCGCAGGCCGCGCTTCGATCGAGCCGGGTGCCGACGAACTCGGCATGGCGCTGGTCGCGCGCACGCTGGCGCGGGAGGCGGACTGGACGCCGCGCGTAGCGGTGCGCTATTCGATGCCGGACGGCGCGTCGGTGCGCGATCCGCTCGAGTACGCGCCGATCGGAGTTACCATCGGCAGTCTAATTCGCCTGTGCGGCGGCGTTCGCAGCCGCACCGATCCGGATATCACCCTGTACGTTCGCGTTCCGAACACCGACGCCGCGCACGACGACGAGTTGCTGGCCGCGATGCGCGCCGACGTGGCCGCACGGCAGCCGGTCGCGTTCGTGGACCTGACGTTCTTGCAGAATACCTACGCGCCTCAAGCCGCCTTCGCGCAACGCTTGCTGAGCGACGGTCTTGCCGGCAAGCTCGATGCATATGCTTCGTGGAATACCGACGCGAACAGCGTCGGAACGGCGCTCGCCGAGGCCATCGCCGCGGGTGCTGGCCACCGCACGGGCAGCTACGACCGCCTGGCGCAGATGGACTTCACGTTCGATCGGATGGTTGACGACTATGCCTTTCACGACTACGTACGGCCCGAGCTCAACGCGTACCTCGACGAAGAGGGCGTCGCCGACCACACCTATCTCCTGCCGCCGGTTGCCGCCGCGGCGGCCGCCCGTAACTCGGCAGATCTCTGGAACCGAGCCGAGTCCATTCTGCACGAACTCTATCCGGGCTATCACATCGCTGCGATCCGCATCGCGCTGCCCTGGAACCGTACGTTCGAGACGCGTATCCGCGTGCGCCTCGCCCCACCGCTGCCCTAGCACGTATCTGGTTACCGTAATTTTCAGTGCACGAGTTGCTGCACGAGGACGAAGCGCACGCCTTCGGCCTCCATCTTCGGATACATCTCGCGCAGCGCTTCGAGCGTCGTCGGGCGGGGGTGTCCGATGGCGATTGCCGACCCGTTCGCCTTTGCGATATCGACCGCGATCTGCAGTTGGCGCTGCGTGTAGGCAACGCTTCGGCGATCGTCGAGGAAGACGTCGCGCGCTGCAGTGGGCACGCCGAACCGGCGGGCGGTCGCGACGCCTACGGAGGTTGCGATCGTCATCGAATCTACGAAGAAAAGCCCATGGCGTTTGAGTACGGCCATTACGGCGCGCATGACGCGGGGATCCGAAGTTGCTTGGCTCCCTTCGTGATTGTTGACGCCCGCGGCGAGCGGCACTTGCGCGATGTCGTCTTCGGTCTGCGCCGCGACTTGCGCGTCGGTCATCGCGGTCGTGATCTCGCCCGGTCCGGGATAGATGTGCGAGATCGGTTCCATCGGGAGATGCAGCATCACGCCCTTGCCGGCTGCGGCGGCCTCTCGAGCGATGAGGCTCGTGTAACGCACGTACGGTAATACCGCGAGCGTCAGCGGTATGGGTAGGGCGATGTAGCCGCGCTCGGTCGAAAGCCATTGCCCGCAGTCGTCGATGACGATCGCAACGGCCGGCTTGCCGCCGGAGGGCAGCGGCGCAGCGACGCTTGGAAGGGCCGTCGGCGCGCGCGTGGGCACCGGCGTTGCACGCGGCCTGGGCGTGGGCGGCGGCGCGAGCGTTGGCACCGGGCTCGCTTCGGCGACCGGCTTGGTCTCGCGCCGAAGGTGCTGCGGCCGATGCGGTACGATGAGCCACACGACGGCTGCGACGGCTGTCAGCAGCACTAACACGGTAACCGGCGAGATCTTACGGCGTCGCCCGCGTCGGTTGCGTCTCAACTCCGACAGCCTCCTAGCGCCGTGGTTCGCAGAGTTCGACGAGCACGCCCTGCGTGCTCTTGGGATGCAGGAAGGCGACGCGATTGCCGTGCGCGCCGCGCCGCGGCGCCTCGTCGATCAAACGCACGCCGGCACCCTTGAGGCGCGCGAGTTCGGCTTCTATATTGCAGACGCGATAGGCGGTGTGATGGAGCTTGCTCTGCGCGTCGCCGCGGAACCTCGCGATCGGCGAAGTTTCGTCGAGCGGCAGCAGCAGTTCGAGTACGCAGCCGCCGGCCTCGAGCCCGACAGCCTCCACGCCTTGGTCTGCGATCGTTTCGCGGTACACTTGCGTGAAGCCGAGCGTGCCGGTGTAGAGATCGAGACTGGCTTCGAGATCTTTCACCACGATGGCCACGTGGTCGACGGTCACGCGAGCGCCTCCTTCGCTTGATAGACGCCGAAGACGCCCCGTAGCGTCCCGCAGATCTCGCCGAGCGTCGCACCCGCGTCGACGGCCTCTATGAAACGAGGCATCAGGTTGGCGGTTCCCCGCGCGGCGTCACGGATCTCGTCGAGGCGCGTGCCCACCAACGCGTTGTCGCGCGCGGTGCGGAGGGCGTGCAGGCGCGCGACCTGTTCTCTCTCGATCGATTCATCGATGCGGAGCAGCGGAATCGTATCCCGCGTTCCGCCGGGCTCGACGAATCTGTTAACGCCGACGACGACGCTCTCGCCGCGTTCGATGGCTTGCTGCGCTCGGTATGCCGACTCGGCGATGCGCGTCTGCATCCAACCGCTCTCGATCGCCGCTACGCTGCCCCCGAGATCGTCGATCTCGGCGATGAGCTCTCCCGCTCGCTCGATCAATTCGTTCGTGAGGGACTCGACGTAATACGAGCCCGCGAGCGGGTCGACGACTTCGGCGGCGCCGCTTTCGTATGCGATGATCTGCTGGGTGCGCAGAGCCACCTTCGCGCTCTGCGCCGTCGGTAGAGCGAGCGCTTCGTCTTGACCGTTGGTATGCAAGGACTGCGCGCCGCCGAGCACGGCCGCCAGCGCCTGGAGGCTCACCCGCACCACGTTGTTCTCGGGCTCCTGCGCCGTCAGCGTCGAGCCACCGGTCTGCGCGTGGAAGCGCAGCATCTGCGAGCGGGGGTCTTTGCAGCCAAACTCGTCGCGCGTTACGTGCGCCCACAAGTAGCGCGCGGCCCGGAATTTGGCGACCTCTTCAAAAAAGTCGTTGTGCGCGTTCCAGAAAAACGAGATGCGCGGCGCGATCGTGTCGAGATCGAGGCCGGCCGTGCGCGCGGCCCGGAGGTATGCCTTGCCGTTCGAAAGCGTGAAAGCGATCTCTTCGAGCGCCGTCGATCCGGCCTCGCGGATATGATAGCCGGAGACCGAGATGGTATTCCACTGCGGGACTTCGGCAGAGCAATAGCTCATCACGTCGGTGACCAGCCGCATCGAAGGCGTGGGCGGGAAGATATAGGTTCCGCGCGCGACGTACTCTTTGAGGATGTCGTTTTGGATCGTCCCACCCAATTTTTCGAACGCGGTGCCGCGACGGCGAGCGACCGCGAGCAGCATGGCGAGGAGAATCGAGGCTGGGGCGTTGATCGTCATCGAGACGGTCACGCCGTCGAGCGGTATCGCCTCGAAGAGCCTCTCCACGTCGGCGACGCAGTCGATGGCAACGCCGACCTTGCCTACTTCGCCGCGCGCCTGCGGCGCGTCGGAGTCGTAACCCAGTTGCGTCGGGAGATCGAAGGCGACGGAGATCCCGGTCGTGCCGCGTTCGAGCAGATAGCGGTAGCGTGCGTTCGATTCGGCAGCGGTTGCGAAGCCCGCATATTGGCGCATCGTCCAGAGGCGGCCCCGGTACATGTCCTTGCGGACGCCACGCGCGAACGGAAAGGTGCCGGGCTCGCCGAGCTCGTGCGGCGTGCCCTCGGCTCGATCGTATACCGGCCTGAGCGGAATCGCGGAATCGTTGCGTTCTCGGGGCATATCTCGCTGCTACCCTTCGCGCCCGTGCGATGCCGCCCCCGCACTCGCCGCAGGCGAGCTACTCGAGCGTCACAAGAGGCGACTGCGCTTCGACGGTATCGCCGCTGGCGGCGTAAACGTGCTTGACCGTGCCGCCTTTATGCGCGCGGATCTCATTCATCATCTTCATCGCCTCGACGATGGCGACGAGCTGACCTTCGGCGACCGATTCCCCGCGCACCGCCTTCATCTCTACGACGACGCCGTGCATCGGCGAGAGTACGTCGTCTCCGCCTCCCGCGGTGGCGCGCCGGCTGCCGAGATGGCGCGGCGCTGCGCGGGGTGGGCCTCCCCGCGGCTCCTGCGATGCTTGGGACGAGACCGGCGCGTCGAGCATGCGGACGCGGTACAGTTTGTCGTTGACCTCGATGCGCAGGACGTCGCCGGGAGACGACGGGGCGGCGGGTGCGCGGGTCTCGCCTCTCCCGGCAGCCGGCTGCAGCGCAGCGGCAAACGCTTCGAGCGTAGCCGTTCCGTAGTTTGCGCCGATCACGCTCGGATCGTCGCACAGGGCACGCAACAGCGGCAGCGTGGTGGGCACTCCGACGATCTCATACTCGTCGATGGCGCGGCGCAGACGCGCGATCGCCCGCAGGCGCGTTGGAGCCCAGACGACGAGCTTGGCGATCATCGAGTCGTAATCGGGGGAGATTACGAAGCCCGGATAGGCCGCCGAATCAACGCGCACGCCTAACCCCCCCGGCTCGCGATACGCGCGAATCGTGCCGGGTGCCGGAGAGAAGCCCCGGGCGGGATCCTCGGCGTTGACGCGCACCTCGATCGAATGCCCGCGAAGGACGATCGCGTTCTGATCGTAACCGAGCCGTTCGCCTGCGGCGACGCGGATCTGTTCGCGAACGAGGTCCATCCCGCTGAGCATCTCGCTAACCGTATGCTCGACTTGGATGCGCGTGTTCATTTCGAGGAAGAAGAACTCGTCGCCGGCGGCCAAGAACTCGACCGTGCCGGCGCTGTCGTATCCGATGCTCTGCGCGGCGCGAATTCCCGCCTCGCGTATGCCCTGGCGAACGCGGTCGGATACCGCGGCGGGCGCCTCCTCCCAAAGCTTTTGATGCCGCCGCTGCAGCGAGCAGTCGCGTTCGCCGACGTGCAGTACGGTGCCGTGCTTGTCGGCGAGAATCTGGAGTTCGACGTGCTTTGGGTTGTCCAGGTAGCGCTCGGCGTAGATCGTGCCGTTCTTGAAGTACGCCTCGGCTTCGCGGCGAGCGGTATCGAAGGCCGATTCGATCTCCTCGAGGGAGCGTGCGATTTTCAAGCCTTTGCCGCCGCCGCCGCCGGAGGCCTTGAGCGCAAGCGGCAGGCCGTACCGCTGCGCGGCTTCGCGCGCGCCGGCCAGGTCGGCGATCGGCTCGGTACCACCGGGAACCACCGGGACGCCTGCTGCGACCATCGCGCGGCGAGCACGCACCTTGTCGCCCATCGCATCGATCGCTTCGGGATGCGGCCCGATCCAGAGCAATCCCGCGCCGATGACGGCTCGCGCGAAGGCGGCGTTCTCGGCCAGGAAACCGTAGCCCGGATGGATCGCTTGCGCTCCCGAGCGCACCGCGATATCGATAATCTTCTCGACGCAGAGGTAGCTCTGGGCCGGGGCGGCGGGCCCGAGCAGATAGGCTTCGCCGGCCATGCGGACGTGAAGTGCATCGCGGTCCGCCTCCGAATAGACCGCCACGGTCTGCAGGCCCATCTCGCGCGCCGTACGGATAACGCGCACCGCGATCTCCCCGCGGTTTGCGATCAACAGCCTCTCAAACATCCCCTACGTCATCCCCTTACGTCATCCCACTCTGTCATCCTCAGCCTGTCGAAGGGCGAACGGCGAACGGCGAACGGCGAAGGCCGAGAAGGGCGGGCTAGCGCGCGCACCTCCTCGATTGTGAGCTCGGGATAGCGCATCGCAAGCCCCCACGGGGGTTGCGGGGCCGGTGCTTGCGCGCGTGACCCGATGGCGCACGAGAGTGCCGTAAAGATTGCGGCGATCTCCTCGCCGGTGGGCGCCGTTCCTAAGAATTGCGCCGTGCGCCTCACGCCGGGCCGCTTGCGGCGGGTGGTAAGAACATGCCCATGACGTGGAAACCGCCGTCGACGAAGTGCACGTCGCCGGTGACGGCCGACGAGAGGTGCGATGCCAGATAGACCGCGGCGTTGCCTACGTCTTCGATCGAGACGTTGCGGTGCAGCGGCGCGGTGGCCGCAACGACGTCGAGCATCTTCGAGAGCCCGGAGACCTGGCGCGCGCTCGCAGTCTTGATCGGGCCGGCGGAGATCGCATTCACGCGGATGCCGCGTCCGCCGAGATCGAAAGCCAGATAACGCACGGAGGCTTCGAGCGCGGCCTTCGCTATGCCCATGAGGTTGTAGTTCGGCACGATCGCCGTCGCGCCCAGATAGGTGAGCGCTAGGATGGATGCGTTGTCCTCGATCTGGTCGCGCAGCGTCTGCACGAGCGCTATCAGTGAATAGGCGGAGATGTCGAGCGAGAGTTTGAATCCGTCGCGCGTCGTGTCGTACACCTTGCCGGCGAGGTCCTCTTTGTTTGCGTAGGCGATCGAATGCACCAGCACGTCGAGTCTTCCGAACTCTTGGGCGAGCCGATCGCTCATCGAGCGGAGCGAGGCGTCGGAGGTGACGTCGCACTCGATGACCGGCCCGCCGCCGAGCTCCGCCGCGAGTCTCTCGACCTCGTCCTTGACGCGCTCGCCCTGGTAGGTGAATGCGATCTGCGCCCCGTGTGCGTGCATCTGGCGGGCGATGCCGGTCGCGATCGACCAGCGGTTGGCCACGCCCGTAACGAGGGCTCGCTTTCCTTGCAGTAGTTCCACGCTTGACTAGATACCAGCGCAACGCCCCGCGTCCTGTTTAGCGCTCCCCGCGGCATGGTATAATTTCGTATATCAGCGATCGGAGACATGCCATGCACCTGCTTCGCGCCGCTCTCGCAAGCACGTTTCTCTTGGCCCTCTGCACGGTGAGTGCCGTTGCGAGCGGCTCCGCACTCGGCCACGCCGCCCTCGCTCCGTACGCCGGGCCTGGGACGGCCACCCTATTCGGAACGATCGATGCGGCCCGGGTGGGACAGGCGGTCTACTGCGCGCCCAATATCCCTTACACGCGCTCGTACATTTCGTCGATGGTCGCCGGTTTCGTCGCGCACCCGTACCAACCGAAGATCCCGGTGCTGGATCCGGCGCTCGCGCCGTACGTTCGCGTCGCGACCGTCGCGATCGATCACCGGTTTACGTGCAGCGGCCTGGTGGGAGGAAAGTATCTCGTCTTCGCATGGATCCACGGAAACGCCTCGCCCGTCTACTCTACTGCCGAGCGCCTCGGAACGCTCAGCCCGAACGGAACGAACACTTCGAACGGGCATTCGGTCGTCGTGCAGCACATCGGTCAGTCGCGGCAGTACGACTACGTTCTGGTCTCAGCGGTCGATGTCGCCGCAAAGCAGACGCTGCGGACGTTCTTTCACGTAGCCGACGGAACGCTTGCGAGCTTCGATCCCACGTTGCACTAGGAGTTTGTGAGCAGGCGAACGTCAGAGCGTCGCTTGGATGTAGGTGAAGTGCGCCTCCTGGCACGCATTGATCGCCATGACGCCGGAGGGCACGACGAGCGCTCCCGGAACGATGCCGCGCATGACGCGCTCGTAGACCTCCGACCGCGGGCGCGCTAATGCCTTGGCGAAGACGTCGGCAAAGCCCACGATCGCGTTGCGGCAGACGAAAAACGATGCGCCGCGGGCGACGAGGCCCTCGACGGAGACGCGGTCCCTCGGCGCGGAGCGTAGAAACGGGTTGCCGTCGCCTGGCCTGAGATCTCTTGGCAGGTCGTTCTTCAAAGTGTCGGGCAAGGCAGATCCGGCCGGTATGAGGTACGCGTTCCACAGGTCGTCGCTCATGGCCAGCGCGATCGCGGCACCGTGGTATAGGACCCCCGCCGCGTGTAAGGCTCCCGGTCCCTCGTCGAGATCGTCGTCGTACGCCTCCATGGAGTTGTTCATCTCGTAGAGCACGCTGCCGCCCTCGAGTTTCGTCGCGCCGAAGCATTGCCGGTGCCTGGCCGGCTTCGCGAGCATCGCCCGGAACGCAGCGCGGTCGAAGACGAACTTCGGCAGCGAACCACCCGGCGCGCCCGCCTGCGGCGCGGCCACCGGCGCAGCAGCGGCGGCCAGCGGCGTCGCCGCGGAGACCATGCAGGCGCCGACGATAAAATCCTTGCGGGTGCTCATCGTACCTTCCTCATAGCGGGATGTTGCCATGCTTGCGCTTGGGGCGCTCGACGCGCTTATTTGCCAGCATCTCGAGCGATTCGGCGATGATCCGCCGCGTTGCGTGCGCTTCGACGATGTCGTCGACGTAACCGCGCTGTGCCGCGATGAACGGATTGGCGAAACGCTCGGTGTAGTCGTCGACGAGTTCGCGCATCTTCGACTCCTTGTCCGCCGCGGCCGCGATCTCCCTGCGGAAGATCGTCTTGACGGCCCCTTCGGCTCCCATCACGGCGATCTCGGCGGTCGGCCATGCGACGTTGACGTCGGCGCGAATGTGCTTGGAAGCCATGACGTCGTACGCGCCGCCGTAGGCCTTGCGCGTGATGATCGTTATCTTCGGAACGGTCGCTTCGGCATAGGCATAGAGCAGCTTCGCACCGTGGAGAATGATGCCGCCGTACTCCTGATCGGTTCCCGGCAGGAAACCCGGCACGTCGACGAAGGTCACCAGCGGAATATTGAAGGCGTCGCAGAACCGCACGAACCGTGCGGCCTTAATCGAGCTCTTGATGTCGAGCACGCCGGCGAGCACGTTCGGTTGATTGGCCACGATGCCGACGCTCCGCCCACCGACGCGGCCGAAACCGACGATGACGTTCTGCGCGTAGAGCGGCTGAATCTCGAGGAAATCGCCGTCGTCCAGTACGGGAACGACGACGTCGTGCATGTCGTACGGCTTGTTCGGCACGTCCGGGACGATGGCGTCGAGTTCCATTACGAGCCTGGCGGGATCGTCGCCGGCCGCGTAGCGTGGAGGATCCTCGAGATTGTTTTGCGGCAGGAAGCCCAACAGCGCCTTGGTCATCGCGACCATCTCGTCTTCGTCCGCAGCCGTCAAATGCGCGACGCCGCTCTTGGAGGCGTGGGTCGAGGCTCCACCCAGTTCTTCGAAGCTCACGTCCTCGCCCGTTACGGTCTTGATGACCTCCGGTCCGGTGATGAACATCTGCGAGATACCTTCGGTCATGATCACGAAATCGGTAATCGCCGGCGAGTAGACCGCTCCGCCCGCGCACGGACCCGCGATGAGACTGAGCTGCGGAATCACGCCGCTGGCCTGTACGTTGCGCCAGAATATCTCGGCGTATCCGCCCAGGCTCACGACTCCCTCTTGGATGCGCGCGCCGCCCGAATCGTTGATGCCGATCATCGGCGAGCCGGTGCGCAGCGCCAAATCCATGGCTTTGCAGATCTTCTCGGCGAAGACTTCGCCCAAGGAACCGCCGAGCACGGTAAAGTCCTGTGAAAAAAGAAAGACTTGCCGGCCGTCGATCGTCGCCTGCCCGGTGATCACGCCGTCACCCAGAAACTCCCGGTCCTCGAGTCCGAACGCGCTCGTGCGATGAACGGCGAAGCGGTCGAGCTCGCGAAGCGAACCGGCGTCGACGAGCGCGTCGATGCGCTCGCGAGCCGTACGCTTACCGCGTTCGTGCTGCCGGTCGATCGCCGTTTGGCCGGCTGGGGCGAGCGAGAGCTCGCGCTTGCGCACGAGCTCGGCGTACTGCTCTGCCTGGCTCTTCATCGACCTCGCTACCAGATACCGAGCGCGAGTTTCACGTCGTCGCTGGCCATCTCGCGAGGATCCCAGGGCGGCGTGAACGTGATCTCCACCGTGGCGGTTTCGACGCCGTCGAGCGCCTTCACGCGGTCCTCGACGCTCTTCTTGAACATCGGGCCCACGGGGCACATCGGCGACGTGAGGGTCATCACGACGGTCACGTGCTCGCCGCTCTCGCCTTCGGTGCGTACGTCGTAGACCAGACCGAGTTCGAGTATCCCGAGATCGATCTCAGGGTCCTTGACCTCCGCGAGAGCTTCGCGGACCTGCTCGACCGTCGCCATGATTCCTCCTACTTCAACGAGCCTACTTCTTCGGAGGCCTCCGTTTTCCGGGCGGATAACCCCTCACTCATGCGAACACGACTCTCTCGCGCAATCTTCGGTTTCGCCGCAGCGCTGGCGCTGGCCGCCGCCCCGGCCTCCGCCGCGGTCTCGGTGGCCGCCGGGGCGTGGCTGCAGGATACGCCCTCGCAGGCGGGCGGTGCCGTGCTTGTGAGCAGCGGGGCCTCGATCCCCTCCTATCCGCTGGATATTCAGGGAACGCTGGCGGTGCCTCTCACCGGACGGGGCGGCTATGCTCTGACGGCCGAGATTCGCGGGTTCACCGGTGGGGGTTACGGCGGCGCGTACGTTGGCGCCGGCGCCGGGATCGGAAACCTCGCGATCGGCCATGCTGTCGGGCCGGTTCTGACCGTCTTCGCCGGCAAGTCTATCGCTACGTCGACCTCGATCGAACTCCGCCTCTACCATTCCACGACCGACGGCGGCTCGACCGCGGGCTTCGTCGGCCTGCGGTTTACGTTCTAAACGAAGATTCTCCGTGGCGTAGCGCCTCGACGTCGCGCAACAGCGCTGCATTAAACCAGATACCGTTATACGCGTTGCGCGCCTCGCGTTCGGGGATCAGTGCGATCGTGCGGGCGTAGGCCGATACGGCCGCATAGAGCTCGGCGCGCGCGCGGTCGCGGTCGCCCGCTGCGGCGTAGACATGAGTTGCGACCCAGTGGCGGTAGTGCGGAAACGGATGCCTTTCGTCGGCATCGTCGCCGACGTCGCCCCCGGGAGCTATGGTGCTCGCCGCAGAAGCCGGATCGCCCGCTCGCAGCTGCGCGAACGCCATCTCGGCCTGCATCGTTGCAACGTCCTCGCGCGAGAGGTTTTGCTGGGCGATCTCGATGGCCGAACGCAGGCGCGCGATCGCCGTTTCTAGCGACCCCATCTCGCGTTCCGCGGCTCCGAGATTCGCCAGCGCGATACTCTCCGAGACCGCGTCGCCGGCCGCGCGTGCCTGCTCGAGCGCTCGCTCCCCGACGGTGCGCGCCGAGCCGAACTCACCGTCGATATATTCGATTTGGCCGAGAAGCAACGTAGAATCCAACGCTCCTCGCGGATCGTCGCACTCGAGATACATGCAGTGCGCGCGCGCGGTTCTCGCACGCGCCGCCTCGAAGTCGGCGCGCGCTATGAGTCCGAGCGCGCGGTGGAGGAGTGCCGTCGCGACCAGGGAGCGATAATCCACCGCGGCATCGATCGTTAGCGATCCGCGCGCTTGCGCGCTCCAGCAGACGCGTTCTCGCTCGAGTCCAAACCACGGCTCTCCCTCGGGCACTTGCGGTAACGCCGACGTAAGATCGGCGAGGTGCCCCTCGACGCGCGCGCACGCCTCCATCTCCGGCTCGTCCGGCCAGACGGCGGTCGCGATCTCGCGGCACGGGATCTCGCGCTCACGACGGTTCAGCACGTACGCCAACAGTGCCATCGACCGGGCGCTTCCCAAAAACGGGGACGGCACGCCGTTGACCGAAAAAACCGACCGGTCGACGAACGCGATACGCGCTTCCGGGAATGTCGTGCTCACGCACGAGTACTTCTCGCAATGCCTTGGCGGGCCCCCGTCTATAGCACCCATTCGTGCGTAGGCACTAGGGCCTAAATATGACGCCGGTATGCGGAACGATGGCAAGGAAGCCGGGCGGCTACTTGCGAGGCTTGAGCTCGCGGTTTGTGAAAACCTCACGCATGAGAAATATTGGGATCACCGCTGCTTTCCTACTCGCCGCACTGCTCGCATCGGCGTTACCGGCAGCTGCCGACGTTTCGGCCGCCGGCGGCCTGTGGGCACAGACCTCGCCCAACGCCACCGGTGCGGCGGTTCTGGTGAGCACCGGCAAGGCGGTGCCGGTTCTGCCGGCCGAAGTCGACCTTACGGGTTTGATCCCGCTGACTGCAGGAGGAGGCTATGCCTTGACGCTCGAGGCCCGGACGGGACTCGCCGGTTTTGGCGCCGGTGCCGGAATCGGCGCCGGCCGCATTGGGAACGGCGGCACGGGCGGGGTGGCTACTGCGTTTGTCGATATGTCGGTCGCTCCGCTGACGTCGGTCGAGCTTCGCGGTTACAAAGCATTGCGGGCGGGCGGGTCGACGGCGCTCTTTTTCGGAGTGCGCGTCTCGATCTGACGGCGCCTCGCGTCCCTTGGGGGCAACCGGCAGGGAAGTCTAACGGTTATGCCTACACACCGGTAGGAAGACGAGCGAACCGGGCAGCGTGATCCGGGCCCAAGCCGAGCCTGGCATCAGAGGAGTTCTAGATCGTGTCAATGTGGGAACCGTTTACCGAGCGCGCACGCCGCAGTATCGTCCTTGCGCAAGAAGAAGCGCAACGCCTTGGAAATAACTATATCGGGACGGAGCACATTCTGCTCGGCATCATCTCGGAAGGCGAGAGCCTGGCCGCAAAAGTGCTCGAGAGCCTCGGCGTCAACCTCGCAAAAGTTCGTCAGGAAGTCGAGGCCATCGTCGGTCGCGGCGGGCAGACGGTTCAGCAAGAGATGGTCTTCACGCCGCGCGCCAAGCGCGTCATCGAGCTTGCGTTTGAAGAGGCGCGCCAGCTCAACCACAACTACATCGGCACCGAGCATCTGCTCCTCGGGCTGATTCGCGAGGGCGAGGGCGTGGCCGCGCGCGTGCTGACCAATCTCGGGGTCGATCCGGCGAAGGTTCGCCTCCAGACGACCTCGCTGCTCGGCGCCGAAGGGCAGGCCCCGGCACCGAAGGGCAAGAGCAAGACGCCGACGCTGGACGCCTACGGCCGCGATCTCACGATGCTCGCCCGCGAAAACAAGCTCGATCCGGTCATCGGCCGCGCGAGCGAGATCGAGCGCGTCATTCAAATCCTCTCCCGCCGTACCAAGAACAACCCCGCACTCATCGGCGAACCGGGCGTCGGCAAGACGGCGATCGCCGAAGGGCTGGCGCAACGCGTCGTCAAGGGCGATATCCCCGACCCGCTGCGCGACAAGCGCGTGATCACCCTGGATCTCGCGGGCCTCGTCGCCGGCACGAAGTACCGCGGCGAATTCGAGGAACGGATGAAGCGCGTCATGGACGAGATCCGCGGCGCGGCCGGCGAGATCATCCTGTTTATCGACGAGTTGCACACGCTGGTCGGCGCGGGTGCGGCCGAAGGCGCGATCGACGCCAGCAACATCATCAAGCCGGCGCTCGCGCGTGGCGAACTGCAGTGCATCGGCGCGACCACGCTCAACGAGTTTCGCAAACACATCGAGAAGGACTCGGCGCTCGAGCGGCGCTTCCAGCCCGTGCTGGTCGGCGAGCCCAGCGTCGAGGAGACGATCGAAATTTTGAAGGGCCTCCGAGATCGCTACGAGGCGCACCATAAGGTGCAGATCACCGACGAGGCGCTCGTGGCGGCAGCCAAGCTCGGAGACCGATACATTACCGATCGCTTCCTGCCTGATAAGGCCGTCGATCTCATCGACGAAGCCGGCTCGCGCGTTCGCCTGCAGGCTACGCTGCCGCCGCCGGAGATCCGTCAGGTCGAGGCCGAGCTGCGCAAGGTCCTGGCCGAGAAAGAGGCCGTTGTCAAATCCCAAGAGTTTGAAAAAGCTGCGGCAACGCGCGACCGGGAAGAGACGTTGCGGCTCGAACGATCGCGGCTCGAGAAAGAGTGGCAAGAGCGCAAAGCGCAGAGCGATAAGATCGTCAAGGTGACCGAAGAAGACATCGCTTACATCGTCTCTGCGTGGACGAAGATTCCGGTCAGCCGGCTCGCTCAAGCTGAGACTGAGAAGCTCCTGAACATGAAGGAATCCTTGCACAAGCGCGTGGTCGGGCAAGAAGAGGCGATCGAGGTGATCACGCGAGCCATTAGGCGCTCGCGCGCCGGGCTCAAGAATCCGAGCCGGCCGATCGGTTCCTTCATCTTCCTCGGCCCGACCGGCGTCGGCAAGACGGAGGTCGCGCGCAGCGTGGCCGAGTTTCTGTTCGACGATCAGGAGTCGATGATTCGCATCGACATGTCGGAGTACATGGAGAAATATGCCGTCAGCCGCCTGGTCGGAGCTCCGCCGGGGTACGTCGGTTACGAAGAAGGCGGCCAGCTGACGGAGGCGGTGCGCCGCCGGCCTTACGCGGTCGTGCTGCTCGACGAGATCGAGAAAGCCCACCCGGACGTCTTCAACCTGCTGCTGCAGGTTCTCGACGACGGGCGCTTGACCGACTCTCAGGGCCGGCAGGTCGACTTCAAGAACTGCGTCATCGTCATGACGAGCAACGTCGGCGCTACCGGGATGCAAACGACGACCGATATCGGTTTCCGCACGAGCAAAGATACGTCGGAAGACGAAGCCAAGGGCTACGAGCGGATGAAGAACAAGGTGCTCGAAGAAGTGAAGCACACCTTCCGCCCGGAGTTCCTCAATCGCGTCGACGAAGTCGTCGTCTTCCATCAACTCACGCGTCCGCAGATCGAGCAGATCGTCGGCTTGGAACTCGAAAAGGTCATGCGTGAGGTTCGCGCACAGGATATGTACTTGGAGGTTGCCGAGGAAGCAAGAGGGCTGCTCGCGCGCAAGGGATGGGATCCGCAGTATGGCGCGCGCCCGCTGCGGCGTGCCATTCAGCGTGAAGTCGAAGATGAGCTCGCCGAGGAGATGATTCGCGGCATCTTCGGAGCGGGTGACCGGATTCTCGCGGAGGTCGACCCCGATAAGCCGGACAAATTGAAGTTCAGTAAGATCCCCAACGTCGAGCCGCCCTCGGCGCCGCCGCCGCAGGAGCACGCACGTACGACGTAGCAGGTTGCGGAAAAAGCCGCGTGCCAATATCCGCGGAGCGATTTTTGGGCGATTTCGAGGCGCGAAGAAGGAGCAACGCCGTAGCGTTGTGACTGATGAGCAACGAAGAAAGCGTCCAAAAGCGCCCGCGGGATTGGTGCGGGGATTTTCCCCGCAACCCGCTAGTGTACCGCGGCGACTACGCCGTTCGTTCCGGACGGAAGGCGATCGTGTTGATCGCGATCTCGCTCATCACGTCTTCGCCGCGCTGGTTGCGCACGAGGATGCGGCTGCGGATGACGCCACGGCGCTTGCCGGAGAGAGACGGCTGCTTGTCGACGATCTCCATGCTGACGTGTAGGGTGTCTCCGGCGCGGACGGGCGAGAGCCAGCGCAGTTCGTCTATGCCTATCCCGACGACACCGGTTGCCTCCATCACGCGGCTCTCGACGATAGATCGCATCGCGATTGCGGCCGTCTGCCAGCCGCTGGCCACAAGCCCGCCGAATAGGCTGCTCTTGGCCGCCTCGGGGTCCGTGTGGAACGGTTGCGGGTCGTATGTCTCTGCGAACGCGATGATCTCTGCTTCGGTAATAGTCACGCCGGGTGTTTCGTGACGGTCCCCCACCGCGTAATCTTCGTAGTAACGCGCCATGCCCGCGGGTTCGCGCAACGTTCTCGCCTCTACCTTCGATCGCTAGCAGGTTGCGGGGAAAATCCCCGCACCCTGCTAGCGATCTGTTTCACGCTGGCGGCCGTGGCGTCTGCGCCGGCGGCCGCCAGCGTGACCGCTTCGCCGTCCCCGTCGCCGGCACCGACGTCGACACCGTCGCCGCCTCCCTCGCCGACACCGTCACCGCTATCGCTCGTTGCCACGCCGGCCGTGCTGGAAATGCACCCCGCGCAGCAAGCGACGGTGCTGATCTCCGGGGCGGTTGGACCGCTGACCGCAACGCTGGATCGCCGGATCGTCACGATTGCGATCGACCAGGCGGCGCAGACGATCTTCGTTACGGCGGAAGGGCAGACCGGCCGCGCTACGCTGGACGTCACCGACACGACGGGCGCGAGCGTCGAGATACCGGTGCGCGTTGCTTTCGATGCCGGCACGGTCCCGCAGCGTCTCGCGTTGAACGTGACCGGCAGCCCGCTCGACCCACTTTGGCTCGAGACCCAGATCGCGAACCTCGTTGCAGAGAAGACGCGCGTGCAACCAGGGCTTGCGATGCACCTGGGTTCGTTCGGTCCGCCTCCGTCCGTCGCTCCCGGGACGACCGCTTCCGTTGCCGTACCCGTGCAGATCCCCGGAGGCGCGCAGTACTACGACGTCAGCGGAACGGCGAACGTCACCGTTACGAACCTTCCGCTCGCACCCTTTGCGCCGCCGTTGCTCTTTTACGACGACGATCCCGAGCGGATCGTGGCGGACGGGCCGATCTTCCGGGGTCAAATAACACCCGGAACCCCCGTGCGGCTGTATTATTATCATCAGGACGGCACGGAGCCAAGCCGTTTGGTGCTCGTCTTGATCGCCGACTCCCAAGATCCGACGCAGATTCAGGTTATCGCAGCATCGGCGGGTCCGAGCGCGGACGTGATGGGTGTCGGCCATGCGGTGACGCGTGATTTCCTGTTGCAGGAGCCGCGCAATGAAGGCGTGGTCCTCGATCTGCCGCAGCTCTCCGCATATGTCTTGGCAGACGTGCCGCTGGATGCGCAGCAGGCTGCCGCGGGCAGCATCGATCTGCGCATCGTCAGCGGCGGCGCGGTGGACCTCGAGGTGCTGGCCGCGCCGCCGGAGGCGACCGGTCGCCGTTTGCGAAGCGAACTCGGTCTGGCGCTTCTGCCGGGTGACGGTCACCACCGCACCGGCGTATTCGATATCGCCGGCTACGGCTCGGAGACCATTGCCTACACCGTCGGCGGCCCGGACGCGACGACCATCTACGGGGCAAAATCTCCGCCCAACGCCTTCCCGGCGGAGCGTGGCCACGATTACGGCGGCTACGGCGTCCTCCACACGTTCGTCTTTGACGCGAGCAACCCGACCGCGCAGCCGGTGACGGCCTATCTCTTCGAGGAGCCGTTGGGAGGGGTGGTGCGCAGCAGCTTCTTGGTGGACGGGCAACTCGAGCAGGTCGGCTGCGCCCGGGTTTCGCAGCGTTATCAGATCGCGAGTTTCACGATGGCGCCGGGGCAGAACCTCGTTTCCACGCTTCTCACCATGACGGACGGAGGTTCGAGCTATCCGCTCGAGATCGGTATGACCGATACCCCACCGTTGCCCGCGGTGCCGCCGATCGCCGCTCCTGACGGCTGTTTTCCAAAGGCGCCCTCGCCCGCCCCCTCGCCGTCGCCCTCGCCCCCCTAGGAGTTTGTCTGACTTGAGCGCGTTTCCGTCTCCGGGTCGCTTTTTGCCGAATACATCGTTGCTCATCAGTCACGAAGCTACGGCTTCGCTCCTTCTTCGCGCCTCGTCTTCGAACAAAAATCGCCTCCGGATCCAAAAACGGCCCAAGTCAGACGAACTCCTAGGTTTTGATGCCGTTTTGATGGCGCGGAAGCCGGTTTGTTGGCACAATGGTCTATGAGGAGATAGCGCCGTAGAACGGACTAACGAGCCCAAGATCGTCTTGCTCGTGCGATTGCTCAACGCGATCGACGAGGGACACTTTTCCTTCGAACAGTTGAAAGACCGCCTCGGAGAGGCGGAACGCCGGCCCAGCACGCGCAGTCTCCGCCGCTATCTGGCCATTCTGGCGGACGCGGGGTTCCCGTGGCATTTCGACCGGGCGAGCAACACCTACCGCTTTGCCGACGGCTATAGCCTCAAGCGCCTCGAGCTGAACGGCAGCGAGCTCTTCGGTTTGGTTGCGCTGCGAGCGATCAGCGCGAGCCTAGGCGGGGCGCTCGGGACCTACGTCGACGAAGTGACCGCAAAGCTGGTTGGCTCGGCGGGGAAGAGCGCCCGCGACCGGGTCGCGGCTCCTTCGCCCGTCTCGTTTCGGTTGAGCGAGATTCGCCTGGACCGGCAAGGCGAAAAGGCATTTGCCCTCTGTTCGGCCGCCGAGCGCAGCGCTCGCAGCGTGAGCTTTGCCTATCAAGACAAAGAAGGTCAGCGCACCAAGCGCATCGCCGATCCATACGGGTTTGTCGTGAGCTCGGGGCGGGTGTATTGCGTCGCATACGATCACGACCGGCGCGACAAGCGTGTCTTCGCCGTGGACAATATCTTCGATCCGGTCATGCTCGCGCGCACGTTCGTGAAGCCGGCGAGTTTCAGCCTCGATACCTTCGCCTCCGCCTCGATAAGCGGCGTTCTCCATAGCGACGAGACGACCGAGGTGCGCGTCCGCTTCGCGCCGCGCGTGGCGAAAGCCGCCGCCGCCGCACGCATCGTAGCGGAGCGGGCAATCGTGCCGCAAGAGGACGGTTCCGTCGAGATCGCCTACGGCGTGGCAGACGTTGACGAACTCGTGCGCTGGGTCTTGGGCTGGGGAGCCCAGGCGGAGGTCGTCGCGCCGACCGCGGTACGCGACCGCATCCGCATGCTGCTTGCCGAAGTCGCAAGCAAGTACGAACTCGCGCGCAACTAGGACAAGCTGCCAGCGCACGGGCCGGCCGGATCGCAACAATAACGGAACCCGCCTTCGTGAGAGGGCGGGCTCCGACGTATTCACTCATCGCGTCCCGCCCGTTTGGCTCCGGTGAGGGAGCCCTACTGACGCTGGCGGACGGTTCGACCGAGACACTCGGATCGCCGACTTTGCGACTGCATCGTCAACATGTCTCGACCGCGACTATACGTTCATCGCACTTCGTCTTACCGAAGTAGGTGCATGATACCATCGTGAAAATGCCGTTGCAAGAGCGCTCGGCACCGACTCACAGGGTTTCCACAAGAATGTGTAGTTATCCACAGAAGATTAGCAGCGCGAGCAAGAAGGAGCGCGCCGGGGCCGGAACTCTCCGGCTCTATGGCGAGTAACTCGGACCCATCTATCGAGCTCGACGGCAAGCATTTGAGCCTAGAGCAGATTCGCGCGGTCGCGGAAGACGGCGTTGCCGTGCGCGTTACTCCCGAGGCGCGCAGGCGCGTCGCCGCGGCGCGCGCTTTGGTCGACGAAAGATTCGCCTCCGGAGAGGCCATCTACGGTGTGACGACGGGTTTCGGGCGCTTGGCCAACGTGCAGATCGCTCCGAAGGACGCCGAGCAGCTGCAACTCAATTTGGTGCGCAGCCATGCCGCCGGCACCGGCGCGCCGCTGGCCGAACGCGACGTGCGAGCTGCCGGTGTCTTGCGCGTCAGTGCGCTGGCGGCAGGGCACTCCGGAGTCCGCGAGGGCACGCTCGATCTTCTAATCGAGATCCTCAACCACGGAATCACCCCCGTGGTGCCGTCTGCGGGCTCGGTCGGCGCGAGCGGCGACCTCGCCCCGCTCGCGCACATGACGCTGACCCTTATCGGCGAGGGTGAGGCCTTCTATCGCGGCGAGCGGATGCCGAGCGCGCGCGCCCTGCAGCTGGCCGGTTTGGAGCCGTTGCGTTTGGGCGCGAAGGAAGGCTTGGCGTTGGTCAACGGCACCGAGGTGATGACTGCCGTTGCCGCCCTCGCGCTTCTGCGAGCCGAACGCCTTCTGGCCGCCGCAGACGTGATCGGCGCCATGGCGCTCGAGGCCTTTCTCGGAACCGACCGGGTCTTCGACCGGCGCATCAACGCGTTGCGGCCCCACGCGGGCCAAGCGCGCGTCGCCGATAACCTACGGGCGCTGCTGGCCGGCTCGCAGATCGTGGAGTCGCACCGGGAGTGCGGCCGCGTGCAGGATCCGTACTCGTATCGATGCATCCCCGTGGTCCACGGCGCCGCGCGCGATACGGCCGCGCACGTCCGGCGGGTCATCGAAATCGAAGTGATGTCGGTCACCGATAATCCGCTGGTCTTTCCCGACGACGGCGAGTTTCTCAGCGGCGGCAATTTTCACGGCGAGCCGGTTGCGCTCTGCGCGGATTTCTTGAAGATAGCGCTCGCCGAGATCGCGAGCATCAGCGAACGGCGGCTCTACCTGCTTCTGAATGCCGAAGAACGCGGGCTGCCGCTCTTTCTCACCGGCCGGTCGGGGCTGCAGTCGGGCCTCATGATCGTGCAGTATTGCTCGGCGGCGTTGGTCAACGATAACAAGGGCTTAGCTTGGCCGAGCAGCGTCGATTCGATACCGACCTCGGCCGGCCAGGAAGATCACGTGAGCATGGGCATGACCTCCGCGAATAACCTGGTGCGCCTGCTCGATAACGTGGAAGGGGCACTGGCGTGCGAGCTGCTCGGCGCGCTCGTCGCGACGGATCTGCGCCGGCCGCTGCAGTCGGGCACAGGTACGCAGGCGGCCCACGAATGCGCCCGGGCCGCGATCGCGCCGTTGACGGACGATCGCGTGCCCGCTCCGGACATCGAAGCCGCGCGCGATCTAATCGCCTCCGGCGCCCTGGTTCGAGCCGCCGAGCGCGCCATCCGGTTGCCGCTGATCGGCCGGCCGCCGGGATCCGCTACGTAGGAAGGCTTGGGAAAAAGGCCAGAACGACCGAGACGATCGTCAGCAGCCCGACGATGGCGACCGTTCCCCATGCGATGACGTTGAAGGCCGCGCCGTTTACATATTTGCCCATCAGCCGGCGATTGTTGATGAGGATCAGCATGAGGACGAGGATAGCCGGCAAGAGCGCGCCGTTGAGCACCTGGGAGTAAAAGATGATCGCGAGCAGCGGTGAGTGCGGCAGGAGCACGATGCTTGCCCCCGTGACGATCAGCGCCAGGTAGAGGCTGTAAAAAATCGGGGCATCTTTGAACGAGTTGTCCATGCCGCGCTCGAAGCCGAAGGCTTCGCAGACGTAGTAGGCCGTCGAAAGCGGCAGGATCGAAGCGGTGAAGATAGCCGCATTGAGCAGGCCGAAGGCGAACAGCAGCGACGCGAACTTCCCGGCCAGCGGCGCTAGCGCCGCCGCCACGTCTCCGGCATTGGTGATTTGCAGCGGGTGGGCGCTGTGAAGGTTGTGGAGGTAGATCGTTGCGGCGCTCGAGACGATGATGAAATAGGCGATGATATCGGTTACGAGCGCACCCGAGACGACGTCGATACGTGAGTACGGGTAGTCCGCCACGCGGATTCCCTTGTCGACGACCGCCGCTTGGATATAGAACTGCATCCACGGGGCGATCGTCGTACCGATAACGCCGATGGCCATGACGAGGTAGGCCGACGTCGGCGTAAAATGCGGCACCAGGGTCTGGTGAAAGACTTCGCCCCAGTTGGGGTGCACGACGATCGCGCTGACCACGTACGCCAAATAGGCGACGCAGAATGCAAAAAACACGCGCTCGACGACCTTGAGATTTCCGCGGGTGATCACGCCGAACACGAGCGCGGCCGCGGCGACGACCATGCCGTCGGTGAAGATCCATCCCGGTACCGCATGCATCCACGGCATGAAGCCGTAAAAGATCGGGGCCGACCAGGCGATCCCGGCGAACTCGGCGGCGATGTTGCCGAGATCGCCCAGCACGAAGATGAGGAGCACCCAAAACGTAACCTTGACGCCGAAGTTTTCACGGATGAGATCGGCGAGGCCCTTGCCGGTGACCGCGCCCATCCGCGCGCACATCTCCTGCGTCACGATCAAAGCCAGCGTTACCGGAATGAGAAGCCACAGCAGCTCGTAACCAAACTGCGCCCCGGCAAGCGAGTACGTGGTGATGCCGCCGACGTCGTTGTCGGCGTTGGCGGTGATGATGCCGGGCCCCACGATCGAAAGGAACATGACGACCGAGCGCAGGAGGTTGGGACGCTTCAAGAGAGCTGCGGGCATGGCGGAGGCCTCAGCGAACGAAGGTCGTCCGAGAAAACGCGTGCGGGATGCGTACCGATGCGCCGGAGCATGCGGTAAAACCGAACTGCATGAGGCGGTGTCCTTTGCCAAAAAAAAAGCGCCGACGGACCTCCCGCCAGGCGACGATCGCGAAACGATGAGCGTGCGGCGCACGCGTCGCTCCTCAATGTCGAGTTTTAGCACTACACGTTATAGAGTCTGCACTCAGCCGTCTTAGGATACCGCCTTGATTCGGCGGTGCCTGGTGACCCGTTGGCGTCTCTCGACATTTCCGGGTAGCGGCGTGTCACCGTGTAGACGCCTCACCTAACGAGGAATCCATTCACATGATACGCCGGGTGTCAATCCCCGGCGGCCCGCTGCAGGCTGCAAGGGCTCGGGCCGCCCGGCCGGAAGTGAACCTTATGAGTACCGTCGATTCAGGACCTCGTACCGTACGAGCCCCTCGCGGACCGGAGCTCAGCTGCCGAGCCTGGCCTCAAGAAGCGGCCCTGCGGATGCTGATGAACAACCTCGATCCGCAGGTCGCGGAGCGCCCCCAGGATCTGGTCGTCTACGGCGGTAACGGTCGCGCCGCCCGGTCGTGGCCGGCGTTCGACGCCATCGTGCGCACCCTGCGGCGCTTGAAGAACGATGAAACCCTGATCGTGCAGAGCGGCAAGCCGGTCGCGGTGTGGAAGACGCACGAGCGCGCCCCGCGCGTGCTGATCGCGAACGCGAATCTGGTGCCGAAGTGGGCCGACTGGACGATCTTTCGCGAGCTCGAGGCGCAAGGCCTGACGATGTTCGGCCAGATGACCGCAGGCTCGTGGATCTACATCGGCACGCAAGGCATCCTTCAAGGTACCTTCGAGACCTTTGCGGAGCTGGCACGCCGGCATTTCGGCGGCAGCCTGAAAGGGCGCCTCTGTTTGACGGCCGGTATCGGCGGTATGGGCGGCGCGCAACCGCTCGCCATCACGATGAACGACGGCGTCGCGCTCGTCGTCGACGTCGATGCTTCGCGGTTGGAGCGGCGTTGCGAACTCCGTTATCTCGACATCGTAGCCGGCTCGCGCGACGAGGCGCTGCGGTCAGTTGAGGAGGCACGTGCTGCGGGCACGGCGCTCTCGGTCGGTTACGTGGGCAACGCGGGGGAAGAGTTCCCGGCGCTCTATCGCCTCGGACTGCGCCCGGACGCGGTGACCGACCAGACCTCGGCGCACGACATGATCGGCGGATACGTGCCGATGGGGCTCGCGCCGGACGAGGCCGCGCGGTTGCGAACGGAGCGGCCAGACGAGTACGAGCGCCGCGCCTTTCAGACGGTCGCCCGGCACGTCGAGGCGATGATCGCGTTCCTGGATGCCGGTGCCGTCGTCTTCGACTACGGCAACAACATTCGCGCCATGGCGCAGCGTGCCGGCGTCGAGCGCGCGTTCGATTTCCCGGGATTCGTCCCGGCTTTCATCCGCCCGCTGTTCTGCCGCGGTTCGGGTCCGTTCCGCTTTGCGGCGCTCTCCGGCGATCCGCGCGATATCGAACGCTGCGACGACGAGTTGCTGGCGCTGTTTCCGCACGACGAACGCTTGCACCGATGGATCGCGCTCGCGCGCGAACGCGTCGCTTTCCAAGGGTTGCCGGCGCGCATCTGCTGGCTCGGATACGGCGATCGCGCGAAAGCGGGGCTGCGCTTCAACGAGTTGGTGCGCGAGGGCGCATTGAAGGCACCGATCGTGATCGGGCGCGACCATCTCGACGCGGGCAGCGTCGCATCGCCGTACCGCGAGACGGAGTCGATGAAGGACGGCAGCGACGCGATCGCCGACTGGCCGATCCTCAACGCGCTGCTCAACACCGCCGCCGGCGCCCACTGGGTCTCCGTGCACCACGGAGGCGGGGTCGGCATCGGGTACAGCCTGCACGCCGGTATGGTGGTCGTCGCCGATGGAAGCGAGGACGCGCGCGAGCGATTGGAATGCGTGCTCGCCACCGACTGTGGAATGGGCGTCGTGCGCCATGCCGACGCGGGCTACGATCTTGCGATCGAGACGGCCGACGAGACGGGCATAGATTGGCGGCTTTGATGCGGGCGCGCGGTGGGCCGCCCGCGCCGCTGCTCGTGAGCGCGAAGACGATCGTGACCTGCGATACCGGCGCCGCGCAATGCGGCGTTACGTTTGCTGCGCTCGGGCGCATCGAGGACGGCTGTATCTTGGTCGATCCCAAACGCGGCACCGTGACGGCGCTCGGCTCGCGCGTCCAGATCGAGTCGCGTTTGAGCGGCGGCCCCGTCGACGAGCTCGATTTCGGCGACTGCACCGTGGTGCCGGGGCTGGTCGACGCGCACGCGCACCCACTCTTCGCCGGGGATCGTGAAGCCGACTTTGCCGCGCGCGGCCGTTCCGAGATCGCGCCGCTCGGGATGTCGCATACCATACGGCAGACGCGGCGCGCCCTCGAGGACCCGCGCGCATTCTGGGAGCTCGTCCGCGCGCGTCTGCACTTGATGCTCGCGCACGGCACGACGACGCTCGAAACCAAGACGGGATACGCGCTGAACGAGGCCGGGGAGAGCGCGCTGCTCGCCATGATCGACGCACACAAGAACGAGCCCGCGCTTCCGCGTTTGATCGCCACCTTTCTGGGCGCGCATGCGGTGCCGCCGGAGTTCCACGACGAGGCGGCGTACGTCGACTACCTAATCGAGCGCTGCCTGCCTGCAGCGAAGGCGCACGGAGCCGTCTACGCCGATGCCTTCTGCGAACCGGGCTGGTTCTCGCCGGCGCAGGCGCGGCGATACTTGGAAGCCGCGCGCGCGCTCGGCCTGCGCCTGCGCGTCCACTGCGACGAGCTGGGCTTTGGCGCCGCGGCCGAGATGGCTGCGAATCTCGGCGTCGACGCGGTGGATCACTGCAACTACATCCGCGAGCAGGATGTCGGCGCGATCGTCGCGCGCGGCATCGTGATGGTCGCCTGTCCGGCCACCGCGGCCTATCTCGATCTGCCGCGTCACGCACCCGTGCGCGCCTTGCTCGAACGCGGCGGCGTGGTAGCGCTTGCGAGCGATTTCAACCCGGGAACCTCGCCCTGTTTCAACCTCCAAACGGTTGCGTATTTTGGTCGCAAGCTCTTCGGCTTGTCGGCCGCCGAAGCGCTCTACGGCGTAACCCGCGCGGCCGCCGCGTCGCTGCGCGCCGATGCGGGCTCGTTGTACGCCGGCGGACCCGCCGACTTCGTCGTGCTGCGCATCGCCTCGCCGGAGGAGTTTGGGTGGCAGTTCGGCGGCAACTTGGCGGCGGCGGTCGTGCGCGCCGGGAAGGTGGTCGCGTGAAGACGCTGGTCCGGTGCGCGCGCGCGCTGTGCGCCGGAGTGGAGCGGAACGATTTTGCGATGCTGATTGAGGACGACCGCTTCGCCGACGCCGGTGCCTACGCGGCGCTGCGCGCGAGATATCCGGCTGTGGCGCAGCGCACGTACGGGCACGACGTCGTAGTCGTTCCGGGGTTCGTCAACGGGCACAGCCACGCATACCAGATTCTACTGCGTGGGTGGGCCGACGATCTTCCGTTTGAGACCTGGCGACGGGAGGCGCTCTACGCCATCGTTCCGCAGTTGAGCCCCGACGACGTCTACTGGACGTTCTTGCTTGCCTTTAGCGAGATGCTGGCCGCCGGCATCACGACCGTGACCGAGTTTTTCTACTTGAACGGAGCCGGCAACGCTCACGCGGAAGCGGCGATCGGCGCCGCGCGCGATGCGGGCATCCGCTTGATTCTCGCGCGGAGTTGGATGGACGTGCCTTCCGCACCTACGGCGTTCCGCGAAACGATGGAGCTGGCTGCGTCGCGCACGCGCGACCTGATGGACGCGCACCCCGAAGTCAACATCTGCGTCGCGCCCCATTCGCTGCATGCGGCCTCTCACGAGATGATTGCGGCCGCGATGGAGTTCGCGCGCGGCTGCGATTGCCTCGTGCACATCCACGTCGCCGAAGCCGAGTACGAAGGCGTGCAGACGCTGGAGCGCTACGGCGCGACACCTATCTGTCTGCTCGACCGCTTGGGTGTCCTAAACGAGCGCTTGGTGGCGATTCACTCGATCTACGTAACCGCCGACGAGCAGCGGCTCTTGGCCGAGCGTGGAGCGCGCGTCGTCCATAACCCTCTCACGAATCAGTATCTCGGCGATGGGATCTGCGACGTGACGGAGTTGCAACGCTTGGGCGTGCCGACTGCGCTCGGCACCGATGCCGATGTCAAGCCGTCTATACTCGACGAGATGCGCGCGGCATCGCTGCTGCAGAAGATCGCGCGGCGCGACGGGGGCGCACTCGGCGCTGCGGTCGCTTTCGATCTCGGCACGGCGCAGGGCGCGCGCGCACTCGGCATCCCGGCCGGCGATCTGCGCGCGGGTCTCTACGCGGATTACGCCGTGCTCGACGTGCGGAACGTGGACCCGTGGTCCTCCCTGCGCAACGCAGTCGTCTACCGAGCCGAATCGTCGTGGGTACGCGAGACGTACGTTGGAGGGCGCCGCGTCTGGAACGAGGAGCGTTCGGCGGCAACGCAGCGGGCCAAAGCGAAGACGGCGGCGCTGATGGCGTCGCTGCGCGAGCGCCGCCGGCGGGAGTCATAGCATCGGGCGGATCTCGCTCATGAACGGTCGGAAGCGCGCGTCGTTGGCATCGCTCGCCTCCAGGCCCGAATAGACGACGATCGCGTAGGCCCCTCCCGAGTCGGTATCCAGGATGCCGCCATCGTGCGTGACTTCGTCCGTACTGCCCGTCTTATGCGCGAAGCGGTCGCCGGGATAGAGCCCGGTGCTCAACTTCTCGTTGCATTCTTGACGGCCGAGCATCTCGCGCAAGCGCAGAGCGAAAGGGACGCCGTCACGCGCGATCAGTTCGAAGAGCAGCGCGGCATCCGCAGCGGTATGCGCATTGCGGTGTACGCCGTCCCACTGGGGGTCGCGCAGCAGCGGTTCGCTCCCGGAGAGCTTGCGGTGGAAAGCGGTATGCGCGAGGCCGAATCGCGTGCGAACGATCGAGGTTGCCCGCTCGCGGCCAACGATGTCGAACAGCATATTGGTCGCGACGTTGTCCGAACGAGTAATCGCGAGTTCGAGGATCTCCGAGAGCGGCGAGCGGTAACCTGGTAGAAGAGGAGACCGTTTGTCGTTGGCCGTCATGTTGCCCGGATCTACCTCGAAGACCGCGTCCAGGCGCAGCTCGCCGTCGGCCGCCAACGCCAGCGTCGCGAGTGCGAGAGGCGTCTTGATCATGCTGGCTGGGTAGAGCGGCAGATTCGGTTCGATTTCGATCGGCGGCACGGGCCGGTCGAGCCGCCTGATTACGATCGAATGGGGTACCAGCCCGACCCGTTGGGCGGCGCTGCTGACGGCTTCCTGTGTGATCACCGCCCTCAGGTTCCACGCCGTTTCCAGGGTTCACTCCCTTGCTGCAAGCAAGTACTTGCATTAGGCGCAGGAGCCGTGGTAGTATGCGCATGCAGGTACTCACTTGCATGCGCTATCCGAGAGAGTCATGATCGTAGATTCCGAAATTTTTACCTTTACCGATTCGGCTCCGGCGGCCGTGGAGGCGCTCCAACGGGAGATGGCTGCAGCCCTGGCCGATGGGCAAACCCGCGTTACGCTGGACCTGGACCCGATTCCCACGCTCGACATCGCGGGGATTCGAGGCCTGATCACCTTGCTGCGACGCGTTCGGGAGGCGGGCGGCGAGATCGCCTTGCGCACTTCGCGCGCCGACATCTGCCGCACCCTGGCGGTCACCGGTCTCGACCGTGTCTTTTCGGTCGATAGCTGCCGTAGCGGCCCAGAGGTGGCAGCATGAATGGCAAGCGCCTCCTCGCCGCCCTCGCGTGCTCGTCGTTTCTCGTTGCGGCGGCTCCGGCCGGCGCAGCCCCGGGCCGGCTCGACGCTCGGACGATCGTCGAGCGGATGCTCGCCCGCAATCCGTCGCTGCGCTCTTTTCAAGCCCATCTCCACGTCAATATTCGGATGCTGAACTTCCCCTTTTTCGCGCCGGAGTTGGACGGAACGTCGTATTTCAAACGCCCGGACAACTACGAAGTGGTCTTCGACCGCGTCCCGCCGTACGCCAAGGGGTTCGCGAAGATGTTCGACGCGATCGGCGATCCGGCGGCGTGGGAGACGGATCAAAATGTCACCTATGCCGGCCAGGGCAGCCTCGGTGGACGCCCCATGCTGGAACTGCGCATGACCAAGAAGGTCTACAGCTCGGTCCTCGACTATACGCTCGCATACGTCGATCCGTCGGACTATCAGGTGACGCGGATGGAGTGGCACTATCGAAACGGAGGGACGATCGTGATGACGCAATCCTTCAAGACCGAAGGCGCTTACAGCGTCATCGCGTCGCAGCACGCAACGATCGACATTCCGCATATCCGTGCGGTCGCCAACGCGACCTACGGGACGTATCATACGAACGTCGCGGTCGATAGTTCGGTGTTTTCCAAACCGTGATGTTCGCGCACCGGGAACTGCACCGTCCGGCGACCTCGCCTGAAGAGACCCGCCAGCGCATCCTCCAGGCGACGCGAGAGCTTTTTGCCAAGAAGGGCCGGCGCGGCACGACCACGCGCGAGATCGCCGAGCGCGCGGGCGTCAACGAAGCGACGCTCTTTCGCCATTTCGGCAACAAAGAGGCGCTTTCGCTGGCATGCGCGCAGTATTTTTGCGGCACGGTCGAATTGCAGGGCTTGATCGCGACTCTGAGCGGGAACCTCGAGGTCGACCTTCGCACGATCGCGCAGGCGCTGATCGGTCGCCTCGAGAGCGTCCGCGACCTCATCCTCATGTCGCTGGCGGAGGAAGACGAGGACGGGACGCACGTGGGCGACCAGGCGTGGCGCGCTCCGGCGGCGATCCACAGCGTCGTTACCGAGTACCTTACGACGTGGACGGAACGCGGCGAACTCAAGGGCGATCCGCGCGTGCTGGCGCGCTATTTCATGGGCAGCATCTTCGCGCACGTCATCGGCCGTAAGAAGATGCCGCTCGACGAGCTCCAGCTCACGCAAGAGCAGTACCTCACGTTCCTGGTCGACGCGTTTCTACACGGCGTGCGGAGCAAGTTCGAGCAATGAGTTCGGGCGAGGCGGAGAACGGCACCTCTCCCTTGGTGCGGCGCCTGGGGATGGCGGCCGCTGCGGTCGTCGTCATTCTGGTCCTATTCGCCGGCCTCAAGTGGTTTCTCTACGCTAGGACGCACGTGACGACGGGCGACGCGCAGATAGATGCGAACGCCGTCGACGTCACGAGCAAGATCAACGAACGCGTGGACAAAATCGTCGTGGACACCAACCAGCCGGTGCGTAAAGGCGAGCTCTTGATCGTACTCGACAACGCTACGGAGGTCGCTCGCGTCGCTCAAGCGCGGGCAGACTATCAACTCGCAGTGGAGAACCAGGGGGCGCTCACGCAGCAGGGTACGGGCGGCGTCGCCCAGGCGCAAGCGAATATCGCCGGAGCATCCGCGCAGGTTCCGCTCTCGCAAGCCGGCGTGGCGGTTGCCCGAGCGCAAGTGCGGGTCTCGCAAGCGCAGGTACCGGCTGCCCGAGAGAATCTCGTGAAAGCGCAAGCAGATTACAACCGTGTCGCGTCGCTGGTCTCCACCGGCGACCTGCCCGGCCAGCAGATCGATGCGGCGAGAGCTGCGCTCGCGCAAGCCGAGTCGCAATATCGCGCTGCGGTCGATGGCCTAACCGTTAGCCGCGCGGATCTCGCGGCAGCCGAGCAGCGCGTTGCTGCCTCGCAGGCGGGAATCGGCGCGGCACGCGGATCGTTGCAGCTCGCGCAGGGGAAACTCACGCAGGCGCAAGCCCCTAGCCAAGTCGCTGCCGCGCGCGCCGAGCTCGACATCGCCGAGCAAAATCTGGCGTATACCAAGATTCGCTCGCCCATAGACGGTTTCGTCGGTGAGAAGAGCGTCGAGATCGGGCAGACCGTGGGAGCGGGCATGACGCTGCTGACGCTGATCCCCGATAGCGTCTTCATTACGGCGAATTTCAAGGAGACGGAGATGGGGAGCGTACGCGCGGGAGAGCCGGTCGACATCAACGTCGACGCATACAACGGCGTCAAGTTCCGCGGACGGGTGCTCTCGATAAATCCGGCGTCGCAGAATACCTACGCGCTGATCCCGGCACAGAACTCCACGGGCAATTTCGTCAAAGTCGCCCAGCGGATTCCGGTCAAGATCTCCATCGACGATCCCGATCCGTCCAGGTATCCGCTGCGTCCGGGCATGTCCGTCGAGGCGTCGGTCAAAGTTCGTTAGCCCTTTGGCAAATCGATGAAAGCTTATGAAAGCAACGTCATCGAGTACGGTTGGCGCCGCAGGCTGGTGACGCTGGCCGTTATCATCGGGACGATGCTCGAGATCGTCGACACGACGATCGTGAACGTTGCCCTGCCGAACATTCAGGGCAACTTTGGAGTGGCCGTCGATCAGGGCGCCTGGATCGTAACCGGCTACATCATCGCGAACGTTGTCGTCATTCCGATCGCTCCGTGGTTAGAGACGCGTTTCGGGCGGAGGAAACTCTATTTTTGGGCGATCGTAGGCTTCACGTTTGCATCGGCGATGTGCGGGCTTGCCGGCAGTTTCAACGCTCTCGTCTTTTGGCGCGTCGTTCAAGGCATGGGCGGCGGCGCCTTGCTCTCGACCTCTCAGGCTATCCTCCGCCAAACCTATCCGCTGAGCGAGCAAGGTAAGGCGCAGGGAATCTTCTCGATGGGCGTTATCGTCGGGCCGGCAATCGGTCCGCTGATCGGCGGCATCGTTACCGATCAACTCAGCTGGCGCTGGGCATTCTTTGTGAACCTCCCGATCGGCGTCTTGGCCGCTGCGATCGTCTACCTCGTCTTGCGCAACCCGGCCGCTCCCCAAAGGGACAAGAAGCTCGACTGGACCGGCTTAGGGCTGCTGGCACTAGGGTTGGGCTCGATGCAATACGTCCTGGATCAGGGGCAACGATACGATTGGTTCTCTGATCCGAACATCCGTCTGTTCAGTTTGCTGGCGGCAGGCGGTTTGATCGCCTTCGTTTTTTGGACGCTGAGATCGAAAATTCCGGTAGTCAACCTGCATATCTTGCGGTACCGGGTCGTCGCCGTCGGCAGTCTGCTGGGCGCCGTCCTCGGTGCGAGCCTTTACGGCACGATCGTCATCTTGCCGCAGTACGTCCAAAACTCACTCGGCTTTACGGCGACGCTCTCGGGCGAATTGATCTTGATGCGCGCAACGGCAGTCGCGTTCTTCACGCCGATCATCGCCATCATCGTTACGCGCGGAAAAGCCGACACGCGCTGGTTTATCGTCTCCGGCTTCGTCATGCTGGGCATCTCCAACTGGATGCTCGCCGCCGTGACGACCGAACAATCCGCGTACTGGACGTTTTTTTGGCCGTTGGTAATCAGCGGGGTCGGCCTTTCGCAGATATTCGTTCCGCTCTCGGTGACGGTCCTCGGCGGCGTTCCGCAAAACGACGTCGCGGCGGCAGCGTCGTTCTTCAATCTCGCCCGCCAGGTGGGGGGCAGCATCTCTACGGCGCTCCTGGTGACGCTCCTCGTGCGTGGCGTCACGCAACATCAAAGCGCGCTCGATGGTGCCGTCACCCTGCACGCAACGTCCACGCTGCATTTTCTCCAAGCGAACGGGGGCGAGCATTCGCTTCGCGCCCTGCACGATCTCGCGAGGCTGGTAACGCAACAAGCGCTGGTGCTCTCGTATGCCGACACCTCGCGTTGGGTAGCGATAATCTCGATTCTCTTGGCCCCGCTCGTGGGGCTGCTGCGCCGTCCGCGTCTGCCGGGCATTCCCTTGAAAGCCGAATAGGAGTTCTCGTGTACCGACGTCTTCTCGCACTACTCGCTTTAGCCGGATGCGGCGCGCTCTGCGCCGCGCCGGCCATGGCAAAGCCCGCCCTCGCGAGCGCGTTGCGTCCGCATCCGACACCGGCGCCGCGCGTAACCCTTCCGCCTCCACCACCGGCTGTGGTGCTGCCGCCGGTACCCGCCGTGGCGCGCGGCTATGCCGCTCCGTCCGCGAACGTGCCGTCGGCCGAGATCGAAGGCGTGACGCAGCGACCGTTCGTCGGGCTAACGCTCGAAAATGCGATCGGCATGGCGCTCTCGCAAAATCCCGACCTTGCGGTCGCACGGGCCGATCGCGCGATTGCGGGCTACCAAATTCAAGCGGCGAAGGGTGCCTACGATATTCGCCTCTCCTTACAGCCGTCGTATCAATACGCGAAGACGGCTCCGTCGAACTCGTTCTTTGCCGGACCCAATTTCGGGCCGCTCGTCTCGGAGACGACCGGCGTCTCCGCCGGCGCCTCGGGCATACTGCGCGGCGGACAGCAGTACAGCGTGAGCGTACAAGGCGGCAGCGCCTTCAGCAACAACGTCATAAACGCGTTCGACCCAACCTATCCAACGTTGTTTTCGGTCGATTTTTCCCAGCCGCTCGCGCGTGGAGCCGGCATCAATCCCGCCGGCCGAGCGCTGCAATTAGCGCAGATAAATGCCGATGCCGTCAACGCACAGACGCTTGTGGGCGTAGAGAGCACCGTCGCGCAGGTCGAGGATTCATACTGGGATCTCGTGGCTGCGTGGCGTAACGTGGCGATTGCGGAGGAGGCGCTGAAGCAAGCTGTCGCGCAGCAGCGCAGCAACGAGCGCCTTGCCAAGCGCGGCGCGAGCGCCCCGATCGACGTCGTGCAATCGAACACCCAGGTCGAGATATTCCAGGACAACGTTTTTTCGGCGCTGCAGAGCGTCGCCCAGATCCAGAATCGGCTCAAGGAGCTTCTCTTAGCCAACCCGGCGGATCCGGCGTGGGCGGCCAACATCGTGCCGACCACCCCGGTGCTGCAGCTTCCAAGGCAGCCGTCGCTCGCCGCCTTGGTGATGACGGCCCTTCGAAACCGTCCGGAGATCGCTCGCATACGTGACGAACGCCGCGCGGCCGACGTTGACTTGGCATATGCGGAGAATCGCTTGAAGCCGCAGATCGACCTGAACCTCGGCTATACCAGCAACGGTTTCGCCGGTCAGCCGACCAATCCCAATGCGAGTCCGTTCGCGCAGAGCAGCGCACAGCAGGTCGTCGCGATCGATCAGCTGATCGCCGCGGTGAACAGATCGCTCCCCGCTAACCAGCAGATACCGTACTTGATGCAAGCGAACGCCCCGGTCCCGGGATACTTGATCGGCGATCTCGGCCAATCGATCAAGAACCTGACGGCCGAAAAGTTTCCGAGCTTTTCCGCCGGCATTCTGGTGACCCTGCCGCTGGGGCACGACACCGCACACGCGGATCTGGCGATCGCGCGAGAGCGCGAACGCATCGCACGCCTGCAGGAGGCAAGTATTATCCAGCGCGTGACCGTGGAAGTGCGCGATGCCTTGCAGGCCTACAAGAGCGCCATCGCCCGGCTGATTGCAGCGCGCGCGGCCGCGCAGGCTTCGCAGCAGGTGCTGGCAAGCGAGATGCGGCGGTTCCGCAACGGTGCCTCCACCACGTTCCTGGTCCTGCAGCGACAAGTAGAGCTCGCCGATAACCGCGGTCGCGAGCTGCAGGCGCAGACGGATCTCAATAAGGCGGTCGTGGAGATCGAACGCTCCACCGGATCGATCCTGAAAGACAACGATGTCGACCTGACGACGTTAGGCGCAGGAGCACTCAAGCCATGAAGGAGAAGATCATGCAGTCCGGTCACTCACCCCTTCGCAGACTCTCGGAACGAAAGATCCAGGAGCGTAACGCCGTCCTATACCGGCGTGAACTCGAGCGCTGGAACCATCGCGTTCCGGTCCTCAAGTAGCGCGCAGGCTGTCGGCGGCGTCCCGATCGACCAGCCACGTCAAGCGCCCGGCCCGCGGCGCGACGATCTGCACCGGATAGGTCGTCGGAACGTACGGCCCCTCCAGCACCGATGCCAGGATCGTGGCCTTCTGCGCTCCCTGCGCGGCAATCGCGACGTGGCGAGCGTTGTTGATCGCGCGTGGCGTGAGCGTGAGGCGATAGGCCTGCATTGCCTCGACGTATGGCGCGCGCACGAGATCCGCGTCGCCGGTCATCGGGTCCGTGCCGGGAAAGAGCGAGGCCGTGTGACCGTCCGAGCCCATCCCTAGCAATACCAAGTCGAACGCCGGCGGATCGCCGAGATCCGCGCGCAGCATCTCCGCGTACAGGCGTGCGGCCTCGGTCGGGTCGTCTTCGCCGCGCATGCGGCGAACGTTCGGCGGTGGGATCGGCACGGCCCGAAGGAACGTATCGCAGGCCATCTTGTAATTCGACTGCTCGTCGTCCGGCCCGACGCAGCGCTCGTCGCCGAAGTATACGAATACGTCTTGCCACGCGACCTGTGCGGCACGCCGCTGGGCCGCTAAGAGCGCGTACGCGGCGCGAGGGGTGGTCCCTCCGGCCAGCGCTACGTAAAAGGCGCCGCGCTCGGCAACGGCGGCCTGCGCCCGGTCGACGAAGAGATCGGCGAGCGCGGCGGCCAGTTTCTCGGCGTCCGGGTAGATCCGAATCTCGCTGCGGTTATGCGTCGTCAGATCGATTGCTCCGGCGTTCGAGTATGGCCCGCGCCATTGCGAGCGAGCTGCGGAATACGTCGTCGCGGCGCGGGGAGAGGATAGCGCGTTCGATGAGTGCGACGATATCGATATGGTGCAGGGGAACGCAGCGTTCCGGGCGCGCAAACTTTCCCGAAACCGTGAGGGCGGCGAGATCGGCGGTGCCGGGCTCGAGCGCCGCGGTAAACGTCGAGTCAGCGGATTCAAGCGCGATGCGGCGCACGCGTCGCGGTTCTCCCTCGCGTGCGATGGTGAAGTGAATCTCGGCGCCGGCGCTATCGTAAAACGCGTCGCCCGTATGAGGCTGCCAGCCGAGCCGGCTAGCGAGCCAGCCGACGATATACAGCGCCTCCGAGTCGGACCCAGCGGCGATGTCGATGCGCGAGATCGTGCCGATCTCGCTTGCGAGCTCGGGATCGTCGAAGAATTGCGCGATCATATCCTGCCACGAAAGCAGGCGCATGTACGCGAGGTCGTGGATGGCGATGCGCTCGTGCGCCTCGACGAAACCGGCGAGTTCGCGCAACGTCTCCGCGGTGCTATCTGAACGCGACGTATCGACGACGAGGCAATCGGCGATCTCGGAGAGGCGCCCCAGCCGTTCGTCGCCGGCGACGTGCGCTCCAGCCCAGTAGAGGATGGTTTCGACGTTTGGGACCACGAGCGCGTGTGCGACCGAGAAGAGGTCGGGCGCCTGCATGCCGCTCACGCCGATTGCGACCTGCTGGCTTCCCGTCATCAGCGTGTGCTCGATCTCGCGCATCGAGCTGTGCACGGAATGCGTGCCGGCTTCGTGGGCGGCGTCGAGCACGACGACGCGCGAAGGGTGGCGCCGCGCAATCTCGCCGGTTCGCTCGACGATCCATTCGCAGAGGTTTGGGTCGTCGACGAGCGCGACGAGGTTCATGGTGATCGTCGAGACGCCGACGCCCTCGCCGCGCTCCCGCGCCAGTTCGTCGAGGATCTGCGTGACGTCGAGGCTCATAGCGGCCGCCACTTGGGGTTCATTGCCGCTGCGGACTCGGGCCCTTGGCTTCCGGCGGCGTAGTTGGGAAAGTTGCGGTCGCGGATCGAGAGCCAGACGTCGAGGACCGGCATGACGATCTCCCACGCTCTCTGCACGGCGTCCCAGCGCGTGAAGAGCGTGGCGTCGCCGCGGATGGCGTCGCCGATCAGGCGCTCGTACGCCGGCGCCGACTGCACGCCGAAACCGGTTCCGTAGTTGAAATCCATCGTGACGCTGCGAATGTGATTCTTCGGGCCGGGGACCTTGGCGTTGAAACGCATCGAGATGCCCTCTTCGGGCTGAATCTTGATGACGAGGACGTTCTGCTCGATCGTGTCGCTCTTCTCGCCGAAGAGGCGGTGCGGGATCTGGTTGAACGTGATCGCGACCTCGGAGACCTTGCGAGCCAGCCGCTTGCCACTGCGCAGGTAAAATGGAACGCCGGCCCAGCGCCAGTTGTTTACGTGCAGGCGCAGGGCCGCAAAGGTCTCGGTATTGGAGTCCGGGGCGACGTCGGTCTCGCTGCGATAGGCGGCGACCGGCTCTCCCTCGACCGAACCTGTCCCGTACTGCCCACGCGCGCTCATCTGGAAGACGCCCTCCGGTTGCGGAGGTTCGATGGCGGAGAATACCTTGAACTTCTCGTTGCGGATCGCATCGGCGTCTGAAGAGGCCGGCGGTTCCATCGCAACCAAGGCGAAGAGGTTCATCACGTGGTTCTGAATCATGTCGCGCAGCGCGCCGGCGTTGTCGTAGTAGCCGCCGCGCTGTTCGACGCCGAGCGTTTCGGCCGCGGTGATCTGCACGGATTCGACGTAGTTTCGGTTCCATATCGGCTCGAAGATTCCGTTTGCGAAGCGCAGCGCCATTATGTCTTGTACGGGTTCCTTCCCCAGATAGTGGTCGATGCGGTAGACGTGGCCTTCGTCAAACACTTTTTCGACTTCGGCTTGGAGGGCGCGCGCGGAATCCAGATCCGTGCCGAACGGCTTCTCGACGATGACGCGCGTCCAGCCCGCAGGGTTGTTGCGCGGGTCGAGTCCGGCACGTTTGATCTGGGCGACGATCTTCGGAAAGACTGAGGGCGGCGTCGCCAAATAGAAGACCCGGTTCCCGGCGGTGCCGATCTTTTTGTCGTTCGATTCGAGCAGCGCTTTGAGCTGCTTGAAATGTGACGTATCGTCGAAGTCCGCCGTGATGTAGCCGATGCGCGCGACCAAATCGCTCCAGAGCGATTCTTTGGCCGGACCCGAGCGCGAGAACTCGTCGACGGACTGCTTGCAGTACTCTCGGAAGGAATCGTCCGAAAACGGCGTGCGCGCAAAGCCGATCAGTCCGAAATTCGTCGGCAGGATGTCGTCGAGCCGCAGGTTGTAGATGGCCGGCATCAGCATGCGCTTGAAGAGATCGCCGCTGGCGCCGAAGAATACGACGTTGCACGGATCGGCGATGCGCCCGCTGTCGATGCCCGCGCGCAACGGGTTCGCGGGCGTTGGCGTAACGTGGGCTATCGCCACTATCGTTCCGCCTTAACCGCGTGTCCGCCGAACTGATTGCGTAGCGCGGCTATCACTTTCGCGCTGAACGACTCGTCTTGCCGCGAGGCAAAGCGCGCAAGTAGTGCGAGCGTGATGACCGGTGCCGGCACGTCCTCGTCGATCGCGGCTTGCACCGTCCAACGCCCTTCGCCGGTGTCGTCGACGTAGCCGCGAATATCGGCGAGCTTGGGGTCGCCGGCGAAGGCAAGTACGGCAAGTTCGAGCAACCACGAGCGTACGACGCTCCCGTGACCCCAGATCTCTGCGAGTTGCTTCAAATCAAACGCAAACGGCGACTTCTCGAGAATTTCGAAGCCCTCGCCGTAGGCCTGCAGCATCCCGTATTCGATGCCGTTGTGCACCATCTTCGAGAAGTGGCCCGCTCCGGCGCGCCCGACGTGAGCGTAACCGCCCGGCGGTGCGAGAGCGGTGAAGATCGGCTCGCATATCTTGACCGCGTCGTCGTCGCCGCCGACCATCAAGCAGTAGCCCTCTTTCAGTCCCCAGACTCCGCCGCTGGTCCCGGCGTCCACCAGGGAGACGCCTTTGGCCTTGCAGCGATCGTAGGCGGCCAGTCCGTCCTTATAGTTCGAATTGCCGCCGTCGACGATGACGTCGCCGCGCTGAAGCGACCGGAGCAGCTCGTCGATGGTGTCGCCGGTGGCCGCACCCGAAGGAACCATAACCCATACGACGCGCGGCGTGCTGCCGAGCTTTGCGGCGAGATCCGCGAGCGAGCCGGCGGCCGTCGCCCCGCCGCCGGCGGCGCTCTTGACGGCATCGGGGCTGCGATCGTATGCGACGACCTGGTGCCCGTGCTGCAAGAGGCGCGTCGTCATATTTGCGCCCATCTTGCCGAGCCCAACCATTCCTATCTGCATGTCGTTCCCTTACGTTTTTGCGGTGATGCCGTCGTCGACGGCTAGGAGCAGCGCGCGCAGGGCGGTTTCGAGGTCGCCCTTGAGATGGACGCGGATGCCGCGCCGATCGCGTTTATCGAGGGACTGGAGATCGCCGAGCGCTTGAGCCGCGATGAGCGTGCGGAAGCCGACGTGCATCCCCGGAATCTGCAGATCGAAGGGCTCGTCGGCGGTAATCTGCAGGAAGACGCCGGTATTCGGGCCTCCCTTGTGTTCCTGTCCGGTCGAATGAAGGAAGCGCGGACCGAAGCCAACGGTGGTCGCGATCTTGAAGGCGTCGCGGATCTTGGTCCGCACCTCTTGCAGCAACGCTGCGTGCGAATCGTTACGCGCGAGGTACGCGCAGAACGCGACGTAGTCGTGAGGGCGGATCTGCGCCAGCAGTTGCGTGAAGGCGCGGTCGGGCGTCGCGGCGGCGAGATGGCGGCTCCCCGCGAGGAACGTGA
This sequence comes from bacterium, assembly GCA_021790935.1. Classification (GTDB taxonomy): domain Bacteria; phylum Vulcanimicrobiota; class Vulcanimicrobiia; order Vulcanimicrobiales; family Vulcanimicrobiaceae; genus JAJYFL01. Next base: position 49,355 of record JAJYFL010000008.1, read on the forward strand.
TGTCGAACGCCTTACCGGCCACGTCGACGGGCGCGTCGTCGAAACGACCGTTCTCGGCGTACTGCTTGAGCAGCGCCTTGGTGTTGTCTTTGGATTCTTGTACGTTGGGTTGATCGAACGCGTCGATCCGGAGCAGCGAGCCTGCCGCCGCCGTTGCGATCTCCCAAAGGTAGAACTGCTCGCCGACGTCGTAGGCGTCGTTCATCGCGAGGCGCACGACCGGATGGCCGGCGCGTTCGAGCGCCTGGAGTTTCGAAGCGGTATCCGGTACCGGGTTCGGGAGATTCGCCCCGACGTAGACGAAGACACGGTCGTCGCCGTACGCCGCGGGATCGCCGAGCGGCTCCCCCTCAACCGGCAGAATGCCTTTGCCGGACTTCCCGGTCGACTCCGCGACGAGCTGCTCGGCCCATGCGCCGAAGGCGCGTACCGCCGGATGCGTAACGAGCGTGAGCTTATCCCGCCCGGCAGCGGCGAGCGCGCCCAGCGCGGCACCGAAGCGCACGCCTGGCGCGCTCGCCGACGCCACGGTCTTATCGTTAGCGTGCATGGCGCCCAACCCGCGGTCCAGCAGAAGGTTGACGTCGTATCCCGCAAGCGCTGCGGGAACGATGCCGAAGAAGGAGAGTGCCGAATAGCGTCCCCCGATATTGGGGTCGTTCAGGAAGCACGCGCGGAAACGCTGCGACTTTGCCTCGGCTTCGAGCGGGGTTCCAGGATCGGTGATCGCGACGAAATGCGATCCGGCGCGTTCGACGCCGATCGCGCGCGTGACTTTTTCGTGGAAGTAGCGATAGAACGCATCGGGTTCGGTCGTCGTGCCGCTCTTGCTGGCAACGACGAACAGGGCGTTCGGCAGGTCGATGGCATCTTCGAGCGCGCGGATCTGTGACGTATCGGTTGAATCGAGCACGTGCAAGGTCGGGAATCCGGAGGTCGCGCCGAAAGTCTCGCGCATGATGTCGGGCGCGAGCGAGCTGCCCCCCATGCCGAGTACGACGACGTGCGAAAACTCCGCCGCGGCTAGCTTCGCAAAGGCCTGGATTCCCGGCACCGCTTCGAGCAGGTGCTGTGGAATGTCGAGCCATCCGAGCGCGCGCCTGACGATTGCGGCGTGCTGCGGATCGGCCGACCATAGGCTCGCGTCCTTGGCCCATAATCGCTTGAGGAAATCGTCTTTCGCGAGCGAGTCGAGCGCGCCGCGAAACGGGCCGGTATCGGTCGGGAACGAAAAGGCGACCCGCTCTGCTCCCGAAGCCAGCTGTTTCTGCTTGTAGACGATAGCACCGAGCAATGCCGCGTACGAGTCGCAGAACGAGCTCACGCCGTCTACTTGCAGCTGATGGGTGACGTCGAAGAAGGAGATCTGCGCGGCCTGCAACTCCTTCATCGTCGCGCGCGCTCCTTCGACTCCCTGCAATATGGCATCCGGTACGATCTTGCCGTGATCCAAGAGGGCGTCGAACGTCTGGGGCGGCATCGTGTTGACGGTATCGCGACCGACAACCGGTTCGACGTACATCAGATCCGGGTAGTGCGGGTTCTTCGTCGAGGTCGATGCCCAGAGGGGCCGCTGCACGGATGCGCCGGCGGCTTTGAGCTTAGCGAACGGCTCGCCTTCGAAGATATCGAGAAATTTCTGATAGGTCAGTTGCAGGTTGGCCGTACCGGCTCGGCCGAGCAGGCGTTCCAGAGGTTTTTCGCCCTTGTCGATGCGGGATTGCAGCATGCCGTCCACCAGCGTATCGATACGGCTGACGAATACGCTGTTGACGGAACGAACGCGCTCGACCGGCAAGCCCTTTTCCAGTCGTCGCTCCAAACCGCGGACGAAGGCGCGCGCGGTCTTTTCGTACATCTCGACGGCAAAGATGAGCGTGACGTTGATGTTGATGCCTTCGAAGGTGCAGGCTTCGATTGCGGGCACGCCCTCGGTGGTTCCGGGAATCTTGATCATTACGTTCGGGCGGCCGACGCGCTTCCATAGAGCCTTGGCCATCTCGATCGTGCCTTCGGTATCGTGGGCGAGCAGCGGCGACACCTCCAGGCTAACGAATCCGTCGTTTGCGCCGGACCTCTCGTAGACCGGGAGAAAGAGATCGCAAGCGCTCTGGATATCGGTAACGGCCAGGTCCCAAAAGATGGCGCCTGCATCGTGCTGCGTCCCCATGAGCGATTTCAGCTGCTCGTCGTAATCATCTCCCGTTCCGATGGCCTTTTCGAAGATCGTCGGGTTGGAGGTCATGCCGCGCAGGCCCTTATCGATCGAGCGCTGCAGTTCGCCCGACGCGAACATGCTGCGGCGCAGGTTATCGAGCCAGACGCTCTGACCGGCATCGAGGAGTTGTTGGAGCTGATTTCCCATGGGTGTTCTTCTCCTAGCGAGCAATCGTAGCGAAGTGTCGTTCGGCGACCGACGCGATATGCTCGGGCGTGAAGCCGAACGCGTTCGCGATCGCCGAAGCGGGAGCCGAGGTTCCGAAGCGGTCGATACCGTAAGCGCAGCCTTCAGCGCCGACCCAGCGTTCCCAGCCGAACGTGGCGGCGGCTTCGATCGAGATGCGCGCCTTCACGTTGGGCGGTAGGACGGCGTCGCGGTACGACTGCGGCGCTGCGGCGAAGAGTTCCCAACACGGCATCGATACGACGCGGGTCTTCATCGCGCGCGCCTCCAGAAGCGCCGCCGCCCGTAAGGCGAGCGAGACCTCGGAGCCGGTCGCTATGAGCACGAGGTCGGGTGTGCCATCGCTATCGGCCAGGACGTAGGCACCGCGGGCGACGTCGGCGCGCCGCTCCCCGAGAAACGGCAGCTTCTGCCGCGAGAGCACGAGAAGCCACGGCGTATCTCCGGGCATCACGGCGAGCTTCCACGCTTCGAGCGTTTCGAGCGAGTCCGCCGGACGCACGACGTTGCAGTTGGGCAGCGCGCGGAATGCAGCAAGTTGTTCGATCGGCTGATGCGTCGGCCCGTCCTCACCGAGGAAGACGCTATCGTGCGTGAAGACGTAGATCGCGTGAACGCCCGTCAGCGACGCCAGCCGCATGGCGGGCTTCATGTAATCGCTAAAGTTGAAGAACGTTGCGGCGAAGGGCAGCAGGCCCTCGTGCATCGCGAGTCCTGTCGTGATCGCGCCCATGGCGTGCTCGCGAACGCCGTAATGCACGTTGCGTCCGGCGTAGTGCGTGGGCTGGAAGTCGCCCATATTTTTGAGGTAGGTCTTCGTCGAAGGATCGAGATCCGCGGATCCGCCGACGAGTTCGGGAAGTGCGGCGGCGATCGCATTCATGACGATGCCGCCGGCTTCGCGCGTGGCGATGTTGTCGCCGTTCTCTTTGGTGAATGTAGGCCACGGCACGGCGTCGGGAAGACGCTTGGCGAGGATGCGCTCCAACTGCGCGGCCGGCTCGGCGTTCGCGTCCTTCCAAGCGGCGTAGGTCTGCTGCCAGCGGCTCTGCAAGCCGGCTCCCCGTTCGCCCACGCTGCGGTAGAACGCCAGCACTTCGTCGGGAACGTAGAAGTCGGGCTCGAGTGGCCAGCCGAGTTTTGCTTTCGTGGCTCTAACGCCTTCGGGGCCGAGCGGCTCGCCATGCGCTTTAAACGAGTCCTGCTCGGGCGATCCGTACCCGATGTGCGTGCGAATCGCAACGAGCGACGGCCGATCGGTGACGTTCTTGGCCTCCCGGATCGCGGCGTCGATCGCGTCGACGCCGTTGCCCTGATCGGCGTCGACGTAGACCGTATGCCAGCGCTGTGCGGCGAAGCGCTCGAGAACGCTTTCGGTAAAGGTCACGCCGGTGGGCGCCGCAAGCGAGATCTTGTTGTCGTCGTATAGCGCGATGAGTTTTCCCAAGCCGAGGTGGCCGGCAAGCGATGCGGCTTCGGCCGAGAGGCCTTCCATCAGATCGCCGTCGCCGCACAAGCAGTAGGTGTAATGGTCTACGATCGCGAGACCCGCGCGATTGTAGGTTGCGGCGAGATGCGCCTGCGCCATCGCCAAGCCGACGGCGTTCGCAAAGCCTTGCCCGAGCGGCCCCGTTGTGACTTCGACTCCGGGCGTGTGGCGCGCTTCGGGGTGCCCCGGCGTCTTGCTTTCGAACTGCCGGAAGCGCTCGATATCCTGCAGCGTTAACGCGTAGCCGGTGAGATAGAGCAAGGAGTAGAGCAGCATCGATCCGTGCCCGGCGCTCAGGACGAAGCGGTCCCGGTCGAACCATCCGGGATCCTTCGGATTGAAACGCAGATGGCGCGTCCAGAGCGTGTAGGCGGCCGCCGCGGCGCCGAGCGGCATCCCGGGATGTCCGGAGTTTGCCCGCTGCACCGCATCGACGGACAGGAAGCGGATCGCGTCGATTCGACGTTCGTCTTCGCGTGTGTTGGGCACGGGTTCTCCTTAAGTAAGGAACGAGTCGGTTCTTGCTCGGGGGTGAGGGAGGGGGTAGTTCTCCACGACCCTACGATCTCTTACCCACGTTCTCTTACCCAGCAATGCACCGCCCGTTACGCAGGCTTCCGGTCCGCCGCGGCGCCGCTGCGGAGGGGCGCAGGTTCTCCTCACGTAAGCGTGCGCTGCATGGACGTTCGAAGGCTACGGCTTGAAATCGAGGCGCTGGCGGCGGATGCGAGCGATTTGAAGGGTTCGGCCGGCCGCGCGGTCGACGAGGTGGTGGCGGCGCTGGACGAAGGGAGACTGCGCGTCTGCGAGCCGTACGACGGCGGCTGGGTTACCCACGCGTGGATCAAACAGGCGATCCTGCTGTACTTCCGGCGGCGCGACGTCGTGTGGATGGGGGGTGCGTACGACAAGATTCCGCTCAAGACGAATTACGATGCGCTCGGCGTGCGCTGCGTGCCGCCGGGGGCCGCACGCTATGGGAGTTTCTTGGGGCGAGGCGCGATTCTCATGCCGGGATACGTCAATATCGGTGCCTACGTCGGCGAGGGCACGATGATCGATACGTGGGCCACGGTGGGCTCGTGCGCGCAGATCGGCAAGAACGTGCATCTTTCCGGCGGCGTCGGTATCGGCGGCGTGCTCGAACCGCCCCAGGCGCAGCCGGTCATCGTCGAAGACGGCGCGTTCGTCGGTTCGCGCTGCATCGTGGTCGAAGGCGTGCGCGTCGAAAGCGAAGCGGTACTCGGCGCCGGCGTCGTGCTGACGGCGAGCACGCCGATCGTCGACGTCCGCGCAAGCGAACCGGTTACCACGAGGGGCCGCATTCCCGCTCGGGCGGTCGTCATTCCAGGCAGCCTCCCGAAAGCGTTCCCGGCCGGAACCTACGACGTACCGTGTGCGCTCGTCATCGGTACGCGAAGCGCGTCGACCGATACGAAGACGTCACTCAACGCGGCCTTGCGCGAGTACGAGGTAGCGGTTTGACGATGAATCCCCGCGTCGCACGGATCGGGGGCTCGTTGATCCGCGAGATCGCCGCCAAGCGAAGACCCGGCTCCATCGACTTGGGCCTAGGGGAGCCGTCGCTGCGGCCCAATCCGGCGCATCTCGAAGCGGCCATGCGTTACGTCGCCGAACGGGGGATCCGTTATACGGTCAACGCGGGCGATCCGCAACTGCGCGCGCGCATCGCGGGGCACTACGGGTATCCGTGGCTCGGCGCGGCCGAGAACGTTTGCGTCACGACGGGTTCGCAAGAAGCGACGTACGTCGTCATCAAGACGCTGCTCGATCCCGGGAAGGACGAGTTGCTCGTCGTCGAACCGGCGTTCCCGTCGTACGCGAAGATGGCGGCACTCGAGGGAGTCGCGGTGCAAAGCGTGGCGATGCGTGAATCTGACGGCTTCGCGTACGATCCGGAACGCATTCTCGACGCCGTCGGCGAGCGAACGCGCGCCGTTGTCGTTTGTTCGCCGTGCAACCCGACCGCGCGCGTCATCTCGCGCGAGGCCGTCGCGCGCCTCGCGGAGGGTCTCTTGCGGCGAGGCGGGGAGCCCGTGTGGGTGATTCACGACGAGGTCTACCGCGAGCAGACGTACCTCGAAGACGCCGGTTACTTCGCCGCAGTCTATCCGCATACGATCGTTACCAACTCGGTGAGCAAGAGCAACGCGCTCACCGGCCTGCGGCTTGGGTGGGCGATGACGCCGGCGGAACTCGCGCCCTCGATCGTCAAGGTGCACGCGTGGGTGACGTCCTGCGCCGACACGTTCGCACAGCAAGTCGCGCTGCACATCTTCGAAGAGCCGGGCGCTTTGCGCGAGCACGCGGAGTGGTACGGTCTACAACGGAGCGCCGTCGTCGATGCCTTGCGCGAAAGCGGGTTGCAATTCATCGCACCCGAGGGTAGTTTCTACGCCTGCGTGCGTCTTCCCGAAGGCGTAAGCTCGCTGCAGGCTGCGCACGCGCTCGCCGACGAGCGAGAGGTGATCGCGATACCCGGCATCGCGTTCGGCGCGTCGTTCGATGCTTGGCTGCGCTTGAGTTGGGTCGCGCCGGTCGAACGCGTGCGCGAAGGCATCGCGCGCATCGCCGACTACTGCGGCGCCGCGCCCCACGCAACACGCTCGAGCTAATCGAGACGGATCTCGCGGAGCAACCATGTACCGGGTGCCGCTGCGGCGAATCACCGGGGTTCATGCCTACGGTACGCCCGCCATTTCGTCTCGACGAGGTTCGAAACTCTTTTGCGCCGGCTTACTGGGCGAGGGGGCAAGCCTACTACGATCGCGGCCGCGTGCTCGAAGTTCGCGTCGACGCAGATGGTACGCAGATCCACGCATTCGTCGCGGGCAGCGACAAGGCGCCGTACCGAGTCGGCCTCGTCGCGCGTGCGCGGAACGGCCGCTGGCTGATTGAGGGTACGTGTACGTGCCCGATCGGCTATAATTGCAAGCACGTCGTGGCGGCCCTCTTCCGGGCGCTCGATCCGTATGCAAACGCGCAAGCGACGGCTGTAGAACCTTTGCCGCGCGATAAAGCGGACGGCGCGGTCGATCTATGGCTGGAGAAACTTTCGGAGACCGCGCGCCGCGTCGGAGCGCCGCCTGGGCGCGGTAACGACGAGTTCGTAATGTACGTCGTGGACGTGCGTGAGTACGGCTTTACGCCGCGGGTCGTCGTCGAACCGTACGTCGTCCGGCGCCGCGTCTCGGGGGAGGTCGGAAAGCCGCGCTCTTACACGATGTACACGCTCGCGGAATCGACCGCCGGATTCGTACAGGCGGTCGACGTCGTAATCGGGCGGCTGGCGACAGCCGCCGAACGCTCCTACGGAAACGAGCTGCGCCGAGCCGAACTACTCGAGGCCCTGCTGCGGGCCGCGATCTCCACCGGACGGTGCCACTGGCGCGAGGCGAAGAACCCGGCGATCGCGTTTGGTGCCGCACGCACCGGAGAGATCGCCTGGCAGCTCGGAAGCGATGGGCGTCAACGGCCGGTGCTCGCCGGCGGCGACGGCAAGGTTGCGCTGCTCCCCGCGGTTCCGGTCTGGTACCTCGATACGACGACGTGGGAAGCCGGACCGATCGATCTCGGCGTTCCCGCGCAGATCGCTTCAACGCTCCTGCACGCGCCGGCGCTCGCACCGGTTCACGCCTCGCGCCTACGCCGCGTTTGGGAGCGCGAACTGGCGCCGTTCGCGGTCGAGCCGCCGAGCGTCGAGGTGGGGGAAGACGTTCTCGCCGACGATCCGGTCCCATGTCTTTTGATACGGACGCGCACCGTGCAGGCCGTGTGGCGCCGCGCCGACGAGTACGACGTCGCGGTGCTGGCCTTCGATTACGGTGGCACGGTCGTCGACCCGCTCGACTTTCGCGAAGAATTTCGGAGCGTAGCCGACGATCACGTGAAGCGCTGGCCGCGCCGCTTCGCCTTCGAACGTACGGCCGAAGAGCGCTTGAAGAGCTTGGGGCTTGAGGCGTTCCTCCTCGACGAGGAGATGACGCTTACCGAGTTCGCGCTCCCGCCGAAGGGCGGCGAGGCGCGTTGGGCGCGGTTCCTGGATCGCGTCGTTCCGCAATTGCGCGAGGAGGGCTGGCGCGTCGAGGTGGATCCGAGATTCCGCCACCGCGTCGTACGCGCCGATTCGCCGTGGAGCGCCGACCTCGTCGAAAACGAGAATCACTGGTTCGAGCTCGATCTCGGCACCGAGATCGGCGGACACCGCATCTCGCTCTTGCCGGTCGTCGTCGAGGCGTTACGGCGCCTGCCGCGCGACCGGTCGGAGTCGCCGCTCGCCGCGCTCGAAAACGGCGAACCGCTCTACGCGCCGCTGCCCGACGGCACGTTCGTCGTACTGCCCGCCGACCGCCTAAAGATCGTGCTGGCGACGCTGGTAGAACTCTACGATGCCGACCCGCTCTCTGCTAACGGGGCTTTGCCCGTCACGCTCGCGCAAGCCGCGCATCTGGACGATCTCGAGGAGTCGCTTCATCTGCAGGGGCGGGGCGGCGAACGATTGCGAGCGCTGGCGCGGTCGCTGCGCGAGTTCTCCGGTCTGGCCGAAGTCCGCGTTCCGCGCGGCTTTGCGACGACGCTGCGCCCCTATCAGCAGACCGGTCTCAACTGGTTGCAGTTCTTGCGAGCGCACGACCTCGGCGGCATCCTGGCCGACGATATGGGGCTCGGAAAGACGGTGCAGGCGCTCGCGCATATCCTCGTCGAGAAGCGCGCGGGGCGTCTGGGGCACCCGTCGCTGATCGTCGCGCCGACGAGCGTTCTTCCCAACTGGGCGAGCGAGTGCCGGCGCTTCGCGCGCGGCTTGCGCGTCTTGACGCTGCACGGACCTCATCGTGCGGAGAACGTGCCCGAGATCGAGCGTGCCGACATCGTGCTCACGAGCTATCCGCTGCTGGTACGCGACGCCGAGATGCTGCTCGAGCGCCGCTGGGAGATCGTGGTGCTCGACGAGGCGCAGGCCATCAAGAACCCGCAGGCCAAGGCGACCAAGATCGCGTGGAGGCTCGATGCGGCGCAGCGCCTCGCGCTGACGGGAACTCCGATCGAGAACCACCTCGACGAGCTCTGGTCGATCCTCACGTTTGCGATGCCGGGTCTGCTCGGCGATCGCAAGCGCTTCACGCGCGTCTTCCGAACGCCGATCGAGAAGCATGCCGATCTCGAGCGTTCGGCGGTGCTGGCCGCGCGCGTGCGGCCGTTCGTGCTTCGCCGCACGAAGTCGCAAGTCGAGGAGCAGCTCCCCGAAAAGACCGAGATCGTGCAGCGGATCGAACTAGGCGGCGAACAGCGCGACCTCTACGAAGCCGTGCGCCTCGCCATGCACGAGCGCGTGGCTCGGGAAGTCGGCCAGCGCGGCCTTTCGCGCAGCCGGATCGTCGTGCTCGATGCGCTGTTGAAGTTACGCCAGGTCTGCTGCGATCCGCGTTTGGTGAAGCTCGCATCGGCGCGCGGCGTCCGCGGCTCGGCCAAGTTGGAACTCTTGCTTGAGATGCTCCCCGAGCTTATCGAAGAAGGGCGGCGCGTGCTGCTCTTCTCGCAGTTCACGAGCATGCTCGACTTGATCGTCCCCGAAGTCCGCGCGCTCGCGATCCCCTTCGTCGAGCTGCGCGGCGACACGACCGATCGCGCAACGCCGGTGCGGCGCTTCCAGGAGCGGGAGGTTCCGCTCTTTCTCATCAGTCTCAAAGCCGGGGGAACGGGCTTGAACCTGACGGCCGCCGATACCGTCATCCACTACGATCCCTGGTGGAACCCGGCGGTCGAACGCCAGGCTACCGATCGCGCGCATCGTATCGGCCAAGAGCGACACGTCTTCGTTTACAAGCTCGTGACGGTCGGCACCGTCGAAGAGCGGATCCTCGAGATGCAGTCGCGCAAAGCCGCGTTGGCCGACGTGCTGTTCGAGGCGCGGCGCGATCCCGGCAAGCCTTTCGACGCCGCCGACCTGGAGATGCTCTTCGCGCCGCTATGACGGCGGTCCGGCCCACACCGTCTGCACGTTGACGAACTCACGGATGCCGAAGGAGCCGAGCTCGCGTCCGTAGCCGCTACGCTTGATGCCGCCGAAGGGAAGGCGCGGGTCGCTCGCGACCATGCCGTTGACGAAGACCGCTCCCGCTTCGATGCGCTGCGCGAGGCGCAGCGCGTGCGCCGTATCGCGCGTCCAGATCGATGCGCCCAAACCGAAGTTCGACCGGTTGGCGAGCGCGATTGCCGCGTCTTCGTCGCCTGCGCAGATAACCGCTGCGGCCGGTCCGAACGTCTCTTCGTCGAACGCCGGCATGCCGGGGCCGGCGTCGGCGAGCACCGTCGGTTCGTAGAAGAAGCCGGCGCGGTCGAGCGGCCGGCCGCCGGTGACGATGCGGGCTCCATCCACGACCGATGCGGTGATCTGCCGGTGCAGCGCATCGCGCAGGTCGGCGCGCGCGCACGGGCCGAGGTCGTTGAGTTCGTCCATCGGGTTGCCGACGCTCTGGCCGGCGGCCGCGCGCGCGAAGCGTTCGACGAAGCGTTCGTAGAGATCGCGATGGACGATGAAGCGCTTGGCGGCGATGCAGCTCTGCCCGTTATTTTGAAAGCGCGCCTTGACGGCAATCGCCACGGCAAGGTCCAGATCGGCGTCGGGTAAGACGACGAAGGGATCGGATCCGCCAAGTTCCAGCACGCATTTTTTCAAGGATCGACCGGCTGCGGAGGCTACGGCGATGCCCGCGCGTTCGCTGCCCGTGAGCGTGACCGCGGCGATGCGCTCGTCGGCGATCAAGTCGTCGGCGTCGGCGTTGCTCAGCAGCAGCGTAGCGAACAGTCCTGCGGGTGCGCCCGCTTCGGCAAAGAGCCGCTCGATCTCGAGGCCGCACCGCGTGGTATTTTCGGCGTGCTTCAAAACGACGGCGTTCCCTGCCATCAGCGCGGGAGCGGCGGCCCGCACGACCTGCCAATATGGGAAGTTCCACGGCATGATCGCGAAGATGACGCCTAGGGGACGAAATGCGACCAGGCTGCGCGCGGCGTTCCCGGCCACCTCCTCGTCGGCTAAGAACGCTTCGGCGTGTCGTGCGAAGTAGTCGCAGCACGAGGCGCATTTCTCGACCTCCGCGCGTGCTTGCGCGATCGGCTTGCCCATCTCCCGGACGGCGGTCTGCGCGAGCGACTCGCGCCGGGCACGCAATGCCGCCGCGACGGCGTGCAGGAGCGCGGCGCGGTGGGCGATCGGAGCGCGGCCCCAACGCCCGAAGGCTTCGCGTGCCGCGGTCAGGCGCTCGTCGATTTCGCGGGCGCTCGCGTAGGCGAACCGTTCGAGTTCGCCGCCGGTCGACGGATCGACCGTTAGTATATCCCGTGCTGCGCCCATGGCCCCGTCGGTCCGGCAAAGATCTCGATCAGCCGGTTCGGCCGCAGATACTTGCGCGCGACGCGCTGCACGTCGGCGGCGGTAATGCCGGCGTAGCGGTCGTTCAGCGTTGCGTAATAATCCAGCGGTAGACCGTTGGTTGCGATGGTGAGCAGTTCGCCGACCTGCGCGTCGGCCGATTGTTGAGCTAGGAGCGCGCTTGAAACCAGGCGCGTCTTCGCTTCGGCGAGCTCCGTCTGCGTCACGGGGTGATCCCTGAGCCGTTCGAGCTGCTGCCGGATGATTGCGATCGCGGGCAGCACCTTACCGGGCCGCGCGCTCAACTCGATCTGAAAGTCGCCGCGGTCGCGATCGGCCTCGAACGTACTCTGAACGCTGTAGACCAGGCCGCGCCGTTGCCGCAGGTCTTGCCAAAGGCGTGATTCGAAGAACCCGCCGCCGCCTAGAATCTGGTTGAGCACGGAAAACGCGTAGTAATCCGGGCTCGTTCGTGGGATTGCGGGCTGGCCGAGCTTCAGGAAGACTTGGTTAGCGGCGGTTCCGATGTAGGCGTATCCGCGGTGAGCCGCCGGCAACGGCATCTGTGCGATGTCGGGCTTGGGCCCGGCGTTCTTCCACGAGCCGAACGCACGTTCCACTTCCGCACGCGCCTGCTCCGGCGTGATGTCGCCGACGATCGCGATCGTGGTCAGGTCCGGGCGCCAGTACGCTTTCGTATAGGCGAGGAGATCGTCGCGCGTGATCGACGCGACCGATAGCGGCGTTGCATAACGCAGCCCGGGGTCGTTCGGTGCCAATAGCCGCTCCAGAAACGCCCGGTCGATCATGACGCCGGAGATGTCGTTCTCCGTGTTGATGCTGTTCGCAAGCTGTTCGCGCTGCAGGCGCAGCCAGTGCTCCGGGAAGGTGGGATGCTCCTCGCCATCGGCCAGCACGTTCAGCAGCGTTCCGAAGTCTTGCGCGAAACCGTGGGCGGAGAAGGTCTGCCCGAGCTCGACGGCTGCGCCGATGTCGTCGGTCACCTTGCGTAACGTGTTGAAGCCGTAATGCTCGCTTCCGAAGTTCGCCACCGTTGAAGCCAGGCGTACGGTGCCTTCGTGGCCCGGCGGCACGAAGGCCGGCGACGAGGCGATCGAACCGCTGACGTACACCGTCGGCCGGTCGGTCTTCTCTTGCACGATGACCTTGAGGCCGTTGGGCAGTACGAACATCGTGGGATGGAGTTTGCTGCGCGCGGTCGTCGGTTTGCGAACGGCTTCGCGGATCCACTTCGGCTCGATGATCGGGCCGCTGGGAGCGCGCGAGGAAAAATTGTCGGACGCGGCCGTGCTGCTCTTCTGGGATTCGCCTTTAGGCGGCGTGTCGCTCGGGCGAAGATGACCGACGACGTTGGGCGTCGTCAAGTACTTACGAGCCGCGGCCAGCAGGTCGGCCGGCGTAAGGGCGGCGAGCCGGGCGTCCTCGGCGTGGACTTTTTCGCCGACCACGCCGTAGGTATAGCCGACTAAATCTCCGTACCCGCCGATCGAATCGGCGCTGAAGACGCGTTCGGCAATCGTCTGGCGTTTCGCGGCGGTGACGATGCCGGGCGCGAAACCGCTCTTCAGCACGGCGTCCATGGTGTGTTGAAAGACCGCTTGCGCTTCCTCGCTCGTGTGCCCCGGATTCAGAACGATGAAGACGTTCATCAACCCGCCGCGCAGCTGCGTGTCGGCGTTGGCTTCGACGGCCAGCGCGATATTCGTCTCGACCAGAGCTTGATAGAACGGTCCGCGTTGGTTGGCGATCAGCGTCGCGAGCGTACTGATCGCCGGCTCGCCCGGCTCCTTGTCGCCGGGAACGGCGTACGCGAGGTCGAGCACCTCAAATGGGAAGGGGAACTGCGCTTCGACGACCTTGCCCGTAGCGGCGACCGGATGAGCGGGTCTGAAGTTCGGGAGTTTGCGGGCCGGAATCGGCCCGAAATCTTTGCGCGCGACTGCGAAGACCGCTCGAGGCGTGACATCCCCCGCCACGACGAGCGTTGCGTTATTGGGTGCGTACCACTCGTGATAGTATTTCGCGATGTCCTTGACGGTAGCCCGCTCGACGTCCCGCCGATGGCCGACCGGAGTGCGCCCTGCCGGCAAACCGGGATAGGCCGCAGCGCGTACGCGCGAAAGCAAATTGAAGAACGGCGAGCTCTGGTCGCCCTCGATTTCGTTGAGGACTGCGAGCCGTTCGACGTTCCAATCGGATTGCCGGAGCAAGGCGTGCTGCATGCGATCCGCCTCGATTGCGAGCGCGATCTGGTACTTGTCCGCCGGCATGAGGAAGTAAAACTCCGTGTAATCGTAATCCGTCTGCCCGTTCATCTGGGCGCCGAGCCGCGCGACGATGTCGTCGAGGCCGCCCGCGGAGATCTCGCTGGTTCCGCGAAACATCATGTGCTCGAGCGCGTGTGCGAGCCCGGTCTTCCCGGGCGTCTCGTAGAGGGAGCCGAAGCGATAGTAGATCGCCGTTTGGACTACCGGGGCCGCGTGATCTTCCACCACCACGACCTGGAGGCCGTTATGCAGCCGAGTCGTGTAGACGTTCTTGTCACCGACGCCTGCGTCGCGAGCGTTTTCGGCGCCGATGGGCGCCGGCGCGCACCAAAGCGCAGCGGCGAAGAGCAGAAGCAGAAGAACCGGACGTTTCAAGGTAGTACTCCCAAGTAGTAACGAGCCGTCGCCTCGACGGCATCGTACGGCAGTGCGCCGATGAGTTCGCAACGCAGCACGGCGACGCCGCGTTCCGCCGCGAGGGCGCGAATGAGTTCCGCGACGCGGTAGAGCGGCGTAGCGTGGTAGTCGGTGACGTTGAGCGAGACCTGCACGACGCCGGCGCTCAGGCGGAAACCCAGCGCTTTGAGGGTGCGAAGGCCGCCGCCGCGCTCTCGTACCGCAGCTGCGATCCCTTTGGCAACGGTCAGGTCTCCGGTCGAAAGGTCGACGTTGAAGGCGACCAGCAGGCTGCGCGCCCCGACGGCGACGGCTCCGGCGCTTGGATGGCGCGGAACGTCACCGACATCGGGGTGCCACCCCGGGCGAGCGAAGCGTCTCTCCAGGCCTTCGAACCCTCCTCGGCGCACGACAGCGAGATCGCGCCGTTCCGGCACGGAAGCCGCCTCTCCGTAGAAGAACGACGGAACTCGATAGCGTTCCCAGATCGCGCGAGCGCTATCGCGCGCGAGGCGCACGGCCTGCTCCATCGAAGCGCCACCGAGAGGAACGAAGGGCAACACGTCGAGGGCACCGATGCGCGGATGGACGCCGGCGTGCACGCGCAGGTCGATGCGTTCGACGGCGATGCCGGCCAGCGCTACGCTTGCGGCGAGCAGATCCGAGGCGCTGCCGGCCATCGTAAGCACGCTGCGGTTATGGACCGGGTCGCTCGTGCGGTGCAGCACGCGCGCGCCGGCGGCCGCCGCCGCGTCGGCGCATGCCTGGACGATAGACGCGTCGCGGCCCTCCGAGAGGTTTGGAACGCACTCGAACAACGTCACGTCACAGCCATGCGGCCGTCATCCGAGCGCCAGCTCGACCGCCGCAGCGATCTCGGTGCAGTTCTCCGGAGAATAGATCGTGCCGTAGCCGAGCTTGCGCGCCTCGGCGCAGCGGCGCGAACTCGCGCCCACCGCTCGGATCTCCCCCGAGAGCCCGACCTCTCCGAATGCAACGGCATCGGCAGCCATGGCCCGGTTGCGGAAAGATGACGCGATCGCAAGGGCGATCCCGAGATCGGCAGCGGGCTCGTTCACGCGCAACCCTCCGGCGACCGACACGTAGACGTCGTGCGTTCCGAGCTGCATCCCGGCGCGGCGTTCCAGCACGGCGAGGATCATCGCGAGGCGGCCTTGGTCGAGATTGTTCGCCAGGCGCCGCGGTGAGCCGTAGCTGGTTTCGCCGACCAGGGCTTGCACCTCGACGAGCAACGGTCGCGAACCCACGATGCTGGCGACGACGCAAGAGCCGCTGGAACGCGCCGCGCGTCCGGAGAGGAAGAGCTCCGATGGATTTGCGATCTCGTGTAGGCCGTCGCCGTGCATGCTGAAGACGCAGATCTCGTCGATGCTTCCGAAGCGGTTCTTATACGCCCGCAGAATGCGGTAGTCTGCCGTGTTCTCGCCTTCGAAGTACAGCACGGTATCGACGAGATGCTCCAGGAGCCGGGGGCCGGCGATCGTACCGTCCTTCGTTATGTGGCCGATAACGAACGTGGCGCAGCCCGTGCGCTTCGAGTACTCCACGAGCGCTTGGGTGCAGTCGCGAATCTGCGTGACGCTGCCTGCATAGGCCTCGGCCTCCGGCAGCCACATCGTCTGGATCGAATCGACGATCAAGGCCTTCGGAGCCAGCCGCTCGAGCCGCTCGAGCACCGCGCGCAGATTCGTCTCCGCAAAGACCAGAACGTCCCCAAACCCGTCGCCGCCCCGAGCTTGTCGAAGGGCTGGATCTTCTCCAAGGGAGAGGCGCGAGGCGCGCATCTTGAGTTGGGCGGCCGACTCCTCGCCGCAGACGTATACGACGCCGGCGCCTCGGCCGCAGAGGCGGGCCGCCATCTGCAGCACGAGCGTCGACTTGCCTGCGCCCGGCGGGCCGCCGATGAGGACGAGGCTCCCCGGAACGATGCCGCCGCCGAGGACCGCGTCGAACTCCGTCATTCCGGTACGTTCGCGCGTGACGCGCGAGCCGTCGATATCGCGTAGGCGCACCGGCTCGGCGGCGCTCCCAAGCGTTGCCGCCGCACTCGAAGGACGTCCAGAAGCAACGCGCATGGGCGTTTGATCGAACGAGTTCCACGCATCGCACTGGGGGCAGCGCCCGAGCCAGCGCGGCGATTCGAAGCCGCATGCCGAGCAGAAAAAAACGGAACGAGCCTTGGCCACCGCCCGAGTCTTAGCCATCCGCTCCTTCGGGCCCCGCGCGCCCCGCGCGGCCCCTTCTAAATGCTTTGGCTTTTCGGGGTAGAAAGGCGGGTTCGGTGCCCACCATGCGTTTGCAGATTGCCATAGACGGGCCCGCGGCCTCGGGTAAGACGACGGTCGCGCGCTGCCTAGCCAACCGGCTGAACCTTCTGTATCTCGACACGGGCGCGATGTATCGCGCGCTCGCCTACGTCGCTTTGAACACGCGAACCGACCTCGACAATCAGAGTGCGCTGGTTCGCCTGATCGACCAGCACGCCATCGGCGTGGAACTCGACCGCGCGGCGCCGCTCGGCTTTCGGATCCGCGCCGATGGCGAGGAACTCACACCGGAGGTGCTGCAGTCCAACGCCGTGACTTCGGTCGTATCGACGATCGCGGCGCAGCCCGTTGTCCGAGAGGCAATGGTGCGCGAGCAGCGCCGTATCGCCGAGGCGGGGCCGGTGGTGATGGCCGGTCGCGACATCGGCACCGTCGTCCTGCCCGACGCGCCGCACAAGATATTCTTGACCGCATCGGTGCAGGCGCGAGTGCAGCGCCGCCGCCGGCAGATGGAGACGATGGGGGTCGACGTGAACGCGCACGAGCTGGCGGCGGAGATCGAAGAGCGCGATCGGCTGGACGAGAGCCGTGCCGCGTCTCCGCTGCGGCCGGCACGCGACGCGGTCGTCATCGATTCAAGCGCGATGAGCGCCGCAGCCGTCGTCGACCGGATCTGCGCGATCGTCGATCCGGCCGCATGAAGACGTACGATATCGCAAAGGGCCTGCTGATACCCATCTTTCGCGCTCTCTGGCGCATACGAGGGCGCGGCATCGAGAACGTTCCACGCACCGGTCCCTTGATCGTCGCGTGCAACCACCTCTCCTACCTGGATCCGCCGGCACTGGGAGTGATCTGCCCGCGGCGTCTCTCCTACATGGCGAAGGCGGAACTCTTCCGGATCCCCGTGTTGGGCGCGGTTATCCGTTCCGTCGGGGCCTATCCGGTCGATCGAGCGGGGAGCGCCTCAGGCGCGATCAAGCGGTCGGTGGCGGTGCTCCGAGCGGGAGGAGCCGTGGGGATCTTTCCGGAGGGCACGCGCAACCTCACGGGAGCGGCGCAGGTGCGCGAAGGGGTGGCGCTGCTCGCCTCGCTCGCTCGCGCGCCGGTCGTTCCGGCGTGCGTTTCGGGCAGCGACCGCGCGGGCAGCCTCCACCGCATCTCCGTCAGCTTCGGCAAGCCGCTCTACCTGCCGCGCGATCGCAGAGCCACGCGCGAGGACCTGCGAACGTTCACGGAGCGCATCATGAGCGAGATCCGCGTGCTTGCGGAGACCGCCGATGCTTGATCGCTTCGAGGCGCGTCTGCAAGCGTGCATCGGGTGCTATCGGGGATCTCGAGAGATCGCCGATATGCTACTCTACCATTTTGGCTATGGGGAATACGGTCCGGCTCGCAAAGGAAAACGGCTGCGCCCAAGTTTGGTCATGCGCGTTGCGTTGGCCGAAGGCGGCGATCTCGACGGCGCGCTCGGTCCGGCCGCCGCGATCGAGATCCTGCACAATTACTCGCTCGTGCATGACGACGTGGAGGACCGCGATCCATTACGCCACGGGCGGCAGACGCTTTGGTCGCGCAACGGCGTCGCCTCTGCAGTCAACGCCGGCGACGCGCTCTGCGCGCTCAGCGTCCTGGCGCTGGCGGAGGCCGCGGCGCAACACCCGTCCGACCGCGTCTTGCGAATGATTGGGGTGTTGCACGGCGCGCACTTGGTCATGTGCGACGGCCAATCGCTCGATCTTTCCTTCGAACGATCGCGGCACGTGCCGCTCGAGCAATACGACCGCATGATTGCGGCAAAAACGGCGGCGCTCTTCGGCGCGGCGTGCGAGCTCGGAGCGCTCTGCGCTTCGTGTGACGACGCGACGGCCGAACGCTACCGAAAACTCGGCCGCGCGTACGGCATGGCGTTCCAGATTCGCGACGACGTGCTGGGCATCTGGGCCTCCAGCGATGCGACGGGGAAAGTCGTCGGTAACGACATCGCACGCCGGAAATGGACGTTTCCGGTGGCATGGGCGCTGCAGACGGCGTCTTCTCCGGAGCGCGAGCGCATAGCCGCGGCCTACGCGAGCCTGGAGACGTTGGATGCGCCGATGGTGACCGCAGTTATCGCGGCGCTGGATGCCGTTGGGGCGCGAGAGGCCGCGGAGCGTGCTCTTGCAGAACATCTCGCCGTCGTACGGCATCACCCCGTCGCCGGCGTTCGCGACTTTTTGTTGGGAACGCTGAGCGCACTGCCGTCATCCTAGAGGAGAACGCCGACTTTGAGCACTGCGAATGCAAGCGCCCGACCGCCCGGCCGGAGCGAGGATCAAATGGCCGTTACGCGCGTGCGCCTCTATCTGATCTTAGCCGCCGGCTTCATCCTGCGGCTGGTATTCATAAGCAGTGAGGGTTTCAAGAACGACATCAGCTCGTTCGAGTCGTGGGCGCTCACCCTCGCCTCACACCCGCTCTCGCAGTTCTACTCGTCGGCCGGCTTCGCCGACTACCCGCCGGGCTATTTCTACGTGCTCTGGGCGGTCGGGCATATCTATGCGCCGTTCGCACAGGCGGGTGACCTGCCGCTGCTCAAGTGGCTGGTGAAGATGCCCGCGATCCTGATGGATCTGGTCGATGGAGCGCTCCTCTTCGCCTTGGTGCGGCGCTTCGCGAGCGATCGCTGGGCACTGGCCGCCGCGGCGCTCTTCGTCTTCAACCCCGCGACGATCTTCATCTCGGCCGTGTGGGGGCAGGTCGACTCTATCGCCGCCGGGCTCGCGCTGCTGGCCGTCTATCTCGTGCTGCGCTCCGGCGACGAGCAGGAGGGCTTTTCGTGGCCGATCTTCGGCGCCTGGATCGCCATCGCGTCTTCGATGCTCGTCAAGCCCCAGGCCGCGCTGCTGGTCCCGCTCTTTCTCGTCTTTGCGTTCGTTTCGCGCCAGCAGCTACGCAGGCGCTTGACGGCGACCGCGGCGGGTATCGCCGGTGCGCTGGTGCTGGCCTATATCGTTGCCGTACCGTTCCACCCCGCGGCCGACCCGGTCGCCGTCTTCAGGTGGCTGTACGAAAAATACGAGTTCGGCAAGAACGTCTACCCGTACAACTCCGTCAACGCGTTCAATCTCTGGACGATCAAGTGGCCGTTCTGGCAGCCCGATAGCCAGACGGTCTGGTTTCTGCCGCAGTGGGCCTGGGGTCTTCTCTTGCTGGGAGCGGCCAGCATCCTCACGCTCGTTCGGTACGCGCAGGTCCGCACGGACCGCGCGCTGCTGGAGTCCGCGGCGCTGCTCGAGCTGGCCTTCTACATGCTCTCGACGCGCATGCACGAGCGCTACGTCTTCGACGGCCTGACGTTCGTCATCGCCGCAATACCGTTCGCACGGCGCTATCTGTGGAGCGCGCTGATTCTTTCGACGACGCTTTTCGTCAATCTCGGCTACTCCTATTACTACCTTACGGTCGTGACCAAGCACCTGCCGAACGTCAACCCGTTCGACTTGATCCCGATCGTGACGCACCCGCTCTCGCTGCTCAACGTGCTCGTCTTCTTTTTCCTGGGATACGTCTTTTTAGGCAGCGATGCCAGCGCCGACGCGTTGGCGCGCCCCTACGCCGTCGACCTGCCGAAGCCGCGAACGTGGTTCGATCCGCGCGAGGGTTTGGCGAGTATGCGTTGGCCGCTCGACTATCTAGCGGCGGGTGCGATCGGGGCATTTTCGTTCGTGCTCTCATTCGTCAACTACTGGCTGCCGAACAAGAAGTATTTCGACGAGATATACTTCGCTCGGGCGGCCGAAGAGTACCTGACGCACAAGTACATCTACGAGAACACGCACCCGCCGCTCACGAAGCTCATCATCACGCTCTCGACGATGCTCTTTGGCGGGATGCACGGCGGCGACAATCCCCATGGATGGCGTTTTCTCGACGTGCTGTTCGGCGCGATCGTCGTCGTTATTCTCTATGCGTTCGCCAAGCGCATCACGCGATCCACGCTCTTTGCCTCCTGCGCGGCGTTGCTGCTGACCTTCGACGGGATGCACTTCGTGCAGTCTCGCATCGCGACGCCCGAAGGCATCGTCATCGTCTTTTCGCTCGGTACGCTTTACGCATTCTACCGGTATTGGATTGCATCGCAGTCGACCGTGCGGCGCTACGAGGGATTGCGCCGCGGCGACCGCATCTTTTACTCGGGGCTCGCGGCCGCGGTTGGGGGGTTTGCGTTGTCGGCGCTGGTCTGCGTGCCGACGCACCAGTCACGGGCGGCGTTCGTCGTCACCGGTCTCTACTTTGCGCTGGGTATCTATCTGCTGGTTAGGCTCTGGCTCGTTCCAAAGATCCTTGGCGCGAGCGGCGATTTTGCGAGCTATCCGGATGGATCGTTTCTGCTGCGCGACGGCCAGGCCTCGAGGTTGCACACCGCAGACGGCGGATCGATCGATTCGGCGCGCAAAACGCCGGCGGCCGGAACGCTCACGCAGGCCGACAAGCGAGGGCTGGTGCTCCGCGACGAAGACCTCGAGATCGCCTACGACCGTGCGGGCACGGCCGCCTACCGGACGCCGGTGGGAACGGCATCCTTCTCGCCCGGCCTGCTCGAAAACGAGTCTGGGGAGCGCGAGCAGGGGAGACATGCGACGGCGTGGCTGGTCGCTTTCACCGTCCTCTTGGGGCTGCTGGTCGGAAGCAAGTGGTACGGCGTGATGGCCTACGGCGTCTCCTTCGTCGTCATCATCGGCGTGTGGCTGCAGCGCTATCTGAACCCCAGGCGTGCCAAAGTGTGGGGCAACCCGTTCGGTTTTCGTTTGGACGTAGCGCTGACGGCGATCGTCTTCATCAGCATGACGGTCTACGTGCTGATCTGGATACCCGATTTCATCCGCCAGATCGAGATCAAGAACATCACGGACTTGGTCTACCGGCAATACACCATGTTCGAGTACCACGACACGCTCAAGGCGACCCATCCCTACCAATCGGTCTGGTGGCAGTGGCCGCTCGACCTGCGGCCGATCGCCTACTATTGGAACGATCTGCGATCCGGTGTGAACGCGAGTCTGCCGAATGCGTGCTGCGTTGCAGAGATCATCTCGCTGCCAAACCCGATCCTGCTGTGGTTCGGCTTGTTCACCGTGCCGGTCGTCGGCTATCTGGCTTGGCGCGAGCGCGACAAAGGCTACGCGCTCTTGGTGCTCGCGTACCTGCTGCAATGGCTGCCGTGGTCTCGCTCTCCGCGGATCACGTTCGCCTATCACTTCTACGTCGATATCCCGTTGATATGCCTGTGCAACGCCATCGTGCTGCAGCGCCTATGGCACTGGGGCGACTTCAACAAGGATGCCCAGCTCTTTTCGCGGATCGGCGTCGCGGCCTACGTCGTCGCCGTGGGCGTCGCCTTCGTCTGGTTCTATCCGATATTGGCCGGGGTGCCCTTGCACTGGGATCAGTGGAATGCGCGCATGTGGCACGGGCTGATGGGGAACGACTGGATTTGAAGCGCGAGGGTGGGGGTCCCGGCGGCGGCCGGCGGGGGCGCGTAGCGCCCAGCGCGGATGCGCGATGTTCACCTCAGGAGCCGGGTGCCTCGAGGGCGAAGCGTCAGAGCCTATGTCTGGGCATTCCAAGTGGCATAACATTCGCTTGCGCAAGGGCAAGGTCGACGCCCAGCGCGGCGCGCTCTTCACCAAACTGAGCAAAGAGATTATCCTGGCGGCCAAATCGGGGTCGCCGGATCCCGACGCCAACTACCGCTTGAAGATGGCAGTCGAAAAGGCGCGCGAAAACAACATGCCCGCCGACAACGTCAAGCGAGCGATAGCGCGCGCGACCGGTGCCGGCGGGCGGGAGATCGAGGAGATCCGCTACGAAGGTTACGGCCCGCATGGCGTGGCCGCCGTCATCGACGCGGCGACCGACAACCGAAACCGGACTGCGGGCGAGCTGCGCTTCCTGTTCGGCAAGCACGGCGGGGCGCTTGGCGAGACCGGAAGCGTGGCGTGGATCTTCGATCCGGTCGGCATACTCGTCGTCGACCCGAGGGGCAAGGCGGAGGACGCGTTCACGGAAGATCTCCTGGTCGATGGAGTGATCGATCTGGAATACGGCGAGCCGGCAGAGATTTACACCGTGCCCACTGCGCTGCGCGGCGTGCGCGATGCGCTTGGCGGACGAGGCATGAAGGTCTCCGATGCGTATCTGGGGATGCGCCCGAAGACCAAGGTTGCTCTCGAGGGCGCCGAGATGGGGCAGGCGCTGGCTTTTCTCGAGGCGCTCGAAGATCACGAAGACGCCCAGCGCGTATTCTCCAACATCGAGCTGAGCGATGCCGCGCTGGAAGCGCTCGCGTGATCGAGAGCGCGCGTTAACGTGCCTGCCGATCCCGTTACGGAGAAGCACGACCGGCAGTCGCTGCCGAACCTCATCGAACGGTATATCCCTCGGGATTGGGTCTTTCCGATCGTGCTGGCGGTTTTCGTAGGAGTCGTCGTCTGGTTCAGCCACGCGATCGTCTCCTTCGTCATGCCGACCGGGACGCTCGTGAGGCTCCCGTCGTTCGTCGGCCAAACGCTGCCGGATGCCGAGGCCGAGCTCGCCCGGCTCGGCCTGAAGTCGGCGGTAACCGCCACATCGGCGAGCAAGCACTATCCGAAAGGGGCCGTCGTCGACCAGCAGCCCGATGCGGGCGTGGAGGTTCGTACGGGGCGGGAGATTACGCTTGTGATCTCGACGGGCATGCAGGCGGAGTTGATGCCGGACCTTCGCTTCCAAGGGCTGCGCGAGGCCCGCCTGGATATCTCGGATGCGCATCTGCAACTCGCCCGGACGACTTTTGCCAAGAGCGACGACGTGCCCGCAAACCATGTGATCGCGCAGCATCCGCTTCCGCTCAGCCGAGTCGCCGGCGGCGCCCCCGTCACGCTGACGGTGAGCAGCGGCGGAGCCGCGCAGCTACGCGTTCCGGCGTTCGTGGGGCTCAACGTCGACGAGGCGCGCGCGCTGGCGGCACGAGATCACATCAAGCTCGGGCAGATCGTATGGACGCCATTTGGAACCGCCGGACCGCCGCACGGCGACGTCGTCCGGCAGAAGCCCGCCGGCGGCGCACGGATCGCTCCGTACGACGACGTGTCGCTGCAGGTGAGTGCGGGGCCCAACGAGTCGGGATACATCATCCGCCAAGTACAGGTCCTGGCATCGGTACCGGTGATCGAAAACGTTCGGCCCGGCAAGGCGCTGCGCGTCGTTCTACGGGTCTCGGACGCGACCGGCCGCTACGATCTCTATGACGCCTTCGCGCAGCCGGGGCAGAAGCTCGAGTTCACCCTCACGACGGTCGGAACGTCGGTTCTGGATATGTACGTCAACCACACGCTCGTCGGCGAAACCCGGCTCGGACGCGAACCGGCGCACGTCTACCAAAGCGCGGTCCGCGCTAAAAAGGCAACGTGACGCAAATGAAGATCGCACCTTCGCTCTTGTCGGCCGACTTTGCGCGCATCGCAGCGCAGGTGGCCGCCGTGCAGTCTGCCGGCGCCGACTACCTTCATCTCGACGTGATGGACGGGCGCTTCGTGCCGAACCTCACGTGGGGCCCGAAGATCGTCGAAGATCTGCGAGGCTGCTCGGGACTGCCGTTCGATTGTCACCTCATGGTGGTCGAGCCGGAGCGATACGTCGATGAGTTCCGCACCGCCGGTGCCGATATCATCACGTTCCATTTGGAAGCAACGCCGCACGCCCAGCGGCTGCTCGCCCACGTTCGTTCGCTCGGCGCGAAGGCCGGCATCGCGATCTGTCCGCAAACTCCGGTTGCGATGCTCGAGGACTTGATGGACGATCTCGATCTCATCTTGGTAATGAGCGTGAACCCCGGTTTCGGAGGTCAATCGTTCATCCCGCGCGCTATCGAGAAGGTGCGGCAAGCGCGAGCGCTGATCGACCGCGCCGGCGCGAGCTGCGAGTTGGAGGTCGACGGCGGCATCGGCGAGGAGAATCTGCGCTTGCTGGCAGCTGCGGGCGCGGACGTTGCGGTTATGGGTTCGAGCATATTCGGCAGCGGCGATCCCGGCGCGATGGTGAAGCACCTTCGCGCCGTGCTTTCCGAGAGCGGCGCCAGCTGAAGCAGCTCGCACTTTCGGAAGACGCGCTCGTCGAAGCGCTGCGCGCGCTCGCGGAGCGTCCCGCGACGCGAAAGATCGTGCTCGGGATCGGTGACGATGCCGCGGTTTGGCAGCCTTCGCGTTCTCACCGCAGCGCGATATCGACCGACGCGCTGGTCGAAGGCGTCCATTTTTCGGCAACCACGATGGAGCCGTTCGACATCGGCTACCGCGCGATGGCGAGCAACCTGAGCGACCTCGCCGCGATGGCCGCGCGCCCCGTGCTCGCGACGGTCGCTCTCGGCATGCCGGCCGGCTTCTCCGTCGACGAGACCCTTGCGTTATACCGCGGCCTGCTGGCCGCAGCCGACTCGGCGCGAACCCGGATCGTCGGCGGCGACCTCACGCGCTCCCCCGCGCTCTTGCTTGCGGTAACCGTGGTGGGTGAGGTACGTGCGAGCAACCTCAAACGCCGCGGGGGCGCGCGACGCGGCGACGTCTTCGCCGTGACCGGCGAACTCGGGGCGAGCCGAGCCGGCCTGCATTTGGGCGAGTCGCCCTCCTCCCTCTCGGGTGCCCTGCGCGAGCGCGCGCTTGCCGCGCACCGGCGGCCGGCGGCGCGCTGGCGCGAAGGCTTGTGGCTCGGCGCGAGCACCTCCGTGCATGCGCTGATGGATATCTCGGACGGATTATCGACCGACCTCGCGCGCATGGCAGAAGCCTCGGGTACGGCCGCGCGCGTGGAGGACGTGCCGGTGGACCCGGCAGCCGCAGCGATGGCGCGTTCGCGCGGCGAAGATCCGCATGCATACGCGCTGGCCGGCGGCGAGGATTACGAGCTCCTGGTCGCGATCGAAGAGCGCGCGTTCGAACATCTGCGCAACCGCTTTTACGCGCGTTTCCGGCGCCCGCTCCACCGCGTCGGCGTCGCGTGCGAGGGAGACGGGATCACGCTCTCTCTGGACGGGCGCGAGAGCCGGCTGGAGCGGACCGGCTGGGATCATTTCGCGTGAACGACGACGTTCGCGTCTACCCGCTGATCGGGAGCGTCCAGAATACGGTCGGCATGGGGTTCGTCGGCAATCAAGCGGTCTATGCGGTGGCCAACGCTCTGGGGGCGCGCGCCATCGCGGTGCCGACGACGTTTTCGAGCGCGCACGGCGGTTATCAAGCCCGGGCGAGCTGGCACGTCGACCCGCAGCAGTTTCGCCGCGACGTCGCCTTCTTGATCGCGCAGCGTCCGGCGCTCTTGATCGTCGGCTTCATTCCGAAACCGAATTTGGTCGAGATTCTCGCAGCCCAGTTACGCGATTACAAAGGCATCGTATTGTTGGACCCGGTGATCGGCGATTACAAGAAAGGCCTCTACGTCGGCGTTGAGACGGCGCGCGCGATCAAAGAAGCGCTGCTTCCACTCGCGCAGATCGTTACGCCCAACCGCTTCGAGGCTGAGATATTGCTGGGGCTGGCCGGCGACGGAGAAGCCGGCGAGCACCGGTTCTTGAACGGGCTCTTCGATCTCGGCCCCGAGGCGGTGATCGTCACGTCGTTCGAACGCGATGCGGAGAGACACCGGTGCACGCTCCTCTTCACCAACGGGTACCGTTACGACCGGATCGGCGCGCCGTTCTATCCGAGCTACCAAGCGCATGGGATCGGCGACGTCTTTGCCGCCGCGGTCGGCGTCTTTACGCTGTTGGGCGCCTCACCGTTTGCCGCGGCGCTGCTCGCGGCGTCGCTCTCAGCGCGTGCCGTCTTGAGTACCACGCCCTACGGTGGTGCGACGGTCGATCCCGTCGCCGCTCTCGAGGCATGGCGGCCGCTCGGTTATCAGATCGACGAGGATCGCGCTACGCGCTTTTGCAAACGCAGCGGGGTTGAGTGTGAAGCGATCGCACCGACCGCGGAGCAGGGGCCAAGGTTGAAGTTCGCGCCGCCGAAACACAAAATCATCTACGGCTGATGCCGGCGCGCCCCGGGTTAAGCCCGGGTTGATCAGACCGCGCGCGTGACCTTCTTGGCGCGTAGGCAAGAGGTGCAGACGCGTGCCGTGCGGTGCGTCCCGCGATCGTCGATTTTGACCGCCTGCAGGTTAGGCAGCCAGCGGCGCCTGGTCTTGTTCATGGCGTGGCTCACGTTATTGCCGGCCATCGGCCCCTTGCCGCAGACTTCGCAGCGCTTCGCCATCGTGTAGCAGACCCTCTCCGGTAGATAGAGTAATCGCCGCGCGGGCGGCGGACCACCCGGCGGACAACTCAGGGATATTACCACGGGGAACGCGGCCTTGACAAGGATTCCCGCGGCGGTCCCCAAAGACCGGGGGCCGATGGATGTCGTCGCCCTGGACGGCCGAGCGTACGCCAAGTTCGTTACGGCCGGGACCTATTTTCTTCGGAAATACCGTCAAGTCCTCAACGATCTCAACGTGTTTCCGGTCCCCGACGGGGATACCGGCACGAACATGTATCTCACCGCCAGGTCGGCCGCATTGGAGGCCGCCAAGATCCATGGCACCTCGCTCGCGGAGGTCGCTGCAGCTGCCGCGCAGGGCAGCCTCATGGGGGCCCGCGGTAACTCCGGGGTCATCGTCTCCCAGATGATGCGCGGATTCGCGCATCACGTACGGCATAGGGCCGAGATCGACACGTTCGTCATGGCGACGGCGATGCGGGAGGCGGTCGTGGCGGCCAAGCAAGCGCTCGTAAAGCCGGTCGATGGGACGATTATCTCGGTGGCCGAAGCGGCGGCTGACGCGGCCTATCGCCTGGCCCTACACGAGCCCGACTTCTACCGGTTTTGCAACGGGATCCTGCGCGCCGCCAACGACGCGCTCGAACGCACGCCCGAGCAACTCCCGGTACTCAAAGAAGCGGGCGTCGTCGATTCGGGCGGTGCCGGGTTCGTCTACTTCCTCGAAGGCATTCTGCGCTTTCTACCCGACGTCAAAGTGCGCGGCACCGCCTTTCCGCGCCGCCCGCTTCGCCACAAGATCTTCGGATCGCACCAGGTCGTCGGCGAAAACAAGTACTGCACCGAGTTCATCCTCGAGCGCGCCGCCTGCACGGCCGCCGAACTGCGCGATCTCTTGGAATCCGCGGGGGACTCCCTCATCGTAGCGGGCGGACCGCCGACCATCAAGGTGCACGTTCATACGGATACGCCCGACGTAGCGCAGGCAATCGCCTCCAAGCACGGCGAGTTGACGCGCGTCAAGGTCGACAACATGGAGCAGCAGCACAAGGTGCTGGTCGTCGACAAGCCGGCGAAGGCGTACTCCATCGTCGCCGTGGTGCCGGGTCCGGGGTTCGAGCAGATCGTCAAAGAACTCGGCGCCGAAGTTGCCATCGTCGCCGCAAACAATCCGAGCGTTCGCGAGATACTCTTGGCGATCAACAGATGCCTCACGGAGACCGTCTACGTCTTTACCAACGACGCCAACGTGAATCTCGCGGCTGCTGAGGCCGCCGGTCTGAGCGAGAAGACGGTACGCGTGCTGCCGACTTGCGATATCGTCTCGGGCGTCGCAGGCCTCTTCGCTTTTCGGCCGGCGGCCGACGGTCCGCTCCCGAATGAAGACGCGATTATGAGAGCCGCCGGGCGGCCGCGCAGCGCGCAGGTCTTTTTTGCCGGGAAGGAGGCTGCGATTGGTGGAACCAGCGTAGCTCAAGGAAGCCCGGCGGCGACGCACGGCGGGCACCTGTATACCGGCGATTCGCTCACTGAGGCCGCACACCGCGCGCTCGACGCCATGGGCGCGCGAGACGGAGGACTGATCACGTTGTATTACGGTAGCGTGCAGAAGGAGCGTGACGCGCAGCGCATGAGCGCCGATCTCCAAGCGGCGTTCGTGGGCGTCGAGGTCGAGTATTACTACGGCGGTCAAAAAAACTGCGAGTACTGGGTATCGTTCGATGGATCAACGTAAGCGGCGGCCGCGCATCGCGGTCGACGCCATGGGAGGCGACTTCGCGCCCGAAGAGATCGTCGCGGGCTCTCTAGCGGCCGCGCGGCTCGGCTATGCCGACCTGACGCTGGTCGGGGACGAAGGGCGCGTGCGCCCTCTGTTAAAGGGGCCCGGGGCGGAAGAGATTGCAGTCGTTCACGCTCCCGATGCGGTGCCGATGGATCAGCACGCTAGCCAAGCGTTGCGCCAGGCCGACACGACCTCGCTCGGCATGGCGGTGGGCCTCGTGAAAGCCGGTCTGGCCGACGCCGTCGTCTCGGCGGGCAACAGCGGCGCGTTCTTGGCGATCGCGCTCATCAAATTGCGAACGATCAGCGGCATCGCTCGGCCGGCCATCGCGACGGTATGGCCCGCACTGGGCGGGCCCATGGTTCTGCTCGACTCCGGCGCCAACGTCGATTGCCGCCCAGAATGGCTCGAACAGTTCGGCATGATGGGATCGGCCTACGCCAAGGCCGTGCTGAAGATCGAACGACCGCGTGTGGCTATCCTCTCCGTCGGAGAGGAGCGCACCAAGGGCAACCAGCAGACCCTCGAGGCGGCCGCGCTGCTGGCTCGGGCGCCGATCGACTTCATCGGCAACATCGAAGGCAAGGATCTCTTTTACAACCATGCCGACGTGGTCGTTGCGGACGGGTTCGTCGGAAACGTCGTGCTCAAGACCGGCGAAGGGATGATCTCGGCGTTCGGCAAGGTCGTCAAGGAAGCGATCCTGGAAGGCAGCCTCCTGACCAAAGCCGGAGCCGCCCTCGTCGCACCGGCGCTGCGGCGTCTGCGCACGAAATTCGATTACGAAACCTACGGAGGCGCGCCCCTGCTCGGGCTGCGCGGGAACTGTATCGTAACGCACGGCCGTTCGACGCGCAACGCCATCAAGCACGCGATCCGTGCGGCCGCCGACGAATTCGAAAATGACGTCGTTGGAAAGATCACCGAGCTGGTCGAACCGCACCTCGCCAAAGAGGCGTAGGAAAGGAATCGCCGTTGGCTACCGTCATCGTCACCGATAGCACCTCGGATATCGAGCCCGCGCGCGCGCGCGAACTCGGCATCGCGGTCGTGCCGCTCTTCGTGATCTGGGGCGATCGCAGCTATCGCGACTACGTCGACCTCTCGCGCGAAGCGTTTTACGAGCGGCTCGCCGGCGAACCGACCCTGCCGACCACCTCGCAGCCGACCGCGCAGATGTTCGAGGAAGCTTTCGCCCCGCGCGTCGCAGCCGGAGACGAGATCGTCTGTATCGCGGTCAGCTCGAAACTCTCGGGCACGATCAACTCCGCCCGCACCGCCGCCGCCCGTTTCCCGGGCGCGCGTATCGAGGTAGTCGATTCGCTCACCGTTGCCGGAGGTTTGTATCTGCAGGTGACGAGCGCCGCTACGCTAGCGCGCGCCGGAGCTTCGACCGAAGAGATTCTGCAGGCGCTGCAAGCCGACCGGCAGACGCAACACCTATTCGCATGTCTCGCCGACCTTTCGCACCTCGTGCGTACCGGCCGTATCGGGAAGGCGAAAGCCGTGATCGGCACGCTCATGAAGATCGTGCCGGTGCTGACGCTCGCCGATGGAATGGTCGCCGCCCGGGCGCAGGTGCGCACGCTTGCCCGGGCCCAAGAGACGATGATCGATTTAACGATCGACGAGATCGCCGATCCAGCCGCCACACGCTTTCTGGTCATGCACACGAACGCGCCGCAGTTGGCGGCGAGCGTGGCGGCTCGGTTACGCGAGCGGTTGGCCGGGGTAGAACCAAAGATGCTCGAAGTTCTGGAGGCAGGCCCGGTCATCGCGACGCACGGCGGCCAAGGCGCGGTCGGTATCTTCTCGGCTGCGGGTTGAGCCGGCGCGGACGCGCGCCGCGCATTCCAGGCACACGATGCTCGGTATCTACGTTCACCTTCCGTTTTGCCCGTATATCTGCCCGTACTGTGATTTCGCCAAGTGGCCTCACCGGCGCAGCGCGGCACGGCGATACCTCGACGCGCTCGGCCGCGAGGTCGAAGCGGCGCCTGCGGCGCAGGCGGCCAGCATCTTCCTGGGCGGCGGGACGCCGAATACGTATGAGGCCTCGGAGATAGGCGCCCTCGTCGAGCGCTTGCGCGCTCGGTTTGCGGCCGGAGACGGCGCGGAGATCTCGGTGGAGATCAACCCCGAACTCGTAGGCGCCGGCGATCTCCCGATCTACGCCGGCGCAGGCGTGAACCGGCTCTCGATCGGCGTGCAGTCGTTCGACCCCGCCGAGATTCGCACGCTTGGGCGGCGCCACACGCCCGCGCAGGTCGCGGGAGTCGTCGCCGCCGCGCGCCGCGCGGGCATCCGCTCGGTCTCCCTCGACCTCATCTTTGCCGTACCCGGACAGAGCCCGGCCTCGTGGCGGGCATCCCTGATCGCGGCCTGCGAACTGGGGGTGGACCACGTTTCGGCCTACGGCCTCACGGTAGAAGAGGGGACGCGGTACGCGCGGTGGCGGGAGCGAGAGCCGACGGCGTTCTTCAACGACGATCGCGAGGCGGATCTCTACGAAACGGCGCTCGAGGTGCTCGAAGCGGCCGGGTTCGAGCAGTACGAGATCAGCAATTTCGCCAAGCCCGGCCATCGCAGTAGTCACAACGCAAACTATTGGGAGAATGGCGAATACTTCGGTTTCGGCGTCGGCGCTGCGTCCTATCGCGACGGCGAGCGTTCGGTCCACACGCGCGATCTGGAGGCGTACCTGCGTGCCGCATCCGCGGACGAGGCGATTCCCGGCACGAGCGAACGGCTGGAGGGTGCCGCGCTGGCCGGCGAGGCCGTGATGCTCGCGTTGCGCACCGCGCAAGGGGTATCGTTCGCGGCCTTCAAAGACCGTTACGGCCTTGATTTCATATCGTTTTACCGTCCCATTCTGGGCCGACTGGTCGAAGATGGCCTCCTCGATATCGGTGCGGCGGGCGCTCGCCTCACCAAACGCGGACGCTTCGTCGCCAACGACGTCTGCGGTGCCTTCGTGACGTTCGCTCCGTGACGAACAGAGCGGGTACGATGCTGCGAGCGATCTTTGCGGCGGTCTTCGGCGTCACCGGCTTCCTGTTGGGAAGAGAAGCGTACGTGCACCTGTTCTCGCTGCACTTTGCGAGCGAGCAGTTGCAACTCGTCCTTACGATCCTCGCGCCCGTTGTGGGCGCGCTGATCGGAGTGCTCGTCGCGCCGGCCGCGCAGGCGCTCTTCGAGGACGAACTCAACGTCGTCGAGCGTTCGATCGAACGGCTCTCTCCTGCGGAACTCGCCGGCGGTGCGGTAGGGCTCATCGCCGGCTTGGTCGTGGCCTTTCTCATCAAGAGCATCCTCTTCGAATTCATCACGATCGCCGGTAAGACGGGCAGTTACGTGGCGATCTTGCTCTATATCATCATCAGCATCTTCGCCGGTTACCTCGGCGCGCGTGTCGGCGCGAAGTCGCGGATCGTGCCGGTAGCCGGAGGTTCCGCCGCACGCGGCACCGGCATTCCAAAGGTCGTCGACACGTCGGTGGTCGTGGACGGCCGGATCGTAGAGATACTCGAGAGCGGCTTCTTGGAGGGTCCGTTCGTGCTGCCGCGTTTCGTACTCGAAGAGTTGCAGGCGATCGCCGATTCGCCCGACCCGATCCGGCGCGCGCGCGGGAGGCGCGGGCTGGAGGTGCTCAATCGTCTGCAGGAGTTGCGCATACTGGAGATCAGCGATCGCGACTACGCCGACGTTCGCGGCGGCGCCGTGGATGCGAAACTCGTGCGGCTGGCTCGCGAGATCGAGGGAAAGTTGCTGACCACCGACTACAATCTCAATCGAGTGGCGACGGTGGAAGGGGTGCCGGTGCTCAACATCAACGAGCTCGCGAACGCCGTCAAGCCCGTGGTATTGCCGGGCGAAGAGATGTCCGTGCAGATCGTACGCGACGGCAAAGAACCGCATCAAGGCGTCGGTTATCTCGAGGACGGGACCATGATCGTGGTTGAGAATGGGCGCCGCTCGATGGGCGAGACGGCCGAGGTCGTCGTGACCAGCGTCCTGCAGACCGCCGCCGGGCGCATGATCTTTGCCAGACCAAAGCGGGAGACCGTACGCTGATGCGCTGGGCTGCACTGGTGGTCGCGGCCGGCCGCGGGACGCGCTTCGGCGGCCCCAAGCAGTTGATCGAACTGGCCGGCGCGCCGATGCTGCTGTGGTCGATGCGCACGCTGGCCCAGATGCCGGAGGTCGCGGAACTCGTCGTCGTCACGGAGACCGAGTGGATCGAAACCGTCGAATCGCTGGCTCGCATGGCAGCTGCGGGGAAGCCGTATGCGGTCGTCGATGGCGGGGAGACGCGGCAGGCCAGCGTCCGCAACGGCTTGCACGCGCTATCACCCGAATGCGAAGCCGTACTCGTGCATGACGGCGCGCGGCCGCTCGTGCGCGCGGCAGACGTGCGCGACGCCATGGCGGTCGTGCGCGAGGGACGGGCCGCGCTCCTGGGCGTGCCGGTGGTCGACACCATCAAGGTCGTCGATCGAAGCAAGCGGACCGTCACGCGGACGCTGGACCGAGAGGAGCTGTGGGCGGCGCAGACGCCGCAGCTGGCGACGGTGCGCGATATGCGGCGCGCGCACCTCGAAGCGACGCGCTCGCCGCTCCACGCCACCGACGACGCGACGCTCCTCGAACGGATCGGCGTCGACGTGGAGATCGTTCCGGGCTCTCCGGATAATTTCAAAGTAACCGTGTTCGAGGACGTCGGGCGCGCCGAATATGCGTTGCGCGACCGTCTCCAGCATGCTCCCGGTGAGGAAGAGGTCTTGATCGTAGAGATGTTCGTGGACGCGGCGCTCGTCGATGCGGCATGCGGCGAGATCGCCGCGCGCGGCGGAACGATCGACGGCATCGAGCGCGATCTCCCGGGCGGCGCCGCGATACGCGCGTACATGACGAGCCGGCAGTATCCCGGCTTCGTCGACCGTTTCGAATCGGTGGCCGGCGGAACGTCGGCCGTTACCGCGCGCTTCTCGCACTATGCCGCGCGGGCGGCGAACTGATGCGCGCCGGCCACGGCTTCGACGCGCATCGCCTGGTCGCCGGGCGCAAGTTGATTTTGGGCGGGGTGGAAATCCCCAGTGAAGTGGGCGCGCTCGGCCATTCCGATGCCGACGTTCTGGCGCACGCCGTCAGCGACGCGCTGCTCGGTGCGGCGGCCCTGGGCGATCTGGGCGGCCGGTTTCCCGATTCGGACTCGCGCTTTGAGGGTGCCGACTCCATGGCGTTGCTTGCGTCGTGCGCGGCGGAGCTGCGCGCGGCGGGCTACCGCGTGGTAAACGTCGACGCGACGATCGTGCTGCAGCAGCCACGCTTGGCTTCGCACGTTCCGGCAATGCGCGCCAATATCGCG
This sequence comes from bacterium, assembly GCA_021790935.1. Taxonomy (GTDB): domain Bacteria; phylum Vulcanimicrobiota; class Vulcanimicrobiia; order Vulcanimicrobiales; family Vulcanimicrobiaceae; genus JAJYFL01. The sequence continues at coordinate 83,035 of JAJYFL010000008.1, forward strand.
CGGGTCTTGGGGCTGGCGCTCGATCGCGTGAGCGTGAAAGCGAAGACGAGCGAGGGCATGGGCTACACGGGCGACGGTACCGGCATCGCCGCGTACGCCGTTGCCAGCGTCGAACTCGGAGGATAGGCGTGGGCGCGTTCGATACCGGTGAACCCCGCGACGAACGCGCGCGGCGTCTCGCCGAAGCGATGACGGCTCACGGCCTGCTCGAGCAGCCCGCACCCGCGGCCGCGCTCCGCTGGATCGACACGTTCCTCGAGGCGTACGGCGAGCGGGTCCAGACGATCGAGCAGGCGCTCGCGGCCGTCGCCGAGCTGCGCGCGGAAGCGTGTACGGTTCCCGCGCTGGAATTGGAACGGCTACGCGCGCGCGAAGTATTGTTCTTCCTGGATTCCGTCGGTCAGTACGTCGACGCGCAGCCGGAGTTGCGCGGTCTGCCGCTGCAGCACGACCTTCCCGAGATCGCCCGGGAGTTCGGCATCGCACCGGGCGATGCGTTTCACGCCGTTCGCGTCGCTCTGACCGGCCAAACCGAGGGTCCGCCGCTGGAGCTGCTCTTTGCGCTCTTGGGGCACGACCGGATCCTGATCCGGATCGGCGCCGTCAACTCGCGGTTGCTGCACGGGCGCGGGCTCGAGCCGATCGCCTTCGGACCCGGCGGCGAGCCGTTCGAGGCGATCCACGGCCAGCGGCCGCCCGACGGAAAGTAGCAACCGACGCTTGACGGCCCCGGTTACACTCGTAGGAAGTCATGGTGAAACCGCTCGCTACGTTCCTCGCAGACCTCAACGCCCCGCTGCAGCGCGATCCTGCCGCGACCGGGCCATGGGATGTCGTGCTCTCGTATCCCGGTTTCCATGCGATAACGGCGCATCGGTTGGTTCACGCGCTCCATCGCGCCGGCATTCCGGTGCTGCCGCGCTTTCTCGCCCACATCAACCGCTTTTTCACGGGGATCGAGATCCATCCGGGCGCCGAGATCGGCCCCGGCCTCTTCATCGATCACGGCATGGGCGTCGTGATCGGCGAGACGGCTGAGATCGGCGAGAACTGTACGATCTATCAGGGCGCTACGATCGGGGGCACGAGCCTTTCGCACGGCAAGCGCCATCCGACGCTCGGGCGCAACGTCGTCGTCGGCGTGAACGCCGCAGTTCTCGGTGCGATCGTCGTGGGCGACAACTCGCGGATAGGCGGCGGCTCGGTCGTCGTGAAAGACGTGCCTGCAAATGTGACCGTCGTCGGCGTGCCCGGGCGCATCGTGATGCAGGACGGCCTTCCGATTCGCGCCGTACCCGGGCGTCCGCAGGTCGACATGCCCGATCCGAACGCGCAGGCCGTCGCCGCACTGCAGGTGCGTATCGACGAGCTCGAAGGTGAGATCGCCGGCATGCGCGATGTCATCGCGAGCCTCTCGAAAGATAGCGGCCCATCGAAGGACCTCGGAAGCGACGATGTCTCTGAAGCTGTATAACACGCGAACGCGCAGCGTTGAAGCGTTCGCGCCGTTGGATCCGCCGCGCGTGCGGATCTACGTCTGCGGGCTCACGCCGTCGGCACAAGCGCACCTGGGACACGCCCGGTCGTTTTTGTTTTTTGACCTCCTGCGCCGCTACTTGATCCACCTCGGATTCGCGGTGACCTACGTGCAGAACGTCACCGACATCGACGACCGCAGCATCGAGGCCGCCATCGCGACGGGTACGGATTGGCGCGCGATCGTGCAATCGTATTACGTATCGTTCAAGACCTCGATGAAGAGGCTCGGCGTCCGCGAGCCCGATCGCGAGCCGTTTGCCACGCAGTTCGTGCCGCAGATCTGCGCGACGATCGCGCGCCTGATCGAGGGCGGGTATGCCTACGTTGCGCGCGACGGCGTCTACTACGACGTCAGGCGATTCGACGGGTACGGGAGACTCAGCAACCGTAAGCTCGACGAACTGGAGGCCGGCGCGCGCGTCGAGGTGGGCGAGTTCAAACGCGATCCGCTCGATTTCGCACTCTGGAAATTCGCCAAGCCGGGCGAACCGAGCTGGCCGTCGCCGTGGGGTGACGGCCGCCCGGGCTGGCACATCGAGTGCTCGTCGATGTCGCACGAGATCCTCGACCCGGAGGGCCGAGGCTTCGACATCCACGGCGGCGGCGCAGATTTGATCTTTCCGCACCATGAGAATGAGATCGCACAGAGCGAGCCGCTCATGGCGCATCCGCCGATGGCCAACGTATGGGTGCACGGCGGGCTCTTGCTTTTCGACAGCCGGAAGATGAGCAAGTCGCTTGGGAACTTCGAGCCGCTCGCCGATCTGCTCGACCGCTACGATCCGCAGGCGGTCCGTCTGCTCTTCCTGCAGACCGGTTACAGTAAGGTCATGAACTTTACCGAAGAGTCGGCCGCCGCTGCGAATACGGCTCTGCGCCGCTTGCAGGCGTCCTGGAGGAAGATGCATGCCGCGGCCGGCGGGCCGCCGCTCGCGATCGGCAAGCCGCCGGCGCCGGCGGCTCTGCTCGAACGCGTCGAGCGGGCGCTTGACGATAACATGAACACGTCGCTGGCGCTCAGCGAGCTCTACGCGTGGCCGGTCGATTCGGCGGCTCTCGGGCGCGATCGTGCGGCTTTGCAGGCAGCGCTCGGCGAGTTTTCATACGCGCTCGATCTGCTGGGGCTGACGCCGGATTCTTCGTGGCTCGAGGAGCCCAGGGCCGAGCTGCCCGCGGACTTCTTCGATCGTCTCCGTATCGCGCTCCGAGCGGCTCAGGGTGACGCCGCCGCACGCGTCGAGCTCGACGGTGCAGATGCGGAAGAGGCGATCGCGCGGGTGATCGCCGCGCGCATGCAGGCCCGAGCGACCAAAAATTGGGCGGAGTCCGACCGGCTGCGCGATGCGCTCGCGCGGTGCGGCGTAGTGCTTGAGGATTCGAAGGAAGGCACGACGTGGACCATCGCCGTTTAGCGCACCGCAGCACATTAGACCTCGACGACGTCATCTACGGCGTGCATGCCGTGGAGGAGTCGCTTGCCGCCGGCGAGCAGCTGCGGCGCATCCACGTCGGCGACGAGCGCAAGCGCGATCCAGCTCTCCGCAGGCTCTTGGAGCAGGCAAGAGCGCTCGGCATCCTGGTGCGTTTCGAAGAGCGCGGCTTCTTCACGCAGTTCCCGTATAAGGCACATCAGAGCGTCGTCGCGGTCGGCTCGCCGTTCCCGTACATCACGCTTGACGAAGCGATCGGGCTGCGTCGCGGGCGCGGTGCGGCCCTTTACGTGGTGCTCGACCACATCACCGACCCGCATAACGCGGGCGCGATCATCCGCAGCGCCGAGTGCGCGGCGGCCGACGCCGTCATCCTGCCCGAACGCCGCGCGGCCGGCGTGAACGCGACGGTGCGCAAGGCAGCGGCCGGCGCGACCGCCCATATCCCCGTGGCAAGGGTCGCGAACGTGGCCGACGCCCTTCGGAAGCTCAAGAAGGCCGGCGTTTGGGTGGCGGGCGCCGCTCTCGGAGAGGCCGCGCAGGACTTCACGCAGGCCGATCTGGCCCGTGACCTGGCGATCGTGATCGGCGCGGAGGGCAGCGGCCTCTCGCAGGTGGTCGAGAAGGAGTGCGACTACTTGGTTCGGATCCCGGTGCTTGGGAGGGTCGCCTCGCTCAATGCCTCGGTGGCGGCGGGCGTACTGCTTTTCGAGGCCCTCCGCCAGCGCCGGGCCGCCCAGGCTCCCGCGCCTTGACGCGCAAGGAGGTCCCTCCTATACTGTTCAGGATGCGTTGCGCTCGACGGGCCCAGGCCCGCGACTGGCGACGCGTCGGACCCCTGAGGGCAAGGCAAATATGGCAATAACCCATCCCGTCGCGGCGGATGGCGTCGAATATCACGAGCGGGTCGACGAGGACCTCGTTGCCATCGCGAAGTCGGGCGACGACCTGGCGATGGAGTTCCTGCTCAATAAGTACAAGAACTTCGTTCGCATCAAGGCCAAGAGCTACTTCCTGATCGGAGCGGACCGCGAGGATATCATCCAAGAAGGGATGATCGGGCTCTACAAGGCCGTGCGCGATTTCAAAGCCGACAAGTTGTCGAGTTTCCGTGCGTTTGCCGAGCTCTGTATCACGCGCCAGATCATCACGGCCATCAAGACGGCTACGCGGCAGAAGCACATCCCGCTCAACCAGTACATTTCGCTAAACAAGCCCATCTACGATGAGGATAGCGAGCGAACGCTGCTCGACGTGATGGCTTCGCAGAAGACCTCCGATCCCGAAGAGCTCGTAATCAACCAGGAAGTCTCTCAGGACATCAAGGAGCGCATTCAGGAGAACCTCTCGGAGCTCGAGTCGCAAGTACTCCTATCGTATCTCGAAGGCAAGAGTTATCAGGAGATGGCCCGCGACCTCGGTCGCCACGTAAAGTCGATCGACAACGCTCTGCAGCGCGTCAAGCGCAAGATCGAGAAGAACCTCTCCGAGATCGAGCTGCCCTAGGCTCCTAGCATGTTAACGGCCGGCAAGCCGTGCGACGATCGTCCGGTAGAGTTCGTCACGCTCCGTGACGGGATCTACGACGACGATTTCAGCGATCTCGTCCAGGCGCTGCGGAACGATGCAGACGGTGACGCGGCGGCGCGCGCAGACGTCCATGCAGCCCGTGGCGATCGCCCGCACCCGGCCCCAGTGGCCGTCTTCTTTCAAGCGCTTCTTGAGCCACTCGCGCAGATGAAAGCCGCCGATCTCGACCGCTTTCTCCGGGTCTTCCTCAGGGATGCGCTCTTTGTAACAGCGCTCGCACACCAACACGAGTCCGGATTCGGTCCACTTGGGCTTGACGGATTGCATGAGGCGCCTTCTGAGGAGTTGGGGACCACCTGCTGGACCCGACGGCCTTTAGCCGGCTGAGAACTCTTGACTTCACCACTCAAGGAGCCAACCCTCGGCGAGGAAGCCGTCGTGTATGTACGTTGCGTGGCTTTCCGCGCGCATCGTAACGTTTCCGTAACGTCGGCGCTGTAGACTCGGGGATGCAACATTGCTTGCGGCGGGGGAAGGCCATAATCATGAATGGCGATGAGAGCGGACTTGACGTCGTGACCCTCGGCCAGTTTGCCGTTCGCTGGCGCGGACGCGTCGTTTTCGAAGATTCCCGCAGGCGGTCGGCGGCCGTCCTCAAGATACTCCTCCGTAAACCAGCATTTCGCTGTTTCGCTGACGCCGTTGCCGAAGAACTGTGGCCCGACTCCGACCCGTCTGCGGCAAGGGCGAATCTGCGCGTTCGCCTGCATGATTTGCGCCGGGCGTTTACGCTGGCTGAGCCGGCGGTGTTCGAATCGAACAGCATCGCGCTACTGGAGTCCGGGGTCCTGTACGTGAATCCGGTTTACGAGCCTGCGGTCGACGCGCTGACATTCGAACGCGATGCGATTGCGCTGCTTGCCGGCAGCGAACGCGGCGAGACGTTCTGCGAACGCGCCATCGCCTTGAATACGCTTTGCGCAGGTGACTACATGCCGGGTGAGGACCATGACGAGGTCCTGGCGATACGCGAGCGCGTGCGGCGCTTGCACCGCGCGCTTTGCGCGCAGTTGGTGTGTTGGTTGCTCAAGGCCGAAAAGAGCGCACAGGCGCTGGACATCCTCGTTCCGGCGTTCCGGCGCTACCCGTACGATGAAGCTCTGGCAGAGCTGCTTTTCGCGCGTCTGTCGCTGGCCGGCAACGCCGAGTCCGCCCGAGCGACGTTCGCCTCGCACCGCGATGCCGTTGCGAGTAAGACGAAGCGGAAGCTTTCGAGTTCGCTGGACCTCTTAGCCCGCGAGCCGGTGGCCGAGCCTGCGCCGGGGGATTCCCTGATCGGCAGGGTCGAGGAACTTGCCGCCCTTGGAGAAGTCTTGGAGCGTGTGGCTGGCGGATGCGGTGCCGCCCTGCGCATTCTCGGCGGCGCAGCTTCTGGGAAATCCGCTCTTCTTCACGAAATCGTTCGGATCGCCGGCCATCGAGGCTTCGCAACGAGTGTCGTCCGATGCTACAGGGTCGCTGATTCGCATATGGCGCTGGAGCCGGTTCGCAGCGCCATTGACGGTATTGCGCCGCCGACATCGTCGCGCTACCCTCTCGTGCGTACCGTTCATGCGCTGGCCTCGGTGCGGCCGTGCGTAATTGCGATTGACGACGCCGATCTGGACGAGCGTGCGTTTGGCGAGGATGTAGCCGCACTCGTCCGTGCGACGACCGGACTTCCGATTCTGTGGCTGTTCGCTGCGCGCGCGCGCGCCGGTCCGGCCCAACCATGGTTGAATGACCTGGTTCTGAAACCGCTGAAGTTCGAAGACCGCGTCGCGATTGTTGAAGGTGTTTTCGGTGGAACGGTTGGGCCGTGCCTCGCGCAAGCGCTAGCGGATCTCTGGCCAAGCGACATTCGCGCCCTCGTCGCTGCCGCTCGGCACGTCCTTAGCGCGCCCTTCGTTCAGCGCGGGTACGCCTGGGAGATACCGGTAGAAACGCCGATAGATGCATTGATACCGCAGGCCCTTACCGCACGAATCGAGCACAGCCTGAGCTCGCTGCCGATAGCGGAGATGGAGGTTTTGCGGGCAATGTCATTTGTTGGAGAGCCGGTTTGTTCATCTACGCTCGCATGTCTTTCCGGTAGCACTGAAGAAGAAGTCGCTCAAGTGCAGGTGCGGCTATTCGACATCGGCCTACTGGGCGCCGAAGACGACCGATTTATGGTACCGCCGGCAGTTACAGCGGTGATGCTCGCAGCGCTGCCGCGCAATCGGCGCGACTTGTACCGGCGCCGGTTGCGGAAACTACTGGGTCAATCCAGATAACGAGCCTTCGAGCGCGCTGAGCCAGTCTTGCAGACGCTGCGCGTCGCTCTCCTCCCGCGCTGTTTTCACCGACGCAAGTGCTGCGCGACCGTGGTGCGCTGCCCGCAACTCAATCGCAGCCTCGCAGCAGAGTGCCGCATTTTCCATCCGGCGCGTCGCCGCACCGACCGCGCCGAGATCGGCGAGCGCCAAGTCGAGCGCTACGCGCGCAATATGCGCATCTCCGCACATCGCCCGCGCCGCAGCGCGCGCAGCGTTAAAGAAGCACCGCGTGTCGACATCGGCGCACCGATCGATGGTCGCTAGTCCACGCTGCTCCCACAACTCGACTTGTTCCCGCCGGCGTGCGTACCGGCACGCGACGAGCGCGTGACCCGCAACGTCGGAATGAAGTTTGGCGTCCTTGTGCGAGACGAACGCTTGCGCGGCTGCCTCGAACTGCCGGAACGCTTCAGGGCTTTCGCGCAATCCGGCAATGGCGCCTCGCAACATTTGCGCTTCCGCTACGAGCATCGGGCGTCCGGTTCGCGCGGCGCGCCGTTCCGCAACGGCGACGTACGAGGCGGAGGCCTCGTGATTGCCGATGTAATATTCGCATTCGCCTGCGTTGCGTATGCTGATGGAGGAAGTGGCGAGCCGTCCGCGCGAGAGCGAAAATTCCGCCGCCCGCACGTAGAGATCTCGTGCCGCGCCCAGTGCACCTGCATGAAAATGTGCCGATGCGAGATTGACGACGACCAGCGCAGACTCTTGCGCCTCGCCTAGGCGGTCGGCCGCGCGCCTTGCACGCTGAAACCATTCAATGGCGTCGGGGCGCCGGCCGCGATATGCTAACGCGATTGCGATCGCGAGCTGTGCTCTCACGTGGACGATCTCGTCGGCCAGAGGTGAGCGCAGGAGAAGCCGGGCAACGACCGTCGCCTCGTCGTACCGACCGCCAAGGAGCAGTAGAAAAGCGCGTCGCTGAACGATGGGAAGAGCGCGGGGATCGCTCGCGCCGGAAACGATCGATTCCGCCTCATCGCAGAGTTGCAACCCTTCGTCGACACGCATCGAGGTCTCGGCAAGACCAATCAGGGCAACGTAGGCGTCGATTCGCTGCCCGTCATCTCTTGCAGCCGCGAGCGCTTCGCGGAGCGCTCGATGCGCCAAGGCCGCATCTCCGCCGAACGTTTCCGCAATCCCCAAACCGTATGCAAGGGGAAAGAGGCGTGCGTCGTCGGGCGCGATGATCGCGCGGGCCCTACGCAGGATATCAAGGATGGCAGCCGGATTGCGAACGGCCATTGCTTCGTCCAGGGCGCAGAGCGTAGCCGTAATCGCGTCGCTTCGGTAGACCGGTCCGGCGCAGAGATAATGAAAGGCCAGCGCATCCGGATGATCTTGGAACTCCGGCAAGAGGGCGAGCCGCGCATGGATCGTCTCGGCGCGCGCCGCGGTAATTTGATTCTCGATGACGTCGGTAAAGATGCCGTGAGCGACGCAGTAGCCCAGAGGTTGTCTTTGCAGCAGGCGCGAGGTCAGCGCCCGCTCGAGGGTCTGGGAGATGGAACGTCGCTGCAGCATGCGCCGCAGCGAGACCTCGGAGAGCGGAACCGGCTCTGCCAGTGCAAGGACTTCAAGAACGGTCCGTAGTTCGGCCGGCTGTCGCTGGATGCGCTGGGCGATGACCGATTCGAGCTTTCGCATGCGATGGCCACCCTTGCAATACTCGAGAATTCCAAGCGGATTGCCGCCGGCGCGGCGCGCGACGATCTCGGGCCGGGCGCCCGAATCCCAGAGCCGCCGAGCGAGAACCAACGATTCATCATGCGAGAGGGGTCCCAAGCGCAGCAGCGACGTTTCGCCGCGCGCCGTCTCCAGCACCTCGCCTGCAACAGAAGTGCGGAGGTCGTCCTCGCGAGCGGTGCCGACGAGCAGCAGCCGGCGTTCGAGCGGCGAAGCCGCCAGCGCACTGAACGCGGCGAGCGATGCAGCGTCCGCCAAGTGCAGATCTTCCACGAGCAGGACGACGGGCCACATCGTGCAGAGGTTCTCGATCGTACGTGCTACCGCGAAGACGGCGCGCCCGACGTCGATCCCGGATCGCTTTTCGGGGAAATCGATGCGGCGTCGTATCCCTTGTGAAAGGCGTGCGAGCACCGCACCGAAGGAGTCGAGCGCGATCGCCGCGGCCGCATCGGGAATCGCGTCGAGCACGGTTTCGAGCGTGCGGATGAATGGTCGCAATGGGGTCTGCCGAGCAGCACCGCACGTAACCACAAAAACGCACGCACCGCGATCCTGTGCCTCGGCCATGATTTCGCCGGCGAGCCGCGTCTTGCCGATTCCCGGTGCGCCCACCAGCACGAGAGTGCGTCTGCGCCCGGCGATAGCGTCGTCAAGCATGTCGCCGAGCTGGGCTACCTCGGTATCGCGCCCGATGAAGGGCGGGAGATGCGTACGCTCCCAGAGCGCCGGCACCGAGAATGCAAACGATGGCGTGTCGTTTTCGGCAGGAGTCTCGTCGACGGCGCAGATGCATTGCGCGAGCGCAGCGGCCTCTTGATGAAAGGTGAAGACGCGTGCCGCCTCCAGATGGTTGCCGTGGGCAGCACAATGGCGTGAGAGGGCGCGCGCGATCTCACAATCCTCGCGATCGGCTTCAAACTGCGTCCACAACCGCCGTTCGAGTGCGCCGTCGGAAATCGTGGCGGCGCAGCGCAGGAGAGCAGAGCGATAAAGCGACTCCAGCGCCGTGCGACGCAAGGCCGAGCTCTCGGCGAAATCGTCCGGAAGAAAGGCGCCGGCGTAACGGAGCACGGCCGCGAACTGCTCGTCGGCCGAGCCCTCACGCAATGCGGAGATCGTGGATCTCTCGAAATCATCCGCGTCGATCTGCCAGAGCTCTGAATTCAAGGAAACTCGGTCGCCATCTGCCGACAGCGCTTCAGCGGCGTTGGCCTCCCGCAGAGCCGCCCGAAGCGCGTGCAGCATAACACGCAGATTCGCGGCTGCGGTTCTTGGAGCCGAGCCGGGCCACAATGTTGCAGCCAAGCCTACCCGATCCCAGGCGTGTGGAACCCTGCTGATGAGTTCTTTTAGTAGCGGTGCGGTGCGGCGCAGGTGCGTCTCTCGCAAAGGCCCGCCATCGGCGTCGCGAACGTCGAATTGCCCGAGCGCTTTTACTCGAAGCGGCGCCGCCATAGCCCGAGCGTTATGGGGCCGAACGTAGAGTCCTGCAGATGTTACTTCAAGATTGCGATTGGGCCGGTGAACGTCGGCACGCGACCGCAAAATACGATCGAATTTGGGCCTCCCCCCAGACATGCGTGCGTGTTGGAAACGATCGCTCCGTCGGGAGAGTCTCGGAACTCGACAATCGCCGGCGCGCCCATGAAGCCCGCTGAGAGATCCATTTCATATAGGAACCGTCCGGTTGGATCGGAGACGATCATCTGCGGCTGCTTAACTGCCTTGGTTTCGACGGTTGAACCATGCGCGACGCGCAATCGACCGGCGGCACCGATCGCGTACGATTGAATGAGTGCGCCATCGGCACGACTTGCCATTGCACCCAGCACGTAGAGCAAACGGCCGGACGGAGCGATCGCGAGGCTCGCGTAGCTCGGCTGACCGGTCGGTGCAAGGCCGGTATCGGTCGCGGCCGGCCCGGGGACGGGCGTCAGCGCACCACCCGCTCCGATTCGGTAACCGAAAACTTCGGTTTGCGCGCCAGCATTTGAGATTTTCTCCCCCGCAACGTATAGCAGCGGCCGCCGCGCAGCACTTGCCAAACCGGTGAAAGCATCGAGCCGTCCTGCGAATGACGTCGTTCCAGCAAGGGTAAGCGAGCCATCCGTTGCGACGTGGAGCTCCGCCAATGTCAATGGTGCTTGATATCGCGCAGAGATGCCGGCGACGAACAGCCATTTCCCCGTCGAATCGCGCGCAGTATACGCGCCGAGAGGAGAGCCCGTGAGCCTTACCGTTGAGATCGGCGTCAACGTCCCATTTGCGGCAATCGCAAAGGAGCGAACGGCGGTCGATACGGGATCGCCGGTGTTATGGTATGTTATCCCGCCCGTCGCAAAAAGAAACGCGCCGTTACGACTGACCGCGAGGGTCTGATAGGGTGCCTGATTTCCCGTGAGGCAATCATCGATCTGCGTCGGCGAACCAAGCACATGGGGAATACCATCCACGATGTGATACGCCGCGATCTCCTCAAGAATAGGGTGCCTACCGTAAACGATCCGCGTGCGATCGCGGGCGCAACCTGCGACGTAGAGATACTTCTCGTTCGGCGTGGCGACGACCGCGCCAGCCTGCTTTAAGGTTGGTATGGACACGCGTGAAGGCAACGTCCAGGAGCTGAAGTTCTGCGGCAGCCCCTTATAGCCGACCGGAAACATCAGGCCGTTCGGAGCGATCAGAAACTCTTCGAGATGCCCGTGCGTCGCAATATAGGCGCGCTCAAGCGGCACACGCGCCGCGAGACTCGGGCAGGCGAACGCAAACACCGTTGCAAAGATGAGGATGATCCGCTTCATGGCACGTACTTCGTCCTTTCGGAAACGCCGACTGGTAACGGCGGCATTACCCTGGTCCCTCCGGCACGATTCTATTGATGTTACCGACGTGCGAACGCGTTAGATGGAGTGTATTAGGACTCGCACCACCATCGGCGCCGGTAACCGCAGGCCGTCTCGCGGTCGTTACTGACACCCTGGAATTGGTGTAACGGAAAACCACGGACCAGGCATCATTCCAGATGCGTTAGTTTGCGATCGACTATAACGAGTATACTCGGCGAGATTAACAGGTGAGTCCTCAACCGTAAACGTGTTTATGAGAACATTATTCGATGGCTCAGATACAATGCGAACAGGTAAATAGTATCTGTCTACAGGACAGCCGTTCTCGAGAATTAAAGAGATATTCCACCAGCCTTCTTTTAACCCACTTTCTAATATCGATGCAGACCCGTTAGTAAATTGTTTCGATGCAGAACTTAGTTTGCATGTTTTGAGAAAATTAGCGACAAATTGTCCTGGAGGAAGGGTCATGGAATATTTCGCAAAACATGTTTTGCCACCGCCGCTTGGAGTCGTGGGGTTCCTTAGACCCGACCGCCACATTCCGAGGAGCGCAAAAGTAAACTTCGAACTTATATTGTTGTACGTATTCATTGTTAGCATAATGCGCGCAGACGGGGTTGGCGTTGACGTTGGCGTTGGTTGAGGTGTTTGTGTTCGCGTTGGCGTTGGTTGAGGTGCTTGTGCTGGAGTTCCGTTTCCACCCCATATTGGTACAAATGACGACACTTGAGACCACGGCCCCTGTTCACCGTAAAACCGCGATGCGACTCGCCAGTATAGCGGTTGACGCGGTTGCGACGTCGCCGGCATGTCGTTGGGGGCTGTCGTCTCAAACGAACTCGCGGTCCCATTCTGGCAGTCTGGCCACGTCACATTGGGACCATGGTCGGGAATCTGGGTATCTTGGGTTCCCAAACTGCCGAAAGTTGGAGTGAGAGAAACCTGCATCTCGTAACTCGTCGGTGAAGAGCACGCGTCTTTCTCACCTGGATTGTGAGGTGGCCCCGGTTAGTCGGACAGCCTGATATGTGATGACTTCGCTCCCTAGCGGTCGAAAAGACCTGCGAAAAGGAGCAGTCATCGTGAAACGTTCTCGTCGCAACCACACGGCGGCCTTCAAG
>JAJYFL010000021.1 GCA_021790935.1 bacterium
GACGCCGGGGAATCACCCCCGACACGGCGATGCGCTTGGCCCGCGTCTTCGAGACGAGCGACGCTCTTTGGATCAACCTGCAGACGGTGCTCGATCTCTTCGACGCTCGGCACTCTCCCGAGGCGAAAAAAATCGCGAAACTCCGCTCGGTCCGGCGGAAAGCCGCATAGAGTACTGTTGCCGCACCCGTCGCGCGATCGCACACGGACAATGTCTGTCGGCGCAGTCGTAATCGGTGTATTCGCGCGCCAATGGCCGCGAGAGCGCAAATCTATGGCGGGAATCTGGGCGATGACGGGCTCGAACCGCCGACATCCTCCTTGTAAGGGAGGCGCTCTCCCAACTGAGCTAATCGCCCACGCCCGCAGGGTATTCGCACCCGGGGGCCGCAGCCCCCGGTGCGGAGCAACCTCCTAGGGCTTGCTGTCGGCGATCTTCTTTTCGAGCAGCGCCACGGCGGCTTGCAGTTGCGCGTCGTAGCGGAGTTCGCCGAAACGCGCGTCTTTGTTCTCTGCCACCACGACGTTGGGCTCGATGCCCTTCAAGTTGATGTCCTTGTGGTTGGGCGTCAAGTAGTGCGCCGTCGTAATCTTGATCGCCGAACCGTCGGGAAGCGGCGTGAGCGTCTGCATCACGCCTTTGCCGAAGGTCTTCTCGCCGACGAGCGAAGCGACGCCGTCGTCCTGCAGCGCGCCGGCGGTAATCTCCGAAGCGGAGGCCGTGTAGGCGTTTACCAAGATCGTCATCGGTTTTGGCGGAATCGCCTCGTTGTCGGCGTTGATCGTCGTCGCGTGCGCGCCGCGCTCCTCGATCGTCACGATCGGAGCGGTCTGAATGAATTTCGCGCTGATATCGAGCGCGGAGTTCACATACCCGCCGCCGTCGTTACGAAGGTCGAGCACGTAGGCACGAGCGCCGGCATCCTGCAAGCGGTTGAGCGCCACGTCGAACTCGGCCGGCGTATCTTTCCCGAACGCCAGAATGTAGATGTACCCGATGCTCTGCGGAAGCATCTTGTAGATGACCGTCGGCGGCTGCACCTCCGAGCGCGTGATCGCGATCGGAGCGGGCAACGGTTTGCCGTCGCGTTCGATCTGCAGATGGACCACGGTATTCGGCGCGCCGCGCAGCAGGGAGACGGCCTGCTTGGATTTCATGCCCTTGGTCGACTTACCGTCAACGCTTAGGAACACGTCGCCGGACTTGATTCCGGCTCTGTCGGCCGGCGTGCGCGGCACCACGTAGAACGCGCTGATGTACTTGCCCTTACCGCCCGGCTGGATGAGCACGCCTATACCGGAGATATCCTTCGGATCGAGCGCTTCGTTGAACGCCGCATACTCTTTGGGCGTAAAGAACATCGTCCACCGATCGTGGACCGAAGTGGCCATGCCCTCTATGGCAGCGTAGGTGAGCGCGACGATCGACTCGTGGGTCTCGCGCCCGGCGGCGAGAATCGCGCGATCGATCTGGTCGAGATTCTGCGCCGCATCGGAGCCGGCTCGCATCGCCGGCAGCTCGGATTTCACGCCGTGCTTGCGAAGTTGGGCGTTGAGGGCAGTGCGCGCTCCGTCCAGGAGCGTCTGCGGATCGACTTTCGAGTAATACGTCGTCCTCAAGAGCGTGTAGCTCTCGTGCAGATCGACGTTGGCCGTGGCGGGCAGCGTGGCAGCGGCGCTCACGACGGTGCACAGACCGATTGCGAGCGAGGCGACCAGCGCCAGCCGGCCGAGGAATTTGGGCATCCAGGTCTCCTTGGGCGATGATAGGCGTACTTGTAACTCTAACGCGTATGTACCACAAAAGTACTCAATAATCAGTTAAAATGGGATTCACGACGCTGCCTAGTTGCTTTGCTATGCAAAGTTAAGGGCCGCAACGCTCGTCGAGCACGGGGGGTTGTCGTAGACATAGCCCCGAGGTACGCTCGAACCCATGAAACAGACTCTCTCCATTACCGGCATGACCTGTAACAACTGCGTGCGCCACGTAACCGAGGCGCTGCGCGAACTCCCCGGCGTGCGCGATGCCACCGTCGACCTTACGAGTGCCTCAGCGACGATCGAGGCCGACCGCGAGATCCCGCGCGACGAGATCGCGCGAGCCCTCGACGACGCGGGGTACGCCTTGGCGTGAACGCCGCCGCGCCCCCGGAGAGGCCGGAGCAGACCGAACTCGCGGTTACCGGCATGACGTGCGCGTCGTGCGTGGCGCACGTTTCGCGCGCGCTCAAGAAGGTGCCGGGCGTCGGCGACGCCACCGTGAACCTCGCGACCGAGCGCGCGACGGTGACGCACGCGCCCGGTATCGAGACGGCCGCGCTGCTCGCCGCGATCGAACGCGCCGGCTATACGGGGAACGTCGTGAGCGACGATACCGCGGATGAAGATGCGCGGCGCCGCGACGCCGAGATCGCGCGCAAGCGCTCGCTCTTGGTGCTGGGCATCGCGCTGACCGCGCCAACGCTCGTCCTGGGCATGCTCGTTCCGGCCTTTGCCGGTAAAGACTGGTTGATGTTCGCGTTGACGCTGCCGGTATGGCTCGTCGTCGGCGCCGACTTCCATCGCGGCGCGCTCTCCGCGGCGCGGGCGGGTACGAGCAACATGGATACGCTCGTCTCGCTCGGCTCGACGGCAGCGTTCTTCTACTCCGTCTACGCGACCCTCGCGATGCGCCCCACCTATTACGAGACGGCCTCCGCGATCGTAACGCTGGTCTTCGCCGGGAAGTATCTCGAATCGGCGGCCAAAGGCCGCAGCAATCGCGCGATTCGCTCGCTGCTCGATCTGCGGCCGCCGATAGCACGCGTGCGCCAAGCCGACGGCAGCGTTCTCGAGACGAGCGTCGACAACGTTCGCGTCGGCGACGAACTCGTCGTGCCGGCGGGCGAACGGATTCCGGTCGACGGTATCATCATCCAAGGGCAGAGCGCGATCGATCGTTCGATGCTGACGGGCGAGCCTATGCCGGTCGAGACCGGGCCCGGCGACGCGGCGCAGCAAGGAACCGTCAACGGCGACGGAACGCTCGTGATGCGCGCGACCGCGGTCGGCGCCGGTACGACGCTCGCGAAGATCGTCGAGATCGTGCGCCGCGCGCAAGGCTCGACGCCGCCCGTCCAGCGCCTCGCAGATACGGTTGCCGGAATCTTCGTGCCGACGATCCTCGCCATCGCAGCGATCACGTTTGCAGCATGGTGGCTCACCGGTCACCCTTGGGTGGAAGCCCTCATCACCGCCGTCGCCGTGCTGGTCGTCGCCTGCCCGTGCGCGCTGGGGCTCGCGACGCCGACCGCCGTCATGGTCGGCGTCGGCGCCGGGGCGCGGCACGGCCTGCTCTTCAAAGACGCCGATGCGCTCGAGCGGTTGGGAACGGTCGATACGCTCGTCTTCGACAAGACCGGTACGCTGACGCGCGGCAAGCCGGAGGTTCTGGCCGTTTACGCGCGTTCGGGAACGCGCGAAGACGACGTCGTGGGCTTGGCCGCAGCGGTCGAGAGCGGATCCTCGCACCCGCTCGCCGCGGCGATCGTACGCTACGCCGCCGAACGCCGGCTCGCGCTTGTGCCGGCGCACGACGTCGTCGCCGAGCGCGGCCGCGGCTTGCGCGCGCGCGCGGACGGCACGGGCGTGCTCGTTGGGAACGCGGCATTTCTCGCCGAGGCCGGCGTATCCATCGACGAACTGCCGCCGAGCGACGAGGAGGCGTCGCGCGTCTACGTCGCGCGCGACGGCCGTGCGATCGGCACGATCGAACTCGGCGACGCGTTACGCGACGACGCGCGCGCGACCGTCGAGCGCTTGCGCGCGCTGCAGGTGGACGTGCAGATCGTCAGCGGCGACGCCGAGGGCCCGACGCAAGCGATCGCGAGGCGTGCCGGTATCGAACGCTGGCACGCTGGCGCGACGCCGGAAGGGAAAGCGCAGATCGTGGATGCGATCAAGCGCGGCGGGCATCGCGTCGCCTTCGTCGGCGACGGCATCAACGACGCGCCGGCGCTCGCGGTGGCCGACGTAGCGCTCGCCATGGGCGGCGGTACCGGAGTCGCGCTCGAGACCGCGCAGATTGCGATCGTTTCGAACGACCCCGCGGCGGTCGCCGCCGGCATGACGCTCTCGCGTGCGACGATGCGCACGATTCGCGTCAACCTCTTCTGGGCGTTCGCCTACAACGTCGTCTTGATTCCGCTAGCGGCCTTCGGCATCGTCAATCCGATTCTGGCGGCCGCTGCGATGGGCGCTTCGAGTCTGTTCGTGGTGGGGAACTCGCTCTTGCTGCAACGCCGAGCCTGAGAGGCTCCTACGGCGCCCGCTTGGAGAGCGCGAGAACTGCTAGACCTCCGACGACCAGCAGCATGCCGCCGCCTTCCAGCAGCGTCGGGCGTTCGCCCAGCTGAATCCAGGCGGCGACGATGCCGACGAGCGGGTTGACGAGCGTCCCCATCGCGGCTTCGCGCGCGGGCAGACGTTCGACGACGAAGAGCCACAGCACGTACGCAAGCGCCGTGGCGAGCACGACGTTATAGACAAGCGCGCCGACGTACGCGGGCGTCCAATGCGTGGCACCGCCGGGCACGAGCAACGCGACGACCGCAAGCGCGGCGCCGCCGATCAGCATCTGCCACGTCGTCAGCGCGAGCAGATCGAGCGGGTCGCTGCGCTGCATGTGCTTTGCGATAACCACGCCGATCGCCCACGACGCCCCGCAGCCGACGCCCAGCCCGTCGGAGAGCAGCGTGCCGTGCAACTGCCCGATATCGAGGATGCAGAGGATGCCGGCCATCGCGAGCGCAACCGCAAAGGCTTGCGCCGCGCGCAGGCGTTCGCCGAGCACCGGCCAAGCCAGCAGCGCGACCCAAAACGGCATGGTGTATGCGAGAACGGCCACCTTCCCGGCGCCCGACGCAACCACCGCCCACGTTGCGAGCCCGATGAAGCCGGTGGTTTGAAAGAGGCCCAGCCCCAGCAGATGCCAGGGTTTGCGCGGGCGCAACGGGCGCCGCAATGCGACCGCTACGCCGAGCAGAAGCAGCGCGCCCAACACCGTTCGAACGGCGGCAAACGCGAACGGCGGTGCATACTGCACCGCGACTTTCATGACGACCCAGTTGTAGCCCCAGATCAGCGAAAGGGCCGCAAGGGCGGCCAGTGCCGGCCGGTAAGATCGAGCGTTCGTCTCCATGCGTTCCGTCGCAGCCGGTTCGCCGTGCTGGACGAGGCTCCCGGGAGTTGGGAAGGGCGTTTCACCTTCTCTTCCCAACTCCACCCTATGCTGACCGCGAGGTAATTTGCGTAAAACCAAACGTTCTGTTTCTCGGGCAGGTTCTACCGGCAACATCGCCGTTCCGGCCATGCCAGTTCGGGTGCTTGCTTGCCGTCGACGGAGGGATATGCACCTAACCTCCAAGGGAGTCACTAGCCTCGGCGCACCGAGCCGCGCAGCGCCGCTGCCGCCGGTGGCGCGCCTCTCCGCCACGACCGGCGTGAAGTAAGAAGCATGGCGTTCTCAAGCTCGGCACTGCGCGTTCGGTTAGCCATCGCCTCGCTCGTCGTAGCGCTTGCTTTACTCTTCTTCTGGACGAGCACGCTCCGCGCGTTCATCGGAAGCGGGCTGATGGCCCACGGCTTCTGCTATCTGTGGAGACCGAGCCTGATTTGGGCTAACGTCATAGCCGATGCGACGATCTTCTCGTCGTACGCCGCGATCGCGGTTACGCTCGCGTACCTGGTCCGCATCACGCGGGAGGAGCTCCCGTTCCACTGGACGTTCCTGGCCTTTGGAACGTTCATCCTGGCCTGCGGCTTCACGCACCTCATGGATATCGTCGTCATCTGGCGGCCTATCTACTGGCTCGCGACCGACGTGAAGATCGTGACGGCGCTCTCCTCGGCGGTTACGGCAATCGCCTTACCGTTCGCCGTACCGAAGATTTACAAGACGGTGAAGGCGGCTCGGCGCAATCGCGAAGCGCTGGAGCAGGCCTCGCACGAGCACTACCGCGTCCTCTTCGAACAGCATCCGCTGCCGCTGGTCGTGTGGGACGGCGAGACCGGAGAGATCGTCGCCGTAAACGCGAGTGCCGTGGCGCACTACGGCTATCCGGAGGAGGCCATGCTCGCGATGCACGTCTGGCAGCTCCGTGGGGCGGAGATTCCCGGAGTGCCGGCTTGGACTCCGCCGAAACTCGGCATGGAGACGCGGCCGAACTACTCGCCGAGCGGCGTCGTAGGATGGGCTGAACTCCATACGGCGACCATCGGCTGGAGCAACCGGCAGGCTCGGCTCACGCTCGTCGTCGACGTTACCGCACGCGAGCGCGCCCTGGAGAAGGCGCAGCGCATCAGCCGGCTCTACGCCGCGTTGAGCGCGGTGAACCAAACGGTCTTCGCTCTTCTGGATGTCCAAGCGATATTCCAGGCGGTCTGCGATATCGCGGTCGCCACGACCGGCTTCCAGCTCGCCTGGATCGGCCTCGCCGACGAGCGGACGGGTGAGATTCGGGTCGCCGCGCAGGCCGGAACGCCCGCCGATTTTCTGGAACAACTGCACCTCACGACCGACGAAACGAAGCCCGAAGGGCGGGGGGCGGCCGCTACCGCGCTGCGCGAGCAACGGCTCGTCGTCGTCGACGATTTCCAGCATGACGAGATCGTGAAGCCGTGGCGAGATTTCTCGCTGCAGCACGGCATTCGTTCCACTATCGTCATGCCGATCGCTCGCAACAACGCGTTCATCGGCATCTTCGCCCTGTTAGCGGGCCAACCCGGCGTCTTTCAGGACGAGGAACAGGCGCTGGTGGCGGAGATCGCGAGCGACGTCTCGATGAGTTTGGACGATCTGGACCGCCGCACGAAGCTGCGGGAAGCCGAGAAGATCCGCTCCGCGACCGTCGAGGTGCTCGAGTCGATTGCAACCGACGCGCCGCCTGGCGCGGTCTTTGCCCGCCTGCTGGACGTCTTCATCGGTGCGGCGGGCGTCCCGATGGCGTGCATAACGCTGGCCCGCAACGATAAACTCTTCGTCTCGTACGCAACGCGTGATTTCCCGATCGCCTTCGGTCAGGCGATGGATGGCCTCCTCCCCGGACCGCAGTCGGCTTCATCCGGGGCGGCGGTCGACCGGCGCTCGACGGTCGTCGCCGAAGATATCGAGAGCGACCCCGTCTGGGATGCACGGCATCGGGCGGCGGCGCGGGAGCACGGTCTGCGCAGTTGCACGGCTGCACCCATCACGTCGAGCGACGGCAGCGTACTCGGTACGATCGACGTCTACAATACGGTACCGCACCGGCCCTCGCGCGAAAACTTGGCTTTACTGGAGTCGTTCGCACGCATCGTTTCGATCGCGCTCGACCGCGCCGCGGATCGTTCCCGTTTGGAGCATCAAACGCTGCACGACGCGCTCACGAATCTTCCGAACCGCCTGCTCTTCATCGACCGCATACGCCAGGCGCTTGCGACGGCCCGCCGCTACGATTTTCGCATCGCGGTCGCCTTGGTCGATCTCGACCGTTTCAAGAACGTGAACGATACGCTCGGCCACGCCGCCGGCGACGAACTCCTACGACAGGTCGCCGAACGTTTCACGAATGCGCTGCAACCGGACGAAACGCTGGCCCGCATGGGCGGTGACGAGTTTCTAATCCTCTTCACCCATATCGATGAGAACGACGACGCGGATACGGCGGTGCGCCGGGTCCTCGACTCTCTCGAAAGTCCCTTTCATATCGCCGGGCGCGAGATTTTCGTCAGCGCGAGCATCGGGGTTGCGGTCACAACTTCAGGTAAGCCGGTCGATCCGGAGGCGCTCCTGCAACTCGCCGATAGCGAGATGTACCGGGCGAAACGTGGGAGCGAACTCTATGCCATCGCCGTCGCCGGCAACACGTTGCTACGTCCCGAAAAGACGGGCGGGCCCGTTTCGGCGCTCACGAACCTCGACATCGAGAGCGACCTGCACCGCGCGCTGGCGCGGCAGGAGTTCGAACTCTACTATCAACCGCTCGTCGACGCGGCGCGCGGGCGCGTCGTCGGCGTTGAGGCGCTCATCCGCTGGAACCATCCCGATCGCGGGCTCATCATGCCCGATAACTTCATACCGTTCGCGGAGTCGACGGGGCTCATCGTCCCGATCGGATCCTGGGTCCTCGAAACGGCCTGCCAGCAGGCGCGGCTGTGGGCCGACGCCGGTTTGCGTCTGCGAACGGCTATCAACGTCTCGGCGCGGACCTTCGCGCGCCCGGATCTGCGAGCGGATATCGAGGCTGCACTCGCTCGAGCCGGCCTCGAACCCGGCCTGCTCGAGCTCGAACTCACCGAGACGCTTATCATGGATGCCGCCGAGTCGAATGCGGATCGCCTGCGCGAACTAAAAGATCTGGGGATCCGCATCGCCATCGACGATTTCGGCACGGGCTATTCGAGCTTAGCCTACCTGCATCGTTTTCCCATCGACGTTCTGAAGATCGACCGGTCCTTTGTTTCCAGCCTTCCCTCCGATGCAGACGAACGCTCCGGCAGCGCGGAGATTGCGCGCGCCATCATCTCGCTGGCCGGCAGCCTCAAGGTCGCGGTATTGGCCGAAGGGGTAGAGACGCCCGAGCAGCGCGCGTTTCTGCTCGCACACGGATGCTCTCTGATGCAGGGTTATCTCTTCGCTAAGCCCCGGCCCGCCGGCGAGATTCCATCGCTGATCGCAAAGATCGAGAACGGAACGACTCGCTAGAATAGTTCTTCGTCGAAGTAGTCCATGGTAGCGCCGTAGGTGCGGGCGTCGAAGGACTTGCCGTCGACCGCGACTGCTAAGCCGATCCAGTGACTGGCCGAGAGCAGGTTGATGAGGTGACCGGTATCGCTCGTATAGGGGCAGGTCTGCCAGTCGCCCGCCGGGCAGTTGCCAATCTCGGCATTGACGCCGGCTTCGAAGGCCCGCCACGTCGCCGGCGGCTGGCGCGCCGCGATGTTCTGGCCGGAGAGCAGCATGCCGCCGGCGATCTCGTACTTGCGCGCCGTTTGGCAGCCGGCGAGCGCCGTGGGGCAGTGGTGCCGGTAGATGCCGCGCGATGCCATGTAGTTCGCCCAGTGCTGCGCCGCCACGATCAGCCCGGAGTCGAAGTGGAGCGGCGGTTTCCCAAAGCGAGCGCGCAGCCCGTTGACGCGAGCCAGCCACCGGTAGTCGCCTGCGGACGGCGCAACCAGCGCGATGCGCTTCATCGAACTCTCGGTGCCGGGCGCGACGTCGACGATACCGTGGAAGGCGGCGTAGCCGCTGCCGCGCGGCGGATGGACGGCGACGAACTCCGGGTCGGCGTAGCGCACGCCGCCGAACGAGAGCGGGCCGAACGACGGGCCGAGATTGGTGACCGCAAAGGATCCCTCGGCGCCGGTGACCGTGGTCTGCGCGCCGCTCCCGTCGACCGGGCTCATATCGGCGCGGCGCTGCGGTGAGATCACCACGACGGCGCCGGCGATCGGCCGATGCGTGCGATAATCAACGACCACGCCCACGACCGCACCGCTGCCTACCTCTCGCGTCTTCGACTCGACAGGCAAGCCGCGGGGCGAAGTGCGCGCGTTCTGCGCGAGAGCGGGCCCCCGGCCGATCTGAAGGCCGAGGAGCAAGATCGTAGCGACCGATGCCGCGAGCGTTCTGCGCATGGTATCCTCGCGTGCACGCCTGGGTTCCATGGGATACCCATACCCAGGCGTGCGCGCTCGCTAACTTGCCGCTACGAGGGGCTGCTCGTCGGCTGCGGTGAGGGCTGTTGGATCGGCGAGAGCGTGGGGCAGGCTGATGGCGACGGCGACGGAGACGCACCGCCCGACGATCCCGTGAACGCGGTGATCGGCGCCTCGATCGTAACGATCTTCTGGCCGGTCCCTGCGTTGTCGACTTCGATATCGACGCGCGCTGCCGACGACGATATGGGGAAGGTCAGCGAAGCGGAGAACGGGTTCGCATTGTATTCGAAGTTCGAACCGCTGTCGTTGTCGTGTACCTTCTCTTCGAAGTTCAGGGCGAGCGTGGGTTGGTTCGGTGCAGGTGCGACGGTGATCGTTTGACCGTTACATGTCGAGATCGTGATCGGAAGATTCGATGGCAGGACGTTGTCGTCACTGCTGTCGACGTTCTCCGGTTGGCCGTCGCTGGGATTCTCGGTCTCGGTCACCTGGTTGGGATCGTTCGCATCGACTTTCCCGTCGCCGTTTTGGTCGGCGGCCGACGTGACCGTAATCGTCGCGGGGGACGACCCTGTCGCGGGTTGGTAGACCACATCGGCCGAGGTCGCCGGGATCGCCGTCGCCAGCACGACGGTGACGACGACCGCGTTCGGCGCGGTGCCGGCCGTCACGGTGACGGTGGCGCCGGCCGGCACCGCCGAGGTGAAGTCCAACTCCGCGAAGCCGTTACTGTCGAGCGTCCCGGTCGCGACGACCGTACCGTTATAGGTGACGGTGACCGGGGTACCGCCGACGCTTTGGGCGCGCCGCGCGGTTGAGAGCGGGATGCCTCCGCCCCCGAAGGTAACGCCGAGCTTCTGACTGGATTGCGTGAACCCGCCAGGAATCGGAGCGATGGCACCTCCGGCGGAGCCTCCACCGCCGCACGCCGCTAAGGTCAGAACCGCTAGGCCGCAAAGTGCGGCAAGTGTTTTTCTCATGCCCCGACGATAGCCGATCCGCGGAGGGCCGCGCGTTACGCACCTGCGGCAGCAATTGACTCGTTCGAGCCAATCCCTCGCAGCGGCAGGTAACGGCCGGGCCCGTTACGCTCCGGTATGGTAGATCCAGCAGATCCAATCGTTGCGGTTCGCCGGCGATCGCCGGCAGTCGGAGGTACCCGTGCGCGAGGCATTCGAGCTGGAGTTTTCGCGGTTCATTACGGCCTGCGGCCATCGGCCGCGCAGCGCG
Organism: bacterium; assembly: GCA_021790935.1. GTDB lineage: Bacteria > Vulcanimicrobiota > Vulcanimicrobiia > Vulcanimicrobiales > Vulcanimicrobiaceae > JAJYFL01. The sequence continues at coordinate 10,911 of JAJYFL010000021.1, forward strand.
ATCCGCCTGCCCGGCCCCTCGGGGGCGGTAACGCTTTGCTTGGCTTGCTGGCATGAGGGCAAGTACGTTCGGAACGGCGTGCCGGGGCGGCGCGCGTGACGCAACGCGGGAACCTCCGCAACGTAACGGTTATCGGCCTCGGCCGCGTCGGCCTCGGCACCGCCGTCTGTTTGGCCAACCTCGGCCACCGGGTCGTAATATTCGACCGCGACGCGGCAAAGATTCGCCGCCTGCGCGATCTCGCTCAACCGCTCGCCGAGCCGATCGGCTTCGCGAACGCCTGGCCGCGCGCGATGCGCGATGCCGAGATCGCATTCATCTGCGAACCCGCCGCGCCCGATGCGGCCGGCGAGGCCGGTCAGCACTATATCGAAGCTGCCGCACGCTCGGCCGTACAGTACGGGCGGAGACCGCTGATTCTGGTGCTCAGGGGCGCGACGATGCCTCTCGGAATCGTAGAGCGGATCGCGCGGATCACGGCGCGGCGCGAGCGCCGCGGGGCCGAAGCCCGCCTGGTCGTAAACCCGGATCTCCCGCAGGACGGCCACGCGGTTGCAGATAGGGTGCGGCCCGATCGCATCGTACTCGGCGCGTGGAGCGCCGACGCCGCCGAGTCCGTCGCATCGCTCTACGCGCGCCTCGACGTTCCGGTCGTCCTTACCGATCCGCACTCCGCGCTGCTTTCGGCCTATGCGGCAAGCGCCTTCCTGGAGACGAAACACTCGTTCATCAACGAGATTGCCCCTATCGCAGAACGCGCCGGGGCGAGCGTTCATGCAGTAGCCGCGGCGATGGGTCTCGGTGCGCCCTTCGATCGCGGCTGGTGATACCATGCGGCGCGGTGAATGGGAGAACGTGAAGTTTACGAAGCTCGTGCCGCCTGCGGTGCTCGCTTCCTCGGTGCCGCGCCCGCGGCTGGAAGCGATCGCCGACGAGTTGCTCGAGGCACCGGTCGGCTTGGTCGTCGCCTCCGCCGGCTTTGGAAAATCGACGCTTCTGACCGCGTGGCACGCACGACTGGCCCCGCAGGCCAAGACCGCGTGGCTCTCGCTCGAAGCGCGCGACGCGTCGGTCTCGGCGTTTGCCGACGCGCTGCAAAGCACGTTGTGCCACGCGATGCCGCAGATGGGGCGCTCGGTTGCTGCGCTGGTCGACGACGGCTGCGCCGACGCGGGGACGCTCGCGGTCGCACTCGTCAACGAGATCTTCGTAGCGACCGAGGAAGCGAGCGAGGATCTGGTCCTCTTCGTCGACGACGTGCACCTCGCGTGCGAGGCCGGTGAGGGCGCCGCCTTACTCTCGGGCCTGTTGTCGCAGTTACCGCGCCGTTTGCACGTCGTCTTGGCGTCGCGGCGACCGCTCTCGTTCTCGCCCCTAGCGAAGCTGCGCAGTTCGGGGCGCCTGCGTGAAGTGCGCGAAAGCGATCTGCGATTCACGCTGGATGAAGCGTGCGCGCTCGTAGGCGATGCGGACGCCGCACGTCACCTCATCGAGCGGACCGACGGTTGGCCGATGGCCTTTCGGCTGACGTCCGCGCTGTTCGCTGCCGGCAACCGCAACCTCGAGGAGATCGTCGGCACCGCACGCGAAGCGGTCTTCCAATTTCTCGCCGAGGAGGTCGTGGGAGGGCTCCCGGCACGCATGCGCGAGCAACTCCACATTCTGGCGCTCCCGCCCACGCTCGATCCCGTAACGGCGCGCTTCCTGCTCGAACTCGACCAGCCCGATGCCGTTCTGGAGCGCGTCGCGGCGCAGGGGCTCTATCTCTCGCGCGACGGCTCGGGTTACTGGCGTTTCCATCAGCTCTTTCGCGAATTCTTACTGCGGAGGTTCCGCGTCGAGAACCCTAAAGCAGAGCGCGAGCAGCGCCGCCGCTACGCGCGCCTCCTGCGCGAGCGTGGCGAGAGCCTCGACGCGGTATCGCAGCTGATCGAAGCCGGCGACTATCTCGAGATCGCGCGCTTCTTGCAGGAAGCCCTCATCACCATCAGGTTCACCGAACGCTACCGCCAAGTGCTCGATCTGCTCGCGCAAGTTCCCGACGAGGTCAAACGACGGACGCCGATGCTGTTCCGCTTTCAGGCTCTCGCGCTGCAGCGCATCGGAAATTACGCCGATGCGAACGTGCAGCTGGGACGCTGTTACGAGAGCGCGCGCGCGGAGGGCGACGATGCCGCCGCCTGCACGGCGCTGCTCGAACTCGGCATTGCCGCAGGGAACTTCCGCTTCCAGGGGCATGGCGATTTCGCCGAAAGCGAGCGATACTTCCAGTCGGCGCTGCAGCTCGCCGGTGGCGAACGCCTGCACCAGCAAGCGGGATACGCGAAGGTAGCGCACGTCTGCCTCGGCATGGCGCTAGCCGCACGCTTCGCGTACGACGAGGCGCTCGAGCACCTCGAGATCGCAGAGCGCATGGAGCTCGCCGATAGGCACCACGGCGAGCTCACGCTGATCGCCAAGGCGACGGTGCATGGCTGGCTCGGCGACTGGCGCGAGGCGCTTGCTTGCGCCGAGGTCGCCGAAGAGCTCTTTCGCACGGATGCCGAGTTTCAAATCGGCCACGCGCTGGCCATGCAGGCCCGCGCGCACCTGCACCTCCGCGAAAACGTATCGAAGGCCATGGAGCTCGCGACGCGCGCGATCGAAGCGTTTCACAAGTTCCGCTTAGACGAAGAACTCGCCGGAGCGTACGTCCTGTTCGCCAAATGCGCGCTGGCCGACGACCCGCCCGACGTGCAGGCCGCCCGCGCCGCCGGCGAGCGTGCGGAACGCCTCGCCAATCCGCTCGACCCCGTTCTCCGCTTCGACCTGCGCTCGTTGCGGGCGGAACTCGCGCTCGCAACGGGCGCGTCGCGCGATGCGCAAGCGCTCTGCGACGAGATCTCCGCGGCAGCGTTAGCGAGCGGCGACGCATGGCAATCGGCCCGGAGCCTCTTACTACGCGCCCGCGTCGCTCGGGGCGCCAGCCGCGATGACGACGCGCTTGCCGCCTTCGACAAGGCGGCGAGACTCTTCGCGCAGGCGCGCGATGCGTACCACGCGACGAGCGCGCGCATCTCCGCGCTTGCGATCGCTGCGCGGCAGGGCCGGCTGGACGCGAACGACATGCGCGAGTTTCTCCAAGCGCTTCAAACCACGCGCCAAACGTACGTCGCCCTCTCTGCGCCGCGCGATGCCGGGACGCTGTTGGCGTGGTCTCTCCGCCACGCCGTCGAGATAGAGCGCGCCGAGCATGCCTTCGGGCAGCTGGAGGTAGAGGGCATCGAAGAGATCGCTGCGGTTGCCGAAGACGCCGCGGTTCCGGAGGCGTCGCGCGCGACCGCAATCCGCGTTCTGGCGCGGTGTGCCGGCACCACCTACGCAGCACTCCTGACGCGTCTCGCGCGGGATACGGAGCCTGCGGTCGCGTCGCAGGCAGCGGCGGTCTTGAATCTCTTGCCCGGTATCGGCATCCCGACCTTGCACGTCGAAGCGATCGACGAGTTGCGCGTGCGGATCGGCGAAGCGGCGTTCGGTGAAGACGACGTTCGGTGGACGCGCCGAAAAGCCGCCGAATTGCTCCGATACCTTGCGCTATCGAGCGGCCCCGTCACTAAGACCCGGGCGGTCGGAGCGTTGTGGCCCGACGCATCCACCGGGGGCGACGCGGGGCTGCGCGTAGCGCTGCACGCGCTCAGGCAGGCGCTGCAGCCGGGATGCGACGGCGCCGGCGACTACGTCGAGATGAGTTCCATTACGATCGGATTGCGCCGCGATCGTTTTGCCGGCACCGACGTCGACGAAGCTCGCGCGAATCTGCAACGCGGCAAACTACTGCTCGCACGCGGCGATCTGGAGGGCGCACGCAAGGCATTGGAGCGTGCGGCGGACGCCTTCGAAAAGGCCCCCCGCGAGGATCTGGTCGCGCCTTGGCTCGCTGGGTTCGCTCGGCAATGGCGTGCCGCGGCAGTCGACGCCTTTCGTTCGCTCGCGCTGGCGCGCTCGCTGCAGGGACGCAACGACGAGGCGGTCGCCGCGGCTCGCCGCGCTATAGCGCTCGATCCGCTCGACGAAGAGACGGTCTGTGCGTTGTTGGATATTTTCGCCGAGCACGGAAACCTCGAGGCTGCGCGCTCCGCCTTCCTCGCCTATCGTAAGCGTTTGATGGAGTCTCTCGAAACGACCCCCGGCCAGCCGGTCCTGGACCGCTATTCAAAGATTCTCGCCCGTATCAAACACGTCGACCACGCGCAGCTCTCGGCGCGCGAGTTCGAGGTGCTGGGCCTCGTCGCTCGGGGTATGAGCAACAAGCAGATCGCCGGCGAGCTCTCGCTCAGTTATTGGACGGTCGGCAACCATCTGGCCCGCATCTTCAAGAAGCTGAAACTCGATAACCGAGCTGCCGCGGCTTCGTTTTTCGTCGAACGATTTGCCGAAGAAAGAGCCGAACGCGCATGAAGTTCCGAACCGTTCTTACCGCTAGCGCATTGGCGGTCGCCGTGGCCGGTTGCGGCGGCGGCGGTGGTGGAGGCAACGGAATGCCGGGCCCTTCCGCGACACCGACGCCGCCGCCGGCATTGCGGAACTCGCAGGTGTTTTACATCATCACGCTGAGCTCCCAGCGGCAGACCGAGGTCGTCCCAGCCGGTTCCTCGCCGGTGCCGCCGGCAGGCGGGAGCATTGGCGGACCGGTTCCGGGCGCGGTAATCACCTATCCCGACGGAACCACGCAGATTGCCGACCAAAACGGCATCTTCAATCCAGCCTTGTCGCCGTACGTCCAAGATAATCTCGCGCTCATCGCGACGAGTCCCGTCACGCAACCGCACATTAAAGCGTCGACGCCGTCGGGAGACGCACTCGGATCTTCAGCCTACGTCGCGGGCTACGCTTCCGCATCCGCGCCCACGGGGGAACCCGTCGTCGGCGCGTTTCTGCTCCCGACGGCGACCGAACTCTTCGCAGGCGGCCAAGCGGTCCTGCACCTTGAGGGCACCGACATCGAGGACCTGGTCGCTTCCCTCGCCCAAGACGCTATTACGTGGACGTCGGCCGACGGAGCGACGGTGACGCCGATACCCGGAACCGCCGACGCGGTCTATAACGCGCCGAGCGTATCCGGCGCATCGGTGCTGAGCGACATCGTCACGGCGACGGTACGCGTTCCGAACTCACCGGTGCCGTTTACGGCCACCGCTCAGGTGACCGTACTCGGGCCCGGTGCCGGATACGCCGTGAGCGGAACGCTCGCGACCGCGAGCGGCAGCGCGATACCGGGCGGCACCGCGCTGTTCGTGCAAGACGACCGGCCGCGCATCTTCCCGTCGTTCGACTGGTTCGCGCTGGCCGGCGCGAATGGAGACTATCAGGGGCTGATACCGGCGAACACGGATTTCGGCACGGCGATCGGGGCACCGGCGCTCTCGGCTCCGGGCGGCGCGGCTAATTTCTTGCCCGCGCTCGTCAACGCAACCGGCTCGCCGGAGTTCCATAGTCTTACGGCAGGTCAAGCCGGAACGGCGAACCTTACGATCTCCGGAAGCACCGGCCTCGACGACAAGCACGACGACGCAAGTGCGGCATACCCCCCGCCGATCGCCCAGACGCGCGATGCGTGGTATGCGACGATGGCACTCGCGCAACCGTATCCGTACGACGCCGATTCGGGCCTGCAGCCGTTACTGACCGTTCCCAGCACGTTCCCCTCACCCGCAGCGCCGGCACTCGTCGGATTCGGTCTCTTCGCACGGTGGTGCTACCAATGGACCGACGCTAACGGAACGCCGGCGCTCGTCGTCGTCGACAACACGAGCGCCTCGTCGTGCTCGCAGCCCGGCGACACGGCGTTTGCGATAACGCCGCAGACGCAGCCCGGATCGTATGCGTTCGTGCAATACGTCTTGCCGAAAGGCGCGTACGCACTCGCGGCACCGCTCGATCCCGCCCCGTCCGGCGCGATGCTGCTCGCCGGCGGCACCTGGAGCGGGCCCGCCGGCGCCACGAACGTGCAGCTCGCGTTTTACGATCCGCTCGACCAAGTACCGGCGGCGCCGCTCTATACGCAGGCGTTCCAATACGCCTACGCGTCGAACGGCGGCCTCGCGACCGTCACCATCACGAATTCTAAGCTGACCGATCCGCTGACCGGCCACCTGCTGCAGAGCATACCGTCGGCAACGGTCTCGCAGATCGCGCCGCTTGCGGGATCCGGCGGTTGCGTGCAAGGGAGCACTCAGCCCGCTCTCTGCTACCACGGGACCGCGACGGTCACCCATTACGAGTACACGCCGGCGGGAACGTTGACGCAGACGTTCGCCGTCGACGCGAAGTATTACGGCGATGGCTCGGCTACTCGCAGCTTCGGTAGCGCGAGCGCGACCGATCGCAGCGAGGTCGTCATGCCGTTCGCGAGCGACGCCGCGCGCACGGCCGGATCGTGCTTCGTGTGCAGCGGAGGCGGCTCGTTCCTCGATACCGACGGAAAGACGCAGATCGGTGCGTTCTCGATCGCGACCGGCGGCGTCGTCACCTTCGACCTTCTGAAGACCGGCGAGGGCGGTGCGCCGGGCTCGCCGGTCGACGCGCTGAGCTTCGTATTCTAAATGGTCGAGCGCCATGCGGCCGGCCCAGCAACGGAACGCCCGGAGTCTTCGTTGAATCTTTACATTAGCCGCAGTGATGAGTCCGTTTTCAGTCTTTTAACTCGGGAGCCACCGGGAAAATACCTCCGATGGGGAATGCGGAGAGTGCTCAGATGAAGGTAAGCGACGATATTTTCACCGCGCACGGCCGCGAGTTCTTCGACCTTTCGCCTTCGCTATTCTCCATCGTGGGGACGGACGGTTGCTTCAAAGCGCTGAGCGCCGGATGGCAGCGGGCGCTCGGCTGGAAGACGGCCAAGCTCCTCGACCGGCCGTTCATGGATTTCGTCCACCCCGACGATGCCACCAATACGCGCATCGTCTTCGAGAAGATGCTCGCCGATATGCCGGTCTCCGAACACCGCAACCGTTACCGGTGCGCTAACGGAACCTACCGATGGCTGCACTGGACGTGGACCCTCCATCTCGAGGCAGAACTCATCTACACTGTCGCAACCGATATCACCGACGCGAAGGCGGCCGAGGAGACCCGCTCGCGGCTCGTAAGCGAGATCGAGAGACGGAGCCGCCAACAAGCCCTTCTGGTACGGCTCGCACAGCGCGTGCTCGAAGCCCCGGTCAACGGGGAGACGATCGCGTTTACGGCATCGGTTGTGACGCAGGCGCTCGGCGTCCCCTACGGCAAGATCTTCGCACTCGAAAACGATGGGCTGCTGCACCTGGTCGGCGGCCACGCTTTGCCGGAAGGCGTAGTCGGCAGCTATGCCGCCGGTGAGCTCGACGACGTGCACGCTCACCGCACGCTTGCCGCAAACGCGCCGCTGGTCGTCAACTATGCACGCGAAACCAGCGTCCCGAAGAGCGACCTGGCCGCACGCTGCGGGATCGTTACGGGCGCAACGGTAGCGATCGGCCGCGAGCCCGCGTACGGCGTCATCGGTGCGTACGATACGGTCGAGCGCGACTTCACGGCCGACGATATCGCGTTCCTCGAGGCCTGCGCCCTCACGCTCGCGACGGCCTTCCAGGCCCGCGACCAGGAGACGGCGCGCACCGAGATCGAGATCGCGCTTCGCGAATCCGAAGCCCAATACCGGCGTTTCTTCGACCTCAATCCGAGCCCTTCGTGGATATGCGATGCCGAGAGCTACCGAATTCTCGAGGTCAACGAACGGGCGATCGAGCTGTACGGGTACACGCGCGAGGAGTGGCTTTCGATGAGCACGCTCGACATTCGGACGAAAGAGGAGGCCGAACGGCTCGTGCGGGAGGTCGCCGATGCGTTCGAAGGCGTCCAGTACTGGGGAGGCTGGCGCCACCTCAAGAAAGACGGCACGTCCATAAGCGTCGAGGTCCACTCAAGTTGCATCGAGTGGAATGGCCGGCCCGCTCATCTCGTCGTCGTGCACGACCGCACCGCCGAGGAGCGTGCGCAGGAGGTCGCGCAAAAACAGGCGCGCGAACTATCCGAGGTCCTCGACGGCATGACCAACGCCTTCGTCGCGCTGGACCGGGACTGGCGCATCGCCTACGTCAACGGGAGGGCGAGCCAATTGCTGCAGCATCCCGCAAGCGAGATGCTCGGCAAACGCGTTACGGACGTCTTCCCAGAGGCCCGCGGGTCGCCTTTCGACCAGCAGTTGCAGCGTGCGGCGACAACCAAACAAACGGTCGGGTTCATCGAGTTTTTTGCGCCGCTTCAGACCTGGTTCGAAGTGACGGCTCACCCATCGCGCGACGGACTCGCCATCTACTTTCGCGGTGCGAACGACGAAGTGGCATCCGAGACGGCGTTGCGCGAAAGCGAAGCACGCCTGCGCCTGCTGGCGAGCGAAGTGCCGGCCATCCTTTGGCACGTCGATAAGGATCTACGGATCCTCTCGATCGATGGATCGGTGGCTTCGGAGTTGACGGTGCCGGTATCCGAACTCATCGGCAAGCCTATCGGCGAGTACTATCTTTCTATCGCCGGCTACGACGGTACGACCGCGCTCGCGGCGCATCACGAAGCCCTGCAAGGCCGCTCGTCGACCTGCCGGATCGTCAGCGGCGAAAAGATCTTCCAATTTCGTGTCGAGCCGCTCTTCGACGCAAGCGGTACGATCGACGGTGCCGCCGGTATCGCGATCGACATCACGTCCCAGGAGCGCTCTGAGGAAATCTTGCGCGAGAGCCAGCGGCAGCTCGCGGCCGCACAGGCAATGGCGCACCTCGGCAGTTGGGAGGAGTCGCTCGAGGACGGCTCGGTGACCTGCTCGGACGAGCTTCTGCGCCTGCTCGAATTACCGGAGAACCCATCAAACGCGTTGCCCGCACCGTTCGAGACGTTCGTCCACCCCGAAGACCGCGAGCGCTTTACCGAGATCATTCGGAACGCGCGCGAACACCATCGCCCGTTCAACATCGAGCACCGCGTCCAGCGCCCCGGCGGCGCGATCAGCTGGCTGCAGACGACGGGAGAGTTCCGCTTCGACGCAGGTGGCCGCGCGACGCGCCTCATCGGTGCGGCTCTCGACATCAGCGATCGGCGCATCGCCGAAGCGCAGCTCACGTTCATGGCCAATTACGACGCGCTGACCGGCCTCTACAACCGCCGCGCGCTCGTGGAGCGGCTGGATGGGCTCATCGCGGAGCGTGCCGGAACATCGCGGGCGCTGCACGTTTTCCTTTTGGACCTCGACGGCTTTAAAGCCGTCAACGACACGCTCGGCCACGCCTTCGGCGACGAACTCCTGCGGGCGATCGCCCAACGTTTGCGGAAGATCCAACCGCAGATCGTCGAGCTCGGGCGCGTCGGCGGCGACGAATTTGTGATCGTTGCCGCCGATCTCGATGCCGATGGCGCCCGATCGCTCGCCGATCGCATCATCGCCACCTTCGCACAGCCGTTTCACGTCCGCGACCGCGAACATTTTATCGAAGCAAGTATCGGGATCAGCGCGTTTCCGCAGGACGACCGCGATGCCGCCGGGCTGATCCAGGACGCCGACTCGGCCATGTACCAGGCCAAGAAGGAACGGCGCAGTGCGATTTGTTTTTTCCAAGCCGAGATGCAGGAAGGGGCGAGGCTGCGCATGAGCACCGAGCACGGCCTGCACTTTGCCGTCGAACGCAACGAGTTCGTTCTGCACTTCCAACCGTTCGTCGACATCAAGACCGGAGATATCGTCGGGGCGGAGGCCCTCGTTCGGTGGCAACATCCCTCGGCAGGTCTGCTGGATCCCGACGGGTTCATCGGCATCGCCGAGGATAGCGGGCAGATCGTCGGCATCGGCCGGTGGGTCGTCCGCGAAGCGGCGGCGGCCTGCGCGCGTTGGCAACGCGTATCCCGGCGGCCGTTTCGGATGGCGGTCAACGTTTCGGCCAAGCAACTCGTGCACCCGGATTTCATAACAGATATCACTACGGCACTGGCGTTAGCTGCGTTACCGCCTAACGCGCTCGAACTCGAACTCACCGAGACGGCCGTCGTGCACGACACTCAGCACGCGATCTCGGTGCTCTCGGAGCTGCGCGCCATCGGCGTCCGTTCGTCGATCGACGACTTCGGCACGGGCTACAGCTCGTTGAGTTACCTCAAACGCTTGCCGGTGGATGTTGTGAAGATCGATCGGGTCTTCATTCGCGAGATCGAGACCGACCTAGCCGACCGGACGCTGGCGCGCGCAATCCTCGACGTCGCCCACGGGTTCGGCCTCAAGGTCATCGCCGAAGGAATCGAGACCGTGGACCAATACCGCTTGCTGCGCTTCCTCGGCTGCGACGAGGCGCAAGGCTATTACATCAGTAAACCGCTTCCGGCTGAGGAGTTCGAGCGCCTGCTCCGCTCGGCGGTGCACGTCGTCGACGACGGCAACGTCCTTTTCGCGTAACCTCGATACTTTCTTGGATATAAAAGCGGGATTGACCAACGCGCAAGCGCAGGAGTTGCGGCGGCGCTACGGGCGTAACGAGATCCCACTCGAGCGCGTTAATCCGCTCTTTGCATGGCTACGCAAGTTCTGGGGTCCGGTTCCTTGGCTGCTCGAAGCCGTTATCGCTCTGACACTGGCAACCGGCCGCTACGCCGACGCATCGGCCATCGGTTTCCTCCTGCTCTTCAACGCCACGCTGGCGCAGATCCAAGAAGGACGAGCTCAAAATGCCGTGGCGCTCCTGCGAAAGGCGATCGTCGTTCGAGCGCAAGTCCTACGCGATGGGAGCTGGCAAGCGGTACCGGCAGCGGAACTCGTTCCGGGCGACGTGGTGCACCTCGCTTTAGGCAACGTGGTCCCAGCCGACGTTCGCGTCATAAAGGGCAGCGTCGAAATCGACCAATCGACGATTACGGGTGAATCGCTGCCGCGAGACGTCGAAAAGGACGCCATCGCATATGCGAGCGCGCTCGTCAAGCGCGGCGAAGCGGACGGCATCGTCACGGCGACGGGAACGCAAACGACGTACGGTAAGACTGCGGAGCTCGTGCGCACCGCGAAGGCAAGCGGTAACCTCGAACGATTGGTGTTGAACCTCGTACGCGTGCTGACGCTCGTGACCCTCGCCGTCATTGCGGCCGTCGTAGTGCAGGCAATTCGCCTGCACCTCCAGCCGGTCGACGTCGCGCTGTTTTCGATTATCGTCTTGCTCGCTTCGGTTCCGGTGGCATTCCCGGCCGCGTTCACGCTCGCGACGACGCTGGGCTCGCTCGAGCTCGCGCACAGCGGCGTCCTGGTGACGCGCCTTTCCGCGATCGAGGACGCAGCTTCGATGGAGATCCTCTTCACCGACAAGACCGGAACGATCACCAAAAACGAAATATCCGTCGCGAGCGTACTGCCCTTTGGCGCGTATACCGTAGAGGACGTCCTCGCCCTGGCCTCCGCCGCATCCGATCCTTCCGGGCAAGACCCGATCGATCTCGCCGTCTTTCACGAAGCGGTAGCGCGAAAGGCCGACACGGCGGCACTCGCCCCCTGCGATTTTCAGCCGTTCGATCCAGCCACGAAACGTTCGGCCGCCACCGTAAAATGGCGCGGCACCGACGGTACGGCATCTAAGGGAGCGCCGGCGGCGATCCAAGCACTCTGCGACCGCCCGACGCCGGAGGTCGCACCCGCCGTGACGCGCTTGGCAACCGAAGGCTACCGCGTGATCGCCGTTGCCTTCGGCGCCGCAAACGCCGTGGAGCCGGTTGGCCTCATCGCGCTGGCAGATCCGCCGCGCGACGATGCTGCGGATTTGGTGCGTGCGATTAGCGGCTTGGGCGTGCGGATGGCGATGCTCACCGGCGACAGCATCGAGACGGCGAAGACCGTTGCGCGAAGCGTCGGCATCGAAGGGCCGGCCTGCGACCACGCGGATATCGCGCGTGATCCCAGCCTCATCGAAGGCTGCAGCGTCTTCGCCTCGATCTTTCCCGACGATAAATTAGCGATCTTGCGCCGCGCGCAACATGCGGGAAAAGTCGTCGGCATGACCGGAGACGGCGTCAACGATGCACCCGCGCTCAAACAAGCCAATATCGGCGTCGCGGTCTCCACGGCAACCGACGTCGCGAAGGCCGCCGCTAGCGTGATTCTCACGCAGCCGGGCTTAGCCAATATCGTTCCCGCAATCGAAGTGAGCCGCCGCATCTTCGAACGCATGCTGACCTATACGATCGTGAAGATCATTAAATTTTTTGAAATCACGTTCGTCTTGGGACTGGTTTTTTTTCTCACCGGTCGCTTCTTGCTGACCGCAGAGCTGATGGTGGCCCTGCTCCTCTTTAACGACTTCGTAACGCTTTCGATTGCGACGGACAACGTTGGATCTTCACACGGGTTCGACACGTGGCGCGTCGGCCGCGTCGTGCGCGCGGCGATACTCGTCGCCACGATTACTGCGGGGGCCGTGCTCGGCATCGTGTGGTACTCGGCGCGTTATGCCGAGCTCGATACCTCACAACTTCAGACGGTTACGTTCTACGCGATCGCGGTAATGGGGCAACTCTCCCTCTTAGCGATGCGCGAACGCGACGCGATCTTCGCGCGGTTGCCCTCTACGTGGTTGATCGGCTCGATTACGCTGGCGATCGGCGCGGCCGCATTTATCGCTCTACGCGGCGTGCTATCGGCGCCGCTGCCGGCACAACTCGTGCTCGGCGTAACCGGCATCCTAATGCTTTGCACCGTTCTCCTGCTGTTACTCAAAATGCCGATCTTCCGAGGATCGAAACTATGACCGAGCACCATTCGAGCTAACGGTGCGGTTGCCCTCAGGCGGGCAGCTTCGCGAGGATATCCGCAGTAGTACCTATCTCGCCGATGCGCGGAAAGATGATCTGCAACGCGCGGTCGTGAGCCTCCATGCTTCGGTCGGTCATCGCATCTGCTGCAAACGTGAGATTGTACCCGCGCTCGTACGCGTCGCGAGCCGTAGACTCGACGCCGATGCTCGTCGAAATTCCGCAGAGCACGATATTCGTAACGCCGCGGCGGCGGAGCTGCAGGTCCAGATCCGTGCCGTAAAATGCGCCCCACTGACGTTTAAATATGAGGATGTCGCGGGCCGGATCGACGTCCAGCGCGTCGACATACTCCATGAAGTCGGCGGCTACGGCACCTGTAGGCCGTGGCGATTCGACGCGCGCTTTGAGCGTATCGCCGAAATCTGCAGACCAGCCCACGCGCACGAGCACGACGGGTAACCGCTTCTCGCGAAAGGTCTTCGCTAGTGTCGCCACATTGTCGATGACGATCCGCGAGTCGTGAACGGTTGGCTGCGCCAGGATGCCCTTCTGGATATCGATGACCACGAGGGCCGATCGTGGATCGATCGTCGTAATCGGCATGGTTGCGCCCTCCGCGCTACCAGCCGCCGGAGGCGCCGCCGCCGCCGAAGCCGCCGCCGCCGGCCGAGAAGCCGCCACCGAAACCGCCGCCGCCGAAGCCGCCACCACCGAAGCCCCCGCCTAAGCCGCCCATCAGCAACGCAGTCCCGAAGAGGCTGCCGTGCGACGTGCCGGAGGAGACCCAGGTATCGTGCCAGGCCTTTGCGGCTGCTGCGGGGCCTTTGGTAACAAGCGTGAGGAAGTATCGCACGCTGCCAACGACGAGCATGACGATCACGATCAAAAAGAAGCCGAAGAAGACGAGGAGGGAGAGGATCCCGCCGCCGAGCCCGCCGCCACCGAGACTCTCTCCGGCATTCGATGCCGGCACCGAGATCGCATGGCCGATCTTCGAAGCGTACGACGGCGTGATCGTCGTCAGGATGTGGTCGACGCCATCCTGCACGGCGGCATCGACGTTACCGGCACGCATCTCCGGTGTGATGACGTTCTCGACGATCCAAAACGACTGTGCGTCGGTGAGATAGGGCTCTAAGCCGTAGCCGACTTCGATGCGGATCTTGTGATCCCGCATCATAATAAAGAGCACCGCGCCGTCGTCGTGGTGTTTGCGGCCGATCCCCCAGCGCTCTGCGGCGTCGACGGTCCACTGCTCGAACGGCGTGCCGCCGGTCGTGCTGCCGATGTAGACGATGATTTGATGCCCGGTCGCGCGCTCGTACGCTAGCAGTTCCGCGTCGACGCTGTGGCGCGTCTGCGTGGAGAGCACGCCTTGCGTATCGGTGACGAACTGCGTCGGCGTCGGTGGGATCGATTCGCTCGCAGCGCACGCAAGCGGCGCAAGCAGCGCCACGCCCAGGGTGAAGATCGCCCATCGCATCTGTTTCATACCTTTGCGGGGAAGTGCGTCTTCAGCTCGCGACCGATGCGATCGACGGCGTAAACGATCCCGACTTCAAGTTTTTTCTTCGCGAAGTAGGGCTGCATCTCGGAGGCCAGATCGCGCCAGAACGCATCGCCGACCCGCGCGTGCAGTTCGCGATCGCCGAGAACCGCGTACTTGTGGGCGACCGGAGCGACGAGCACCATCGCCACATTACGCTCGCTCGCCCCGTGCAAGCCCGCGCGCTCGAACTCTTCGCGCGCCCGCGCGAACGCATCGACCTCTTTATCCGGCACGATGCGAACCACGATGTGACCGCTGGTCCCCTCCTCGGCCCGGCGAATCGCGCGCTCGATGCGCGCGTTCGTCAAACGGTTCACGGGAAGGTTACTTGCGGCGCATTCTGCGCTGCGGACGTTGCCTCAAAGTATGGCTTCTTCGCGAAGCGCGAGCCGAAGAGCCCGACGATGAAGACCGTCGGCGCGGTGCTGCGGCGCGTGTTGAAGGCGCGCGCCACGTCGTTATAGCGCCGGCGCTCGACTGCGATGCGGTTCTCGGTCCCTTCCAACTGCGCTTGCAGCGTCAGGAAGTTCTGACTCGCGCGCAACTTCGGGTATCTCTCGCTGACCGCCAGGAGGTGCGTGAGCGCCATGCCGAGCGCGCCTTGAGCGTGCTGGTACTGCGCGAACGCCTGGGGGTTGGAGAGCGCGCTCTGCACGACTTGGGGCGAGATCTGGCCCACGCTCGCGCGAGCTTTCGCGACGGCGACATAGGTAGATTTCTCGAAGTTCGCGGCGCCGCGCACCGTTGCGACGAGATTCGGTATGAGGTCGGCGCGCCGCTGATAGACGGTCTGCACTTGGGCCCACTGTGCCTGCACGCGCTGATCGAGCGAGACGAGCGAGTTATAGGTGCCGAAGACCCAGAGCACGACGATAACGATGATGCCGAGGATGGCCCAAAGGGCATAGGATGGCCGTCGCTGTTGCATGGTTCTCTAAAGTGTCAAGGAATCGCCTAAAACCCTCCTTCCCCTTTTTGTGCGCTCAGGCGCCGCGGGAATCGAATGCGCTTGTCCGTATAGCAAGGTAAGCATGGCGAATCAACGGCGGGGAGCATCGGCGCCGCAGGGTTTAACGCAGGTCGGTGAGCCCGAGCTCCTCCCACATCCAGGCAGTATCGGGAACGCCGAGAACAATATCGCGTACATGTGCGAGCGCGGCGAGGCCGAGCGTCAGAAGCGAATCCAAGCGCGCCTCGACTCGCATCGTAACTTCCCCGTACACGTCAGGAGCGTACTCATACATGAAACGAGCCTTTCAACTATGGGGGACGGTCTCCCAGCAGAGTGTGAACAAGCTTGCGCGAGGATCGGTCTTCGCTTTGTTGGCGATGTTGCTGGCGTCCCCAATTGCGGCCGCCCAGCTAAAACCGGCCGTCCACGGGGATTTCGGTCACTACACGTTTGCACTGACGTGGCAGCCGGGCATCTGCGCGACGTATGAGGGGTGCCTCCCCAGCCAGCCAAAGAGACCGTTGATCGGCTTGCACGGCTTGTGGGCGTCTCGACCGCGGCAACTGATCGAAGCCGGCGTGGTGGATCGCGAATGGTGGTCGAAGGGGTGCGACTACTACCACCACAGCGATGCCGCGCCACCGATCGGAGCGGCCCTTCTGCGACAGTTAGACGCCGTAATGCCGCACTTCGAGCACAGTCTGCTCCTCCACGAATACGACAAGCACGTTCAATGCTTCAAGTTCGATCCGACCACGTTCTTTTCAACCGAACTCGCGATGCGCCACGCCGTAGTCGAAAGCGCATTCGGGAAGTACCTGATGCAGCAGGCGGGGCGCGACGTTCGGCACGATGCCGTAATCGCTCGCTTCAAGTCGGCCTTCTCCACCAACCACGGAACGTCGCTGCAATTGCAGTGTGGCCGGACTGCCGCAGGGAAAATCGTCCTCACGCAGTTTTGGATTACGATAAGAACTAGCGAGATCGGTGCATTCCCGCAAGCGGTCTCGCTGATGGACGCGCTTACGAATCAGAATACCTGTCCGGCGACCTTCCGCGTTCCCGCCTGGCCGTCATCAGGGTAACGCCACCCGGATCAAGTCGGCGATGGGGTCCCATCAGCCATGACTGCTTATCTCGCTAGCCTTTGGAGCCGGAAGGCGGCGCGACAGATCTTCCAGACGGAAGTCCGCCCTGCGCCAAGCCTAGGAGCCTGTCGGAGTTAAGCACGTTTCCGTCTTTGGGCCGCCTTTTGCCCGAATACTTCGTTGCTCATCAGTCACGAAGCTACGGCTTCGCTCCTTCTTCACGCCTCGTCTCCGAACAAAATTCGGCGCCAAATCCGAAAACGGCTCAACTCCGACAGGCTCCTAGCGGTAAACGTATTATGCAGCAGGTCTGCGGAGTGGCTTGAGTCTCGCGATGGCTTTGGCTTCCGGCGAATGCCGGGCATCGTAGACGTCAACGGCTGCTTGGAGATTGAGCCACGTCTGCATGCTCACGCCAAGCACACGTTCAAGCCGCATTGCCATACCCGGCGTGACGGCACGTTTGCCGTTGACGATGGCATTAAGATTCGCACGGCTGACACCCAGCCGACTTGCTAACGTTCCTTGCGTGAGATTAAGTTCTGCGTCGTCGAGATAGTCGCGAATGAACTCCCCAGGCGTACTCGGCCGCCGATACGTTGGAACCATGACCTCTCTAGGCATCAGTCATCCTCTCCATGAAACTCTCCGACAGTAACGCCAACCGCGCCGCAACGTGGGTTCCAACGAAACCGGATACGGTATTGGCCATCGATTCGGATTTGATATGTACCACGCAGCTTGCCATGCAGTTCCTTGAAGTGCCATCCGGGTGGGTAGTTGGAGCAGTCCCTCAGCGTGGAAGAGTTAATAACCCGGTCCATCAGGCTGGCGGCCTTCCGGTGCAGCTTTGGTGGAACAGTTCGCCGAGTAGCCTTGCTTGAGCGTCCCTCCCAAATCAGGCGAGCCTCGTCGCTCCCAAACCGCCCCATCTCAGTCAGTATATACTGTCAAGCGACGCTTTACAAGATGGACTCGGCGACTTATCAGAGCGCCATCAAATGTAGGCTGTCGCAGCGGTCGCCGGCTGCGGCATAGCGGTGCTTCGCTCGCTGGGCGCCATCCGCAACGACCTCGACGGGCTGCGAAAGATGCCGCGGCGCCTGGGAACGCCGGCGAGATCGCAGGTCTGCTACGGGGCCGGAACGCGGATATGCCGTCGATCCCTTCTTGTAGGGTTTACGACTTGCTTAATCGCGTATGAAACGCCCGCAAAATCGAGCGTTTCTTGGTAGCGCCAACGGGAATCGAACCTGCCACCCGAGATGCCGGCCAAATAGCCGGGGGACGCGTGTAGGCGGGGGTTGCCTCGCGAGGATCTTTCCGGTTATACTTTCGGTATGAAAACCGCGGTATCCATACCAGACGACGTCTACGATCGGGTTGAACGGCTCGCTGGGCGAACGAAGCGCTCCCGTAGCCGGCTTTTCAGCGATGCGCTGGGCGAGTATCTCGCGCGCCACGAAGGCGACGAAGTTACCAATGCAATGAATGCGGCCGTCGAGAAAATCGGAGGGGATTACGACTCGTTCGTCAGTGCCGCGGCAAGCGATGTCCTCGAGCGCAGCGATTGGTAATCGCACAAAGCGAAGTCTGGTGGGCCGATCTTCCGTCTCCCCGAGGCTCGGGACCAGGCTTCCGCAGACCCGTTGTCGTCGTCCAGGGAGATGCCATCAACCGAAGCCGCATTGCCACCGTCGTCTGCGTTCCCCTGACGAGCAATCTCAAATGGGCGGAGGCGCCGGGGAACGTCCGTCTCGGGAAGATGCACACCGGGCTGCCCAAGGACTCGGTGGCCAACGTTTCGGCGATCGTTACTATCGACAAAGGCACGCTCACTGAACGCGTCGGCCGGCTCCCTGCGGCGAAGCTTAAACTTGTCCTTGCGGGGATCGACGTCATACTCGGCAGGTAATTAGTGTGCGTCGTGGTAGCGCCAACGGGAATCGAACCCGTCTCTGCGCCTTGAAAGGGCGCTGTCCTAACCGATAGACGATGGCGCCGCGGCGTCGGCAGACCGCCTATTCGTACTCCACGAACGGGCGGCCTGTCAA
>JAJYFL010000022.1 GCA_021790935.1 bacterium
GATGGCTCCGGATGCTGGACTCGAACCAGCGACCCGCTGATTAACAGTCAGCTGCTCTACCAACTGAGCTAATCCGGAACGGTCTGTAGCGACCCGCCATTATTGGCTATCCCAGCCAGGCCTCCTCTGCTGCGCCCTGTGGCCGCCTGGCCGAGAATCTCTACCGATAGCTGAGGATCGTGATGCCGACGATGATGCCGCAGACGGCCGTGGCGGCGCCTATCACGTAGGCGAGCGCCGGTGCCAAGCTCTCGGTTCGCCCCTCGCAGAGAGCTCGATTCGCACTCACATATCGCGAGGCACCGAAGAGCGCGAGCACGACGCCGGCCAACGCCATCGCCGCCCCGAAAGCGAAAGACGTCTCGCCGTGTTTGAGGTGAATGTGCGCAACCTGCGACACTTCGCGAACGAACAGCGAGAAACGCGCGATAACGAAGCCGAAGGCCACGAACGCCAACGCCGTCCGGATGTAGGCGAGAAAGGTGCGCTCGTTGGCTAGCGCATCGGTGGCTCGTTGCTGCGACATAGGAACGGGTATTCGCGTAGGCTCGTGCCCGCGCATCCTTAACAGGTTGCGCGGGCACGAAGAGCCGCGTTCGAACTACGAGGGCTGCGTGGCCTGACGGCGCACGACGAGCGGTCGAACCAGCGTCAGCGACACCTGCGCGCCCCTGCCGAGCCGCACGTTCGATTTTTGGTTGAACCCTGCCAAGAAGCCACCGGCCGCACCGAGCAGGCCGCCGAGACCGCTGTGGAAGATCGTCTTACCGATCACGTTTCCGATGACCATGCCGCCCACCGTGGTCATGGCGACGTGCCCGCCGTTCTTCGAGTCCTGCTTCTCCTGCGCCGCGGTCATCTGCGCGTCGAGCGGATAGGAGGTACCGTCCTGCAGCGTGAGCGTCGTGAAGGCGAGATGGAGTTCCGGATTGGTTCCCTGAGCCGCACGCACGACCTTGATGACCTGACCGGAGATCGTTGCATTGGTGAGATCCTGGTCGCCTTCGGGGTACGGCGGGACGACTTGCATGGTGAACGTCTCTCCGACGTACGCCGTGCCGCTGTCCAGCGAGTTCTCCATATAGCCGCGGATCGTGTCGCCTTGAGCGAGCGTCATCGTCGAGGCCGGGCCGGTCGATGCCGGTGACGCGGTCGCGGTCTGCGCGCCCGCCGCCAGCGGCGCTTGCGCGATCACCGAAACGGCGAGCGCCGCGGTCAGCGCGATTGCCGTGAGCCTACTTCGAGTCTTCATCCATCCTCCTTACGGTCTTGAGGTTCTTACCCGCTTACCCGCCGCGGTCTTCGATCGGAGCTCGTCCGAGCTCCCTGTAACGTAGAACGAGCCTCGCGTGCGGCAAGGCTCGTTCGTATCGTTAGGCGAGGAAGACTAGGGCTTGCTGAAGTCGGGGACCTTGAGTGCCTCCGCGGCGGCTCCCGCCGCCTTGCGCAGAGCTTCGACTTTGTTCAAGCGCTCCCACGGCAGGTCGAGTTCCGGCCGGCCGAAGTGCCCGTACGAAGCAACCTGCCGGTATATTGGCCGGCGCAGATCCAGATTCTGAATGATCGCCGCCGGGCGCAGGTCGAAGTTCGCCATGACGATCTCGGCGATCTTCTCCTCGGGTAGGCTCGCGGTCCCGAACGTCTCGACCAGCACGCTCATCGGATGCGCCACGCCGATCGCGTAAGCGATCTGCACTTCGCAGCGGTCCGCTAGCCCGGCCGCGACGACGTTCTTCGCAACGTGCCGTGCGGCGTAGGCCGCCGAGCGATCGACCTTGGTCGGGTCCTTACCCGAGAACGCGCCGCCGCCGTGGCGAGCCATGCCGCCGTAGGTGTCGGCGATGATCTTGCGCCCGGTGAGCCCGGCGTCGCCCTTGGGCCCGCCGATGACGAACCGGCCCGTCGGATTCACGTACACGCGCGTGTGCTCGTCGCGCATGGAGGCGGGGATCACGTGGTTGATAACCTTCTCCGTAACTTCGTTACGAAGCATCTCGAGCGGAACGTCCGGGTCGTGCTGCGTCGATATGACGACGGCGTCGACGCGCACCGGTTTGTCGCCTTCGTACTGCACGGTCACCTGACTCTTGCCATCCGGGCGCAGGTACGGAATGTCGCCGTTCTTGCGCACGGCGGCGAGCTGGCGCGTGAGGTTGTGGGCCAGCACGATCGGCAACGGCATGAGCTCGGCGGTATCGCGGCATGCGTAGCCGAACATCATCCCTTGATCGCCGGCGCCGATCTTGTCGAAGCCGTCGTCCGGATGCTCGCCGGCTTTCGCCTCGAGCGATCTGTCGACGCCCATCGCAATATCGGGCGACTGCTCGTCGATCGAGACGCTGACGCCGCACGTTTCGGCATCGAAGCCGACCGCGGATTTCGTATAGCCGACATCCTCGATCGTCTCGCGGACGATCTTTGGAATGTCGATGTAGGTCGTGGTCGTCACCTCGCCGGCGATGTGAATCTGGCCGGTGATGGCGAACGTCTCCACGGCAACGCGGCCGTACGGATCGTCCTTGAGAATCGCGTCGAGGACGGCGTCGGAGATCTGGTCGGCGAGTTTGTCGGGATGTCCCTCGGTCACCGACTCGCTGGTAAACAAACGACGATACGCCACCTTATGTGCCCTCGCTCCACGAAGCCATGTATTTAACCTGTTCGGCGCTCAAAACGTCGATGTCGACGCCCATCGAGGCGAGCTTTAGTTGCGCGACCTCCTCGTCGATCTCGATGGGCACGTCGTACACCTTCTTCTCCAGGCTCCGATGGTTCTTCGCCAGATACGCCGCGGACATGCCCTGATTGGCAAACGACATATCCATCACGGCCGCCGGATGCCCCTCGCCCGCCGCCAGATTGATCAGGCGGCCTTGCGCGAGAATGCAGATCTTGCGGCCGTCGTGCATCTCGTACTGTTCGACGAAAGCTCGCGGTTCGGTCTTCCGTCCGTCGCTCAAGCGCTCGATCGCGTCCAAATCCAACTCGTCGTTGAAGTGACCGGAGTTGCAGACCAGCGCGCCGTCCTTCATCAGGCGAAAATGCTCTTCCCGTATCACGTGGTAGTTGCCGGTAACCGTCACGAAGACGTCGCCGATCTTCGCCGCATCGTTCATCGGCATCACGCGGTAGCCGTCCATGACCGCTTCGATCGCCTTGCGTGGATCGACTTCGGTTACCACGACGTGCGCGCCCATGCCGGCCGCTCGCGACGCCACGCCGCGCCCGCACCACCCATACCCGACCACCACAACCGTGTGCCCTGCCAGCAGCACGTTGGTCGCCCGGATGATCCCGTCGAGGGTCGACTGGCCGGTGCCGTAGCGGTTGTCGAACATGTGCTTGGTCAGCGCGTTGTTCACCGCGACGACCGGATACGGCAGCACGCCGTCCTTCTGCATCGCTTTCAAGCGGATGACGCCCGTAGTCGTCTCTTCGCAGCCGCCGATCATATCGGCCAGCAGGTGGT
Organism: bacterium; assembly: GCA_021790935.1. Taxonomy (GTDB): domain Bacteria; phylum Vulcanimicrobiota; class Vulcanimicrobiia; order Vulcanimicrobiales; family Vulcanimicrobiaceae; genus JAJYFL01. The sequence goes on from JAJYFL010000022.1 coordinate 3,470, forward strand.
TGTGCTTTGTGTAGATCGTCGTTACGAGATCGCAGCCATCGTCCATGGACATATGCGGTTTGGTCGCGATGACCGACTCGATGTGACGGTAATACGTCTTCTCGTCTTCGGCTTTGATCGCGTACGTCGGAATGTCGTATTCGCAGAGGGCCGCCGCGACGTCGTCCTGCGTCGAGAGCGGATTGCTCGCGCAGAGGGCGATCTCGGCTCCGCCCGCCTGCAAGGCGAGCATCAAGTTCGCGGTCTCGGTGGTCACGTGCAGGCACGCGCCGATTCGAACGCCGGCCAGCGGCTTCTCACGCGCAAAGCGCTCTCGGATCTGGCCGAGCACGGGCATGTAGGCGGCCGCCCATGCGATGCGCGAGTGGCCCTTCTCGGCCAACGAGCGATCTTTGACGTCGCCGCGCAGCGCGTCGGTCCGTTCGAGTACTGGCAAGGTATCTTTCCTCTCGGTCGTAGGGGGAACCGCCGTCTATTCGTCTACAAGAGTTCGCGCCCCCGCTCGCTAATGATCGTCGGCGTGGAGACTCTCGACGGCTATTTGACCGCTCTCGCCTCGGAGCAGCCGGCTCCGGGTGGCGGAAGCGCGGCGACGCTGGTTGCCCAAGGCGCCGCAGCGCTGGTCGCCATGGTCGCCCGCATCTGCTCGAAGAACCCCCGATACCTCCCGTTCCACGCCCTCGCCCGGGCGACCGCCGAGCAAGCCGACGGGCTTCGTGCCGATCTCGGGCGCCAGCGCGCGCTGGACGAAGCCGCGTTCGGGCGGGTCATCGCCGCGACCGCGCTTCCCAAACGGACCGAATCCGAACGAGCCGTGCGGAGCGCCGAGCTCGAGCGAGCCCTGCACGATGCGGCGGCCGAGCCGCTGGTGACAGCCGGTCAGGCGCTCGCCGTTCTGCGGCTGGCCGGCGACCTGCTTCGTATCCGTAACCGCGCGCTCTCCAGCGACATCGCCTGCGCCGCCGAGTTCGCGCACGCCGCATTGCTCGCAGCCGGCTACAACGTGCGCATCAATCATCGGTTCATGCGCGACGCCGCCGCGGTCGCGAGCCAAGCCGAAGCGCTCGCCGGGCTGGAACGCGAGGCTTCGGCGCTGCTTGCCCAGGTGCGCCTGAGCGTTCGGGAGCCGCAATAACCGGCCTACTCGGCGACGCGATCCAAGAACGGCCGTATGTCGGCCTCTTCGATCTCCATCCCGACTCCGTGCGTATGGTAGCGGATGTCGTGAAAATCCGATCCACCGCTCATCAGCAACCCCAAGCGCGCGGCCTTATCGCGAAAATGCTGCACCTGACCGGGCTCGTGCGTGGGGTAGAATACCTCGAGGCCGTCCAATCCGTGCTCGGCAAGTTCGTCGATGATGTCGTAGTCGTGCAGCCGTCCCGGATGGGCGAGTACGGCGACACCGCCGGCGGCTTGGATCGCCTTGATCGCCGCGTGCGGAGTGATGTGGCTGGAAGGAACGTAGCCGGGCGTGCCGCGGCGCAGCAAGAGGCGAAACGCGGTTTCGATATCGCGCACCATCCCGCGGCGGATGAGCGCCTTGCCGACGTGCGGGCGACCCAGCGATTCTCCACCCTCGGCCTCGGCTTCAACGTCGCTCATCGCGATCGGATAGCCGGCCGCTTGCAACTGCTCGACCGTCCGGCCGATGCGCGTGCGGCGCGCCGCGCGATTTCGTTCGAGTACCGCTTCGAGCGGCCCGCCATCCAACGGAAGGCGATAACCCAGAAGATGGACCTCGTTTCCGTGGTAGGAGGTGTTGATCTCGATGCCGGTGACGACCGTCGAACCACCCGGTGCTTCGAACTGCCCGTAGGCTGCGAGCGTATCGTGGTCGGTCACCGAGAAGATCCGCACGCCGCGTTTGCGCATGAAATCCGAGAGCGCTTGCGGTGCGAGGCTCCCGTCGCTAACGCGGGTATGCGAGTGGAAGTCGACGATCACGCAATGCCTCGCTGGAAGATACGCTTGATCTCCGTCGCCCGGCCGGATTCGACGTCGATACGTACGACCGCCGCGCAAAACTGTTTGGTCCCGGCCTTCTGCACCGCGAAGCGTTCGGAGAACCCGGTCGCAAAACGCTCGAGCACCGGGCCGGCCTCCATGCCGATCACGCCGTCGCTGGGGCCCGTCATGCCGACGTCGCTGAGATAGGCGGTCCCGCCCGCCAGAATATAGTCGTCGGCGGTTTGAACGTGCGTGTGCGTGCCGTAGACTGCCGAGACGCGGCCGTCGAGGTAGAGCCCGAGCGCAACCTTTTCGCTGGTCGCTTCGGCGTGGACGTCGACGACGACGATCTTCGTTCGGCCGTCAAACTGCGCGAGCGCCGCATCCACGGATCGAAACGGATCGTCGACGGGCGGCATGAACGTGCGCCCCATTACGTTGAGGATGCCGACGGTCACGCCGGCGACCGCAACCTCCGCCTGACCTCGGCCGGGAACGCCCGGCGGGTAGTTGACCGGGCGGATGACGCGGTCGGCCGTCTCCAAATACGCCTTGAACTCACGCTTGTCGAAGATGTGGTTGCCGCTCGTGATGAAATCGACGCCCGTTGCGAACATCTCGTCGGCCGTCTGCGCGGTCAAGCCGAAGCCCCCTGCGGCGTTCTCACCATTGGCGATGCATAGATCGACACCGTACTGTTCGCGAGCAAGGGGAAGGCAGCGCTTGAGCGTGTCGCGGCCCGGAGAACCGACGACGTCCCCGATCGCGAGAATAGTGAGCGTACTAACGGCGGCCCGAAGCCTTTGCTTTCTTCTGCGATTTGAGGAAGTACACCAGCACGTGCTTCTCTTCGCGGAAACCTACCAAACTCTTCGACTGGGCCGGATCCCGCAACGCGTCGATCGCATGCTCCGCGAGCTCCTCCTGCGCGACGGGGTCCTCATCGGGATGCTCGTCGGGCACCGCGTTGCGCACGAGCGCTTGCCCGAAGCGGTCGGAGAGCAGCCCCACCAGCATCACGAGCTCGTCTTTGCTGAAGGTCGCGATATCCCGGGTGATGTGGATGAAGGTCATGGCACGATCGGACTCGCACTCGATCTCGACTCGCACCGGCTCCTCGCCGCCCAGAAACCCGAACCCGCCAACGTGGGCTTCGATCGCGTCGGCGGTCGCTCGCTGCGCGCTCCGATCGATGCGCTGCGAGACCGCAAACGAGAAGCGCACCGTGCCGGCGCCAGGCATCGAACGCATCGAGGCGATCTCCGGGAAACGGACCAGCAACGCACAGACCAGACTAACGGTATCGGTGTTTTCGACGGGTAGCCGCGTGCTCATGATATCCACGACGCATCCTTTACTGCACCACGCCCGCGCCGAAGGCATGGCAGCGCCCGGCGGGGTAGGGGTGGGGCCCCGTCTATTAGACGCGGGTACCCTGCCACCCCTTGCACCTTCACGACATTCCCCGCCGCGCCAAGCGGGGGCCCAGAAGGCTGGCCGGCAGGTTCCTGCGGCGCGGCTCCAAAACGAAAAGATTCTGTGAAGAAGCCCCTGGGCACGCGCCGGCAGGCCAGGCGATCGCTGATGGGCGCCACGCCTGTCTCGCCGCAGCCTCGAGGTACCCGGCGCATCGGCCTAGGGTTGCTGCTGGGGCTACCGGCGGCGGTGCTCGCGCACGTCGCGGTCTTCGGCAACGAGCACGTCATAGGCGGCACTCGGCACGGATCGCTCCTCACCGCCACGTTCGTCGCGGCAGCCGCGGCGCTCGCTTCGCTAGCGTTTGCCGCGCTTCGCTGCGCCCGAAGCGTCGCCGCGGGGTCGGTTCTCTCGGCGTGCCTGCGCCCAACTATCCCCTCGGCGGCTGGACTCTTCGCCGCGTCGGCGCTGTGGTTCGCCGGTATCGAATCGCTCGAAGCCTCCCATGCGATCCCGGGCGTGCTCGCTGCATCGGCCCTGGCGGCCTTCAGTCTTGCAATAGTCGCGGCGTCACACTGGTTCGTACGCGCGCTGGCCACGGTCGCCTTAACGCTTTTCGCTCCGCCGTCAGCCCGGCGCACCCCGCTCGCGCTGCTTCGGCGCGCGGCTCGCACCGTTCGCGTGCGCCCGGCCGGCGAGCGCTGCTACCTCTTCTCTCGCCCGCCGCCCCGGCCACCGTTCGGTTTTCCGGCGATCCTCTAGCTTCCAATAACTCTTTAGGAAGGCTCTTCATGCGCAATCCACTTGCGGCCGCATGCGCGGTCGTGCTATGCGTTGCTGCCACCGCGCCTGCGCTCGCCACGACGGCAGGCTTGGTACGCGGCAACGTCCTCCTCAACGGCGCTCCGCGCGCCGGCATCCAGGTCGTCGTCAAAGGCGACGGCACGCTACTACGCACCACAACCGATGCCTCCGGCAACTTCGTCTTTCCACGCGTTCCGTTCGGGCATTACACGATCGTAGCCCACGAACGCGGCGTCCCGGATGCCGCGCGGCAGATCGACGTTGCCAGCGACTCCGTACTCTCGATCGACCTCCTGCTCGGAGCGCTACGCTTCATCGCACGGACCTCGGTATCTGCAAGCGCGGGTGCCTCCGGGACGCCGGTCTCCGTCAATACGATCGGCCACCAAGAACTCGCCGCTCTCCCGACCAACGGTAATCTCGACCAAGTCATCGAGACGGTCCCGGGGATCGTCCCGTTCTCCTACAACGAACCGGTCGCGAACGGCTTCCACGGTATCGCCTACGAGATCGACGGCGCGCCGATACCGCTCGCGACAAGTTCCAACTTCGCGCAACTGATCGACCCGAGAAACGTCGATTCGGTGGAGATCATCACGGGAGCGTTTCCGGCCGAATACGGCGGCAGCCGCATGGGCGCGCTCATCAACATCGTCACCAACCGGGCGAATGCCCTCAAGCGAGCCTTCTCGGGAAGTCTCTCGGGCGGCATCGGCAACTACGGGCAATCGCTCGCGAGTCTGAGCGCGCGCTCGCGATTCGGGAAGACCGACGTTTTCTTCAACGCCAACGCGCAGCGGACGCTGCGCGGACTGGATACGCCGACCTTCGCTCCGCATAACGATGCGAGCTCGCAATCCGATCAGTTCTTACGCAGCGTCACCACCTTCGACGAGCGCCAGTCGCTCGCGTTCGATCTTTCGAACCAACTCTCGCAATTTCAAATCCCGATCAACACCAATCCAAACGATCCGACCGACCCGCAGTACGCCGTGCCCGGAACCAGCGACGTGCAGATCGAGAACGACCGCTTTGCGAATCTCAACTTCACGTCTATCTCGAAGGACGGCGACGGGCTCTTTCAAGTGATACCCTGGTATCGTTATACGCGGGTCCGCTACCTCGGCGATCTCGCCAAAGACGTGCGCGCGGTGCAGCCCGACCCCATCACCGGCGTTCCTACCAACCTGATCGGCTTGCGGCAAGACCTGCATGCCGCATATGCCGGGCTGAACGTCTCGGACTTCCGAGCGACGGCACATCACGCGTTCAAGGTAGGTCTCGACCTGAGCCGCGAGACGTTCGGATCGCATCAAGAGTTCGCACAACTCGGTCAGCCCAACGTCTTCACCGCCGTCAGCCATCCGGGCTTCCAACTCGGCGCGTACGCGCAAGACAAATGGTCGCCTTCGCGCTACGTAACGGTGAACTACGGGCTGCGTTACGATCGTTCGACCGGGTTTACCGGCGGCAGCCAACTGAGCCCCCGCATCGGCGTCAACATCGCTCCCGATGCCAAGAACGTCGTGCACGTCTACTACGGGCGGCTCTATGCAGCGCCGCAGCTCGAGGACGTGCGCCAGGCCTGCGTGGCCCTGAACGGCTGCCCGGCCGTGCCCGTCTACAACCTCAAGCCCGAGCGAGACGCGTACTTCGAGATGGGTCTGGCGCACACGTTCGGCGGGCGACTCAAAGGCTACGCGAACCTGTTCGAACGCACGGCCGTCAACGTGCTGGACACGACGCAGTTCCTCAACACGCCGCTCTTCGCCGTCTATAATAATGCGATCGGTCGCGACGAAGGACTCGATCTGCGGCTGCAGGACGAACTCGCCGACGGCGACTCGTGGTTCCTCTCCGGTACGATCTCGCATTCGGAAGCCGCCGGCATATCGGGCTCGACCTTCCTCTTCGGGCCAAACCCGAATCCGCCGGGACCCATCACCCCAGCCGACTTCCAGCCGGAGGACCACGACGAGACCGTCGCGGCCAACGGGGCGTATACGCATCGCTTCGGCCTCGACCGGAGTCTCTTCACGACGCTGCAGGCCGTCTACGGTACCGGCTTCCCGGTCCAGTTCCAAAACGGTCCGGCGCGCCTGCCCACGCACCTGACCCTCGACGTCTCGCTCGGGAAGCGCGCCGGCCAAGGCGCGGGCGGGCGGAACTCGCTCGGCTTCGATCTACAGATCCAGAACCTGCTCAACCACCAGTACGTCATCAAGATCGCCAACGGCTTCAACACCACGCAGGTCGCCACCGGGCGGCAGATCCTCTTCCAGGTGACGGCGCCGTTCTAAATCGTCCATCCGAGGCGCCGGGAATGAGCTCCGGCGCCTCGGATGGAAACCATCGGCGTTAATGCACGATCTCTCTCGCGGACAACTCGTCGTCACCGGCGGCGCAGGACTCATTGGGAGTGCCCTTATATGGGCACTCAACCGGCGCGGGCTGGACGACATTCTCATCGTCGACCGGCTCGATGCAACCGAGAAGTGGTGCAACCTCGTACCGTTGCGCTATCGCGACTACGTGGATGCCGACGACTTCGAGCGCCGCCTGCTCGAGCGCCCCGAACATTTCGGAGAGGTTGGAACGCTCTTCCATCTCGGCGCCTGCTCCTCGACCACCGAATGCGACGCGGCCTTCCTCATGCGGAACAACTACGCGTACACGAAGAACCTCGCGCATTGGGCGGCGCAGCGCGAGCTGCGCTTTCTCTACGCATCGTCGGCGGCGACGTACGGCGCGCTCGAGGAGAACCTCTCCGACGAGTGCGATCTGGAGGCTCTGCGGCCGCTGAACATGTACGCATATTCCAAGCACCGCTTCGATCTCTACGCCGCGCGGGCGGGTCTGGCGCAGCGGTCGACGGCGTTGAAGTACTTCAACATCTTCGGCCCCAACGAGCAGCACAAGGGCGAGATGCGAAGCCTGGTCGACAAGGCGTTCCGACAGATCCGCGAGACCGGCAGCGTGCGGCTCTTCCGCAGCCATCGGCCGGAATACCGCGACGGCGAACAGCGCCGCGATTTCCTGTACGTCGTCGACGCGGTCGAGATGACGCTCCACCTCGCGCAAAGCGACGCCCGGGGCATCTACAACATCGGCTCGGGAGAAACGCACACGTGGCTGGAGCTCGTGCGCCCAATCTTCGCAGCGATGGGCGCCCCGGAGCGCATCGAGTTCGTCGAGATGCCGGCGCAGCTGCGTGAGAAGTACCAGTACCTCACCTGCGCGCGCGTCGACCGCTTGCTCGCGACCGGATACCGGCGGCCCGTCACGCCGCTGGCCGATGCCGTGCGCGAGTACGTGCGCGAGTACCTGATACCGAACCGGCATCTCGATCCCGCGCAGGCTCTAGGAACCGCTGCGGTCAACTAACCACCCCATGAGCACTCCGAACTCCCGCGCGGAGCGTCGCCGCCACTCGAAGGGTTCGGGCGCGCCGCCGCCGCGGCGCGATCCGATGTTCCCGGTTTACGTGGGTTTCGGCGTCGTCATCGTCCTGATCTTCGCCATCTTCGCAATCATGCGCGTCTATCAGCAGCACCAACTGGTTGCGGCGTACGCCACGCCCTCGCCCGGACCCAACGCAACGGCACACCCCATCCAATTAGCCGACGGCGAGAGCCTTGGGAAGCCGATGCTGCCGATGTTCGATACGCCGCAAGGTGGCCATGGCGCGCCGATCGACGGTATCCAGTGCGAGACCACGGAGGGCGTGAAACTCCACATTCACGCGCACCTCGCCCTCTTCGTCCGCGGCGTGCAGATGCAGATTCCCAAACTCATCGGATTCCCGAGCCCGGCGGCGCAATGCCTCTACTGGACCCACACGCACGATGCCAGCGGAATCATCCACGTCGAGTCGCCGCATCTGGCTGCGCCGAACGGCGGCCCCTTTAGACTCGGCATGTTCTTCGACATCTGGGGAGAGCCGCTCGGTCACCACCGGGTCGCAACCTTCACGGGAAATGTGACGGCGTTCGTCAACGGTGCCCCGTACGACGGCAATCCGCGCGAGATACCGCTGTACTCGCATCAGGAGATCACGCTCGAAGTCGGCAAGCCTGTCGTCCCGCCGCCGAACTACATCTTTCCGCCCGACGACTAAAGACGTACGTGAGCGCGGACCCAACGCAACTCTCGCCGTTTGCAGCCGATCTCGTACGCGCGACCGCAAACTACGCCATCTTCATTCCGGTAGCGAGCGTAGCCGCCGTCGTCATGTTCCGGCGTCTGTGGCGCCTAGACCTCATCGAAGCGGCCGTATCCGGCGTACTGACGATCGCTCTCGTAAAACTCGGCGCGGCGTTCTACGCGCATCCACGGCCCTTTGTCGTCTTTCATGCGGTGCCGCTCGTCGCGCACGCGGCCGACAATGCGTTTCCGTCGGATCATCTCGCAGCCATCGGCTTGGCCGCCGGTTACCTCTGGACGCGTTCGCGCGCACTCGCCGTGCTCGCGCTCGCGGTTGCGCTTGCGGTCGGCTGGGCCCGCGTGCTCGCGTTGCTGCACTGGCCGATCGACGTCGCCTGCGGCTTCCTCTTCGGATTAGCCGCCGCCGCGATCGGGCACTGGATCGTGCGGCGCAGCCGGTCTACCGCATAGCTTTTCGCAGCTGCGCCGCGAGCGCCGCTTCGGAGACCTCGCCGCTGTTGATGTAGGTCACGACCTTCTTCGCGTTGATGACGACGATCGTCGGGTAACCGCCTTGCAGGTAGAGCTTCGCAACCCCCAGCCCGGCATCGTATGCGATCGGATACCGCACGTGGAAGGCGTCCGCGAAATTCAGGACGTCGTCCTGACTCTCGGGCGACCGGCCGTCGCCCCCGACCGCGCTGCCGGATACCGCGACGAAATCCACGCGCCCGGCATACTTTGCGTAGAGCGCGTTGATGACCGTCGTCTCGCGCTGGCAGTGCGGGCACCAGGTCGCGAAGACCTCGAGAAAGACGGGCTTCTTCGCCTTGGCAAGATCGAAGAGCCCGTGCGTCGTCGAGACCGCGAACTCGGGAGCCGGAGCGCCGACCACGGCGGTGCCGAGGAGCGGGGCCTGCGAGGCCGAGCGCGAGACCGTGTTCGAGTGGTTGGCCAGATAGATCGCGATCAGGATCGCGACGGCAATGACGGCGAGCGTGATATTGACGAGCGTGCGACGGTTCATGGGTTCCTCATGCGGCGGTCGAGCGAATAGAAGCCGGGCGCGAAGATGGCGACGAATGCGCACGCCGCAGCCAGGAGCAGATCGAAGCCGACATGCGGCCAGTCGGCCGGGGCGCGGTCGGCCGCGCCGAAGCAGCCGCAGTTCGCCGGGATGTGGCGCAGCACGGCCGAGGCGATGGCGGCGGCGTAGATTGCGAACTGGAGCGCGGCAACGCCGGCGGCGGTGCGCGTGAAGAGGCCCAGCATCAGATAGAGCCCCAAGCCGACCTCGAAGAAGGGCAGCAAGATTGCCGCCGGTGCCACCACCACAGCCGGCAGCAGGCGAAAGCCGGCGATGGCCGCAGCCAGATCGTCGAAATGCCCGATCTTCAGGGCGCCGGCCAAAACCAACAAAACTCCGGCGCCTACGCGCAGAACGAGTACCACGACCTGCATGCCTCGCATCATATACGCCGGGGTTCCGCCCGGCGCCCTGCGGAGCAGCGAATAAAGCTCTTTTCTTGAGCGGCTTTTTAGGCTAACCTTACAAAAAAGTCAGTTCGCCCTTACGAGGTTGCATGTCGCTAGCATCCGCCGCATCGTCGCGCCGGGGTCCCTGGGGCACCGTGCTCCGCTTTCTTGCCGTCGTCGGTCCGGGTCTCATCGTGGCGTTTGCCGACACGGAGGCCGGCAGCATTACGACGGCCGCAACCTCGGGGGCACAGTTCGGGATGAAGCTCGTCCTCCTGCAGCTGCTGTTGATCGTTCCGCTCTTCATCGTCCAAGAGATGACGGTTCGGCTCGGAACCGCGACGGGAAAGGGGCACGCGCGACTAATTCGCGAGCGGTACGGGCTAGGCTGGGCATGGGTCTCGCTGGGCACGATGCTTGCGACCAACGTCGCGGCGCTCGTGACCGAGTTCGCGGGTATCGCCGGGGCCGCCGCCATCTTCGGCATCAATCCCGACCTGCTGGTCGGCGCTGCGGCGCTCCTACTGATCGGCGTCATCACCAGCGGCACGTACAAGCGCGCCGAATACATAGCGCTCGCCCTCTGCCTGCTGGAACTGCTCTTCATACCGGCGGCATTTGCCGCCCACCCCGGGTGGCACACGGTCGTCCAACAGGGCATCTTCGGGTCGCAGCCGCTAGGGAACAACGCCTATCTCCTGCTGATCGCCTCGAACATCGGTGCCGTAATCATGCCGTGGATGATCTTCTACCAGCAAAGCGCGACGGTCGACAAGGGCCTGGGCTTGCCCGACCTGCGATTCGCGCGCATCGATACGGCGATCGGTGCGATCGCCACGCAGATTATCATGTGCGCGATTATCGTGACGACCGGCGCGACGCTCTACGTCGAACACGTTCCGGTCTCCGACGCAGCGCACGCCGCACTTTCGCTCGTCCCTCTGATCGGGCCCATGGCCGAGATCGCGTTCGGCATCGCCCTCGTCGGCGCGTCGCTCCTCGGCGCCTTCGTCGTCTCGCTCGCGACGGCGTGGGCGTTCGGCGAGGCCTTCGACTGGCCGTGCTCGCTCAACCATTCCTGCTTCAAGGCCAAGCGCTTCTATGGGTTGTATGCGGCCTGCGTGGTCGTAGCGGCGGGGATCGTCCTCGTTCCGCACCTGCCGCTCGTGCAGATCACCGTAAACGTGGAAGCCTTCAACGGCTTCGTACTGCCGATCGTGCTCGGCTTCTTGCTCGTCATGGTGAACGATAAGAACATTCTTCCGAAGAGCCTGCGCAACAACGTCTTTTCCAACGTCATCGCGCTCGGGCTCTCAGGCATCGTCGTCGCGCTCGGAATCTGGATGGCGGTCATCACGCTGATCCATCCCGCGGGAACCTCCTGATGCTGCGCGCGCTCGCCTCAGCAGCACTCGCCGGCGCACTCTGTGCCTGCGCTCGCACCGTCGCGATCGATCCGCACGCGGTCGCCGGCATGGTGCTGCAACCACCGCCGCGGGCCGCGGCATTCGCGCTCACCGATCAGCGCGGCCGGCGTTTCTCGCTTGCGGCGCAGCACGGTCACGCGGTCGCGATCTATTTCGGCTACACGCATTGCACCGACATGTGCCCCGATACGATGGCGGCCTTCGCGAAAGCGCTGCGGCGCGCGCACCTGAGCGCGCGGAACGTGCGTATCGTCTTCATCACCGTCGATCCGCAGCGCGACACGCCGGCGGCGATCGGGCGCTGGCTGGACCGGTTCGACCCACGCTTCGTCGGCCTGACGGGCACCTCCGCACAACTGCTTCCCGTCTACCACGCCTACCATATTTTTTTCAAGAACGACTCGCCCGCCTCGATCGAACACGGCACGACGATTTTTTTCATAGATCCGCAGGGGAGACTGCGCATCGTGCTCGACGCAAGTGGCGCCTCGGTCGACGATCTCACACGCGACCTGCGAGCGGTCGCCGGCGCGTAACACGTTGCGGAGGAAGTACAAACGCGCCGGAGCTCGAAGCACGCCCGGGTTATGCCGGTGAAATCCATCGCAGCGCTCCTCGGCCTGCTCGGGTTGCTGGCCGCTGCACGGGCGCCCGGCGCCGGCCTCTCACACGCGGTCATCCCCGTGCATGGGGTCGTGCTCGACCCCGACCATAAGGGCCTCGCGATCGTACGCAACGACCCCGTGACCGGCATGCTGCCTTCCGAGATTCGCGGGTATCGTATCGTTCCGCACCTCAAACTGGCCGCCGGGGTCGGCATCGACGGGTTCCTCGATCGCTCGGCCAGCCCGCCGGTCTGGTACGACGCCGCCGTCGCCGGAAAGTTCGATCCCGGCCAGCCGGACCCGGGCGACGTCTCTCCCATAGACTATGGCAGCCTGGTACCGAACGCGCCGCTGGTGGACCAACGCGGGCGCATCGTTCGCCTCGACGGCTTCAAGGGCAAAGTAACGCTCCTCAGCTTCGTCTTCACGCGCTGCAAAGACAGCGACGAGTGCCCGCTGGTATCGAGCAAGTATTCCTTCCTCCAGCGCAAACTCGATCCCAGACATTTTCATCTCGTCGAGATCACGCTCGACCCCACCTACGATTCGCCGTGGGTACTGAGAGACTACGCCGCCAAATATGGCGCCAACCCGCAGGCCTGGTCGATCCTGACCGGTCAGCCGAAAACGATCCAGAACCTTCTCGATCGCTTCGGGATCTCGTCGCTGCAGACGTCCAGCGACGATTTCGTTCACAACGACCGGCTCTTCGTGATCGACGGCAAGAGCCGCGTGGCCGATATCATCGATACGACCGGCTGGGATCCGGGCAACGTGATCGCGGAGGCGCGCCACGTTGCCGGCCTTACGTCGAGCCCGCTGGGCCGCTTGGAGCTCTCGCTGGTAGCCGACGTCGTGGCGCTCTGTGGGGGCAGCCAGTACGCCGGCGTCGTGCTCATGGAGACCGTCCTCGTCTTCCTCATCGCGGCCATCTGCATATCGTATCTCACCTGGTTCGCCAAGAAGATCTGGGGCCGGAGCGCGTAGCCCGCGGCCATCGACCCGGCCATGGCTACTAGCGAGTAAAGGCCAGGAACCTTTTTAGGGTAAATCTCGTAGATTCAATGGGAGTACCGCGTAAGCCGATCGAGCCGCCCACGCCCGAGCAGGCCGCCTTCTTAGAACAGGCGATCCTGCGATACGGCAAGGCGACCTACAACTTCGCGTACCGCTTGACCCGCAATGAAGCCGACGCCGCCGATCTTACGCAGGAGGCGTTCCTTCGCGTGTACCGGGCCTGGCGGAGCTTCCAACCGGGAACCTCGTTCCTCTCCTGGGTCTACAGGATCGTCACGAATCTTTACCGGGATGAACTTCGGCGCAGGAAAGGACGTTTCCAAGAGGAGATCCCGGAAGACAACGAGCCGCAGCAGTTCGGCGGCGAACGCCCCCTGGCGGTCACGCCGATCGAAGATTACGTCGAGAACCAGCTGAGCGAACCGCTCGCACGATCGCTCGCACGGCTCTCACCCGATCAGCGGCAGGTCGTGATCCTGGCAGACATCGAGGAACAGAGCTATCAGGAGATCGCCGAGATCATGGGGTGCTCGATCGGCACGGTACGATCTCGGCTGCACCGGGCCCGCGCACTCTTACGAAGACTCTTGCAGAAGCAGAAAACACAATGATCGATCATCCGACAAACGCAGAACTCATCGACTACATTCACGGCGCGCTCGCCGCCGAGGCGGATGCCTCCGTCTACGCGCACCTAGAGGCTTGCCCGCGCTGCAGGGAGGAATACGCAGCCGAGGTCTCGCTCGGCGAACTGCTGCGCCGCGAAGCCGCGCGCGAAGAGCGCGAGATTCCGCCGGCGGTCAAGGGCGAGATATGGAAGCGGATACGCAATGCGGAGCCGTCCGGCTTCGCCCGGTTCCGTGGCTTCTTCCGGCCAGCCATTGCGTTGCCCCTCGCCGTCGCCATCGCGCTGATCGCATTTCTCGGGCCGGTATACGAGCGCGCGCAACACGGCGCGCCGTCGATCGACGCGAGCTACTACCTGCAGGGACATGCGGCGATGAACGGGACGGTACCGTTCTCCGACCAGACCGGAGCCGATCCTTCGGCACTCGAGAACGTCTCGGCGACATACCCTGCACAGGGCGTTACCGCCATGGCGCCGGCCTCTTACACGACGGCAGACGTTCGGCCCTGAAGCACCTCGTGCGAAACGTTAGCCGCTGCGCCGCCATCGTTCTGGGCGCGAGCCTATGTTGCGCCCCGGCGATCTCGGCGCAAACCAGCTCCAACGCAAACGCCCTGTTGCGCGAGGCAATCGCTGCGCCGGCTAGGGTCTCCTACGTGGGCCAAGTGCAAGACATCCAGTTCGGCCCTTCGAAATCGAATGCCACGCTCTACCGGATCGAGCACGACGCGCCCAACCTCACGCGGCGCTGGTACGTGGCGCCGCAATCGCTCTACGGCGACTTCATCATCAGCCGCGGCGATACGAGCTACGACGTCGACGTCAAGCTCGATCGCGTCATCGTCACCAAGAACGACGCGCTCGACGACCAAGTTGCCCTCGACGATAACTTCGGCCTGCTGACCAACAACTACAATGCCGTCGTCGGGCCCGATCAGACGGTTGCCGGCCGGCGCACGCTCACGATGCTGCTGGTCAACAAGTACACCGGCCAAACCGTGATGCGCGTCTGGATCGACAAGCAAACGAAACTCCTACTGCAGAAGGAGCGCTTTGCGAGTAACGGATCGATCGCGCATCAGATGCGCTTCGAACAGCTTCGATACGTGAAGTCGCTCCCCAAGGATCTGTTCGCCGTGCCCTCGCAAGGCTACAGGCGCGTTCCCGGGCCGTCGCACGGCATTCCCTCCAGCGACCTTGGGCGCGTCGTGCGCGCGGCCGGCTTCCGCGCTTTCGGTCCAAAATATCTCCCCGAAGGCTTCGTGCCGATCGCGGGATCCGTGAGCACCGTCAACGGCGTGCGCAGCCTGCACATGCTCTACTCCGACGGTATCCGAACGGTCTCGCTCTTCGAGAACGCGCGCGGTGCGGCCGTCAACCTGGGATCGTTCACCGTGCACCACGCCACGGTCGAAAATAACCCGGCAAACTACGTCGAAGACGGGCCGACGACGCTCCTCACGTGGGCCGACGAAGGCCTCCACTTTGCCTTGGTCGGCGAGCTCTCGCGCCGGGAGCTCTTGAAGATCGCGACGTCGGTAGCGCCCTAGGAGTTTGTCTGGCTTGAGCCGTTTTTGGATCCGGAGGCGATTTTTGTTCGAAGACGAGGCGCGAAGAGGGAGCGCAAAAAGCGACCCGGAGACGGGAACGCGCTCAAGCCGGATAAACTCCTAGCCCGTCGCCACCGTACCGATACGATCGAGCAAGGCGCGCTGCGCCGATGGGATCGCGCCGGGCTGCGCTCCGCTGCCTGCCGTCGCACCGGAGTCGTGTGCCTCGAAAATCATCCCCACCGATAATGCCAGCGCGCGCGTATCGTAGCCGCCTTCGAGCAGATACGCCACCCGGCCGGCACAGTACTGAACCGCGATCGCTTCGATCGCGGTCGCGAGGTGCGTAGCGGCCCACGCATCGACCCCGAGATCGCCCACGGGGTCGCCGGCAACGTAATCGAAACCGGCGCTTACGACGATGGCATCGGGGCGAACGCGCGCGGCAATTGTGGGCAGCAGGCGCTCCCATACGGCAACGAACGGCTCCGTTCCGAAGCCATGAGCGGTCAACGGCACGTTGGCCACGATATCGTGCCCGAGCTCGTAATTCTCGCTCGGCCCACCGGTGCCGGGATAGGCCGGATATGCGTGCGCCGAAACGTACGAAAGGCCGTTTCCGCTAGCGGATTGCGTGCCGTTCCCGTGATGGTAGTCGAAATCTACGACGAGCACGCGTCCACCGAAGCGGGCGAGGTACGCGCGCGCCGCGACCGCCGCGTTGTTGAAGATGCAGAAGCCCATTCCGCGCATCGGTTCTGCGTGGTGGCCGGGCGGGCGAACGACCGCAAACACGGGCGCCGCGCGCTCGGCCGCCGTTTCGAGTGCGACGATGGCGCCGCCCGCCGCGCGCCGGGCGACGGCGAGGGACCGTTCGTCGATCAGCGTATCGCCGGTCGAGAGAGAGGCCACCGCACCGTTCAGGCCGGCGGTCTCACGCTTCACCGTCTCCAGATACGCAGGCGGATGCACGAGCGCGAGCTCGCCGTCGGTCGCGTCGCGCGCCGCGATACGCTCGGTCCCGGGAAAGCGTTCCCGCAGATACGCGTCGACCACCCGCACGCGATCCGGTGACTCCGGGTGCGAAACGCCGCGCAGGTGGCCGGCAAACGACTCGTCATAGACGAGCAGCATGGCGAACCGAGGTTCAGCGCTTCTTCTTGGGCGCCGGCGCCCGACGATCCAGAGCCGCTACGAGTTGCGCGATCTGCTTGTACGCCTTGGTCCCCGGACGCATCCCTTTGAGCAGCAAGCGGTAGGCGGCAACGGCCTTGGCTTTCTGATTGGTCTTCGTGTAAGACTGCCCCATCATGTAGAGTATCTGGGGATTCGCATCGACGTACTGCTTGACGTTGCTGTTGAGAATGTCGAAGATCTGGGCGGCCTCTTTGTAGTTCTTGAGGCTGAAATCGGAGCCCGCGATACACGTCAGCGTATCCGGCGTGCGCTGGATCTGGAAGGAGGTCTTGCAGGCATCCTTCGCGGCGGCATAGTTACGCGTCGAGACGTATGCCTGACCGAGCAGCGCAAACGCCTGCGCGCTTGGAGCGACGGCCGTCAATTGTTTGAGATAGCCGATGGCATCGGTCGGGCGGCCGCTCCGCATCTCGAACTCCCCCATATCCTGCAGGGCGCCGGGATCGTTCTTGTCGACCTTGAGCGCGTTCAGAAACTCCCCTACGGCCCGTTGCGGCTGCTTGTTTTGAAGCCAGTACTCGCCGTAGGCCGTATGCGCCGACGAAACGGCCGGATAGGCCTTTATGGCCTGCTCGAAGACGGCCTGCGCCTGTGCGGGCTGCTTCGCCGCAGCGTACATGGCCGCCTTACGCACGAGGATCCCCACCCGCGCCTGGTCGTTGGGAGCCGCAGCCACAGCATCGTCGTAAGCAGCCGCAGCTTGCGCGAGGTCCTGCTCCTTGGCGATGAGGTCGGCCTTGAAGACCAGCGCCTGCAGGTTCTTCGGATCGTACTGCAGCGCGCGCTCGACGATCGTCACAGCCGACGGTACCGCATCTTGCGCCACGTACGTTTGGGCCTCTTGCAGCAGCGGAGTGATGTCTTTCTGATCGAGTTTGAATGCCTTTTCGAACTGCGTGCGCGCGTCGTCGAACTTCTGCTCGGAGGCATAGACAAGGCCGAGATTCGAGTACGCCTGTGGATCGCTCTTGTTGAAAACCACGGCGCGGTTCGCGACGCGTTCGGCATCGGCCGGCCGGTTAACTTTTAGGTACAACTGCGTCAGCGAGCTCAGGATACCGAGATTGGTCGGTGCCAGGTTCGATGCATTTTCAAGATCGGCGATCGCACCGTTGACGTTCCCCATGGCCTCTTGCGCCGAGCCATCGAAGTAGTAGACCTGCGCCGTCTTCTCGCCCATCTGCAACAACTTCTGGGTGATCGGCAACGCCAGGTCGGGATGGCCTATCGTGAGATACTCCATGGCCAGATCGACCATCGCCTGGCGATCGTTCGGATTGGCCTTGAGTTTGTCGATCAGCCGCGGAATGACGATCTGTGGAGGCTCCGGAGTCGCCGTCGGCATCGGCGCCGGAGATGGCGTCGCTGTCGGCTTGGGACCGCCTCCGAAGAGCCCGGCCTCGGCTTGAGGTGCGGGGAACGCGATCGCCGCCAAGATAGCCGCGAAGAACGATGCGACGAGGAGGGTTCGTTTCAAGATTACACGTTTTCCTTATGGTGTCCGCACCGTTACAACGCGGCCGGGGCGCCGGTCGTCACGCTTGCGCTTTGGCTCGCTCGACCAGCTTGGTCAATTCGGGCACGATGGTAAAGAGATCGCCTACGACGAGCAGATCGGCAAAGTCGCCCATCGGGACGGTGCCGTCTTTGTTGACGGCCACGATGGTTCCCGCGGTTTGCATCCCGACTTTGTGTTGAATTGCTCCCGAGATTCCTACTCCAATATAGAGCTGTGGGCTGACTGTCTTGCCCGTCTGACCGATCTGGAGCCCGTACGGTACCCAACCTGCGTCGGCGGCCGCGCGCGAGGCGCCGACGGCCCCTCCGAAGGCGTTGGCCAGCGGTTTGAGCAGCGACGTGAAGGGTTCGGAACCGCCCATCCCGCGCCCGCCCGCGATAACGACCGGGGCCTCTTCCAAGCCGAGCTCGCTGGAAGCCTCCTCGACGTTACGCTCGACAACCATGGCGTAGCTCTTGCCGGCGGGCTTTTCGAGCTGCTCGGTCCGTGCGGCGGTGCCGCCGGCCGTAGCGGCAAACGAGTTCGGGCGCACGGTGACGACGCCGTAGTCCGCGTTCTTGAACGCGCACGTCGTCACGACCTTACCGCCGAGTTTCGGAGAGACGCAAGCCACCGCGCCGCCGTCGATCTCGATACCGGTGACGTCCCCCGCCATCGCCGCATCCAGGCGAGCGGTCAGCCGGCCGGCGAGATCGCGGCCGAGCATCGTATTCGGCAAGAGCACGACGGAGGGGCCCGCACGCTGCGCGACCGCTACGAGATAGTCGACGGCCGGATCGAGCAGAAACGTGT
Organism: bacterium; assembly: GCA_021790935.1. Classification (GTDB taxonomy): domain Bacteria; phylum Vulcanimicrobiota; class Vulcanimicrobiia; order Vulcanimicrobiales; family Vulcanimicrobiaceae; genus JAJYFL01. The sequence continues at coordinate 21,994 of JAJYFL010000022.1, forward strand.
CGACGTCGGGGTCCTCAGTATAAGCGATGACATCGAGCGGATAGGCTTTGAGCTGCTCCACCAGTGCCTGCGCGCCGGCGCCCAGCACGACGGCCCGTGCCTCTCCGCCGAGCGCGTCGGCCAAGCGGCGCGCCTGCGTCACCAGTTCGAACGTGACTTTGCGCGTTTGGCCGCCGCTGTGTTCGACGAAGACGATGACGTTTTTCATTTAGACGAGTTTCTTCTCTTTCAGATAGTCGAAGATCACCTGCGCGCCCTGCGCGCCGTCGCTTGCCTCAACGACGCGGCCTTTGCCGCGTACCGGCGGTGCGGCGAGTTCGCGGACTTCGGTCTTGGCGCCGTCGCTGCCGACGGCGCGGTCGAGGCCGAGCTCGGCGAGCGAGATCGTCGTTATCGTCTTTTTCTTCGCGCCCATGATGCCTTTGAGGGATGCGTAACGCGGTTCTCCTATCGCCATCGTCACGCTCACGAGCGCAGGCATCGGGCCCGTGACGACTTGATAGCCGGTGTCGGTCTCGCGCTGCACCTTGAGTTTGCCGTCGGCGACCTCGATGGCGCGCGCGTTCGTCAGACCCGGTACGCCAAGGTACTCTGCCAGCGCCCCGGGCACGCCGCCGGTGTTGCCGTCGTCGGCCAGTCCGCCGGTAACGACCAGATCGAAGCCGACCTTCTTCAAAGCGGCCGCGACGGCGTAAGCAGTCGCCCATACGTCGCTGCCTTGCAGGCCCGCGTCGCAGAGGAGCACCGCGTCGTCGGCGCCCATCGCCAGCGCTTTGCGCAGGACCTCTCTTGCCGACTCCGGCGCCATGCTGAAGACCGTTACGGTCGCCGGCTCTGCCGAACCGGGCGCAGCGGCCAGCCGTTCCTTCAACTGCAAGGCCGCCTCAATAGCGTACTCGTCAAAGGGATTGAGCACCGTTTCAACGCCGGCCCGTACCAAACGCTTCGTCGCCGGATCGATCCGCTTCTCGGTATTCGCATCCGGAACTAATTTGACCGTCACAACGATCTTCACGCGCGAGAGGCCTCCTAAGGACATACGAAACCCGGCATTGCGCCGGGGTAACTGCGTGGCTTTGGTGCATCGCCTCCGTTTTACCTGCCGAAGCCGCGAGATTCGAACCGAGCCAAGGTCGCTCGAAGCACGGGATGGAAGGGTGCTTCGTGAATTTAGGAGCCGTTCTCATTTTTGCCCTGGCAGCGCCGGCGCCGGTTCCCAAGAGTACGCCGGCGCCGCTTAGGGTACGCGCGGCGCATGCGCCCGACCCATGCGGCGAGCGAGACTCCGGGCTCTTGGCCACGCTCGACCGCCCGACCATCGGCTACAGCAGCTGCGCCGTAAAACCGAAGAACACCGTCATCGAGCTCGGCTATTCGGAAGAGACGGTCTCCGGCGCCGCACCCGCCGCCAACGCCACCTATCCGCAAGGGTTCCTTCGCTACGGCCTGCGCCCCAACGTCGAATTGGACTTCATCGGACCGGCCTACGGCGTGACCCGGTTGGGGGCCACGACCACGCGCGGATGGTTCGACAGCGGCGTTGGGGCGAAGTTCGAGCTGGCTCACAACGCGAGGAGCGCGCTGGCGGTCGACCTGCTCTATACGGCACCGACCGGCGACCGGACGTTCACGCTGGGTGCACCCAGCGAAACGGTCAACTTCGACGCGAGCCTCGCGCTCTCGCCCGCGGTCGGCGTGGCGACGACGATCGGAGTGACCAGCACCGCGGGGAAGAGCCTAAACGGGAACAGCGCTCGCTTCGATGCCCTCTTGCCATCGGTCGTCGTGACCGACGAGTTCGACCCGCGAACGCAGCTCTATCTCGAAGCGTACGGGACGACGGAGCTCCGCCCCGACGGCGGCAGCCGCTTCGCGCTCGATGGCGGCGTTCAGTACCTGCTGACGCCCTCGTTCGAAGTCGACCTCGAAGCCGGCCGCACCGTAACCGACCTCACGCGCAGCGACTACGTCGGTTTCGGTTTCGGTATACGGCTCGCGCCGCGTGACCGCCCGCGCAGGTATTGATTGGGAACGAACGCATCGCCGTCCAGGGCGTCGGCCGCATCCCACGTCCAACGCGGGTTGCGCAAGAACCCGCGCGCGAGCGCGACGAGATCGGCTTTGCCTTCGGAGACGATCGCCTCAGCTTGCACGGGATCGGTGATCAGGCCGACGGCGACGGTCGCAACACCGGCGGCGCGCCGGACGGCCTCCGCGTATTCGACCTGGTATCCCGGACGCGCGTCGATACGTTGCAGCGGCGAGAGCCCGCCGCCGCTCACGTCGACGAAATCGCACCCAAGCTCGCGCAGCGCGGCAGCCAGAGCAATCGAATCTTCGACGGCCCACCCGCCATCGACATAATCGGTAGCTGAGATGCGTACGCCTAACGGTTTGCGCTCCGGCCACACACTTCGAACGGCCGCAAAGAGCTCGAGCGGAAAACGCATGCGGTTCTCGAGCGTTCCCCCGTAACGGTCTTCGCGCCGATTGGAGAGCGGCGAGAGGAATTGATGCGCGAGATAGCCATGCGCGAAATGCAACTCAACCGCGTCGAAACCGATGCGATCGGCACGCCGTGCGGCGCCCACGAAATCGTCGCGCACCTTCTGCAAACCTGCCGCGTCGAGAGCCTCGGGCACGTGCCAGCCCTCGTCGTAGGCGGTTGCCGACGGCGCGACCGTCTGCCAGGCCTGCTCCCCGCGCAGCGGACCGCCCCCTTCCCACGGCGGCGCGGTCGAGCCCTTGCGCCCGGCGTGGGCGAGCTGCACGCCGATCGCGCTATGCGTCCACTCGCGAAAAAAACGCACGACGGGCACCAATGCCGTTTCGTTTGCATCGCTGTAGAGGCCGAGACACCGTGGCGTGATGCGCCCTTCCGGGCTGACGTGCGTGGCTTCGGTAAAGACGAGTCCGGGGCCGGAGAGACCGAAACCCCCGAGATGGACGATGTGCCAGTCGTTCGCCGTCCCGTCGGTGGCGGAATATTGGCACATCGGCGAGACGACGATGCGGTTGGGCAGCGCCAGCGAACGCATGGAAAAGGGCGAGAACAAAGCACTCATAACGCAGGTTACAAACCCGCAACGTTGCGGATGCGGTTGCACGGAGGTGAAAATGGCGCATCCGCGCTGCGCGCCCCCGTCGGCAAAGCCGCCTTCGGCCCGGCCTTTGGCCCTCGCGCATTTTCATCCGCTTCACGGAGCGGTCCGCGTCGAGGAAAAATTCCATGGTTGTAGCAACTTACCAGCGTGGTGTCTTTTTCCTAACGTAACGATCGAGGTTCACATGAAGCGGTTGCTCTTCTCGTTGTGCCTTGCCGTTGGCACCGTCGTCTGCGGCGCGGGCATCGCACGTGCCGCTGCAAACGGCGCTTCGGCGACATCTTTTGCCACCCAAGCCAATCCGATGACGCTGGTGCTCGACGCGCGGCCCGCGCCGCGCGGACTGATGTACGCGCATCTCACGATCCCGGTCAAGCCGGGACCGTTTACTCTCGTCTATCCGAAATGGATCCCCGGCGAGCACGGTCCGACCGGGCCTTTGAGCGATCTGGCCGGGCTCAAGATCAGCGCCGGCGGCCGAACGCTCGACTGGCGGCGCGACAAGGTAGATATGTATGCGTTTCACGTGAACGTGCCGGCCGGCATCAGCACGCTCGACGTCGATTTCGACGTCTTGGTAAACGCGCCGGGCGATACGATGTCGACGGCCGATCTCGCCGTCATCAATTGGAACCGCGACGTCCTCTATCAGGCTCGGACGAATTCGCACCAAGTCTTCGTCAAGCCCAGCATCATTCTGCCGGCCGGTTGGAGCTATGGAACCGCACTGCCGGATGCCAAGCAAACCGGCGACCGCGTCGATTTCGGCGAGGTTCCACTCGCCATGCTCGTCGATTCGCCGCTGGACTGCGGCCGGTACTACAAACACATTCTCCTCGGGACGAACAACGGCGCCGACGATTATCTCGACGCCTTTGCCGATCGCCCGCAGGACCTGGACTTCAAGCCCAAACTCCTGGCCGCGTACAAGCGCATGGTCCCCGAAGCGCTCGCCCTCTATGGCTCGCGCCACTGGACCGTCTACCACTCGCTGCTCGCCCTGAGCAACGCCATCGGTTTTCAAGGCATCGAGCACCATCAGTCCAGCGACGACCGCGCTCCCGGCGACTTCATGACCAATCCCACCGAACAGCTCGTTGCCGGAGACTTGATCACGCACGAATACTCGCATTCGTGGAACGGCAAGTACCGCCGTCCGGCCGATCTCACCACGCCGAACTTCCAAGTGCCGATGAAGACCGATCTGCTGTGGGTCTACGAAGGAATGAACCAATACCTCGGCGATCTGCTCTCCTTCCGCGCCGGCATTCGCCAGCCCAAAGAGTACCCGGAGTATCTTGCCACGCTCTACGCGGCGATGAACACCGAGCCCGGCCGCCTGACGGATCCGCTCATCGACACGACGACCGCCGCGCCCTACCTCTACGAAGCGCGCGGCCAGTATTCGTCGATACGCCGCACGGCCGGCGATTTCTACACCGAGGGCGAGCTTCTGTGGCTCGACGTCGATACGATCATCCGCGCCAAGACCGGCGGCAAGAAGTCGCTGGACACGTTCCTCCACCTCTACGCCGGCCCGCCGGACACGGGGCCGATCACCAAGACCTACACGCGCGCCCAGATCGAAGCGCTGCTAAACGACGTGGTGCATTACGACTGGCATGCCTTCTTCCAGCGCCACGTCTACGAAATTGCGAAGCATCCACCAACCGGCGAGCTCGCGCGTTCCGGCTGGAAGTTCGTATATACCGATAAACCCAATTCGTTCTTGACCGCCGAGGAAAGCCTCCGCCATGGCATCGACGATTGGTACTCGCTCGGCCTGCAGATCGGTGGGAACGGCGCCGTCTACGACGTACGCGAAGGTTCGCCCGCTTGGAAAGCGGGTCTCGCGCCCGGCATGACGATCACCGCAGTCGACGGCCAGAGCTTCGAGCCCGGCACGCTCGCGTACGCGATGAAGACCGCGCAGCACTCGCGCGCGCCGATCTCGCTCCTGGTCGAACAAGACAAGTGGTACAACGCCTACCAGATCGACTACCACGGCGGCGAGCGCTACCCGCACTTGGTGCGCATCGCGGGCAAACCCGACATGCTCGCCAAGATCATGGCGCCGCACGCCCCCAAATAGCGCGCGAAGCCACGATAGCACGAAGCCCGCCCGGCGTAGCCGGGCGGGCTTCGTGCTATCGTGGCGCAACTAAAGCAATGCTTCACCCATATGCGAAGGGCTACGCTCTTGGGATGACCGGGACTCGAACCCGGATGCCCTTGCGGGCGACAGATTTTAAGTCTGTTGTGTCTGCCGGTTCCACCATCATCCCATCGCCTGGAACGAGGACTATTCCTCGACTTTC
>JAJYFL010000028.1 GCA_021790935.1 bacterium
AAGGCCATCTCGGCTTACGTCGCTGACCACAACGCCGACGCCAAGCCATTCGTGTGGACGAAATCTGCGCGATCAATCATGGCGAAGATTCGCAAGTGTCATTCCATTTATGAATCGGGACACTAGGTACCATGTCCCGTAAGCAGACTCGCCGGCGGGGCACGGCTGTCCGTACGCAACGACGGACATCGGCTTGCGCGTTGAGACGCTTTCCTTCGGTGCTGATCCGGGGATCACCGATTGGCCCCCTGAACACGACGCTAAACCTACGGACAGTAAAAACCCAAGAGCGGTGAAAAGATTAGTATAACGCAAAGAAGCCTCCTTATTTCAGCTTGCAATGCGGTAATCGCCACTCGCCCCTGGTAGATGGAAAAACTACGCACCCACACCGAGAGGTGTACCCGCCTCGCGGCCTTGCTTATCGAGCGGCGGACTTCCTGCTCAACATTTAATCCGGGACCCCCCGTAGCGTCGAACCTTTCGGCCCAGATTGGCAGTTTTCGGCCCTGAAGGCATCGCGCGGCGCTCTGGGTGGCGAGGTTTGGACGCAGGGGACGGACTCGTGTGCCGCAGCGCGCAAAAAGGCCCGCGGCACGCTCATGAGTGGGCGTCTTCCATCATTGTGGTAACGCTCGTGGCCGGCGTCAATTATCTTGGCCGGCGTGTTGCCTCACGTAAGACTGTTACCTGGTCGGTTGTTGTCGTCCTGGCGTGTTGCCGGGCCACGTGATGTACCACGCGCGACAGCTCATCGTGCGGCTGGGATCCGGGCACCCGTCGAATGAACTGCTGCTTCGCGTTCGCCAAGGCATCCTCGCGCTGGCGGCGGTGCCCTCGGGCTGAGTCGTCGGACGTAGCCTACCGAGCGCCGGATGAGCCCCAGCCGCGACATCGCAAGGTGGACGCGGGCGTGAGCGTGCCCTTTTCCCCTGCACTGCAGCCCTACGGGGGAGCTTTCATCGCAAGAGGAGATGGTCAGGGAAGGGCAAGGGAGCCCAGGCACGCCGGGAAGCGATCAAAATCAACCCAGCCGCGCCTCCGCTAATGTTAGGCGGTGGCTTATGGGGTACTATCCGGCTTGACAGGAGCTATTTGGCCTGCTAAAGTCAGCTACAGTATAAGCCCCGTCGTTCAACTGGATGACGGGCGAGTATAGCAGGTGGGGCCATATCCCCACCTCTTTGCGTTATTCGGGGGGAGCCGAAATGGGGCGAGTCGCGATCTTTATCGACGGTGGCTATCTCGACTGAGTACTTCGAGAGGAGTTCGCCAGCGCCAGGCTCGACTACGAAAAGCTGGCCGACTGGATGGCGGGCGGTAACGAAATTTTACGCACCTACTACTATCACTGCCTACCGTTTCAAGGTAGTCCGCCGACCGATGAAGAGAAGCGGCGGTTCTCGGCGGCCCAGAGTTTTTTCGGACGCCTTCGTCAGATTCCGCGCTTTCATGTTCGCGAAGGAACCTTGGCCTATCGGGGGCGTGATGCGACCACGGGGAAGCCGATCCTAGAGCAGAAGCGCGTCGATCTGATGTTAGGGCTTGACATGGCGCTTCTCGCAGCGAAACGTCAGATTTCCGACGTCGTTCTTTTCTCGGGGGACAGCGATCTGCTTCCCGCCGTTGATGTCGTGAAAACCGAGGGCGTGCTTTTCCGTTTGTATCATGGGACTGTGCAGCGGCCGCATGCGGACCTCTATGCAGCAGCCGATGAGCGTACCGCGCTTAGCGAAGAGGTTGTCGCTGGCCTGCTCAGGCACGACCATTAACAGGTTGCGACCGGGTTTCAAAAGGGACCACTACCGGGCCGGCCTTCTTGATCGGGCGCAAGTTCGGACCCATCGCCAGGCGATGCGCCGTCAGTGTGAATGGTGCAAGGCGTTTTCGACGCGATTGAAATAATTGCTCAAGCCGATCGCGCATACGATTTCGACGATCTGACCTTCGTCGTAATGCTTGCGCAGACCGTTCCGTATCGCCTCGGGCAACGCGCGCGGCTCGCGCGTTATCGCAATCGCCGCCGCGAGGGCCGCACGCTCGGCATCGCTGTAGCGATCGCTGCGCGCGTAGTTCCCCAACTCGTCGATCGTCTCTTGCTCTACTCCAAGGCGCCTTGCCAAGGCACCGTGCGACTCCATTCAATACTCGCAGCCGTTGAGCGCCGAGGCCATCAGGGCGCAGAGTTCTTTGACGCGCTGCGGCACGGTACCGCGCTCCATAACCGCCGCCGCGTGGCCGGCCGCGGTCCGCGCGACCTCGGGGCGCACGCGCAACACCGCGAATACCTTCGTAGGCATGCCGCCGAGTATTCCCGCCGCGTTAGGCCGGTCCTTGGGTCCACGCGCGGAAGCGCGCGTCGCCCCGAACGGGATCCATGCGCGGGTCGATCGCAATCATCGGCCGATCGAAATCCTTGTGGCCGCCCTCCTGTAAGAGCCGAAGGGCTTCGTTGCGCTCGCCCATTGCGATGAACGCCATAACGACGTCCTCTGGATCGACGCGGCGCGATGCGATGCCGGCTTGCGCGATGGCCAGCTGCGCCTTAGCCTTGCCGAAACGGTGCATCTTCGCGTAGACGTGTGCGAGTAGAGCGGCGGCCTCGGCTCGGCACTTGCATTTGCCGGCAAACGTCCGGTACGCTTGAATCGCGCGAGCGTAGTTGCCGAGCGCTTCGTAAGCCAAGCCCATCGTCTCGTATGCATCGATTCGCTTCGGCGAGAGATCGAGAGTCTGGCGAGCGTAAGCGATGGCATCTCCGTAGCGCCGGGCAAAATACGCAGCCTCCGATAACCAGGCCGTGGTGGCGACCGAAAGCGGATCTAAATCTGCAGCCGTCTGCAACTCCTTGAACGCCCGCCGGCCACGGCCTTGCGTGAGCAGCGAGATGCCGTACCATTGGTGTGCTGGAGCGAAGTGCGGGTTGAAAGCGATAGCTCGGCGGTACTCGGCCTCGGCGGCCGCTTGATCGTGCTCGGAATATGCGACCACACCAAGCGCTGCATACGCTGCCGCCGAGCGGCTATCGAGTCCAAGGGCCGTTCGAGCGTAGGCGAGCGCGCGCTTGTAGTACACATGCGGTTTGAGGGGCCCGTAGCGATACTGCGCCATGATCACGTAAGCATCGGCGAGCGCCGCGTACCCACGCGCGTTGCGCGGATCGCTCTTCGTGACGGCGTCGAAATAGCGCACGCTGCGCTCCACCCCGGTACGCGTTCGCCGGTTCCAGTAGTACCGCCCCATGGCGTACAACCGCGCCCCCTGCACCGATAGCGGCCGCTGCGCGACGCGCGCTTCGGCCTGCGTTCGGCGAGCGACCGCAAGCCCGGCAACGACCAGCACCAGGACCAGCAGGGCGCCCGCAGCCGCCGCGTAGCGGCGTAGCGCCATCGGCCGGCGTACTGCAGGCACGGAAGGCGGCTCAACCGAGAGCCGGGCCGGCGGAACGAGCGTTACCGGAGCCGTAAAGCGATACCCTCTCCTGGGAAGGGTCGCGATCGCATCGGCGTTCCAATGCACGCGAAGCGCCTTGCGAATGACATAAACGTTCTGGGCGAGATTCGCCTCTTCAACGAACCCGTCGGGCCAGATGCGATCTAGTAACTCCGCCTTCGTCAGAACCTCGCCCGGCCGCTCGACGAGCGCGAGCAGCGTTTCAACGACCTTCGGCCCAAGCGCGAGGGGTTCGTCGCCGATCGTCAACAGCAGTTGCTGCGCATCGAGACGAAACGGCCCGAACAGATAGATGCCCATGGAGCGCCCCTTACATCGATGTCCCGAGGAGTGATTTTCTCAAAGACCGGCGCGGTAGCCTTGCGCCGCCCTCCGGCGGCCACCTATGCCCCTCGGGGCAAGCAGGGACGGCCGATGCACTCCACCAGCGCCCGTCCCTCCTCTTTCACGACACGTATGGCTCGTGCGCGGCGACCGGCACAAGGATGCGATCGACCTCTGCAAAGGCGCTTGCATCGAGATGCAGATCCCCCGCAGCGACGTTGTCGTCAACGTGCTCCACTCTTGTCGCGCCGACGATCACGCTCGTAACCGCGGGCTGGCGCAAGCACCAGGCGAGCGCGAGCTGCGCCATCGAGCACCCCGCTCCTTGCGCGATCGGCTTCAACTGCTGCACGGCGTCGAGTACCCGCTGCGTGAAGTACTCCTCCATCATCTCGCGGTTCGGCCCGGCGGCGCGCGTACCGGCGGGCGGCTTATCGGCGCGCGCATACTTCCCGCTGAGAATCCCCATCGCCAGCGGAGACCAGACCACGTTCCCCAAACCGTACTGCGCGCAGGTCGGCAGCACGCGCTCTTCGATGCGCCGCCAGAGCGCGCTGTACTGCGGCTGATTGCTGACCGGAACCGCCCATCCGCGCGCGCGGCAGAGCGCGACGGCGGCCGCAATCTGGTCGGCGTTCCACTCGGAGACGCCCCAATAAAGAACTTTGCCCGCGCGCACGAGATCGTTCATGATCTCGCACGTCTCCTCGAGCGGCGTGGTCGTGTCGAAGCGGTGGCATTGGTAGAGGTCGACGTACTCGACTTGGAGCCGGCGCAACGAGTGGTGCAACTGGTCTCGAACGTGCTTCCGCGAGAGGCCGCACTCGTTAGGCGAATCGCCCATCGGAAAATAGACTTTCGTCGCGAGCACGAGAGCATCGCGCGAGAGCTCTTTCAGGATCGGCCCGAGCACCTCTTCGGCCGCACCGCGCGCGTAGGCGTTCGCCGTATCGATGAAGTTCACTCCGCGCTCCCACGCGCGCAGCACGCACTCGCGCGCGGTATCGCGTTCGACCGCACTCCCATAGGTGAGCCACGACCCCAACCCGACGACCGACAATTTTAGCCCGGAATGCCCGAGCGTCCTATACTGCATGAACGAACTCCTCGTTGAGACGGAAGGCGGCGTGGCGCCGCCGGCCTCCACACTATACAACTCGCGGGACGCACTTCCATGCAGCGCGAAGCGGTCAACCGTGCCCGCATACGAACTCTATCGCGTCTCCGCGTTTACCGTGCAGGCGCTCGAGGGCAATCCCGCCGCCGTCGTCCTGGACGCCGATGCGCTGACGGCCACCGCGATGCAGGCAATCGCGCGCGAGCTGAACCTTTCCGAGACGGCCTTCGTCTTACGATCGGAACGGGCCGACGCGCGCGTACGATACTTCACGCCGATCGAGGAGATGCCGCTAGCCGGGCACCCGACGCTCGCGACCGTGCACGTTCTGCGCGAGAGCGGGCGCATAGCGCGCGATGCCGAGCAGGTTACGCTCGAGATGCCCGCCGGCATTATCCCCGTGCGCATCGCTCCGGACGCTCACGGCGTGCGCTACACGATGCGGCAGCCGGCGCCCGCATTCGCGCGCGTTTACGACCCGGAGCGCGTCGCGCACATGCTGCACCTCTCGGCGGAAGACGTACTTGCCGGACCGGCGCCGCAGACGGTCTCGACCGGCGCGCCGATGCTGATGGTCGCGCTGCGCTCGGTCCGCGCGCTCGACGCCGCCGCGCGCGACCCGGCAGCACTCTTCCCAGCGGAACGCGACTATATGAGCGTACACCTCTTCACTCGCACGAACGAACCGCACGCGTTCTTGGCACGCCACTTTTCGCCGCCGGGCGACGTACCCGAGGATCCGGTAACCGGCTCGGCGTGCGGCGCGATGGCAGCCTACGCGTATCGGTACGGCCTCGTCGACCGGCCGGCATTCACGGTGTTGCAGGGAACGCACGTGCATCGCCCGGGGATCGTGTACGCCCACGTGCTCGGTACGCCGAACGTGACGACCGGCGTAGAGATCGGCGGATACGCCGTCACGACGAGCCACGGGACGACGTAACCGTCTCACGGAAGCACGTCGCCAACTTCGTACTCGAAAGAGCGCGATCTCCCCGAAGGGTCGCTACGGGTCCGGCGCCGGCCTCGTCTCCATGTCGCTCAGTGGATTCTGCCGCACACGGCCGTATTCGTCGCGTTACCGTTCTCCTATCTCCAAACCGTAGGTAGGGTGCGGAGACTACGCCATGAAGAAGATTCGCGCGTGCTCCCGACGCCTTCCGTGGTAGGCCGGCCCACATGTATTAACGAAAGTTGCAATTGCAGGCGATCCAAATCCAAAAGGCAGTTATTTAGCGGCCTCAGAAGGCTACCGGCTGGAGACGGGCATGCGGAGATTGAGAACCCTCGTAATCGTCCTGGGGGTCTGCGTCGTGGGCGCCGGCGTCGTGGCGGGGGTGCTGTTCGTGAGGCAGCGCCTGGCGGGGCCGCCGGCGGCGGCGAGCATCTTCCCGACGGTCGCGGCCACCTGTCCGGCCTCCGAGGCGGCGAACGCGCTCGACCAGGTTGCGCCGGGTGCCGGGGGCGCGCAGTTGATCGGCGGAAGCAATCTCGGAGTCTTCGGCGGCCTGGCCCGCGGCGCCGCCGGCGCTACGCCCAGCCCCGTACCTTCGGCGCACCTGGCCTGCCGCACGCTCGCGCCGGCGATCGTGTCACAGTTCGCGGCGCTCGACGAGACGGGGAAGCAGCTCGGCACCGACGGCTACGATGAGACCGCGCGCGGCGGCGAACTCGCCGATGCCAACGCCGTGTTTGCCTACGTACGCGATCGGATTCGCACGCAGGCCTACGCGGGCGCGATGCGAGGCGGCCTCGGTGCGCTGATGAGTCGCGGCGGGAGCCCCGACGACAAGGCGTTGCTGCTGGCCCAACTGCTGGGCACCAAGGGCATTCCCGTGCGTTTCGTGCACGCGAAACTTTCCGGCGGTGAGATCGCCGCGGTTATCTCGGCGATACTCGCGCAGCCGCAGTCGCCGCCGAAACCGCCCGCGCCGGTCGCGCAGAACTATCAGAACGAGCTTGCCGCGGCGCAGCCGTTCATCGCTCAGGTGACGCAGGCGCTCGCGAAATCGAACGTCGCGCTGGCGAGCAGCGATGCGGCACTGCGCGCACGGTGGGCGGCCAACCTGCGCGACCACTGGTGGGTGCAGGCGCGAGAGGGCGGCAATTGGGTTGACCTCGACCCGACGATGCCGAACGCACGGCCCGGCACGCACCTGGGCGCAGCGCCCACCGATCCGCCTGCCATCGCGCTTCCCGGCGCGCTGTACCCCGTGCTCGCCTTCCGCGTGATGGCCGACTATACGAGCGGCGGTACCGTCACCGCGCAAACCCTTCTGGCAACCAGCGCGCGCACTGCCGATGCCTACGCGCAGCCGATCACCATTCGCATCGGCGACCCCAGTGCGACGCTGGGCACGCTCGTCAACTCGACATCGTTCGCCGCGTATATCGCCGTGGGTGGGAACTCGTCGACGAGCGCTGCGTTCCAAGCCGATCCACCGAACGGTCCGCGGCTCCTGCGCCTACGCCTCGAAATCGAAACCGATCGCCCCGGCTATGCGCCGCTCGTGCAGAGCCAGACGATCGTCGACCGCTCCGACGCGAGCGGTATGGCGGTCGATCCGAGCTGGACGGCGCAACGAACCGCCTACGCGCTGACGACGAACTACTACGGCATTGCGGCCGCCGGGGATCTCGATCCGCAGTTCTTGGCGATGCGCGAAGTGCAGGGGGCCGACGAACTGCAAGCGGTGCTCGGCTACCT
>JAJYFL010000009.1:0-14112 GCA_021790935.1 bacterium
GCTTCCGAGCGCGGCTCGCGCGCCGGAGGCTTCGCCGGTAACGCCGAGCAGCAGCAGAGAGCTCTCCTCGCGGCATCCGCGCAGCGCCAGATAGCGCTCGAGCAGCGCCAGCGCGCGCCCGCCGCCGGCGAGGCGCAGCGTCGTGAGCGTCTCCATCGGGTTGGCGAGGCGGACCATGGAGAGCGCTGCGCCGCCATGCGCGAGCTCGTGCACCGCCTGCTCGGCGCGCTCCCACGAGGGAAAGAAGCAGCCGTAAAACGCTTCGAATGCCGGGATGGGGCGCACGCGAACGGTCGCCTCGGTGACGATGCCCAGCCGCCCTTCCGAGCCGAGCACGAGGCCGCGCAGGTCGATGCCGGCTGCCGAAGCCGGCACGGTGGGGATGTGCAGCGTTCCGGCCGGCGTTTCGATTCGGCCGCCGGCGAAGAGGTCTTCGATGCGCCCGTAACGCAGCGACTGCTGGCCGCTCGAGCGCGTGGCGATCCAGCCGCCGAGCGTCGAGTATTCGAAGGATTGCGGGAAATGCCCGAGCGTGTACCCGCGCGCGCGCAGTTGCGCCTCGAGGTCCGGGCCCGTTACGCCCGCTTCGAACGTCGCAAGCCGGCTCGCCTCGTCGAGTTCGAGCAGTTTGCGCATGCGGGCGAGCGATACCGCGAGCACGGGCGCGGCGCCATCCGGCGGCGTGAGGTGTCCGACGACGCTTGTGCCGCCGCCGTACGGGATGACGCGCGCGCCGCACTGCGCCGCGAATGCCAAGAGATCGCGCACGTCGCGGGACGATTCGGGAAAGGCGACGCCGTCGGGAACGCGTTCGATGCGCCCGAAGCGCAGCGCGAGCCAATCCGGGAGGCTCTGCCCGCGTGCGTGCAAGAGGCGCGTAGCGGGCGATGCGTCGACGAGCGCGTGAGCCGGCAGCCGGCTGGAGGTGACGCTCGCCGCGAGCCGGTCGAACGGAGCATCCTCCGGCGTTGCGGGCGCGCCGAGGCGTTCGCGGAGATACGCGCGTGCCGCCTCGGGCAGCTCGACGTGGATCGTCTCGTCGCCCCATCCGTTCCAGCGTCGCATACGGCTATCTATGGTGCGGCGAGGCCGGGGGCCTCTCGAACGAGCGGCGCGAGCGTTGCGGTGGGACCCCGGGCGAACTTCGCGAAAGGCACCGGAGTGTTCACTCGCCGGCAGCTGATTCGGACGGGCATCGCGGGCGCGGTGGTACTTGCGGTCGCCGGCGTGGGATACCAGTTGTATTCCGATGAGCGCGCGGCGCCGCCGGACGCTCATGCCTATAAGGTGCTCGACACGGAGGCGCGCGTCATCGTTGGGGCGATCGCGCCGGCAATGCTCGCGGGAGCGTTACCCTCGGCCAAAGAGCCGCGTGCGCTCGCGATTCGCGCCGTCGTACGGGGCTTCGATACGGCCGTCGCGGGTCTTTCGCCGAGCGTGCAAGGCGAGGTCCACCAACTCTTGAGTCTGCTCGGATTTCCGCTGACGCGCTGGACCGTTGCCGGAGTCTGGGCTCCGTGGCACGAGGCCAGCGTAGCCGAGGTCGACGGTTTTTTGACGCGCTGGCGCTACAGCAGCTTCGCGATGCTGCGCAGCGGATACGACGCGCTGCACCAGCTCGTGAACGCGGCGTGGTACGGGAATGCGGAGTCTTGGCCGGCCATCGGTTACGCCGGACCGCCGGTCTTGCGCTCAAGTCAGAGAAGCTAAGGTGAAGATGGCGCATCCGCGCTGCGCGCTCCGCGCCCCCCGTCGGCAAAGCCGCCGGGCCCCCCGGCCTTCGGCCCCTGTGCATTTTCATTCGCTTCCATGTAGCCCCGGGCCATGGGTCACTAGACCGTGATTCACAGTATCGACGGGTCGAGGCTGGAACGCGACCTGCACCTGGAAGCCGACGTAGCGATCGTCGGCAGCGGCGCGGGCGGGGGAACGGCTGCCGAGATTCTGGCACGCGCCGGGCTGCGGGTCGTGCTGATAGAGGAAGGTCCGTTGCGCACCTCGCCGGATTTTCACATGCTCGAGCGCGAAGCGTATCCGCAACTCTATCAGGATTCGGCCGGGCGCCGCACCAAAGACAAGGGCATCCTCATCCTGCAGGGACGCTGCGTCGGCGGTTCGACGACCGTCAACTGGACGAGCAGTTTTCGCACGCCGCCGGAGACGCTCGCATATTGGCGCGATCGATTCGGCTTGCACGAGTATACGGCCGGCGAACTCGCGCCGTGGTTCGCGATGATGGAACGTCGCCTCAACGTGCATCCGTGGGCCAAGCCGCCCAACGAAAACAATGCGATCCTGCGGCGCGGCGCCGCCAAGCTCGGCATCCCGACCCGGGTCATTCCGCGCAACGTCAAGGCTTGCCGGAACCTTGGGTACTGCGGCATGGGCTGCCCGGTCAACGCCAAGCAGTCGATGCTCGTCACGACGATACCGGCCGCGCTCGCTCATGGAGCGATACTCGTAAGCCGCGTGCGCGCGCAGTCGTTCTCGTTGGCCGGCGAACGTATCGCGAGCCTTTCGTGCAGCGCGCTGGACGCGACCGGCCTGCGCCCGGGCCCGTACGCGGTCACCGTTACCGCGCGCCACTTCGTGCTCGCGGCCGGCGCCATCGGCAGCCCGGGCGTGCTGCTGCGTGCCGGCGTCCCCGATCCGCACCGCCGGGTGGGCAAGCACACCTACCTGCACCCGACCGTCATCTCGGCGGCGACGATGCCGCAAGCCGTCGACGGTTTCAGCGGGGCGCCGCAATCCATCTACACCGACCATTTCTTGAAGACGCAGCCGATCGATGGGCCGGTCGGCTACAAACTCGAAGTACCGCCGATCCACCCGGTGCTCACGGCAACGACGCTCGTCGGTTTCGGGACGCCGCACGCGCGGCTGATGGCGCAGATGCCGCACGTGCAAGTGATCATCGCGCTCATGCGCGACGGTTTCAACGAGCGCAGCCAAGGCGGGACGGTCGGCCTGAGACCGGACGGCACGCCGCTGCTCGATTATCCGATCGGCGGGTTTCTTTGGGACGGCGCGCGCCGCGCGCTGCACTCGATGGCCGAGATTCAATTCGCAGCCGGCGCGAAAACCGTTCTCCCGATGCACGAAGATGCGGTCCCGTACGCGACGCTCGCGCAAGCCAAGGCCGCAATCGATGGCTTTCCGATGGAGATCGTGCTGATGCACGTGGTGAGCGCTCACGTCATGGGCGGCTGCGCGATGGGCGCCGATCCGGCAACGTCGGTCGTGGACGGATACGGCCGCTACCACCATCTCGAAAACCTCAACGTCTTCGACGGATCGGTCTTTCCCACGAGCATCGGCGCGAATCCCCAACTCTCGATCTACGGCATCATCGCTCGCAATGCGAGCCGGCTCGCGCGCCAACTGACGGGAAAGCCCGCGCCGCAGCTCGCGTAGGAGTTTGTCTGACTTGGGCCGTTTTTGGATCCGGAGGCGATTTTTGTTCGAAGACGAGGCGCGAAGAAGGAGCGAAGCCGTAGCTTCGTGACTGATGAGCAACGATGTATTCGGCAAAAAGCGACCCGGAGACGGAAACGCGCTCAAGTCAGACAAACTCCTAGTAACGCACGTCTTCGGAGGAACCATGTCCCACCGGTCGATCATCGAACCGTTCCGCATCAAATCCGTCGAGCCGATCCGCATGACGACGCGGCCCGAGCGCCGGCGCTTCCTGGCGGATGCCGGATACAATCCGTTCTTGCTGCGCGCCGAGGACGTGCTGATCGATCTGCTCACCGACAGCGGTACCGGCGCGATGAGCGCGGAGCAATGGGCGGCGATCATGCGCGGCGACGAATCGTACGCCGGCGCGAAATCCTATTACCGGTTTGCGGCCGCCGTCGAGAGCATCTTCGGCTTCCGCTACGTCCTGCCGACCCATCAGGGACGCGCCGCCGAGCGCATCCTCTTCAGCACGACGTGCAAGCCGGGCGACGTCGTGCCGAACAACACGCATTTCGACACCACGCGCGCAAACATCGAGTACGTGGGCGCGCGAGCCGTCGATCTTCCGATCGCGGAGGGGCGCGAGCCGGCGACGATCCATCCGTTCAAAGGGAACATGGACGTGGAGGCGCTCGAGGCGCTGATCGCCGAGGTCGGGCGCGAGCGCATTCCACTCGTGATGCTGACGATCACCAACAACTCCGGCGGCGGCCAGCCCGTTTCGATGGCCAACGTAAAGGCGGTGCGGGCCGTCTGCGACCGCTTCGCGCTGCCGCTCTACATCGACGCCTGCCGGTTCGCGGAGAACGCGTGGTTCATCCGAGAGCGCGAAGCGGGATACGCGCAAACGTCGCCCCGCGAGATCGCGCGCGAGCTGTTTTCGTACGCGGACGGGTGCACGATGTCGGCCAAGAAAGACGGTCTCGTAAACATCGGAGGGTTCCTCGCGACCAACGACGAGGCGCTCTCCCGGCAAGAGTCGCGATTGCTCATTCTGACGGAGGGCTTTCCAACCTACGGCGGCCTCGCAGGCCGCGATCTGGATGCGATGGCCGTGGGGTTGAACGAGGCACTCGACGAGGACTACCTGCGCTACCGCATCGCGTCGACGGCCTATCTCGGGCGGCATCTGACCGATATCGGCATCCCGATCGTTCAACCGCCCGGCGGGCACGCGGTCTACATCGATGCGGCCGCGCTATTGCCGCACGTACCTCCGCGCGCCTATCCGGGGCAGGCGCTCCTTGCGGAGATGTACCTCGAGGGCGGTATCCGGGCGGTCGAGATCGGTACGGTGATGTTCGGTTCGACCGATCCCGATAGCGGCGAGGAACGTACGGCACCGATGGAACTGGTGCGTTTGGCGATACCGCGCCGCGTCTACACCCAGAGCCACATCGATTACGTCTGCGAGGTGATGGCCGATGTCTTCGCCGCGCGCGAACGCATCGGCGGACTCACCATGGTTTGGCAAGCGCCGCCGCTACGCCACTTCACGGCGCGGTTCGAGCCGTTGTAAGGTTTCATCCGCGCTTGAGCATTTCGCGCGCGGCGTTCCAGCCCGCGGCACCCATCACGCCGCCGCCGGGGTGTGCGGCCGCACCGCAGAGATACAAGCCCTCGACCGGCGTGCGGTAACTCGCAAAGCCGGGAACCGGGCGAAACGCGAAGAGCTGGTGCAGCCCCATCGAGCCTTGAAAGATATTGCCGCCGGTGAGGTTGAAGGTGCGCTCGAGGTCGACGGGAGTCAAGACTTGGCGCGCCATCACCGAGCTTTTGAATCCCGGCGCGTATTGCTCGACGATATCGAAACAGCGATCGGCGAACTCGTCCTTGCGTTGCTCCGTCCAGGCGCCCTCGGCGAGCGTATAGGGCGCATATTGGACGAACATCGACATGAGGTGCTTGCCCGGTGGCGCGACGGTCGGATCGACCGACGACGGGATCGTGCACTCCACCACCGGCTCTTTCGACGGCCGGCCGTACTTCGCGTCGTCGTAGGCGCGTTCGATGTAATCTTGGTTGGGGCATAGATGGATCGTACCGCGGTGCTGCGGGCCCGCATCGGCGCCCGGGTACGCCGTAAAGTTCGGGAGCGCCGCGAGCGCGACGTTGATCTTCACAGAGGCGCTGCTGTAGTCGATGCGCTCGACCGCCGCGCGGAAATCCGGCGGCAGCACGTTTGCATCGAGCATCTGCGTGAAGGTGATCCGGCAATCGGCGTTGCTCGCGATCTTGCGGGCATGGAACTCGTCCCCGCCGGTCAGCGCGACGCCCGTCACGGCGCCGCCGTGCGTGAGAATCTTGGCGACCTCCGCATCGGTGCGGATCTCGACGCCGAGGTCTCTCGCGGCGCTCGCGAGCGCTTGCGTGAGACCGCCCATGCCGCCGCGGACGTAACTCCACACGCCGCGCGCACCGTTGGTCTCGCCCATGACGTGATGGAAGAGCACGTAGGCGGTTCCCGGCATCGACGGCGCGGCAAAGGCGCCGATGATCGCGTCGGTCGCTAGCGTGCCCTTGAGTTCCTCGGATTGAAACCAGCGGTCGAGAATCGGCCGCGCGGCGCCGGCGAGCACCTCGACGGCTTCGCCCATTCCAGGCCCGAGCTTCGCCATCGCGCGGCCCAGCTTCGCCATCGCGAGAAGCGCGCCGAGGTTCGGCCGGACGACGTTCGGCGGCGTCTGCGCGAGCGTCGGCTCGACGACCGACGCCACGCGCTCGAGCATCTCCTCGTACTTGGGATAGTTTTCCGCGTCTTTCTTGCTGAACTTACCGATCTCGCGCACGTTCGCCGCGCGTTCCGGCCCGAGCATCAGATAGCGACCGTCGAGAAACGGCGTGAACGACGACGGATTGCGTTCGACGGTTTCGAACCCGTACTCGCGCAGGCGCAGATCGCGAACGATCTCGGGCCTGAACAAACTGTTGACGTAGGCCGCCGTCGATACTTTGAAGCCGGGGAAGGTCTCCTCGGTGACGCAGGCTCCGCCGACGACGTAGCGCCGCTCGAGCACGAGTACCTTCCACTTCGCTCGCGCGAGATAGCAGGCCGTCACGAGCCCGTTATGCCCGCCGCCGATGATGATCGCGTCGTAGTTTCTCGCCATGCCCGTGGATGCTACGACCGGCGTTGCTTTTCATGCCGCCCGGGGCAAGCGCGGCATCGTGGGCTTCGAATCTTTGACAGAGGGTAGGTCTGATGGTCGTCAAAATAATGGGGGCGCCTGGTTATGGGGGTACCTTCGATGTTCGCTACGTTCGCTCTGGCAGCGGCTCTCGCGCAGCCCGCACATCGCGCCTCCGCACCTACGAACGCGTTTCTGCGCGATTTCGCGGGTACGTGGAACTGCCGCGCACCCGGGCAACCTGCCTCGCGCTGGAGAATCGTGCGCGTCCGCGGAAGCCGCTGGGTCCGTGTCGATTGGGGTCTTAGTGCGGCGGGCATTCCGGCGGGGAGCGCGTTTGTAGGATACATAACGCAGCGGCAACACTGGGTTTACCGCGACTTCCACGCTGACGGGAGTTACGCGAACATGCATGGCGTTCGCGCCGGCGACGGCACCTGGAGCTGGACGGGCCCCTACGATCCGGCAAACGCCAAGGCCGGCAACGCACCGCTCGAAGGCCTCATAACCTGGAGACGCATAGACGCAACGCATATCGCTCGCACCTTCATGCAACGGCTCAACGGAACGACGATCCCGCGCGGAAGCGACCGGTGTACGTTGCGTCAAGAGTAGTTCTTGAGTTTCGGCCAAATGCGCGCTAGCGGTTCGCGCGGGCCGCGGCAGAGGTAGATCGGGAGGCCATCTTCGTACGGCATCCCGAGCGGATCGGAGAATCGAGCGAGCAGGCGCGCGTGGGCGTAAAAATGGCTCGCTGCGCCGCATCGCCCGTTGACGTCGATCAGGACGCTGCCGTCCGAACCACGCGGCCCCCATAACCAGTATTGATTGTGGCCCGAGAGCACGGGCGGCAGCCGCTGCCCCGCATCGAAGAACGCGATTGCGGATGCCTCGCCGTAGTTGCTCGCAAAGATCGCCGCACGCGCTCGCTCCGGCGGCGGGAGCGCGCGATAGAGTCGCGCGACCAGCGCTGCCAGGCGCGGCCATCCGTGCATGTCGGCGAAGTCTTGCCCTAAGGGGCCTTGGCGATGCTGCTCCGATTCCGCCGAAAGGTGCAGCGTATGGCGAAAGAAGCTCGTATAGGCAACGATCGCCGGCGTTGGAAGCAGAGGTACGGTAAATGGGATCAGCCACGATGCCGCGAGCAGCGTTGCGCCGGCGAGCGCGAAGCGCCCCCACCGCATGGTTACCGAGCGAGCCATCGCAAGCGCGCCCACGGCGATGGGAATCGGGAAGACGTCGGCGGGATAGTAGTTTTTCCCGCGCAACGCGATCATCTCTGCTAGCAGCACGAGCACGGCGATACCGATCCATCGCAAGCGTGCATCGCGGAGCGCGACGATCGTACCGACCACCCAGATCCAGGCGAGGAACGGATTGGTGATGAGTATCTCTTGCGCGATGAAGCCGAGCGGAGAGAGCGCGACGTTCTTTCCATGCCGTGCCGCCAGCAGAAGTTGCAACATCGGAAGACTGTGGGCGATCTGCCAAATCGCATTGGGCAGCGCAATCGCGATTGCGAGTGCGCTGCCGTAGAAGAACCAGGGCGTAGCGAGAATGCGTCGCTGCCCCGTTGCGAGTAGTCCGACGAGCATGGCAAGGGCAAAGAAGACGACGCTATATTTTGCTTCGAACGAAAAGCCGATGCACGCGCCGACCGCTAGCCACAGGCGCGGCGTGGCGCCGTCGATGATTCGCAGCACGTAGAGCGCGGTAAGCGGCCAGAGCCAGAGCCCGATCATGTCGGGGCCGACCTGTGTGCCGAACGCAACGAGGACGGGCGTGAGCGCCGCGACGAGCGCGGCGAAGATCTGGGCAAAGCGGCCGCCGCCCAATTGCGCGACGAAGCGCATCGTAACGAAGACGCTCGCTCCGGCGCAGAGCGCCGCCGTCGCTCGTAGAGCGACAAGCGAGATACCGAAGATCTGGCTGCCCGCCGCAATGAGCGGAACGAGAGGCGGCTGATCGACGTAGCCCCAGTCGGGGTGGCGACCGCAAATAATGAAGTAGAGCTCGTCGCGGAAAAAGCCATAGTGCGGATTGGCAATCAGATGCGCGAGAAAGGTTGCCCCGGCGACAACCCACGCGAGGCGCACGGCCGATTCCTTCATGCCTTAGGTACTGCGGCGAACCTTGGGGCCTTTCCCTGCGGTCGCGGGTGTTGACGGCTAGTTGTAGATGGCCGACGGTTGGGTGTATGCAGGGGCGCTGAAGAGTAGGACGTCGCGATTCGGCCAGGAGGGATGGCGAATCACCTCCGTTCCGTCGGGAAGCCGCCCGTAAAAGCCCGTCGTTGCAGATCCGCTCAAATTGAGAGCCGCATCGATGCGAGCTAGTCCAAAGGCGTCTGGATACTCTACGAGCACGTCGGCCAAATGATAGAGCGTCACGGGAGACGTCACGGCAGCGATGACGACATCACCGCTCTGGGCGACGAAGCTGCGCTCGGTACGATGGCCGTCGTCGCTGCGCATCCCCATCTTGCCGCCCGGCGAAACGAGCAGCGGTCTCCCCTGCACGGCGAACTCCGGGTGACGCACTTCAGAGGCTCGCACGACGAACAACGCGCCCATACGATCGATCGAGACCGCGCCGGAAAAATCGGAGCGCGTGTGGCTCACGGTCTTACCGTCGATGACGAGCAGACCTTCGGGCGTGAAACGATCGACGTTGAAGAAGCCACCGTTTATCGCGACGCAGGCATGTTGCCGGCGCGCGAGATCTGTAAGCGCCGAAAACGCTCGCGCGCGATCGGACTCCGCGAGGATGGAGGCACGGAACGATGCGCGCGGCAGCAGCGCCGCCAGACAGAGCACGGGTACCGCGCCGCGTTCCGGGGCGAAATGGATAGAGCGTAGTGTGCCCTGGAAGCCTAGATCGAAGATTCCTTCGACGGCGAAAGGCGGGCAAGCGCCTTGCGCTCCGGCGCCAAGACGCGACGTCGCCAGGATCGATCCAACGGCCGTAGTGCCGAGCAGGAAGCGTCTTCTCGACCACATAGCAGGCGGGAGCCTTTCTCTATTCTGGCCTCGGGCACCCCGTCTCTGCGGTCCCAGTCGGGGCACGAGGCCGTTGGGGGCGTCAGCCGAAGGGGCAGGTGCGCGCGAACCCAAATCCGCACGTGACACGCCTATAAGGCGGAGCCCATAGTGTATGGGAGAGTACGGGTCTGGTGGCCCGCACGGTCTTCAAAACCGCTGAGGCCGGCGCAAGCCGGCTGGTTGGTTCGATTCCAACACCCTCCCGCCAAAATCTTTTGGCTCTTGCGTTGCGAGCGTTTTACGTCAGAAAGTAACCGATTCGTCAGACATCTGCTATACTTTCAGAATGGCCCTAAGGATGCGGAAAACCTCTCCTAGCCGTAGAACCGTCGAGGCGACCGTGCGCAAGCGCAACCAGCTCACGCTGCCGAGCGAAGTAGTTGACGCCCTGGGTGTGGGCGAGGGCGATGTCGTGGTGATCGAACTCGAAGGGCACCAGGCCACGCTGCGTCCGGTCCGGCGCTCGTATGGCGGCATCGGCAAAGGCGTCTACGGCGATGCGGACGCGTACGTCGAGCGGGAGCGCGCCGATTGGAAGTAGACGCGGACGCGCTAGCGGCGACCATCGCCGACGGCGACCGGCTCGTCCTCGATACGAACGTGCTGATTGCCTACCTTGAGGGCAATCAAGTCATCACCGATGCGGCGACCCTGCTCCTTGACGACTGGATTCATAGCGGTCGCAATCCGGCATGGATTTCAACGGTGAGCGTGATGGAAGTGCTCGTCGGCCCGATGAAAGCCGATGCGGCGCTCACCGCGTATTTCGACTTTCTGCAACGTTTTCCGAATCTGACGTGCGTGCCCGTCGACGCTGCGGTCGCGCGGGAGGCGGCACGGATTCGAGCCTCCACCGGTCTGCGGGCGCCGGACGCGCTCATCGTCGGAACCGCTGTTGTGACCGGCGCAGCTGCGATGGTGACAAACGACGATGCGATCGCCTCGAAATCTCCGGTGCCCGTTCTCGCTCTTCGGAAGTATGTCGTCTAAGCTGTATAGCGGAAGGCGCTAATCGAGCGGGAGAACGGCGCCCGCCTCTATCTCGTTGCGGTAGATGCGCCTCTCTATACGTAATCGATCGTAAAACGTACCGCGAACGGTGAGCAACTCGCCATCGTGAATCGGTGAGTTCGCCGTCTTGTAGACTGTCACGCAGCTGCCTGTGTCGCAGAGCGTAAAGATCTCGGAGCGATAGCCGTCTTTGTAACGCCATTGGTGCAGGCTGCGGGCGGTGCCCGTAACGGCGACAACGTGGCCGGTAAAGCGCGGTGCGTTTTGAACGAGCGCCAAAATAGTCGGCACGTCCTGGCGGTACGGCGAGCAGCCCGAAAGCAACGGCAGCAGCACGCAGAAAACCTGCTCGATCATCCTGCGCTCACCGCTCTCCGCGCTCCCGTTAGACGCCTTTGCGCGTAGAGATTCGCATCGGCCTCTCGCAGCGCGTCGTCGGGACGCCTGGGATCGAACGGCGCGACGCCCCACGACGTATGCAGCGGAACGGGTGCGTCGATGCCCGGAACGTGGAGGGGCTCGATCCGCTCCATCTCTACGGCACGCTGGCGTGCGATCTCCAGAGCGACGCCGAATAACAGTACCACGAATTCGTCGCCGCCCCAGCGGAACGCATGGTCGGTCGCCCGCAGCAAGCCGCGGATGCGTTCTGCCACGTTGAGGAGGGCGCGGTCGCCCGTATGGTGCCCGTAGGTATCGTTGATCGCCTTTAGGTAGTTCACGTCCAGCATGATGACGCAACCGCCCGAGGCATTTCGTAAGCGGAGCTCGTCGATCAGCGAGTAGAACGCGTAGCGATTGTAGAGCCCCGTCAAGGGATCGATCTTCGCCGCAGCTTCGAGATCCTCGAGCGCTTTGGTGAGCGCGAGGTTCGAGCTGTGGAGTTCCTCGTGCAGCTCGTCGAGGAGCATGACGACTTGGCTGGTTGCGAGCGCGATCGCGAGCAAGCAGAAGCCGAAGGTCTCTATCGACCAGTAGAGCGGCGAGAGTTCCGCCTGCCGGCCGGCGAGAACGGCGTTGCTGACGAGCGTCCGCGCGATGAAGAGAGCCAGCAGCACCGCAGCGATCCAGGCGCTGCGGCTCCCGCGCCGGCGCAGGCGATCGCCCGCGAACGGATAGAGAACGATTGCCGTCGGCAGCATCGCAGCGAATATCGCGACCTCGGGACCGGCGAGGTCGGTCAGGACGTCGGCACGCCACGATACGGTAAGGGCTGCTGCCGCTCCCGCGGCAACGACGGCATACGCCCACGCCGGCACCGGCCAGACCCGCCGGTACTGGTACGAGCCCGCGACCAAGCCCCAACCCGCGGCGATCGCCAGTATGGTGGCGACCAGAGAGAGCGGCATCTCGACGCGCGAGTATGCGAGCCCGGCGGCTTCGGTCCCGAGAGCCAGCGCCAAAGAGACCCACCCCGCCAGCCACCAGCGGCCACGGTCAGGCGCGGTGGCACGCAGCACCATTGCGAAGACGGCGCTGGCAATTGCCAGCAGCACGCACTGTGCGATGAGAACCAAAAGCAGCAGTTGCTCGGTACCAAGGGCGATCATCGGATCTGCACGGAAACCTCCTCCATCCCTTTCGATCGTAACTATACTCCGTGCTGCGCGGAGAACTTCCGAGCGGCGGCAAAAGTTAACGTGCACTTTACGCGGCAATCGGTGCGGCCGGGAGAATCCGGGTCCGGTCCGAACGCAGAGAGACCGTGTCGCAATACGTGTATGCTATGTATCGCGTCGGCAAGACGGTGCCGCCGAAGCGCCAGATTCTTAAAGAGATATCCTTGAGCTTTCTCCCGGGCGCGAAGATCGGAATTCTTGGGCTCAACGGTTCCGGGAAATCGACGCTCTTGCGCATCATGGCCGGGATCGACACCGAGATCGACGGCACGGCGGAGCCGATGCCCAATCTCACGATCGGGTATCTGGAACAAGAGCCGAGGCTCGACCTCGGGAAGACCGTGCGCGAAACCATCGAGGAAGCGCTGGGAGAGGTATTCTCGGCCCGTACTCATCTCGATCGCATCTACGCCGCATACGGCGACCCCGATGCCGATTTCGAAGCCCTCGCGAACGAACAGGCGAAGCTCGAGGCCGTATTGGCTTCGCACGACGGCGACAACGTCGATCTCCAGCTCGAAATTGCGGCGGATGCGTTGCGGCTGCCGCCGTGGGAAGCGAAGATCGAGACGCTCTCTGGCGGAGAGAAGCGGCGCGTCGCGTTATGCCGGCTGCTGCTCTCGAAACCGGATATGCTGCTGCTCGACGAGCCGACGAACCATTTGGACGCCGAGAGCGTAGAGTGGCTGGAGCGTTTTCTCCTGCAGTTTCCGGGCACCGTCGTCGCCGTGACGCACGACCGCTACTTTCTCGATAACGCCGCCGAGTGGATTCTCGAGCTGGATCGCGGCCGGGGCATACCCTGGAAAGGCAACTACAGCTCGTGGCTGGAGCAGAAACGGGAGCGCCTCGCGCAAGAAGAGACGGCTGAATCCGCCCGGCAAAAGGCGCTACGGCGGGAACTCGAGTGGGTGCGTTCGGGTGCTAAGGGGCGCCAGGCGAAGAACAAGAGCCGGATCGCCCGGTTCGACGAGCTGGCGAGTTACGAGTATCAGCGCCGTAACGAGACGCGCGAGATATTCATTCCCGTCGCCGAGCGCCTGGGCGACCGCGTGATCGAGTTTGCCGGCGTTCGCAAAGCTTACGGCGACCGGCTGCTGGTGGACGACTTGAGTTTTCGCATAGCGCCCGGGGCGATCGTCGGCGTAATCGGACCGAACGGCGCCGGCAAATCGACGCTGTTTCGCATGCTTGCGGGTAAGGAGGAGCCCGACGCCGGTACCATCACGATCGGCCCAACCGTGCGCTTGGCCGTCGCCGATCAGACGCGCGAGTCGCTGGGCGACGAGAAGACGGTCTTCGACGAGGTCGGTGGGGGCCGCGATACTCTCATGGTTGGAAGATTCGAGATGCCGTCGCGCGCCTATTTGGGACGCTTCAATTTCAAGGGTGCGGACCAGCAAAAATTGGTCGGCACCCTATCGGGCGGAGAGCGTGGGCGCCTGCATCTCGCAAAGGCGCTGCTGACCGGAGCGAACGTCCTCTTGCTCGACGAGCCGTCCAACGATCTCGACGTCGAAACCCTGCGCGCGCTTGAAGATGCGCTTGGCGAGTTTGCCGGAACCGTGCTCGTCGTCAGCCACGACCGCTGGTTTCTCGACCGCATCGCAACGCATATCATCGCCTTCGAGGGGGATTCGCGCGTCTTCTTCTTCGAGGGAAACTACCGCGAGTACGAAGCGAACAAGGTCGCTCGCCTCGGTGTAGAAGCAGCCAGGCCGCACCGCATCCGCTTTCGGCCTCTGACGCTGCCATAGGCACTTGACCTACTCCCCGGCCTAAAGGCCGAGGATTCTTCCACGTACCGCTCATGCGACACGCTGAGTTTCCTGCTTCGCCGACTCGCCCTGC
>JAJYFL010000009.1:14212-84374 GCA_021790935.1 bacterium
GTCTGCAACCCAGCAGGCTGCGTCTGCAACCCAGCAGGCTGCGTCTGCAACCCAGCAGGCTGCGTCTGCAACCCAGCAGGCTGCGTCTGCAACCCAGCAGGCTGCGTCTGCAACCCAGCAGGCTGCGTCTGCAACCCAGCAGGCTGCGCCTGCAACCCAGCAGGCAACGGCGAATCTCCACAGGCGATCCGGGCCGATCCGGCCCTTCGTAGGATGTTGATTGCGGCGTTCGTATCGGCATTGGCCGCGTGCCCGCAGGCAACGCATCGAAACGCCGCTTGCGTCTGCCGGTTTCCGCGGCTGACATGATCGCAGTGCGAGCAGGTCCGGCTCGTGTTGCGCGGATCGACCAGCAGCAGCCTTCCGCCGCTCCAAGCCAGCTTGTAGCCGAGTTGCCGGCGGAACTCGCCCCAGCCCTGATCGAGGATGCGCCGGTTGAGCCCGCTCTTGGCGCGTACGTTGCTCCCCGGCTCCTCGACCGTCCCTTTGGCCGAGGCCGTCATGTTGACGATTCGCAGGTCTTCCATCACGACGACCGCGTGGTTCTTGCCGATCGCCGTGCTGGCTTTATGGAGCATATCGTTGCGAAGATTCGCGATCTTCCGTTGCAGGCGTGACACGTTCGCTGTGGCTTTGCGCCAGTTCGCCGAGGACTTCACCTTGCGCGCCATCCGGCGCTGGTAGACGGCTAGGCGCTTCTCGTACTTCTTGAAGGCGTTCGCGCCTTCGATAAACGTGCCGTCCGATAGCGCGGCGAACCGCGCCACGCCCAGGTCGATCCCGACCGCCGACGCCGATGCGTGAACGGGCTCAGCCACCTCCCGCTCGGTCTGGATGGTGACGTACCAATGGTCGCCGTCGCACGACACCGTGACGTTCTTGGGTGTCCCCTCGATCTCGCGGCTCTTGCGAAAGCCGATCCAGCCGATCTTCGGAAGAGAGACGCCGCTGCCGTCGATGGCGAAGCCCTGGGGGAACCGGATGCCCTGCCTGCGCAGCCGTCCTCGCTTCTTGAACCGAGGCAATCGCGCCGAGAGTTTGGGATCGAACGCCCGCCGATAGGCGATCGCGAGGTCTTTGAGCGTCTGCTGCAACGGCTGGGAATGGACCTCGCGCAAGAACGGGAACTCGCCTTTGAGGTAGACCAGGTACTCGCACATGGCTTTATAGCCCAGGCGTTTCTCGCCGCATTCGTGCCGAAGTTCGTTCAACGCCAGCAGCTCGTTCCAGAGGAAGCGCGAGCAGCCGACAAAGCGCCGCAAGAGCGCAGCTTCGGCCTGGGTCGGCTTGAGTCGAAAGCGATACCCCTGGCGACGCGTCATAACTCCATCCTGACGCAAAGGTGTGCCATACGCATGGCCTTCTTGATAGGCGCTACGCGCCTAGCGCCTTATGTCCCCGCCCTGAACGACGGGGCTTTACGGCGCAATTCCGTAAAGCCTGAGTAAAATAGATCCCCTGGGCTGGCGTTTTTGACGATTCCGGGTGATTTTGACGTTGTCTCGGGTAGAACAAGACCTCCGGAGGGGATAAATCTTCGGAAAGTAGATACGCATGGCAACCGACGCAACGGCAACGGCGGCCAAGGAGGGCGCGGACGCCCCTAGGGTGACGGACGAACCTGGCTGGCGGGAGTCGTCGTGGTCGTACCGTGAGTTCTTCCGAAAGAATCCCTATCCGATGTGGCTATGGGATGTCGAGACGTTCCGGTTCCTCGACGTCAACGATGCGGCGATAGCGCACTACGGGTACTCTCGCGACGAGTTTCTCGCGATGGCGGTCCCCGATATACGCCTCCCCGAGGACGATGACCAGACCCTGAAAGATTCTGCGGACAAGGAAAACCTCGGACTAGCCTATTGGGGAGCGCACCGCCACCGGAAGCGCGACGGCAGCATCATCGAGGTCGAGGTTACGACCAACCGCGTCGAGGTGGGCGGGCGTCCCGCAAATTTCGTAATGCTCAACGACGTTACGGAGCGCGCCAAAGCTTTGCGCGCTCGCGATGAAACCCAGTCCATGCTGGCGGCGGTGCAGCGAGTCGGCCATATCGGGATCTGGTATCGCAACCTGATGACGGGCGAGGTTCTATGGACCGAGGAGATGCATCGAATCCTTGGGGGTTCCCCTGAGGAGCCCGACGCTCCCGTCGACGTCGCCTCGGGTCCGTCCTCGCGCTATACCTACGCCGAAGACATCGAGTTGGTAAAGCTGACGCTGGAAGAGGCACGCCGCAGCGGTAAACCCTATGGAATCCGCCACCGAGTCGTCCGCGCCGATGGTGAGGTGCGCTGGGTGCATGCGCGCGGTTGGTACGAGCACGACGAACGAGGGACTCCCATCCGCATGATCGGCACGCTTCACGACATCACCGAGCCGGTGCGAGCGGAGGAGCGGCTCGCGTATCTCGCCCAGCACGATCATCTGACGGGCTTGGCGAACCGCACGGCGATCGAAACGTACCTCCAATCGAGCGTCACGCCGGAAGGAGCCTCCGATTCGCGATTGGCGCTGTTCTTCATCGACTTCGAGGGCCTCAAGGCGGTCAACTATACGCTCGGCCACGCCTTCGGCGACCGGCTGCTGGTCGAAGCCGGCCGGCGGATGACGGAGCAGCATCCCGCTCGCGGCGGCGTCGTCGGCCGATGGGGCGGCGATAACTTCGTGATCGTGCGCGAAGATTTGGGCGACCGAGCGGGCGTCTCTCGGTTTGCGAAAAATCTCTTTGCGAGGCTGTCGGCGCCATATGCCATCGGCGGCCATCAATTGCGGTTGGTTCCGAGCATCGGCGTTGCGCTGTATCCGGCCGATGCAACGACTCCCGAAGATCTGGTTGCATGTGCCAATACCGCCCTGGCGCACGCGAAAGAGATCACCCGCGACAAGGGCGCTCGTTTCTTCGCCGCCGAGATGCGCCAAGAGGCAGCAGAGCGATTGGCGACCGAGATGGATCTGTCGAAGGGCATTCTCGCCGGCGAGTTTCGGCTCGTCTATCAGCCGGTCATCGATCTTCGTACGCGGCGCGCGGTCTCGGCGGAGGCGCTGATACGCTGGCAGCACCCGCAGCGCGGCCGTCTGGGGCCCGAGTCATTCTTGGAGATCGCAGAGCAGAGCGGGTTGATCGTCCCGATCGGCGCGTGGGTGCTGCGCGAAGCCTGTGCGGCGGCTCGGCGCTGGTCCGCCCTCGGAACGCCGCTCCGCGTCGCGGTGAACGTGTCGGCCGAGCAGATCAACCGAGAGGATATTGCGGAGCTCGTTCGGACCGTGCTGGACGACACGAAGTTGGACGCTTCGATGCTCTCCGTGGAACTCACCGAGAACATCATCGTACGGGATGCTGAGGAAGGGCGCACGACGCTGCAACGGTTACGCGATATGGGCGTATCGATCGCGGTCGACGATTTTGGAACGGGGAACAACTCCCTCGCGCAGCTGAAACACTTCCCCATCGACACGCTGAAGATCGATCGCAGCTTCGTGCGGGATCTCGGCCGCGATCCGTTCGAATCGGCGATCGCGCAGGCGATTATCGCGTTGGCGCGGGGGCGAAACCTCACCGTCATTGCCGAGGGAGCCGAGTCGCGCGAACAAGTCGATATACTCGAATCGCTCGGCTGCAACCTCATCCAAGGATTCTATTTCTCCAAACCCCTCGAGCCCGAGGAGTTCGAGCGATTCCTGCGCGCTCAAGCGCAGCGCACCGACAGCTTCCCGAAATTTTCTCCGCGCAACAAGCCGATAAGCGCCCGCGGCGCGTTCTCGAGGCCGTCGACGATGTCTTCGCGGTAGCGTATCCTGCCCTCGCGCAGCCACGACGTCACCTCTCGAAGGAACGCAGCGGCGTGCGCTTCGTGGTCGCTCACCAGGAAGCCCTCGATCTTCGCCCGGTTCACGAGGAGGGGGCCGAGAAACGGCCCGGCCGGCGCCTGCGTCGCGTTGTAGTGCTCGATCAATCCGACGAGCGGAATCCGGGCGCCGGCAACGATATGCCGCAGTACCGCATCGAGAATCTTACCGGCGGTGTTGTCGTAGTACACGTCGATCCCGTCCGGGCAGGCCTGCAGCAGCGCCGTATCGAGATCGGCCGTACGCCGGTTGATGCAGGCGTCGAATCCGAGCGTCTCCGTGACGTACGCGCATTTTTCATTGGTTCCCGCGATGCCGACCACGCGGCAGCCTGCGATCTTCGCGATCTGCCCGGCGACCGAGCCGACGGCGCCCGACGCAGCTGAGACGACGACGGTCTCGCCTGCCTTCGGCTTACCAATGTCGAGCAGAGCGCAGTAGGCCGTCTGCCCCGGCATGCCAAGGACCCCGAGCGCGTAGGTGATCGGGAAGCCTGCCGGATCGATATTCCGCAGCCCGGCTCCGTTCGAGAGGGCATAGCTTTGCCAGCCCGCATAGGCCAGCACGGTTTCGCCGGCTGCGAACCCCGGATGGCGCGACGCAACGACCTCGCTCACGGTGCCGCCGACCATCACGTCGCCGATAGCCATCGGTGCCGCATACGATTTAGATGGGCTCATGCGCCCTCGCATGTAGGGATCCAGCGAGAGAAAGCGCGTGCGGAGCAACAGTTGGCCTTCGCCCGGTTCGGGAACCGGCGTCCGGACGATGTGGAAATCGTCGGGCTGCGGTTCGCCGGCCGGACGGCGAGCGAGCAAGACTTGCGTATTCATCACGCGCTCTTCAACCGCCGGCCGGCGGGAAGCGTTGCGGCGTCATCGCACCGCCGCGATTAGAAGAGCAGCGTGGTGAACTCGCCGACGCGCCTAAACCCGGTGCGCTCGTAGAGTGCGAGCGCGCGCACGTTGAAGCCGTTGACGTAGAGCGAGATCGTCGGGACGTTCTCCAGCAATCGCTCGCAGACGCCGAAGAGCGCCGCGCTCGCAAGACCGCGCCCGCGGAGCGCGGGCGGCACCCAGATGCCCTGTAGTTGCAGCGTGCGTTCGCTATGCGGTCCGGCGTTGCAGAAGAAACACAGGTCTCCCGCGAATTCGCCGACCCACCAGAGCCCGGCGTCGATCATCCGCCGGACGTTCGCATCGAACGCCGAGCCGTATGTGCGTGGGTCGTACTCGAGCTCGGCTTGGATCATGCGAGCCGAGTTGCGAGCCACCGCCTCCCATTCCGCCGGCGTCGCACGCCGAACGAGCACGCCGCCGGAGGCGCCGCGCAGGGTTTTACGCTCGACCATGAGGAGCGGTTGCTCGTCTCGGACGATGCGAGGCGGGACGTGGCGGCCGCGTACGATCTTCCAATAGCGCGCGACGGTCTCGCGCCGGCCGACGATCATCCGTTCGTGCGGGTAGCTTGGCGCAATAGCGGCAAGTGCGGCAACGGCATCCTCGCCCTCGGCGGCGATGACAACCTGGCGCCCGAAATACGCAACGCCGGAGACCGTTCCGCCGCTCGCGTAGACGTAGGTCGCCGCACGCGTATCGATCCACGGGTCTCGCTCGATCAACCAGGTGAGGAAGACGTTTTCGTACGGCGCGCGCGCGAGGTATGCGATAGCGGGGCGGACGTTCGCATCGCCGATCGGCTCGACGCCGGCGGCCTTCAACTCAGTTTGACGACGAATGCCGGTACGCTCGTCGGTTGTTTGCTGCCGCCGTTCGGCTCGGCGCTCACGGCAACCGCGACGATCGCCTTTCCGTCGACGGGCAGAGCGACGACCGCCGTACCGTTGCGGTTGGGGACGAACGTGAGCGATGGCGACATCCGTTCCGCACCGGCATGCAGCGTCCACGCTTGGTATACGCGCCCCTTCGGCGGCATCGGCATGCCGCTCATCGCAAGGTAGACGTGCGCGCCGCGTCTTATGACCTCGCCATGCGGGACCGCATAGCGCTGCGAACGCACCGAGACTAAGTCTGCAAGCATCTGCTGCTGCTTCGCGACGCCGCGTGCAAGTTCGCGGGACCGGCCGGATGCTTGCGCGAGGCGCATCTGCTCCCTGCGCAGCTGACCGCTTATCGAGATGTTCGTAATAGATGTAACGAGCGCGATCGCGAGACACGCCGCCGCCACCAGGTACGCCGGCCAGACGATCGGGCGAGCCGATCGGAGAGGCGCTGCGGCGGGACGTTTCGCCGCGCGCGACCGAAATGCATCGGCGCGAACGCGGCCCATGATCGATTGCTTCAGCCGCGAACCGGGAACCGCTCCCGCCGCCGCTTTAAGCGGCGCTTCGGGGAACTCGCCTTCCGGGCGAGTGGATCTGCTCCGAAGCAGATCGAGCGCGTGCGTACGCGTCAGGCGAGCGATCCACGGCGGAAAATCGCCCTGCTGAAAGGTGTCGGGAGCGCTCCAGATACTCAAGAACACCGCCTGCGTCACGTCTTCCGCGTCTCCCACGTCCGCAAGAATCTGCAGGGAGATGCGGTAAACGAGACGGTTGTGAGCGTCGTAGAGTTCCTCGAACGCGCCGGCATCGCCGGCACGCACGCGAGCCATGAGCCGCTCTGCGTCTTCCACGGATATGTGTTTCGCTTCATTCAAGGAATGCCCGCTACGGCGGCAGTCGCACCGGCGGCCCCTGGCCGTCTTCGTAGGTGCCGATCAACGGCGGCGGCGGGGGCATGGCGGGCGACTCGTCGTCTACGCTCGAGAACGCAGGCATAGCCGGTCGCGACGAATGCGGGGAAGGCGGGGGAGGCGAGGTTTCGGCCTCCGGCGTACCGCGCACGACGGTCCGCGCGAAATTCCCTTCGGCAGGCATGCGCAGCCGGTCGTTCGCATCCTTCGTGAGTCCGCGCACGATATATGCTTGTGCCAGGCGCTTCAGCCCGCGCAGCGGAACCGTGCTGGCCGGAACGCCAACGAACAGGTCGGCGACCGGGTCGAACGTACTCGCCGAAGCGAGCACGTACGCGTTCAGGTCCTCGGCCGCTTCCTGCAGGCGCGCGGCGACCTGCGCGGGATTGCCCACGATGGCATACTCTCGGCGTTGCTGAAAACCGACGTCTCCCGCAACGATTTTTCCGGAATTCACGCCGATCGTCACGTCGAACGGTTGGCGCTCCTGCGCTTGCCAGCGAGCGTTCATGGCGCTGACCATGCGCACGATGTCGAGGCAGGCGCGCAACGCGCGCTCTTCTTGAAACGGCTTATCGATCAGCACGCCGAAGACGCCCGTGATGCCGTCGCCTCGCAGACTCTCGATCATGCCGCCATGGCTCCCGATGGCGTTGCCGGCGATCGCGTGGAACTCGTTGAGATAGCGCAGCGTCTCTTCGGGGGTTAGATTCTCCGCGAAGAGCGCATAATTTCGAATCCTGCACGAAACGATCGTTGCGTAATACTCGTGCGCTTCGAACAAGCGCGGGTCTTTGCGGGCGAGCAGCCCCTCCACCACCTGCGGCGTGACGTAGCGCGAAAACAACTCCCGCACGCGGCGGCTCTCTTCGCGCGCCCGCGCATAGCGTTTGAATATCTCGTAGACCGCCACGCCCGCCAGAGCGAGCGCCGCCGCCGCGGTGGCTAAGATCGCGCCCATATTAAGGGTGTCGGCGCTTGGCCCGGGGCGGCTTAGCCGCCGCGCCGCTGCCGAGCGCCGCTGCCGAGAGGTGCTGTTCGGCCAGGCGCCGGTGTTCGCGCATGTAGAGCGGCCGATGGCAGGCCGGGCAGATGTCGAGCGTCGAGAGCTTATCCAAATAGGCGAGAAAGGCCGTGACGTACTCCGCGTGGCTCCAGGTCAGCGGCGATACGGAGATGGGGCCGCCGGTGCGCGGATCTATCTGCTCGGATAGAATGCCGCTGGGCAGCGCGTGGTCCACCACCCACTGCAGCAGCGGCAGCGTCTTCTTGAGATCGTCCGCAGTACGCGCGCGTGCGATTGCGTAGCGCGCCCTCCAGAGCGTGCAGATGAACCACGGGTTGCCGGGAACGTTCGCGCCTGCGTCCGGGATGCGATAGTACGAATCGCCGGCGTAACGAGCGCACCCGCCGACGTCGGTCTCGACCCAAAGACTGTCGAACAGCGAGTCGGCTGCCGCAGTGAAGCGTTCGTCGTTCACGTCCAGCAGCCCGAACGCAAACAGACCGAAGACGGCGGCGTCGGGCGTCCAGTCCGGCGCGAACCGGCCGTCGTCGTCAACGCCGATCATGCGTGCGAAGCGTCCCGCCTGCGCGTCGAAGAAGCGCTCGACGACCTCTTCTTGCAAACGGGCGGCTGCGGCGGAGAAACGCTTGGCGTCGCCCTCTTCCCCGAAAGCCTGCGCGAAGTTCGCGGCCGCCTGCAAGCCGCCGAAGACGGCTCCGACGGTAAACGCGTGGACGCCCCAGCGCTCTTCCCACAGATCGTAGGAAGCTTTGCAGAGCCCGTTGCCGTCGACGTACTCGGAGAGAAACGTTCCTGCCCCGACGACGAGCGGGCCGTAGAGTTCGCGAATCGATTCGATCGATCGCGTGCGATCGAAGTGGTGCCAGAGGCTCCACACCACGAGCGCGGTCTCGTCTTCCTGGATGGGCAGTCGAGGGCGTCCGTCGACTTCGTAGGGATGCCACGAGGACGCAAGCGTGCCGTCCGGATTGTATTTGTGCTGGAAGTAGCCGCCTTCGTGAACGATCCGCCCGCAGAACCGATAGAACGCGCTCGCGAGCTCGTGGCGCCCGGCCTCGTCCAGCGCGAACGATACGAGCGCGCCGTCGCGCGGCCATACGTAGGAATAGGTATCGCCGTTATAGGCCTGGTTATCCGAATCGTTCGCGGCGAGGATGCCGCCGCCGTCGTCGATCTGCGTCCGAATGGTCAAGAGGCTGCGCGTGTACTGCGAAACGAGCGCGTCGGGCATCGGGCCGAAATCCATGCGATCCCTGTTCGACCAAAGCGACCAATAGCTGCGCGTGCGCTCGATGAAGATCTCTGGGCCATCGCGCAGGCGCTCGTTGAGATGCTCGACGGCGTTCATATCCTTGCCCAGCGCCAACCACGCGTACAAAACGCGTTCTTCCCGCGCGGCATCGCTCGCGTGCAGCGCGATGACCGAATCGACCGAACCCTGCGCGATCGGGTTGCGCGAGAGCTCCCCGTCCTCTGCGTCTCGCCAGGTGCCTTCTTGGAAGTTGAAGTCCTTTTGACCGCAGGCCCAATCGTCGAGTGCGCCGTTTCGGCCGATGCCGCCGTGCAGAAAATAGCGCGATTCCTTGTAGTGAATCAAGGCTTTGGCGTCGGGCTTGTAGAGTGCGGTGTCGCCGATGGGATTGCCGTATATGCGCAGATCGAGCCCGAGGAAGAGCCGGACGTCGGCCGCGCCGCCGGGCGCAATCGCAAAGCGCCGTACCAGTAGCGGCCGAGCGAAATCGACGGCGTCGGTTACGTGGATCGATACGTTGAGCCGCGGATGCGTAAGCCTGACGTTCGTAACCAGCGTACCGTCTTCGTACCGCAGTTCGCGCTGCCAGCCGTCGTCGGCAACCCAGGCGAAGGCTCCATCGGCCCAGACGCCCAGCCGGCAGTAATAGCCGCAGACGTGATTCTCGCTCCCGACGTGCGGATAGAAGATATCCCGGATGTTGTAGG
Source organism: bacterium (assembly GCA_021790935.1). Taxonomy (GTDB): domain Bacteria; phylum Vulcanimicrobiota; class Vulcanimicrobiia; order Vulcanimicrobiales; family Vulcanimicrobiaceae; genus JAJYFL01. The sequence continues at coordinate 23,739 of JAJYFL010000009.1, forward strand.
ACCGGTCAAAATTGACGAGCAAGCTGCCGTTGCCGAGAGGAAGGTCGCGAGGCATTGCGTCCAACTCCATCCTAAAAGTGCGCGGCCGCGATGCCGCTAGAGCGGGAACCCGCTGAGGGGACGGGTAAGGCAACGCCGATGCGTCGCCTCATGCCGATCGTCTGCATTCTCGCTGCGGCCGCCTTGCCTGCGGGACTCGCCGCGAGCCCTGGCGAGTCGCTGCATCTCTTACCCGAACCCAACCACGTCGCCTTCGTGCGGTGTGCCGCGCGGACCGGGATGCGCCCGATGCCCTCGACGGTGAGTTCGGCGTTCGATCCGGCCGCGCTGGAACTGATCGACCGGCGTTGGAAGGCGCTAGGCATATCGCCGCTGCGCCGGTCGGCGCATCCCGACGTCGTCGTGGAGCATGCGGCGCTCCCGCCGCAGGCGTACGAGCTTGAAACGGACGGATCTCGCGTAACGATACGCGCGGGCGACGCGGCGGGCGCCTTTTACGCCGCCATGACGCTCGCGCAACTTCCGCAGCGCACGGGGACCTGGCGGATGCCCTGCGTGCGCGTCGAGGACGCCCCGGCGCTGCGCTGGCGGATTCTCTCCGACGACGTCTCGCGCGGGCCTCTGCCGACGATGCGGTACTTCGAAGAACGCATCCGGACGATCGCCTTCTACAAGATGAACGGCTATTCGCCGTACATGGAGAACGTTTTCGTCGACCCGCACGATCCGCTGCCCGCACCGCTCGATGGGATTACGCCGGCGCAGCTGCGCGAACTCGCCGCCTACGCCAAACGCTTTCACGTCGCTTTCATTCCCGAACAGCAGACGTTCGCACACATGCACGGCACCCTGAAATACGAACGCTACGCGAGTGCCGCCGAGCTGCCGCACGGGTTCTTGCTGAGCCCTGCCTCTCCGCTCTCGCTATCCTACGTTTCGACGCTGATCCGGGACGAGCTGCACGCCGTTCCACACCCCGCCTTCTTCCACATCGGCTCGGACGAACCGTCGATGCTGGGCCAAGGCCAAAGCAAGGCTCTCGTCGCGCGTTTGGGTTTCGCCCGCGTCTTCGCCGATCACGTAGACCAGATGAACGCCTTGATCGCGCCGTCCGGTGCGCGGCTGATGCTATGGGACGACGCGATCGAGCAGCATCCGTCGATCCTGCGACTGCTTCCCAAGAACGTTGTGATCGTCAACTGGCACTACGGCGACGACAAGACGTTTCTCCCGTATATAAAATTGATCGCGGACGGCGGATTCGCGCAGATGGTTGCCCCCGGCGACCGCAACTGGAGCGAGATCTTCCCCGATGTCAACGCCGCCCTGATCAACGAGCGCCGCTTCATAACCGAAGGCATACGATCGCACGTCATGGGGTTGTTTCAGACGGTTTGGAACGACGACGGGGAGACGCTCTACCAAGCCACGTGGTACCCGGTGCTGTATGCGGCGAGTTCGGCGTGGGACCGGGAGCCGGTCGAGCCGCGACGTTTCGCGAGCGATTTTCCGCGAGCGTTCTTCGGCAGCGACGACCCGCGTTACGCGACGGACATTGCGAAACTGGCCGACGTTCAAACCCGCCTGACGGCGGATCCGTACGACACGACAGACTCCCTTTTCTGGGCCGATCCCTTCGATCCAAGCATCGCCGCGCGCATGAAAAAGGTCGACCTGCACGTCGTGCGCCTCGAAGCGGAGGACGTCGAAGCGCATCTGCTGCGGCACGCGCCTCCTCTTCACGCAGAAGCGGCCCGCGTGATGTTTCTCGCGGCGCGGCGTTACGACGTGCTCGCCCGAAAGTTCCAGATCGCGCGCGAGGTACGGTATTACTACGACGACGCCCGCGCTCAAGCCGGAAAGCCGCACAGCCGCTCCTTGCGGGACCTCTACTGGTGCAAGTATTGGTTCTGGGAACTGCGGGACGATTACGAAGGGCTCGCCCCGCTCTACGAACGTGCGTGGCGATACGAAAGCCGCAGCGGCCACCTGGCGGGCAACCTCGAGCGTTACCACATGGCGGCGCAGCAGGCGATCGCGTGGGCCCACGACATGAACGTCATGATCTATGAGGACTACGTTCCGGCTAAGGTGTTCCCGCCGCTCGATCGCGTACTGCGTTTGCGCCGGAGCGCAGCGTCGCCCTGAGCCTCTCGTACGGCGGCTGCGATGATGCTTAGCGGCGCGGCGATCCTGGCCGTCTTTCTGCTCTTCGCCGCGCTCATGTTCGCGCGCGTCGTGCCCGCGCTCCTGGCCCTCCCGGCCATGGCGGTCTGCATGGCGCTGGTCGCCGGCGTACCGTGGAACGGCGCCGGCACGATCGTCGTCGCGGGCGCGGCGTCGTTGGCCTCGGTATACGTCACCGTCATTTTTGGAGCGATGCTCGGCCGCGTCACGCTGGATACGGGCATCGCGCGCAGCATCGTCAACTTCGCCGCCGAGTTCGGCGGCGATCGCCCGCCGGTCGTGGCGCTGATACTGAGTGCGGCCGTCGCCGCGCTCTTCGTTTCGCTCTCGGGACTCGGCGCGATCATCATGGTGGGCTCGATCGTATTGCCGGTCATGATGACGACGGGCGTACCGCGCAAGATCGCCGCGACGATGTTTCTGATGGCTTTCGCGCTCGGGTTCATCTTCAACATCGTAAACTGGAAGTTTTACACGCAGTTCTTCGGCGTTACGCCGCAGCAGATGCTTCCCTACGCGCTGCTCCTGGCGGCGATCGACCTCGTCGCGCTGATCGCGTACGCGGCCACTTCGTTTCGCGCGGCTCGGGGCTATGCCGCCTGGGCGGCAGCCGCCCCAAAGGGCGGCGAAGAGGGCCGCGCGGTACCGTGGTGGTCGCTCGCAACGCCCATTCTCCCGATCGCACTCTACTTCGGCTTCCATCTCGATCCGACGCTGGCGTTCATCCTTGCAGCGCTCTACGGAGCGCTCGCAACCAAGCCGCGGCGCGTGGTGCAGACGCTTGCGGCGGCGGCAATCCGCGGCGTCGAAGACGTCGCGCCGGCGATCGTCCTGTTCATGGGCATCGGCATGCTGCTCGTCGCCACCAAGACGCCCCAGTTTGCAGCCGCGCTGCGGCCGCTTGCGGAGGCGGGGGTGCTGCGTAACCCGTTTGCGTTCGTCGCCCTCTTCGGCCTCGCCAGCCCTCTCGTACTCTATCGCGGCCCGCTCAACCCCTTCGGCGTCGGCATCGCCGTCTTCACCGCATTGCTGGTAGGGCACGTCTTCCCGCCCGTCGTTTTGGTTGCGGCGATCATGGCCGTCGTGCAGGTACAGAACGTCTGCGATCCCACCAACACCTCCAACGTCTGGGTGGCCAACTTCACCGGCGTACCGATTGCCGAGATAACCAGGCGCACGCTTCCCTATCAGGTCGCCGTCGCGACCGCGGCCTGCATTGCCGTCGTGGCTGCATCCTCTGCGCTATTCGGCGTGCGCCCGTTCGTCGCGATGCTTCCGGAGGCGGCTGCGGCCGAGCCGGCGGCCACCCCCGCGCCGGCGTTCCCGGGGCTGTTCGCGCCGCCCGGCGCGGCCTACCACGTTGCGGTCGGCAGCGATGGGAGCGCGCTCGCAACGCTCGCAGCGGCTACCGTCGTCCGCAGCCTCAACGGCTGGCGGCGAGGGCTGCGGGCCTTTCCTTCCGGCGCCGACCCGAATGCAGCCGACTGCAGCGCGAAAAACTATGCCGCGTTCGTCACCGCGACGGCAACGACGTTCAAGTTGATCGAAGGCACCGATCTCGACATCGGCGTGCGGCTGAGCGATTGCGGCGGTTGGGAGGTCGACGAATGGCACGACCACGAGGTCTTTCGCAACGGCCCGCAGCCGGCCGGCGTGAAGCGTCTGGCTCTGCAGGGGCTGGCTCGGATGCGCCGCTGGAGCGTGGCCCATCCCCGGCACGCGCATAATCTCTTCGCCCACGGCGTTGCCTGGGCTCCCGGCGACAAGCCGACCTATTTTTTCGCGCTCTTCAAGACGGTCGACGGCAACATGCGCTGCTTCGTCCGGGCCGGGGGCCCCGCATACGATGCGGGCATGCGCACCAACGACGTCGTCGAGAAGCTCGACGGAAAGTATTGGTGGGATTATGGAACCTATCAAACGGAGCTTCGCGCCTACGACGGGAAACCGCACTCTTTCGAGCTTCAGCGCGGCTCGCAGACGATCGAGGTCCGGCTGGGAGCCCCGTATACCGGAGGGAATCGTGACGAAGATCGACGAGCGGATCGCCGCCTACTGCAACGCGCACGAGAGCGCATACCTCGAAGAGTTGAAGGAGTGGATCGCGATACCGTCGATCAGCGCGGATCCCGAGTATCGCGGGCAGGTGCGGCGCTGTTGCGAGCGTCTCGTCGATCGGATGCGGGAGGCCGGCCTAGAGTCGGAGTTGCTCGAGACCGACGGTAACCCGCTCGCCTACGGCCAGTGGCTCGGCGCGCCGGGAAAGCCGACGATGCTGGTCTACGGGCACTACGACGTGCAGCCCGTCGATCCGCTCGCGCTCTGGCAGAGCCCGCCTTTTGAAGCCGAAGTGCGCGACGGCAATATCTACGGCCGCGGCGCGGTCGACGACAAGGGGCAGGTGCTCATGCATCTCGCCGCGATCGAAGCGCACCTGAGGACGCGCGGCAGGCTTCCTATCAACGTCAAAGTCGTCGTCGAGGGCGAAGAAGAGATCGGGTCGCCGAGTTTCGAGCCGGCACTGATGCGGCATCGCGAAAAATTCGCGGCGGATCTAGCGGTAATCTCCGACACGGCGGTCTATTCGCAAGACCTGCCGTCGCTTACCACGTCGATTCGCGGTCTCGTGCATTGGGAGGTCACGGTCACCGGACCGGCCGAGGATCTGCACTCCGGGTATTTCGGCGGCCTCATCGACAATCCGATCGAAGCGCTCGCGCGAATGATCGCGCGTCTTAAAGACGGCGACGGCCGCGTTGAGGTCCCCGGGTTCTACGACGGCGTTGCGCCGATCGACGCGGCGACCGCTGCCGAACTGCGTGCGCTGCCGTTCGATCGAGAGACGGAGGCGCGGAATCTGGGCGTCCCCGCGCTCGGCGGCGAGCATGGCGTCGCCCCGCTCGAACGCCAGTGGCTGCGCCCGACGCTGGAGTGCAACGGCATCTGGGGTGGATACCAAGGTCCAGGCAGTAAGACGATCATCCCGAGCTGGGCGAAGGCGAAGATCTCCGCACGGCTGGTGGCAGGCCAGGATCCTGGCCACGTCAAGGAGGTGGTGTTTGCGTTTCTGCAGCGGATCGCTCCGCCCACGGTTCGCGTTGAGATAGAAGCGAGCGGCGACGTTCGTGCCGTGCATACCTCGCGGGAGCATCCGGCCGTCGCTGCGGCCGCGCGAGCGATGGAGGCGGGCTTCGGCAAACCGCCGGTCTTCATCGGCACCGGCGGAACGATCGGTCCGGTAGCCAGTTTCGACCGTATCCTCGGTATCCCGCAAGTGCTGATCGGCGTGGGCCTTCCCGACGACCGTATCCACGCGCCCAACGAAAAGTTCGCCCTGTCGCAGTTCTTCGGCGGCATAAAGACGATCTGCGCGCTCTACGACGAACTTGCGCTCCTTCCTCATGCACGCACCTGATCCGACTCGGCGCTTCTCGGAGCGCGCGGAAGCGTACGGCAAGCACCGGCCCGGATATCCGCCGCGCGCGTTCGACGAGCTCTTAGCGGAACTCGGCGATGCGAGCCGGCTCGTCGCCGCGGACATCGGCGCCGGAACCGGCATCTCCACGAGACTGCTGGCCGAACGCATAGCGCGCGTGATCGCCGTCGAACCGAACGCGCAGATGCGCGAGCGCGCGCTGCCTGCGGAGAACGTCGTTTGGGCCGAGGGGACCGCCGAGGCGACCGGTTTGCCGGATTGCAGCGTCGACGTGGCCGCGGCGTTCCAAGCCTTCCACTGGTTTGAGGCCTCGGTTGCGTTTGCGGAGTTCGCGCGCATTGCTCGCCGGCGCATCGCACTGGTTCAGTACGAACGCGACGAGACGCAGGCGTTTCCCGCCGCTTATGCGCGGCTCATCCACCCGTACTTGCTCGACGACACGGAATCACGGAGAGTTGCAGCGATGGAACGTTTTTCAACGCTTGCCGGAAGCCGTCTTCGCCGCAGCGTGGTCGCATGGTCGCAGAGCCTGACGCTCGACGGCTTGCTGGGGCGCGTCGATTCCACGTCGTATCTGCCGCGCGCAGGAGCCGCGGGTGAAGCGCTGCGCAGCGGCGTACGGCAGCTCTTCGCCGAATTTGCGCGTGGCGGAACCATCGAGATGGCGATGAACGTCTTCGTTCTTGCGAGCGATGTCGCGTAAGCTGCGCCTGGGGATCGACGTCGGCGGAACGTTTACGGACGTCGTTGCAATCGACGTGCCGACGCGCAGCGTGGTCGCGCGCGTCAAAGTGCCGACCACGCATGCCGCGCCGGAAGGCGTTGCCGCCGGCATCGTGGCAGGCATCGAGCAGATCTTTGCGCAGAACGTCATCGCGCCGGGCGAGGTCGCGTTCATCGCGCACTCGACCACGCAGGCGACGAACGCGTTGTTGGAAGGCGACGTCGCCGCCGTCGGGGTCTTGGGCTTGCTGGAGGGCTTGGCGCCGCTGGCGCGCGCGCAGATGCGCTTCCCACGCGTCGATCTGGCGCCGGGGGTGCCGTTTCAGGCGCATTTCGCGTTTGCGCGCACGATGGACGCGTGCGGCGTGCGGCGCGCCCTGGAGACGCTGGAAAGGCGAGGCGCCGGCGCAGTTGCGGTTTCCGCGGCGTTCTCGGTGGACCGCCCAGCCGGCGAAGACCACGCCGCCTCCGCCGCCCGGGCGATGGGAATCTACGCCACGGCCGGGCACGAAGTCAGTTCGATGTACGGCCTGCGAGCGCGAACGCGAACCGCCGCGCTCAATGCCGCGATCCTGCCGCGTATGGTGCAGACGGCTCGTTTGACGCAAGCGGCGGCCGCCCGTGCGGCGATCGGCGCGCCGCTGATGGTGATGCGCAGCGATGGCGGCGTGATGGACGTGCGCGAGATGGAACGGCGCCCCATTCTCACGCTGCTCTCGGGCCCCGCTGCCGGCGTCGCGGGCGCGCTGCTGCACGAAAACGTCACCGACGGCATCTTCATCGAAGTCGGCGGAACGAGCGCCGATTGCTCCGCGATCCGGGCGGGCATGCCGCAGATGCGTCCGGCGCGTATCGGCGGCCATCGCATCCTGCTGCGCACGCTGGACGTTCGCACGCTCGCGATTGCCGGCGGCAGCATGCTGCGCGTCGATGCGAGCCGGATCGTCGACGTCGGACCGCGTTCGGCGCACATCGCCGGCCTGAAGTACGCCAGTTTCGTCGCTCCCGAACTCTTTGTGGGCGCGCGCGTGGAACGCATCGCGCCGAGCGCGCACGATCCGCCCGACTATGCGGCGATCGTCGCGCGCGACGGTACGCGCATCGCGCTTACCCCGACCTGCGCGGCGAATCTGCTGGGGTTCGTCCCCGCGGAGGCGTTCGCATACGGGAACGCGGAGTCGGCGCGGCGCGGCTTCGAACTGCTCGCCCAGGCATTAGGCTCGGATGCGGACGCGCTGGCGCGCGCGTCCCTGGAGATTGCAACGGCGAAGCTGCGGGCAGCCGTCGAGGAACTGATTGCGGATTACGAGCTCGATCGCGAGACGCTCGTCGTGGTCGGCGGCGGAGGCGGAGCGGCGTCACTGGTGCCGTACATGGCGCACGGCAGCGGGTTCGACTTCCGCTTGGCGCGGGACGCGGAGGTCATCTCGCCGATTGGCGTCGCACTTGCGCTAGTGCGTGAGGTCGTGGAACGAACGATCGTCGATCCGACCGCTCGCGACATCATGCGAATTCGCCGCGAGGCGCAGGATGCGGTCGTTGCCGCAGGCGCTTCGCCGGAGCGCGTCGAGATCGCGGTCGAGATCGATCCGCAGCGCAATCTCGTGCGCGCAACCGCCTCAGGCGCGAGCGAACTGGCGGAAGCCGCTTCGCACGCTGAGCAGAGCGACGAAGAACTACGGCGATCCGCCGTGCGGCTGCTGCGCGCATCGGAAGCTGCCGCCGTTTCGTGCATCGGCCGGACCGGCGGTTTGACCGTCTTTGAGGCGAAACGGTCGCGCGCGGGGCGTTTGGGACGGCGCGTAACCGTTCGCGACGTGCGCGTGCTGGATCGTACCGGCGTCGGCCGCTTAGCCCTACGCGATCCGCTGGTGCGTCAGACGACCGCCGCGCAAGCGCAAGCCGTGCTTCGCGACGCCGTGGAAGAGGCGACCGCGTTCGGGGACGCCGGCCGCGCGCTGCCGGAACTCTATCTTCTCCACGGTTCGCGCATCGCCGACTACTGTGGCCTTGCGGAGGCCGAGCAAGCCGTCGCACTGGCCGGCGAAGAGCTGGCCGGGCGCGCTCCGGGCGAGCCGGTCGTCATTCTCGCCGCCCACCGGCAGGCGTAACTTCAGCGCCGGCCTGTGGTAGCATGAAGCATGCCGCACGTTACCATCGAGAGCGACGCCGTTCAGATTCACCTTTCCACCCCGGACAAGGTGTGGGCACTTCACGGGTCGCTGCAGATTCCGCTCGCGCACGTCACGCTTGCGCGCGTCGAGGATGAAAACGGGTGGGCGCACATGTGGCGCAAGCTAGCCGGCACGAGCGCACCCTCGCTAAAGATGGCCGGAACGTTCTTCATGCCCGGCGGACTCGCGTTTTTAGACTACGGAGACGGAAAGCACTGCCTGGTCCTGGAGACCACCCACGAAAATTACCGGCAGATCATCGTGCAGCTCGGCGGCGATCAGGACGCCGATCAGATCGCGTCCGAGATCAATCGCCGCTCAGGCAGTCCGAGCGGTTAGTCTACTCGTTCGCCTGCGATGAGCGCGTTAGCGCTATTTGTTCGTGAACGTGAGGTTGACGTCCCAGTCGTAGATGTAGTCAACGCCCGGCGTCTGGTCGTGCACGTTGCGCAAATGAAACGTCCAATACGTTACATGATGCGCCCCCGGTAACTTCGGCGGCGCCACGAGGCCGGTTTGCAGATGCGCGCCGAAGCCGCCGGTCGCGCACATCGGACCCGAGCTCTCTCCGCCGCCGAGCAGCTGCCCCGGCATGACGAGCATGCCCAGGAACTCCTTCTGCGCCGTTGCGGTGAGATAAATCGAACCGGAGACGGGCGTCGTGGCATCTCCGTAGTGAGCGGTGCATGGCGGTTCCGTTCCGCGTACGCTGTATTCGGCGGGCGCTTCGTATCCGAGGATTCCGCCGTTGACGTTCACTGGCGCGTTGTGCGCGCGCTGCACGTATACGCCGGTCGCGCCCGAGTCGGTGTTGCGCACGTGCACGGTTATCGTGCCGTTCATCAGGATGGTCAATAGCAGGGGTGCGAACATCTTACGGGCTCACGACGGGATGCAACAAGCGATAGACCGGCGGGTAGCCGGGGTCGTTGTTCGCCGTGTACTTCAGAATGAGCTTGACGAGCGGGTTGCCTTTCGTCGGCCGCGGAACGTTCGCAATCGTGTAGTAGACCGTAATGCCCTGCCCCGGGAAGACTTTTCTGCTCGTGAGCGGGTTACCGGTCTTGGAGAACGGGGTTTGATCGCCGTCCGCCATCGTGCCGTCGTTGTAGAGTGCGGTGACGGTCAAGTTTGGAGCCCAGTCTTCTTCGCTTTGCGTGTTCTTCGCGGGAACCTCGAAGACGAGATAGCCGTTGGGCGCGGTGGCCGTTCCGGCGTAGCTCGAGGCGCCTTGCGCGAACGGGTCCGTCGCAGGTACCCAGCGGATCGCCTTGATGCGATAGTTGTATCCGGTGATGTGGAACTGTTGGTTCATCTTGACGATGTCGCCCTTCATTTGGCCCCTTCCCGGTACGCTGGGCGCGGCGAGGGCAACGGAGGACGATAAGACGAACGCGGCGAGAAACGTGAAAATCCGAGTCATGTGCGTGCTCCTGTGAATCGATCTGTCTTGTTATGGTCGGGCGATGCCCTACGCTTTTTCGGCAGCGGGAGTGCCTAATCTGGTAGCAAGCGCGAGTGCTTAGTCGGGCACGAGCCGACCTTCGGCGGAACGCCGATAGGCTGCGCCCACCATTTTAACACCGAACCGCGGTAGACGTTGCTGCCGCACAACACGTTGCCGTTCGTGGGCAGGGGTCCGCTCGCGGAACCGTACCGGATGAGCCGGCTCGAGGCGGAGGTCTTGTGCGTTCCTCCCCAACCGCCGCAAGGCGGGTTCGGCGGATAAGTCTCGGTGCCCTTAAGATTCACGTCACCTCCCGGCATGACGAGCAAGTAGCCCTTCGGCGAAACGTGCATCATAAATTGCGCGTGCGCGCTCGCTCCCTGCAGGTGGCGGCTGACGTCTTCGCACTGCGCGTCGGGTCCGCTGATACCGCGAACTTGGCTGCGTTCCATGGCGCGATAGTTCGCGGTTCCGGAATAGTAGGTGACGGTCCATTTTCGAGTGTATGGCGCCAGCACGGCCGCATTGTAATGCACCTTGAATTGTACGTGCATCCCCGCGCTATGCGTGCTTTCGGTCTTTGCGTTGCTCGAGTGCTCATGCTCGGTGTAGGTGATCCAACCCGTGTAGCCGGATACGCTTTGCCACTGCGTGTGCGTTTGCGCTGAAGCCGGCAACGTCAAAACAGAAGCAAGCGCGCAGATGCAGATGCACGAGCCGTATTTCAGTGGTGCTTTCACGGCACGATCCCGATGCCGCCGGCGTACGTGACTCCCGTGAGGGTGCGGATTGGCGTCTGTGTCGACGAAGTTACGGGGACAAAAACGTAGACCGCATTACTCGAATTAGAACTGGCCACGTAGAAATCATTTGACGAGTCGACCGCAATCGTTGCCTGATTGATCGAGAATCCGATGCTGTTGCCGCTGAGCGTCGCGGCGGGAGCTACGTTCCCGTTCGAGCCCGGAGCGAAGACGGAGATCGTGTTGTTCGCGGAGTTGCCGACGTAGATGCGCCCGGTCGAATCGACGGCGAGCCCCTCGGGGCCATCCAGTGCGCTCGACGAACTGGTGATTGTGGCTATCGGCGCCGCATCGATCGTTCCGCTGCCCGCTATGGAGGCGGCGGAATACTCCGTGATGCTGCTGGGGATATTTGCGTTGAGCACGTAGAGGTTGCCGCTGCCGTCGAATGCGGCCTGGTAGGGATAGTTGATCTGCGTGCTGCTGCCGGAGATCTGCTTGATCGGAGCGGCACTGCCGTTCGCTCCCGGAGCGAAGAAGTCCACGAGGTTGTGGTTGTAATCCGTGACCACGAGATTGTCGCTCGGGTCGATCGCGAGCCCCCAGCCTGCCGTTACGGTCGTGAGCGTGGTCGATGGCGTTGCGCTTCCGGTTGCACCGTATGCGAAGGAGATAATGCCGCCGGAGGTCACGACGTAAACGCGGCCGGTAGCATCAACGGTAATGCCCGGTATGTAGCTGTTCGAAGAGAACGTAAACGAGCTCACCGGCGTGGCGGCGCCGTTTGCGTTCGGGGCGAACGCGTCGATGCCGTACGGTGACGCACCATTGGTTAAGACGTACGTGGTCCCGGACGTAGGCGCAGGCCCGGAGGTGGGCGTTGGTGTGGGCGTTGGCGTGGGCGAGGCCGTGGGCGTGGGCGTGGGCGAGGCCGTGGGCGTGGGCGTTGGCGAGGCCGTGGCCGAGGGCGCGGCCGAGGGCGCGGCCGTGGGCGGGGCTACCCGGACCCGCGGAGCGACCCTTCCGCCGCCGCAACTCGCGAGCAATGCGCCGCAGCAGCAGAGGGAAAACAAGAACCCCGGGACGTTCAACAGGCGTCTCATGCCACCAGTCTAGCCCCGCGGCGTTCTCGCGGCGTCTAAAAAGCGTCTAAACCGGGACGACGGCCTCGTTTCGGGCGGCTTCGATCTCCGAGCGCGCGATCGCGAGCGCATCGCGAAGCGGCATCGCCGCGCTCGTGCGCGGTATCGCGGGCATGCGCGAAAGTAACGAAAGTTTTCTTTCGTAGACGGCCCGTTCCGGACGCTGCAGGGGGATGCGCAGCTCCGTTCTGGCGCGTGCCGCCGCCGCCATAAGGCACCGCGACGACGCGCGCCGGCCACGCAAACCGCTCAGGATGCTCGCCGTTTCAAGAATGCAAATCAACGCATCTTTATCGCCGATCTCTTGCGCGATCGCGAGCGACTCGCCGAGTATTGGCGCGACGCTTGCACTTTCACCGAGCAGCAGCCGCGCGTCCGCATGCTGCTGAAGCATGTACGCGACGAACTGCCGGTTCCCCGCACTTCGGCTGCGTTCGGCGCTTTCGTTGAAGGCCTCAATCGCGACCGGAAGGTTTCCCTCATACAGCGCGCATAGACCGAGATTCCCGACGACGACGCCTGCGTTGCGCTCGTCGCCCGCGATTTCAAAGAATGCCAGCGCCTGTTCGAACGCGTCTCGCGCCCCCGTGGAGTCGCCGTGGTTCAGGGCAATCGATCCGAGCGTGTTTCGCGCGTGCGCGATGCCCGCATCGTCCTCCAATCGCAACTGCACGGAAAGGGCTTCGTTGGCGAGATCTTGCGCTCGAACGAGATCCCCTTGCTTCATCGCGCTGAACGCCACGGCGAAAAGCGCATCGGCATAGAGGTGACGGTCCTCCAGCGAGCGCGCTAGTTCTAGCGCTTGCTCGTAGAGCGCGCGGGCTTCTTCATAATCGCCGGAGATTCGCGCCAAACTGGCGAGCCGGTGCAGCACGTGCGCGCGGTACATGGGCGTATCGGCGGTCAGCGAGAGCGCCTGCATCAGCCAGTTGCGCCCCAGGGTCCAAAGGCCGGATTCTCGCCAGAATCGCCACAGCGCGAGAGCAACCTGCACGCCGCGCTGCACGTCGCGCCGCTCCGCCAGCAGATAGCGCAACGCGGCGTCAAAATTAGATTGTTCGATCGAAAAGCGCGCTAGCGCATCGCGCCAGGCCGGGTACTCGCGCTGGCTCTCCAGATCGAGCGCGAACGCCGCATAGTACTGCGCGTGGCCCCTGCGCAGACGCTCCTCGCGGTCGCCCTCATTTAGCCGCCGGGCGTGCTCGCGCACGATCTCCAGGCAGCTGTAGCGCGCCGGCTCCGACGACAGATCGGCCGAGACGAGCGAGGTATCGCCGAGCTCCGCCAGCAACTCGAGCGTCTCCGATGGCGAGGCGGGTTCGTCGAAACAGACGTTTTGTGCGGCTTCGAGCGTCCAGCCGCCGGAGAAGACCGCTATGCCGCGATACAGAGCGCGTGCAGGTTCGCTCAAGGATTCATAGCTCCAGGCAAGCGCGGACGCAAGCGGTCCTTCCGGTTTCCGCGCCGCGTGCGCTCGCAGCAGTTCCTCGAGGGAGCACGATTCCAGACGCGCCGCAGCGAGTTCCAAGGCGAGCGGCACACCCTCGAGCCGAGCGCACAGCTGCGCGACGATCTTCGCATTCTGCGGTGTCGGAGCGAAGGACTTGCTTGCGCCGCGGGCGCGATCGACGAAGAGCGCTTCCGCGTCGCGCGGAGAGAGCGGATCGACCCGCCAAATCGTCTCTCCCTCCATATGCAGCGGCGTGCGCCCGATCGCGAGGATACGGACCTCTCGGCACGCCGTGAGTATCTCACGAGCGAGTGTGCGCAGCGGCTCCACGAAGCGTTCGCATCCGTCGAAAACCAGCAGCGCGCGAGCGTTGCGCAGGCGCGAGGCCGGCGATTCATGCAATGCCGGGATGCCGTCAGAACTGCGTAGCGTACCTGAAAGGATGCTCGCGATCTCCGCGTCGTCGTCCCGGCCGGTCAGGTCGACGTACCATATGCCGCTATCGAAGCGGTAGGCTGCATTCTCCGCCACATGCAGCGCGAGCCGCGTCTTCCCGACGCCGCCGATGCCCGCGATCGTGAGCAGGCGCGTATGTTTGAGGCGACGGCCCAACTCCTCGACTTCCGCCTCTCTGCCGACGAACGGCGTGATCGCAGCGGGCAGATTACCGGCAGCCGTCTGCAGGGTGCCGTTTTCTTCGATGAGTTCCTTGAGGCGAATCGTCTCGGGCGATGGCGAGATGTTGTACGTCTCCTGCAGGCGTTTCGAAAAGTCCGCATAGAGATCGAGCGCGCCGCAGCGTTCTCCGGTCTGCTGGCGCAAGCGCATGATCGTGCGCACGTAGTGCTCGCGCCACGGTTCGAGCTGCAGGAGGCGATCCGCGTGCGCAATCGCGAGCGTCAGGTCGCGGCGATCCATGGCGCGTGCCAGCAGCCGTTCCAACACCTCCAGGTACCGCTCGTACAGCCGGCGGCGCTCGGGCAAGATCCACTCCTCGTCGTAGCCGCAGAGCAGTTCGCCCGTGTAGAGACGCCTCGCAGATTCGAGCTGCGCCTCGTCGGCGTCGGCCGTGCCGAGTCGCTTGAAATCGTGCACGTCGCATTGCAGCGTTCGCCGGGAATTGAGCCGGATCGCGGCGCCGTCGCGCGCGACCCAAGGCTCGCCGTGCTCTGCCGGAAGCGCCCGTTCGAGGTAAAAGATGTGGCGCCGCAGGTTCGTGCGCGCTTGCGCATCGGCGACGTCCGGCCATAGTGCGAACGCGGCGGCGTCGCGCTCGATCGGCGTGCCCCCCGCGAGCACGAGATAAGCCAGGAGCGGCAGAGTTTTCGGTGGAGCGCTCCACGGGAGGGGCTCGCCCGCGTAGCTCAAACGCGGCCGGCCGAAGAGCGTGGCCGTGAGCATCGTGCCGGGGCATTCCCGCGCCGCCGGCCCCCTTCCTTGCGGAGCAAATCGGGGACCGCACGACGCACGTTGGCGTTCTTAGATTACGGCGGCGAGAAGATCTGCCTCCAGACCATCGTGGAGCTCGGCCGCAAGCAGGATCGGTCCGCAATGCGTCAAGGCGGAGCCCGGCGCGCAGGATTTGTTGGTGTGTCGGCAAGCAATTGATAGACTTGTCTCGTGGCGTTCGAGATGATCTCAATCAGCTGCGGGGCGTTGTCTGAGCCCGCTCCCATCGCTTGCTGCAGCGCCGTCATAAATCGATCCGAGTGGTCAAGCATCTCTGTCTTCGTCTCAGCCGCATCAAAAGCAACGAAGGGGGACCGTTCGGCTGAGGACTTTTCGTGTGCGGTCCGCGCAAGCGCGGGGAGGCTTCGTCGCCCTGCGTCGGTGAGCGAATAAACCTTCCTCCGTCCCTCAACCGTGTATTCGATTAAGCCATCCTTTCGTAGTTGCTCAAGGGTAGGATAAATCGTGCCTGTCCCCGGGGGGCTGCCGATGGCAGGACGGTTTCCGCGAAAAAAGCGCATGATACCATAGCCATGGCGGGGTCCGTCCGACAGGAGGTGGAGAATCGCCAGGCCCCACCACCCCACGTCATCGATCGCCTGCCGTCTCTTTCCAGATGGACCCATTGCCAACACTCCGATATATTTGATATATCTGGCAATATATCATGTGCATGAATATATGGCAACTGTCCAGGTCTCTCGGACCCCGGAGTTGGCGCGGACCGGGCACGGAGCAATACGCGGGCTGGAAGGAGTTTGTCTGCCTTGGGCGCGTTTCCGTCTCCGGGCCGCTTTTTGCCGTATACATCGTTGCTCACCGGTCACGAAGCGACGCTCTCGCTCCTTCTTCGCGCCTCGTCTCCGAACAAAAATCGCCTCCGGATCCGAAAACGGCCCAAGCCAGACAACTCGTAGGGTGACGGGCTCAAGCCCTTCGAAAACGTTGCGCATTCCGGCACCGCCACCCGGCCGTCACTGCAGCCGAAAGTTCACTTCACGAATCGGAAGGTAAGTAGCGTAAGCGAAATCACTAACGAGATACCCGTGAGTGCGAACGAGAGTAGGCGAAGCCGGGCTTTCTTCCTGCTGTCTATATGCAAGCGGGGCCCTAGCGAAAACACAAAGATCAGGACTCCGAGCAAGAGCACGAATGGAAGATTCTGCGCGAACTGCTGCACCATCGTATCGCGTTAATTCACCGGGGCCTGCTTTACCGCTAACCGTTCCACCTCTTGCAGCGCGACGGTGCTCTTGTACTGACCGTACATGGTGTAGAAGACGAGTCCAATGACCAGCCAGACCAAGAAGGCAAGCCAAATCAACGGGAAACCGATGACGGCGTGGTTTCCGATTTTCCAGTAGACGAGCGTAATGACGAAGAGCGCAACCGCGACATCTTCCACAACGGCGAAGAAGTATTGCATCGGGGATGGTTTCCGCCGGAAGGTTCTTGAGAAAAACCAGACGACGGCAAGCGTTATCAGCGCGAGAACGATGCTGACTGGCACGATTGGGTTGCCGATCTTCAGATAGTAGATCAGGCCCAGTGCGCTCATAGCCGAGAGCGCCGGAATAATGTATGGACCACCGGGTAAGGTAAATGATCCTTTCAACTCAGGGTGGCGAGCGCGCAGAATCGGTACGGCGATCGAAACTAGTGCGAACGCCGCGAGGGTGCCCATATTAACCAAAGAGCCAACGATATTGATCGGCGTGAACGCGGCGATTATTGCGATGGCGATGCCGAAGAACCAGGTGGAGTAGACCGGTGTGCGCCAGGCCGGATGTATGCGCGTGAACGATGGCGGGATCAATCCGTCGCGCGACATCGCGAAGAAGATGCGGCTTTGAGCGAACATCATGACGAGCAGGACCGTCGTCAAACCGGCGATTGCGCCGATCGAGATGACAACGCCCGCCCAGCTCAAGCCGACATAGTTCATTGCGAAGGCTACGGGGAAGGCGACGTCTAGCTTGTAGAATGGGACCATGCCGTTCAGGATTGCGACGACGATGATGTAGAGGATCGTGCAAATCGTCAAGCTCACGAGGATGCCGAACGGCAAGTCTTTGCCCGGGTTCTTCGCTTCTTCGGCCGTTGTGGAGACTGCGTCAAAGCCGATGTAGGCAAAGAAGATGAACGCGGCGCCGCCGAGCATCCCGGTCCACCCGAACGGGAAGTAGCCGCCCATCCCGGCCAGGCCGCCCGGTGGGAGATGGTAATTCGCTCCGTTGATGTGGCCCAGGCCCACGACGATGAAGAAGGCGACGATCAGCAGCTTGATGCTGACGATGACCGCGTTGACCGTACCGGATTCTTTCGTGCCGCGCGCGAGCAGCGCGGTGATGATGAGAATGATTCCCGCGGCCGGCAGATTCGCGTAGCCGGAGATGCCGGCTTGGCCGGCAAGGCCCCAGTGCGGCCCGTTGGCCCACATCGGCGAGATGTTCAGCCAACTCAGGTGCGTTTGGTGCAAAATATTCGCAAAGTAGCCGGACCACCCGATGCTCACGGTCGAGGCGCCCAGCGCGTATTCCAACACGAGATCCCAGCCGATCACCCATGCCAGAAATTCGCCCATGGTGGCATACGTGTACGTGTAGGCGCTGCCCGAGATCGGGATCTTGCTCGAGACCTCCGCATAGCAGAGCGCGGCGAGCGCGCTGACGATGCCGGCGACCACAAACGAGAGCGTGACCGACGGGCCCGCGCGAGTCGCCGACGCGACTCCGGTCAGCACGAAGATGCCGGTGCCGATGATCGCGCCGATGCCCATCGCCGTCAGCGCCCAGGGGCCCAGGGAACGTTTAAGCCCGTGTTGTTCGTCACTGCCCTCCGCGAGTATCGTCGCGAGTGGCTTTACACGTTGAAACAGCATTGCGGAACGAAGATTAACCTTCGCCGGGCGTCTCCCTGGTTTTCCAGTCCGTTATTGCGGGTGCGCGTATGCCACGTAGAGGCCCCGGCCGGCCGTCAGGCCCGTCTCTGCGTACTCGACGAAGAGGCCGGCCCGGCTGAAGGCACCCCGGTACTCCTGCTCGCTGAAGAGCGTCAGACGGTGCGCTTCGGTGAACGTCCGGATCCCGTCCCGCGAGGCGACCATGTAGTGGAAGTTCAGGATAGACGTCTTCATGTCGCGCCGCGAGACGCTCATCCGCGCGACTTTCAGCTCCGGCTCGTCGACGTAGAGCGCGTTTACAGAGCCGTCGGTCCAGTCTTCGGGGCGGATCCAGGGTTCGACGACGATGACGCCTCCCGGCTGGAGATGGCGTACGAAGGTCGCGAGCGTTTGCTCGAGCCGTGCCACGTTCGGCAGGTAGCCGATCGCACTGAAGAGAGAGACGATCGCGTCGTAGCGCTTGCCGAGGTTAAAACCGATCATGTCGGCCTGGTGAAAGGTTATACCCGGATTGCGTTCGCGCGCGATCTCCAGCAGGTTCCGGTCGAGATCGAGGCCTTCGCAGTCGAAGCGCTCGCGCAGGTGTTGCAGGTGCATGCCGGTGCCGCATCCCACGTCGAGCAGAGTTCGGCCGGCCGAACGCTTGCGGGCCTCGACGATCTCAGCGACGCGCGATGCTTCGGCGGCGTAATCCTTGCCAAGCGCCCGGTAAAGCGCGTCGTAGTATTTGGCCGAACGGGCGTACATCGGGCGGCTCGCCGCTATCGAGCGGGCATGGCGGCCGCACGGATCGCTATCGGCATGGTGCATTGGATTACGCACCATGCCGTCATAGCCTGCCCCGGCAAGCCAGACAAACTCCTAGGGACGTCGAACGGCAGATCCATGCACGAATACGACGTCTTGGTCGTCGGCGGCGGCAATGCCGGTTGCGCCGCCGCCATCGCTTCGGCTCGCCACGGCGCGCGCACGATGCTGGTCGAGCGCTACGGGTTTCTCGGGGGCACGGCGACGGCCTCGATGGTCGGGCCGTGGATGACCTTCCATTCGGGCTCGCAGCGGATCGTCGGCGGGATCGCCCAAGAGATCGTCGAGCGGCTGATGCGCAAGGGCGCGTCGCCGGGCCACCTGCACGATTCGTCGGATTACGTCCCCACGATAACGCCCTTCGATCCGGAAGCGCACAAGGCGCTGCTGTTCGAGATGATGCGTGAGGCACGCGTCGATCTGCTGATGCACGCCTACTTCCTCGAAGCGCTTGCCGGTGCCGCTCGCGGGGTCGAGGGCGCTCGTTTCGCGACCGTGGGCGGCGTTCGTGAGTACCGCGCGCGCGTCACCATCGACGCCACGGCCGACGCGTACGTCGCGGCGTCGGCCGGAGTGGGGACGCAGCAAGGCGACGAGAGCGGCCGCGTGCAGCCGGCCAGCTTGATGTTTCGCTTGAGCCACGTCGATCTGGCGAAGACCGCCGCGTACGTGCGGATGCATCCCGATCAGATGCGCACGACGCTCAAAGCTCACGAGCGCAGCGCGCCGGCGCTGACGGCGGTCGCCGGCCTGTACGATCTCTGGCAGCAGGCGCAGGCAGACGGTTCCGTTACGGTTCCGCGCGATCTCGTCTCGTTCTTCATTACGCCCTACGCCGACGAAGTGACGGTGAATATGACGCGCGTCGTCGACATCGATCCGCTCGATCCCGACGACTTGACGCGAGCCGAAATCGAGGGACGCCTGCAGGTGATGCAGTTGTTGGAGTTCTTTCGCGGGCGCGTGCCCGGTTTTGAAAACGCTCGGCTCGCCGCCACCGCAGCGCAGATCGGCATCCGAGAATCTCGTCGGATCGAAGGCGCGTACACGCTCACGGCCGACGACGTGCTGCGCGCGCGCTCGTTCGACGATGCGATCGCGCGCAGCGCGTACCCGATCGACCTGCACGATCCTTCGGGCAGCGGAACGACGACGCAGCGTCTGCCCGAGGGCGCGAGTTACGAGATTCCGTACCGGTGCCTGCTGCCGGCGCAGGTCGACGGGCTGCTGGTCGCGGGCCGCTGCATCTCGACGACGCACGAGGCTCTGGCATCGACGAGGCTCACGCCAACGGTGATGACGCTCGGCCAGGCGGCCGGAACCGCCGCCGCCATGGCCAGCCGCGCCTCCGTGCGGCCGCGCGATCTCGACGCGCGCGCGCTTCGGGCGGCCTTGACGCGCGATGGCGTGCACCTAGCATAGATGGAGGCGATCTATCGGCTCGCGCGCGAGCGCGGAGTGGCGATCGAGTGTGCGGACCTCGGCGACTGGGGCGCGGCCGAGCTGCGGGCGGAGTACGATCCGGCCGGCCCGACTATTCGCATCAACGCGCGCGCCCTGCAGCGGCTGCCCGCGGAGGAGCGAGATGCGTTTGCCGCGCGCGCCGTGGCGCACGAACTCTACCATCACGCCGAGCGGCTCGGCGAGATCCCGCATCGCGCCGATCCGATAGCGCGCGAACGCGCAGCCGACGACTTCGCCTGCGAGATGCTGCGCTGCCATGACTGAGTACTACGCCGGCATCGACGGCGGGCAAAGTTCGACCCGCGCGATCGTGGCAGACCCGGACGGCCGCATCCTGGGCCGTGGTACGGCTGGGCCGGCCGACGAAGTCGGCGAGGGGCCGGGCTCCAGCCGCCTGGCCGGCGCGCTCGAAGGGGCGCTGGAGGAAGCGGTTCGCGCGGCCGGTCTCCCGCCTGCGACGCGTTTGGCCGGGGTCGTAGCCGGCATCAGCGGATACGAAGGCAGGGTCCGCGGTCGCCCGCCGGCTCTTACCGCCGAGCGTACGCTCTTGCTGCACGACGCCCCCATCGCTCACGCCGGCGCGTTCGCATTCGGCCCAGGCGTGGCGGTCATCGCGGGCACCGGGAGCGTCGTCTACGCATGCAACGCACGCGGCGAGCCGGTCACGCTTGGGGGTTGGGGGTACCTTTTCGGTGACGACGGCAGCGCGTTCGGGCTCGCGCGGGCGGCGCTGCGCGAGGCGATGCGCGACGCAGACTCAGGCGTTGCGCGCGGGCTCCAAGCGATGGTGCTGGAGCATTTCGGCCGCGAGTCGCTTCGGGAGGTCGCTCGAGCCGTCTATGCCGGGGAGATCGCGCGCGACGCCCTGGCGGCCTTCGCCCAACCGTTGGTGCGCGCTGCGGAGAGCGGAGACGAGCGCGTGGCCGTACTCATTCGCGACGGATCCATGGCCCTGGCAATCCTCTCGCTCTACGCCGCGCAGCACGCGGGGCTCGGCTCGACGCCCGCGGTGGCCTGCCTCGGGGGCTTCTTCGACGACGCCACGATCCGTAGCGGCTTCGCCCAGGCGCTGCGGACGTTATTGCCCGGCGTGCGCCTCACGCGGCCGCTCCACGCGCCGGTGGTGGGGGCACTGCTGCTGGCCTACCGTGAGGCCGGAATCCCGGTGGCGGCCATCGAGGAGGGTCCGCCGTGAGCGCGCTGCTGGAGCGCCTGCGCGGCGGGCTGATCGTCTCCGTGCAGGCAAGCCCGGGTTCGGCGCTCGACGACCCGCACGTGCTCGCGGCGATCGCGCGGGCGGCCGAGGACGGCGGGGCCGTCGGGGTGCGCGTTGCGGGCCTGCGCAACCTGCATGCGGTGCGCGAGCGCGTAAGCGTACCGATCGTGGGTATCGTCAAGCGCGCCTACGACGGCTACGCCCCGTATATTACCCCGACTCTTCTCGAGGTTCGCGAGGCGCTCTCCGGCGGGGCCGATATCGTGGCCTTCGATGCGACCGCACGGCCGCGGCCCGGGGGCATCGGTCCCGCCGAGCTGATCGCCGCGATCCACCATGGAGGAGCACTCGCCATGGCCGACTGCGCGGATGCAGAGGACGGGGCGGCGGTGCGGGCGTCCGGCGCGGATATCGTGGCGACGACGCTATGCGGCTATACGGAGCGCACGCGCAGCTGCCCGTTGCCGGCGCTCGATGTGGTGCGGGCGTTTTCGAAGCTCGATGCGTTCGTGGTCTGCGAGGGCGGCATTCATTCCGCTCGAGCCGCGCGAGCGGCCTTGCGCGCGGGCGCCGACGCGATCGTCGTCGGCACCGCCATAACCAACACGCAGTGGCTGGTAGGAGAGTTCGCCGCGTCGCTGCAGAAGGCGTGGCGGGCTCGAAAATCTTCGCGGAGCTAGGATGCTTCTTTTTTAGGTCAAATACCCTAGGTTAGGAGAAGACTTTGGTGGAGCATAGAGAGCCGGCCGTTCATCTCGGCCGGGGTTTTTGGTCGGTTACGTTCGCTCTTGCGATCGTGGCGGCGCTGTCGATATATGCTTGGGTCGTCGCTCCGATCGCGGGGTGGCTGCCCGAGGCCGCCAACAAGGCGCAGCAGATCGACGCGCTCTTTCGCTTTCTGGCGGCGTCCGGCACGGCGCTCTTCGTTTTCGTCGTAGGCTACCTGCTCTATTTCGCGATCGCCTTTCGGCGGCGCGCGAACGACCCGCCCGATGCCCTCGGCGTGCAGATCCACGACAACAACGCGTTGGAGTTCTGGTGGACGCTGATCCCCACGGTCTTTCTCGTAATCTTGGTCGTCTTCAGCATCAAGATCTGGGCGGGCATCGAGCTGGGCCCGAACACCGGGCTTACCGTGGAGGCGATCGGGCATCAGTGGTACTTCACCTTCCGTTACCCGCAGATCAACGGCGAGATCACCAATGCGATGCACCTGCCGGTCGGCCAACCGGTTACGCTGCGGCTGACGTCGGCCGACGTCATCCACTCGTTCTGGGTTCCTGGGATGCGCATGAAGGCGGATATGGTGCCGGGCCTCATCAATACGCTGCACTTCACGCCCAAGCGCGTCGGACGCTACCAGATTATCTGTGCCGAATTCTGCGGAACCTTGCACGGCGAGATGGACAAGCAGTGGTTCGTCGTGGACCCGCCGGTCAAGTACGCCGCTTGGTACGACGCGTGGCAGAAGAAGAATTCCACCGCGAGCAACGCTTTGCCGGTGCAGTCGAACGCCAGGGTCGCGTTCGGAGCGGGCGATGCAAAGATCGGGAAGCAGCTATTCTCGCAAAAGTGTACCGCCTGCCACGCGCTCGGGCCGTTCAGCCAGCGGATCGTCGGCCCGGGGCTCCTAGGCGTACTGCACGACCCGGCGCATCCCAACCTCGTAAACGGCGACAAGGCTACGCGGGAGAACGTCGCAGAGATCCTTCAGAACGGCTATAAGGGCGATATGGGGCAGATGCCCAACCAGACCGCCAACGCGTTATCCAATACGGACATCGCCAATCTCGTCGCATACCTCAACACGCTGAAGTAACTGGGAGCAACCATGGCAGTAACAGCGTCGCAGCCGGGTGGCATCGCCGATCACATACATCCGGAACCGCAAGGTTTTATCCGGAAATATGTGTTTTCGATCGATCACAAGATCATCGGCATCCAATACATCGTCACGTCGTTCGTGTTCATGGTGCTGGGCGGGCTGCTGGCGGAACTGATCCGCATTCAACTCATGAATGCCAACGGCGGGTTCATGACGCCGGACACGTATAACGAGGTCTATACGATTCACGGCAGCACGATGGTATGGCTCGTGATCGTGCCGATGGTGACCGGCGGCTTCGGCAACTTCGTCTTCCCGTTGCAGATCGGCGCTCGCGACGTCGCTTTCCCTTGGCTCAACATGGTGAGTTTCTGGATGTTTCCACCGGCGGGGCTTCTACTCTACGCTTCGTTTCTGGTCGGCGCGCCCGTAGCCGGTTGGACCGAGTATCCGCCGGTATCGTTGCAAGGCGGTCCCGGGACTTCCATGTGGTGCGCGGCGATCTTCTTAGTCGGCGTCGGGACCACGCTCACCGGCATCAATTTCCTGGTCACGGCGCTGAAGATGCGGGCTCCCGGCATGACGTTTACGCGCATGCCGCTCTTCGTCTGGGCGCAGTTCGCAACGGCGCCGCTCGTGATGATCGCGACCACCGCCCTCGCGGCCGCCCTCGCCGCACTCTTCATGGAGCGCCAGTTCGGCGTGCCATTCTACGACCCGACCAAAGGCGGAAGCCCGCTGCTGTGGCAGCACATGTTTTGGTTCTACTCCCACCCGGCAGTCTATATCATGATCCTGCCGGTCTTCGGGATCATCTCGGAAGTCTTTCCCACGTTTGCGCGCAAGCCGATCTTCGGGTACAAGATGATCGCCTTCTCGTCGATCTCGATTGCCCTGCTCGGCTTCATGGTCTGGGCGCACCACATGTTCACCTCGGGCCTGGCGCCGTTCTTGCAGCTGCCCTTCATGATCATGACGATGGTGATCGCGATCCCGACCGGCATCAAGGTGTTCTCGTGGCTGGCTACGCTCTGGGGGGGCAAGATCCAGTACACGACCGCGATGCTCTTCGCGATCGCCTTCATCGCGACGTTTACGCTGGGCGGTATCTCGGGCGTTTTTCTAGCTGCCATTCCATTCGACTTATGGGCGCACGGCACGTACTTCATCGTCGCGCATATCCACTACGTGCTGGTCGGTGGAAGCCTTACGGGGATCTTTGCCGGGATGTTCTACTGGTACCCGAAGATGACCGGGCGCTTCATGAACGAGACGCTCGGGAGATGGACCTTCTGGCTCTTCGTGATCGGCCTCAACGGTACGTTCGTGCCGATGCACTGGCTCGGCCTCATGGGGATGCCGCGGCGCGTGGCCGAGTACGACCCGCAGTTCCAAACGATAAACCGAGTCGAGTCGTTGTTCTCGTTCGTGATGACGTTCGCGATATTGCTGTTCTTCATCAACGCGTTATGGAGCATCCGCCATGGCAAACGAGCCGGGCATAATCCGTGGCACGCGCGTACGCTCGAGTGGCAGATCCCCTCGCCGCCGCCGTACTACAACTTCAAGCACATTCCAACGGTGCTGGCTAACCCTTACGCGTTCGACGAGCCCGTGCCGTACGCCGGCCTCGAGGACGAGCTGACGGATTCGCCCGTGCCGATTCCGGCCGGTGCCCATTAATGCGCGCGGCGCTGGCAGCCGACCAATTCTATCAGGAGACGCGCGACCTGCGCGTGACGGGCTTCCTGCTCTTCATGGTGAGCGACCTCGTCCTGTTCTCGTCGTTCATCTTTGCCTATCTGTATCTGCGCAATACCGGGCAGGGCTGGCCGCCGCCGGGGGCACCGCACCTGAACCTGGCGCTTGCGGCTCTGAACTCCGTCGTGCTGTTTGGCTCCGGCGCGACGATACACTTTGCGCTCGAGAACTGGAAGCACGAAAAATTCATGAAATTCGCGGGCTGGACGCTCGCGACCATCGTGCTCGGTATCATGTTCCTCTCGGGCCAAGGCATCGAGTACTACAGCCTGTACACCGTCGATCACGCTTCGTGGGCCGGCAGCGGCATCTTCGGTGCGTCATTCTTTACGCTCACCGGTATGCACGGGCTCCACGTCTTCGCAGGGATCATCTACTTGACCGTGCTGCTGTTACAGGCGACCCAAGGGAAATACACGTTTAAGCACTACACGGGGCTGACGCTCGGAACGCTCTATTGGCACTTCGTGGACGTCATCTGGGTCGTGCTTTTCTCGATATTCTATCTTATCTAAGGGGCGGAGGATCGACAATGGAGCATTTCGCAATCGTAGAACGCAGCGCCGCCGTCTTTTTCGGCATGCTGGTCTTCATAGCGGCGGCGGTCGCCCTCAAGAACGATTGGAAGGCGATCGGCGTGGAGAACCAGGTCTTCAAACTCATGTTGGCGCTGCTGGCGTTCGGTGCGCTGCTCGGGATCTTCGCCGGCCTCGGCATTATAGGAAAGGCGTAGCCGTATGTTCGATCCCGTCGACGAACGCGGCGTGCCGATCAGCCGCGGCATTCCGAAGGCCGTGCGGATGGTCGGGGCGATCGGCGTAATCATCATCTTCGCCATTGGAACGTTCGTCATCGTGGAGTCGCACTACGGGCATATATGGCCGTCGACGCACTCCATGCGCGTGCGTTTGGGAACCTATAACGGCACCTGAGAACGGCACCTGAGCGCCTCCTAGCGCTGCCGGGCGATGCCTATGGCAAGCAACGGAAGATCCGTGTCCGGAAGTATTCCGGTCGGGGTTCCGTCGATCTTGTGGATGCCGCCGTAGACCGAGTACTCCGCCAGCGCTGGGATCGTGAGTTCGGGGAGCGGCCGATCGCCTAAGAACTCCCACTCCTGCGCGAGAGTCTCGTCGGGGAAGAGCACTGCCACGTAGCCGGAGGCGTGATCTTGCGAGCCGAGATCCGGGCCTCGGTACCGGACGTAACCGTCGACGATGAAGATCGGCTCGTATGTCTGTAGGTACGCGCGCACCGGTGCGTACAGCACGGCGATGAAATAGCCGGCAAAAGCCAGCGAGGCGAACGCGAAGATAGGTGCGAGAACGACGATGTCGCGCTCGCTACTGTGGTGCGCTCGCCACACGATGCCCCACGTCAGGAGCGCGAAGACCAGCGTGCCGAGCAGCGGCTCGATCGCGATGGCGAAGCGACCGGTCAAGCCTCGCCATACGATGCGGCGTTCGCGAGTCGTCCAAGGGCGGTGCGCGATGTGGCGCGGCGCACCGCCGGACGCGCGGGCTTGGCTCAACCGAGTGGCCGCGCCCGGGCGACGATCTGCGCAGCGCGGGCGTTCGGTGGCAGCGTTCCGAGCGTATGTCCCCACTCACCGGCGATGCGCGAGGCAACGAAGGCGTCGCTTACGGCAGCGGGCGCATGCTGGATCAGGAGCGCAGCCTGCCAGAGCGTGGCCATGCGCTCGACCAGGATCCGCGCGCGCGCCTCCGCATCCGAAGGATCGCGCAGCGCGCCGCGAAGCGCTTGCGCCGCGGAATCGATGCGTGCTTCCGAACGGGCGGGCCGAATCTCGTCGAAGAAGGCTTCTATGCTTTCGGGCTGTTTGGCAAGCACGCGCAGCACGTCGAGTGCGTTGACGTTGCCCGAGCCTTCCCAGACGGCGTTGACGGGCGCCTCGCGGTAGAGGCGCGGCAGGATCGACTCCTCGACATACCCGTTTCCTCCCAAGCACTCGAGCGCTTCCGCGACGACGGTCGGTCCGCGTTTGCAGACGTAGTATTTCCCGACGGCCGTTCCGAGACGCTTGACGAGCGACTCGTGCGGGTCGTGCGGCGCACGGTCCGCAGCGCCTGCCAGGCGCATCAAGAGCGTTGTCGCAGCCTCCGATTCCAGCGCGATATCGGCCAGCACGTTTTGCATCAGCGGGTGATCGACGAGCGTCCTTCCGAATGCGACCCGATGCGTCGCGTGGTGGACCGCCTGCGCGACGGCTTGGCGCATCAAGGCTGCGGAGCCGTTGATGCAGTCCAGCCGCGTGCAGTTGATCATCTCCACGATGGTACGCACGCCTCGGCCGGATTCGCCGATGCGAACGGCCCAGGTGCGGTCGAACTCGATCTCGGCCGTCGCGTTCGAACGGTTCCCCAGCTTGTCTTTCAAACGTTGGAGCAGGATCGTGTTTCGAGTTCCGTCCGGTAAGATGCGCGGGACGAGGAAGCACGTCAGGCCTTCCGGTGTCTGCGCGAGCGCGACGAACGCATCGCACATCGGCGCCGAGCAGAACCACTTATGGCCGGTGAGCGCGTATGCGTCTCCGAGCGGCCCGCTCGCATCGAAGACCGCTTCGGTCTGGTTGGCGCGCACGTCGGAGCCGCCTTGCTTCTCGGTCAAAGCCATGCCGCAGAGCGCGCTCTGCTTGCGCGCTATAGGCCTCAGGAGCGGGTCGTACGAGCGCGCCGTCAGGGGCGGCTCCCATTCGGCCGCGACCTCGGGCTGCACGCGTAGTGCCGCAACCGCCGCGTACGTCATCGAGATCGGGCATACGTGTCCCGCCTCCACTTGCGACCAGACGAAAAACTTTGCCGCGCGCGCGACGTGCGCGCCGGGCCGCGCTTCGCGCCAAGCTGCGGCGTGCGCGCCGTAACCCGTTGCAGTCTCCATCAAGCGGTGCCAACTCGGATGGAAGGTGACTTCGTCGATGCGGTTGCCGAAACGGTCGTGGGTGTGCAGTTCGGGGGGATGTTCGTTGGCGTCGAATCCCCAAGCGATCGCTTGCGCGGATCCCGCAATCTCGCCCAGCATCTCGATCTCCGAACGATCGCCGGACGCGTCTTCCCGCGCGAGCGCTTCGACCAGCGCGCGGTCGCTGCTGAAGACGTTGTAGCCGCTGAGCGGCGGAGGCTGATTGGTAACGGTGTGCGTCTCTCCCATGCCCGTCACTCGGTCGCGCGCGAGCGAAGTTCCTCTCTGCGCGAGTGGAGCGTGGCGGCGAGGCCGAGCGCCAGCAGCGCGATCCCTGTGAATGCAAGATAGGTCTCGCGGTAAGCTTGTTGCCCCGAGAGAGCGGCCGTCATCACGCCTCCCGCGAGCGATCCGCCGAGGATCTGCCCGATGATCAGGAACTGGCTGAGCAGGCCGACGCTCGTCGCGCGCGCCTGTGCCGGTGCTTCGCTCGTGACGATGTAACGCGTCGGGGCACCCAGGAGAGCCCCAAAGCCGAGCCCCGCCACGAGCATCGCGAGTATCGAGAGCCAGAGCGAGTTGAAGCCGAGCGCGAAGATCGCGAGGCCGACCTCCGCAAAGAAGGTGCCGACGAGCAAGACGTCGCGGCTGCCGACGCGATCCAGCGCACGCCCCGAGACCGGGATGACGGCGACGAAGACGAGCGCGCCGATCGCGGCGACCCCTCCGGCGATCGCGTAGGAGAGGTGTTGCGCGTCCACCAGCACCGTCGGGATGAAGAAGAGCGAGCCTTCGAGGATGCCGATGAGGATCTCGAGCGCGTAGGTCTTGGCGAGCTGGGCGTTTGCGAAGAGGGCGGGCGGGACGATCGGGTAGGGCGCGTTGCGCTCCCACACGACGAAGCCGGCCAGCAAGAGCAGTCCGGCGGCTGCGGTCGCAACGTGCGTTTGCGTGATGCCGAACATCAGCCCAAGCAAACCGAGTGCCAGTAGCGCCAGCCCCAAGCCGTCGAGCGGGCCGCGCGTTCGCGGTGCCTCGCGCGGGACGTACGCTCGCGCAAGGTAGATGACGACGATGGCGAGCGGGAAGTTCGGCGCAAAGATCCAGCGCCAGGAGACGAAGTGCGTCACGAGTCCGCCGAACGTCGGTCCGAGAACCGCTGCGAGGCCCCAGGTCGCCGCAACGAGTCCGAGCGCCGAGCCTCGGCGCTCGGGAGAGATTCGGTCGCCGATCGTTGCGGCGGCCACCGGGAAGATGCCGCCCGTGCCGAACGCTTGGATCGCACGCGCGAACAGGAAGATCCCATAGCTCGGGGCCAGCACCGCGACGATGCTGCCGAGGCCGAAGAGGGCTACCGAGCCGATGTAGACCGGCCGGCGTCCGTGGCGGTCGGCCAGGGTGCTCGAAACGGCGATGCTGACGACCGTGACGAGCAGGTAGAGCGTGAAAACCCAGGCCAGATCGCCGGTCCCAACCCCAAAATCGCGGCCCAGCGCGGGCAGCGCGGGCGAGAGCACGCTGAGATCCAGGGCTCCGGCAAAGACGCCCAGGCCCAGCGTCAAGAGCAGGGGCGTCGTTCCCGACTCGGTTTCGGCTTGCGAGCCCGGGTTACCCAAAGACCCGGTCGATGACCATGAACGCGCACATCAACGCGAGATAGACGAGCGAATACCGGAACAGGTAGCGCGCCCAAAACGTCCCCGCATCGCGCAGCAAGGCAACGGCGTAGAGCAAGAAGATGCCGCCCAGTGCAGCTGCGGCCGCGAAGTAGATCGTTCCCATGACGTGCAAAGGGTAGAGCGCGAGCGACGCGGCCACCAAGACGATGGTGTACGCGAGAATCTCTTGCTTGGTGCGGAGCTCGCCCCTGACGTTGGGAAGCATCGGGATGCCGGCCTTGTCGTAGTCGATCTCGGTCATCAGCGCGAGCGACCAGAAGTGCGGCGGCGTCCACAAGAAGACGAGCGCGAAGAGCCCCAGTGCCGGGCCCCCGATGCCGTGGGTTACGGCCGCCCAACCCACCAGAGGAGGGACCGCGCCGGCGGCGCCGCCGATCACGATGTTCAGCGGCGTCCGCCGCTTGAGCCACATCGTGTAGATCACGACGTAATAGAGGTTGCCCGCCAGCGAAAGCCATGCGGCCGTAGGATTGACGCGTAGGTAGAAGATCGCAAACGAGATGGCGCCGATGACGAGCGCGTGCGTGGTCGCGGCGAAGACGGAGAGCCGGCCGGCCGGCAGCGGCCGGTTCCGCGTGCGCCGCATGATCCGGTCGATGTCGATATCGTAGACGCAGTTGAGCGTCCCCGCGGAGAGGGCCGCCAGCGCACCGCCGAGCATCGTCCAAAAAAAGATCTCCGGCTGCGGGAACCCGCGTGCGGCCATTATCATAGCCGCCGCCGTGGTAATCAGGAGCAGATACATGATGCGCGGCTTGCCGAGCTCGTAATAGTCGACGAGCATGCCGAGCAGGCCGGTGGTGCGCCTAACGGCGGCCCCGTCGACGCGTTCTAGCGTGCTGCTCACGCCGGCGTAACCGCCGCTCCCAGCCGGTACTCGTCCAGCGCCGCGAGGGTCGTCGCGGCGACGAACGCGAGGAAAAGCAATGCGGCGTTGGCGGCATGCGCTTCGCGCAGATCGACCGGCAAACGCAACGCAACGTTGAGTAGTCCGAGCACGATCTGCACCAAGACCAAAGCGAGACCGGTCGCCGACATCACGCGCACGCGCCGCGTCGCTCGCCACGCCCAAGCGAGCGCAAAGGCAGTAACGGCGCTGAGCAAGGTTGCCGCAGCAACGAACCGGTGAAGCATCTGCACATATTGGCTCGGACTATATACTACGATCCTGCCCCCACATCCCGGGAGCGAGAGGCAGGCCAAGCCGGCGCCGCTGGAACTGACGTACGCGCCGACGCACATCGTAACGAAGGCGATCGCGGTGGTGCCGGCCAGCACGCCGACCAAGAGGCTGCCGTCGCCGCGTGCGCCGGGCAGTAGCCGGCTGCCATCGGTCGCGCTCCAAGCGAAGACGGCCATCGCGGTAAGTGCGGCCACAAAGGCCATGGCGGTCCCCCAGTGGACGACGACCGAGAGCGGCGAGTTCGAGAGGCGGACCGTGACGGCTCCGAGGGCGACCTGAACCGCGAACAGGGCTCCGATGGCGCACGTCGTCGGAACGATGAAGGGCGAGTGCCGGCGCTGACGCCAGGACTCGATTGCGATCCCCACGACGAGCGGAGCGATCAAGAATACGAGCAGACGGTGGGTCCACTCCCAAATCGTGCCGTCGGCCATCGACGGGATGAGCTTTCCGTGACAGGTCGGCCAGTCGGGGCACGTCATACCCGCGCCGTTTATTCGCGTCCAACTGCCCATCACGATCGCTCCATACGCGACGATGCTGGTGAGGAGGCTAAGGCGCCATAACGTCTTCACTTAAGTCAAGAGTCTATCCAACAGAGCTCCGAACCGGCAACGACCAAGCCGTCAGCAGCCCGAGAAGGCGCCGGTCACGTCGTCCGCAGCGCGGGACTCGTCACCCGAGATAGCCGGGAGGCGCCGCACGACGTCGGCCGCGGCGGCGCGAGCCTGCTGCGTCGCCGTTTCGCTCGGGTCGTGGCTGATCGGCGCGACGGGGCGATAGTACGGGTTTAGATCTTGGTTCGTCTCGCCGGGCCCGGTAACGGTCACCACGTCCATCGGCGCGACGATCGTTCGCGAATCGGGCGCGCCGAAGAGCGCTTCGTTCTGCAGGCGCTCCGACTGGTCGAGCTTCGCGATGTCGTGGAAGTTCACGTAGGCGACGTACCCGTTGAGATCCCGCGCGATCTTCTGTTGCCTCCACAACGCGCCGCCAAGTGCGTCGGCGAACGCTTTCAGTTCCTTCTTTTGCACCGGGTCGGTCGATTTTGCCGCTAGGACCCGCAAGCGTTCGACCTCGCTCTTGCCCGAAACCGCGTTTTCGACGAGCGAGGAGGCATAGTCGGCGATCGCGTTGAGATCGCGGAAGCGGTGGATCGGGTTGCCGTCGTCGAGATCGACGGTACGCAGTAGCGAGACCGTTCGGTCCAGCTCGGCATCGTTTCGCAAGGCGCTAACGATCGCGCTGTTGGCGTGCGTTACGATCCTAGCGCACGACGCTTTGGCTCGCACGTGCGCGATCGTTTTCAGTGGGGGGGCGGGCGTGGCTGTAGGAGTCGGCGACGGGGCGGGACTCGCGGGCACGACTACTGCGCCGAGCGCAACGATCATAAATAAGCGATCCAGCATGGTAAGCCATCCCCTGAGGAATCCGTCTTACTAGAATGCACCCGCAGGGCGCCCCGTGACAAGACCTCGAACGCCTCGTTGCGTGAGAAGATTCTGGGCCGTGCTTGCGTTGCTTGCCTTGGTTGGCTGTCGCAACGTTCGCATTCAAACCCTCCAGCGAGGGACGACGACGAGCGTTGCCGGCGGTAACGAGATTGCCGTCGTAAGAAATGAGTCCGGTCTCGAACGTTTGGGCATCCGGGCGCCGGTCCGCTTTCGTAACGAATTTGGCGTGCTCTTGCTTATGGGTCCTCACGACCGGACCGGCTATCGCCAGATCGTCGAGTCGATTGGGGCCAATCCCAGTCGCGTGCGGGTCGTCGCGTTCGAGGAGCCGCCTGCCAACGGAGGCGACCCGTCGCGTCCGTACCGTACCTATACCTTGTGGATCGTGCCGAACTCGGCCTACCGCAGCGGGATTCGGGTCGTCGTGGTAACGCCGTCGGACGATCCGGTCGCGCATACCACGTTGCCCTAGGAGGCTGCCGGAGTTGAGCCGTTTTCGGATTTGGTGCCGAATTTTGTTCGGAGACGAGGCGCGAAGAAGCCGCGCCAGCGCGCATCCTGCGCTGCGCGGCACCTCCGCTTCCGTGCGGAATGGGAGCGAAGCCGTAGCTTCGTGACTGATGAGCAACGCAGTATTCGGGCAAAAGGCGGCCCAAAGACGGAAACGTCCTTAACTCCGATACTCTCCTAGGCGACTATCGAAGCCGTCCGAGACGGACGATACTCTAACGGGCAAACGAATGACTCCCCCCGAATGAGGTGTATGCTGGAACACGCAATCTCCGAATTGGATGTCCGGGTAGGCCGGCTTGGCACGGTGCTTGAGCCGGGCGGGGATCCTTTCCAAGCCGAAGGCACGCTTAACCCTGCCGCCGCACGTGCGCGTAACGGTTCGTTGTTGCTATACCCGCGCGATGTCGCCAAGGGGAACGTCTCGCGCGTCGGCTTGGCGGTGGGCCATCCTGCCGGCGAGCGCCCTGCGGCTTTCGAGCGCGCCGGCTTTGCGCTCGAACCGAAGGCTCCCTACGAGCGGCGTCCGCATCCCGGTTACGGCTGTGAAGATCCGCGCGTGACGTTCGTGCCGGTTCTGGACCAGTACGTCATGGCATATACGGCGTTCGGGCCGAACGGTCCGCGCATCGCGATAGCGCTCTCCGACGACGGGTACCTCTGGAAACGCGTCGGGCTGCTGCGCTTCGACCGGCCGGGCATGCACGTCGGCGACGATAAAGACGCGGCCGCGTTTCCCGAACCGGTGCGTTCGCCGAAGGGCGTCCTCTCGCTGGCCTTTTACCATCGCCCGATGCTGCATCTCTCGGCCGTCGACGGCCGGGCTGCGATTCCCATGATCGAACGCATGCCCTTCGAAGACCGCGAGTCGATTCGCATCGCTTACGTTCCGCTCGAACCGGTGCTGGGCGATCGCGAGCGTATCCTCGACGTCTGCGAGAGCGTGCTCGTAATGTCGCCCAACGCCGATTGGGGCTCGCTCAAACTCGGAGCGGGGACGCCGCCCGTACGCATCGACGAAGGCTGGATGTCGCTCTACCATGCCGTCGACGTGCTCGGCGCGATCGGCGAACGCCCGAAGCTGCGTTATAGTGCGGGCGTGCTGATCCACGATGCCGAGGAACCCCATCGCGTGATCTACCGCTCGCCGCAGCCGATACTCACTCCGCAAGCCGAACGCGAGCTGCAGGGGATCGTGGACAACGTCGTTTTCCCGACCGGCATCGATCCGCGGCCGGATCTCGGAGCGCGCACGTTCGACGTATATTACGGCATGGCGGACTGGTCGATCGGCGCCGTGCGCCTGAGGCTCGAGCAGTCGCGGGCATTTCGAGAACCGGCCGAAAGCGCCGCATAACGTGCCCCGCGTATGCTGAGATACTACGCCGTCGCGACGGCGATCGTGCTCGTATTCGCCGTCGTTGCGGCGGCATATTTCAATCGAGACCAGCTCCGGATCAAGCTGGCTTCGGTCTACGCGCCGGTCACGCCGAAGCCCGCGCCGCCGAACCCGAACCGCACCGCCCCGTCGGGTGCCTTTCGCGGTACCGTGCCGTGGGCTCTCTCGGCGCTGCCGGAATGTTTCATGCCAACGAAAATCACGCACGGCGCCCGGTCGTTCGTGCTGGCGCGTCTGCCCGCGTCCGCGGTCGCAATCCAGCCCCCGGCGACGCTGCACTACGCGGACTGCACCGTGCGCATCGTCGGCGACCAGGCGTTCGTAGCGCGCGGCGCCGACCGCTTCCACATTCCGCCGCACGCGCGCTTCTATCGCGGGCGCGGCGGCTCGCTCTTGCTCCTGCACTGGACCCGGCGCGGCGCGATCTTGTGGTCTTACGTGCCTGCGAGAGCGCACTTGTGATGGGTTCGATCGCCGAAGAGACGAGCAAGCGCCGGACGTTTGCGATCATCTCCCACCCCGACGCCGGCAAGACTACGCTCACGGAGAAATTGCTGCTCTACGGCGGAGCGATTCAAACGGCGGGCCAAGTATCGGCGCGGCGCCGCCAGGCAGCCGCGACGAGCGACTGGATGGACCTCGAAAAGCAGCGCGGCATCTCGATCACCTCGACCGTTCTGCAGTTTCCGTACCGCGGGTTTACCGTCAATCTGTTGGACACGCCGGGGCATCAGGATTTTGGAGAGGATACCTATCGGACGCTGCTGGCGGCCGACTGCGCCGTCATGTTGATCGACGCCGCCAAAGGCGTCGAACCGCAGACCAAGAAACTCTTCGCGATCTGCCGCGCACGGCGAATACCGCTGTTCACGTTCGTCAACAAGATGGACCGTCCGAGCCGCGAGCCGCTGGAACTCCTCGACGAACTCGAGAGCGTGCTCGGCATCGGTGCGCTTCCGATGAATTGGCCGCTGGGGAACGGCCCCTCGTTCAAAGGCGTCTACGACCGGCGCACGCGGGAACTCCATCTGTTCGGGCGTACCGTTCACGGCTCGAAGAAGGCGCACGTGCAGACCGCCGACGCGCGCGATCCGCAGATTCGCGAACTGCTCGATCCGCAGTCGTACGAGCGCTTCTTGGAAGGCATCGACCTGCTCGACGGCGCCGGAGCGGCGTTCGACCGCGATGCCATGATGCGCGGCGACGTCACCCCGGTCTTCTTCGGCAGCGCTGTGACGAACTTCGGCGTGCAGCTCTTTCTCGACGATTTCATTGCGATGAGCCCGCCGCCGCTGGCGCGCGTTCTCCGCGACGACCGCGGGCGGGAGACCGCGATCGATCCGGCCGACGAACGCTTCACCGGTTTCGTCTTCAAGATCCAGGCCAACATGGATCCGCGCCATCGCGACCGCATCGCGTTCGTGCGCGTCTGTTCGGGGAAATTCGAACGAGATATGTCGGTGCGCAACGCGCGGACCGGCAAAGACGTGCGCCTCGCGCGCGCGATGAAGCTCTTTGCGAGCGAACGCGAATCGCTCGTCGCCGCCTACGCCGGCGATGTCGTGGGCCTGGCGAACCCCGGGGTGTTCGCCATCGGCGATACGCTCGGCCAGGGCGACCTCGGACGGTTCGCCGGGATCCCGTCCTTCGCTCCAGAACATTTCGCAGCCGTGCGGAGCATCGACTCGGCGAGCTACAAATCGTTTGGGAAGGGCATCGCGCAACTGCGCGAAGAGGGGGCGATTCAGGTGATGTATCCGTACGGCTCGAGGCGCACCGAGCCGATATTGGCGGCGGTCGGAGCCCTGCAGTTTGAAGTGGTGAAATACCGTCTCGAATTCGAGTACAACGTAAAGACGATGCTGACGGCCCTGCCGTACGGCGTCGCCCGCCGCGTGAGCGGCGAGAGCCAGGCGATCGCCGCGGCGCAACTGCCCTCCAATGCCAAGCTCGTCGAGGATTGGGACGGTCGCCCGGTCGCGCTGTTCGAAAGCGAGTGGAGCGTCCGGCTGGGCGAAGAATGGAATCCCGAGCTGCGGTTCGATGAGTTTACGGCCGTCACCGCGCCGGCCGGCTCGGTGCTCCCGTGACCGCCGGCGAGCCGGCCGCGGTCGGATTCTCGGATATCCTCGCCGCCGCAGAGCGGCTGCGAGGCATCGCGCACCGGACGCCGGTCGTGACTTCGACGACGCTCGACGAGCGCACGGGTACGCACGCGTTCGTCAAATGCGAGAACCTCCAACGCATGGGCGCGTTTAAGTTTCGCGGTGCGTATAACTGCATCGAACAACTCGACGAGGAGCAACGGCGCCGCGGAGTCGTGACCTTCTCGAGCGGCAATCACGCACAGGGCGTCGCGCTCGCAAGCCGTTTGCTCGGCGCGCGCGCCACGATCGTCATGCCGCAGGACGCGCCGCGCTCGAAGGTCGACGCTACTCGCGGTTACGGTGCGGAGATCGTCTTTTACACGCGAGGTGAGGAGGACCGCACCACCATCGCGCTACGCATCGCCGAAGAACGCGGGGCGACGCTCGTCGCGCCTTACGACGACGAGCGCGTGATCGCCGGGCAAGGAACGGCGGCGCTCGAATTGCTCGAGGATGCGGGACCGCTCGATGCGATTATCGTCCCGGTCGGCGGTGCGGGGCTGCTCGCGGGCACGGCGATCGCAGCCGCCGGCGTCGACGGGCGAATCGGCGTTTGGGGCGTCGAGCCTGAAGCCGGAAACGACGTGCAGCGTTCGCTGGCGGCCGGCAAGCGCATCGCGATTCCCGTACCGCAGACCATCGCGGACGGCATGCAAACGGAGTCCCCCGGCGAACTGACGTTCCCGCTCGTGCAGCGATACGCTCGCGGTGTCGTGACCGTGAGCGACGACGAACTGCGGGCGGCGATGCGCTTTGCTTTCGAGCGCATGAAACTGGTCATCGAACCGAGCGGCGCCGCCGCTCTCGCCGCGCTGCTCTTTGGGAAGATCGATCTGGCCGGCAAACGGGTAGGCGTTATCGTCAGCGGCGGCAACGTCGACGCGGACCGCTACGCGGAGCTGATCCGGAGATGACGCAGGCGTTTGCGCGCCGCCACTGGATACCGCCGGGCGCCCTCGTCTTCGGGCAGCTCGCGCACGGAGCGTCGTGGTTGCTGCTGCTCTGGATCGCGACGCGGGGCTCGCTCGCCGGCGTTACGCCCGCGATGCTCGCCTGGGTGCACCTCGTTGCGCTCGGCTGGTTCACGATGGCCGCGCTTGCGATTCTCATCCATGCCCTGCCGGGGTTCACAGAGGTTACCTGGGAGGGCGAACGCCTCGCACGGGCCGCGCTGTGGCTCTTCGGTGCCGGCTCGCTTGCGCTCGTCGTTGCGTTCCTCACTTACCCTGCCGCTCTCGGTTGGGCGGCGCTCTCGATCCTGCTCGGGATCGCGCTGTACCTCTTGCCGGCGTATCGCACGCTCGGCAAAGCGATGCGCGGCGAAGGTGCGCAGCGCGCTATCGCACGTGCCACCGGTGCGACGTTCGCATTCCTCATACTGACGGCGTTGGCCGGCGCGGGACTCGCGGCGCTGCTCGGCGGCTGGCCGGTACCCGCGTGGATTGCGTCGCTGCCCGCCGCGCACGCGCAATTGGGGCTCTTCGGATGGCTCTCGCTGTTGATTTTCGGCGTCTCCGCGCGCACTATCGCGCCGATCGCCGGCGGCAAATCGCGTTTCCGCTGGATGCACGTCGCCGTCGGCGTGCTGGCGCTGCTCGGCGTCCCGTTGCTTGCGATCGGATTGGGTTTGGGATCGCAGCCGCTCGTCTGGATCGGCGGCGCACTATTCGCGGCGGGTGCGATCGTCTACGCTATCGATATCGCCGATTGCGTCTTCCGCGCGACCGTAGCGCACCGCCCTCCGCAGGCGTTCGTGCTGGCGAGCGTGACGTGGCTGCTCGTGAGCCTAGCGGCCGGAGCGGGCGTGCTGCTGGGCGAGCCGTGGCGGTACGCCTACGTCTTCTTGCTCTTGATCGGGTGGGTCGGGCAGATGGTCAACGCGCACGCCTACCACATCGGCATCCGGCTCCTCTCGACGGTCTACCGCGGCGACGACGACGAGACGCCGCCCGGCGCTCTGCTCGACGCGCGCCTTTCGTGGATATCGTTCGCGGCGTTTCAGGTGGCCGTAGCGGTGGTTGCGGTGGGGCTGGCTCGGTACGATCCGGCGCTTGCCTCTTACGGCGCGGCGATCGGTTTCGGCGGCTGGATCGCGATGGTTGCGAACGTTGGCGTCGCGCGGAGGCGCGCCGCTCACGGTGCGAGCGGCGTGCGGCCCATCGCATAGAACTCGGCGTTGGGACGCATTCCCATGACGCCCGCCATGCGATTGGAGAACCCGAAGAAGGCCGCGACGGCTCCGATATCCCAGACGTCGTCATCGCTTAGGCCTGCAAGGTGCAGGACGTCGATGTCGTGTTCGGTGGCGGCGAAGCCCTGCTCGTTCACCGCGCACGCGAAACGCAGGATCGCTCGCATGCGCGGCGGGAGGTCAGCGGTGCGCCAATCGTTCGCGATCTGTTCGGCGAGTACCGGGTTCTTGCTCAGCACGCGCAACGCGGCACCGTGGGCCGTCATGCAGTACTGGCAGCGGTTCTCGGACGAAACGGCAACCACGATCGCCTCGCGCTCGACGCGGCTCAAGCCGCTCGGCCCTTTCATCAGCACGTCGTGATAGGCCAAGAACGCGCGGAGATGCTCGGGCCTGCGCGCGTACGCCCGAAAGACGTTTGGAACGAAACCGATCTTCTCGCGGTTCTTTTCGTATATCGCCCGAATGTCGTCGGGCAGTTCGCTCTCGGCGGGCTCTCCGAAGCGCGATACGCGCGCGTTGATCTCTAGGGGCTGCTCCATATCCTGATCCCGTTCTCGCGGATGAAGTGAGGGGCGGTCGTGCCGCCCCTGTGGTGCCGTGTGGTGCGATGAGGTTACTTGATGTTTCCGCAGGAGACGTAGTCTTTGAGATCGGACGCGCTCTTGTGAACGTTGACGGCGAACTTGCCGCCCGAGACCGCACTTAGCGCGACGTTCTTCAAGAGCGTGGTCGACGCGCCGCCGACGACGTTAGCTAGGGGATACTTCGGAACGGGGTTGAGTTTGGCGCACGTTCCCGGATGAATGTGCGCGGGTTGCGCCGTCTTGGGCGCGTTCTTCAGCGCGATCTTCACCTGGAGATTGGCGCCCATCTGCGTGAGCGTTGCCGTACCGCTCTCCTTGCTGCCGTTCTCGGCGTTCAGCGTCACAACGACGGGCTTGGCCGGGGAGGCCTTCACCGCGACGGCAGCGGGCTTTGCCGTCGGCGAAACGGTTGCCGTTTGGGTCGATTGCGATGAGGCGCAGCCGGCAATCGCCAGCAGCCCGATCGCGGCAAGTATAATGCGGGGAGTTTTCATCTGGACCCCTTTCGATGAAGAAGTGATTCGAGGGTCGCGAAGGCAGCTTTGGCTTGCTCGGTCGGCGCTGCATCCGCCCCTTCCACCACGTTCAGGAGTTCGCCAAGGCGCGTGTTGATGCTGCCTAAACGCGCGGCATAGGCGCGATCCATCGCAGCGACGATGCGGCTCCCCAAGTCGAACTGTCGCTCGAGCTGCGCCTGCGAGATCCGGACCCTCGGATCCATGACCAGCAGCAGCGGTCGTCTGTACGTGTGGCCGTTAACGGTGAGCGCGATCGTGTACCGCCCCGGTACGGCCAGCACGCCCTGTGGAATGCGCGGCGTGGCGTGGATCGTGGCCGCGATGGGATAGCCGTGAAAGACGGAGTCCGGCGCGGGGTAGTGCAGGTCCCAGACGAAGCGGTGCATGCCGGCCGTGGCCGCAGGGATCTGCGGCGGCCGCACCCAGTAGGTCGGCACGTCGATCTCGGGGTCGATCGGGGAGGGGCGGTCCGCGCTCGACCAGGAGCGCACGAGCCTCCCCCGTGCGTCGTAGACGGCGATGCGTAGCGGCCCGTTTGCCGCGGCTCCGAGGTAATAGTCGAGGATCGCGCCGGCCGGTGGATTCGTGCCCGCCGGTTCCTCGGGCGGCAGCGGCGTATCGGTCCAAACGTCGCGACGGATGCGGTAGCTTCGTTCCGGCGTGTAGAGATAGGCGCTCGCTCGCGCCATGCGGGCGTCGATTTGGCGCAGCGGCGCGATATCGTCGAGGATCCAGAACGCGCGGCCGTGCGTGCCGGCGACGAGATCGCCGCCGTGGACCACGATGTCGCGTACCGACGTCGAGGGCAGATTCAACTGCAGCGATTGCCAGTGCGCTCCGTCGTCAAACGAGACGTAGACCGTACGCTCCGTTCCCGCGAAGAGCAGACCCTTTCGCTTCGAGTCCTCGCGGACGACGTTTACCGGCTCGTCGGCCGGAAGCCCGTTTACGATAGGCTGCCAGCTCTTGCCGCCGTCGTGCGTGCGATAGATGTACGGGTGCAGGTCGTTCACGCGGAAGCGGTTGACCGCAATGTATGCCGTA
The DNA here is from genome assembly GCA_021790935.1 of bacterium. GTDB lineage: Bacteria > Vulcanimicrobiota > Vulcanimicrobiia > Vulcanimicrobiales > Vulcanimicrobiaceae > JAJYFL01. The sequence continues at coordinate 64,096 of JAJYFL010000009.1, forward strand.
TTGCGGTCGAAGTGCGAGGGATCGATCTGCGCGATCTTGCTCCAGGGGCGTAGCCCCTTGGGCGTTACGTTTGTCCAGCGTTTGCCGCCGTCGCGGGTCACCCATACCAGGCCGTCGTCGGTCCCCGCCCATATGAGCCGTGCGTCGACGTACGACGGCGCGATGCTATAGACGACGCCGCGATGGCGGCCGGCGTGCGGGTCGATTGCCGCAAACGTGCCCATCGAACGCGGCTCGCCGGGATCTTTGCGCGTGAGATCCGGACTGATCGCTTTCCACCGCCGCCCGCCGTCGGAGGTCTCCAGGATGACGTTCGCACCGAGGTACAAGACGTGCGGGTCGACCCGATTGAAGATGAGCGGCGCGGTGCGGTCGAAGCGGTATGCTCCGGGCTCGTACGAGGGCGAAACGTCCTGCGTTTGATGCGTGCGCTCGTTGTAGCGCGTCACCTTTCCGCCGTAGACGATCCACGGATGGAGCGGATCGGGCGCGATGTAACCATACTCCTCGGCGCCGACCGGGTGAAAATCGCGGAACGTTATCGAACCCGCATCGCTCCGGCTGCGCACCTCCGCGCTCCCGCTCTCTTGCTGGCCCCCGAAGACGCGGTACGGGAAACGGTCGTCGGCGATCACGTGATAAAATTGCGCGGTGGGCTGGTTGTACCACGAGCTCCAGGTGCGTCCGTAATTTACGGAGAGGGTCGCCCCCTGGTCGCTGCCGAGCAGAATGATGTCGCGGTTATCGGGGTCGATCCAGACGGTGTGGTAGTCGTCGCCGCCCGGCGCACCTTTGATTCCAGTCCAAGTCTTGCCGCCGTCGGTAGAGCGGTAGGTCGTCGTGTTCGCGGAGTAGACGACGTTGGGGTCGACCGGGTCCGCGGTTATGCCTGCGAAATCTTCGGTGCGTCCGCAGACGCGCCGTTCCGTGTCCGTCTGCGTCCAGGAGGCGCCTGCGTCGTCCGAACGGTAGACGCCGCAGCCGGCCGGTCTCTCGACGATGGCGTAGAGCCGTTGCGAGGGCGATCCCGCTCGCGCCGAGGGGCTCGCCGCGACGGCGATGCCGATGCGCCCCACGCGCAGGGGCAGACCGCGCGTCAGCTTCGTCCACGTGGTTCCGCCGTCCGTCGATTTGTAGAGACCGCCCGCCCGGTAGTGCTCGTAGACGCGCATGAAATGCCACGGTCCGTTGCGTGATGCCCAGAGGGCCGCGTAGACGACGTCGGGATCGCGAGGGTCGATAACGACCGTAACCGCGCCGGTATCGACGCCGTGCCCCAGTACCTTTTGCCACGTCTTGCCGCCGTCAACCGACCGATAGAGGCCGCGCTGGGCGTTGGGACCGTACGGATGCCCGAGCACGGCGGCGAAGAGGCGGTTGGGGTCGCGCGGGTCGACCGCGATGGCGTTGATCTGCTGGCCGTCGCGAAGCCCGAGATGCGTCCACGTCTTGCCCGCGTCGGTCGATCTGTAGATGCCGTCGCCGACGGAGAGATCGGGGCGGCGCAGCCCCTCGCCGCTGCCGGCGTAGATGACGTTCGGATTCGAAGGCGCGACCGCCAGCGCGCCGATCGAACCGGTATCCTGACCGTCGAAGATCGGCTTCCAGGTACGGCCGTAATCGGTGCTCTTCCAAACGCCGCCGTCGACGGCGGCCATGTAGTAGATGCCGGGCTCGCTCGGCACGCCGCTTACCGCTACGGTGCGCCCGCCGCGAAACGGGCCGATCGGGCGCCACCGCATCTGGTCGTAGAGATTGGGGTTAAACGATCGCGCGCAGGCGGGGGCGGCCGCCAAGAGAAGCGCGAGCGTGCAGAGTGCGGATGCGATGGTTGCGCGGCGCGTCACGGAAACGGCCTCCTCCTACGTAGTTGATCTTACTCCCAGCGGGCGTCGAAAAAGGCGCTGGTTTCGTCGAGAGATGCTCGCGTTTCGGGCAAGAAAGCGAACACCTGCCACACGTGCGGCAGGCCCGCCCGCAGGCGCAGCGCGGTGATAACGTTTGCGGCGTGCGCCGCCGCGACGATGCGGCGGGCGTCGTCGAGCAGCACTTCGCTCGTGCTGGCGTGTACGAGCGTTGGCGGCAAGCCGCGCAGATCGGCATAGAGCGGCGAAGCGAGTGGATCGCGCAGCGAAACGTCGCCGAGATACGCGCGCGCCAGCGCGTGGGTGCCGCGGTCGACGAGCATGTCCTCGGAGCGAGCGTTCGCAATCACCGAAGCGCCGCTTCCCGCCAGATCGGTCCAAGGAGAGAAGAGTGCGAGCGCGGCGGGCATCGGCAGCCCGCGGTCTCGCAGCACGATCGCGGTTGCGAGCGCGAGGCCGCCGCCCGCGGAGTCGCCGGCCATCGCGATGCGCTTGGGCGGGTAACCGCGCTCGAGCAGCCAGGTGAAGCCGGCAACCGCGTCTTGGACGGCGGCGGGAAAGCGATGTTCGGGTGCGAGCCGGTAGTCGAGTGCGAAGACGTTCGCACCCGTGCTGCGGGCCAAGGCGCACGTCAGGGGGCGGTAGGCCGCCGGCGAGCCCGCGACGTAGCCGCCGCCGTGCAGGTAGTACAGGATCCGTTGCGCGCCCGCCGGCGAGGCATTCCGCGAAGCTATCCACTCTCCAGCGACGCTTCCGGCGCGAATCTCGCGCCGCGCGATGTCGGCCGGAATGCGTCCCCATAAGCGCGATCCGCGCTCGAGTCTCGACCGGATCCGAGCGATGGCGACGCCGGTCTCCGGGCTGTCGAATGCCGACGGCCATTTCACGGTCGCGCGCAGGAGCGCGCGCGTTGCCAGTGCCTGCAGGCTTGGCATCGCGGCCGCGGCGCCCGTCAGCGACCGCGCCGGCGCGTCGATCGCCTTGGCCGGAAGGGCGAGCCGATCTCAAACTTCGCGTCGCGCGCCAGCGACTCGTCGACGTCTTGGCAGCCGACCGGCGTGAAATCCCTGCAGTCGTCCGGGCGCGCCTCGTAGATTCCGCAGTAGTAGTGCCCGGATTTAGATCCCTTCAGAAAGACGCATCTGTCGCTGACGTCGCCTGAGACTTTGCGTAGCCAGCCGAGATGGTAGCCGTCGGCGGACGGGCGCTTGACGACGTAGTCGTTCACGGCCTCCGTGTAGGTGACGCCGAGATGCTCGGCTATGCGCCGCGCGTCCGCTCGGCTGACGAACGGTTCGTATCCGCTGCAGCATTCCGCGCAGCCGGGGGGGCAGGCGAGATTCTCGGGGAGGTCTTTCAGGTGTTTGCGGGAGAGCGCGATCACTCTTGCGATTGCGGCGACGAACTCCGGGTCGTCGTTATATTTGTAAACCCACTCGCGCTGTACGACTTCGTTTGCGTTATAGTATCGCGTGGTCTTTTGGTTGTACGTGATCGTGACGTGCTCTTCGTCGATCTCGATCTCTTTCACGTGTTCCATCGGCGTGGTATCGAGGAACTCGGGATTGGTCGGCTGTCCGGTTTCGCGCGTAAAGGCGCGCAGGGCGATGAGGTCGATGGTTTCCATGGCGGGGGAAAGTTCGGTATCATAAGGAGACCGCCTGTGCCGCGCGGTAGAGAGAGAAGCCCCAGGGCGCACGGGTTGCCGCGGGCTACATGCGAAAGGAGCGCGAGTTGCGCAAAGCTATCGGAGTGGATCTGGGTGGTTCGCACGTGACGGCCGGCGTCGTGGGCGAAGACGGGAAGATTACGAGCCAGCACGAGCGGGATATCGAGGACCGCTCGGTCGCTACCGTCGTTTCGCTGATAGAGGTCGTCGTGCGCGAAGCGCTCGGGAAGATCAAGAATGGCGATCTCGCCGGGATCGGGCTCGGGTCGCCCGGGAACGTCGATCTCGCCGACGGCTCCGTTCGCTATTCGCCGAATTTCGGTTGGGAAAACGTGCCGCTGGGCGCGCTGCTACGCGAGCGGTTCGGAACGGTTCCGGTGCACGTCGCCAACGATGCCCGTTGCGCGACGCTCGGAGAGCACGCCTTCGGCGTGGGCCGCGGAACGGCCGATTTCGTGCTGCTGACGCTGGGCACGGGGATCGGCGGCGGAATCGTATCGGGCGGCAAGCTCTTGATCGGAAACAAGGCCGGCGCCGGCGAGTTCGGGCACCAGCAGATCCGTCCGACCGATGGCTTTATCTGTGGTTGCGGAAAGATCGGCTGCTTTGAAGCTCAGGCTTCGGGCACTGGATTGATCCGGCATGCGTTTGCGGTCGCGCCATCCTTTCCGCGCAGCACGCTCCTTACCAAGAACCCGGAGAAGTTCGGTTCGAAGTTGATTCGCAAGGCGGCGCAGGCCGGTGACGGCCACGGACTAGCCGCATGGAAGAACTTTACGGCCGATCTGGCGCTGGGGCTCGCGAACGTGATTGCGTGCGTGAATCCCGAGACCATCGCCCTGGGCGGCGGCGTGAGTTCGGCGGGCGACTTCATGCTCGCCGCAGTGCGTTCGCGCGTCGACGAACTTACGACCATGGTACCTAAGGGCACGACGAAGATCGTCATCGCCGAGCTCGGCAACGATGCCGGCCAAGTCGGGGCGGCGACCATGGCGTTTCGTGGAGGGCTGGCGTGAGGCGAGAGCCCGGCGAATGAACCATCCGGCGCTCGACGATGCGCTGAAGCACCACTTCGGTTTCGACGGCTTCCGCCCGCTGCAGCGCGAGATCGTGCAGGCGCTGCTCGGCGGCCGCGACGTCCTCGCGCTCCTGCCGACTGGCGGCGGGAAGTCCCTCTGCTTCCAGCTGCCGGCCGTCGTCGACGGCGGTTTGACCCTGGTCGTCTCGCCGCTCATCGCGCTCATGAAAGATCAGGTCGACGCGCTCCAGGGGAACGGAATCGCGGCCACCTTCCTCAACAGTTCGATCGGCGCGCGCGTTGCGGCGCGGCGGCTGGACGCGCTCGACGCAGGGCGGTACCGGCTGCTCTACGTGGCTCCGGAACGCATCGTGATGCCCGGATTCCTCGAACGGCTCGCGCGCTGGAACCTTCGCCGGATCGCCGTCGACGAGGCGCATTGCGTCAGCGAGTGGGGGCACGACTTCCGCCCCGAGTACCGGCGGATTCCCGAGCTGCGCGCGCGCTTTGCGGGCGTGCCGCTCGTAGCATTGACCGCGACGGCGACGCAGCGCGTGCGCGAGGACATCGAGCGGTATCTGCCGCTGCACGATCCGGCGCGCTTCGTGGGCAGCTTCAATCGCCCGAATCTTCGCTACGCCGTCTTTGAGAAGCGCGACGCCGCGCGGCAACTCGTCGACTGGGTGGCGGCGCGCGGCAACCAGAGCGGTATCGTCTACGGGCAGAGCCGGCAGACCGCGGAGCGTCTCGCCCAGCGCCTGCGGGCCGCGGGCGTAGCGGCGGTTCCCTACCATGCGGCCCTGCCGGCGGAGGAGCGCGCGCGCAATCAAGACCTCTTCATCCGAGACGAAGTGCGCGTCGTCTGCGCGACGATCGCCTTCGGCATGGGGATCGATAAGCCGAACGTGCGTTACGTCGTGCATTACGACGTACCGAAGAATATCGAAGGGTACTACCAAGAGACGGGCCGCGCGGGCCGCGATGGGCTGCGCAGCGACTGCGTCCTTTTTTTCAACGGAGGCGATGCCGCCAAGCAGCGTCACTTCGTGCGCCAAATCGAGGACCCGCACGAGCGCGATCTCGCGCAGAGGCGACTTCGGGAGATGCTCGATCTCGCTGCCACGCCGCACTGCCGCCGCGCGCACGTCCTTCGGTATTTCGGCGAACGGCCGGAGTCGGAACGCTGCGGCAACTGCGACAACTGCATCGCGCCGCCCGAGCGTATCGACGCGACGGTCGCGGCGCGCAAACTGCTCTCGTGCGTCTACCGGATCTCGAGCCGCGGAGGGTTTTCGACGGGGGCGCACCACGTCGTCGACGTGCTGCGCGGGCACGCTACGGAAAAGGTGCTGGCGTGGGGGCACGACCGCCTCTCGACCTTCGGTATCGGGAGCGAACGTTCGAAGGGCGAGTGGCTGTTCTTCGTCTCGGAGCTCTTACGCGAGGGAATGCTGGAAGAGGACCCGCTACATCGCACGCTCCGCCTGGCGGACGACGGCCTGCAAGCGTTGCGGGATAACCGCGAGTTCGCGTACGCCAAGCCCAAAGCCGCCGGCCGCGCGAAGAAGGCCGCGAAGGTCACGGCGTTTCCGGGCGGTGCTGCGGACGACGACCTTTTCGAACTCTTGCGGCGCTTGCGCAAACGCTTGGCCGACGAGCAAGGGGTTCCGCCGTACGTCGTATTCTCGGATGCCACCCTTAAGGAACTCGCCGCGAAGAGGCCGACGACGCAGACGGAGTTTCGCGGGGTCGGCGGCGTAGGCGACGTGAAGCTCGACCGTTACGGCGAGACGTTCACGGCGGCGATAGCGGCATATGCCGCGAGCGCGAGCGACGCCGCGCAAGCGCCTTGCCGCAACCTGTCAAAGGGAGACGACCGTGCGTAGCGGTGCGACGAAGACGTTTTCGTCTGGGATCGTTCCGGTGTTGGCGATCTGCGCGATCAGCCGCGCGATGCGGCGCGAACTGCGCTTGGGTGCGACGATCTCCTGAGCGACGCGCATCGCCTTCAGGCGTTCGGCGTTCTTCACCAAGCGCGCTACGGCTCGAACGACTTGGGCGGTGCTGTCGATCGCGATGTCTCCGATGCCGTTATCGCGTACGAAATCGACGTTCCCGCGCTCTTGACCCGGCACGTAGTCGTAGACGACGACCGGCAATTGCGCGGCATTTGCTTCCGCTAAAGTGCCGGGGCCGGCTTTGGTGACGAGCAGATCCGCGGCTCGCATCAGCTCGGGGATCTTGTCGGTGAAACCAAGGACGGTCATCGGGGACGGGCGGTCCGCGGCCAGCTCCGTGAGCTTGGCCTGCAGCGTCTCGTTGCGCCCGCAGATGACGACCAGGTGTGTTGGGAGATGCGCCCGCGAGAGCGCGATGGCCGTCTGCAGCAACTTGCCCCCGCCTTCGCCGCCGGCCATCAGCAGCGTGATCGCCTTGTTTTGCGGAAGGCCGAGCTGATCGCGCAGTTCCGCTTTCGTCCCGACGACGTCGTCGAACTTCGGATGGATCGGATGCCCGAGCAAACGTAAGCGCGAAGGATGTACGCCTCGTGAGAGCGCGCGTTCGTATACCTCATGGGCCGGGACGACCACGGCGTCGGCGTCGGGCGTGAGCCAGGATTCGTGGACTTTGCCGAGATCCGTGATAACCGTGACGATGGGTACGTGCAGCATCCGAGCATCCGCTCGGGCGCGCAGGGCGGCATGATTGAGCAGCGGATGGACGGCGACGATGACGTCCGGCTTGTAGGAGATGAAGAGATCGCGCAGGCGTTCGCGATAGAGCGGTTCGCAGAAGCGGACCAAGGCTTTGTAGCGGCGCCGCCCGTTGGTAGCGTAGTAGAGCGCCCCGTACACCGGCGGTGCGTAGCGCAGGGCCATCGAGTAACCCAGACCGAGTTGCGTGAGCGGAAACGAACAATGGGCGGCCACGTCGTCGACCCTATGTTCGAACGCGTTCGGTTCCTTGATCTCGTCGAGCGCGGCCGTGATGGCATCGGCCGCACTGCGATGTCCGCCGCCTGTGTCGGAGATCAAGAAGAGCGCCCGTTTGGTCATTCTTTCCCCCTCGCGCGTGGTCTCACGAGACTCGCGCCGGCTCCTGCTCGAGACCGAGTATCGCGGTTTTCCGCGACCCCCGACGCATCGGAGCGAGCCTGGCCAAGAGCGCCCGCGCGGGAGCGTCGTAGAAGCGGAAGATGTCACCAAACTCGGGTAGGGGGTTTCGGTGGTGACCGGCGTGGTCCTCGGCCGGTCTCCGCCAGCCGAGCTCGCCCGCTACGGCAAGATACGGCACGGCGCCGAGGAAGCCGTCCAGCAAGGCAGCCGGGTCGTGGTGCGTCCGCAGGTGCAGCGTGAACCATAGGTGCTGCGGGACGTGATAGAGGAACGTTGATGCGAGAATTGTCGTTTCGATGCCTTCGCGTGTCGGCCGCGGTTCTTGGGCTTGCGTTGGTTGCCTTCTTGCCCGCCTGTTCGCCCCTGGCGCGCGAAACCCACCCCAACACGGTGGTCAACCTCTCGCGCCTGCGCAACCTCGCTTTGAGCTGGCACCCCGTCCCCTATGCCGACGCGCTGGCCGGGATGAGGATCTTGGCCGACGGACCCCCGACGGCGAGCGCGACTCTTGCGATCGTACGGGCGATCCTGCGCACGAACGCCCGGATCGGGCCGCTGGATGCGTTGCGTTTGGGTGCGGCGACCGTGCGTGCCGCCCGCCGAGACGGCTTGCTTCCGGAATACCTGGCGGCGACGCTCTTGCAGGAATCGGCCTACGATCCCCGCGCGCTTTCGAGCGCCGGCGCCGTCGGCATCGCGCAGTTCATGCCCGGCACCGCGGCCGAGAACGGCGTGGATCCATACGATCCCTACGATGCCATCCGCGGCGCGGCGGCGCTCATCTCGTTTTACGTGCGTTCCTACCGAGGCGTCTACCCGGACCCCTACGCCGTGGCGCTGGCGGCCTACAATGCGGGACCCGGTGCGGTCGACGCGTACCACGGCATTCCGCCGTACTCGCAGACTCGTGAATACGTCGGCGACATTCTCGAGCGCTGGGCCTGGATCGCGGCGCAAGAGAGGACGCGCTCGGCCCGGCAGGGCGCGGCGCCCGGTGGCGAATAGGGCGGGATGGCGGAGCGGTTGCGTTTTGTCTGTGCCTCTCATCCTACGCACGTCGCCGCCTTCGGCGAAGACGTGCGTGCGGGATTAGGCGCCGCGCGCAAGACTCTGCCGTCGAAATATTTTTACGATGCGATCGGCTCCGCGCTCTTCGAGACGATCACGCTGCTCCCGGAGTACTACCCGACACGTGCCGAAGCGGAGATCTTGCGCGAGTACGGCTGCGAGATCGTGCGCTCGCTGGGCAGTCCGATCGAGTTCTTGGAACTGGGAGGCGGCAGCGCCGCGAAGACGCGGCTATTGATCGACGAAGCGTTGCAGGTTCAAGGCGATCTGCACTACGCAGCCATAGACGTCTCCCCCGAAGCGCTGCGTCTCTCGGCTCGAGCTTTGGTGCAAACCTATCCACGGCTCAGGGTGACGGCCTACGCGGCCGACTACTTTGCCGTACTCGGTACGCCCGATATTCGCTTGGAGGGGCGCGCCCTCGCGCTGTTCATGGGATCGAACATCGGGAATTACGAGCCGCCGGAAGCGGTTCGCCTGCTGCGCTCTCTGCATGGGTCGTTGCGCGGCGGCGACGGCTTACTCGTTGGCGCCGATCTAAAGAAAGATCGCGAAACGCTCGAGCGTGCCTACGATGACCCCACCGGCGTGACCGCCGCGTTCGACAAGAATCTCCTTGCCCGGATAAATCGCGAACTCGGCGGAACCTTCGATCCGCGCGACTTCAAGCACGTGGCGATCTACGACGAGGCGCGCGGCTGCGTCGACTCCTTTCTCGAGGCGATCCGTGCCCACGAGGTTCTCATCGCGGACCTCGCTCTGCGAATAACGTTCCATCGCGGCGAACGCATTCATACGGAATCCTCTTATAAATTCACGATCGACGACATAGCGCGAATCGGCGCCGAAGCGGGCTTTCGGCTCGCGCGGAGCTGGGCCGATGCGGGCAAACGGTTCGGCGTCAGCCTGCTGCTCTGGGAGTGAGATGGCGCGTCGACCGGCGCTCGAGCGCCCGAAAGAGTGCGTCGGCGAGAACGGCGAGCAACGCCGCCGGGATGCTTCCGGCCAGCGCCTCGGCCGGATATTGGCGGTCGAGTCCCTCGAAGATCAGCGTGCCCAGCCCGCCCGCGTCGACGTAGGCTGCCAGCGTCGCGATCGCAATCATCGATATCGTGGCTAGGCGCACTCCACCGAGCATGACCGGAAACGCGAGCGGGAGTTCTACGCGCCAAAAGCGTTGCGCGGCCGTCATCCCGAGCGCGCGGGCTGCATCGACTTGGGCTGCGGGCACGCCGCGCAGGCCGGCGGCGACGTTACGGACGAGGATGAACTGCGCGTAGGTGACGAGCGTGGCGATCGCCGTCCAGAAGCCGAGGCCCACGTACTCGACTAAGAGCGCGAGCAATGCGAGGCTGGGAATGGTGTAGAGCGCGCCGAGCGTGCCGAGCAACGGCGTTGCGATGCGGCGGTTACGCGCCGCAAGTATGCCCAGCGGCAGCGCGATCGCGATCGATAGCGCGAGGGCCGTACCGACCAGGACGACGTGCTGTACGAGGAGCGTCCCGACCTTCGGCAGATGTGCGAACAGGTAGTTCACGGGAGCGTTCCCGCAGCATCTGGGGCGCGGAGCGCGCGGCGCACGTTTTCGTAGGCGATCGTGCCGATGCGGCTCGCGCCGGCGCGTACCGCGAGCGTCTCCGCGCCCGATAGAAATGCATCCAAGGCATCTCGCAGCGAGGCATCGGCAGCGATCTCCGGGATGGTAGCGTCACTCGTACCGGGCACCATCGCGTCGCGAACCCGGAGCAGACTTAATCTCCGAATGACGTCGTCAGCGTCGAGCAACCGTCCGACGTACGGCGTTGCCGGCGCGCTGAGTATCGCGAGCGGCGTATCGTACTGCTCCACCTTGCCGTCGCGCAGCACCACCAGGCGGTCGGCCAAGCGCAGCGCTTCGTCGACGTCGTGCGTTACGAAGAGGATCGTCGTCTGCAGCGTGCGGGCGATCTGGCGGGTCTCCTCCTGTAGCGACGCGCGGACGATGGCGTCGACCGCGCCGAACGGCTCGTCCATCAGCAGGACCGGCGGCCGCGCCGCGATCGCTCGGGCGACGCCGACGCGTTGCTGCTCGCCGCCGGAGAGTTCGCGCGGGTAACGGTCGCGGTAGCGGTGCGGATCCAGATGCACGAGATTCAACAGTTCGTCGATGCGCGCGGCGACGCGCGATCTCTCCCAGGCGAGCAGCGCCGGTACGATCGCGACGTTCTCTCCGACGGTCATGTGCGCGAAGAGGCCGACCTCTTGTATTGCGTAACCGATGCTGCGCCGCAGCGTGGTTACGTCGGCGCTTGCGACGTCGGCCTCGTCCAGCAGCACGCGGCCGTCCTGCAGCGGAACGAGGCGATTGACCGTACGCAGGAGGGTGCTCTTGCCGCATCCGGACGGCCCTAATAGCACGGTGAAGCTCCCCGCCGGCACCGTAAAGGAGATGCCGTCGACGGCGTTACGGCCGGCGTTGGGATAGCGGACGGTGACTGCGTCGAAGCGGATGGTTGCGCCGGGCGCGGTGAGGCCGCTCAGAGTGCGTGCGCCCGTAGGAATGCCGATGCTACCGCAGACGGGTCCCGCTTTTCGAAGTCGACGGCATAGTTCATCCGCCTGGCCTCGTTCGACGTGATGAACGGCGAAACGCGGTTGAGCACCGGTGCGATCCGTGGATTGCGGTGCAGGGCGCCGGCGCGCACGACGGGCGCGACATTGTAAGCCGGCCAGAAGTGTTTGTCGTCGACCAGCAGCACGAGGTGGTCGGCGGCGATCTCGCCGTCGGTCGTGAAGGCGGTAGCCACGTCGGCATCTTGGTGTAGGAGCGCCTCGTACTTCAGCCCGATGTCGTACGTGCGGATGCTCTTGAAATGGAAGCCGCCGTAGAACCTCTGCAGCCCGGGCAAGGCGTCGGGCCGGCTCAGGAACTCGGGAATCGCCGCCAAACGCAGGTGCGGCGCTTCGAGCGCGAGTTGCGAGAGCGTCGTCATGCGATACGTGCGCGAAACGGCGTGGGTCGTCGCCAGCCCCTGCGAGTCGTTCATCGGTGCGGGCCGCAGCCATACGAGATCGAAACGCTCCCGGTAGGCCTGCGCGACGGTGCGATAGAGCGTAGCGGGATCGCGCTCGAGCGGCAGGTGCAGTACGTCGATCAAGGCCGTCCCCGTGTATTCGGGATAGAGGTCGATATCGCCGCGCCGAAGTGCCGCCATCGCGATCTGCGTGCTGCCGAGATCCATGTGCCGCTCGACCGCGAGGCCCGAGCGCTCGAGGGCTTGCGCGTAGATCTCCGCGATGACGAACGCTTCGGTGAAATTCTTGGAACCGACGCGAACCACGTTGGGATTGCTTCCCGCGCAGTCGGGGAGCAAGAGCGTGGCTCCGATCAGCGCGAGAGCCTCGGCACGGGCGATCGTCACGCGGTCCGTTCCCCGGCGCGCCGCGCTGCGAGCGTCAGCGTGAATTCAGCCGCGAGCGCCAGGAGCGCTACCGAACCGGCTCCGGCCAGCAACAGGGCCGGGTCGCCGGCTTGCAATCCGCGAAGGATGTATTCGCCCAAGCCTCCCGCTCCGACAAAGGCGGCGAGCGTCGCGCTGGCGATCACTTCGATCGCTGCCGTCCGAACGCCGGTAAGCACCACCGGTAGTGCGAGGGGCCATTCGACGCGCGCGAACGCCTGCATCGCGGTCATGCCGACGCCCCGTGCGACATCGAGCGCCGCCGGCGGGACGCCGCGCAGCCCAAGGTCCGTGTTGATCGCGATCGGCGGTATCGCCAGCAGCGCCAGAGCGACCAGCGCCGGTTTGAAGCCGACTCCGAGGATTGGCACGACGAAGGTCAAGACCGCCAGCGACGGGATGACGCGCCCGACGTTCACGAGCCCCAGGATCGCGCCGCGGCTACCTCGCAGGCGAGCGGCGAGGACGCCCAGCGGCACGCCGAGCGCGGTCCCCGCGCTCAAGGCCGCCGCGGAGAGCGCCACGTGGGTCTGGACGTGAGCGAGCAGATGGGGAAGACTCATCCTGCGATGGAGTTTTCCTGCCGGGTGTAGAAACCTGGGCCTCTATGCTCTCTCGACCGGACGTGCCGGACGTTAACGCCGGTGCGCCCGTTCGGCCGCTCGACGATCCATCGCTCTATTTCAGCCGCGAGCTGTCGTGGCTTCAGTTCAACGATCGCGTGCTCGAGGAGGCTCTGGACGCCGGTAACCCTCTCCTCGAGCGGTTGAAGTTCGTCGCGATCTACGATACCAACCTGGACGAGTTCTTCATGATCCGGGTCGCGGCGATCAAGCAGCAGATCGACGCGAGCGTACAGCGGCGGTCCGACGACGGCCGCACGCCGCCGGAGCATCTGCGTGCGATCTCCGAACGTCTGCGCGTATCGCTGGCGCGTAAGACGCGCCTGCTCAACGACGATCTGCTCCCGGCGCTCGGGCGAGAGGGCATCAAGATCGTCTCCATTGGCGATCTGGACGAGGAGCGCCAAAGCCAGCTCGAGCGCGTATTCGACGACCGCGTATTCCCCGTTCTAACGCCGCTGGCGGTCGACAGCGGGCACCCCTTCCCGTACATCTCGAACCTTTCGCTCTCGCTCGCGGTCGAGCTCGAGGAGGTTACCTCCGAGGGCGTCCGCCTGCATTTCGCGCGCGTGAAGATTCCGCCGACGCTGCCGCGGTTGGTTGCCGTCGAGGCCGCGCCGGCAGACGAGCGGTGGTTCGTCCCGCTCGAAGAGGTGATCGCGCGCCACCTCGACGCGCTCTTCCCCGGGATGGCGGTGCGCGAGTCGTATCTCTTCCGCGTAACCCGCGACGCCGACCTGGATCTCCAGGAAGACGAGGCTGACGACTTGCTGCGCGCGATCGAGTCGGAGCTGCAGCGCCGCCGCTTCGGCGAACCGGTGCGCCTGGAGATCGAGCGCGGAATGCCCGAGTACATGCGCGATCTGCTGCTCGAGGCGCTCGGCCTCTCCATGGTCGATTGCTACGAGATCGAAGGCTTGCAAGGCACGAGCGATCTCATGGCCTTGGTCGGTCTTCCCGATCGCGATCGCCTGCACGAGCCGCCGTTCATGCCGGCGATACCCAAGCGGCTCATCGGCGTGACCGATATGTTCGCCGCAATCCGCGAGGGCGATATCCTGCTGCACCATCCATACGAGTCGTTCGACCCGGTCGTGCAGTTCATCGCGCAGGCGGCCGACGACGAGCGCGTCTTCGCTATCAAGCAGACCCTCTACCGGACGTCCGGTAAGAACTCCCCCATCGTGCGGGCGCTGCTCGCGGCCGCGGAGAACGAAAAGCAAGTCGCGGTCATCATCGAGTTGAAAGCCCGTTTCGACGAGGAAGACAACATCGAATGGGCGCGGCGCTTGGAGCGCGCCGGCGCGCACGTCGTCTACGGATTCGCCGGGCTCAAGGCGCATGCCAAGGCGACGCTCGTCGTGCGCGAGGACGAGGACGGCATCCGGCGGTACATGCACTTCGGAACCGGAAACTACAACGAAAAGACCGCGCGCCTCTATACGGATTTGAGTTTGTTCACCTGCCGGCCCGAACTGGGTTCGGACGTAAGCCAGCTCTTCAACGCCCTGACCGGTTTCTCGAAGGTGACCGATTACGAAGACCTGCTGGTCGCGCCCGTAAACATGCGCCGCGAATTGACGGCCCTGATCGAGCGCGAGACCGAGCACGCGCGTGCCGGCCGGCCGAGCGGCATCCGGGCGAAGTTGAATGCCGTGAGCGACGCCGAGATCGTCCGCGCGCTCTACCGCGCCTCCCAGGCCGGCGTGCCGATCGATCTGCTGGTCCGGGGCATGTGCGTCCTGCGCCCGGGCGTGCCGGGAGTGAGCGAGAGCATTCGGGTCCGCAGCATCATCGGTCGCTTTCTCGAGCACTCGCGGATCTGCGTCTTCGAAAACGGCGGCGACCGGGAGATCTACATCGGTTCGGCCGACTGGATGGCGCGCAACCTGGACCGCCGCGTCGAGACGATGATACCCGTGCTCGACCCGCTTCTGGCGGAGACGATCTACGGTGAGATCCTGGCCGTGATGCTTGCCGACAACGTGAAGAGCCGCGAGTTGCAGAGCGACGGCACCTACCGGCGGCTCCGCCCCGGCGCCACGCTGCCGGTGAACGCGCAACACGTGTTCCTGCTGCAGAGCCAGGGGTTCTAGGCAGAGAAGGTCAATGTACCGATGGTTCCCTTGCGTTAGACTTGGCGCGCGCATACTTATTTGGACCATGGTTCGTTTAAGTCGTCGGGGCCGCTTCGGCCGCGATGCATCTCAACTGGAAGTAGAGGGTAACGTATGAAGAGATTCATTGGCCTCTTGTGCGTGTGTATTTTAGCTCTTGCCAGCGTCGGACCCGTTCGTGCGGCGACGCTCGTGGCTCAGGCTGCACCGCAACAGGCCGCGCACAACACCGGAGCGGTCTCCGGTACCGTTCACGACAATACCGGCGCTCCGGTCGCAGATGCCCGGATTACGTTAAAGGGGCCCGGTACGTACCATACGACCTCGGACGCCGCAGGGCATTTCGAGATTGCCGGCGTCGAGGCGGGCTTTTACTCGTTCACGGCATCCAAGGCGGGCTACAACACAGCAGCCGAACCGCAGATGGCCGTCTTCACCGGCGAAACCAAACAACTCGTCGTTAGGATGAACCACGTGACGCTGACGTCGCTACGCACGATCGCATCGGTGCGGGCGGTGGGACGCGGCACGTTCAATACGTCAACGGCTGCAGTCCAAGTCGTCTCGTCGCAGGTCTTCACCAATCAAGGCCAGCTTCAGGTAACGCGCGTCCTCAATCAGATTCCGGACGTTCAAATCTCCTTCCCGGGAGGAAGCGCGAACGGGGCGGTAGCCGGAGCGATTACGGTGCCGACGATTCGCGGCGCTAACTCCTTCGAGACGCAGTCGATGATCGACGGTCACCCGCTCGCGGTCGGCCGGTACGGCGATTACGTGACGACCTTCCTCAATCCGTACATGCTGCGCAGCGTGCAAGTCGTCAAAGGTCCGGGGGCGCTCGTGCCGCAGATCAACGGCGCCATCGGTGGGACGATCAACTTCCGCACCAAGGACCCAACCCTAAAGCCGGAGGGGAACCTGGTCTTCGGCGTCGACAATCACGGCGGCAGCTTTTCGAACTTCGGCGTCTCCGATACCACGCTGCACGGCCGGCTCGGATTCGTCTTCGATCTATCCTCGATCGATACGCCCTCGGCCTTCGGTAACTATCAGGCGCTCTTCGATCCGACCAACGGGAACAGCTTCATCAACGGCAGCGCCGTCAACAACTACCAAAATTCGTACAGCAGGTCGGTGCCCGTACCCGGCACGTCGAGCACCGTTCCTTCGATTCATAACCTCGTGGCCTGCTGCTACACCGTGACCGGCGACTTTACGAACGTCTCCGAGCTCATGAAGATCCGCTATCGGTTATCGCCGGTGACGTATCTGATGGCAAGCTATCTTGGGAGCCAATCCCACGCGGACCAGGCCGGAAACATCGGAAACGGCACCATCGGCTCGAGCTTCGCGCCGGCCGCTGGATACACCGGCTCGCTCGCTCCGGGACCGCTGCAGGTCTATTACCTGTACCCTGGATCGGCAAATATCGAGACGAACAACGAACCGATGTTCCAAGCTCAAGCGAGCTCGACGATCGGGACGAACACGGTCCTAGCGCGTTTCTATCACGCGAGCATCTGGCGCCTGGTCGACGAAGGCGCGGGTCCGAATACGCCTGGCGTGAACTTCGTGCATATGTACGGGACGGGCTGCTCGTCTTACGTGTGGAGCACCTCGTGCGCAAGCTCGTACGGACATCCGATTCAGTACAACGGAGGCATCGTTCCGCTCGCGGTCTACGACTTCTACGACCAGACCGAACTAGATAAGCTGATGGGCTACTCGTTCGAAATCGATCACCCGATCGGCTACAATAATATGATCGCTCTCAGCTTCGACACCTCGAAATCCACGTCGCAAGCCTACACGAACAGCGCCTATTCAAGCCACTATCGCCCCCCGTACTCGCTGAGCACGTCGACGGCGATTCCTTCGGGGAGCAGCCAGATTACCTCGACGATCATGCTGCGCGGGCACTTCCTCGTCAGCCCGAAGATGACGGCCAATGCCGCGCTCTATGACAACCTCTACAGCACGACCTACGGGGTCTGCGCTCATCCCTCGTACGCCTGCGGTCCGGACGGTACGAACTATGCCTTTACGGACAAGAAACTGAACCACTTTGACGGACGCTTCGCCTTCGAATACCGGCCGACGGAGAGCCTAGCGGTTCGCCTCTCGGCAGGCTCTTCGATCGCGCCGCCGTATCTCGGGCTTATCACCGGCAACGGCATAAACGGCCGCGGCTCCTACAGCTCGACTGCCGGAATCTTCACGGTTCCGTCGGCGCCTACGAACCTTAACCCGGAGAGTGCCTTCGGTTACGATCTCGGCGCGGACTACCGCTTGCACGACGGCATCACCGTCCTCTCGGGCGATATCTACCGGACGAACATGTTCAACAAGTTCTTCGGGCAAACGACGAACTCGGGTCTGCTCTGCGGCACGTCGTATACGTGTACGCCATCGAGCGGTCCGGCACCGCCGGCGGGGACTCCGGTCTACTTGGCCACGACGGTGAACTTGAGCCACGCTCGCTATCAAGGCCTCGAATTCACCCTGCGGCATTTCCCACGGGTCGGGATCGGCTTCACCGGTTCGGTCGGCTTGGAGCAAGGGTACGTCTACGATCTGCCTGCGTACTTCTACTGCGGTACCCCGGCACCGAACTGCACGCCCAACCAGAACCTCGGCGTTATCGCGGGTCAGAACTTCACGAGCGGCGGTATCGGCAGTGGGTTTGGGAGCACCATCGGCAGCATGAATACGTCGATCCCGTACATGCAGGGCAATGCCGCCATCTCGTACACCTCACCCAAGGGGTTGTTCCTGCAGTTCGGCGAGACGCTGTACGGCAAGAACAACTCGCTCAACGAGCCGCCGTTTGCCATCGGCTATGCGACGGTACGCGTGCCGCTCGGCAACCAGTTCGCGGCCCAAGTCTCCGGCGACAATATCTTCAACACCGACCAGGGCCTCTATCCGATCTATGGCGGCGGCGTTCCGATCCCGATCTACGGCGGCCGCCAAGCGGCAACGACCGGGAACGTGCTCGGCCCGGCGACCTTCCGGTTTGAGATAACCAAGGTCGTGAGCGGGCTCTAAGCGTTACGGGCCCGGCGCACACGAGCGCAACCGGCATGGGGCTCGCAGCGATGCGAGCCCCATGCTTTCGGTGCTGCGCACGGCACGGTGGCTATGGTATGCTCGGAGGCAAGTATGAAGACCGGCGGTAGGCAAGGGCGCGTGGTTCGCGCCACCGAGACGGGCTGGGAGGGCGTGCCGGCCGAGGGTTACCGCGCGGGCGCGGCCGTGGGCGTGGTTCGCCATACCATCGTCGGAGGGCGTAAATTCGACGCCGCGGCGCCGGGACCGTCGCTCGAACTGCGGTACTTCGAGTTGGCGCCGGGCGCGGTATCGCGCTTGGAGAAGCACGAACACGAGCACTTCGTCATCGTCAAGCGAGGGCTCGGCTACGCCGTCATCGACGACACCGTAACGGAGATTGCGCCGAACGACGTCGTCTACGTCGGCGCCCTCGAACTGCACCAGTTCGTCACCCGCGGCGACGAGCCGTTCGGATTTTATTGCATCGTCGCTGCGTTACGCGATTTCTCGCAGGAGCCGGCGCAAGCGGACCTCGCACGGTTGAATGCATCGCCTGCGGGGAAGGTCGCCAAGCCGTTTGCGGTGCCCCCGCCGCGAAAGACCGGGCGAGGTTAGGAGTCGGTCCGGCGAACCATGGGGCGCGAGGGGTCCGCGCACCACTCGCTCCAGGATCCTGCGTAGAGCCGTGAGTCGGGGAGCCCGGCATATGCCATCGCGAGCAGGTTGACGCAAGCCGAGACGCCCGAGCCGCACTGATGAACGATGTTGGACGGATGCGATCCTAAGGCGGCAAACTCTTCGCGCAGTTGCTGCGGCGTTTTGAAGCGCCCGTCCTCGGTATAGTTCTCCTTAAACCAGCGATTGACGGCACCGGGGATGTGACCGCCGATGGGATCGAGGTTCTCGTTGAGCCCGGCGAAGCGGTCGGGTCCGCGCGCGTCCAGCACCAGCATCTGCGGCGACTGCAGCGATTCGAGCACGTCGCGTGCGTCGAGCGTCATCTCCGCACGAGGGCGTGCGGAGATCGTGCCGTGCCTCGGTGCGGGCGTTTCGCGGCTCTGCGGGTAACGGGCGCGTTGCCAGGCGGCGAACCCGCCGTCGAGGACGGCAACTGCATCGTGGCCGAGCCACTTTGCGAGGAACCACAAGCGCGCTGCGACCATATCGCCGCCGGCGTCGTACGCGACGATCTGCGTACCGTCGTTGACGCCCATGCCGCGAAGGAATGCAGCAAACGCGTCCGCGCCGGGGAGCGGATGGCGTCCGCTCTCCTGATTCCTCGTACCGGCCAAGTCCTCGTCGAGCGAGGCGTAGTATGCGCCTGGGATGTGGCCTTCACGATATGCCAGGCGGCCGAAGGCGGGATCCGTCAAACTATAGCGGCAATCGACGATTACCCAGGACGGAGTGTCGAGGTTGTCGCGCAACGTCTGCGCGGAGACCAGCGTGCCGTGCATCGCTAGGAGGCTGTCGGAGTCAAGCACGTTTCCCTCTTTGGGCCGCCTTTTGCCCGAATACTTGGTTTTGAAAACGGCTCAACTCCGACAGCCTCCTAATGGAGTTGGATCGTCGCTTTCGGCTGGGGCGCGGCTCCGAAGGCTTGCGCGAGAATCTCCTGCAGTTCGCCTTTCTGCGCCATGGGTCCGAGGATGTCGGTGTCGCCGTAGAATTTGCCGTCGATGAAGACCTTGGGCAGCGTAGGCCAGTTCGTCATCTCGGAGAGCGCTTCGCGTTTCTCCGGGTTCTCCAGGACGTCGACGACGTCGAACGGATAGCCGAGCCGATCGAAAAACTCGATGGTTTCGAGCGTGAACCCACAGCGCGGCATGCTCTTCGTACCCTTGCCGTAGACGAGGACTTTGTTGGCGGCGATCTCGGCCGCGATCTCTTGGTCGATCTGGTCGGACATCGTTTTATCTCTCCGGAACGAGTGTTTTGAGTTCGACGGCATGGACGCGGCCGTCTTTCAACGCGGCTTTGAGCGCACCGTAGACCGTCTGGTGCTGCTCGATGAGCGTCTTGCCTGCAAACGCGCGCGAGCGAACCGTGAGGTTGAAGTGATCCATCGTGCCCGTGCGGTCGAGTATCTCGACCTCGGCGTCCGGCAGCTGAGAGCGAATCAGTGCGGCAAGTGAATCGTTATCGATCATCGCGGCTCAGATACCGGGTAGGCGCGGGAGGTCCTCTCGGCGCAGCGTCTGTGCCAACTCGCGCGCTGCGCGAAGGGTTTCAGGCAGGCGGTCGGCACCTTTGGCCAAGGCGCGCCCGATCGCGGCGGCGAGCACGACTCCGGTGGCGGCGACCAGCACCGC
>JAJYFL010000002.1:0-181039 GCA_021790935.1 bacterium
AGTTCAAAAGCAAGAGATTCTTAGCTTGCACCGATCCCTAATGAAGCCCATGCAACCCATGCGCGGTGGCATGAAGGCCAGCGGCATGGGTGGCGAGGAGAACGGCATGAACGATCCTGGTGCGATCCTGATCGAGATGGCGGTACATTGGGGGCCGATGCGGCCACACATGGTTCCCGGCGCCCGCTATATGCGTAGCCACTGACGTCTCGCCGGCCGGTTCCCGGTTCCGGCTATTGTACCAGTGTTGGCCGGAGGCGCGTGACTTCAAGGCCCTTGCCGATGGGTAGCGTGATTGACTCCACGTCGCTGCGCTTGCGGACGTGCGCGACGTAATCGAATAGATTATGAGAGAGAATGTTATCGGCAACGACCACGGCGCCGGGGGCAAGATCGAGGAGCTCGAAGAAGCGGATGTAATCCTCTTTCTCGCAATCGAGCAGTACGAAGTCGAGCGCACCGCACTTTGGAATGATCTCTCCGGCATCGCCCAATACGAACTCAACCCAATCCGCCAGGCCTAGCGCGGCGATCGTCTCTCGTGCTTCAGCCTGCCGGGTGGGTTCGATCTCGATGGAGGTCAGGCTCCCACCCGACTGGCGCGCAGCCTCGGCAAGGGCGATGGTCGAGATTCCGCTGGATCCTCCAATCTCGGCCAGCCGTCTTGCGTGGCACC
Source organism: bacterium (assembly GCA_021790935.1). Lineage (GTDB taxonomy): Bacteria > Vulcanimicrobiota > Vulcanimicrobiia > Vulcanimicrobiales > Vulcanimicrobiaceae > JAJYFL01. The sequence continues at coordinate 677 of JAJYFL010000002.1, forward strand.
CGGCAGCAACGGCACAGATGAACTCGGCGGAATCAGGCTCGAGGTTACGATGCCGTTCCGATTGCGGGAGTTTTTTAAGGTCCTGGTCCAATTTGCGCTTCCATAAGCGAGCGATGGCCGCGCGTTTCACTTCATCCAGCATGACGGCCTCATTCGACTACGGTTATTCGTTTCATTTGTAAGCGGTTCACGATGTTCTGGGCGACGATGCCGATGACGTAGAGTACGAAAAAAGCCAAGACCCCTAGGCGCGCGCCGAAGAGGACCGCAATCATGCCAAGCAACACCGCACCGGTAAGTAGTTCGGAGAGCAATCCTTGCCGGAGGGAGGCTTCGGCATCGCCCGTCGCTGGAGCGGGCGTCAAGCGTGGAAGAAGCCAAGGGACCGTTGCAGCGTATCGCGCATACGCGGCGCCGTAGCGTTCCCGCAATCCGGCCTCTTCATGACGCGCGAGCATCCAGATGAAGATGCCGGTCGCAAGAGCGATGAATATCCAGCCGCCGATCGGCGCCATGAGGCCGATACCGATCGCCATCAACAGGTTGCCGAGATAGAGCGGATTACGGGTGTACCGGAACGGGCCGCGGACCAGCAGCGCATCCGTGCGGGCGTTGTCGTTCCAGACGACGCCCGCGCTCAAGTAACTAGATCCCGAAAGCCGCAGCAGAAAGCAAAGCGCCGTCAATACCACACCAAAGATCAGCAGTCCGAAGATGCAGTTGGAGCCGAAGCGCGAACCAAGTTGCACGAATGACGGCACGTAACCATGCTGCGGTTTGGAAGATACTCCCCCGACGGCAAAGCCGAGGAAGTAGATCATTCCAAACACGATGCTACGCCTGCGATACCACCACGGAGAGGATCGTTCGTTCATTTAGGTTCCTGCATGCCGTTTTTACGCAGCGACACCGCCGATTGTTTCAACTGCGACAGGCTCCTATAGCGGACGAACCCAGCGCCCCGGCGGTCCGACGACCGGCGACCGTCGAAGCAAGGCAGCGTGAGCGCGTAGATCGTCTACGAACGCGCGAAGTGCGCGATCTGACCGAACCACTCCCACTGCCCGCAAATCAAGCCAGGAATGAAGACGAGACTCTGCGATCCGCTGCCGTACTGCGTGACATGGCACGACAGCGAGGGCCGGAAGCACCGACAGCATCAAGAGCCGCAGGACAAGACAAGGGAGATGTTTTATGAGAGGTTTTCCTTTCACAGTGCGAGTCACGGTGCGAGCGCCATGAAGATGCGGTACCCGATCGAAGCCAGAGCGAAGAAGATCGCGGCATGGAGTGCACGGCCGGCGAACTCGGCGTGAAGGCGCGCGACACCAGCGCGAAGAGGGCCGCGGGATTCGGCGCGTCGGATTATCTCTGGCAGTAGGCGTCGCCGTTCCGGTCGCCGCTCATGCGGCCGCGCGCAGCTCTATCCGGCGTCCGCCTGTGGCCATAGCGCATGGGCCGCCTGGTTCCGAGAGGAACGCTCTGTTTGCCAAAATGGCTTGCGATGCGCACAACTTGCGCGTTACGAACCCGATTACTGGCCACACGAGCGTCTTCTCACTGAGCATGCTCTTGCTTGCGGGGCAGGGGGGACGATGAAAAACGAGTGAGAGTTGGAGTCGACTCCCTGTACAATACCCCGCCCTTCGCGTACAATGCTCTCAATAAAAATCACGAACGGGCCACCTCAGGGCCGCGCGATCGGAGTAATCTCAAATGGCGCAGAATAGATGTAGAACAGCCGTAGCGCTCGCGAGTTCGATCGCGTTTGTTGCGACTTCTCTTGGTTCAGCTCAGGCGGTTTCCCCGGATCGAGATGGGATTCACAAGATTCGCCACGTGGTCGTCATTTTCCAGGAGAACCGCTCATTCGATTCCTACTTCGGCACCTATCCGGGTGCAGACGGAATCCCGATGCGCAATGATGTTCCAACCGTTTGCGTGCCCGATCCCCGCGCGCATACCTGCGCCAAACCGTATCCAGACCATGCCGATATGCAACGTGGCGGCCCACACAACGACGTCAACAGCGTGGCCGATACGGATGGCGGGAAGATGGACGGCTTCATCGCACAAGCGGAGAAAAATTCACGTCACGCGTGCCGCGACCTCACAAACCCAGCCTGCACGACTTCCGGGACCCCCGATGTCATGGGCTACCATACCGGCTCCGATATCCCGAACTATTGGACCTACGCACACGATTTCGTCCTGCAGGATCACATGTTCGAGTCGGTCCACTCCTGGAGTTTTCCGTCGCACCTCTACCTGGTGTCGGCATGGTCGGCGCGGTGCGTACGAGAGAACGATCCGATGAGCTGCACCAGTGCCGTCGATCCACCGAACCGGACGCGACGAAACCCGACACCGTTCGCGTGGACGGATCTGACCTATTTACTGGACAAGTACCACGTCACGTGGGCGTGGTATCTTGACCACGGCGCTAAGGGACCTGGCACGCGTCATGGTAAGCAGCGGCATGGCACGGGGAAACGCGTCCGGAAAGCAGCGTTCAAACAACCCGGAGTTCCGCCGATCTGGAACGTACTGCCGGGATTCAGCGATGTCGCCGAGGATCATCAAACGGCGAATATTCAAACGCAGAGTGCGTTCTTCGCGGCCGCAAAGGCTGGTACGTTGCCTGCGGTTTCGTGGCTACTGCCTGATAACGTGGACAGCGAACATCCACCGGCGCTGGTGAGCACGGGCCAATCCTACGTGACTAGAATCATCAATGCCGTGATGCGTAGTCCGAATTGGAACTCCACGGCGATCTTCCTGACGTGGGACGACTGGGGCGGCTTCTACGATCACGTCGTTCCGCCAAAGGTCGACGCGCTCGGATATGGCATACGTGTGCCGGCGATGGTTATCAGCCCGTACGCGAAGATGGGGTATATCGATCGCCAAACGCTATCGTTCGATGCCTACCTGAAGTTCATTGAAGACGACTTTCTGAACGGCGCGAGGCTGAATCCCAAGACCGACGGACGCCGCGATTCGCGGCCAGACGTGCGCGAAAATGCGCAGGAGCTTGGTAACCTCGTCAACGACTTCAATTTCTCGCAACCGCCGCGCCGTCCGGTACTTCTTCCGATCCACCCAAAGACAACGCTGATTGGGAGTCGCGTACCAAGCAACTGACGTAGCCCTCTTGCGCGCGTACATGGCGCGAGTAGCGACACGGTAAGGCTCGTGCTTGCGGCTCCGCCCGATGCCTGGGGACACTAGTGATGTCAAACGTTTCAATGCATGACTATGGGGGTACCACTAAGCGATTGGAGTAAAGTTACGCTGCCAATCCAATACGCGAAAGGGTAAGTAAAAACGTGAACAAATTGTCTTCGTTTGTCGTGGCAGCACTGCTGGGCTCTACGCAACTCGGTTTGGCGGCAGTTCCGCTTTCGGTTGCTGCACAACAATCTCAAATGCCGATGCACGGCATGCATCAGGCGACCCGCGTTAGCGGAACGATTACCGCCGTCAGCGGCCATCTCGTCACGCTGCAACAGGCTCGCGGGACGATCGTTATTAACGACCAGGTTGCGCTTAACCGTAAAATGACCGGTAACGTTGCCGTCGGACGCCAGATCGTCGCGGTCGGTCACTGGCGTAATGGCACCTTCTACGCGACGGCGCTCCAATTTGGCTTGGCAACCTCGGCAATGAAGCAGTCCGCCAGGGTTAGCGGGACGATCACTGCCGTCAGTGGCCATCTCGTTACGCTGCAACGAAGCCGTGACACGATCGTCATCAACGATCAGCCCGCACTCAACCATGAAACGACCGGCAACGTGGCCGTCGGACGTCAGGTTGTCGCGCACGGATATTGGCGCCGCGGCACGTTCTACGCAACGAGCATCGATAGACGACCGTGACAGGAGAGGCCTTGCTTTGCGGAGCCTTTCCGTCCCCGTATTCGAGTCGCGGCCATCGGCGTAGGCACGCAGATTCACCTCCTCGTACGTGATCGATCGCCAGAACCGCTCGACAGTGGTGTTGTCGCGAACGGAAGCTGACGCTCCTATAGCGGCCGAACCCAGCGGCCCGGCGGCCCGACCACCGGCGGCAGCGGAGGCAGCGGATGCAGCGGGGGGCTCGTCGGCGACCCGTTGAGAAGATCGCCGCCGAGGTCGACGTTCTGTGCCCGGACGTGGACGTCCACGCCGCGCCCGTTCTCCCGCAGCGTCGTCACGATCGACGCGCCCATGCCGTTGCTCTCGTCGATCGCGAGCGAGCCGTCGGCATTGCGCGTCACCGTCTCGCCGTCTCCCAAGTCTACGGTTTGCCCGTCTCCGATCGCGATCTGTTGCCCGTTCTGCACGATGGTGGCGTTGCCGCCCGCGTCGAGACCGACTTGGGTCGCGCCCCCGGCAGTCGTCACGGCGGCGCTCTGATTCCAGGTGATGCCCCGGGCATCAGGTTGCGTCACCTGCGTGGATATCTGGAAACCACCCTGGAACGAATCCGAATCGAGCAGATCGGCGTGCGACGCCATGCTGTCGAAATGCGAATCGTCCTGAGTTCCGTCGCTCCGAGTACCCGAGAATGCAAGGTGCGGATCGCCGGTAGAACTTGCGTCGGCGCTGCCGAACCGGCCCTGCGCGACCGGGTTTGGTTGCTGCAGCCCGAGCAGGTTCAGGATATCCGCGATGATCCCGAAGAGCTTGTTGAGGATATCGCTCCAACCGCCCCCGGCCGGCTGCGCGGCATACGCCGATGCGGCGCTGGGAAGGGTGTCCGCTCGTAAGGCCGCATTCCACGGCCCGAAAAGGCCGCTCGCGCTCGCAAGCGGCGTCGCGGGAAGCCCCGTGCCGGTATCGCCGAGCAGGTCGCCCAGCGCAAAGTTCTCGACGGGTCGCTCCTGTACGTTCATGGTCGCTCTCTCCTCCGATGTCGTTCGCCCCGCCATCACGCGCAGCCGGGCGTGCGGAAAGGGGGTGGTGGTGCGCCGCAGAAACTGCACGCCGCTATGAGCGACTCCCAGTTGACCAGCATCACCCGCCTCTCCGACCGTCTGGCGACGCTCAAGGAGCGTCTTTGACTACGCGGGCAAAGCGCGTACCGTAAGCGAGCTCGACCAGCGCTCGCGCGCCGAGACGTTTTGGAACGAACCCGAGACCGCGCAGCGGGCGATGAAACAACTCGCGGAGTTGCGCGCGGACATAGAGAAGATCGACGCCGTCGCGCGGGCGCTCTCCGAGGCGCGCGAGATGCTCGAACTCTTCGGCAACGACGAATCCGCCGGCGTTGAAGTGGACGCCGGCATCGCGAAGGCCGAGGCCGCCACCGACGAACTCGAGATGGCCGCGAACTTCGACGGTGAGTTCGACGGACACGGCGCGATCGTCAGCGTCTTCGCGGGTGCGGGCGGGGTGGACGCCGCCGATTGGACGGCGATGCTCGCGCGCATGTACCTGCGCTGGGCCGAAGCCAAGGGTTTCTCGACTCAGATCGTCGACGAATCGCCCGCCGAGGAGGCGGGTTTGAAATCGATCACGTTCTTCGTACGCGGCCGCAACGCGTACGGGATGCTCGAGAGCGAGCGCGGCGTCCACCGCCTGGTGCGCATCTCGCCGTTCGATGCCGCGCACCGGCGGCACACCTCGTTTGCAGCCGTCGATATTATCCCCGAGATCGAGGCCGGCGAGAGCGTCGATTTCGAGATCAAGCCCGACGACATACGCGTCGAAACGTTCAAGGCGGGCGGCGCCGGTGGGCAGTACGTCAACAAGACGGAATCGGCGATTCGAATCATCCACGTTCCTTCCGGGCTCATCGTCGCATCGCAGCAGGAGCGCTCGCAGATGCAGAACCGCGAGGTGGCGATGAGCATCCTGCGCGCGCGCCTCGTGCAGCGCGAGATCGAACTGCGAGATAAGAAGCTCGCCGATCTGCGTGGCGAGCGGAGCGCCAACGAGTGGGGATCGCAGATCCGCTCCTACGTGCTCAATCCGTACCAACTGGTGAAAGATCACCGGACCGGCGTAGAGAGCGGGAACACGGCGGCGGTGCTCGACGGCGAGATCGACGGGTTCATCTGGCCGTACCTGCAGCGGCGCCGTACGGCTGCCGGGAAAACGGAGTAGTGCGCGACCGCGTCCTCTGGCTGCTGACCGGAGCGTACGCGCTCCTCTACTTCGCGCTCGGTACGCTCAGGTATGCGGCGCATCGCAATTTCGTCGACCTCGGCATCTTCGCGCAGACCGCGGCCAGCGCGTTCGGCTGCTTCTGCAATACGATCGAGGGCAGCCACTGGGCGTATCACTTCTCGCCCATCCTCTATCTCGCGGGCGCGCTCATGCTGGTGTGGAGATCCCCGCTCGCGCTCGTGGCGCTGCAGGCCGCCGGCGGCGCGCTCGCCATCGCGCCGGTCTACGCGATCGTCGCGCGGCGGGCGGATCGCGCCGTCGCTCGCTTGGCGGCGCTCGTCGTCTTCGCCTATCCGCCGCTGGCGGGGCTGACGTTCGGAGATTTCCACGAGAACGGGCTCGCGCCGGCGGCGGTAGCGTGGCTGCTCTGGGCCTTCGACGGTGGGCTCACCGGCTGGACGATCGTCTTTGCGCTGGTCACGCTCTCGATCAAAGAAGATCAGGCGATCTTCTTGGCGGTCGCGGGCGGTCTCGCGGCGTGGCGCTATCGCGCCGACGCGCGGCGCGCGCGGTTGGCTCTCGGCATCGCGGCCGCCTCGCTCGTGGTGCTCGTCGTCTTCTTTGCGTTCGTCCAGCCGCACGCAAACGCGAACCCTCAGTGGTCGCCGACGCGTTTCTACGATTGGAGCGCCGCAGATTGGCGCGCGCTCTTCCCGGCAGGGCTGCTGCAGCGGGTCGGATTCCTCGTGCTGGCCTTCTTGCCGCTGCTCTTCCTGCCGTTGCGCGTGCCGGAGATCGCGATCGCGATCGCGCCGCTCTGCGAAACGCTGTTCTCGCGGATGCCGACGACCTTTACGATGGGGTCGCACTACGCCGGCGCGTGGATCGGCTACGCCGTTTTCGCATTCGCCGTTGCCGTCCGGCGCATCGCAAGGGACGATCCGGCGCGAGCGCGATACATCTTGTATTGGTGCGTAGGTCTCTGCGCGCTGGAGTTCGCGGTTGCCGATCCGTTGCACCCGGGCTACCTCCTACGGGCGCACGCCGTTGCCGATGCGCGGCTCGACCGCTTCTTGGCCACGCTGCCGCCGCACGCCGGAATCGCGACGCAAGAAGAAGCCTACACGCATCTCGCGGCGACCGATCCGAACGCCACGCTCCTGCCCGAATCCGCGGCCGGCCGAATAACCGCGTGCTACATCCTCACCGATACGCAGTTCCCGCGGTCGCCGCGGCTCGTTGAGAGCGCGGCGCTGGTGCGGCAGCTCGTGCGGGCGCGCGCCTACGCGCCGGCGCGGCGCGATGGCGCGATCACCCTCTATAAACGGTCGGCGGCGTGCCGCTGAGGAGATCCGCGAGGGCCTCGCCGGCCACGACCGGCCACGCCCCGTCCATCTTCACGATACGGTGCGGCGCGGCCCACGGGTACCAGCGAGCCGTCTGCAGCGCGAAACTCGGATTCGCCGCGAATGCTGCGACGGTCGGCGTTCCCACCATGCCGGCAACGTGAAGCGCGCCCGAATCCGGTGCGACGAGCGCCCGCGCGGCGGCGATCGCGGCCTTCCACGCGGCGAGATCTGCGAAGCGCTCCACCGGTAAACCCGCCGCCTGCTCGAACGCATCGGCGTAGCGTGCCTCCTCCGCCGCCGCGATCGCGCGCACCGGCGTACGCCGGGCGATGCGGCCGGCCAGATCCGCTACCTCCGCGAGCGGCCGCCCCAAGCGTTCCCACTTGTCCGTGATCTGCAGCGCGACGCGCGCATCCGGCAGCGGATCCGCGTCCAGCACGAAACGCCGCAGCACCGAGGGATCGCGCGACGGCTGCGCGCCGCCCAGTAGGCTGCGACCGAGTTCGAAGAGCACCGCGCACTCGTGCGGGGCGCGCTCGTCGAGCCCGGCGGTTCGGTGGACCGTCGACGTGCAGAGACGGCGAACCCAAAGGGTTTTGAGCGGTTTCCCCCAGCCGTTCTCGAAGCCGATTCGCACCGGGATGCGGGCCGCCCGCGGAAGGCGGTACCCTTGCGCGTCTTCGGTGGCGATCAGCGCGCACGCATAGCCGTCGGCCTCGATTTCGCGTACGAGGCTCTGCGGTGCCGCGACGTAGGTGTGGGCCACCGCGCCTCGCGCGAAGATGCCGGCATTCACGGTCGAGAGCACGATCCCGGTCGGGTAGCCCTTTGCGCGCAGCGCCGCCAGCAGGGGCACCAGCGCGAGCGCGTCGCCGATCGCGTCGAGGCGGACGATCAGTACGGATGGTGAAGTATCAGGCATGCTCGATTACTGGGTCGTGTGCGCGGCGGGGCCGCGCTAAGCCTGCACGTGCTCGCGAAAGACGCCGTCGTGACGCTCGGTCGTGCCGAAGGATACGACGTGCTTCGCTCGTGCGGGCACGTCTCCGGTACCGCCATGCGACCGTACAATTTGCTGCGCGCGACCTTTCGAAGCCTCGGCGCATTCGTCGGGTTGAGCGCGCTCGATTGCGTGACCGATGCGGAGCGCGCACGCGAAGAGGCGCTCGACCAACTGCGGCGCAGGGCCGGCGAGCTCGGCGCCGAGGCGGTGATCGATCTTCGATTCCGCGTGAGCGAAACGCAGGACGGCTCGACGCGAATCCTCGCCTACGGCGAGGCCGTCGTATTGGCGCGAGCGGCTCGTGAGTCTTGAGGAACGCGCGCGGCGCGAGCGCTTGCTTTCAAATGGCGCAGGCGCGGCCGCGGCGTGCCGTGCCTGCCGGATCGGCTACGAACGGCGCAACAACGTCTACGGAGAGGGCGAGCCATGCGCGCGCTTGATGCTCATCGGCGAAGGACCGGGCGAGACGGAAGATCTGCTCGGCCGGCCGTTCGTGGGGCGTGCCGGCGACCTGCTCGAAAAGATGCTCGGCGCGATCGGGCTGGCCCGCGAGGACGTCTACATCTGCAACACCGTCAAGTGCCGGCCGACGCTGCTGGATGGCGAGAAACTGCGAAATCGAGCTCCGGACCCGGCCGAGATGGCGAACTGCCGCCCGTTTCTCGACGAGCAGATCGAGATCGTGGATCCCTCCGTCATTCTCGCGCTCGGCGCGCCCGCGGCGAAATCGTTTCTGGGGCGTGATTTTGCGATCACGCGCGGCCGCGGGCGGTGGTACGACGGGCCGCGCGGCATCCCGTTGATGGTCACCTTCCATCCTGCCTACGTGTTACGCCAAGGAGGCACGGCGCTGACGGAGACCAAGCGGCAGGTCTGGTCGGATCTCAAAGCGGTACGCGCGAGGCTCGACGAGCCTTCCCTCAGCGAGCCCGCCCAAGCGAGTCTCTTCGAATGAAGCTTGAAACGTCCGGCGGCGTGCAAGCCGCGTGGTTTGCCGAGAAGGTTCGTCGCGCGGGATTCCCCGACGCGGAGGCCTTTGCGGCGCATTTCCGGTTGAAGCCCTACCGGCTTCGGCAGATCTACCGTGCCGCCGCCAAGGAACTCGCGGCGGATATCGGCGACGTCACGACGCTTCCCAAGGATCTTCGCGCCGCGCTCGCGGAGCGCGGCTTCTCGTTCGACGCGGTCGTACCGGTTGAGGTGCGGCGCAGCAGCGATGGGCAGACGAGCAAAGGTCTCTTTCGGCTCGCCGACGGCAACGAAGTCGAAGCGGTGCTGATGGAGCATCACGGCGATCGCAATACCGTCTGCATCTCGAGCCAAGCCGGCTGCGCGTTCGCCTGCGCGTTCTGCGCGACCGGCCAGGCCGGCTTCGCGCGCCAGCTCGAGCCGACCGAGATCTTCGACCAGGCGCGCTATTTCGCGCGAGAACTCGCCGCCACGGGCAAGCGCATCACCAACGTCGTCTTCATGGGCATGGGCGAACCGTTTCACAACTACGACGCCGTGATGGAAGCCGTCGCGCTGCTAAACGATCCACACGGGTTTGGGCTCGGTCACCGGCACATTACGATCTCGACGGTCGGGCTCGTCGACAAAATCGATCGCTTTGCCGGCGAAGGTATCCAAGTGAACTTGGCGATCTCGCTGCACGCACCGAACGACGAAGTGCGCGGCGCGATGATGCCGGTCAATCGCAAGTTTGCGATGGCAGAGTTGCTGGCCGCATGCGAGCGTTACGTCGCCAAAACGAACCGTAAGGTGTTTTTTGAATACGTGATGCTCGCGGGCGTGAACGATACGCAGGAGCACGCGCAGCAACTCGCGCGCCTGCTTTCGGGGCACCTCTACCACGTCAATCTCATTCCGTACAACACCACCCCGGATGGCGCGTTCTCGGGAAGTGAGGCCGCGCAGATTTGGCGCTTTGCAGCGGTACTCGATGCGGCCGGCGTGCCGACGACGGTGCGCCAGAACATGGGGCGCGATATCGCCGCCGCCTGCGGCCAGTTGCGCGCCGAGACCCAACCGAAGGCGCGATTTCGTGCTGGGCTCAAGAGGTGAGACCGCCTTTGACTCGTCCGACTATGTGCGGCAATCGCGGAAGACGTCGTGAAGACGAGGCGCGGCATTACTGCTGCGCCTCGCGCGTTTCGATGTGCTTGGCCGGCCTGATACGTACCGACCGTAGCATATCCGTGACGACTTCGCAACAGCCGTCAAGCTGCCGCGGCTGGAACGCCCGGGAATCGAACCCGGAGCTGCTCGGTGTATCAGGCCGGCAGTCGACACCATCGAAACGCCCCAGCGCTCATCAATCCCTCGCTATCGCGCGACGACAAGTGTGCCTGTGCGTTCGATTAGCCCGACTATTTGCGGGCAACTGCGCGCGGAGGCGCAACCGAAGGCGCCAGGCGAGCGCGTAAAGGATGCCGGCACGAGACGTCGCTTGGATACCAAGCGTTTTGGATGACAACGGCATAGCCTTCGTGACGGCCATAGGGGAACGCATAGTTCCATTGAACGATCGCGCAATGCAACTGCCGTTTATTTCCTAGAATGCGCGTGCTCGATACGATAGCCGTGCTGGCGGCGGGCGCGTTTGCGGCGCGGTCGCTGCACGTGGCGCTCTGCTCGAACGACCGTATCGAACCGGTCGAACCGAGCGACGATCTGCCGCCACTATCGATCGTCGTGCCCGCGCGCGACGAGGAGCGCCAGATCGAAGGCTGCGTGCGCTCGCTGCTCGCGCAACGGTATCCGCACTTGGAGGTCGTCGTCGTCGACGATCGTTCGAGCGACGCTACGCATGCGATTCTAGCGCGGCTCGCCCGCGAAGACGATCGCTTGCGCATCGTTACGGGGGAGCCGCTGCCCCGCGGATGGGTCGGCAAACCCTGGGCGCTCCATCAGGGTGCGCGGCGGGCGAGCGGAGAGTGGCTCCTCTTCACCGATGCCGATACCGTGCACGAGCCGCGGGCCGCGGCCTCCGCCATGCGATACGCACGAGACCGCAAGCTCGGCGCGCTGAGTTTGCTCTCGACGCAGGATCTGGGATCTCTTGCCGAGCGCGCGGTCCTACCGAGCATACTGTGGGCGATTGCTTGTGGTGCCGGTCCGCTCGCCGACGTGAACGATGCCTCCAAATCCGGCAGCGCCCTCTTCAACGGCCAGTACATACTCATGCGAGCAGATGCCTACGCCGCGATCGGCGGGCACGAAGCCGTGAAGGGCGAGATCGCCGAGGACTTCGAACTCGCGCATCTGCTAAAGACCGACGGCCGGTACCGTACCATGCTCGTCGGTGCGAACGATCTCGTGCGCACGCGCATGTATCGCAACCTGCGCGAGATATGGAACGGCTTCGGCAAGAATCTTGCGCTGGGGGCCCGCGGCAACCCGCTCGTGCTCGCGGCAGGGGTGGGATTTCTCGCGTTCGTTGCGCCGGTGCCGCAGCTGCTGCTGCTGCGCGCCCTGCAGCGGCGCCGCTACCGGGAGGCCGCCTGGATGGGAGGCGCGACGGTTGCGACCATGCTGGCAGCTGAAGTTGGGATGCGGCGCTCGCGCTTTCCGCGCGGTTCGGGCGCCTGGCTGCCGGTGGGACTCACGATCATGTTGGGCATCCTGCTCGACTCGGCGTACCGTCATGCCGGCGGCCGAGGCGTTCGGTGGCGCGGGCGTCGCTACGGCGCGCGGCTCGGCCCTTCGCCGGAAGGCTGAGAAGGCGCGCCACCGGCGCGCTCGAACATCCTGCTCCCTATGGAGACCGACGCCCGCCCGCGCGCGAGTATGGACGAGATCGTGGCGCTTGCCAAGCGCCGCGGCTTTATATTTCAGTCCAGCGAGATCTACGGCGGCATAGGCGGCTTCTACGATTACGGCCCACTCGGCACCATCCTAAAACGTAACGTCAAAGATGCGTGGTGGCGCGAAAACGTGGAGCTGCGCGACGACGTGGTGGCCTTCGATTCGTCGATCGTCATGCACCCGCTCGTATGGAAAGCCTCCGGGCACGTCGACGCATTTCACGATCGCCTCGTCGACTGCAAGATCTGTAAGCACCGCTTTCGCTTCGATCACTTGAAGAATGCCGAGCAGTGCCCGGATTGCGGGAGCAAAGGGTCGCTGACGCAGCCGCGGAACTTCAATTTGATGCTGCAGACGCACGTCGGTCCGATGGAGGATTCGGCTTCGGTAGCATATTTGCGCCCGGAGACGGCTCAGGGCATCTTCGTCAATTTCAAGAACGTCTATCAAAGCGCGCGCAAGAGACCGCCGTTCGGCATCGCGCAGATCGGCAAGTCGTTTCGCAACGAGATCACTCCCGGAAATTTTACCTACCGCCTGCGCGAGTTCGAACAAGCCGAACTCGAATACTTCGTTCCCGACGACGGCAACGATCTGGCGACGTTCGAAACGTGGGTGGAACGGCGCAAGCAATGGTATGCCGATTACGGCGTGAAGCCCGACCGCTTGCGGTTCTACGAACTATCGCAGGAAGAACGCCCCCATTATGCCAAGGCCGGCGTCGACGTGGAGTATCTGTTCCCGTGGGGCTGGGGCGAACTCGAGTCGATCGCGCATCGTGGGACGTACGATCTCGACGCGCATATGGCGCTCTCGGGCAAAGACCTGCGCTTCTTCGACGAGGGTTCCAAGACGCATTACACGCCGCTGCTCATCGAGAGCTCCGCGGGGGTGGATCGTACGGCGCTGACGATGCTGATCGATGCCTACGAGATCGACCGGAGCGTCGATCCCAACGGGAAGGATACCGAAAGGCTGGTGCTGCGCTTCCATCCGCGCATCGCGCCGGTGCAGGCGGCCGTATTTTCCCTGGCGCGCAACAAACCGGAGCTCGTCGAGCGGGCCCGTTCGATCGAGAGCGCGCTTCGCCGGCGATTTCGAACGCAGTACGATGAGGGGAATATCGGGCAGCTCTACCGGCGCCAGGACGAAATCGGGACCCCCTGCTGCATTACCGTCGATTTCGATACGCTCGAGGACGGAACCGTAACGGTGCGGGATCGCGACTCGATGCACCAGGAACGCGTCGGTGCCGGCGGGCTCGAGGCGCTCTTGCACGAAAGATTCGCCTAGGAGGCTGTCGGAGTTGAGCCGTTTTCGGATTTGGTGCCGAATTTTGTTCGGAGACGAGGCGCGAAGAAGGAGCGAAGCCGTAGCTTCGTGACTGATGAGCAACGAAGTATTCGGGCAAAAGGCGGCCCAAAGACGGGAACGTGCTTAACTCCGACAGTCTCCTAGCTTCGACCCGACCGCTTTTCGGAGGTACGCACGACACGATGTCTGAGACCATCGCCGATCCCACGAGCGCAACCCGGATGATCTGGTATTTCGAAGAGGGTCGCGGGGACATGAAGGAGCTGCTGGGCGGAAAGGGAGCCGGACTCGCGGAGATGACGCGCGCCGGCCTGCCGGTGCCTCCCGGCTTTACGATTACCACGCAAACGTGCCTGCAATACTACGCGCTCGGCCGGAAGAATCCGCCGGGCCTTATCGCAGGCGTGCGCGAAGCGATGTGCGAGATCGAGCGCCGCACCGGCAAGCGCTTCGGCCTGGAAGAGAACCCGTTGTTGGTTTCGGTACGCAGCGGAGCGCGTGCCTCGATGCCCGGCATGATGGATACGATCCTCAATCTCGGTCTCAACGACGCTACGGTTATGGGCCTCGCGCGGGGAACCGGTAACGAGCGTTTCGCGTGGGATGCGTACCGCCGTTTCATCATGATGTTCTCGAGCGTCGTCCTCGATCTCGACAAGCATCTCTTCGAAGATCTGATCGACGAGAAGAAGGCAGAGCTCCGCGTCGCGAGCGATCCGGAGCTCGACGCGGACAGTTGGAAAGATCTAGTGGCGCGCTTCAAGGATATCGTCCGCACGCATGCGGGACGCGAGTTTCCTACGGACGTGTTCGAGCAACTCGATCTCGCAATCGGGGCCGTCTTCGATTCCTGGAACTCGAAGCGAGCGATCGATTATCGCCGCTACAACAAGATTCCCGACGATTGGGGAACTGCCGTCAACGTCGTCGCGATGGTGTTCGGCAACATCGGTGACGACTCGGGAACGGGCGTTGCGTTCACGCGCGATCCGAATACCGGCGAGCGCCAGCTCTTCGGGGAGTACCTGCGCAACGCTCAGGGCGAGGACGTGGTCGCCGGCATCCGCACCCCGGAACGCATCTCGGATCTCGAACGCACGCAGCCGGAGGTCTACCGGCAGTTTCTCGAGATCGCTCGCAACCTCGAGCGCCATTACCGCGATATGCAAGATTTGGAGTTTACGGTCGAACGTGGGAAGCTCTACATGCTGCAGACCCGTACCGGGAAGCGCAGCGCCGAGGCCGCCGTCAAGATCGCAATCGACCTCGTGAACGAAGGAGTCATCGACAAGCGCGAAGCGATCGCGCGCGTGAGCGCGCAGTCGCTGGATCACCTCTTCCACGCTCGCATCGATCCGCACGAAGCTTTCGACGTTGCCGCCACGGGCCTTAACGCATCTCCGGGCGCGGCGAGCGGCCAAGTGGTATTCGAAGCCGACGACGCGGTCGCTTGGAGAGAGGCGGGGAAGGACGTCGTGTTGGTGCGCGTCGAGACGACGCCCGACGACGTACACGGCATGATCGCCGCGCGCGGCGTGCTGACGGCGAAAGGCGGTGCCACCTCGCACGCCGCCGTCGTTGCGCGCGGCATGGGCGAACCGTGCGTGGCCGGATGCGAAGCGCTGCAGATCGACCGGCGCACGAAGACGGCCACGCTCGCCGGCAAACCGCTGCGCGAGGGCGACTGGATCACGATCGACGGGACGACCGGCAACGTCATGCTCGGAAAGCTCACGCTGATCGATCCGCCATCGCAACTGCCGGATTGGCTTTCGACCTACTTGTCGTGGGCCGACGGCGTCCGGCGCCTGGAGATCTGGGCGAACGCCGACACGCCGCAGGATGCCCGCAAGGCACGCGAACTCGGCGCGCAAGGGATCGGTTTGTGCCGCACGGAGCATATGTTCATGCAGCAGGAGCGGCTGCCGATCGTGCAGGGGATGATCTTAGCCGATACGGCGGCGGCACGCGCGGAGGCGCTGGCGAAGTTGCTGCCCTTCCAACGCGAAGACTTCATCGGCATCCTCGAAGCGATGACGGGGCTCCCGGTAACGATACGCCTGCTCGATCCTCCGCTGCACGAGTTTCTCCCATCGCTCGAGACGCTGCTGGTAGAGACGACCGAGCTGCGGGTGCGCGAGGGTGAGAGCTCGCCGCGCTATCTCGAGCGGCGCGCGGTGCTCAAGCGCGTGGAGCAGTTGCACGAACAGAATCCGATGCTGGGGCTGCGCGTCTGCCGGCTAGGCATCCTCTTTCCCGAAATCTACGCCATGCAGGTGCAGGCGATCTTCGAAGCGGCCTGCGATCTCACGGCGCGCGGCGTCGAGGTACGCCCCGAAGTGATGATTCCGGGCGTCGGCACGAAAGAAGAGATGAAGGTGACGCGCGATGCTGCCAAGGCCGTGGCCGACCGCGTGCTGGCCGAACGGTCGGTTGCGCTCGCCTACCGCATCGGCACGATGATCGAGCTGCCGCGGGCCTGCGTGGTGGCCGACGAGCTCGCGCTCCATGCGGAGTTCTTCTCGTTCGGAACCAACGATTTGACGCAGACGACCTACGGATACAGCCGCGACGACGCCGAGGCTTCGTTCATCCCGCGTTATCTCGACCTGAAGATTCTCAAGGACGATCCCTTCCAGGTGCTCGACCGCCGCGGTGTCGGGGCGCTGATGGAAGAGGCCGTGCGCCGCGGGCGCGGCGCGCGTGCGGGTTTGAAGATCGGCATCTGCGGCGAACATGGAGGCGAGCCGTCGAGCGTGGCGTTCTGCCACCAGCTCGGCTTGGATTACGTATCGTGCTCGCCGTACCGCGTTCCGATCGCGCGCCTCGCCGCAGCGCAGGCGGCGATCGGAGCTATCGACTAGGAGGCTACTTCCGTCGGTGCCCGCGGCTCGCTTTGTACGCACGCATGGCTGCGGCATCCTTGATATCGAGGATCGCCGACCACGCCCCGCTCTGCACGGCCTGCTGGGAGTCCGAAGCCTCGATGCGCTGCAGGGCCGGTATCGCCGACGTCTCGCCGAGCATCCCGAGTGCGTGCACCGCGGCGATGCGCGTGCCGATGATCGGGTCGCTTTCAGCCAGGGCGATGAGGTGCCCTTCGACCGACTGCTGCCGCTCGTTCTTCACGGCCAACCGAGCGAGCGCGAAGATCGCGGCAGAACGCTCCAGCAGCGGCGTGCCGTACGCCGTCCGAGCCTCGATCGATGGGAACGCCTTCATATTGCCGAGGGCACCGAGACCCATGAGCGCGCCGGCGGGGATCTGCTCGCGGAACGACGGCCTCCCGAGCGCGGCCACCAGCAGCGCGTAGGCGCCGGGTGCCTTGAGCGCGCCGAGCGATGAGAGGGCCGCGGCCGCTGCCAGCGGGTTGGGGCTGCCGGCAAGGCGCCGGAGATCGGCGACGAGCGTCGGATCGGCGGTGCCTTTCAGGCGGCCGGCGTCCTGCGCGGCGGCGATGACGACGCGCTCGTCGCGATCGTGCAGTGCGGCGCGAACAGTCTGCCAGTCACCGAGTCTGGCAGCCGCCGCAACCGCATCGGCGCGTACGCCATAGAACGAGTCGAAGAGCGCCATCTCGCGTATGGTGCGCCGCGCTCCTTTGCGCTCGCCTTTTTTGGCACGCTCGAGTTGGCCGAGGGCCCAGAGCCGGTCGCCGGCATAGCGAGCTCGAATGGCCTGATAGGCTAGCGCGCGCAAACTCTTGTGCCAGGTGAGTTTGCGTATCACGTTGTCGTTTGGATCGAAGAGTACCATCGAGGGCGCCTGCGCGACGCCCGGGATCGTCACGACCTGGTGGTTGCGATCGATGGTCGGCCGAACGGATTTGATCTGATTCCCGAAGTAGGCTTGGATGACGATCGGCATGCGGAAGGGTTTACCGTCGTGGTTCTTCTGCGTGACGTCGAGCGCGAGCGTCTTCGTCTTGGCGTCGTAACGCTGCTTCACGTAATAGTGCGGATAGGCGGCACGGAAGAACCATTCGTGCTCGAACCACGTGAGGTTCGTCCCGAGCGACTTGTCGATCGCGGAGAAGAATTGCTGCGTGTCGGCGTTCTTGTGCTGGTACTGCTCGAGGTAATAGTGCAGAGCCGCGAAGAAACGATGGGTGCCGACCATGTACTGGAGCATATGCAGCACCTGCGCCGGGCGAGGGTAGGCGCTCGCGTCGAAGTTGTCGAGCGGATCGTCGTAGACGTAGTCCACGATCGGGCGCCAATACGATTTCGTTTCGCCGAAGTACGCCTGCTGCGCGTTATACCGCTCGTACTGGAACTCCGGTCTGCCGAAATGATGGCGGCTCCACAACTCCTGAAAAAAGGTGGCGAAGCCTTCGTTGATCCAGACGTTCGACCAGTCGGAGAGGGTCACGTCGTCGCCCCACCACTGGTGGGCGAGCTCGTGCGCCACGAGCCCATCGCACGGCTGCTCGAGGTTCTCGATCGGCGGATGGATCGCATTCGACGTCTGAATGGTTACCGAGGCGTTTTCCATGCCGCCGTAGGTGAAGCGCTCGGCGGTGACTTGGTCGTATTTCTCCCACGGAAACGCGATGCCGATACGTTTCTGGAAGTACGCCACGATGCGCTTGGTCTTTCCGAAACAGAGGGCGTTCCACTTGGCATACCGCGGCTGCACGAACGAGTCGACGGGCAGGGGCTTGTGGCCCTGAAACTGCGGCACGTCGAGCGAGGTGCGGTGCTCGGAGAGCGGCCCGGCGGCGAACGCGATCAGGTAGGTCGATTTGGGGATCGGCGCGTTCCAGTCCCAGGTCGCGACGTCGGACTGCGTGCCGTACCAGGCGTGCAGCTTCGCCGACTTCACGACGCTCTTCAGGTAGCCGTTGCCGACGACGGTCCAGCCCCGCGGGACCGTTACGATCAGCTCGCTCGGCGTCTTCTGATTGGGCTCGTCCCACGTTGGGAACCAGCGGCGGTTATCGGTCATCTCGCCCTGCGACCAGATCTCGGGTGCGGTACGCGGATACCCCTTGTCCGGTCGGATGAAGTAGATGCCGCGCTGCGGTTGCGCCCAATACCTGAACGTAACGGTCAGCGGCTGCCCCGCTGCGGCCGGCGCCTGCAAAGCGACGTAGATACGCTGGTGGGCCGCATCGAGACGGTAGGCGGCAGGCTTACCGTTTACTGCAACCGCCTTGTAGTGGATCCCGAGCGTATTGAACGGAATCCGGCGTAACCCGGCGCGCTTGGGGATCACGACCGCCGTCTCGTCGCCGTAGACGATGCCTTTGGCAAAATCGAAGCCGACTCGGACGATCGTGTCCTTGAAGCGGTACGGCGCAAAGAGCGTCTTATGGTAGTACGCGTGCCCACGGCCGAACGGGCGGGGCAGCGGCGTTGGCGGTGCGTGGTCGGAGGCGGCGAGAGCCTGCGCGCTAAAGACGCAAGCCAACAGAAGCGTAATGGCGGATCGCAACACGTTCTTCATGAACGGGGGGTTTGTTGCGCCCGGGCAGGTTTCCCCGTGTGTCAGGATTCGGGCATCGAGCGCGCACCCGTCGCCGCCAATACGATCTCCCGGCAGAGCGCGCGCGCCTGCGACACGTCGGCGCGGCTGCGTTCTACGAAGAGCTTGCGCCAGTACGCCTTGCCCGAGAGTTTCGCGATAAGATCCGAGGCGTCGCGCGCGTCGACGATGCCGCCCGATCCGGTGCGAACCCAGACGGTTCGTTGCCCGGGCGCAGCCTGCAGCGGCAGCCGGTGCAGCAGTTGCGACTGTTCGTCGCTCCAAACGGCGCCGCCCCAGCGTTTGCGCAGCGCCGCTTCGCAGAGTTCGTATGCGTGCAGGTCGTGCTCCGCATTGAACTCCGCCGCTAGGGCGTAGAGGAGCGTGCGTTCGCGCAGCGCGCGCGCGGCTTCGGAGGGCGCGTCGCGCAGATCGTTTAGCACGCGGAAATCGTCCCAGCGTAGGAACTCCTCGATCGGATCGAGCTTCCGCGGATCGGGCCACAGCTCGCGCAGCACCTGCTGCAGCGTTCGTTCGAAGATACGCGTCGTGTGGTGGAAGTAGACCGACGCGAACATCATGTAGCGGGCGAGCACGAAAGATTCCAGCGCCACCACGCCGCGCCGGTCGATTCCCATGACGGCACGGCCGTCCATCTCGAATAGGCGCAGCGAGCCGACGAGCTGATCGGCGTCGTAGCGGCCGCCGGCTACCCCGGTGAAATACGCATCGCGCAGGAGGTAATCCATCCGGTCCGCATCCAGGTTCGGTCCGCTGACGATCTCCCCGAGGACGGGATACCGGTTCTCGGACGAGCCAAGGATCAAGCCGAGGACGTCGTCCGCGGCTACGCCGAGCTCGTCGAGATGAGCGCGCATATGGGGCACTTCCAGCAGCGCGCGCGTCCGGTCCTCATGCCGTATGCCGAGCACGTCCTCGCAGGCGTGGCTGAAGGGCCCGTGTCCGATATCGTGCAGGATGAGCGCAGCGCGGACGAGCTTGCGCTGGTATGCTACGTCGGCGTCGCCCGCGAAGAAGGCACGCCCATGGCGCACGAGCTCGTCAAAAACGCGCGTGCCCATGGCGAGCGCTCCGAGCGCGTGGCTGAAGCGGGAGTGCTCGGCAGAGGGATAGGCCAGGTACGCCAGCCCCAGCTGCCGCAGGCGGCGCATGCGTTGGAGCACCGGCGCATCCAGCAGGCGCGCTTCGGCACCGCCGAGTTCGATGAAATGGTGGACCGGATCGAAAATCCGCTTCATCGAGGGCCTCTTCGCCGGGCGCCGCGAATCATCTGCAGACGCTATGCGCTTCGACCAGGACGTCATCAGGGAGATCCACGCGCGCGTCGACATCGCGAGCTTCGTCGGCGCGTACGTGCCTTTGCGCAAGCGCGGCAACGATCTGGTCGGCTTGTGCCCGTTCCACGGCGAGAAGACGCCCTCGTTTCACGTACACCCCGACAAGGGTTTCTTCAAGTGCTTCGGCTGTGGGGCCGGCGGCGACGTGATCGCCTTCGTTTCGAAACTCGAAAACGTGGCATTCCCGGAGGCGGTGAGGATGCTCGCCGCTCGGGCCGGAATCGAACTGGCCCCCGAAGACGCGCAGTCGGCCAGGCGGCGCACGGAACGCGAAGCGATCTACGAGGCCAATCAGATCGCCGCCGCCTTCTTCGAACGGATGCTGCGCGGCGAAGCCGGCGGCGCGGCTCGAGCCTACTGCGAGCGGCGCGGCTTCTCGCCGGCGACGATCGAGAAGTTCCGTCTCGGCTACGCGCCCGACAGTTGGGATGCTCTCTCGACCGAGCTGACGCGCAACGGCGTCGACCTTGCGCTGGCGGCCACGGCGGGTTTGGTCAAAGCCGGCCAGCGCGGATATTACGATTTCTACCGCGCACGCCTCATGGTGCCGACGTACGCGACGACCGGCGAGGTCATTGCGTTCGGCGGCCGGGCGCTGGGGGATGCCGAGCCCAAGTATCTCAACACCAGCACGACGCCGGTCTATACGAAAGGGCATCATCTCTTCGCTCTCAACCTCGCCCGGCGCGCCGCGGCCAACGAGCGCACGCTGATCGTCGTCGAAGGGTATCTGGACTGCATCGCGCTGCACCAGGCCGGCTTCGAGACGACGGTCGCCGCGTTGGGCACGTCGTTCACGCAGGAGCAAGCCGCGGAACTGCGCCGGTACGCCGAGAACATCTTTCTTTGTTTCGACGGCGATACGGCGGGCGGCAATGCCGCGACCAAAGCCATCGACGTTGCGACGGCGGTCGCCGAGCACGCCGGATCGAGCGTGCGCGTCGTCGTCCTGCCCGAGGGCGAGGATCCCGACAGCTTCGTCCGCACGCGCGGCGCGCAGGCCTTCCGCGAGGTGCTGGAGGCCGCCAAACCGTCGATCGAGTTCAAACTCGATCCCGAGATCGATCGCTTGAAAAGCGGCTTCGATTCGCCGGCCGCCATCGCGCGAAAGGCCGAGACGCTGATTGCGCGGATGACCCCGCGCGCCGAGTGGGATAAGTGGCGCGTCTACGTCGCCGGGCGCCTGAAGGTCAACGTAGACGACCTCCGGAATAGCCGCTTTCTCGCAAACGGCGCGAACTTCTCGCCGCGTTTCGGGAGTCCGGGTGCAGCTGCCGGCCGTCACCTCTCGCTCGACGTCCAGTCGTTTTCGTTCGAACGCGAGGTCTTGGCAATCCTCATCGAAGAGCCGGCGCTCGCAGCCGAGTCCGGTCGCCGCATCGAACCGCGGCGTTTCCGGAACGAGGTGTATCGCAGCATCTATGAGCGGTTGCTGGAGAACGCCGAGCGGCTGAATGCGACGGCTGATGTTTTTGCCCTGTTTGCCGAAGATACTTCGTGTGTGGAGGTCCTTTCGGCACTGGGGCAACGGGATCGCAGTTCGACCGTGCGTTACGCGGACTCGGGGCAGCGCCGGGCTCATCTCGAGCGAGTGGCCGAACGCTTGCAACTCGAAGACGAACGCCGGCGTTATCAGGAGTTGTCCCGTCGGATCGACGAACTCCTGACGGCGGGTCAGGCCGTAAGTGCGGACCTGCGCGGCGAGTTCGAGGCGCTCGTAACGAAACTCAAGGGATAGGCGCGCAGAGGTAATCGCGCTGCAACGGGAGAGGAGGTGATCGGAGCAAAGATGACTCGAAAAAAAATGGCCGCGGCAGGCGGCAGGGCCGCTACGGCGGTGGAGCAGGCACCGGCGACGCTCGAGGAGATCAAGAAGAAACTCCTCGACCGCGGGCGCAAGCTCCGGTCGCTGACCTACGAAGAGATCAACACGGCCTTCGACAATCTCGAGGACGTAAGCCCCGAGGCGATCGACGATCTCTTTGAAGAAATCTCTACGCTCGGCATAGAGATTATCGACGAACAGAAAGACGAGAAACCGGAGGTCGAGGAAGAGCGCGAAGAGGAGACGATCCCCGCCGGACTCGCGCTCGACGATCCCGTCCGCATGTACCTCAAAGAGATCGGCCGGGTGCCGTTGCTCTCGATGGAGGACGAAAAACGGCTGGCCATGAGCATCGAGGCCGGCGAACAGGCGCTGCTGGGCAACGGCGCGACGGATTCCTCCGTCGTGGCGGCCGGCGGCGAATCCAAGCGGCAGCTCACGGAAGCCAACTTACGATTGGTCGTGTCGATCGCCAAGAAGTACGTCGGGCGCGGGATGCTATTTTTGGACTTGATCCAAGAGGGCAACCTCGGCTTGATCCGCGCGGTCGAGAAGTTCGATTATCGCAAAGGTTATAAGTTTTCGACGTACGCCACCTGGTGGATTCGTCAGGCGATCACGCGGGCGCTTGCCGACCAGGCGCGCACCATTCGTATCCCGGTGCACATGGTCGAGACGATCAACCGCTTGATCAAGATCTCACGCCAGCTCTTGCAAGAGCTCGGCCGCGACCCGTCGGTCGAAGAGATCGCCGCCGAGATGGGGCTGACTCCCGAGAAGGTCCGCGAGGTCATCAAGATCAGCCAGGAACCGATCTCGCTCGAAACGCCGATCGGCGAAGAGGAAGATTCACATCTAGGCGATTTCATCGAAGACCAGGAAGCGGTTGCGCCTGCGGAGGCGGCTTCGGTGATGCTGCTCAAGGAGAAGATGCAGGACGTGCTGCAAAACCTCACCGAGCGCGAACGCAAGGTTCTCGTCTTACGTTTTGGGCTGGAAGACGGCCATCAGCGTACGCTCGAAGAGGTCGGGCAGGAGTTCGGCGTCACGCGCGAGCGCATTCGCCAGATCGAAGCCAAGGCGCTGCGCAAGTTGCGGCACCCTTCTCGCGGCAAAGCGTTGAAGGACTACTGGTCGAACGAATAGCGGGCCGTCACATGCCGCCCATGCCGGCACTCTTGCTCGGATGCACGCGCGGATTCATGTAAGCGAAGGCGCCGTTCGGATTGCGCAGCACCCAGAGTTCCAGGTCCCAAAGATTCGGGAACGCAAAGACGTGAGCCACTTCGCCGGCGCTGCTCGCCTTGCCGAGTTTGACGATGGGTGCGGCGGTCGGGTGCTCGACGTTTCCTCCGGCGTCCTCGTACTTCTCGACGCTCGTCATCAGCTCGTACTCGTACTTTCCGTTCGGAAGCCTCAGGACCCAGTGCACGTGTGCGGGAAATCTGTGCCAGCGCTGCGGATCGATCCCCCACATTGCAGGCTTATGCGCGTGCCGAGCCATCGGAACGGTGTAATCGGCGCCGAGCAGCCGCCCGTGTACGTCGTACCAGAGTTGACTGGGATGTTTGAGATCGCTCGTCCAGTGCGAAGGGTTTACGTAACTGATCGAGCCGGTGCGGTCTTCGTTCGTGAACCGGAAGTACCCGGCTTTTTCGGCGGCGGCAGGCGTCGGATAGAGTGCCGAAAGCGTTCGCTGAACGGACCGCACGAACGGCATCTCCGCGGCGGACGGTTTGTCGGAGAGTTTGGTGGCGGCGCCGGCGGGGAGCGTTGCTAGGCCGACGGCGAAGGCGATCGAAGCGAAAAGCAGGCGTTTGAACACGGTCTGGTCCCTCGTTATGGGCTTGCCGATGGCGATGGCGATGGCGATGGCGATGGCGACGCGGTCGGTACGGGCGACGGCTTCGGCGTAGGCGGATGGAATCCCCGAGCGGTTGCGAACGGCTCGGGAGAGAACAGCGCGTGCGGCCGGACGAGCGTGAACGTGAACGGCGGCGGCGTGGCGATCGCGATAGCGCCGCCGGGGCTCGTTTTCAGCGTTGCCGCGGTGCGTGCGCGTATAGCCGTGCCCGGGCGCAGATCGACGTCTGCGCCTTTGCGGACCACGCTGTAAATATAGTAGTAGGGAACCACGATATCGGCCGCGGTGTCGGCGATCGATTTGGTCGAGGCTTGCCCCGCGGTCATGTGCGGGTCGATGTGCGAGGTGGGCGTGTAGAGCGGCAGCACTTGGCCGTCGGGCAGCGTCAGCGGTTCGAAGTTGATCGTTACCGATCCGTTGACGTTCGCCATCTGCGCGGGCGACGTTTGCACGACCTCGATATCGACCGGCGTTCCCGCGGGAGCGACCGTTACTCCGCCCACGATCAGCGGATCGCGCAGATGAGCGCGCACCACCGTTCCCGGTTTGGTCGAGTGCGAATCGATGGTTTGATCGAGTACGAAAAAGAGGCTCGAGTTGAGAGGCAGTATGGCGCCGGTCGCGGGCGGCGCGCTCGGAGCGACGGGTACGGCCGCTCTCGAGCCCGTCGCTAAGGCGATCGCCGCAACGATGATTAGAGCTGGCGGGAAGAGTGCGCGCAGCCCATTAGCTCGCGCGTTTGCGCTGCTCGGCCTCTTCGCTTGCCGCCGCGGCGCGCTTCCCCTCTTCGATGAGTTGCTTGACTCGTTGGCCACCTTTTTGTCCGATCTGTTCGTAGAAGTTTGGACCATAGCGGTCGCGAGTGGCTTCGCCGCCCTTTTTTCCGCCCTTCTTTCCGATCTCTTCGTAAAAGGCGTGGCCGTGAGCCAGCTTCGTAGCCTGGCCGCCTTTGCGGCCGATCTGCTCGTAAAACTCCGGGCCGTACTTGTTCTTGACGGTTTCGCCGCCTTTTTGGCCGGCCTCGCGGACCGTCATGCCGCCCGGTTTCTTGGGTTGCGGGACCTTGGGGGTACTCATGGATATCCAAACCTCGGTTCTTTGCACCGCCCGAGAAGGACGGCAATCTCATGCTTCATATACTACAACGCACGACCGCTGCAGAAAGTTGGTATCGTTTTGGTCAAGCGAATCCTTGGCTCGATAATATACACGGCCCTAGGCTTGCTCGCTCTGACCGCCGCGGGGCAGGCGCCCCCGAACCCATACGTGCAGATCGAGCGCTTGGAACGCGCGCGATCACTCGGTGGGGGCCAGCTGGCGCGCTACCTTTCTTCCCGCGACCCTCGGATCGCGGCGCGTGCGGCTCTTGCGGTCGGCCGGACCGAGCTGCTCGCCGGCGCGCCGCTACTGGCCGCGCACCTGCACGATCCTCGACCGGGTGTGCGGGCCATGGCGGTCTACGGGCTCGGTTTGATTCGCGACCCCCGGTACGCGGCGGCGGTGATCGCTGCGGTCGGCGCTCGCAACGGGGCCGTAGCCGTCGCCGCGCTGGACGCGGTCGACCGTTACGAGGCGCCTCCGACGCTCTTCTCGGCTCGCCGCGAACGGGCGGCGGCACGCGCGCTCGCCCGCACGCTGCGGCAGCGGCGCGATCCTATCCTCCGCGCGCGGGCGGCAACCGCGCTCGAAGCGTTCGGGACCGGCGCGATGGGTTTCTTCGCCGAGCGGACGCTGGTCGCGGCGTTCGCGTCCGAGCGCGACGCGTACGTGCGCTGGCACATCATGTGGGCGGTCTTCCGCGCGTATTCCGTGCGCGTGCCGAGAACTTTTCTCACGCACGCGCTTCACGATCCGAGCGTGCTCGTGCGGATCGAAGCGGTCCACGCGCTCGGCCGCGTCGAGAACCGCGACGCGATCGCGGCGCTCGAGCCGATGACCCACGATCCATCGTGGCGCGTACAAGAACAGGCGCTCGAATCGATCCGCGAGCTGCGCGGGGAACCGCTTACCGCGCACTTGAAGGCGATTCCGGCCGGCGTCCACATCCCACCGCTGCAGCCCGATCCGTTCGCCGATCTTCCGGCGCTGCCGCGCGCGGCGGCGAACGCGAAGCCCGCCGCTCCCACCGCAGCGGCTGCGATCTACCTGCCTCGAATCGATCCGACCACCTCGGCGCTGATGAACGGCCCGGCACCGGGGCCGCATCCGCGCGTGCGGATCGTTACCACGAAGGGCGACGTCTACGTCGAACTCTACCCCGAGTGGGCGCCGCTTACGGTCGAGAACTTCCTGAACCTCGCCGGCGAAGGATACTTCGATGGGAATGCGTGGTTCCGCATCGTGCCGGATTTCGTCGTGCAGACGGGCGATCCAACAGGCACCGGCAACGGGGATGCGGGTTACACGCTGGTATCCGAGGAGAATCCGTTAGAGCAGGGCAGTTACGTCATCTCGATGGGTTTGAACTACACCGACCCGCCCGGCGCCCATGCGATTCGCGACTCCGCGGGCACGCAGTTCTATATCACGCTTTCGCCGCAGTTGCATCTGGATCGAAACTTCACGGTCTTCGGGAAGGTCGTAGGCGGATTCGGCGTACTGGGCCGCTTGATCGAATCCGATAAGATCGTCCGCATCGAACGCATCCCGGACAGCGGCTCTTAGGAGTTTGTCTGACTTGGGCCGTTTTTGGATCCGGAGGCGATTTTTGTCCGAAGACGAGGCGCGAAGAAGGAGCGAAGCCGTAGCTTCGTGACTGATGAGCAACGATGTATCCGGCAAAAATCGACCCGGAGACGAAAACGCGCTCAAGTCAGACAAACTCCTGGGGCGGCCCGGCTACGCCGGCGCTATTTTATCGACTCGACGTAGGTGGCGATATCCAAGACCTGCTCCTCGTTCAGACTGCCCGGATACAGCTTGGGCATCGGCGGTCTCGGATTCTTTATCCACGCCACCGCCTGGGAGAGGTTCATGCGCGAGGCTTCGTTTTGCAGAGACGGGCCGATGCTCCCCTGCCCGCGGGCTCCGTGGCAGGTTGAACAATCCTGCATGTAGAGGCGCTTGCCTTCCACCAGCTCGCCCGTGACGGCAACGGTGCTCGCAGGCGCCTTTGTCGCCGCTACGGGCGTATGCGGTGCTGCCGTGGGCTGACGGGGTGCCGTGGTGGGCTGACGCGTTGCTGCGATGGGTGCAGCCGTCGGGCTTCGGCGAGCCGGCGCTGCCGCAAGATGCGGGGTCGAGGGCGCAGCGCGCCCGGCCGGCGTAGCGGCGGCGCGCCGCGTGGGCGTTACGCTCGCTTTAGGGTGCGCCGCGGCCGGCGTGCTTCGGGCGGGCGCCGCGGCAACGCGCCGGGCAGTGGGTTTGGCTGCGGTACCCGGCGTAACGCTCGCCGCCGCCGGCGTAGCGGTCGGCGCTACGGCGGCCGTGTGTTTCGAGCATGCCGGAAAGATGAGAAGTCCAAGGACCGCCGCGACGATGGGACCGCCGATTCCTATACGCATCATTCCTCCGATGTGTTGCCGCCGGCCCACCCGCTTGCCGGGGCGAACCATGCTGCGATATACCGCGGTGCGGGTCAAAAGACCCGCTTCGAGTCCAAGAGTATCGTCACGGGGCCGTCGTTGACCAGTTCGAGCTCCATAGATGCCCCGAAGATGCCGTACTCGACCGGAACGCCGAATCTCGCGATCGACGCGCCGGTGTGCTGGTAGAGCGTCTGCGCGAGATCGCCCTTGGCGGCCGCGGAGAACGAGGGGCGCCGCCCGGCGCGCGCGTCCCCGTACAACGTAAATTGCGAGACGAGTAAGACGGCCCCGCCGACGTCGCGAATGCTGCGGTTCATCAGCGCCTCGTCGTCGCGAAAGATCCGTAGGTTGACGATCTTTTCGGCTAGGTGCTCGGCGTCACGTTCGGTATCGCCGGCACCGACGCCGAGCAAGACCGTAAGCCCGACTCCGATCGCCCCAGTCGTGCGGCCGTCGACTGCGACGCGAGCGCGAGAGACGCGTTGCAGGACCGCTCTCACGTCCGGCTACTTTGCAAAGACCGACGATAACGCGAACCAGGCGTTCTCCCTGCGCTCCAAGACGCGTCGATAGAAATAACTGGCCCAATGCGTGCCGAACGGAACGTAGACGCGTACGCGGTATCCCTGCGCGACGAGCTGCTTTTGCAGTTCGGGCCGGCAGCCGTAAAGCATCTGAAACTCGAAGGCATCGCTGCCGATGCCGTGCTTGACGACGAACGCCTTGACCGCATCGACCAGCCGCACGTCGTGCGTGGCGATACCCGGATACGAACCACGCGTCAGGAGTTTCTCGGCCAGACGCAGATACTCGCGGCGGATCGCCGGCATCTCCTTGAACGCGATCTCCGAGGGTTCGTTGTAGGCGCCCTTACAGAGACGGACGCGCGCGCGGAGTTCGATAGCGCGTTCCACGTCGCGCGGCGTGCGCCGCAGGTAGGCCTGCAGCACGGGCCCGACGTTGTCGTAACGCGCGAACGCGGCTTCGAAGACGTCGAGCGTCTGCTGCACCACCGCGGAGCCTTCCATATCGATGCGTACGAACGGGTCGGCGTTTGCTCGCGCGCGCTCGAGAACCGTGCAGAGG
This sequence comes from bacterium, assembly GCA_021790935.1. GTDB lineage: Bacteria > Vulcanimicrobiota > Vulcanimicrobiia > Vulcanimicrobiales > Vulcanimicrobiaceae > JAJYFL01. The sequence continues at coordinate 29,368 of JAJYFL010000002.1, forward strand.
TTATCCAGTGCGAAATCGCCGCCGAGGAGCAGTCCCATCGCCGTGAGCTTGACCGAGACGTTCGTCCGAACGCCGGAATCGGCAATCGCGTCGAGCATGGCAAGGTACGCATCGCGCGTCTTGACGGCGGCCTCGCGCTCGAGCACGTCTTCGCCCAAGAAATCGAGCGTTGCCGTTATGCCCAGTGCGTTGAGCCCGCGCACCGCGTCGATCGCCGATGCGACGGTCTCCCCCGCGACGAAGCGCTTTGCCAGGAAGAAGAAGCGCCGCTGGAAGGTGGAGTCCGCAGCCAAGAGCCGGTCGATTACGGTCATGCGCTCCTTATACTACGCGGCGGCGTATGGCCCATTGCATGCCGACCACGACGGCCGCCAGGACGGCAAACCCGTAGCACAGAGCGAGGGCCGGCCCGACGCCCTCGGCCGAGAGCGTGACGTAAAGGTAGACGGGAAGCGCGGTTGGGTGGAAAGCCACGATCGAGGTGGCGCCGTACTCGCCGATCGCACGCATCCACGCGAGCAGGATCCCCGCTAGGACGTTGGGAGCGGCCAGCGGCAGCGCTATGCGGAAGAAGACGCGCCCCGGCGAAGCGCCGAGCGTGCGTGCCGATGCTTCGTAGATCGGGTCGAGCGAGGCGAACGCGGCGCAAGCCGTGATCGCGACAAAGGATCCTGCTACGAAAAACTCCGCGAGCGCGACGCCCCACAGCGAATCGACGAGCACGATCCCGTGAGCGGCCAACCATCCTCCGAGCGGAGCGCGTGCCCCGAAGCTTTCCAGCAGAATGATTCCGGATGCGACCGGCGGGAATGCCAGCGGCAACGCAAGCGCAAAGAGCGCCCCGCCGCGCCGGCGCGCGTCGGTGTGGGCTAGGGCGTAGCCCGCAGGCACGCCGAGCAGCGTCGCGACGCTCGCCGCGATGCACGAAGCGACGAGGGAGACGCGCAGCGCGTGCTGCGCGCCGGGAGCCGAAAAGGCCGCGATGAGCGCGGCCGGGGGAATGGCCGCCAGCATCCCCACGACGGGCCCGAGCATGACGAGCAGCAGCAGGAGCGCTGCAAGCGCGAAGACGGGGCTCGTGTGCGATCGATCCATAGATGAAACTTTACCAAATTATGATTTGCAAGCGAGGCCGTTCGAAGGGGCGGGCGGAAATGCACGCCCATGACTGTGCAGACTTGGCGCGTACTCGTCGCCGACGACGATCCCGCGATTTGCACGCTGATCGAGACGGTTCTGAGAAAGGGACCGTATCAGATCGTCCTTCGAAACGATGCGGAGACCGCGCTCGTCGCGCTCGACCGCGACGGTCCCTTCGACGTTGTCGTTTGCGATTTCATGCTTCCGGGCATCTCGGGCATCGATCTCATCGAGCGCCTTCGCAGCGACGGCCGAACGCGCCGCGTACCGATTCTGATGATCAGCGGTCATAACAACTACGCCATGGAAAAACGGGCTATGGCGGCGGGTGCCAATCTCTTTCTCAACAAGCCTTTCACCATCTCGCAACTGCGTACCGCAGTCAACAGCCTGCTTGCGCAACCGAAGGTAGATCCCTTCGCGAACGCGCCCGCCGCTTCGCGTTAGCTCTTGTCGTTCCTAAAGATCCTGGCGGTCGCGTTCGCGCTGGCACTCGACGTCTTTGCGGTGAGCGTGGGCGTAGGGATTCGAACGATACCGCGTCACCTAAAGATCCGTATCGGTATCGCGTTTGCCTCGGCGGAGGTCGCCATGGTCGTAATCGGCGCGGCCTTGGGCATGGCGGCGGACCGTCTTCTCGGCGGCGTCGCCGGCTACTTCGGTTTCGTGGCGCTGGTAGGCTTGGGCGTCTACATGATCGTGGAGAGCCGGCGCGAGGCCGAGCTTGCGGTACCGGTCGACTTCTCGCGCGGCTGGGGCCTGCTCCTCGCCTCCCTCTCGATCAGCCTGGATTCCCTCGGCATCGGGTTTTCGATCCTGTACGTCGGCGTGCCGCTGATCGAGTCGCTCGCGACCATCGCCATCGTTTCGGTCTGCGCCACGAGCCTCGGGCTGCTTCTCGGGCGCGCGCTGGGCCGGCGCGCCGAGGAGCGGGCCGAGTTGTGGTCTGGAATCCTGCTCGCCGCAACCGGGGTTGCCTTCGTGCTTCTCAGAGCGCTTCATATCGGCTAGCGTGGTGCCTCACGCACCACACGAGAGAGGTCGGCGAACCGGGGCGCGAAAGCGGGCGGCGTGAGAGTCGGTGATGCGCTGCTCGATCTTGCGCGCGCGGGGGGTGCGCGTTCGCTCTTCGTCGTCGGCACCGGGAAAAACGTCGGGAAAACCGTGGTCGTGCGGGCCGTCGCGGAGCGCGCGATCGCGCGCGGGCTGGCGCTCGGGATCACGTCGCTCGGCCGCGACGGAGAATCTGCCGACGTCCTCGACGCGCAGGCGAAGCCGCGCCTGCGCCTTGCGCCGGGGACGGTCGTGGCTACCGCACGCGACGTGCTTCCTCGGCATCCCGCGAGCGAGATTCTGGATCTCTCGGATCTGCAGACGGCAGCCGGCACGCTCCTCTACGTGCGCGTACGGCGTTCGGCGGACTACGAACTGGTCGGGCCCCCGACCGCCTCGGGCATCCGCAGCGCGGTGGCGCGCTTCTTCGAACTCGGCTGCGAACAGACGATCGTCGATGGTGCGATCGATCGCGTAGCGGCGCTCGCCGGCGGCGAAGATGCGATCGTCGTGGCGACCGGAGCGAGCGGTGCGGCGTCGCAGGCAGAGGCCGTCGAGGCTATCGCCGCGTTGGTGCGCCGCTTGAGCCTTCCGCGATACGATCCATCACAGCCATTCGTGCGCGTCGAGGGCGCGCTGACGGCCGCGCTCGCGGCGCGTTTCATGGAGTCCGCCGAGCGGCACCAAATCGTCGTCGGGGACCCGACCCAGATTACAATCGCCGGGAAGGCTTTCGATCGCGTCGCCGACCGGTTTGCGCTGCGCTGCGAGCGGCCGCTGCGCGTAGTGGCCGCGACGGTCGCGCCGATCGGCCGCGAGGGCTACTTCGAACCCCGCGGCTTCGCTCGCGCGGTTGCGGGCGCGACCGGCCTGCCGACGTTCGACGTCTTTGCGGCTGCGATGGTCGCGGCATGAGATTCTCGCGTTTGGCCGACGCGCCTACCGTGCGCGCGTTGCAACTCGAATGGCTGCAACGAGAGCTCGAGCCCGCGAGCGAGTACGGGCGCCGGGCGTTCGCGGAATTGTCGCCCCTGCGCCGCGGTGAGGAAGCTGCCGCCGCCGCGCGCTCTTCGCGCGTGGCGGAGCTCGCGCGCCGCCTGGACGGCTCGCACGTCGACGGGCTGCGTGCGACGCTGCGTGGGATGCCGGACGCGTTGCAGGCGATCGCCGGCGCGGCCATCGGCGGCGTGCTGGCCGACGCCGAGTTCGTCGAGATCCAACGCATGCTCGACGGAGCCTTTCGCATAGAGAGCCTGCTCGGCGATGCCGGCGATCTGCTTCCCGCGCTCGGCGGCGGCCTGCGGAGCCTCGGCGGCGCGCTCGAATGCGGACGAACGCGTACCGGCGGCTTCTATCTCGCCGACGATTTCGACCGCAGCCTTGCGGCGGCACGCTCCCGGGCGGCGGAGGCGCAGAGAGAGTACGATGCAATGCGCGCGCGGCTCGTGCTGCGCGTAGCCGCGACCTTGGGGCGCGAGGATCTTCCCGGCGACGAGTTCGTCGTGATGCGCGACGATCTGCGCGGCCCGCTCTCCGCCCAGATTCGTGTCGTTCGGGAGGCGCCGACCTATTTTTTGTGCGAGCTCGAGCTCGACGCCGCGACGGTCGAGGCGCTGCGCGCTCGCGACGCGGCGGCCGAGGACGTCGCATCGGCTGAGGAGGCGGTGCGCGCCAGGCTTTCGGAGTTGGTGCGCGCGCGGGCGCGCGATCTCGAGGCGCTCGCGGGATCGATCGGCGCGATCGACGTCGTCGTCGCGCAGGTACGCTTCTCGCAGCGCCACGCCTGCGTCGCAGCGGAGATCGCCGCCGAGCCCGTCGTCGCTTTTCGAGAGGCTCGGTTCCTGCCGCTGGCCGCGGAACTCGAACGTGAAGGCCGCAGCTACGAACCGATCTCGGTGGATTTACACGACGTGGCCGTTCTCACCGGCCCGAACATGGGCGGGAAGAGCATCGCTCTGCGAACCTGCGGATTCATCGCAACGCTGGCGGCCTTCGGCATCCCCGTTCCCGCGGCGCGCGCGCGCGTCGGTCTCTTCGAGGAGATCGCGTGGCTCGGTATCGGAGGCGAGCGCGAGGCGGGCGGCTTACTCTCTTCGTTCGCGGAGGAGGTCGTGCGCCTGCGCGACATACTGGCGCGGAGCGCGCCGCGGATGCTGGTGCTGGCCGACGAATTCGCGCGTACGACCACGCCGCACGAGGGCAAAGCGCTCGTGATCGCGTTGGTCGGTGCCCTGCGTGCGCGCGGCCGTACCGCGCTCTTAGCCACGCACCTTGCCGGCATCGCGGAGGCGACGGGCGCGCGTCATTTCGGCGTGCGCGGCATGCGCGGCATACCCGCGGCACCGCCTCGCGGAGACTTGCAGGCGGCGCTCGCACTCTTGGCCGCATCGATGGATTACTCGATCGAGGAGATCGCGGAGGGCGGCGAGCGGCCGGCCGACGCAATCGCGCTCGCGCGCCTGCTCGGCCTCGACGACGACCTCATCGCCGCCGCGCGCTCCGCTCTCGAGCGTTAACCTGTTAAGGGGTCGCCAAGAGCTTGTCGAAAGATGCCCGCATGGATCCGCTGATCGTTACCGTGGCGCCCGTCGGCGCAGAACTGACTCCCGGGCAGACGCCGCACTTGGCCGTAACTCCGGAGCAGTTGGGCGAGGTCGCGTTCACCTGCCGGGAAGCCGGAGCCGCGCTCATCCACGTGCACTGCCGTAACGACGACGGGACCAACACGCACGAAGTCGCGCGCTTCAAGCAGGCCTACGACGCGATCCGCGCGCGCAGCGACCTGATCGTGCAGTTCTCGACCGGCGGCGCGATCGGCATGACCCCGCAGGAACGTGCGGCGGTATTGCAGCTTCGCCCCGAGATGGCGACGCTCACGTGCGGCACGGTGAACTTCGGTGACGAGGTTTTCGAGAACAGCTTTCCCATCATGCGCGGGATACTCGCCGCGATGAACGAGTACGGCGTACGGCCGGAGCTCGAGATCTTCGACAAGGGGCACCTCTCGAACGCGCGCATACTGGAGCGAGAGGGCCTGCTCTCGTTCCCGCAGCACGTCGACTTCGTGCTCGGGGTTCCGGGCGGGCTGGAGGCCGACGCGCGCAATCTCTGCGATCTGGTAGGGTACCTGCCGGCCGGCTGCACGTGGTCGGTCGCGGGCATCGGCCGCATGCAGCTGCCGATGGCCACGATGGCGATCGCCATGGGGGGACACGTGCGCGTCGGCCTCGAGGACAACATCTATTACTCGAAAGGGCGCTTGGCCCGGAACGACGAGCTCGTAGCCCGCATAGTCCGGATTGCGGCCGAGCTCGGCAGGCCGGTGGCGACGCCCGACCGTGCCCGCGAGATTCTAGGGCTGAACCGCCGGGCGCCGGGCTAGCAGGAGAACCCTGCGCACAGGAGATGCTACTCAAGGACCCTAACTAGCGCGGGTCCGTCACGGCCAATGCGCCCCGGATTCGGAGGATTCGAGCCTGTTTAATTACGTCGTCCGGCGAACGCTGCAGGCGATACCGCTGCTGGCCTTGATCTCGCTGATCCTCTTCATCATTCTCAATAACGCGCCGGGCGGGCCGTTGGCCCCCTACCTCCAGAATCCGCACATCACTCCCGCGGACATCGCGCGGCTCAAACATAACCTCGGGCTCGACAAGCCGATCTGGTACCGATACCTCGTTTGGATAGGCCACGTGCTCCGCGGCGACATGGGCTACTCGACCAGTAACTCGGAGCCGGTACTCCAAGCTATTCTGCAGCGGCTGCCGGCGACGCTCGAACTGATGGGCGCATCCTTCGTGCTCTCCATCGTCGTCGGGTCGGCGGCGGGAATATTTTCGGCGATCCGCCCCTACTCGTTTGCCGATTACTTCATCACGACGTTCGCCTTCTTCGGCTACTCGATGCCGGTCTTTTGGTTTGCGCTGATGATGCAGCTCGCGTTTGCGGTGCACGGCATTCCGCTCCCGTTCGGCTATCAGATCCAGCTCCCGTCGGCCGGCATCTCGACCCACGATCGCTTCTTCCTGGGAGACAGGCTCGAACACCTGATCTTGCCCACGGTCGTCTTGGCGCTCCTGCAGCTCGCGCTCTACAGCCGGTTCATGCGCAGCTCCATGCTCGAGGTGATGAAGACCGACTACATGCGGACGGCATCGGCAAAGGGCCTCGACTTCAAGACGGTCATCTTCAAGCACGGCCTGAAAAACGCGCTCATCCCCATCGTGACGGTCACCGCGCTGAATCTGCCGAGTCTGGTGGGCGGCGCCATCGTCACGGAGACGATCTTCGCCTGGCCCGGGATGGGGCGCCTATTCTTCAACGCGCTCGGCCAGAGCGACATCGCCCTGCTCATGGGGTATCTATGCTTGATCGCGTTCCTCGTCGTGTTTTTCAACCTCGTTGCCGACGTTGCCTACGCCTGGCTCGACCCGCGCGTCAAGTACGACTAGGAGCGTCGTAAGCATGGCAGTTGGTTTCGCTCCCGAGTATCCGCCAACCGGTGTAGAAGAAGACGACTTCCAGTTTGCCAAGAGCAGCGTCTGGAAACGCTTTCGCCGCCACCGCCTCGCAATGGTCGGCGTGCTGGTGCTGGCCTTCATGGTGTTCGTTGCGGTCTTCGCCAAGCAGCTCGCTCCGTACAACCCCGACGCCATCGACCAGGTCCACTGGCAGGGCAATCCGTTGCCGCCGTGCTTCCTGAACGCAGCGCTGTGCGCGGGCCACCTATTGGGAACGGACGAAGTCGGGCGCGATCTGCTCTCGCGTCTGATGTTCGGAGCGCGTATCTCGCTGACCGTCGGCGTCTTTGCCGTCCTGATGGAGATTATCATTGGGACGTTCCTGGGCGCGATCGCGGGATATTACGGGGGCTGGATCGACTACGCGATCATGCGCATCACCGACGTCTTCTTGTCGATTCCGCTCCTGCCGCTGCTGCTCGTGCTCACCGCGATCGTGGCCGCGAATTCGAGTAAGGCGTCGCTCGGTTTCGGGGTCATCGTCTTGATCATCGGAGCGCTCTCGTGGCCCGGCGTCGCTCGTCTGGTGCGCGCCTCGTTTCTCTCGCTGCGTGAATTGGAGTACGCCGAGGCCGCGCGCGCGGTCGGCAACAACGACGGCCGCATCATCTTCCGGCATCTGCTTCCGAACGCCGTCGCACCGATCATCGTGCAGGCCACGCTCGACGTGGCGAACGTCATCATCTTGGAGTCGACGCTTTCGTTTCTAGGCTTCGGCATTCAACCGCCTACGGCGTCGTGGGGCAACATGCTGGCCAACGCCGAGAGCAATCTGCAGATCGCATGGTGGGTGGCCACCTTCCCCGGCCTGTGCATTCTTGTCACCGTGCTGGCCATAAACTATATCGGCGACGGCCTGCGGGATGCGCTCGACCCGAATATGCGTTAGCGGCCGCAGCGGGGAACTCGGCACCCGGTGCGGAAAGCCCGGGGTCGACTTTATCGTAAGCCCCCTCTAACACGCGCGAGTGGCGAAATTGGTAGACGCACTAGCTTGAGGGGCTAGCGCCCGCAAGGGCGTGCTGGTTCGAGTCCAGTCTCGCGCACCACACTCCCGATATCGCGGCGGCGCCCCGGTTCGCCCCGCTTCCCGGCAGGCCTCTGAAACACCGTTCGCGCCTGCACCGTATGGGAGGCGTACGTTCGTCACGGGAGTCGCTATCGTGTGGTTGACCCGGTTTGCCATTAGTCGTCCAGTCATCGCCGCGATGGTCTTCATCGCTCTGGCGGTCTTCGGCACGATCTCGTTTTTCAAGCTGGGCCGCAGCGCCAATCCGCCCAATACGACTTTCCCGGTCGTCGTCGTCATCGCGAACTACCCCGGCGCCTCCCCGCAAGACATGGAGAAATTGGTCGTCAAGCCGATCGAAGACCAGCTCGATGGGATCGACGGCCTCGATCAGGTGTCGGCTACGGCGCAAGAGGGCACCGCCTCGGTCATCGTGCAGTTCAAGCTCGGCACGAATCTGGATCTGGCAGCGGTCGACGTGCAGCGGCGCGTCGACACGGCGCGCGTCTACATGCCGAGCGACCTCGATCCGCCGTACGTCTATAAGAACGGCGCTTCGAAGCCGCTCCTCGATTTGGCGGTAAGCTCGCGCGTGCTCTCGCCGACGCAGCTCGCCGACGTCGTCACGAACACCGTAGAGCCGCTGCTCAAACAGATCCCGGACGTGCAAACGGTCGACGTCTACGGCGCCGCGCAGCGCGAGTTTCGGGTCGAACCGATTCCGGGGCGCCTGTTCGGCGTCGGCGCAACCCTTTCGGACGTCTTGAACGCGGTCTCGCAGAACAACGCGAATCTGCCGGGCGGCCGCCTCGAAGAGCCGACCCGCGAAGCGAGCGTCTCGGTGCACGCCGCCATCGAGCATGCCGCCGACATCGCGGCGATTCCGCTGCCCGTTCCGGGAAACGCCGTCAAGACGCTGCGCGTCGGCGACGTGGCTACCGCGATCGACGGCCACGTCGAGCAGCGTACGATCTCACGCTTCGACGGCTCGCCGCGCCTCTACGTCTCCCTGGGGCGCGCCATCGGTTCGGACGAGATCACGGCGACGCAGATCGCACGCCGGCACCTGAAGGCGATCGAAACGCAGTTTCCGCAGTTGAGATTCCACGAGATCGACGCGCCGGCCGACTACACGCAGGCATCGCTCGACGGAGTCTGGCAGTCGCTGGCGGAAGGCGTATTTCTCACCGCAATCGTGATGATGCTCTTCCTGCACGCTTGGCGCAATGCCGTCGTCGTCATGGTTTCGATTCCGGCGTCGATCCTATCGACGTTCATCGTCATGAATCTCTTGGGCTTCCACCTCGACATGATGTCGCTCATGGGGCTCTCGCTGATCATCGGCATATTGGTGGACGATTCGATCGTCGTATTGGAGAACATCACGCGGCATCGAGATTCGGGCCTGGATCCGATGGCCGCCGCCGTCGCGGGCCGCAGCGAGATCGGCGGCGCCGCAATCGCCATCACGCTGGTCGACGTGGTCGTCTTCCTGCCGATCGCGTTCCTCTCGGGCATCGTCGGTGAGTACTTGAAAGAGTTCGGCTTGGTGGTCGTCGTCGCGACGCTGTTCTCGCTGTTCGTCTCCTTCACGCTCACGCCGCTGCTCGCGGCGAAGTGGTCGGTCAAGCGGCGCTCGGTCGCCGCGCCGAGATGGATGGAGTTCTTCAAGGGCTTATGGCCGAACGCCGTGCTGGGAGCGCTCGCACTCGCATTGGCGTTGCTCCCGTGGCCGTACGGCCATCTGGTTGCCGTCTTTGCCGTCGCGCTGCTGGTGCTGAACGCTTTCGTCCAGCGCTACGACCGGATCTTGGACCTCTATCGCTCGCGGCTGCTGCCCCTCGGGCTGCGGCACGGGTACTTCGTCGTCTTCGTATGCGCGATGCTTCTCGTCAACGCGCTGATGCTGATCGCCGGCGGTCAGATCGCGGCCGTTCTCGATGCGTGCGTGGCGGCGGTGCTGCTGGCGGCGGTGGCATTGCGGATCGGCGGCTTCGGGCGCAGCCGCCGCTTGGCGATCGCGACGTTGGCGATTCCCCTCGTGCTTGCCGTCGCGATGGCGCCGCTCGGCAAGTTGAACTTCGATTTCGTCCCGCAGATGCAGACCGGTCACATCGCGATGACGGTGACCTACCCGCCCGGCACGCCGATCCGCACGACGTCGGGCTACGTCGATGCCCTCGAGCGCGCCATCATGAAGATCGGCGGCATCAAGTCCGTAAGCTCGACGGTCGGGCGAAAGCCGTCGGGCTGGGGCTCCGTCGTCGGCGGAAACTACGCGCAGCTCGACGCGAACACGCAGGCCGCCCGGCGCAACGAGACCAACGCGCTTGCGGCAAAGATCCGTAAACTCACCTATCTCGTTCCAGGCGGGAACCTCCAGGTCGCCGGCGACGGCGGCGGCGGCTCCGGAACGGCCATCTTCTATTCGATCTCCGGGCCCGATAACCAGATCGATGCGGCGGCCGAGAAGGTCGCGGCGTTCCTGCGCGCTACGCCGGGCAGCGTCAACGTGCAGACGAGCGCCGACGTTGCCGCACCGCGCTTAAACGTGCGGATCGATCCCGCGCGGTGTGCGGTCCTCGGCGTCGCGCCGGCCGCCGCCGCCCTGGCTGCGCGCATAGCCGTCGACGGGGCGGTTGCGACAAAGGTGCGCACGCAGAACGGCCTGGTCGACGTGCGCGTGCAGTTCCCCAAAGCCGACCGCAGTACGGTCGCCGAGATCCAAAACGTGCGCGTGCGCGCCGCCGGCGGAACGCTCGTGCCGCTAGCGGACGTGGCCACGTTTTCGTGGAGCATGGCTCCGACCCGCATCGAGCGCCTGAACCGCCAGCGCGTGGTCAACATCTTCGGCGACGTCTTGCCGGGCTACTCGCTGGGTGCGGTAACCGGTCCGCTCGAGGCGAAGCTGCACCGGCCCGGCTTCTTGCCGGCGACGGTCCACCTCACCACTCAGGGCGACACGCGCTACATGCAGCAGACGATGCAGAACATGCTCGTCGCACTCGGCACCTCGTTCATGCTCGTCTACATGCTGATGGTGGTCCTCTACGGTTCCTTCCTCGAGCCGTTGATCGTCATGTTCTCCGTTCCGCTCGCGATCGTCGGCGCGCTCGTCGCGCTCGCGGTTACGAGCAAATTGAATCCGCAAAACGCGCAGTCGCTCAACCTTATCTCGATGATCGGGATCGTCATGCTCTTCGGCTTGGTTGCCAAGAACGGCATCCTGCTCGTCGACTATTCGAATACGCTCGTGCGACGCGGGATGCGGGTGAAGGAAGCCGTATTGCAGGCGGCGGCGACGCGTTTTCGCCCGATCTTGATGACGACCAGCGCGATGGTCTTCGGCATGCTGCCGCTCGCGCTCGGGTTTTCGGAGGGCGCGGAATGGCGCCAGTCGATGGGGACCGTCATCATCGGCGGCCTGCTCAGCTCGTTGATCCTCACGCTCTTTCTGGTGCCGATGATCTACAACACGTGGATGGGCGCGCTGGAACGGCGTGCCGATCGCCGCGCCCTCAAGGCCGAGATGGTGCTGGAACCGGCCGCGCCCGGCGCGTGAGATCCCGCCCGCACGGCGCTTGCCGGCGCCTGCCAACGAGGCACCGGCACCGGCGGCGTGCAACGACCCGGATATGCGTATCCTCGTTACCGGCGCGGCGGCCGGATTGGCTGCGGGCGTGGCCCTCGCCCTGGCGCGCGACGGCCACGATCTCACGATCACGCATCGGCCCGGAGGCACCGACCCATCCGGAACGCTCGCCCTCATTGCGGCTGCGGGAGCCGCCGCGCGGGCCGAGCCCGTGGAGTTTCTCGGCGACGAGGGCACCGTCGGCGCGGCGCTCGAGCGGGTGGTGCGCGTGGGGGGGCCGTTCGATGCGCTCGTGCATGCGGTCGGCCCGATGACGGTCAAACGCTTCGAGCGCTGCACCCTTTCCGACTACCACGACATGTTGGACGGGAATCTTCGCAGTGCCGTGCAAGCCGCTGCCGCCGTGCTGCCGGCTATGCGGGCGTCGGGGTTCGGGCGCATCGTCTTCTTCGGCATGAACGGCTCGGAGACGTCGCAGCCGGCGCGCGGTCTATCGCTGCACGCGGCTGCAAAGTCGGCACTTGTGAGCTTTGCACGCACGCTCGCGCTCGAAGAAGGCCGCCGCGGGATCACCGTCAACGTGGTCGAGCCCGGCGACATCCGTCAAAAGTCACTGACGCGCGAGGCGGCTCGCAACCAGACCGCCGGCAACCCGCGGGGGCGCCCGGGCACGTGGGAGGACGTCGCCGACGCCGTCCGTTTTTTCGTGAACGGCGACCACGACTTCGTGAACGGCTCGGTGCTGCGCGTCACCGGGGGGGCTACCGAAGCCTACGAGCGAAACGCCACCGCTCCATGAGTTTTGACGAAACGAATAGACACCGCGCTTTCGCGTTGCCGGGCGCCTCGCGCAACTACGGTCCCGACAAGACCGTCGACGTCGAGCACGTCGACCTGCATCTTACGCCGGACCTCGCGTCGCACGCGCTCGACGGCATCTGCACGACGACCGTCCGGGCGCTCGACGAAGACGTCGCAACGCTAGCGCTGGATGCGATCGATCTGCAGGTGAGTTCCGTCGAACGAGACGCGCGGCCGCAGCGCTTTACCTGCCGCAACGGGAAACTGGAGATCGCGTTCGTTCCGGCGATCGCGGCCGGGGAGCGCACGACGTTTGCGATCTCCTACCGTATCGCCGAACCGCGGCACGGACTCTTTTTCGTCGAACCGACGGCCGCCTATCCTCACAAGATCGCTCACGCTTGGACCCAAGGCCAAGACGAGAACGCGCGGTACTGGTTCCCGTGCCTGGACTATCCGCACGAGAAGCAGACGAGCTCGGCGACGATCGTGGTGCGCAAAGGCCTCTTCGCGCTCTCCAACGGCGAGCTCGTCTCTCGCGAAGACCGCGGAGAGCTAACGGCGTTTCGTTACGAACAGCGCGTGCCGCATTCGACGTACCTGATGACGCTGGTCGTCGGGCCCTTCGTCGAAACCTCGTCTCCCGTCGCCGGCGGCGCCGTACCCGTCTACTATTACGTCTTGCCCGGGCGCGAAGCGGACGGCGAGCGCTCTTTCGGCAAGACGCCGCGGATGATCGAGTTTTTCGAGCGCATGACGGGCGTTCCGTACCCCTACGCGCGCTACTCGCAGATCGCCGTCGGCGACTTTATCTTCGGCGGCATGGAGAATACCTCGGCGACCACGCAGACCGATCGCACCTTGCACGACGAGCGCGCGCATCTCGATTTTTCGAGCGACCCGCTGGTTTCGCACGAACTGGCGCACCAGTGGTTCGGCGATCTCTTGACCTGCCGCGACTGGGCGCACGCGTGGCTCAACGAGGGCTTCGCGACGTACTTCGATTGCGCGTGGCGCGAAGCCGACTTGGGGTACGACGAGTATCTCTACGCGATCTTCGGCTGCGTCGAGCGCTACGTGCGCGAGGATTCGGAGCGCTACCGCCGGCCGATCGTCTGCAACCAATTCCGCGACCCGATCGAACTTTTCGACCGCCACCTCTACGAAAAGGGTGCCGCCGTGCTGCACATGTTGCGCGGCGATCTCGGCGAGGCCCGTTTCCGGCGTGCCATAGCGCGTTACGTGAGAGATAACGCGCAACGCAGCGTCGAGACGATCGATTTGATACGAGCGATCGAGGCTTCGACCGGGCGCAACATGCGCGGGTTTTTCGACCGATGGGTCTTTCGCGGCGGTCACCCGGAGCTCGCCGCGAGCGTGAAGTGGGACCCGGAGCGCAATACCGCTACGGTGACGATCGACCAGAAGCAGCCGATCGATGCCGAGAACCCGCCATACGCCCTGGATATCGAGGTCGGCTTCGTTCTCGAAGCGCCCGCGGCTCCGGCCGCCGATCTCGGCAGCGGGCTCCTCGCGGGCGAACGGCGAGTCCGCATGCGCATCGAACGCGATCGCCAGACGATCGCGGTGCCGCTCGGCGCGCGACCTGCACTGGTTCGCATCGATCCGGGAGCCTTTGCCCTCGCAACCGTCACGTACGAGTATGGAACAGAGTGGGCGGCCGCCGCGCTGCGCGGCGATCCCGACGTGGTCGCCCGGATTCGCGCGGCGCGCGAGCTGGCGAAAGACGGCTCGCTGCAGGCGCGCGAGGCGCTCGCCCGGGGGCTCTCGCACGACCCGTTCTGGGGCGTATCGGCGGAGATCGCCAAGGCGATCGCGAGCACGCACGCACCGTGGGCTCGCGTGCTGCTCGCCGAGGCGTTGCACCACGCCCATCCCAAGGTTCGGCGCGCGGTTGCCGAGGGGCTTGGGAGTTTCAAGCATCCCGATGCCGCGAGCGCGCTCCTCGCGCCGGCCCGGGGCGACGCCTCCTACTTCGTGACCGCGCAAGCGCTGCAGTCGCTCGGCCAGACGCGGGACGTGCGCGCCTTCGATCTCTTGCAGGCCGCGCTGCAGAGCGAGAGTTGGAACGGCACGATCGCCGCCGGCGCCGCACGCGGCTTGGGCGAACTCGCAGATCCGCGCGCGACCGCACTCTTGATCGCGGCCGCCGCTCCGGGCTCGGACGAAGCCGTCCGCCGGGCGGCCGTCGAGGGATTGGCGCGGCTCGGCACTTTGGTCGAGAGCGAGCGCACGCGCGTCGTGCGTGCGATCGACGATCTCCTCGACGACGAAGCTTTTCTCGTGCGGCTCGCCGCGATCGCCGCGGCCGAAGGCTTGGCCGACGCGCGCCTGCTCGCGGCCCTCGAGCGCGTCTCGCTCGGCGCGTTGGATGGCCGCGTCCGCCGCAGTGCGGACGAAGCGGCGATCCGCATCCGAGAGGCGCAGAGAGTTCCCGCGCAAGTCACGACGTTGCGCGACGATCTCGACCGGCTTCGTGAAGACCAGCGCAAGCTGCAAGAGAAGATCGAGGGACTCTCGTAGGCGTAGGCGTAGGCGTAGGCGCGTTGCGGGCCTTCACCGTTGCGGCTTCGAATCGAGGGACGGGTATGTTAGATCGAGAGACGCTCGAGCGGCTACTGGGCACGGCGCTGGCACGCGGCGGCGACTATGCGGACGTCTTTTGCGAAAGGCGCGTCGCTCTTTCGTTTCGTTTGCAGGGGGGCGTCATACACGAAGGCGGCCTCGTCGTAACGCAGGGCGTCGGGATCCGAACGATCGCCGGTGAATCGGCGGGTTACGGTTACTCCGACGATCTCTCCGCTACTGCGCTCGCGCGCGCCGCCGGCGTGGCTTCGACGATTGCGAACGGCAGTGACGGCGCCGGGCGGCGCGCGCACGTCGAGCCGGTTTCCGTTGCGCGGCTATACGATGCCGATGGCTCCGCGAGCTCCGATTCCGCCGCATACGTGAAGTTACTGGAACGCGCGGACGTTGCGGCACGCGCATTCGATCCGCGCGTCTCGTCGGTGAACGCCACGATTACCGACGAGATTCAAGAGGTATGGATCGCAACCAGCGATGGACGCCTGGCCTACGACCGCCGGCCTTTGATATCGCTCGGCGTGCAAGTCCTCTGCGTCCGCGGCAAGGAGCGCGGCTTCGGTTACGCGGGCGACGGGGGTCGCACGTCGATGCTCTACTTCGACGGCCGCACGCCCGAATCGATCGCTCTGGAAGCCGCACGCGTATCGGCGATCAATCTGGAGGCGATCGAAGCTCCCGCCGGCGAGATGGAGATGGTGGTCGGATCGGGCGGCGGCGGCGTGCTGCTGCACGAGGCGGTCGGACACGGCCTCGAAAGCGATTTCAGCCGCCAAGGCGTCTCGCTCTACAGCGGCCGCGTCGGCCAGCGGGTTGCGAGCGAGCTCGTTACCATCTATGACGACGGCAACCTCGCGGGCGAGCGCGGCAGCCTCGCCGTGGATGACGAAGGCAACCCCGGCAGTCACAAGGTGCTGGTGGAGAACGGCATTCTGCGCGGATACATGCAAGATTACCTGAACGGGAGGTTGATGGGCGTCGCGTCTACGGGGAGCGGAAGACGCCAATCGTTTCGCTCGATGCCGCAGCCGCGGATGTGCAACACATACATGCCAGCCGGAACGTCGACCGTTGACGAGATCGTCCGGTCGACCAAGCGCGGAATCTACGCAAAATCTTTCGCCGGCGGACAAGTCGAGATCAGCAAGGGCGACTTCGTTTTCATGATCGCCGAAGGATATCTCATCGAAGACGGTCGCGTTACGTCCCCGGTCAAGAACGCGACGATCGTCGGGAACGGGCCCGAGGTGATGTCGAGCGTGGTCGCGGTCGGCAACGACAGCCGCTTGGCAGGCGGCCATTATACCTGCGGCAAGGGCGGGCAGTACGTGCCGGTCGGAGTCGGCATGCCGACGGTGAAGATCTCATCGATAACGGTCGGCGGATCCGATCTTGGCTGACGCGCGGCGCGCCGATGGCGCATCGGAGCTCGAGCGCGCGCACGCGGCGGTCGAAACGGCGATGCAAGCCGGCGCGACGCAGGCCGAAGCCACATTTACCGTCAGCGAGCGTTTCACCGCCGAAGCTCGCGACCGCACGTTGACGAAGGTGGAACGGTCGATCGGCAAGATGCTGCAGATGCGCATCTTCGTAGATGGACGCAAGTCCTCGCTAACATCATCGGATTTCGATTCGTCGCGCTTGCGAGCGGCAATCGAACGAGCCGTCGGGCAGGCCCGCTACGTGCAGAGCGACCCGCTGGCCGGGCTTCCGGATCGGCTAGAGGCGCCTCCTGCGTATCGCGAAGATCTCGGCTTGTTCGCATCGGCGGTTGCCGAGCGGACCGCGCAAGAAAAGACGGAAGAGGCCGTCGCGCTCGAACGGCGGATCAGGGAGATCGACGCGCGCATCGAAAACAGCAACGGCTCGTCGGTCGGCGACGCGAGCGCGACGGTTGCCTTCGTCAACTCCCTTGGCCTCAACGGCTCGTATCGCTCGACGCGGGTGAATCGCTCGAGTAGCCCGGTGGCTCACGATGGCGGAAACAAACGCACCGGCGCTTACGGTACCGCCGCCCGCAGCCTCGACGACCTCGAAACCGTCGATGCGGTCGCACGTGCCGCCGTGCGCCGAACGGTCGAACTCTTCGGCGCGTGTAAGCCGCCGACGATGCGGGTGCCGGTCATCTTCGAACGCGACGCTGCGGCGAGCGTCATGGCCGACCTCTTCGCGGCCTTGAACGCGGCCAACGTTGCCACTGGCAACTCGTGGCTCGCCAATCGCGCCGGCGAGCGCATCGGAAGCGAGCTGGTGCGGATCGTAGACGACGGCTGCCTGCCCGGCCGGCTCGGCTCGTCGCCCTTCGACGGCGAGGGCGTGCCGACGCGCCGGACGGTCGCCGTCGATCGGGGAGTCCTGCGGACGTTCCTCTACGATACCTACTATGCGCGCAAACTCGGAGCCGGGACGACGGCCAACTCGGCCGGCGGAGGCATCGGGCCAAACAATTTCTATCTCGAAGCCGGCGCAGGCTCGCTCGAGGATCTCATCGCCGCGACGCCGCGCGGCGTGCTCGTGTTGGATACGATCGGCTTTGCGACCGAGCACGCGAGCGGGACGTACAGCCGCGGAGCCCGCGGGTTCTATATCGAAAACGGCGAGGTGGCCTATCCGATCGACGGATTCACCATCGCCGGCACGTTTGCCCAGATGCTCGCAGGTGTGGACCGCGTAGCCGGCGATCTGCGCTTCGACGCCTCCGTCGTCTCGCCGTCTTTTCGCGTTGCAGAGATGACGATTAGCGGCACATAATACCGAGGTGGAAATGGCGCATCCGCGCTGCGCGCTGCGCGCCCCCCGTCGGCAAAGCCGCCGGGGCCCCCGGCCTTCGGCCCTCGCGCATCGCCATCCGTTTCCATGTGCCTCTCAAGGGCCATGGGTTCCTAAGGGACCACGCGGAGGCCGCTGAAAATGCGCGGGGCCGAAGGCCGGGGAGGCCGGCGCCGACCGACGAAAAGAGGGAAGATGTCACCGGAAGTAGCCATTGGGTTTACGCTCATCATGCGGGTCGAGATGCCGAATACTCCTGGAGCCTTCGGCCAACTGGCTTCGACCATCGGGGACGCCGGGGGCGTCATCTCGGCCGTCGACATGCGCTCCGTGACGCGGGCGAACGTCGTGCGCGACGTGACCGTGAACGTGAGTTCGGATATGACCGGTAAGGCGGTCCGCGCAGCCGTAGAATCGATCGGCGGCGTCAAGGTCGTCAGCGTTTCGGACAGCACCTTCCTTGCGCATCTTGGCGGCAAGATCCAAATCGAACTCAAGATCCCCGTGAAGACGCGCCAAGACCTTTCGACGGTCTATACGCCCGGCGTCGCGCGCGTCTCGATGGCGATTGCCGCCGATCCCAGCAAGGCCTTCGCGCTCACGATCAAGCGTAACACCGTCGCGGTCGTCACCGATGGGACGGCGGTGCTCGGGCTAGGCGATATCGGACCGTACGGTGCGGCCCCGGTGATGGAAGGCAAAGCGATGCTCTTCAAGCAGTTCGCAGGTATCGATGCCTTTCCGATCTGCCTGGATACGAAAGACGTCGACGAGATCGTCGAAACCGTCGTTCATATCGCGCCGATCTTCGGCGGCATCAATCTCGAGGATATCAGCGCTCCGCGCTGCTTCGAGATCGAGCGGCGGCTTGTCGAAGCGCTGGATATTCCGGTCATGCACGACGACCAGCATGGGACGGCGGTCGTTATTTTGGCTGCGCTCATCAACGCGGCCAAAGTGGTCGGCAAGCGGATGGAGGATCTGCAGGTCGTCGTCGCCGGCAGCGGTGCGGCGGGAACGGCGACGATCAAGATGCTGCTGGGAGCCGGGGTCCGCGACGTGATTCCCGTCGATCGCGCCGGCGCGCTCAACCGCGACGAACGCTACGACAACTCTCATTGGCGCTGGCTCGCCGAACACACCAACCGGGAGAACCGGCGCGGCTCGCTGCACGAAGTCTTGCGAGGGGCGGACGTCTTCATCGGGGTCTCGGCGCCGGGCATCCTGCAGCCCGAGGACGTGCGGGCGATGGGCAAAGACCCGATCGTCTTCGCGATGGCGAACCCCACGCCGGAGATCATGCCCGACGCGGCCGCTCCTTACGTTGCGGTCATAGCGACCGGCCGGTCGGATTTCCCGAATCAAGTGAACAACCTGCTCTCCTTTCCGGGAATCTTTCGAGGCGCCCTCGATTGCCGCGCTCGCCGGATCACCGAGAACATGAAGCTGGCGGCGGCCAAGGCGATCGCCTCGATGGTGGGCGACGACGAACGTAGTTCCGAATACATCATTCCGAGCGTCTTCGATACGAGGGTGGTCGAGGCCGTAGCCAAAGCCGTCGCGCAGGCGGCCGTCGACGAGGGAGTATCCCGCCGGCAGTTCGTGTTGACCGAAGGTGAAGATATCACCGCATCTGCATAAGAGGAGAAGAGCATGGCGCTGGCACGGGTTCTCGTCATCGAAGATGACGACGACGTGGCGAAACTCGAGCAGACGGTGCTCGAGCGCGCGGGGTACGAAGTCCGCGCCGTTCGCACCGGCGCCGATGGGCTCGAACAGGCTGACGTTTACAAGCCGGACGTCGTTATTTTGGATATCGGGCTCCCCGACATCTCCGGACTCGACGTCTGCACCTCGGTCTCAAACTCGAGCAATGCGTTCATTCTCATGGTCAGCGGGCATTCGCGCGAGCAGGACGTATTGCTGGGGCTCGGTCTGGGCGCCGACGACTACGTTACCAAGCCGTTCTCCGGCAACGAGCTCGTCGCACGTATCGCGTCGTTCTTGCGGCGGCGCGAAAAGAGCGCAAAGAAAAAAGACGAGCCAGGCATCCTGCAGATCGGCTCCGCAAGACTCGTTCGCGATTTTCATACGCTCAGTATGGACGCGAAGACGGTTGCGCTCACGGCCCTCGAGTTTCGCTTGATGTGGTACCTGGCCGAAGCCGAGGGGCGCTTGCTCACGCGCGGGCAGATTCTCGAACACGTATGGAACGATACCTCCGGGGTCCCGACGCGTGTCGTCGACGTGCACATAGCGTCGCTGCGCAAAAAACTGATCGAGGTAGAGGCGCCCCTCGAAATCGCAAGCGTGCGAGGGATCGGATACCGGCTCGATCGACAATAGCGGCTGCCGCCGGCAGCGAGCCCGGGAGGTAACGCGCGCCGGGCGCCCGTAACCCTGGCCGGTGATGTCGCGACGTATCCTAGCGGCACTTTGCACCCTCGTGCTCCTCGGTGCGAATGCTCCGCAACTTACCGTCTACAGCGCCCCGGCAGCGAAACGGCCCGCCGGTGCGCCGAATCCGCGAAGGCCCTTCGATCTCATCCTGCCAAACGGGCGCACCGTCGCGCCGGTCGGCGCGAGCACCGTGGTCGGCACGAATGCGCTGGGGCTGACGCTTACGCCGGATGGCGCCTTTGCGATCGTGAGCAACGACGACGAGCTCCGCTACGGCGTGCGCAGCTACCTCGCTCGGGCCGCGCGCGGCGGCTACTCGCTGGCAGTCGTGAACGCGCGCACGATGCGGCTGGTTTCGACGTATCAAGCCCCCAAGCGGACGTTTTTCGCGGGTGTCGTGGCCTGTAAGGATCCGGCAGACCCGTCGCGGACCATCGTGCTGGCCTCTGGGGGGCCTTCAAACGGCGTCGACGTCTTCGACCTCTCGCGCTACGGGCGGCTGACCTTCGAACGTGCCATCGCCATTCCGGGGCCGGCCGATGCGCGTTTCGCGAACGATGGCCACAGTTTCCCGGCGAGCCTCGCGCTCTCCGACGATCATCGTACGGCCTACGCCGTCAACTTCTTGGGCGACACCGTGACCGCGATCGATGTCAAGACGCGCACCGTGGAGAGCACGGTGCCCGTGGGATTCTTCCCATCGGGCATCGCGGTAGCCCACGCGCGCCTCTACGTGACCGACGGTGGCCTCATGCGCTACGCGAGGCTGCCGCAGCGGACCCTCCTGCCGCCCTTCGCAAACGTCTCCCGCGCGCCGCGGCACGCCTCGGCGCTCTCGCTGCTTGGATTGGATGCGCGCGGCAACGTGCATGGCGGGCTTGCGCCCCTTCGTATGGACCGGACGCCCGACGGCGTGGAGAACGTCGGCGGGGCCGATCCGAGCGCGATCGTGCTTTCGCGGAACGGCCGGTACGCCTATGTGACGATGACGAACGTCGATCGCGTCGCAATCGTCGATCTGCGCGCCCGGCGCGTGATCGGCGGCCTCGACCTGCGGCTGTTCGACGAAGCGCCGTACGGAACGCAGCCCGATGCGATCGTCCGCAGCCCCGACGGAACACGCGTCTATGTCGCACTTGCGGGCATGAACGCGGTTGCGGTTCTGGACTCGCGCAACCCCGCGAAACTCCACCGCTTGGGGCTGATTCCGACGGGCTGGTACCCCTCGGCGCTGGCGGTCTCCAAGGATGGGCGTTATCTCTACGTTGCCAACGCCAAGGGCCTCGGCACGGAGCCAGGACCGGCGGGCGAGAGCGACACGATGTGGGCAACGCTGCAGCGGATCGACCTGAAATCCGTGCCGCTGGTCAAAACCACGCTATCGACCTTACGGTACTTGCGCGTGGCGCGCTTAGCCGTCAGCGATCCGATCGTTCCCCCGCTGCGTTCGCTGCAGCGATCGAGCGTGATCCGGCACGTCGTCTTCATTCTCGAGGGGAGCCAGACGTTCGACTCGGCCTTGGGCGACCTTCAGGACGCCCAAGGCCATCCCTACGCGAACGGCGATCCAGCCCTGGCATCGTGGCCCCAAAGCCTGACGCCGAATCTGCATGCCCTGGCAAGCGAGTTCGCCCTGGCCGAAAACGTCTATACCGGCGGCACCGCGACGGCATTTGAGGAGCGCACCGAACGGCTCAAGGACGCGAGCGGCGCGTTCTTCGGTTCCGGAGAAGATCCGGAGGATTACCCGCGCAGCGGATATATCTTCAACGCCTTGCAGCGCGCACACCTAACCTACCGCGATTATGGCGAGCTCCTGCGCGTCTCGGGCTACGAGACGGGCGGCGCCGCGACGCCGGGACTTGGCGGCTACTACACGTGGAACGTCCCGGCTCTGGCGGCGCTCGCTGGCCACGTCGATCTTCGCTACCCTGGGTGGAACCCAAGGATCGGCAACCTGAAGCGGGCGCTGGAGTTCGAGCGAGACTACGGCCGTTACGTGAAGGCAGGAACGGTACCCGACTTCACCTACGTCTGGCTGCCCGGCGACCACGGGGAGAGCGCTCCGGGGCTGCCATCTAGGAGGGCGCAGGCGGCCGAAAACGACCGGGCGGTCGGTGAGATCGTTCAGTATATCAGCCACCTTTCGACCTGGGCGTCGACGGCTATCTTCATCATGCCGGCCGATACCCGGGGCGGGCGCGATCACGTATACGCCCGCCGAACCTATGCGATCGTCGTTTCTCCGTACGCCAAGCGCCACTACATCGGCGCCGATCACCTCTCGACGGCCAGCATCCTCAAGACCGAGGAGGAGATCCTTGGTCTGCCGGCACTCTCCTTGAACGACCTCTTGGCGACCGATATGGCCGGCTTCTTTACGCCGATGGCCGATTTAACGCCGTTCGAAGTGCTCGGCGCTCCGACGTCGAACTCTTCGCACACCGATACGACGAGATGATGACAAAGGAAAACGTTCGCTCCGGGCCACGCCTCGCGGCTAGCCCGACCGGCGCTTTGCGCGCCGCACTCCTGGTTGCACCGCCGGCGAATATTGCCGACGCACGCCCGCTGCAGGGCGAGCCGTCGGCAGTCTTCGCGCGCGCTACGTTGCAGTTCGAGACGCTTTGCGCGACCCTGCGCTATTTCGGCTGCGGGCCGGCGGTCGCGCAGGCTGGGGACGGGGCCGGACCAAACGCCTCCGCCGTCGCGGATTGCGCGCTGGTCTTTGACGACGGTGCGGCGATCCTGCGCCCCTCGGTGCTTTCGCGGCGGCCCGAGACCGAGCCGGTCGCGCGGGAGTTGGCTCGGCTCGGCCTCCCGATCGCCTGGCGTACGGCACCGCCCGGTCTCATAGACGGCGGCGACGTGCTGCTGGTCGGGCATACGGCGTTCGTGGGCGTAGGTGCCGGCAGCAATGCGTTCGGCCGAGCCGGATTCGCCGAGCTGGCCTCAGCCCACGGGTTTGAAGTCGTCGAAGTCTCCGTAGCGGGCGGTTGCGCGCTGCGCACCGTCGCCGGTGCCATCGCGCACGATACCGTTGCGTATGCAAAGGGTCGCGTGGACGCGGCGGCGTTCTCGCGGTTACGCGCGATCGAGATCGATAGCGACGAGGCCTTCGGCGCAGGCGTCCTCAATATCGGCGAGCGCCACGTCATCGCCGATCTGCGCTACCCGAAGGCGGTCGACGCGTTGCGCAAGGCGAGAGTCGTGGTCGAAGCGATCGATCTCTATGAGTTCGGCAAGATCGGCATAACGCCGTCGATGCTGGCCATAGCGCTCAGACGCAGCTGACGTGCGCATCGCGGTCGTCTCCGACATTCATGGGAACCTCGTGGGCTTGGATGCGTGCTTGGCGGATCTGCAGAGCCAAGGCGGCGCGGATCTCATCGTCGCGGCGGGCGATCTCTGCATGGACGGTCCCAAGCCCAAGAAGGTTTTGCAGCGTTTGGCCGAGGTGGGCGCGCGCTGCATCCGCGGAAACACCGACCGCTACCTAGCCGCGACCGACGACGCGGCGCTCGCGGAGCTGAGCGAAAGCGATCGCCAGCAGATACCGTGGCAGCGTACGGATGTGGGCGAAAAGTGGATTGCGTGGCTCCGCGATCTGCCGTTTTCGCTGCGTTTCGGTGAGGAAGACGCGCAATTGCTGGTCGTGCACGCCAATCCGACGACCGACGACGAGCAACTGTGGCCGGATGCCGAAGACGCGTTGCTCGAGCGGCTGATCGGTGACGAACGTGCCCAAACGATCGCCTTCGGCCATCTGCACCTTCCTTACGTCCGGGCCTGGCGCGGCCGCCTTCTGGTCAACGTGGCGTCGGCGGGATTGCCCAAAGACGGCGATCCTCGCGCCGGGTATGCGATCTTGACGGCCCGGTCGGCCGGATGGGAGGTCCGCCACCGTCGCGTCGCCTTCGACGTCAAGAAAGTTGCAACCCAACTGGCCGATTGCGGTATTCCGGATAGTACCAACCTCATCAACGTTCTTCGCCGCCACCGGTACAGAAAATTAAAGACGCTCATTCCTTAGTGGCTAGCAGGCTGTCGGAGTTAAGCACGTTTCCGTCTTTGGGCCGCCTTTTGTCCGAATACTTCGTTGCTCATCAGTCACGAAGCTACGGCTTCGCTCCTTCTTCGCGCCTCGTCTCCGAACAAAATTCGGCGCCAAATCCGGAAACGGCTCAACTCCGACAGCCTGCTAGCGGCAGCCCGGCCATCGATATCTCGCATATGGTCAAGCGCTACGGTGATTTCACCGCGGTTGACGACGTGTCGCTGCGCGTGGAGGCCGGAGACTTCTTCGGGTTTCTCGGCCCCAACGGGGCCGGAAAAACGACGACGATCAGCGCGATCGTCGGCCTTGCGCGGATCACGTCGGGCAGCATCGAGGTCTTCGGATACGACAACGCCACGCAGTGGCGTGAAGCGCGGCGGTTTATCGGCTTGGCGCCTCAAGAGTATAATTTCGACCGCTACCTCTCGATTCGCGACGTCTTGATCTATCAGGCGGGCTACTACGGCCTCGCGCCGCGCCTTGTGCGCGAACGGGCCGACGAGCTGCTCGAACAGTTTGGCTTGGAGCGGCATGCCAAGCTCGAGTACACGAAACTTTCGGGCGGCATGAAACGGCGGTTGACCTTGGCGCGCGCGCTCGTGCACGACCCGAAAATCCTAATCCTCGACGAGCCGACCGCGGGTGTCGACGTCGAGTTACGGCTCGAATTATGGGCCCTGCTGCGCCGCCTGAACGCCGAAGGGATGACGATCTTCCTCACGACGCACTATTTGGAAGAAGCCGAGGCCCTGTGCCGCAACATCGGCATCATACGAGCGGGGCGCCTGGTCGCGCTCGAACCGACGCGAGATCTCCTGGCGCGTGCGGGCCGCGGTTTGCAGGATATCTTCTTGGAGTTGACGCGAGCGTGATCGCACGCATCAACCACGTCGCCATGCTGACGCTCATTCGGCGCGAGATGGTTCGCAGCATCAAGATCATCAATCAAGTGATCTGGCCGCCGATCATTACGACGTTGCTCTACGTCTTCGTCTTCGGCATGGCGCTTGGAAGCCGCATCAAGCAGGTACAGGGAGTTTCATACTCGGAGTTCTTGATACCCGGGCTGATCATGCTGCAAGTCATAGATTCTTCTTACGGCGAGTGCAGTAGTTCCGTCTTTCAGGGGCGCTTCATGAATTCGATTCAGGAGATGCTGATCGCGCCGATGTCGGCCGGCGAGATCGTCTTCGGCTATGTCTTGGGGAGCCTCGTTCGCGCGCTCGTCATCGCAAACATTATCATGGTGCTCGGTGTGATTTTCGTGCACACCTTACCGCGCGACTGGGTGCTGTATTTCGGCGTCATGACGCTGGTGGCGGTGCTGTTCTCAGCACTCGGCGTGATCTTCGGCCTACTGGCGGAGAAGTTCGACCATATTGCGGTGCTTACGACGTTTGCGATTACGCCGCTGGTCTTCGTCGGCGGCGTCTTTACCTCGGCGCAACTGCTCCCGCCGTTTCTGCGAAACTTCGAACTGTTCAATCCGATGTTTTACACGATCGACGCCTTCCGGTACAGCTATACGGGGCAGAGCTATCTGCCGCTGTGGTTCTCCTTGACGGTCATCGGTGCGCTGGCGGCTGCATCGCTCGCCACGGCGCTGCGAATGGCCGCCGTCGGTTATAAATTGCGCACCTGAGCGCGCGGTACCAAATCCGAAAACGGCTCGACCCCGGCGGCCTGTTATTCCGGGAAGAATGGGTTGTGCGCCTTCTCCCAGCCGACGCGACTGGGCGGTCCGTGCCCCGGCATCAGGACGGTGTCGTCGGGGAGTGTAAATATCCGCGTTCTAATGCTGCGTAGGATATCGTCGTAGGTCGTGCGGTCCCCGTACGCGCCGCCGACGCTGCCGGCGAAGAGCGTATCGCCGGTGAAGACGGTGGAGCGAAAGAGGTACGACGACGAGCCGTCGGTGTGCCCCGGGGTATGCAGCATACGGATGCTCGCATCGTCGCCAAATGGGAGTTCGTCGCCGTCGCGCACGAGCGTCGCTCCGGCGGCTAGCGGCCCGAGCGCGTGGGAGTCGGCGCGATGCACGACGACGCGCGCGTCCGGGAATGCGGCGGCGACGTCGGCGGCCGCATCGCAATGGTCGGCATGTTTGTGCGTGACGAGCACGTACTGCAGGTGATAGGCGCCCTCGCGTAAGATGCGCAGCAAGTTTGCGGGAACGCCCGCCGGATCGA
Organism: bacterium; assembly: GCA_021790935.1. Taxonomy (GTDB): domain Bacteria; phylum Vulcanimicrobiota; class Vulcanimicrobiia; order Vulcanimicrobiales; family Vulcanimicrobiaceae; genus JAJYFL01. The sequence goes on from JAJYFL010000002.1 coordinate 55,502, forward strand.
CGAGCGCCGCCCGCTTGCCCCCATCGAGAAAGAAGACGTATCCATTGCTTGGATGCGGGCGCTGCGGATGGTGCCGCACGTCGGATAGGACGATAGGCTCGGGGTGCCAGCGCGATGCGGCCGCCTCCGCGAAGGCGCTCGGATCGAGTCGGAGCGCGCGGGCCAGCGCGCGCGCCTCCTCGCCGGCGGGTGCGCTCTGCCCGGCGGACCACGAGGCGATCGCCGCCACGGAGAGGCCCGTCGCCCGCGCCAGCCCTCGCGCATCCAAGCCGGTGCCGCGCATGGCTTTCCCGAGAACGTCCGAAAAGTCGTCTTCCAGTGCCATTTGCCGGCGATTCGACGCCGCGGTGCAACCGGACTGCCGCATCGAGCGGTCGAAAAATGCGCTATGGAACGCCTCGTCATCATCGGTTCCGGTCCGGCCGGACTCACCGCCGCCATCTACGCCGCCCGGGCGAATCTGCATCCGCTGGTGCTGGCCGGCGGAATGTACGGCGGCCAGCTCATGCTCACCACGGAGGTCGAGAACTATCCAGGTTTCCCCGACGGTATCCAGGGGCCCGACCTCATGCTCAAGTTTCGCGAGCAGGCGGTGCGTTTCGGCGCGCGCATCGAGGATGTCGACGTAACGGCCGTCGATTTTGCTCGGCGCCCGCTCGTCGTGCGCACGGCCGACGGCGAGCGCGAGGCGCGCAGCGTTATCGTTGCGACGGGAGCCGCAGCGCGTTGGTTAGGCATTCCGGGCGAGGAGCGCCTACGCGGCCGCGGCGTCTCGACCTGCGCGACGTGTGATGGAGCGTTCTTCCGAGACAAGCATATCGTCGTCGTCGGCGGCGGGGACTCGGCGATGGAGGAGGCGCTTTTTCTAACGCGCTTCGGCCGTAAAGTAACGGTCGTCCACCGCCGGCCGGGCCTGCGCGCGAGCAAGATCATGAGCGACCGCGTCCTGGCGAACGAAAAGATCGAGTTCGTTTGGAATGCGGTCGTGGAGGAGGCCGTCGGCGAGAGTCAGTTGACCGGATTGAAACTGCGCGACGTGGAGAACGGCAGCCGCAGCGAGCTCGCGGCCGACGCGCTCTTTATCGCGATCGGCCACGACCCCAACACGGCGATCTTCGCCGGTCAACTCGAACTCGACCGAGCCGGATATATCGTCTCGCCCGACGGTACCTCGACCAACGCCGAAGGGGTCTTCGTTGCCGGAGACGTGCACGATATCCGCTACAAGCAGGCGATTACCGCCGCGGGCTCGGGGTGCAAAGCGGCAATGGACGCAGAGAAGTATCTCGAAGCGCTGGAGTTTGCGGCCGCTACGCGCGCGTAAGGCACAGCTCGTACACGAACTCACCGGTAGGAGGCCCGTAGCCGCGCCGTACGCCAAGGCGCGTCTCCACGTGCCGGAAACCTAGCGATTCCGCCACCGCGACCGACGCCACGTTGCGAACGTCCATCTCGGCCACGACGCGCCGTACTCCATGAACGTGCTGCAGATGTTCGATGGTCGCGTGCGCGGCCTCACGGGCGTATCCGTTGCGGCGATGAACGACGTAGATGCCATAGGCTATGTGCGCCGTATCGTTCGCGACCATCGTGGCCTGCGTCGCACCGAGCAGCAGCCCGGTCTCGCGCGATCGGCACAGCCAGTTTTCCCACGTTTCGTTACGATTTGGAAAGGGGCTTCCGCGCTCCCAGCGGCGGTAGAGCGCGCGTAGATCGTCGAGCGTCTTCGGGCGCAGATCGGGGAAAAATTCCCACATGCGTTCATCGTCGAGATACGGCCACGCCTCCCGCGCGTGCTCGGGCGTCGTCGGCTCGAGTACGAGCCGCGGCGTCTGCAAGAGATGCCGGGCGGTGCTCTCGCTCACCGAAGGATCTGCGCCAGGGCCGGTGCGAGGGCCGGAAAGCGGAACGCGTAGCCGAGCCGCTGCGTGCGCTCGGGCAGGACGCGCTGTCCCTCCAGGAGGACCGTCGATCCTTCTCCGAGGAGCGCGCGTACGGCAAGTGCCGGGACGGGAAAGGGCGTAGGACGGTGCAGCGCCGTGCCGAGCGCCGCTGCGAACTCTTCGTTGCGTACGGGGTTGGGTGCCGTCGCGTTGAGCGTCCCGTCAGCCCCATCGAGAGCCATCAGGTAGATGCCGACGAGGTCGTCGACGTGGATCCACGAGTACCACTGGTGGCCGCTTGCGATCTTCCCGCCGAGCCCCAGCCGAAATGGCCACAGCAGGCGTGCGAGCGCGCCGCCGCCGGCTCCCAACGCGAGACCCGTCCGAACGCACGCGACACGCATACCCAGTTCGGCCGCGCGCCGCGCCTGCATCTCCCATCGCTCGCAGACGCGCGCGAGGAAACCCGAACCCGCCGGATCGGCCTCGGTGAACGTTCGCGTTTCGCTGGTGCCGTAGTAGCCGACCGCCGACGCCGAGACGAAGACCTTCGGGTGCCCGTCCGCAACGGCGAGCGCTTCGAAGAAAGCGCGCGGTAAGGCCACGCGGCTAGCTTCGATGCGCTCTTTGGCTGCCGCGTTCCATCGCTGGGCGATCGGCTCGCCCGAGAGGTTCGCTATCGCATCGCAGCCGGCGGCAAGCTGGGCGGCGCGCGAGGGATCGCGCAGCGAGCCCGCGCGCACCTCGTCGCCGCGGGCGGAGAGCGCGGCAGTTAAGTGGCTACCGATGAACCCGGAGGCGCCGAAGACCGCTACGCGCACCGAAGGTTCCTGCGACCCAACCACATGGCGGCATCTTCCCTAAGGCGCCGTGCCGGGCCTCGCCAGGGCTTCGACGAGCGCCCGCGCTTCGCCGTCGAGGCCTTGCTCGTAGACCTTCGGATGCGTCAGATAAAAGAGGCTCATCACGCGCAGCACGAACTCGTGCACGTGCGGCCGCGCGAGATGCGCAAAGCGGGCCCGCGCTCGCCGTGCCAGCACGCCCGCGCGCGCCAGAAAGCGGTCGGAGCTGGCGTAACACGCGATGAAGTTCAGCTCGTCGTGCTCCCGGTCTTCGGATTGGTCGATGAAATAATCGAGCAGAACGTGAAGCGCCGAGACGTTGGGGAAGTAGGCGTCGTGCGTCGCGGCGATCTGGGGAAGATCTCCGCAGAACGCCGCGTAGAGTGGGGCGTACACCTGAAATTGCGAGCCGGCGGCACTGGCGAACTCCCACCAGGTTAGGTCGCCGAAGCGGTCGCGATGACGCTCCCACCACGCGATGCACGCGGCTTCGCGCCGGTCCTTCGGGTAGTGCTTGAACGTCTGCAACTCGGCGTAGAGTTCGGCGGCTTCCCTAAAGATGGGAACCAAGCGGCGGTACTCGGGGAAACGCGCGATGGCGTCGCGCGTCTCGCATACCAGCCCTTGCAGATATCCCCCGTCGTCGCCTGCCGGACCGAGCGTGTAATACGGCCGCAGAGGCGCGTCGGGGTCGAGCGCGTCGGCGATGGCGCGATGGAGGACCGGATAGGCATCGACGGGCACGGCCTCGTGGCGATCGCACAGGTTGTCGAGGTAATCGTAGATCGATTCCAGCGGCGTCACGATCTCGATGTAGTGCCGGCGCGCTTTGCGCGGTAAGAAGGTCGCAAGGATGCAGGCGCCCGCAGCATGGTAGGCCTTGGAGCCGACGCTCGAAAGCGCCTCGCGGCGAAGCGGACCGTCGGGTATGCGTTCGGCGCGCAGTTCGATGCGGCGCAGGCTGCGGCGAGCCGATGGCACGACCGCGCACAGAAAACGCGCCAGCGCGATTGCGTCGCGAGGACCGGCTGCGAAGAGCGCGCGCCGGCGAACGCGGCTCCGCAAAACGTGACCGGCCGCCCAGCGGATCTCGTCGCGCAGGTTCAACTCCTAGATTCCGCCGACGAAGCGCCCGGGATTCAGCGTGCGATTCGGATCGAAGCGTGCTTTGATCTCGCGCATCTTTGCAAGACCGCTCGGCAGTTGGCCCCAGACGAGCAGCGAGGAGCGGACCGGGGAATCTCCGGCGACGATCGTCGCCCGAGGCTCGATCGCGTGGAGCTCGTCGTCGAAGATCTCGACGCTCGCCGAAAACGCGCGCGCGTCGCGCCGGCTGACGCGCAGGATCGTATCGCCGTTCATCACGTCCGCGAGCACGTCGGTGAAGAGCTCGTGCCGGTGCGCGAGATCGCGCATCGCAATGGACCGGACGGCGATGCTTTCCGGGGAGCCGAGCGCGTGGTAGGTAACCGAGCGATCGGAGATGCAAGCGACGGTCGCGTCGAGCACGCGCTCGAACGCCTCGCGTGCGCCGGCATCCAAAATCGTGGTTTCGGGTACGCCGGCTTTCCCCAAGGCCGAGCGCAGGTCGCGCGTGGCGCGCTCGATCAGCGTCGACGACCCCTCGAGTAAGACGAAGAGGCGGCCGTCGGTCCCGTCCTCACCATCGATAGCTTTGCGGTAGCCTTCGACGCAAAAGGCTGCGGCTGGGGCGATCGCGAGCTCTGCGATCTGCGCGATAGCGCGCGAGCGCGTGCCTTCGGGAAGTTTGGCGACGAAGGCGCGGCGCCGCTGCGGCAGCGGCAACGTCTTGAAGTTGACGCGTACGAGCGTGCCGAGCGTGCCGAACGAGCCGACGTAGAGCTTGCTCATGTCATATCCGCTGACGTTCTTCACGACCATTCCGCCGGCTTTGGCGAGCGTACCGTCGGCGAGGACGACGTGCGATCCGATGACGTAGTCGCGCGCGCGCCCGAGCAGATGCCGGCGCGGCCCGAGCCACCCCGCCGCCAGGGTGCCGCCGACGGTCGCTTTTCGAGCGAAGGGGGCGTCGATCGGCACGTACTGGCCGCGAGCGGCCAAGCTCTCGGCGAGAGAGGCGAGGGTTATGCCGGCTTGCACGGCGCACGTGAGATCGCGGTATTCGTGCTCCAACACCGCATCGAGTGCGGTTGTCACGACGGTGACGTCGGCTCTGGCTGGTGGCAGACCCATTCCGCGCAGCGTGTTACCGCCTTCGATCGCGACCGCCTCTCTCGTGCGGTCGCAGGCTGCCACGACGTCGCGAAGTTGGTCGACGCTTTTCGGCGTGATGCGGCGCCCGGATCCGGCGCTCACAACGGTTCCCCGCACTTGGCGCCTGCGGGAAAAATCTTTTCGGGATTGAGCATGCGCTTGGGATCGAAGACATCGCGCACGCGCGCCATCGCCGCGAGATCGTCGGTCGAATAGATGAGATTCATCCCCGCTCGCTTCTCGTGGCCGATACCGTGCTCTCCGCTGATGGTGCCGCCGAGATCGATGCACGTTTGCAAGATCTCGTTGCCGGCTTCAACGACGCCGGCAACTTGGCGCCGGTCGCGTTTGTCGTAGAGCATGAGCGGATGGAGGTTGCCGTCGCCGGCGTGGAAGACGTTGCCGACCGCGATGCCGTGCGCACGCGCCGACCGTTCGACCGCTCGCAGCGCCTCGGGGAGCCGCGTGCGCGGCACGCAGACGTCCTGCGTGTAATAGTTCGGCGCGATGCGACCGGTAGCGCCGGCGGCGCCTTTGCGCCCGGCCCAAAGCGCGTCGCGCTCGGCTTGGGTGGCGGCGGCACGCCACGAAAGCGCACCCTGCGCTCGGACGATCGCGCGGATCTCGGCTTCGCGGGCGTTCATCTCGTCGGTGAAGCCGGCGCTCTCGATCAGCAGCACGGCGCCCGCATCGGTGGGGTAGCCGGCGTGGAAGGCGGCCTCGACCGCGCCGAGGATGACCGAGTCCATGATCTCGAGCGCGGTAGGCAGGATCCCGCTGCCGACGATCGCCGAGACGGCCTCGCAGGCGGACTCCACGTCGGGAAACGCGGCGAGCCAGACGCGCACCGATTCGGGCAAACGGAGCAGCCGGACCCAAGCCGACGTGACGATCCCCAGCGTGCCTTCGCTCCCCACGAGCACTCCAGTGAGATCGTACCCTGCATCGTCGACGTCCGAGGTGAAGACTTCGCCACGTTCGTCGACGACCTCCAGGCCCACGACGTGGTTGACGGTGACGCCGTACGATAGGCAATGCGGGCCGCCCGCGTTCGTCCCGATATTCCCCCCGAGGGTCGAACTCTTCTGCGAGGCGGGGTCGGGCGCATAGAAGAGGCCCGTCGATGCGATTTGCTTCGAGAGTTCCAGGTTGATCAGCCCTGGCTGAACGCGCGCCCGGCGGTTTCGAACGTCGAGTTCGAGCAGGCGATTCATACGCGCAAACGACATCACGATGCCGCCGCCGGTCGGCACGGCCCCCCCGCAGAGGCCGGTGCCTGCGCCGCGCGCGACGATCGGCTCGCCGCAGGCGGCGGCGATCTTCACGATCGCGGCCACGTCACGCGTGGATGCCGGCAATACGACGGCGGAGGGCAGCGTCTCCGATTGCGTATAGGCATCGAATGCGTAGACGGCCAGGTCCTCGGGGGCCGTCTTGACCGCTTCGGCTCCGACCGCCTCGATCAAACGTTCTGCAATCACAACGGTTCAGGTACGGTCGAGCAGGAGGCGAGGCCTGCCCCTCTTAACCGCCATAGCCAGTTCATGCATTTCTTTGGGAGCAAAAAGAAGCGGCCCGAGCATCGCCTCCTCCGGAGTGCCGGGCCAAGCGCGGAGCAAAAACGCTCGGCTTTTCGCATGCCCGTCGAGTTCGGCATCGTCTATACGCTTGAAGGGCGTGCCGGCCGCCGCAGCGCGCGTGCCAACGATTTGAGCGCGGGCGGCCTGCAGTTATCCTGCGACGAAGACCTGCCGCTCGGGTCGCAGCTGCTGCTGGACTTCAAACTCCCGGCCGATTTTCTGGCATCGCTCACCGTCGAGAAGGAAGTTTACGAGCAGAGCCCATTCGGCCTGCGCCCCGAAACCGTGAAAGTTACGCCGCCCGGATTCGCGCCGATGCGTTTGCGCGCGCAGGTGCTCGGCGCGGTCTTCGAGATGCAGCGCCGCTCCTTTGGGTACGGCTTAGGCTTCGTCGAGATCGACGCCAAAGACCGGGAGGAGCTGCAGCGTTTCATGCATCTGTGGCAGATCCATTACTTGCGTACGCGGCGCGGCGATTTGGAGTGAACGCGGCCCAAGCCAGACAAACTCCTAGCGGTACAGCAGATACTTGGCGCGCAGTGCTTTGAAGCGCTCGAGCGCGGGTTGCCATTCGCGTTCGATCGCACCCGCCGACTTACCCGATTCGAGGCCCAGCCGCAGCGTATCGGTTCCCCAATCGATGTCGAGGCCGCGCGCGTCGACGTGCAGCGTCTGCGGCGAGATGTCGCGCACGGCCGTCAAGATTTCGACCGCCGTGCGTACCGGCCGGAAGGTTCGCGGATTGTAGACGACGAGTTGGACGCCGCCGAACGGCGTGCCGGTCGCGGCGCCGAAGAGCGGGGACCAGTACGCAGGCCGGAAGAAGACGCCCGGCAGTTCCTGTTGGTCTAGGACGGCCGCCAGGCGGTAAGCATCCAGACCCGGAGCGCCCGCGTATTTGAACGGCTTGGTCGTGCCGATGCCGCCGCTCAGGCCGGCGTTGTCGAGCAGGCCCGTGCACGGGTAGACGACGGTGGTGCTCCATTCCGGAATGTTTGGCGAGGACTGGACCCAGTGCAGCCCCGTATCCGGCCAGAGCATCGATCGCTTCCAGCCCTTCATGCGGATCACGCGCAGCCTCGCGTGGATGCCGAATGCGTTGTTGAACATCTCGGCCAGCTCGCCGACGGTCATGCCATGCACCATCGCGATCGGGTAGAGCCCGATGAACGATCTGTAGCGTGGATCGAGCACCGGACCCTCTACGTTCTCGCCGCCCAGCGGGTTGGGCCGGTCGAGGATCCAAATCGACTTATGATAACGCTTGGCCGCCTGCATCGCGTAGGCCATCGTCGAGACGAACGTGTACGGCCGGTCGCCGACATCTTGAATGTCGAAGAGCAGGACGCCGACGCCGCGAAGCATCGCGGCCGTCGGGCGCTTTTGCGCGCCGTAGAGGCTGTAGACCGGCAGGCCCGTGCGCTTGTCGACGTACGAGGAGACGAACGCACCGGCGGTGTGGTCGCCGCGGAAACCGTGCTCCGGAGAGTAGATCGCCTTAATACAGATGCGCGGGTTGGCTTTGATCGCATCGACGATGCTCACCATCTGCGAGGTTACGCCGGTTTGATTGGTGATCACCCCGACGCAGCGCCCGTGAAGATCGTGCCACGCAGACTGCAAGAAGACTTCGTCGCCGAGCGTGACCTTCGCGCGCGGCAGCGGCCCGCCGGCCGCGGGCGCGCCGAGGCAGGCGCAGGCAAAGAGCGCGGCTAGGCCGGCTGCGATACGTCTATACAAAGTTCGGCTCCTTGTGATCGGGGATGATGCCGGCCGCGTACGCTCGGCCGAAGAGTTCGCCGGCGGCCGCGATGCCGTCGTCTCCGACGTCGTCGCTGAAAGCGTTGACGTACAACTCGACGTGTTTGCGCATGACCGCATCGTCCATCTCGAACGCGTGCCGGCGAACGTACTCGTAAACGCGCGATTCGTTCTCGCGGGCGAAGCGCAGACTCCGCGCAATCGCGTCGTTCGCGCGGCGCGCGAGCGCGCCGTCGAGATCGTTGCGCGCGAGAATCGCGCCCAGCGGTATGGGCATGCCGCTGGTGGATTCCCACCAGTCGCCGAGATCTGCGATCCGCACGAGCCCGGCTCTCTCGTAGGTGAAGCGCGACTCGTGGATGATGAGGCCCGCGTCGGCGGCTCCCGATGCGACCGCTTCGACGATCGTGTCGAAGCGCATCGAGATCGACGGCGGCGTGATGCCCAGCGCCAGGCGCAGCAGCATGAACGCCGTGGTCCTCTCTCCGGGGATGGCGACGAGCCTTTCTTTGAAATCGGCGAGCGTATCGCCCGCGCCGGGCCGCGCCACGAGCAAGGGGCCGCAGCCGCGTCCGAGGGCCCCGCCGGAGCGCAGAATGCGGTAGCGATCCATCAAGAACGGGATCGCACCGTAGCTCACTTTGGTGAGTTCGTACCTTCCCTCGAGAGCCGCGTCGTTGAGACGGTCGACATCCTCGAGGACCGCGCGCACGGGCGGCGCGTTCGGGAGCAGTCCGTTGGTCAGTGCGGCGAAGATATAGGTGTCGTTCGGGCAGGGTGAGTAGGCAAGCGAGAGCGTTCTCGTCGTCATCGGTCTCCGGTCGCGGCGAGCAGGGCTGTGAGGATGCGTTCCAAACCGCGGACGCCTTCTTCGAAGTTCCACGCGCTCGCCGCTCGCTCCCCGACGATGTTGGAGACGCCTCGGAGTTCGACGGCTGCGACGCCGGCTATCTCGGCCGCGCGCAGTACGGCGAACCCCTCCATCGATTCGACGCCGGCGCCGCGAGCCGCCAAGCGCTGCGCGGTTGCACTCGTCGCCGTGACCCGGGAGACCGTAACCCCGCGTACGCAGGCAAAGCCCAGTTCGACCAAGCGCTCGACCAGCGAGAGATCCGAACTCGCCGCCTCGATCGCCCGTTGCCCTTCGGGTAAGCCGATCGGGCCGCCGGTCTCGAGACCGAGTTCGAAGAGTTCCTCCGAGACGACAACGCCGTCGCCGACATTCGCCGCGCCGGGGAAGGCGCCCGCGATGCCGGCGCCGACGACCAAGGCGTAACGGCTCTGCGCGAGCGCGCGCGAAAGCGCGGCGGCCGCTTCGACGGGTCCCACGCCGGTAACGAGCATCTCGACGTGTGCCGGCGGCTTGAAGAAACCGAGTTCCTGGCCCGTCGCGCAGGCTATGAGAATCATCTAGGAGGCTGTCGGGGTTGGGCCGTTTTCGGATTTGGCGCCGAATTTTGTTCGGAGACGAGGCGCGAAGAAGGAGCGAAGCCGTAGCTTCGTGACTGATGAGCAACGAAGTATGCGGGCAAAAGGCGGCCCAAAGACGGAAACATGCTCAACCCCGACAGCCTCCTACCGTATGCCGATGAATTTATGCGTCTGCAGCGAAAGCCGGAAACGCTGCGGATGCGCCTTGGCGAATTCGACCGCGAGCGCGACGTTGCGTGGTTTGTTGCCTTCGGGCTGAAGCAGAATGGTCGGCTTGTCGCTGAAGAGGTCGAGCCACCGCGTTGGGACGCAGCCGTCGACGATCACCTTGACCTCGTTTGCACGCCGCGCCATGGCGGCATCGACGCGCTCTTTCGGCGAAACGCATAGCCAGACGTCGTCGGGCAGTTCGGTCGCGATCGTCCCGTTGGATTCTACGTGCACGCGGCGGCCGGCGGCGCGCAGCGCGCCGATCAGCGCGGCGGTCTCTGCCTGCGCGAGCGGTTCGCCGCCCGTGAGCACGACCATGGGGCAATCGCCGCCGATCTCCGCTACGCGCAGTACGATCTCGTCGACGCCGGCAAAGAATGCGAGCGCGTAATCGGTATCGCAGAAATCGCAGGCGAGGTTGCAGCCGGCGAGCCGCACGAAGACGGCGGGCGTTCCGGTGTAGGCGCCTTCACCTTGTATGCTGTAGAAGATCTCCGTTAGTTGCAGCATCCGGGACCTTAAGGGAGATCGGTCTTCCGCAGCACGGCGCAGGAGGTTGCCGTCTCCCAAAGCACGAGCTCGTCCAGGGACGGAAGAACCGGGAGAAGACGCTGCCAGATCCACAGCGCGATGCGTTCGCAAGTCGGGTTCTCGATGATGTCGTTGAGCGACCGGTGGTCGAGTGCGTCGATCGCCTCGCGGCGTACCAGTTCCTTGATCGTATCGAAATCTTCGATCATTCCGCGCGCCGGTCCGTCGTCGCGGAGTGGACCGCGGACGCCCACCTCCAGACGATACGAATGCCCGTGCGGGCGGGCACACTTACCCGGATGGAACGGGAGCGCGTGCGCCGCCTCGAACGTAAAGCGCTTACGGATCTGCATGCGATCTACGCCGATGCCGGGGTTACAGCGCGCCCGCAGGGCCCATCGCTTCGAGCCTGCGTTTGAGATCGGCGAGGAACCGCGAGGCAACGTAGCCGTCGACGACGCGGTGGTCGAGGGAGAGGCAGACGTTCATCATGTGACGGATCGCGATCGCATCGTCCTCGGTGACGATGGGTTTCTTGACGATCGCCTCCATCGTGACGATCCCGGCTTGGCCGGCGTTGATGATCGGTGCCGACGCATACGATCCGTTCGCCCCGTTGTTGTTCACGGTGAACGTGCCGCCTTGCAGATCGTCGGCGCTTAGTTTGTTCCTGCGAGCTCTGTCGATCAGCTCGCCCGACGCAATTGCGATGCCTTTGATCGAGAGCTTGTCGGCGTGTTTGACGACGGGCACGACGAGATTGGTCGCAAGCCCGATAGCGATACCGATATTCACGTCTTTCTCGACGTAGATGCCGGCTTGCCCCGAACTCGCCGAGGGCGCCGCGAATCTGGCGTTCATCAGCGGGAACGCGCCGAGAGATTCGACGACCGCGCGGATGAAGAACGGCAGTAGCGTGAGCTTGTAACCGGTTTCGCGCTCGAAATCATCCTTTTCGCGCGTCCGCCACTTCCACGCGTTGGTGACGTCCGCTTCGACCATCGACCACGCGTGTGGGGCGGCGTGCTTGCTCTCGACCATGCGCTCCGCGATGATGCGGCGCGCACCGGCGAGCGGGATCAGCGTGCCGGGAACGGGCTCACCGTAGGTGCTGGTTCCGCTCGCCGGACGCGCGGGAGCCGTGCGACTGGCGGCCAGCACGTCTTCGGCGGTCACGCGGCCGTTGGCGCCCGTCCCGCGGATCGCGCTCACGTCGATTTGGTGTTCGCGTGCCAGGCGCCGCACGGCAGGCGATGCGCCGCGCAGCGCCTGCTCGGGCGTTCCGGTCTGCACCAGTCCCCGTTTCGCCGCGGGATGGCTGTTGGTCGAGGCCGGGGCGGGCGCGCTCGCGGCGGCCGGCTCTGCATTTGCGTTAACGCTGGCTGCCGCGACCTCGTCGATGATCGCGATCGGCGTGCCGGTCGCGACCGTCGTGCCCTCCGCGATGAGGAAATCGCGAATCGTGCCGGTCACCGGCGACGGGACTTCCGAGTTGACCTTGTCGGTCGAGACCTCGACGAACGCTTCGTACTTGTCGATGGCATCGCCCGGCTTCTTCAGCCAGCGCTCGACCGTACCTTCGGTAACGGTCTCGCCGAGCTGCGGCATCGTAATGGTAGTCGCCACGATCTTAGAACCTCGCCATCTCTCGCATCGCCTCGGCCATCTCGCCGGGCGAGCTCATGTACTCTTCCTCGAGCGGGAGCGCGTAGCCCATCGCCGGGACGTCGGGCGCGCAGTGACGGCGAATCGGCGCGTCCAGATCGAAGAGCGCTTCCTCGGCGACCATCGCGGAGATCTCCGCGCCGACGCCGCCGAATTTGTTGTCCTCGTGCACGATCAGCAGTTTGCGCGTCTTGCGGACGCTCTCGAGGATCGTTCCGCGGTCCATCGGACGTATGGAGCGCAGGTCGACCACCTCGACCGAGATGCCTTCGGTTTCGAGTTGGTTGGCCGCCTCGAGCGCCCAATGCACGTAGAGGCCATAGGAGACGACGGTCAACTGCGTTCCGGCCTTCTTGACGTCGGCCTTACCGAGCGGAATCGTGTAGTGTCCGCCGGGCACCTCGCCTTTGATCAGACGGTAGGTTTTCTTATGCTCGAGGAAGAGCACGGGATCGGGATCGTCGATCGCGGCATTGAGCAAGCCCTTGACGTCGGCCGGAAAGGCCGGCGCGACGATCTTCAGGCCCGGAACGTGATAGAACAGCGCTTCGATCGAGACCGAGTGCGATAGCGCGCCTCGCACGCCGCCGCCGTATGGCGTGCGTATTACGAGCGGACACGTGTATTCGCCGTTGCTCCGATAGCGCGTCTTGGCCGCTTCGCCGACGATTTGGTTGAACGCGGGGTAGATGAAATCCGCGAACTGGATCTCGGCGATCGGCCGCAGACCCTCCATGGCCATTCCGACTGCGATCCCTACGATCGAAGCCTCGGCGATCGGCGTGTCGATCACGCGCTCCGGCCCAAACTCTTTGACGAAGTCCTTGGTAATGAGAAAGACGTTACCGCGGTCGCCGACGTCCTCGCCGAGAATCACGGTTCGATCGTCGTTCTTCATGGCCTCGTACAACGTCTCGCGGACGGTCTCGACGTTGTTCATCACCTTGGACGACGCGCTTACTGCCATGGTTCCCAGGCTCCTTCGTAGAGGTTGGTGTAGAGTTCCGAGGCGGCCGGAAACGGCATCGCTTCCGCGCGGTCGGTGGCTTCGTTCGTTTCGCGCAGCACCTCTTTACGCATTGCGTCGATCTCCGGGGGGCCGAGGATGCCCAGTTCCAGCAATACGCGCTCGAAGCGCGGCAGCGGATCGTCCTTGCGGTGCGCGGTTACTTCATCGCGCGTGCGGTAGGTCATATCGTTGTCGTCGGTTGAGTGCGCGAGGAAGCGGTAGCAGACGCCTTCGAGCAGCGTCGGTCCGCCGCCGCCGCGCGCGCGGTCGAGTGCGCGTTTCACCGCTCCGTAGCTCGCAATCGGGTCGAAGCCGTCGAACTGCTCGCCGGGGATGCCGTACCCTTCGGCCCGCTTATAGATGTCCGGTTGCCCCATCTGCCGGCTCAGCGGAGTCGATATCGCCCATAGATTGTTCTCGACCAGCATGACCAGCGGCAACTTGTGGACCGCCGCGAAGTTCATCGACTCGTGCCATTCGCCTTCGCTGGTCGTGCCGTCGCCGCAGGTGACCAGCACCGCTCGGCCGGACTCCTTGCGGTACTGCATCGCGAAGGCCGCGCCGACCGCATGCGGGATGTGGGCGGCCAGAATAGACGAGAAGGAGATCAGCCCGGCCTTTTTCGAGGAATAGTGGTTTGGGAACTGACGCCCGCCGTTGTGGTCGGCGGCGCGCGCGAAGATCGAGAGCATGATCTCGTAGGGCGTCAAGCCGATGCCTAGCGCAAGCCCAAGATCGCGGTAGTAGGGCGCCAGGAGGTCCTTGCCGCGCTCGAAGGCCATGGCTGCGCCCGATTGCAGCGCCTCGTGGCCTTCGCTCCCGAGCGCGAACGGGACCTTGCCTTGGCGGTTGAGCTGGAAACCACGGTTGTCGAGCTGCCGCTGAAGGAGCATATTGCGAAAGATCGCCTTCAGCTGGTCGTCGGACAGACCCTGACGCTCCAGTGAGTTACGCACTTGAGTGATCTCGGTTTTTGCCATCGCGTTTGTCCTTAGCGAGCGGTTGTTCAAGCGGGTTGCGGAAAAAGAGAAAGCGTCACTGCCACGGTTCCCACGGGCCTTCGTAGAGGTTCTCGAACGCGGCGGCCGGCGGCGGATACGGCATGGCCTCGGCTCTGTCCGTAGCTTCGTTCGTTTCGGCCAGCACAGACGACTTCAAATCTTCGATATCGGTTAGCGTCAAGACGCCGCGGGCGATCAAGAAGCGCTCGAATTTCGGCACGGGGTCGTCCTTGCGGCGCTCGGCGACCTCTTCGCGCGTGCGATAGGTGCGGTCGTCGTCGTCGGTCGTATGCGAGAGGAAGCGGTAGCACTTCGCCTCGAGCAGCGTCGGCCCGCCGCCCGATCGAGCCCGTTCCATCGCTTCGGCGACCGCCGCGTAAGACGCGATCGGGTCGAAACCGTCGACGACGGCGCCGGGAATACCATAGCCGGCTGCCCTCTTGTAGACGTCCGGCTGGCCCATCTGTTTGGAGAGCGGCGTGCTGATCGCCCACTCGTTGTTCTCGCAGAGAAAGACGACGGGCAGTTCCGCAACCGCGGCAAAGTTGACGGCTTCGTGCCACTCGCCTTCGCTGGTCGCGCCGTCGCCGAAGGTCGTCAAGACCGCGCGCCCGGCCTCCCGGCGCAACTTGACCGCGTAGGCTGCTCCGACCGCGTGGCAGGTCTGCGCGGCGATGAGCGAACTGATGGTCTGCAGGCCGAGAGCCCGCGCCGCATAGTGATGGGGAAACTGCCGCCCGCCCGACCGGTCCGCGGCTCGCGCGAAGAGCGAGAGCAGGACGTCGTAAGCGGTGAGCCCGATGCCGAGCGCGAGGCCCAGATCGCGATAGTAGGGGACGAGGATGTCGTGGCCGCGCCGAAAGGCCATGGCGGCCCCCGCCTGCACCGCCTCGTGCCCTTCGCTCGCCGAAGCGAACGGAATCTTTCCTTGGCGGTTGAGCTGGAAGCCGCGGCTTTCGAGGGTGCGCTGCAGCAGCATCGTCCGCAGCATCGCAGCCAGTTGCCCGTCGCTTAGGCCGTGCCGCTCAAAGGGGGCCAGCTCGGGTCGCATGTTTGCCGCCACGCAGCCTACATCGGTCGCCGCGGGCCGGAAATCCTGCGAGCAGTAAACGCCTTCTTCCGCGCCTAAGCAAGCGGCCTTGTGAGCGTTTTAGCGGGCGTGCCGCACGACGAGTTGGTCCGCGTGCGGCGGTATCTTCACCGCTGCCCGGAACTCTCGATGGCGGAGGTCGAAACGGCGGCGTTCGTCGAGCGCGAGCTGCGCGCTCTTGATTTCGACGAGATCCGTACTGGAGTCGGCGGGACGGGGATCCTCGCGACGCTTCGCGGGGGGCGCCCGGGTCCGGTGACGCTCCTGCGCGCGGATATGGATGCGCTCCCGGTCACCGAGCTCAACGACGTGCCGTACGCCTCCACGAAGCCGGGCGTGATGCACGCTTGTGGGCACGACGCGCACGTCGCGATCTTATCGTGTGCGGCCAAAGATCTCGCTCGCCGCAGGGCCGAGGTCCCCGGGACGCTCGTCTTCTGCTTCCAGCCCGGCGAAGAGGGAGCGGCGGGTAACAAACTCATGATCGACGACGGTGCGCTCGAGAACCCGCACGTCGACCGGGTCTTCGCGCTGCACGTCTACAGCGGCCTCGACGTGGGGAAGATCGGGGTGCGTGACGGCGCCTTCTTCGCTTCGTCCGATCGCTTCGTGCTGCGTTTGAAAGGCAGCGGCGGGCACGGTGCGATGCCGGACCTCAGCGTCGACCCGATCGTCGCCGCCTCGTACCTCGTTACGATGCTGCAGACGCTTGCGAGCCGCGAGGTCGCTCCGCGTGAGCCGGTCGTAGTGACCATCGGAAAGATCGAGAGCGGAAGCACGTTCAACGTCATCCCCGATGAAGCCGAGATGCTCGGGACGGTGCGAGCGTTCGACGAAGCCGTACGGCGCACGATGCCGGAGCGCATGGAGCGCATCGTTGCCGGCCTCTGCGCCTCGCTGCGCCTAACCTATGAGTTCGAGTACCTCTGGGGTTACCCGACGACGGTCAACGACGCGGCTGCCAACGAGGTCGTTCGCGAAGTTGGGCGCGGCGCGCTCGGCGCGGCCAACGTCGTTGACGGGCACGAGATCGTCATGTGGTCCGAGGATATGTCGTACATGCAGGAGCTGCGGCCCGGATCGTATCTCCTGGTCGGCGCTCGTGGCCCGCAGCTCGGGACGTATCCGCAGCACAGCGCCCGCTACGATATCGACGAGCGGGCGCTGGACGTGGGCTACAGCGTAATGCTTGGCCTCGGGCTGCGAGGCGCTTAGGAGGCTGTCGGAGTTAGCCGGGGCGCTTGCCGATGTCGTCGCGAATCGCTTGCGCGGCAGCTTCGGCGGCGGCTCTTGCCTTTCGAGCGCCGACCTTCAAGAGGCCGCCGATCTGGCTCAGCGCTTCTTGCGTCTGCGCCTGCGTCTCTAGCAGGGCCTCTCGCGCCTGCGGCGAGAGGCGCTCGCGCTGCCTCTCGATGCCGTCGCCGATCTGTTTACCGAGGTCTCGGGCTGCCTGCTTGGCTTTGTCGAGCGGGTCGTCATGCATGTTTCGGCCATCCTTCTCAGACGCTCTACCTTGCGAAAGCGGCGGGTGTTTCGCGGCTATATTTCGACGGTCGTGCCGCGCCGAGCGACCTCCGCAGGCCAGCCGAGACTCTCTCGGGCGAGCGTAGCCAGCGACGCGGCCGACTCCGGTTCGCCATGCACGGCGTAGAGGTGCGGCTTGGCCGAACACGTCGAAAGCCAGCGCCGCAGATCGTTCTCGTCGGCGTGCGCGCTGTAGCCGGCGAGATGGACGATCGCCGCTCGCACCGGCAGTGAATCGCCGTAGATCTTGATGACGTGGGCGCCATGCACCAGCGCGAATCCGAGGGTCCCTACCCCCTGGTAGCCGACGAAGACGATCGTAGCGCGTATGTCGGAGAGATGGTTGTGCAGATGGTGCAGAACGCGGCCGCCCGCCGCCATCCCGCTTGCCGAGACGACGATATGGGTGCCGCCGAGCGCGTTCAACGCTTTAGACTCCTCGGTCGTCACGGCCACCGTGAGATTCCGGCAGCCGAACGTGCCGTCGGCGGCGACGTCGGCCAGCGGCTTGTGCGCCTCCGGGAACGTGCGAAAGAGTGCATCTACCTTGGCTGCCATCGGGCTGTCCAAATATACCGGAATCGCCGCGATCGCCGGCTCCGAGCGCTGCAAGCGCCCTATAGAGTAGAGAATATCCTGCGTGCGCTCCACGGCAAACGCCGGAATCACGATCGGGCCGCGCCGGCGGGCGGCGTCGAGCAGCGCCGTTCGGAAGGCTCCGAGCGAATCCGGCGGGTGCACGCGGTCGCCGTACGTCGATTCGCAGACGATCGCGTCGGCGGCGCCGATCGGCGACGGATCGTAGAGCAGCGGACGGTCGTACCGGCCCACGTCGCCCGAGAAGACGACTCGCTTGCCTTCGATATCGATCTCGGCAAACGCCGAGCCGAGAATGTGCCCGGCGTTCTTGTAGGTCACGCGCGCGCCGCAGACCTCGAACGGCGTTTCAAGCGGTTCGGTCTGGATCAGCGATAGCGTACGCCTCACGTCGGACTCATCGTAAAACGGCGGGGGAGCGTGCGGGCGCTCGTGATGGAAGCCGCGCTGATAGAGGTGCTGCTGTAGGTTTGCGGCATCTTCGAGCACGATGTCGATCAGGGCCGCCGTCGCGGGCGTGCAGTGGATCGCACCGCGAAAGCCGTCTTTGACGAGCTTCGGAAGGTAACCGACGTGATCGACGTGCCCGTGCGTTACGACGACGGACTCGACGCCCGCGGGAGCGATCGGCAGGCGCGCGTCGTTGAGCGCGCGTACGTCTGCGGCCCCTTGAAAGAGGCCGCAATCTACGAAGAAGCGCCGCCCTTGAGTCTCGACGAGGTGCTTGCTCCCCGTCACGGTGCCGGCGGCACCGACGAAGGTGATCTCAGCCACGGGCCCGTTGCGCGATCTGCGGGAGCTGCAGCGACTGCTCGAGGTTACGGTTGAAGGCGGTTGAGGACGGCATCGCTTCGGCCAGATACCGGTCGAGGCAGCGATCGACCAGCTCTTCGGGGAGAGCACTCGTGAGGATCGTCGAGCCCGTATCCTTTTTCACCAGTGAGGCGATCGAGGTGAGGTCGTTCGATATGCCGCCGGAGCCGGTCAGAATGCCGATGAGTTTTCCTTCGTCGTAGGCGATACAAAACTCGCCGAGCGTCCCGCTGCGCCCGCCGAGGAAGAGTACGAAATCCGAACTATGGATGTTGTGCGTCTCTCGCCCCATCAAGCCCGACCCGGTGAAGACCATGGTGGTGTAGGGCTGCAGCGGAGAGTCGTAGACGTTGACGTGCTCCTCGCGAGAGTGCGCGGGCGAGACGCCGAGGCTCACGCCCCCCTTCTCGTGAGCGCCGAGTACCGCCGCATGCGGCAGACCGGGGCATGCGCCGGTTACGATGGTTGCGCCGTGCTCCGCAATTCGCCGCCCGAGCCGGTGCGCCAAGGCGAGACTTTCTTGCGTGATGCGGCCGCCGGCCGATCCCATAACGCCGATTTGAATCTTCATAGGGCCTCGTGCTAAGCAAACTTGGCAGCGTTTTTCGGTGCCGGGATACGACGACCTTGAACGCCGGCGGAAGGGGGCTAAGGTGCCGGGCATCCGTTGCTCGAAGCCAGATCGATATGGCAGAGCGCGACAGACTCGAAGTAGACGTCCTCTTCGTCGGCGCGGGACCGGCGAGCTTGGCCGGCGCGATCCGGCTCATGCAGCTCGCCAAAGCGGCCGGGCGCGAGCTCGAGGTGCTGGTGATCGACAAAGGCGCGGAGATAGGCAGCCACGGCATCTCAGGCGCCGTGATGGACCCGCGCGCGCTCGACGAGTTGCTGCCGGAGTGGCGGGAGCGGAACGCGCCCGTCGAGTCGCCGGTTACCGGAGATCGGCTATGGTTTCTCACCGAAAGCGGGAAGATCGAGGCCCCGATCGTGCCGCCGATGATGAACAATCACGGCAAGTACGTCGTTTCGCTGCAGAAGATGGCCCGATGGCTTGGCGAGCGTGCCGAGGAGGCGGGCGCGCAGGTCTTTCCAGCCTTTCCCGGCCAAGAGCTCCTTTGGGACGGCGATCGCGCGATCGGCGTTCGCACCGGCGACAAAGGCGTCGACAAGCACGGCAACCCGAAGGCGAACTACGAACCGGGTGCCGACATCCTTGCGAAGATCGTCATCCTCGGCGAGGGCCCACGCGGGACGCTTGCCAAGCAAGCCGTCAGCCGGCTGAAGCTCGATGCGGAACGCGAACCCCAAGTCTACGCCACCGGGGTGAAAGAGATCTGGCAGTGCGCGCCGGGGAGCGTGCGAGCGGGCAGCGTGATCCATACGCTGGGTTTTCCGTTGCGCGCCGAGACATTTGGCGGCGGCTTCGTCTACGGCATGGCCGGCGACGTTCTCGACGTCGGATTCGTGACGGGCTTGGACGCCAAAGATCCGACGAACGATCCGCACAACGAGTTTCAGCGCTTCAAGACGCATCCGGCGATACGCAGGCTGCTCGAGGGTGCGGCGCTGCTGCGCTACGGGGCGAAGGCGATCCCGGAGGGCGGTCTCTTCGCGATGCCGCGGTTCTACGCCGACGGGTTGATGATCGTCGGGGACTCGGCCGGCTTCTTGAACGGCATGCGCCTCAAAGGCTTACATCTGGGGATGAAGTCGGGGATGCTGGCCGCGCAGACTGCGTGGGAGGCGCTGCAGGCCGGCGCCTACGACCGGCGGCAGCTCGGCGCCTACGAGGTGGGTTTCAAAGCTTCGTGGGCCTACGACGAGATGCGTACCGCTCGCAACTTTCATCAAGGTTTCAGCGGCGGTCTCGCCGCGGGGCTGTTCAACGTCGGTCTAGGCATGATCTCGGGCGGCCGCGGCTTCGGGACGACCGATCGGCTGCATGGCGAGCCGGGTCACGAGCGAATGGAGAAGCGCGGCTGGCAGCCGAAAGAATCGCCGCGGGCACCGATCGACGGCGTCCTCACCTTCGACAAGGTGACCGACGTCTACAAGAGCGGTACGATGCATGAGGAAGACCAGCCGTGCCACCTGCAGGTTGCCGACACCGCTATCTGTCGCGATCGCTGCACCGTAGAGTACGGCAACCCATGCGCCTATTTTTGCCCGGCAGCGGTCTACGAACCGCTTTTTGAGAAGAAGGGCGACGGCTTCGAAGGGCGGCTGCAGATCAATTTCACCAACTGCGTTCACTGCAAGACCTGTGACATCGCCGATCCGTACCAGATCATCACGTGGGTACCTCCGCAGGGTGGCGAGGGCCCGGTCTATACGGGGCTTTGAGATGACCGGCGAGACGGTTCTGGTTACAATCAATGGTGACCGACGCACCATGCCGGCGGGGATGACGGTCGAGCGGTTGCTCGAACGTTTGGAGGCGGCGCCGGCCGGCATCGCCGTTGCGAAGAACGGGCACGTCGTGCGGCGATCCTCGTTTGGGCGCGAACGCATCGACGACGGCGACCGCATCGAAATAATCAAGGCCGTGGCGGGCGGATAAGGATATGACTGACACCTTCAACATCGGCAAGTACGAATTCACGTCGCGACTCATCGTCGGAAC
Organism: bacterium; assembly: GCA_021790935.1. Taxonomy (GTDB): domain Bacteria; phylum Vulcanimicrobiota; class Vulcanimicrobiia; order Vulcanimicrobiales; family Vulcanimicrobiaceae; genus JAJYFL01. Next base: position 76,297 of record JAJYFL010000002.1, read on the forward strand.
CGGCAAGTATTCGACGATGGAGGCGATGCAGGCCGCGCATGCTGCGAGCGGAGCGCAGATGGTGACGGTTGCCATCCGGCGCATCGCTCTCGACGATCCACGCGGCAAGAGCATGCTCGATTTCATCGATCGTACGAAGTACGCGATACTGCCGAACACGGCCGGCTGCTATACGGCGGACGAGGCGGTCTTGACGGCGCAGCTCGCCCGAGAGTTGCTCGATACCGATCTGATCAAGCTCGAGGTCATCGGCGACGCACGCACGCTCTATCCGGATACGCGCGCAACCCTGGCGGCGGCCGAGAGACTCGTCAAAGACGGCTTTACGGTCCTGCCGTACATCCTGGACGACCCGGTCGCATGCAAGCAGTTGGAGGAGGTCGGCTGCTCGGCGGTGATGCCGCTGGCGGCGCCCATCGGCAGCGGCCTGGGCGTCTGCAACCCGTACTCGATTCGCATCATCAAGGAAGGCGCCCACGTTCCCGTGATCGTCGACGCCGGCGTCGGGACCGCAAGCGATGCTGCCGTGGCAATGGAGTTGGGTGCCGACGCACTGCTGATGAACACGGGGATCGCCGCCGCACGAGATCCGGCATTGATGGCCGAGGCGATGCGCGACGCAGTCGCCGCCGGGCGGAAAGCCTTTCTCGCCGGCCGGATGGAGAAGCGCCTCTATGCCAACGCCTCGAGCCCGATGCGCGATCTCATATCCAGCGCCGGAGCGTAGATCCGATGCGAGATATCTCCGTTGAAGAACTAGGCGAATGGCGCCTCCAAGGGCGCACGTTCGTGCTGTTGGACGTGCGCGAACCGGTAGAACTGCGCCTTGCGCGGATCGAGGGCGCGCTGCATATTCCGATGCGCGCGCTGGCGCAGCGCACCGAAGAACTCGACCGCGAGGTGGAGATCGTGGTGTTGTGCCATTCGGGATCTCGCAGCGCGCACGCCGCGCGGTTTCTCGCAGCAAACGGCTTCACGCGGGTCTACAACCTACGGGGCGGAATCGACGCATACGCGCGCCGCATCGATCCTACGATCCCGACCTACTAACTCCTAGGAGGCGTAGCGCTCGGGAGCCCGCACCGCCTTCGCGAACCAGTGCACGCTTCCCGATAGGGGGGCGTTTGCGTGCGCCCAACTGCCGGCGATGCGATCGACGCCGACCGCCGTCAACGACTCCACCACGAACGACGCGCCAAGGATTGCGCGCAGCCGCCGTTCGTCGAAAAAGTGGTGGGGAACGCCGCGCTCGTCGCCCTCGGTGGGTGCGAAGGTGTTTTCGCCGAGCCCACGCCCGCGGGCGAAGCGCGCGTCTGAGGTGGAGCCAAACGTAGCGTAGAGCGGAGCGCCGGTTTCGAGTACGCGCGCGACGGCGAGCAGCATCGCCGCGAGATCGGAGGGCATCCCGTGCAGAAAGGCGTGGGTGCTGAGCGCGGCGGCGAAGGGTCCCGATGGCATCGTGCAATCGCCGCCGATCGTCGTGACGGCGAATCCCGCTTGGAGCAGGGCCCTCGCGTTACGGGCGCTGCCGCCTCCGAGTTCGAGGATGGTGGCGCCGGGCCGCATCCGCATCCGCTCGATGAGCGCGAGGGCCAACGGATGCGGCGGCTGGATGTTCCCTTGCTCGGGCGGCGAACTCGGTAGCATGCGTGCGCTGCCTCTCATTATCGTCGTCGGCGCGGACGACCTCGCGCTGCGCGTCTGCGAGGAACTCTGTGCTACGCAAGGACACGAGGTCCTGCTCCTGTGCGACGACGACCCGGCCATAGCCGAACGTGCGCGCACGGCGGGCGCGACGTTCGTCGGCCTTCCACCCAACGAGTACGAATCGCTGCGAGCCGCAGGCATCCTGGAGGCGACCTCCATCATGCCGGTATCGTCGGACGATCGCCTCAATCTGCAGGTCGCGCTCAAAGCTCGCGATCTCAATCCGGATATACGCATCGTGTTGCGTCAGTTTAACCGAACGCTCGGGCGAAAGATCGAGCAGAACGTGGCGAACTGCACGGCCGTCTCGCCGGCGGCGCACGCGGCGGCAAGCTACGCGGCGGCTGCCGTCGACCCTGCCTGTACCTATGCCATTCAGTTCCCGGATATCGAGGGCGACCTCGTAGGTTTCTCGCAGCGCCGGGCCGAGGATTTCGGCGTCGTAGGAATGGCGGCGAGCGACGCCGAGCGGCGGGCCGGGATGCGGATCGTCTGCGTCAACGGCAACACCGCCTACGCGCCTTTGCGCGCGTTGGCGGCGGACGACCGCATCGTGGCGTTCGGGCCGCTGCCCGCGCTCGAAGCGGCGTGGCCGAAGGACCCCGGACGCGCCAAGTCGCCGTTTCGGCGGCGCTTGCGATCGGTGCTGGTTGGCTTACCGCGATCGATCGCGCGGACGGAGCCGCTTCTCGTGCGGATACTAACCGCCGGCGCGCTTACCTTCGCCGCCGCATCGATCTACTTCATGTGGGTGCTGCGGCTCAACTTGGTGACTGCGGCGTACTTCGTGACCCAAACGATGGCGGCCGTGGGATACGGAGATATCACGCCGTACGATCGCGCGGCCGGTTGGCCGGTGCTGCTCGCGACGATGGCGATCATGCTGGCCGGGGTCTCGATCTCGGGCATATTCATCGCCTCGATCGCGAGCGCGCTCAGCCGCGCGCAGATCGTCGCCTTGCAGGGTCTGCGGCACATCCACGCCGAGGGTCACGTCGTCGTCTGCGGAGCCGGTAACGTGGGCCTTAGCGTGATCGAGCTCCTCCTGCGCATGCGCCGCCGCGTGGTCGTGATCGAACAGAACCCGAGTTCTCTGCTGATCGAGATGGCGCGCGACCGGCGCATCGAACTCTTGACCGGCGACGCGACCAACGACGAAACGCTCGGGTTCTGCGATCTGGCAACGGCCCACAGTTTCGTGGCAGTCACCAATAGCGATACCGCGAACCTCGAGGCCGTACTCGGCGCCCGCGTTGTCAACCCCGCGCTCTCGGTCGTGATGCGCGTCATGGATCGGGCCTTCGCCCGCTCCGTGGAACGGAATTTCACGATTGCAAAGTCGTTTTCGACGAGCGAGCTGGCCGTCGCGATGATTGCGGGACTCTCACGGTTCCCGGGGACGCGCGGCCGCGTCGCGTTCGAGGGCGGTACCTACGATCTCGGCGAACGCCCGGAGAAGGAGATCATCGAAGAGGCGCCGCCGCCGGCGGGCAAGCGCATCCCGCTCTACGTTCGCAGGGACGGGAGGTTGCTGCCGCTGCACGACTTCTCCGAGATGAAGCCGAACGATCGGGTCCTGTTTCTCGCACCGCTCTCGCAGGGCAACGTGCACCCTGAGTCCAGCCCCGAAGCAGCCTCGCGTTAACAGGTTGCGGGTTTTCCCGCAACCTGTTAGTTCTCGCTCTGCGCCTGTCCGCGCGGCAGCGAGAATTGGATGAGCGAACGAACGGCGGCCAGGCCGCGGCTGACGACCGCACAGGGTGTGACCCGCAGGCCGAGCTCTTCGAGGCGCGTCTTCGCCGACAAGAGCTCGCGTCCGCTGGTCACGACGTCCTCGAGTAGGAGTACGTGATGACCCTTTTCGTAGGGCCCTTCTACGAACTCGCCGGGGAACGCCCCGTAGCCCTTCGGTTCTTTACGCACCGCGATCATTGGGATACCGGCCATCTGCGAGACGGCCGTGGCGATAACGACACCGCCCAACTCCGTTCCCGCGATAAGATCGGGGTTGATCTCGGCGATGACCGGCGTGAACATCCGTGCCACGCGGCGCAGGACGTGGGGGTCGGAGAAGAGCCGGAACTTGTCGATGTAGTAGTCGCTGCGCGCGCCGCCCGAGAGGAGGTAGTCGCCGCGGGTGAGCGCGCGTTCGACGATCATCTTTCGTAACCACGTGAGCTCCGTGATACGAATGGGATCCGGCGAACCTAGATACTCCATTGCCATGCATTCCACGATTCGATTACCGGATTCGGGTGGAAACCTTTGAAGTTCGGGTTGATCGGCTGCATCTGCCGTTCGTAATACGTAAAGAGCTCGGGAACGTCGCGCTTGAGCAGTTCTTGGATGCGAGCGTAGGCGATCTTCCGCGTCGCGATATCGTAATGGGTGAGCGCGACCCGCTGAGCGGCGTCCATAGCTTTGCTGCAGTAGCGCGAGTAGTTGTAACCGTGCGGCGCGACGTTCTTGCAGGTGAACTGGGAAGAGTCGTCCGGGTCCGTTCCCGAATACCAGCCCGCAAGGTTCAAATCGAAGCGTCCGCCTTGGAGGATGCCGCCTTCGCCGACCGGGGCGAATAGAACGTCGGCCTGGTAGTATTTCACCTCGGCCTCGATGCCGATCTTGCGCAGCATCGCCTGAACCTCGACGCTACCGCGGCGACGCGTGACGTTGCTGGCGTTGGTCGTGAGAACGAGGATCAGGCGGTGCCCGTTCTTACGCATGATGCCGCCGGGACCCGGCGACCACCCGGCCTGCTCCAGCAGTTGCCGGGCCTTGGCCGGATCGTACGGGTAGTTGGTCACCTTCGGATCGTACGCCCACATGAAAGGGGGTTGATCTTCGGTCGCGATGCGTTCCTGGCCGAAGGTGAGCGTCTTTACCAGCCGCTCCTTATCGATGCCGTACGCGATCGCCCGGCGCACGCGCACGTCGCGAAGGTACGGTCGTTGGACGTTGAGCTGCAGATCCTCGTAGCCGTTCACGTTCACCCAGACGATCTTGATACCGGGGATGGACTTCACTTGCGGGTAGTTGTCCACCGAGGCTTCGAACATCCAATCGATATCGTGGGTGCGCAGCATATTGACGGTCGTGCTTTCGTCCGGGACGATGTGGATGACGATGCGCTTGAGCTTCGGCTTGCCCAGGAAGAAGTTTGGATTTCTCGCGAATACCATGTGGTCGCCACGTACCCAAATCACGAATTTGAATGGCCCGTCGCTGACGTCCGGGTCGCTGTTGAACGGGATCTGGTTGATGTTCGGGTACTTCGCGAGGATATGGGCCGGTGCGATCGGATACGGCTGGTCGCTGTCGGCGAAAAACGTATTGACGAACGGAGAAAACTTCTTCTTGAGGTGAACGACCACGGTATAGGGTGACGGGGTGTCGATGCTCTTGATGAGATCGTACCCGTGGCGCGAGATGATGTTGTTGTTGGGATTCATGAGCGCCTGCCAGGACCATTTCACGTCCGCGCTCGTGACCGGAACGCCGTCGGTCCACTTCACGTCTTTACGCAGGTGATAGGTGATCGTCAGCCCGTCCTTGCTGATTCCGCCATTGCGCAGCGTGGGCACCTGGGCGGCCAGCATCGGGATCGTCTTGCCTTGCGCGTCGGCCGAGACCAGGGGCTCGAACATCAGCCGCGCGATCATGCCGTCGGTCGTGTTCGAGTTGAGCAGCGGGTTGAGGTTCTTGACGTCGGATTGGATCGCGATGCGCAGCACGCCGGGTTGCGTTCCGGGAGCGCTCCCCTGCGAGCAGCCGGCTACGGCGGCGCCGAGCACCGCAAGTGCGAGAAGGCGTTTCAAAGGCCTGATTCCTCCGGGCGAGCTGGGGGGAAGAGAGTGTTTGAGTTCGGCGGCGCTAGACGGCCGCCTTCGGCCCGGCCCACTTGCCGGGAACGGGCTCGAAGCGGTCGTGCCGCCAGGCGTACGTTCCGAGCCCTTGCGTAGCGGTGCGCAGTTCCGTGATGTAGCGAGCGATCTCTACTTGCGGGACGTACGCCTCGACGACGTCGACGCCGGGCTTATCGCCGGGATTCATGCCGAGAATCTGGCCGCGTTTTCCGGTTAATTGCTGGATGACGGCGGAGGTGTAGGCTGTAGGGACGGTGACCGTCACGTGCACGATCGGCTCCAGAACGACCGGGCCGCACTTCGGCAAAGCCTCTCGGATGCCCATGCCGGCCGCCGTTTTGAAGGCCTGTTCGCTCGAGTCCACGTCGTGGTACGCGCCGTCGAAGAGGATTACGTTGATGTCGGTCACCGGATAGCCGCCGAGGCTGCCGTGCATCAGCGCTTCGCGCACCCCCTTCTCGACGGCCGGGATGAACTGACGCGGAACGACGCCGCCGACGATCTTCTCTTCAAACGTAACGCCGTGGCCTCGTTCGCACGGCGCAATCCGCAGCCACACGTCGGCGAACTGGCCGTGCCCTCCGGTTTGGTGTTTGTAGCGCGAATGGATCTCGGTCCCGGTCGAGATGGTCTCTTGATACGGAATGGCCGGCGGGTGCGTCTCGACCTCGACCTTGTACTTGCGCCCGAGACGTTCGACGGCAATCGAGACGTGTTGCTCGCCGCTGCCCATGAGCTGCAGTTCGTTGGTGATTTCGGCGCGCTGGAGGCGCAGCGCCGGGTCCTCGTCGACGATGCGCGCGAGCATCTGTGAGATCTTCGCCTCGTCTATGCGCTCCTTGGGACGGACCGCGACGGCGAAGACGGGCTCTGCCCGCCGAACGTGCGGCAGTAAGATTCGCAGACCGTTGGTGGTGAGCGTGTCGCCGGTCGCGACCGATTCCAAGCGGGCGAGCGCGACGACGCTCCCCGGCCCGGCCTCGGCGATCGGCTCCTGTTTTTTCCCCTGCAGACGATAGAGGCCGCCGGCGCGTACTTTTTCGTCGCCGCGAGAGACGTTCGTCAAGGTCGCATCCGGTTTCAACGTTCCGGAGAGCACGCGAACGATCGAAAGTTTGCCGGATTGGGGGTGGATCGTCGTCTTAATTACATGCGCGATCACCGGACCGTCGGGGCGCAGCTCGATCGGGCGCCCTTCGGCGTCTACGGTGGGTGCGTCGGCCGGAGACGGGAACCAACGCTCCATCGCACGCAGCAACGCGGTCACTCCGTACCCGGGCAGCCCCGCGGCGACTAATACCGGCACGATTTGGTCGTGCGAGCACTCCGCACAGAGGTCCCTCTCGACGACCTCCTGCGACGGCTCGATGCCTTCGAGAATCTGTTCCATCAAATGGTCGTCGAAATCGGCCATCGCCTCCAGCAATTCGCCGCGCGCGCGGTCGACTCGATCGCGCAACTCCTCAGGGAGCGCGCTTTCCCGCTCTCGCGTGCCGTCGTAAAGATAGGCCTTACGGGTGGCGAGGTCGGCGTAGCCTCGGAACGACTCGGCCATACCGATCGGCCAATGCTCCGCCACGACGTGCCGCCCATAGGCGGACTGCAACGCTGCGAGCGTGCCGGCGAAATCCGATCCGGCGCGATCGAGTTTGTTGATGACGAAGAGGTGCGGCAGGCGGCGCGCTTCTAGAAAATCGACGAGGTTTTGGATCTGCGCGACGCGCGTGGGATCGGCTTCAATCGCGATGGCGACCGCGTCGGCACCCGAGATCGCAAGCCGCGTCTCCTCGAGAAAGTCGACGAAGCCCGGGCAATCGATCAGCGTCATGTCGATATCGGCGTCGCTGCAGTGCGCGAAACCGACGGTCGTGGACTGCGCGTGCGCGATGCACTCCGGCTCATGGTCGGTGGTCGACGTGCCGTCGACCACCGATCCCTTGCGCGAAACGGCACCGCAATGCGAAAGGAGAGCTTCGACGAGCGTGGTCTTTCCCGCATGGTGCGAGCCTACGATCGCGATATTACGCGCGCGTGAAACATCCGTCATTCGACTCACCTTATCCGATTGGAGATCGCTTTAGGAGCCTGTCGGAGTTAAGCGCGTTTCCGTCTTTGGGCCGCCTTTTGCCCGGATACTTCGTTGCTCATCAGTCACGAAGCTACGGCTTCGCTCCTTCTTCGCGCCTCGTCTCCGAACAAAATTCGGCACCAAATCCGAAAACGGCTCAACTCCGACAGGCTCCTAGCGGCGCTTGCGTGCGGCTTTCTTAGCAGCCGCGGGCTTCTTGGCATGCGCGGGCTTCTTAGCGGGCGCGGACTTCTTAGCGGGCGCGGGCTTCTTAGCGGGCGCGGGCTTCTTAGCCGGCGCATGCTTCTTAGCCGACGCAGGCTTTTTGGCCGGCGCAGGCTTTTTGGCCGGCGCGGATTTTTTGGCGGGCGTGGCCTTTCTAGTGGGCGTGGGCTTCTTAGTGGACGCGAGTTTTTTAGTGGGCGCGAGTTTTTTAGCGGGCGCGGACTTTTTGGCGGGCGCGGACTTTTTGGCGGGCGCGGCCTTTCTAGTGGGCGCGAGTTTTTTAGCGGGCGCGGGCTTTTTCGTGGGCGCGGACTTTTTGGCCGGCGCAGGCTTCTTCGTGGGCGTGGCTCTTTTCGGTGAGGCAACGCGTTCTTGGGGCGCGGCAGCGTGCGGTTCGGCGGCGGTTTTCGGCTTTTTGGCGCGCGTGGTTCTCGGCGCACCACCGCGAGCAGAGGGCTCCTTGGCCGGTCCTTTGGTCGCTCGCGACGAACCGCCGGCGCGACGCTTGGGGCCGGCAGCGTGCCGGGCCTTCGCGGCAGCCTTCGCCTCGCGAAGTTCGGCCGCTTCGTCGCGTTCGGGCAGGCCGAGCTCGGCGCGGCCGAAGCCCGTGATGCTGCTGCCTGCCAACGGAGGCTCCTGTGATTTCGCCTTTTCGAGATGTTCCTTGGTCGCCCGCAGGGCCACGCGCGCGAGCCTCCCACCGACCGGGAAGACGATCTCGTTGATGCCGGCCTCGTCGAGCATTTTGAGGACGAAATCGAACATTCCGCCCTGATCTTTCGGACTGTGTGCGTCCGAGCCGATGGCGATGCCGACGCCTTTTGCTTTGGCTTTCTTCATCAAGCGCAGATTGGCGGCGCGGTAGCGCTGCCGATCTCCTTCGGCGCCTTCGTACTCCGCATCTCGGTACAGGAAGCGCGTATTGATCTCGATCGCCATCCCGCGCGCTCGGCACGCGTCGATGAGTTGGTCCTCGTAGCGCTCGAGCGTAGCCTTATCGGGCCAATGGCCAAACGTCGCCGGAACGTAGAAGTGCCCGACGATATGGCCCGGGAGTTTTTCGATGTCGTCCAGCAGTTTGGCCATGTAGAGTTGCCACGTCTTCTCGACCCCGACGATTTCGTAGAAACCCTTGAACTCCGCATTGTCGAACGGCCATTGCCAATCCGCACCCTTCTCCGGGTGGTCGATAGCCAGGAAGTGTACCGAGCGGATCATGCCGTCCGGCCGCATGGCGTCGACGATATTCTGCGCGTCCGGTCTCGCGCGCGGATCGTTGTCGATCTCGGCGCCGATCGAGAAGCGCATCCCGCGGCGCAGGCCTTCCGAAACGATCGCCGCGTGCGTGACGTCGACGCCCGCCGTTTCGGCGGCGCCGTAGAGATCGCCGGCCTCGGCGAGTTTCAGCGCGCGGCGCACCGTGTTGACGGCTCCGGGATCCTCGAACGTCAAGTAGTTGACGTGGTCGGTCACCATCAAGAAGCGCGGCAGACCGCGCCGGCACGCGTGGTAAAACCACAGAAACAGCATACGCGCGGAGTACGCTATGGGGCGCTCCTCCGAGTAGAGTTTGTGTTCGCCCTTGGCGTGCCCGTGGATGTCGGGGATGGCGGCGATGCGTGGGTCGCTCAGCGTTCTACTTCCTTTACACCGCGCGGTATCCACATCTCGGAGCTGCGGGCGCGCGTTGAAACGTCGCGCTCGAGCGGGTGATGGTCGACCCACGGTACGATTGTTTCCAAAAGAATCTCCATCGCTCGTTTCATCGTCTCGAACGACATCGATGCGGTGGACTCCGAGCCTGCGGTGATGGCCTGCGCCGGAAGGTAGGGCAGATGTACGAACCCGGCGACGATGGCGGAGGCGGTCGCCTCTACGAGACCGAGCAGCTCGTAGAGCGCTTGGTTGCAGATGAAGGTGCCGGCGGAGTTCGACACGTAGCCCGGCACGCCGTTCTCATGCCACGCCTCGACGATCTTTTCAAACGGCAGGTTCGATAGACGGGCATCGGGGCCCGCGCGCTGGATCTGCTCCTGCCTGCGCACGACGCCGACGTTGTCGGGCCGCTCGAAGTCTAGGACGTTGACCGCCACGCGCTCGAGTGCAACGGCGGTCCGGCCGCCGCCTTGCCCCATGCACAGCACGATGTCGGGCGATTCTTCCAGGAGCGCGCGCTCCAAGCGGTCGCGAAGATTGCGAGTCTCGACCGGTAGAACGCACGATACGACGAGACGCTCTGCAATGAGGCGCCCTTCGAGGCTGCGCGCGACGAGTTCGCTCGGGTTCACCTTCTCGCCGCCAAACGGTTCGAACCCTGTGATGAGGACGTGCTTTGCCACCTTCCTGATGATTAAAAGCAACGTCTGCGTTCCCCTTCGGGCGAAAAAAAAGCCGGCTCTCGAGCGAGCCGGCGGAAGTGGTATCGGTTCCGGGGCGCCGGCTAGCCGCCGGCACCTCCGATCATCGTTATGCTAGATATCGTGCTACTGTCTGTACGAACGACGATCACCTCCTTCGTCCGGCCGTTTACCCTCCTTTATCTCTTATCTGAGGGAGCTTGCGGACACCGTATGGTCACTCCGGTTCGCGTGTCGGCAGGAATGCCCTGTCGGCCGGTCAGCGGGAGTGGTAGCCTTCCATGCGGAGCAGGCGGGCCTTCATCTCGAGGCCATATCCGTAGTCGTGGAGCGCGCCGCTCGAGTCGACGACCCGGTGACATGGGAAGAGCAGCGGAAGCGGATTGCGTGCCATGACCTGGCCGACGGCTCGCGCCGCTTTGGGATGCCCGATCTCGCGCGCCACCCAGGCGTAGGAGCGCACCTCGCCCGGCGGAATCTGCGCCGTCTTCTTGAGAGTCGCTTGTTCGAATGGAGTCAGGTCGCTGATGTCGACGAGGTGTTCGTCGACGTGCCACGTCTGGAAAAACTCCGCGATGAGCGACTTGACCCAGGGCGGCGGATCGCCTTGCTCCACCGGGCGGCGGAGCCGGCGCCGGGCCTGCTCCAGAACCGCTGCGACCGGTTCGCCGCGGTCGATGCCGACGAAGGCGATGCGCGACTGCTTGAAGCCGACGTAGACGCGCCCGATCGGCGTCTGCACCGCCGTCAGCGTGACGGCGGCACTCCGTACGTTATGGGTCAGCTGGGCTATGTGCGCAACGACTCTCTTCGCCAGGTCGCAAGAAGGCTCGGGTGCCGGTAAGCAGGAGAGGCAGTAGGCTACGCCTTCGTACTGTTCGTAGAGCTCTTGGCACGGGGGACAGGCATGCAGGTGGATTGCGACGGCCTCGTGGATCGACGGCGCCCCTTGGCGGACGTCGTCCCAGAGCGCGTCGACGTCACGGCAGCGCATGGATGGTTGCTCCTTGGGGCACGATTCGATCGATCTGTGGACCGAGTATCCGCCGCAGAACGCGCACGGCGCGGTGGACGTGCGACTTCACCGTTCCGATCGGCTGGCCGAGGATCTCGGCGATCTCCGGATGGCTGCGCCCTTCGACGAACCGGAGCGTCGCCGCGGCGCGAAGGTGCATGGGCAGTTGCAGGAGCGCGCGTTCCACGAGCGCCATGTCGGCATTCTGCTCGACGATGCGCTCGGGCTGCGGCGGGCCGTCTTGCGAGGCGCGCAGCAATGCATCGGGATCCGCCAGCGCATCGAGGGCCACGTGGGCGGGCCGCTTGCTGCGCAAGCGGTTGCGGGTCACGTTGAGCGTGATCGTGTAGAGCCACGGCTGCAAGCGCAGTTCGGCGCGCTGCTGAGGCGACATCTTGGCGAGCGCTCGATAGGCGCGGACGAATGCATCCTGGACGATCTCTTCGGCATCCTCCCGGTTTCCCGTCATGCGCAGGGCGAAGCCGTACAGCCGGCGCTGGTACTCGTCGACGATCGTCTCGAAACGCTCGGTTCCCGTCGTGACCGGTTGCGCTTTGAGCGACTTCCTCGGCGCAGCCGCAGTTGGCACGATAAACTCCCCCAGGAGTGGTGCGAGGGCGCTCATACACGCGTCCCAACACCGCCTCGCCCTGGAAAGTTTCAAACGGGCCCGGTGGCCACCTTCCATCGGCGAAGGTCCCGGCGCTGCCTCGGCGAACCTCGCTGCATGACGCCTGGGAAGATGTCATGAGAGACCGTTAGCCGTTCGACGCGCAGCGCCGAGCGGTTTTTTGTTTGTCGCCGGAAGATGGGGAGTGAACGGTATGGAAAACGCCATCGAGGCCAAAGAGGTTGCGTTTGACGGCTACACGATGTGCAGCTTTATTCCCGAGCTCGATTCCGCTCGAGCGATCCCACTCGTGCTCATCGGGTACCACCGCGGCGAGGATCCGTGGTTCGTTTGGCTGGTGCCGAAAGAGGGCCTCAGCCCGCAAGGCCTGACCGGCGACCCCTATTATGCGAAAGTGCTGCGCGATCCGCACGCGTACTTCGTCAAGAAGCTTAACAAATACGTGGAGGAGTCCGGCAGCGTCAAGCGCGGTATCGAACGATTGGTCGATTGCCACCAGAACCATCTGGCTTTTACGCCGCTGGTTTCGTTGACGGAGGTTCCGTTCGCGCATCCGATGGCGGTCGAACTCATCGCCGCGTCGTAGCGTTCTGCGCGTGGATGCGCCGCGCGTACACGATTTTGACGGGCGTGGTGACGGCGCGATCCTCGAACGTGCCGGCGATCGTCATCCGTTCGTTCAGCGCGAGCAGCAGCGTACCGTGGATGTCGTAGTACGCCGTGCCCCGCATGTGCATGGCACCGCTCATCGCGATCCCCACGCGGTTGGGTAGAGGGCCTGCCATCGGGCCCGTTGCGTCGAACTTCACGGCGACGACCAGCTGCGAGCCGATGCGTCCGATCGGCCCGCGCTCGAGGTATCCGTGGAGCGTTCCGCCGGCCAGCGGAGCCGGGAAGGAAAACGGGGCCCGGCCACGGAGGCGCAGGATCTCGCGCAGCGTCTGGGCGCCGAGCTCGACCGCGAACGGCTGGTTGAGAATGGTGAGGTAGTCCGGGTCGAGGTCGGCACGGTCGGCCAGCTCGCCATTGGGAAGCAAGTCTTGAGCGAAAGAGGCCTGCGAGGGAGCCGAGCCCGAGCGGCCGGTGGCGACGTAGCGGACGGTTGCAAAGAAATGCGTCGAAGAGCCCGCGTGCGATATTGCGAGCGTCTGGGTACCGGTGTACGTAACGGTCTCGGGTGCCTGGTGCCGGCCGATCCGATAGCAGTCCAGCCCCGTGACGGTGTACTGCTGGCGCTGTGCGGCGGCCGAGGCGCCGGCCGACAAGGCCAGCGCTACGCACAGAGCGATGCTTGCAATGCGGGGCAGTCGTATGGTTGTCGCTCGCTTTCTATCCGTACGGCGCAGATTCTCGCATATGAATTCGACGTATAACGGGTTGCATCATCGTTACGCCGCGCATTCGTCAACGCATCGTTTCGCGCTCGCGCGCGACGCAGTACAGGTAGATGGTAGTCGTCCAAGCGGCGACGGGAGCCGCGGCCAGAGTGAAGACGGCGGCGCTCGTCCAATAGTCGACGAGACCCGCCGGGCTCGCTTTCGTGGCTGCGTCGATCTCCAGTACGACCAACGCGAGCGCGAGTTGGGCCGCCAGCAGAACCATCACGCGCGGAAGATTCTGCCACGACAGCAGCGTGCTGCGCGCGAATGCCAGCGGTACCAGCGTCAGCGCCGGGCGGTCCGGTTCGACGCATGCATAGACGTCGGCAAAGAAGAGCGTAGCGAGGAATGCCAGCGCCAGCGCGTCCAGGAGCAGCATGCCAAAGCCTGCGCCGCTTGCGGCCCCTCCCGCCCCGGCGGGCCACAGCAGCGAGATGATCGAGTCGATCGCGATGACGGCCCACAAGCGTTCGAGCACTCGCTCCCAGCGCGCGGGCCAGCCGGGCTCGTCCGGCCCGTTGCCGAGAGCGCTGTCGGCTGCAACATTGACGTTGGTGATCGCGACGATGACCGGACCGACGAGCAGGGTGGTTACTGCGTCGGCGACCACCGCGTGCAACGCATAGTGTACGGCGGTTTGGATCGCGAGCGCCGCTGCGCTTACGGCCGCGTATAGCGGCCAGCGACGAACGAGAAGGCGCCCCGCGCGGGCGGCGAGGGCGAGGTTCGAAGGCGGCGGAGTCGAGGGCTCAGCGTTTGGGGAGTGCTGGTTCAGGATGGCGTACCGCAGCGCGAGACGTGTGGGGAAGATAGAAGCGAACCTGCGCGACGGCATCGCAGACGACGACGGCCTCGGGGTCTCGGACGCGTCGCCCGTCGATATGGACGGCGTATCGGCCGCCGGAGAGGCCGTCGAGCGTCGCACGGAGGCTGCGCTGGAAGATCTCGCGTGGGGCGCGCGCGCCGATCGCTTCGCGGACGGCCAGCGCGACCACGTGCCGCACGCGCAGCGGCGTGCCGCAGGCAAAGACTGCCGACCCCGTGCGTGTGACGGCGTGAAGATCGAGGGGCACCCTGACGCATATCACGACCCGAGAGTTTTGGGCGAATTTCGAGGAGCCGCCTGCTGCCGGGGAGTAACGACCTTGCGAATGCCCGTATTTGGGAAGTCGTGCCGGACCGATATCGTTGAGGCGGCGGAGAGATTCATCGCAAAAATGGACGAACGCGCGTTAGCCCGAGCGTTGGCGCAGAGCGAACCCACGCTGCCGCCCGATAGCCGTGCGGCGCTGCTCGAAGCGATTTTCGACGCCTTTCGCCGGCGCGGCGAATCGTCCGAAGATGCGGTCGAGGCCGCCGGGACGACGCTCGATGGTATCGACCGCGGCGAGGCGCCTGCGATAGCGGCGTTGCTGCGCTATGCCGGAGATAATCCCGGGTTGCTGCGCGAAGCGACGGTCGCGCTCGTCGAACGGGAGCCGGATCTCATCGCGCGCTTGCCTCGGGATGTGATCGACGGCATCTCCCGGCGGCTGCGCGAGCCATGAGCGATAGGCCAAGGCGGCGCCGACGCAGCGGTTTCGATCCCGCGCCGGGACGCGGTTCGGGGGGTGGAGAGTTCCCGTTGATTCCGGCCGTCATCATCGTCGTGCTCGTCGGTCTGTTTTTTGGCGGCGCGCTCGCGCACTTTCTCGGGCGGGCATCGACTCGCGGCAGCGCCCTGCCGACCGTCGAACCGACCTCGGCTGCGACCGCTGCCGGGCCGCCGTCGCCGCTTCCGGCGCCGCGCCCCGCTCCGCGCCCTACCGCCACCGCCACCTCGCATCCCACGCCGCATCCGACGCCGCATCCAACGGCAAGCAGCACCAGCAGCCCAAGGCCCTCCGCGTCGCCGAGCCCCCTGCCGAGCCCGTTGCCGAGCGCACGCCCGAGTCCCGTACCTACGCGCAAGCACGTGAACGCGCGGGCGACCAAGCCTCCAAGCCCGGCTCCGGTTCCCAAGCGGACGATCGCGCCCGAGCCGCGCACCGTGCCCCGTTCGGCATCGACGACCGCGCCGGCGAGCCTCGGCCCGGCCGAGCGGCTCGTCGAGCGTTATATCGATGCTCTAAAACGCGGCGACACGGGGGCCGCCGCAGCGATGTTGGCCAGCGGCTCGCCGACCGAGTCCGCATTTATCGGTTCCAGCACGCGCATCCAAAGCCTGAGCCAGCGCCGAAACGCCGACGGGAGCTATAAGGTCGATGCGGATCTCGCGACATCGAAGGGCGAGTACTTCATCACCTTCACCGTCTCGGGCGGCATCATCACGGCAAAGACCGCGATCAAGCCTTGATATGGGCCGCACCCGCGGCGTCCTCAACGCCGCGCACATCTCCGCCGAGGAGTAGCGCTACTGGCCCGACAGCGTGAGAACGTGCCACATTGCGCGCTCTACTTCAGATCTGCGAGCCTCCGACCAATACGCTCAGGCAGCAAACGACAATCGGCCGCACCTTATACATGCCTACATCCACACAAGCGCTAGGCGTCGGCGGGTTATACATGCGGAATCGTAACATAGATTTCATGCTCGCGCAGAAGTGCGGCTAGTGCCGGCAGCTCTTCTGGAATCGAATGAAAGACAATAGAAAGCCTCGCGTCAACCCGAGGCGGGGAGTCTAGCGTCAACGCATCTTGGTGGCGCCCATCGACAAAGCGCTGGGGCGCAACACGCATAATCTCGAAGAATGATGAGCGCGCTTCTGGCTCACGGCAGAGCACTCGGGAGGTATGGGTTTGATAGAGCGTTATGCGCTCCGCTGATGCAAAAATCGGCCAGTCGAGATCTATGACGCACTCGTGGAAGGAATCCCAACCAGCCCCTATTGCGTACGAAGGAAACTGCAATGCCGCCGCCCACTCCTGATATAATGACGAAACGGTCCCGCAGCGCTCCCCGCGCATTATCCGGAGCACGCGCTCGCATGAGTTGAGAGCCGGATCGTAATAGGGACCGTCGCAGCCCTCGGCGGCGTAAACGAATATATTATCAGCGCTCGTGAGGAGAAACTGACTCTCAGCCTGCATTCCGCGCCTCCGGACTTTCAAGTAATAGCAGATTCATTTCTCGAAATTTCGTCCATGTGGCCTAAGTAGCGACATCGTAAGCGTACTCCGCTGCCGCACATCTCTGGTCACACGCTAAGTTCTACGTGATAGCCGGGCGCGCCGTACACTTTACGGCCCTGGCTATCCCACGCCGCTAAGATCACGTGGCCGTGCGGAGAGTAATCTACCGTTCCCCGGCTGATGCTGCCGAGAGCGCGTATCACAGCGGTGCCGTTGAGGAGGAACGCGCGGTCGGCCAGCCGCAACGTAACGCCGCTCGAAAACGGAATCGCCACGATCTGCATGGGGCCTGTCGTTCGCAGGTAGTGTGCGGCGCGCAGGTCGCGCTTCACCGGCAGTCGCATCGCGAGCCACGAGATTCCGGCAACGATCGCGGCGGTCACCACCCCGAGGCCCCCGAAGACGCCTAACATTACAGTACCCTCTCCCGGAGCCGCATTCAATAGGTCGATCAGCGCGCCGATCACGGCGAAAACGACGATGAAACCACCGGCGACGTACAGCACGCGTCGCCAATCCCGTGCGTTCTGCTGCGCTAAGGCCATCGCTATCCCTGGGAACATCGGCATCTCTACCGTCGCCGGCTCCGCGCTTGTGCCGGCCGGTACCTGTACTTGTACGATCGCTCTTCCAGACTTGACGAAGCTCCATCCCATGGCGCCGAGAAAGACCGAGATGAAGAACGGCAGTACGCCAACATGTCCGCCGCCGATTTCGGCCATGACGAACAAGATAAGGAAGAGCGAGCTCGCAATCAGTATGACGTATCCCGCGATGCGCATCTCTCAGTTCTCCCAGGTGATGTCCGTTATGTACGGTGGGGTTTGGGCAGTGCGTGAATCGGCGTTCAGATCGGCGTATAACTCTTCGTATCCACGTTGCGGTGAGTTCGTACCGTTTCCACAGGCGCACGCCGCGTACTGCGTCATGGGGCCAGAGAATCGGATCGCCTTTCCGTACTTGAGATAGCCGTAGAGACTGATATTGTACCACTGTGCGGCCATAATGCCGCCGGTGTCATAGATCTCAGGCATCGGCGCGCTGGGTCCGCTGCCGAATGCCACGTAGTATTCATCGTCTTGCGTCCAGCCGTTCGCGCACGAGCCGCCTTGACCGGTTGGGCAGTTGTCGGCCGATCCATAGTCAACGAGCGATGCAGTAGCGTTCTGATGGTAGCCGTCAACCCAGTTGCGCGCGTACTGCGCAAGGCCCCAGCCCGGCTCGATATCGTCGGCTCCATATACGGTTTCGTACGCCGCCGCGCCCTGATTTTCAACGTACGTTACGAGCGTATCGATCATCCCGGCCCAGGCTGCGCCATGCTGCGACGTTACCGTCCCTTGTGCTTGGTTGTCGCTGCCCGGGTAGTTGCTCGTCCCGACGGCGAGCGCCAACGCCTCCGAACCTACGCGGCATGCGGAGAAACCGCCGAGATACGATTGTGCCGCCGAGGTGATTGCCGCAATCGAGGCAAACGGATTGTTTGCGGCAAACGTGTGCGAGCCGTATTGGCCGCTCGTGGCGTCGTAGGCCGGCATACCGAAATCGAGCACGACGAGCGCGTTTGCATCTTCTTTACCTTGAGTACAGCCCTCGTCGTAGAGCGTCGTCGGGTCCGCCGTCGCCATGTAGCGCGATACGCTGACTGCCGGCACCGTGACGGGAGGGCTGGTTGGGCGCGGCAGCGGTGAAACGCCTCCACCACCGCCGCCGCAAGCAGTGAGTGCGGCAACGAGCAGGACGGAGAACCACGCTCTCAACCTACGCTGAACCCGGCAGCGATGCGATTGCGGGCTCCAGATCGCCGATGTCGATGCCGAAGCGTTCGGCCAAACGCAGCAGCATGCGATTTCGATCGGTACTACCCATATGGGCGGCCTTTTCGAGCCCGGATTCTCGACTTCCGGCCCTGCGGAGACGCCCCGGCGCTTTTGGGGCGGCTTTCCGAGGCATCCGGCGCCGAAAAAGCAGCGTAGCGGCCGTGGCTGACCGCTTTCGCGCCGATCTCGATCAGCTTCTCGCATAGATCGGCTGGAATTCTATCGAAAATTCCAGCCAAAGCGGGACGGCTAATCTTCGTCGGGCCAGCTTGCCAGTTGGCCGACGGCCGCGGTCTTGAGCACCTTCAAGCCGAGCATCGCGCACTTGAGGCGAGCCGGGCTGATGCCGATGCCGACGTTTTCGAGCACGGCCTCTTTGGTCAGGCGCGCGACGTCTGCGAGCGGGCGACCTTTGACCGTCTCGGTGAGCATCGACGCCGAAGCTTGGCTGATGGCGCAGCCCTTGCCGAAGAAGCGCACGTCGGCGACGATTCCGTTCGCGTCGACCAGAAGCTCCATGCGGATCCGATCTCCGCAGAGCGGATTCGTATCCTCCGCGACGACGTCCGGATGTTCGAGATGCCCGAAGTTCCGCGGGTTGCGGTAATGATCGAGGATGTAGTCACGGTAGAAGTCGTCCATCGTGCCCAGCGTTTCGCGTTAGCCGCCGAGAGCACCGGCCGCGCCGGCCCGGTCGATCTTGAATATCGCTGCCGCTTTTCCGAGGGCGTCGATCAGCGCGTCGACGTCCTGCCGCGTGTTGTAAATATAGAATGACGCGCGCGCGGTTGCGGGCCAGCCCATCTTCTCCATGAGCGGCATCGTGCAGTGGTGACCGGCCCGGATGCAGACCCCTTCGCCATCGAGGATCGAAGCGAGGTCGTGCGGATGAATGTCCGCGTAGTTAAACGAGATAACGTCGGCGACGAGGTCGGGGTCGCGCGGTCCGTAGACCACCAGCCCCCGAGGCTCGAGTTCGCGCAAACGTTCGAATGCGTAGCTCACAAGCGAACGTTCGTGTTCGCGAACCCATTCCATGCCGATCTGCGAGAGGTACTCAACGGCCGCGCCGAACCCGATCGCTCCGGCAATGTTGCTGGTTCCGGCCTCGAATTTCCATGGCAGATCGTTATAGGTCGCGCCGTCGTAGGTCACCGTCCGGATCATATCTCCCCCGGTGAGGAAGGGAGGCATCGCTTCGAGTAGGGCGCGTTTACCGTAAAGCGCGCCGATGCCGGTCGGCGCGCACATCTTGTGACCGCTGAACGCGTAGAAATCGACGTCGAGCGCCTTTACGTCGACCGGCATGTTCGGTGCCGCCTGCGCTCCGTCGACCAACACGACCGCGCCGGCCGCGTGGGCTCTGGGCACGATGATGTCGAGCGGCGCGATCGTTCCGAGCGTGTTGCTCACGTGCGAGAGCGCAACGAGTTTGACGCCGTCCAACAGATCGTCCAGGTCGTCGAGGACGTGCAAGCCACGGTCGTCGACCGGTACGTAGGTTAGGCGCGCGCCAGTTCGCGCTGCCAGCTCCTGCCACGGCACGAGGTTGGAATGGTGTTCCAACTGTGTGACGAGAATGACGTCTCCCGGCTTGATGTTCGCGCCGCCCCACGAATGGGCGACCAGATTGATGGCTTCGGTCGTGTTGCGCGTCCACACCAGTTCGCGCGGATTGGCGTTGACGAAACGCGCAACTTTTCCCCGAGCGCCTTCGAAGGCATCGGTCGCGCGCTCGGCGATCTCGTAGACGCCGCGGTGGATGTTGGCGTTGTAGGTGGAATAGTACGTCACCAACGCGTCGATCACGCACTGGGGTTTTTGGGAGGTGGCGGCGGAGTCTAGATAGACCAGGCGCCGGCCCCGCACCGTGCGCTCGCGCAGGATCGGGAAATCGTCGACGATGCGCGCGAGCTTCGAGGCGTCGTCTGCAACGCAGGCGCGCACGTTAGCCCACCTTTGCTTGAAGCGCCGCGCGTATCCGCTCGCGCAACTCTCGCGTGGGGAAGCGGTCGATGACCGGTTCGAAGAATCCGAGCACGATCATGCGCTCGGCCTCGTCGCGCTCGATGCCGCGGCTGGTCATATAGAAGATCTGCTCTTCGTCGAGCGCTCCTACGGTAGCGCCGTGGTAGGCTTTGACGTCGTTGGCGGCGATCTCGAGTGCCGGGACCGAATCGACGTGCGCTTTTTTCGAGAGGAGCAGCGCGTCGTCGCGCAGCGATGCGTTGCTGCCTTGCGCGTGCGCGGCGATGTTGATGTTGCCGAGGTAGCGCGCCTGCCCGCTTCCGGTCGCGGCCGATCTCACGATCGTCTCCGAGCGAGCCTGGCCGACCCTGTGATCGACTGACGAGACGAGGTCGACGTGCTGGTCGCCGCTCGGGCAGAAGACGGCGGCGATCTGCGCGTCGACGCCGGTCTGCTCGATCTCGATCTCGACCGTGCTCGCGCACAGATCAGCGCCCAGTTCGGCGATCGCCCAGGCGAGGTGCGCATCCTTGCCCGGCCGGGCGGCGCGCGTGAAAAGCGAACGCGCGCCGAGTGCCAGCATCTGCACGGAAGCAAACGAGACGCTCGCACGTTCGCCGGTAACGATCTCATCGATGCCGCAGACGAACGAGCCTTCAGCGCCGCCCTCGAGCGTGCAGATCACCGTGCAGCGGGCGCCTGCTTCGGCCAGCACGATCGTGTGCGGGAAGAGCGCGATCTCGCCGGCAGCGTATGCGATCTCGATCGGGTTGTCGACGGAGACGCCGGCGGGAACGTACACGAACGCACCGGTATTGCCGAACGCGTTTGCGAGCGACGCGAACTTTCTCGTTCGCGCGTCGACCGCCGTCCCGAGCGCGCGCTCGAGGAGTTGGGGGTGCGCGCGCCGAGCGGTCGCCAGGTCGCATGCAATCGCGCCACGCGAGAGCGTGGCAGCGATGCGCGGAGGCGTGGTTTCGGCGCGCACCTCGACCCGCGAGAGGTCCAAAGCATCGAGGTCGACCTTCCAATAGCGGCCGGCCGGAGCGCGGCCGGAGGCCAGCGCGAAGTACGCAGCGAGCGCCTCGCTTCGCGCCGCGCGCAAGAGCGGCGACGTTTCGAAACGTTGGACGAGCGCCTCTGCGTTCTCGGGAACGATCCCAAGGACGGGCGCCGCGAGCGAGCTAGGCAATCGCTTCGATCTCTTCGCGAATCTTGTCGTAGCCATCGCGTTCGATCAGTTCGGCGAGATCCGCGCCGCCCTGCTTGACGATGCGGCCGCCGACCATCACGTGAACGGCGTCGGGCTTGACGTGATGGAGGATGCGCGGGTAATGCGTGATGATGAGGAAGCCGGTCGCGCGGCCTTCGTCGGAGTCGCGCATCGCTCTCACAGATTCGCCGACGGCTCGAAGCGCATCGACGTCGAGCCCGGAGTCGGTCTCGTCGAGAATGGCGTAACGCGGTGCGAGCACTGCGAGCTGGAGCATCTCCAGACGCTTTTTCTCGCCGCCGGAGAAGCCGTCGTTCAGGTAGCGGCCCAAAAACGTCGGGTCCATATCGAGCAGTTCCATCTTCTCGACGAGCAGCGCGCGAAACTTCGCGGGCGTCAGATCGCCGGGGCGAACGGCTTGGCGTGCGGCGTACAGAAAGTTCGCCACCTTGACGCCCGGGATCGCGGCGGGATACTGAAACGAGAGGAAGAGGCCGGCTTTGGCGCGTTTATCGGGCAGAAGGTCGAGGAGGTTCTCGCCGTCGAGCGTCGCCGTACCGCCCGTAACCACGTAACCGGGATGACCGCTGAGCGAGAAGGCGAGCGTCGATTTGCCGCTGCCGTTGGGGCCCATCAAGGCGTGAACCTTGCCGGGCTCGACCGTCAAGTCGATGCCCTTCAGAATATCGTTGCCCGCGACGCTCGCGCGCAGATCGTGGATGCGAAGTCCCGGCTCGGACACGCTGGCTCCTTTGAATGTGGGGTGACGTTTCGGTGTTGCAGGGTGGGCGCACGTCTATCCTATCGGATGCGGCGGCGGAAAGTCAAGGAAAACCTGGACTATCTAGTGTTTCCGTGGTAGTATCGGGTTAGATATGCAAGCAGACCGTTTCTTCCAGACGACCCGCGGAAAGATCGTGGCGGAGCTGCGCCAGTGCCGTACGGCCTCCGCGGTGGAGCTTGCCAAGGTTTTCGGCCTTTCGCCCAACGCGATTCGCCAGCAGTTGGTCGTGCTCGAGCGCGACGGTCTCGTCGTCGAGCGCTCGGTCCGGCGGGGACCGACCAAGCCGACCTACGAGTTTTCGCTAACGCCCGACGCCGAGAAGATCTTTCCGCAGCAGTACGACAAGATGCTCGGCGCGGTGCTGCGCGAGGTGCGCGAACGTTTCGGACCGGAGGCGGTCGGCGACGTCTTCGACGGCATCGCCAAGCGCGCGACCGAGAAGGCGCGCGACCGCATGACGGCGCCCGACGCCGAAGGGAAGGTCGCGCAGCTCGCCGTCATGCTGCGCGAGCAGGGGGTCGTAGCCGAGTACGATTCGATCGACGGCGGCTTCGCACTGCAAGAGCACAACTGCCCGTACTCCGAGGTCGCCAAGGAGAATCCCGAAGTGTGCTCGGTGATTCACAACGTCATCGATCGGACGATCGGCGGCCGGCACGTGCAGACCGACTCGCTCGCAGCCGGCGGCGACCGGTGCCGTTTCGAACTCCAAGTGGATCCGGTTCGTCCCTAATGCGGTATCTTTGAGAAGGATTTAAAACCTTGGATTTCCCGAAATTTCAGCGTTTAGTCGAGGACCGCACGGGTTTCCGCACCATGGACCATCCGACCGCCAGCGGTGAATATTTCAGCGATTCGTGCGGCGATATGTATAATTTCTTCCTGAAGGTCGGACCGGGAGCGATCGTCGAGGATATCTCGTATTTTACGACCGGCTGTGGATTCGGTACCGCAACGTGCAGTTTGGTCGTGGACCTCGTCCGGGGGAAGACCATCGACGAAGCGGCGCGCCTGAGCGAGCGCGAGATCGAAGACGAGCTGGGAGGGTATCCCGAGAAGAAGAAAGATTATCCGCAGCGTGCGCTCGAAGCGCTGCACGTAGCGATCGACGATTACCGCCGCAAGGTTGCTTCGGGTGCGATACCTGACTACGCCGCCATGCCGGCGCCGCGGAGCGCCGCGCCCGCGCAACAATCGCCTACGCCGCCTGCTCCCGCTCGCGACGGCAGGATCGTCATCCAACTGCACTGATTCGCCGCGTTATCGTACGCGGCACCCGAGTAGCGAGACTCGGGCGCCGCCCTTCAATCTCTTGGCGGATCTGGAGACGTATAGCCGGGCGGTGGATTTGGGAACTCCATCTCACCGGTTACCGTGTACTCGCGGAGCGGTACCGGGTTCAGCGGCGCGCGATCGTACGTGCCGTCAAAGTCGTCATCGGCGTTATCCCGTCGCTCGCGTGACCGCAGTATCAGCCAGCATAACAGGGCGGGTATCGCCAGTACGGCTATAAGGATTAAGCCTAGCATCTTCGACCTTTCTTGCCGACGTGCTGTAGCCGGCGGGTCACAGGACTAGCTGCCGAGCAGATAGGGGTTGGTGCGCCGTTCGGTGCCGATGGTCGTGGAGGGGCCGTGCCCCGGGATCACCGGCGCGTCGTCGGGGTAACCCATGAGTTTGCGCTGGATCGACGACACGATATCCTGCATCGACGTGCCGCCGAGATCCCATCGCCCGATGGAGCCCGCGAAGAGTGTGTCGCCGGAAAGAATCGTCGTCGTCGATCCGCCGGCGACTTCGAAACAGACGCTGCCGGGGGTATGGCCCGGAGTGTGGAGCACGGAGATGCGTCCGTCGCCCAGGCGCAGCACGTCACCGTCGTGGAGCTCGCCGTCGAGATCCACGACCGCGGGGGCCGCAGCCAAGCCGATCCAGCTCGCCTGCAGCGCGAGCGTACGATAGAGCGGCAGGTCGGCCGGGTGCAGGAAACCACGCGCGCCCGTGCGCTCGCGCAGGCGACCGAGGTCGCCGATATGGTCGATGTGGGCGTGCGTGTGCAAGAGGTGCGTCGCGCGCAGGCCGCGGGCGGCTAGGCGCCTGACGACTTCGTCGATGCCGTCGCCGCCATCCACGACGAGAGCTTCGCCGCTGCGCTCATCGGCGACGATCGTGCAGTTGCAAGCGAGCGGACCGACCGCAAAGTGCTCCAGGACCATCTCCTAACCGCGAACCTGAAAGTCGTGGAACGCGCCGTCGAAGTATCCGAGCGGGCTTTCGGCGTACCCGGAACACGCGAGTACGCGTCCGACGAAGATCGAATGCGAGCCGGCGCGCAGCTCTTCAACCACCTCGCAGTCGAAATACGCGATCGTTCCATCGAGAACGGCCGCGCCGGTCGCCTCGGTGCGGTAGGCTATGCCGTCGAATTGATCGTCCTGCAGCTTCCCGGAGAAGCGTTCGGCCAGGTCGCGCTGATTTAAGCTCAAGACGTTGACGCAAAAGATCTTCGACGCCGCTATGAAGAGGTAGGTTCGCGCTTCGCGGTTGACGCAGATCAGCACGGTCGGCGGGTCGGCGGAGACGCCGGCGAACGCACTTACGGTCGCGCCGCGGGGCTCGCGCTCGCGCAGGCTGGTCACGACGGTTACGCCGGTGGGCACGCGGCGCATGGCGTTCTTGAACTCCGCCGCGGCCGGCGGATTCACCGTTTGCGAGCCCCGATACCCGTTCCGCCGCCCAGCGGAATGATCGTCGCATCGAGATCGGGACGGCTCAGGAAGGCCTCGTTGAAACGCCGGATGGCGACGACTGCCGCATCGTCGCCGCGCGCCGGTTTGCGCGCGACCCGGCCGCCGAGCAAGACGTTGTGCACGACGATTAGTCCCGAGAGTTTGAGGAGCGGCGCGCAGAGTTCGAGATAGGCTTCGTACTCGGTCTTCTCGCCGTCGATGAAGACGATGTCCAGATTGCGTTGCGGGAAGGTTGGCAGTACCGGGAGCGCCGATTGGTTGATGATCTCGATGCGATCGGAGATGCCGGCGCGGTCGAAATACGAGCGCGCGACCTCCGTGCGCTCGATGTCGGGGTCGAAGCTCCATATCCGCCCGGCAGGCGGTAGGGCCAGCGCCATCCATAGGGTCGCATACCCGTATGCGGTGCCGATCTCGAGGATGCGGTTGGCCTGCATGCAGTGAACCAGCACCGAGAGGAGCCGGCCGACCGGGCGCGTCACGCCGGGGATATCCTCTTTGCGGCCGTACTGTTCGAGCTCCAGCAGCAACGGATCCGGCTCCGGATGCGCCGCTTCCAGATAGGCTGAGAGGTCGTCGTACATTCGCATCATTCTTGCGGCTGCGCTTGGGCGATTCCTGGACGAAGGCCGTCAGAGCGGGAAGCCGCCTCGATAACGTTGCGCAGCAGCGCGACGTTGGTGAGCGGGCCGACCCCACCCGGCACGGGCGTGATCGCGCCGGCGACCGCAACGGCCGAAGCGAAATCCACGTCGCCGCGCAGCGTGCCCCCGACCACGGTCGTTCCGACGTCGATGACCGTCGCGCCCGGAGCGATGTCGGCTCCGCCGATCAACCCCGGAACGCCGGTGGCCGTCACCACCACCTCGGCCAAGCGAACGTAGGGCTGCAGATCCACCGACTCTTTGTGCAGGATGGTGACCGTTGCATCGTGGGCGAGCATCAGCATGGCGACCGGCGCGCCCACGACGATCGAGCGGCCGATCATCACCGCTCGGCGGCCGCGCAACGGCCAGTGCGGACTGCGTTCCAACAACAGCATGACGGCGGCGGGCGTCGCCGGCACGAACTCCGCGCCGCTGCCGAATGCCAAGTTCCCTTGGTTCGCGGGATGCGTTCCGTCGACGTCCTTCCCGATCGGCATCGCGTCGGCGACGTTGCGGATCGAGAGATGGGGAGGCAGCGGTTGCTGGAGGATGACGCCGTGCACGGCACGATCGTCCTGGAGGCGTTCCAGATGCGCGCGAACTTGCGACGCCGTCGCGTCCTCGCGCAGCTCGTCGATTTGTATCGCGATGCCGACTCGCTCGCCGGTCTTGACGAGGTTACGAACGTAGGCAAGCGAGGATACGTCCTTACCGACCAGTACCACCGCTAGCCGCGGATGGATCCCAAGCACGCGCAACGCCGCGCTGCGGGCGGTGAGTTCGGCGCGCAAATCGTTGGCGATAGCGCGACCGTCGAGGATCTGAGCCGGCACGGCATCGCGGTTTCGCCGCACGAGGGGGCTTACCTACGGTGCTCGTGGCGCAAAGAAGGTGAGTGGCCTAGGTAGCGCCGATTAGGAGATTGGTGACCAAACGCCTCACATGGATATACTGGGCGGTCGGCTTGCTGGTGGCGGCGATCGTCGTGGCAGGCTATTTTCGTAATGGCCCACCCCATGCTGCGGGCCCGGCTGCGCTTGCCGGCCATAGAGCTCCGAGCTTCGAGGTGCGCTCGCTCGATGGCAAGCAAGGCTCGTTGGCGCAGTATCGCGGGCACATCGTTTTCATGAATCTTTGGGCTTCGTGGTGTCCGCCGTGCCGCCTCGAGATGCCGGATCTCCAGCGCTTTTACGCGGCCTACAGATCGCGCAACGTGGTCGTGCTGGGCGTCAATCAGGGCGAATCCGCACGCCGGGCGCGAGCCTTTGCAGATTCGCTCGGCATCCACTTTCCCGTATTGCTGGACGAAGATCAGCAGTACGGACGCGTCTATGCGGCCCTGGGTCTGCCGACCACGATCGTCATCGATCCGGCCGGCATCGTCGAACGCGGCTTCGACGGGCCGCTCACCTACGACCAGATGGTCGCAGCCGTTCGGCCGCTCCTGCGGAGAAAGTAGTTCGTGGGCTCGTTGTTCTTCGCGGCGGCGGCCGCTGTCGTTATGGTCGCCGTCCAGGATATCTGGCCGGGAAGGCCCGTCTACCAGTATGGCTGGTACAACGCGATCGTTGCGGCGGCGATCGCGTACGCGCTCTTTCGGATGCAGGCGCTTCGGCGCTCCCGGCCCGGCCTCACCGGTGCGGCGGCGGTGCTGCTGCTGGGCGCCGGCGTCGTTGCGTTTGCAGGCATCGCCAGCGGTCTGCTCGGACCCGGACCGCATACGGTGATCGGTGCGCCCGGCTCGACCGTCCACGACGCGGATCTCGGCGGCTCGCTCGTCTTTCCGTTCCTGCAATCTGATGGCGCCGGCACGGGCAGCGTAACGGTGGATCTGCGCCGCGCGGGCGCGGCGCAGATAGCGATCCCGCCGAATCGTCGCCGCTACGTTGGAGGCTTCATCCTTCGGCAACGCCCGCGACCGGTGGTTCACGTCAGCGTGCGCGACGCGCGCGGCAACCATCTCACGATCACGCAACCGGCCAACAGCGTCTTCTTGTCGCCGGTTCTGCTGATGGCGCAGTCGACGACGATCGCCGGAATGACGGTGCCGTTCGATAGCTTTGCCGTGCCGGCGGCGGCACGGCAAGTCAAGGCCGTGCTGTTCTCCGCGCAGCAGGCGGCGCAACTGCACGCGAGCCCGCCGCTCGATGGTCTACCGGCGGTGCTCTTCGCCGTCTCGACGAGCGGGGACCAGGTTTTACCCGGCGGCATCGGCATCGTCGCCGACGGCTCCAGCCGGTCGATCGGCGGTCTCAACCTGACCGCGAAGGTCGCCTCCTATCCCGCGATAGTCGCCGTCTCGGCGCCATCGTTCTTCGTGCTCTGGATCGGCGTGGCAATCTTTCTTGCGGGTGCCGCCGGGCTCGCGATACGCTACCGGGCCCGCGTATAACGCGTATAACGCGTTAGAATCCCGTTCCGCTGCTGAACGTGAAGTTCTCGATCTTCACCGCGGGGACGACGATCGAATAGGAGTAGCCGCCGGTCCGAGACAACTCGCTTGCAAACTCGCAATGACGCAACGCCTCGAGGATGCTTTGGTTGAAGCGCATGTTGCGCACGCCGCCCGTCACCTTTCCATCTTCGATGAGGAAGGTTCCGTCGCGGGTCATGCCGGTTACGATCGCCTTCTTTTGGTCGACGGTGCGAATGTACCAGAAGCGGGTAACGAGCAGACCGCGCTTGGTCTCGGCAACGAGTTGCGCGGCGTTCTTGCTTCCGGCGGAGACGACGAGATTCCGGGCCTGCGGTCCCGACGCGTTCGGGGCCGGGAGCGCATGCCCGGTGTTCTCGCGGCCGAGTTTGTGCGCCCAGTAGCTGTCCGTGACGATGGCACGGGCGACGCCGTGCTCGACGAGCGCCAGACGTTTGGTTGGGAATCCCTCGAAATCGAAGGGCATGCCGGGCGCGAGTGGCTGCGCGTAGTCGTCGGAAATCGTGACGTTTTCACCAAGATACGTGCGGCCGAGTCCGTCGCTGAGGAACGACGAGCCCTCGTCGAACGAGAGCGCAGAGAAGTGATCGGCGATATAGGAGAAGAGCTCGCCGAAGGCAGCCGGTTCGAGGATCACGGTCCAGGGGCCGGGTTCGACATCCCTCGGATGCGCGGATTCGCGGGCCTTGCGTGCGGCGATCGCGCCGAGCAGGGTCCCGTCGAGGCGCCGCACGTCGGTGTCGTAGGCCTCGGCGAAGCCGCTGGAATCGCCGCCGTTCATTTTGACGTTTGCGGCGGCATCCGAACCGTCGAACGAGGCGCGCGCTCCGTTCGAGTTCGCGACCGTAATGCCGCCGCGTTCGGTCGCTGCGTATCCAGCGGCCCATAGCCCATCGGCTTCGCCGGCGCGGAAGATATCCTCGCAGATCTGCGCGCGAAGCTGGGGCGTCGCGCGGGCGGTAGCCTCGGCGAAGGCCTCCGCCGGAGCGGGCGGCGGCGCGCCGACCGGGAGTGCGGGCTGTTCGGGATCGGCCGGTGCGTGCCGAGCGATCGCGAGCGCGCGCGCTACGACGTCGCGCAGCGACGGCTCGTCGAGTACGTTGGTGCGGGCTACGCCGGTGCGCCCTTCGGCGATCGCGCGAACGGCGATCGAGAGGTCGGCGCTCGCGACGTTCTGATGGATCGCGTCGTGCGTGAACCGCGAGAGCGAAGCGTCGCGGTCGACGAGCAGAACCTCGGTTTGATCGGCCTGGGAGAATGCGAGGACGCGCCGCGCGAGATCCTCCCGCTGCTCTCTATCCACCGTAGCCCACTCCCACGCGTACCCCGCGAAAACGTGCCGGCGAGGCGGCTTGCGTCGTGCGGCCGGACTGCATCGGTTCCCCTTTGCCGCAGTTTGGCGTGCCCCACGCGACCCACGACGCGGCGTCGGCGACCGCGTCGCACGAATTCCAGAACGCGGGGGTGATCCCACCGTAGGTGGGATTCTTCAACAGGCGACCGCGCTTGCCGTTTTTTATCTCCCACGCGATCTCGCAACCGAACTGAAAATTCAGGCGGTGATCGTCGATGGACCACGAGCGGTTGCTCTCCATGTAGATTCCGTCGCGCACGTCGTCGAAAAGATGCTCGAACGGTATCTCGCCCGGCCGCAGGTTCAAATTGCACATGCGGATCATGGGTACGTACTCCCAACTCTCCGCGCGCACGCATGCATTGCTGTCGCGCCCGATGAGCCGTGCGGTATCGTTGCTCATCTCGTATCCGACCAGCACTCCGTCGCGAACGATATCCGAGCGTACGCTCCGGCTGCCCTCGTCGTCATAGCCCACGGTCGCCATACCGCCCGGCATGGTGTTGTCGATCGATATCGTGACGATCTCCGAACCATATTTCAGCTTGTCGAGCTGGTCGAGTTCTAGGAAACTGACGCCGGAGAAATTTGCCTCCCAGCCCATTACGCGATCGAGTTCGGCCGGATGGCCGCACGATTCGTGTATCTGCAAGGAGACCTGCGAGCCGCCTAGGACGACATCGGTTACGCCGCTGGGCGCCTGCGGCGCCGAAAGGAGCGCGACCGCCTCTTCGGCGATGCGCTGTGCGTTCTCGCGAAGGCCGGCGCGTTCGACGATCTCCCATCCGCCCGAAGCGTAGAGCCCGATATCGCCCGGAAACGTTCGCGTCTGCACGTCGCCGTTGCCGACGGCGAGTGCCTGCAGCCCGCAACCCGTCTGGCGAATCGATTGCTCGATCTTCGAGCCGATCGTGCTGTAAAAATACTTGTCGGTGCGCCATAGATCGATCCAGGCGCGCCCCACGCCGATCTGGGGACCGGCGTGCAGCAGGCGTTCGGCTTCGAGCAGAAGGTTGACGCGATCGTTCAGCGGCACGTCTTCAGGATCGCGATGCACTGGGGTGGCGAAGACGTCGGCATACGCTTTCGGCGGTGCTTCGCCGAACCGGCGGCGGGCGATCGCCGCGCCGGCCTTAGCGATCTCGACGGCACGTGCCGCGGTGCGATCCAATCCGGCGTCGCTCGTATCGGAGGCGGCCGCAAAGCCCCACGTCCCGTCGACGAGCGCGCGGATTCCATACCCGCGGCTGGTGGAGTCCGAGAGCGTTGCGACGACGCCGTTGCGCGCCTCGATGCGCTCGGTACGCGCGACCTCGAAACGAATGTCGGCATAGGCGGCTCCGCGCGCGGAGGCGGTATCGAGCGCGCGCGAAGCCGTCGAATCAAAACTCATCGCCGCACTAGTTCCGGGGAGAGGGACCGCTGCCTGCCAGGGTCGTGCGAACGTTGCGAATGGCGATGCTGCCGGCGACGACGACTGGGGCGCCACCAAACCTGCTGACGACGTACAGCGACTGCAGCGTTGCCGCTCCCTGGAGGCTAGGCGGAAGACGCACGGAGACGCTCCGCCAACCGGTCCAGGTGATTCGCGCGACGGTGACGAGCGCGCGGCCGTACGCCCCACTCGCGAACGCCGCGCGCAGAACTTCGCCGTTGCCGTCGCCTAGGACGTTCATGCGCAAGCCGATGGTTCCGGCGGGGAGCGCGATCGGCCCGGCCATATATGCGGCGCGTTCGCCGCCGGTGAAATCGTAGCGCAGAGCGATGCATTCCGGGCAAGGCGTGCCCGGCGCCAGCCCGCCCGGATCGCCGCGCGGATACGTGACGAAGCGGACGCGTGCGGCAATATCTAACGGGCGCTCGTGCTGGCCGACGAAGACGTGCGCGTCGGCCGCGCTCGTTCCGAGGCGCGCGGTCACGACCGCGTCGTGCGATCCCGCAACGAAGAGGCCATCGCCGCTGACGCGTCCCGCGGTCGCGTTCCAGGCCACGCGCTCGGGAAGCGCGATCGGATAACCGCGGCGGTCGAAGGCTCGCACGACCAGGTGCGCGCGTCCTCCGGGCGGCAGATCGAGCGTATGGGGAAAGATCTCGACGCGCGCGGCCGCATCGAAGACGCGCACGGGAATCTCGGTTGAGAGATTGCCGCGCGCGACGCGCAGGATGCCGGTCTCCGGTGTCGCGCCCGCGACGAACGCGGTGGCGTTTGCGCTCCCGAGCGTCGCCGGCCGGCTGCTGAATCGTGCAGCGCCGAGCGTAGCGAGCAGGTGGCCGCCAGCGTCGGTAGTGGCGACGTGCAGCGGAACCGTCGCGCCCACGAACGCGCGGATCGTCTGCGGCGTAACCGCCAAGCGCGCCGGCGGACCGAGCGGTGCGTGGCTGTACACGAACAATCCGTCGGCGACGGGGCGTTCGTTGCCGTCGGAGGGTGCGTTGCGCAAGACGGCGCCCGCGTAGCCCAAACGGCGCGCGACCAACGTCGAACTTCCTCCGCCGTCAAACGCCATTCCCTCGGTTGCGCCGAACGCGAGCATGAGCGCGGCAAACTGCGGGCGCGTCAAGCCGATCGAGAGCGCCGGCTGGCGGCCGTCGACTTCGAAGAGCAGCAGCGTGCCGGCGGCCGTTACGGCCGCCCCGCTACACGGGATCGGATCCGCGAACCCGCCGCCCGACGGTCCGTCCGGATCGTCGTACGGCATCCCGTCTTTGACGAGCAGCGGACCTCCGCCGACGGCGGCGACGACGCCGGCGAGCGACGGCGTCGTATCGTCTTCAGCCTCGATGGTGCTGCCCGCGCCGAGAGCGCCGACCGTGCCGTATGCATCGAGGCCGACGGCGAGATAGTAACCGGGCGGCTGCGTTACGGTGTTGTCGTCGATGCCGGTCACGCGATAGCGCGCGAACGGCGGCGTTCCGCCGAGCGGCTCAAGCGCGGCAAGCGTAAGATTCTGTTCCGGTGCGACCGGGCCGAACTCAGGCGTTAATATCGCGGTGCCGTCCTCGGGAGGAGGCAGTGCGTTGACGCCGTCGAGTTGGGCGTAGGTGCCGTCCGGGAGTTGTAGGCTTGCGCCGAAGGTGAACTGCTTGAAGAGGACGGTGCGCCGAGCCGTTACCGCAAGCGCGTATCGAGGCCGGGGCAGATGCAGCAGGCTCCCGTTCTCGACGAGAATATTGGTCGGTTGATTGGTTGCGCCGATATCGAAATAGTCGCCGTTGATGCCGGCGACCGCGCCGGTGCGCTGCGCCATAGCGGAGACGGTTTCGCCGTTCGAGGTCAGCTCGTTGGAGGCGAGTGCCGTTTGCAGAGAGACGCTCGGGTCGTGCAGGTCGACGGCGACCACGCGAACCGCGAGCGGCCCGTCGGCGGTGACCATCTCGTAGAAGCCGTAGGTAACGCCCGGCGCTACGAACGAGATCGTTGGCGCGTCGGTCACGATCTTCGGGAAAGGGGCGGCCGGCAGCGGTGCCTTTGGCAGCGGCGACGCCCCGGCGCGTGCGCCGCCGAGCCAAGCGGCGACGAAAAAGAAGAACGCGGCGCAGCGCAGCGTCGTCATGCCCGAAATACGTTCGGACACGGATCCTTAGTTCCCGACGGCGACGTCGAGCGGAAAGCCGCCGGTGCGGAAAGGCGCGCCGCGCACGCGGGTCAGGGTGGCGACATTGAAGACGTCGACCTCGTTTGCCCGGGCGCACGGAACGTAGAGGCGGTTGCTGCGTGCGTCGAAGTGCGGCAGCCACGGCGTCGAACAGGTGCGCAGCGGCGCGTGCGTCGCGCGCAGCGTCCTCGCGTCGAGGACGTAGACGAGATTGGCACCTTCGTCCGTGACGAAGACGGAATGCGTGCGCGGGTCGAAGGCAATGCCGAGCGGAAGCGTCATGCGGGCGCTTCGCGCGACGATGCGCCCCTGCGGCGAACCTACGTCGATCGCGGCGACGTAGCCGCCGCCGTCGCGCATCGACGGGCTCGTGTTCGACGCGACGAAGAGCCGCTGCGCCGCGGTGTCGAGTGCCAGTCCGAAGGTGCGCGGCACGCTGCGATATCGTCGGAGGATCCGCATCGTCCGCGCGTCGACGGCAGCGACGCTCGCATCGTTGACGTTGCCGACGTATACGATCTGGCGCTGCGGATCCAGCGCGAGGCCCTCGGCCGTCATGCCGGTCCTCGTCGTGCGAATCTTCCGGCCGGCGATGCGCGTGAGCGCGCCGTAGCCGCCGCCGGCGTCCCGGTCGCTCACGAAGACGGCGTGCAGCGCGGGGTCTTCGAGCACTTCGTTACCGAAGGCGACGCCTGCGACCCTTCGGATTCGCCACGGCGCGCGCGCGATCGAAACGAGCGAATCGCCCGTGGTGATCGGCGCGTCGATCGTGCCGTCGCGTTCGAATGCGACGCCGCCTGGTGCCCCGTGCGTCGGCACGACGCCGACGACCGCGAACGTGCGCGGGTCGTGCAAGACGATGCCGTCGTCGTAGGTTGCGACCGCGATAAGCGGAGCCGCGGCTTCGGGCGGGGGTACGATTCGCAGCGCAGCCATCCCCACGGCACTCGCGCTCGTAGCGACGATCGTCGCCTCGAACGGCATCGCGGCGGCGGGGGCCAGATAATCGTGTGCGGCGATGCTTCCAGGGCCGATCACCGATAGTGCGTACGAATCGCTCGAACTGCGGAGGCCGATGGGAATGCTGCTGCCCGCGATGTACGGCATGCGGGTGACGTCCAGCGCGATCGTTCCGAAGCGGTGAGACGCCGGCGGGCGTGCGGCGGCTCCGGCGAGCGCCAGCGCCGTCGCGCCGGCGAGCGCGCGCAGCCACGATCCGCGCATGCGTCAGTTCCTCCGTTCGGCTAGGAGGCTGTCGGAGTTAAGCACGTTTCCGTCTTTGGGCCGCCTTTTGCCCGAATACTTCGTTGCTCATCAGTCACGAAGCTACGGCTTCGCTCCTTCTTCGCGCCTCGTCTCCGAACAAAATTCGGCGCCAAATCCGAAAACGGCTCAACTCCGACAGCCTCCTAGATCGTGCACGCGCTCGAGCCCCGCGAGTACGTCCGTGCCCGGTGCGACGTGCGTCTGTGCGGTGCGTGACGGATCGAGCGTGAAACTCGCGAGTTCGTAACCGTCGAAGGTCCCGCACACGATCGCACCGTCGGGATCGGCGGCGCAAGCCCGTCGTCGCTCGATGTCGATCGCCACTACGTACATGCGTAGTTCGAGCGCGCGCGCGCGCATCACCTCGTCCCGCCAGGCGGCGGCGGCGCGCGTCTCCCAGACCGCTAGTTGGTAGCCCGCGCGCCGATAGACCTCGAGTCCTGCGGGATCAAAGATCGCCGCATCGTCAACGAACGCCGTCGGAACGAGCGCATCGAGGGCGGCGCGCGCCGCGTCGGGTGCGCCGGGAGCGATCGATGCCTGAACTTCGAGGATGCGCAACCGTTCGGGCGTTGCGGCGGTGGGTGCGATCGCCGAGATGGCGATGCGGATCGAGCGCGCGCAGGCCGTACGCGAGGACGGCGCGGGCAGATGCGCTCGCTGCGCGGCGGGTCGTGCGAGTTCCACCTTGGCCGCGAGCGTATCGTCGCCGTCTTGCGATGCGAGCGCGGTAAGCGTTCCGTCCGCCGCGACGATCTGGCTCTTGCCGCAATAGAGCACGCAGCCGCGCTCGACGCCCGTTTTGTTCGCTGCGACGAACGGTACGCGGTTCTCCTTCGCGCGTACGCGCACGAGCAGATCGGCTTGTGCGTTTTCGAGGTCGTTCGGATTGCGGCCGCTCGAAACCCAGGCGGTCGGCATGACGAGGATCTCGGCGCCGCGATCGACGAGCGTGCGCGCGATGGTCGGGATGCGGCCATCGGCGCAGACCAGCGCGCCGATCGTGCCGATCTGCGTCCGAATCGGTTCCAACCGCTCGCCCGCCGAGAACCATTGCCGGTCGAAGTGCCATAGGAACTGCTTGTCGGCCCAGCCGGCAACCGACCCGTCGCCATCGATCGTGAGCGCGCCGTTATACAGGCGGCCGCCGTCTTGCCGCGCGGCGCCGACGACGATCACGCTCCTCGTGCGGCGCGCAATCTCTCGGAGTTCTTCGATCGCGCGCTCCGTTGGGGATGGGTCGTAGGGCTCGTAGCCGATGACGTAGGCGGGCACCGTGCCCTCCGGCAGGACGACGAGCCGCGCCCCGCAGGCGGCCGCGCGTTCGATGCGCTGCAGTACGGAAGGCCATACGGTCGGGAACGCCTCGCGATCGTGCGCGCGCAGTTGCAGCACACCGACCGCGATCTCGCGCGGCCGCTTCAGGGAATCCACAACACGTAGAGAACGTTGTACGGCAAAAGATCTCCTCTTGCGAGAAAGGGCTGTAGGGAAAAGTTTGAAACGCGCGTTGACCTCCATCACCGCACTAGCCGTCGCCGCCGGCACGATCGGCTTGGGCCTTGCCTCACCCGCCGAGCGGGCGCCCAAGCTCACCAAATGGCAGCAAGAGCAACAGCACATGGTGCGCATCTCGGCACCGGGTGACGAGTATTTTGGGCGCATGAAGATGAGCTTCTTAGGGATCGGCAACACCTTTCACGACGATTTTATTCGAGCGGGCGCCTATACGACCGATTCCGGGATCATCCAATCCGTAGGCTTCGCCGACGAAGCGCTGCAAGACTGGACGCACAAGTACCCGCAAGACCCGCAGCTGCCGCGTGCCTGGTTTCTGGCGATGCAGGCGTACGAGAAAATCTACACGAGATCGGCTCAGGAGAAGGCCTGGAACGACATGCACGAGATCGAGCGCCGCTGGCCCAAGAGTTATTTCGGGAAACTCATGGCCGGTTACATCAAGAACGGTTTTACCGAGCACTACTTCGCGACCCCGGCACCTTGCGCGACCGCGCTTGCGGTCTTTCCGCTAGCCTCCTCGAAACCGTCGCCGGGACCGGGGCTCACGCCGGTTCCCTTGCCGACGCCGGCCGCGCCGCCGGTCGGGAACGAGAGCCCGCAGGTCGACATCCTACCGGTGCCGTGCTTTACGCCGCAGCCGACCCCGATCGCGACGCTCGCGCCGACCGCTGCGCCGACGGTTGCACCGGCTACGTCGCCGACGGGTGCGCCGACTGCTGCGTTGCCGACCGGTGTGCCGAGCGCTCTGCCGAGCGGTGCGCCGAGCGCTCTGCCGAGCGGTGCGCCGGCTGTGTCGCCGACCGCTACGCCGAGCGCTCTGCCGAGCGGCTAGCGCGAATGGCCGAAAACCAAAGCCCCCCGGCAGTGCCGGGGGGCTTTGGCATTCGGTCGCCGATTGCGACTAGAACTTGATACCGAGGCCCACGTACGGGCCGTTGTGCGTGAAGCTGACCGGAGCATTTGACTTGTTCTGACCGCGGTCGCCAAGGAAGCCGAGGTCTAGGAAGACCGGGCTGTTGCCGAACGAGATCGCTCCGCCGATGTCGTACTTCAGGATGTTGTAGGCCAGGGTGTATGGACCACCCGGGCAGACGTCGGTGCCGCACGTGCCGCGCACGTTCGGGTAGTACCAGACGCTGCCGTAGACCGAGAACGGCTGGTTGAGATCCGGCAGCTTCTCCGCGCCGAAACCGACGCCGTGGAGCCGCGGATAGCCGTAGTTGCCGGAGCGGGCCATGTAGCCGACGCCGACATAGATGCGGGGATTGGCGACCTTCAGGCCGAGGCGGCCGTCGAAGTCGTAATCGCGCACCGTGAACGCCGGAACGAAGGTCTGGAACTGGCCGCCGATTGCGGTGACGCATCCAGGATCGCCCGACGCGGGATTACCCGGCGTGCTGCACTGCGCGCCGATGTTGCCGCCGCTCGCCACGGGGCCGGTCGAGGCAACGCCTTGGTTGTGCGGGTAGTTGTACTGCCGGTAGTCACCTTCCAACATCCAGGGGAGGTTGAAGAGGTTGAACTCCATGGCGGCGCGGAGGCGGTAAGACATGCCTTCGCCTTGCTTGCCCGTGTTTCCAGGGCTGAACTCGTTGTAGACCTTGGGCGCGAAGATGTAATCACCCGCGACGAAGCGGTCCATGTACGGCGTCGGAGCCGGCGGAGCCGGAGTCGGCGTCGGAGCCATGGTCGGCATCGGCGTTGGCGGCGGCGGCGGTGCCGTCGGCATCGGGGTCGGCACGATGTACCGCACCACGACGACGCGCTGGTCGGGAACCCACTCGACGTAGGCGCCCATGCCTTCGGAGATGACGCGGACCGGGACGACGACGTGGCCCTGGTAGATCTCGGGCGGGACGTCGAGAGGACGTGACTCGCCGTTGATCGTGACCTCCGGCTTTCCGACGGTCACTTGGACGTCGGCGCCGGGCTTGCTTACGTCGACCGTCTTGGAAGCCGCGTCGTATTTGACGGTGGCACCCATCTGCTCGAACATCGCGCGCAACGGGATCAAGATCGTTCCGTTCTTGACCAGCGCCGCTAGAACGCGACCCTGCTTGAGGGTGTCGGGCTTGGTGTAGACGTGGTGGTCGTTGTAGAGGATCGGGATTTGGCCCGACGGCGGGGAACCGAAGTCCGCCGGCGGGGCCATCGAAGTCGTCGTGACCGTCGAGTCCTGGGCTATCGCGTTGGGTCCAACGTTGCCATGCGACGCGGGATTCGACGGAGCGGCGACCGCGTTAAGTCCGAGGCCGGCTGCGAACAGCACGGCTAGGACTCCGGTGCTCAGTCGTTTCAATGTTTCCTCCTAATTAGAATGATACCTCAGCTGCCTAGGCTCCCCCGGACGCGCCGGGAGCACCTCGATAGCGAGCCGAGCTGCGCTCGGGTTCCGCCCACAAGGTACCCAAAGACAGTCCTTTGTAATCCTTCGGGGAGAGCAGATTGCCCCCCCTGCAGTATAACCCGCGGAGGCAGGATTACGCGAGCTTATCCTGCAGCCTGGCGATAAATTTTGCCCGGTCCATCACGTAGCGCTCGTGTGTTCCCTCGGCTACGGGCTCCTGTTCGTCGAAAACTTGGACGGCGAAACTGATCCGCGGGCCGTCCACCAGGACGACCTCGACTTCGGTTCTGACGATGAATCCGACCGGCACCGGCCTGTGGTGCTCGAGGTCCACGTGGGTTCCCAGGGTAATCTGCCCCTCTTCGAGCACGGGGGCGACGCACGCTATCGCAGCATCTTCGACGAGTTGGACGAGCATCGGAGTAGACAACACGTCGACCCCTTTGTTCCCGGCTTTTTCCGCCGTCATCCACTCCTCTACGCGGCTCTGCCTGCTGTAGGTCCGACCGATATCGAGTTTCGCACTCATGGCACCACAGAATACGTCGCCGGCGCCCGCGCTCCCCTAGGAGACTGTCGGAGTACCAGGTGGTTTTAAGGTTTGGGCCCTAGTACTTGAATCAAACCGGCCGGTGCGCCGTAGTAACCAAGGAACGTTACGCCGTCCTCGATCACATACAGGAGTACCATGCAGCATCACCGCTTGGCGATCGTATTTACGTTCGCCGCCGCCGCCGGGCTGGCCGGATGTGCCCACGGGGCATCGCAACGCGGCCCGGCCGCGCTCAACGTGGACGTCGCCGCCGCGCAGCGGCGCAACATCGCCACCTATACTACGCTCGACGGTCAGATCGCGCCGCTCGAGGAGTCGACGCTCTCGTTTCAGCAGTCCGGGCCGATCGTCGGGATCTATGCGAACGTCGGCGACGCGGTTGCGCGCGGCCAGTTGCTCGCGAAGGTCGACGACTCTACGTTTCGCGCGGAACTCGCGCAGGACCAAACGCTCGTCGCGCAAGCTGCGGCACGCGCGCGGAGCTCCACGCTGAGCGTGCCCATCACGCGCTCGCAGACCTCTGCCGCGGTCGAGTCGGCCAAGGCCGCGCTGGCTAGTGCCAAGCTCACCTACGATCAAAACGCGCAGCTCTTCAAGCAGGGATACGTTTCGCAGTTGCAACTCGAACAGTCGCGTTCGGCCTACGTCGCGGCGCAGAGCCAGTACAGCAGCGCCCTCGCAAACCGCCAGAGCACCGGCGTATCGAGCGCCAACGCGGCGGCGGATCGCGCCGCGGTGCAATCGGCGCAGGCGCAAGCCGCTACGCTGCGCACTCAAATCGCGCAGACCGCGCTCTACGCTCCGTTTACCGGCATCGTCACCGCGCGCTACATGGACCCCGGAGCGATGGCGGGCCCCGCTACTCCGGTACTCCAGGTGTCGAAGATCGACCGAGTTTGGGTAAACGTGAACGTACCGGATCGAGATCTCTCGTTCGTGCATGCGGGAACGCCGGTAACGTTCGACACCACCTCGCTCGGCCGGCGAACGTTTGCGGCCCGCATCGCTGCGGTCAACGCCGTACCGACGCAGGGCACGCTCTCCTATCTGGCGCGCATCCTGCAGCCCAATCCCGGTAATCTGCTGCGTGGCGGTATGCTGGTTTCGGTCA
This sequence comes from bacterium, assembly GCA_021790935.1. Lineage (GTDB taxonomy): Bacteria > Vulcanimicrobiota > Vulcanimicrobiia > Vulcanimicrobiales > Vulcanimicrobiaceae > JAJYFL01. Next base: position 116,017 of record JAJYFL010000002.1, read on the forward strand.
CGATCCAGACGGCGCGACACGATGGTGCCGTCGTGGTTCCGCGTTCGGCCCTGTCCCAGAGCGACGCGGGGACCAGCGTCTTCATCGTTCGTGCGGGCAAAGCCGAACAGGTCCCCGTCTCCGTCGGCCTGCAAACCGGCACGCTCTCCGAAGTTCGCAGTCCGAAAATCGTGCCCGGAACCCTCGTCATCACGACGCGGCCAGACGCGCTGCAAAACGGCAGCACGGTAGCCGTCAACGGAGGTCGCAAAGCGAAACCGTGAGACCGTATCGATTCTTCGGCGCGGCGATCGCGGCCGCCGCGCTCGCGGCTCTGAGTGCGCAAGTCGCCTCCGCGCGAACGCTGCCGGCGCCCGTCGCGACGCCGACGCCGATCCCGAGCGCATCATCGCCGCTGCCGTATCCTGCATACGGTAGGCCGGCGCCGAGCGTATCGGCGACGAAAGTGCGGCCGGGGATACCGCCGCGCGTCACGCTCGCGCAGTCGTTGGCGATCGCCGCGGCGTCGTCGCCCGTGCTTGCGGCGGCGCGTGCGAACTACCGGCTCGCCAAAGTGCCCGTCAACCTTGCTAAGTCGGCGATCTTTCCGAGCGTTACGGGTCAGGCGTCGATAACGCGAACGGGCGGCGCGCTCGTCTTTGGCGGCTCCTCCTTCCGCTCGGGCCAGCGGGCCTTCGTCTCCAAGGGCATCTCGCTGAACGTCAGGCAACTCATCTACGACGGCGGCAAGGTGATTGCGGAGATCCATTCGGCAAAGGCGACGGAGAGCGGCGCGGCCGACACCTACGAGCGCGAGCTTCAGACGCTCGCCTACGACGTCGCGCAAGCATACTACAGCGCGCTGCAAGCCGAACGGGCGACGAGCCTAGCCGTGCAGGTCGTGCACCAGAACGAAGTGCAGGAGAACTTGGTGCGCGCGCAGATTCGCGCCGGAACGACCGCGCCGGCGGATCTCATGACGGCGGAGCTGCCGACCGCGCAAGCGCGCGTCGCGCTCGTGAAAGCGCAAGGAGCGGAACTTTCGTCCCTCGCGGCATTTGCCAACGTCCTCGGGCTCGACGCCGATACGCGCATTCGCCCGGTCGACGATACGCCGGCCGATCGGGCCGCGACTCTGCTGCAAGCGCCGGTCTTGCCGTACCGAACGGCGTTGAAACGAGCGCTCGCGCTGCGGCCGGATTATCTTGCGGCCGAACGGACCGTCGAGGCCGACCAATATACGCTGCAAGCGCAGCGTCTGGGGCGCTTTCCGGTGCTGACCGCGACCGCGAGCACCGGCGCGAACTCGACCAACCCCGTTAACGGCACGCAATTTTTGAACGCGAACTCCATCGGCGCGCAGATCTCCCTTCCGATCTTCGACCAGGGCGTTACTGCAGCGTACGTCGCACAAGCGGCCGCGGTACTGGATACGGCGGAGGCGCAGCTCCGTTCGGCCAAACTCGGCATCCAGCTCGGCGTGCGCCAGGCACTCGTCGGTCTGGTTTCGGCACAGGCGGCGCTCGGCGAGACGCAGGCCGAGCTCAACACGGCGCAGGAGGTGTTGAAGGCGACGCAGGCGCAGTACAGGGCCGGCGTTACGACACTGCCGCTCTTGCTCAACGCGCAAGTGGGTCTGACGCAAGCCGAGACCGACCGGCTCAACGCCGTCTACGCTCTGCGGCAAGCCGAGCAAACCTACGCGTATGCGCTGGGGGAGTCGGACCTGATGCCCGCAGGGCCGTAGCGAGGTGCAACGGCGCGTCCGGCGCCATTTGTAGGGGACTCGGGTTCCGAGGTGCCAATACCGGGCTCTATGCCTTCTGGAACCATCCTTCCGAGCGCGACCAACGATCCGGTCAACGCCGCCATCCTAGCGATCTCCGAAGATCGCCTCTCCGGTTTCCAAGAAGATCCGTTCGGCGAGGTTGCGGCGCGCTGCGGGATTCCCGTGGAGACCGTTCTCGAGCGGGTCGAAGCGATGCTGCGCGCGGGAACGATCCGCCGGGTTCGGCAGACCCTCATGGCGACGAACCTGGCGGAGGGCGCGCTCGTCGCGTGGCAGATCTCGCCCGAGCGGCTCGACGCCGCCTTCGACTACCTGTATAAAGAAGACCCGTTTTCGGGACACGTCGTGATCCGCACGGCGGATCCCGCAACGCCCGGTTCGGCCTACCGGCTCTGGACGACGCTGAAGGTGCCGCAGGGGTATGCGATCGCCAAGCACGCGGAGTTCCTCCGCGCGCGCGTCGGCGCCGAGCGCTTCCGCTTGATGCCGGCCCGGAAACTCTTTGCGCTCGGCGTGGGCCATATGCGTCGCCGAGGCATAGAGCCGGGTAGCCGCGCCGAGGTGCTGGCCGAGCCGCTCGACACCAAGGTCGTCGAGCTGAACGATCTCGACTGGCGCGTGCTCGGTGCCCTCAAGCGCGAATTCCGGCCCGAGGAGCTTTCGCGGGACCTGTGGCGCGCACGCGCGCAGGAAGCCGGCGTCGATCTGCCGGCGTTTTTCGAGGTGGCGCGTTCGCTCAATGCACGCAGCGTGATCGGCCGCTTCTCGACGTTTCTCGAGCACGTCAAGAAAACGTCGAACGACGAACGCGTAACGCGCTACAACGCGCTCTTTCACTGGGCCGTCCCGCCGGGCCGCGAGCTCGACGCCGGACGCGAGGTGGGCCGCCACCATATCATCACGCATGCGTACTGGCGCGAGGGCGGTCCGGAGTTTCGCAACGTCAACATTATGGCCGTCGCGCACGGCTTGGATAAGAACGTCGTATTGGCGCATAAGACGGCCATCGACGATCACCTGCGCGATGAGGGCATCCCGTTTGCGTATACCAACGTCTTTTGGGGCGGGCGCAGCGAGATCAAGCCTTCGGAGATTGCGCCGAGCGCGTATCGCGAGTTCTGCGCGAAAAACGGCCTAGACCCCGCCGCGATGATCGAGGATAACCCCCACGGGAGTAGGAGTAATCGATGAAACGACTGGCCGCGCTTGCCCTCACGCTCGCCATCGCCGCCGCCGGCTGCAGCCGGTCCGGCACGGGCCCCGCGGGCCCCGCAGGCAAGAACGGGCGGCTGAACGCCTGGACGGTCCCGCACGTCTTGCGCTACGCGACGGGCGAGGACTTCAGCACGCTCAACCCGCTGCTGAACCAGCAGACCACGCTCAGCCTGATGTCCTCGCTCACGATGGCCTGGTTAATCAAGTGGAACGAGCACGACCGGCCCTATCCCGAACTCGCGACGGAGGTCCCCACCAAGGCGGACGGCGGGGTCAGCAAGGACGGCCTGACGATAACCTATCACCTGCGTAAGGGCGTCAAGTGGTCGGACGGAGCGCCGTTTACGGCCGACGACGTCGTGTGGACGATTCACGCGATAATGAATCCTGCCAACAATGTCACGAGCCGGACCGGCTGGGATTTGATCCGCAAGGTCGACGAACCCAACAAGTATACGGTCGTGCTGCACATGAGCAAACCGTACTCGCCGTTCGTGGAGAACTTCTTCTCGACGGCCGGCGGCAATCCGTGCATTCTGCCCAAGCACCTGCTGGCGAAGTACCCGAACATCAACCACGTGCCGTACAACTCGTTGCCGGTCGGCATCGGGCCGTTCAAATACAAGGAATGGGACCGGGGTTCGAGGGTCGTCATGGTTCGCAATCCGCTCTATTGGCGCGGCTTGCCGAAGCTCAAGGAGATCGACTTCGAGATCATCCCCGATACCAACACGGTCATCACCCAGCTCGAAGCCAAAGAACTCGACATGTTCTACAACGCGCCGCCGGCGCAGATCGGCCAGCTGCGTTCGCTGCTTCCGTTCACGACGTACGTGATGCCGGACTACTACTACCGCCACCTCGACTTCAATCTCTCCAGCCCGAAATTGAAGGACCGGGCGGTGCGCGAAGCTCTGCGCTACGCCACCGACCGCCCGGCGATCATCGCGAAAATCTACAAGGGCATCGGTTCGTTGCAGGAGCAGCCCTCACCGAAGTCGGCGCCATATTACGACCCGAGCATCAAACTGGTGCCGTTCGACATCGCCAAAGCCAACCAGATTCTCGACCGCGCGGGCTGGAAGCGCGGGCCGGACGGCGTGCGCGAGAAGAACGGCGTGCGCCTCTCGCTGAACGTAGCGCTGGACTCGGCCGATCCGCAAGCCGCCTCCATGATGGAATTGATACGCGCCTGGTGGAAGCAGATCGGCGTGCGCTTCGACATCCGCCAGTATCCGTCTTCGCTGTTGTTTGCCGATTACGCCGATCACGGCATCATCTACCGCGGCAAGTTCGACGTCTCGTACTTCCAGTGGAGCGACGATCCGCTTGGGGACTTCTCGCCGATCTACGCATGCGACGGCATTCCGCCCAACGGTCAGAACGACGTTCGCTGGTGCAACCGGAAGGCGGACGCGGCGATGCGCGCGCTCTACACGCACTTCACGCAGCGGCAACGCAACGCCGACGACCGCATCGTGATGCGCGAACTCTATAAGGACGTACCGACGATCGTCGTCATGGGCACCGATACCGTCTGGGTCTGGAACAAGGATCTCAAGCACTTCCACCCCAACGCCATCTCACCGTTCGACAACATGATGAACGTCGACATCTGATGAACGTCGACATCTAGGAGGCAGCATGAAGCAATTCTTTCGACCCGTCGCGCTCGTTGCGGCGTGCGTCGCTCTCGCAGCCTGCACGCACGCGGCGGGGGGGCCGGGCGGCCCGGCTTCCGCCGGCCACCGGGTCAACTCCTGGACGGTTCCGCACGTCTTACGGTACGCGACGGGCGAGGACGTCAACACGCTCAATCCGCTGCTCGGGCAGCAAGAGTCGCTGGGATTCATGTCCTCGCTCACGATGGCTTGGCTCATCAAGTGGGACCGGCATAACCGCCCCTACCCCGAACTCGCGACGGAGGTGCCGAGCAAGGCCAACGGTGGCGTCAGCAAAGACGGCTTGACGATAACCTACCATCTGCGCAAGGGCGTCAAGTGGTCGGACGGCGCGCCCTTTACCGCCGACGACGTGGTGTGGACGATCCATGCGATCCTAAACCCAGCCAACGACGTCATCAGTCGCGAGGGCTGGGATCGCATCAAGAAGATCGGCGAACCGAACAAATACACCGTCGTGCTCCATTTGAGCAAGCCCTACTCGCCGTTTATCGAGACGTTCTTTTCGTCGGCCGGCGCGAACCCGTGCATCCTGCCCAAACACCTCCTGGCAAAGTACCCGAACATCAACCACGTCGCGTACAACTCGCTGCCCGTCGGCATCGGCCCCTTCAAGTACGAAGCGTGGGATCGCGGCCAGAAGGTCGTGATGGTGCGCAATCCGTACTATTGGCGCGGCGAGCCGAAACTCAAAGAGATCGACTTTGAGATCGTCCCCGATCGCACCACCGTGCTCACCGAGCTCGAAGCCAAAGAGTTGGATATGTGGGCCCTCGTGTCGGGCAACTACTTCCAGCGCGCGAAGGCGCTGGCACCATTCACCTACGTGCGGCAGCCGGGCTACAGTTTCGATCACCTCGACTTCAATTTGACCCGCCCGCGCGTCAAAGATCTCGCCGTGCGCGAGGCCTTGCAATATGCCACCAACCGCGCGGAGCTCATCAAGAAGGTCGGTCACGGCGTCGGCATCCTTCGGGAAGAGCCCGCCCCAAGCATCGCGCCCTATTACGACCCGGCGATCAAGATGGTCCCCTACGACATCGCCAAGGCGAACCGGATCCTGGACGCGGCGGGCTGGAAGCGCGGGCGCGACGGCATCCGTGCCAAGAACGGCGTTCGCTTGGTGCTGGATTTCGCCACGAGTTCCGGCACGCCCGACGTTGACGAAGAGATCGAGCTGATTCGGCAGTCCTGGAAGAAGATCGGCGTCGGCATAAACGTGCGCCATTACCCGGCGAGCCTGCTCTTCGCGCCGTATGCGGAGGGCGGAATCGTCTACAAAGGTAACTGGGACGTCGTCGGTTTCCAGTGGTTCATCGATCCGATCGGTGATTTCTCGTCCGAATACGCCTGCAATCAGATCCCACCCAACGGCCAGAACGACCTGCACTGGTGCAACGCCAAGGCCGACGCGGCGATGCGCGCCCTCTACACCCACTACGACCAGGCCAAACGCAATAAGGACGATGCGATCGTGATGGAGCAGCTCGACCACGACGTGCCGACGATCGTCACGTCGGGCACCGAAAACATCTACGTCTTCAACCGCGATCTGCGAAACTTCCACCCGAACCAAGTCACCCCGTTCGACAACATGATGGACGTGGATATCTGAGGCTGCGATGAAGCGGTGGAGCAGCAGTAGGCGAGCAGCCCGCACCCGAGGAGCGGGCCGCAGCGGAGCAGCGCCCAAAACGCGTTAGGCGCGAACAGGCCGGTGGCGCGCTGCTCCGCGTGCCAGATCGAAGCGAGGGGCGTGCCGGGCGCGATCGGCGGGAGCGCGCGCATCGCGTCGGGCCAGATCGGTGCCGGATGGGCTTGCGCGTAGGTGCCCGCCAGCGCCAGCAGTACCAGGACGCCGAGGGGCGCCGCCAACGCAGCGGGGCGCACTCCGCGGTGCAGCGCCGCGTAGGCGAGCAGCGCCCCTACGGCGAGCAAGAACGTCTGCAGCACGCCGTCCGGCCTCTGCGCGAGGCCGAGCCAGTCGACGGCGACCAGGAGCGCACCGGCAGCGGCGATCGGCCAGCGGCGCGCGTCGGCGCGCGCGACTGCGAAGATCGCGGCGAAGTACGCGACGGTGAGATCTTGTTCGTGAAAGAACGGTACGACGAACGGCAGCAGCGCGCAGGTGATCGCGATCGCACCGGCGCCGCGCTCCTTGCGCACGACGAGCGCCGCCCACGCGAAGACGGCCGCCACGCCGGCCGCCAACGCGACGAACGTTGCAACTTCGTGGCTGGCGCCGAAGCCCGACGCGATAGCGTACGGCGTCGTTTGGATGGTCGATCCGGCCTCCGCCGCGCCCTGTGCTGCGAGGAGCCGCTGGTATGCCCACAGCGACCGAAAGCCGCCGCCGGCTGCGGCCGCGAGCAGTTCGAACGCGAGGAACGCCGCGGCGAAGACCGGCCACGACCGCAGGCGCCGCAGGCGCGCGAGCAGCACCAGCGCGACGTTCGGCTGCAGCGCGGCGAAGACGGTTGCTGCTCCGGCGGCGAGCGCGTTGCGCTCGAGCCAGGCGAGCGCGAGCAACGCGCTCGCGAACGCCGGCAGCACGACCTGCCCGAGTGCGATGCCGCTCGTGACCGGCCCGAACGCCAGTGCGGCGAGGAGCAGCGTGCCGAAAGCCAGCGGGGTCACGCGCATATCGAGCAAGCGCAGCGTGACGAGGATGACGACGGCGAGCGAGGCGCCCAGGACGGCGCCCCATACGGCGACCGCGCTTGCGAACGGCAGGCGCGCGAGCAGACCCCAAAGCGGCAGAGTCGCCGGCGGGCCGACGAACGGCAGCACTTCGTAGCGATGCGGATCGACGCCGGGGATCCTGCGCTCGGCCTTCCAGATTGCGACGCCGTACGGGTTGCCGCCGTGCGACCAGGTCCGCCCCGCGGCGTAGTACGCTTCGAAATCCCGCATCGCCGGCCCGGGCGTGGAATGCGGGCGCGCGAAGAGCAGCGCGCACGCTACCGCGAGGGCCGCAAGCGCGAAGCGCGCGGCCCTCATTGCGCGATCGGGTGGCCCGCTACGGGGACGTGCGTCAGCAGCATTCCGGCGAACAGGAGCGCCGCAAGCCCGAAATAGAGCGCCGTTACGCCGATGCGCTGCCCGATCGGGATGTCGTAGTAGCGCGGATCCAGGCGGCCTTTCCACGCGGCCCAGACTTGCGGCAAGCTCAGCAGCACGAGGATCCAGATCAGCGGGTTAAAGATGCGAAAGACGAAGATCGCGACGAGGAAGAGCGCGAGCCCCGCGATCCAGATGCGCGGCGAGATCGATCCGACCACGCGCCCGCCGTCCAGCGGCATCACCGGCGCGAGGTTGAACAGATTCAGGAAGAAGCCCAGATACGCGGCCGCGAGCCAAAACGGTTGGCCGGTTTGGAAACCGATCCACGCGCAGACGGCGGAGGCGACGGTTCCGGTCAACGGACCTGCGAAGGCGATCAGCGATTCGTGAAACGCCGAGGCAGGCCGGCCGCGCATATTCACGAGCGCGCCCATCCCGGGGATGAAGAACGGGAGGCTGCTCGGTACGCCGTAGTAGCGCATCGCAAACCAATGGCCGAACTCGTGGACGGCGATCAAGAGCAGGAAGATCAATCCGAACGTCCAGCCGAAGAAGAGCGCGTAAAACCACAGCGATAACAAGAAGGAGCCGGCAAACCAAAAGACCTTGAGCCCGATGACGAACCATTTTAGGTTGAGCAGCAAGAACAGCAGCGCCTTGAACTTCGCAAAGAGCGCCGCCGCCGCCACCGCGATGGCGCCCAGGCCCTTTTTCTTGCTCTTGTGCTCCGGGGGTGCGACCGCCGGCTGCTGCGTCTGCGCCTCCTCCGGTGCCGGCCGTTCGGCGCTCCAGGAACTCGTGTATGGATTGGGCGGCACGCGTGCGGGCAGGATCGGGCGTTGCTGGTCGTCCACGGAGGCTTCTTACCCGCCGCTGCCGTCGGTGGCCTGCGCACAGGCCGCGCCTATCGCGGGGCGAAGTCTTGGCGGCATACCGCATTCGGGGGACGGTCGTCTATCATGGAATTCCGCGAGCCTATCGAGCGCCTGATTCGCGATCCGCGCGAGTTCACGAAAGACGTGCGTTTCCCGGAGCCTTCGCAGATACGCCTGTACGACGAGACGCTGCGCGACGGCGAGCAGATGCCCGGCATCTGTTACACGCCCGAACAGAAGTACGAGATCGCCAAGCACCTGGCCGATATCGGCGTGCACGTCATGAGCGTCGGGTTCCCGGCCGCCTCCTCCGGCGATCGCAAGACGCTCCAACTCGTGATGCAGGGGAAGCGCCGCGGCGAACTCGGCGACGTCGAGGTCGTGGTGATGTGCCGTTGCACCCCGGCGGATATCGACATTACGGCCGATACGCTGGAGCAAGCCGGCATCTCGCCCGCGGAAGTGACGTTCTTCGTCTTCACCAGCGGGAGCGACTTGCACCTAAAATACAAGATCGGCAAGACGCTGCTGAAGCTGGAGGGGCGCGACGAGAGCGAGTGGCTCGATCTGCCGCTGGAGTTCTACCGCAACGCCAACGTCAAGTTGCAATGCGATGCTATTCGCCACGCGAAGGCGCGCGGCGCGACGCGCGTCGAGTTCGGCGGCGAGGACGGCAGCCGGGGCGACGTCGACTACTTCATCGCGTGCTTCAAGGCCGGGCTGGAAGCCGGCGGCGACCGCCCGTCGTGGCCGGATACCGTCGGGTGCTTGACTCCCGAGGCCACGCGCTGGTACTGCTCGCGGATCGTCGGTGCGATGCCCGCGGGATTGCCGCTGGTCTGTCACTTTCACAACGATTACGGTCTCGGAACGATCAATGCGATTACGGCCGTCACCTGCGGCTTCAAGGTCGTCTCGGTGACGGCCAACGGTTACGGCGAACGGGCCGGCAACGTCAAGCTGCACGAGTTCGTGACCGCGCTCAACGTCCTCTACGGCGTCGAGATTCCCGGCTTCAAGTACCATAAGCTCCGCGAGCTGGCGCGTTTCATGGAACGGCTCAGCGGCATCCCGCTTCAGCCGCACGAACCGATCGTCGGCAGCCGGGTCTTCACCCACGAGTCCGGCATTCACACGCACGCGATGCTGATCGATCGCCGGATGTACGAAGCGGTTCCGGCTCGACTCGTCGGTGCGGAGATGTCGTGGGTCTTCGGCAAGCACTCGGGCGTCGCGCTCGTCGAGGAGACGCTCAAGCGGCACGGGGCGAGCCTCGCGCAACGGGGCGTCGAGGTGACGGGCGAGCTCGCGCACCGCGTGACCGAAGAAGTCAAACGCCTGCGCGAGGAACGCGCCGGCGCGGGCATCAGCCGGCAGACGATCGATCTCTACGAAGCGGCCGCGAACAAGCTCGCGATCTCCGAAACCGAGGTAGTGGAGATCGCCGCCGCGCTTGGCAGTTCGCAGGAACCAGCCGTAGCGACGTAGCTTACGCCGGCTCGTCCGCGAGAGCGCCCATGCGAAAGGCTGCCACGAAGGCCTTGAAAACGGTACGGTAATCGTCGTGCACGAAGCGTACCGAGCGGCTGCCGGTGCGCTCGAACGAAGGGATGACTTCGATGTGATCGGCCTGTTCGACGCGCGCCAGGTCGATCTCGAGAGCGATCGGCGCTTCGAAGACGAACGGGCGCGCCGCAGCGGCGTTGCGCACTGCGCCGGCCGCACCCGCGCGGATGGCCTCCTGCGCGGCCTGCGGCGAGAGCGAGTCGGCGGCGTAGTTACCGACGCTCTCCTTGACGACGACGCCCGTGACCCAAGGCATCTGTTCGCGGACCTCCGCGATGGTTGCGGCATCGCCCGTAACGAGCAGCACCGGGACTCCATGGTAACCGGCGAGTGCGGCGTTCAGCGTCGCTTCGCTGCAGCGCACCCCGTTGACGCGCACGCCGTACACCACCGAAGGGGTGTAGGTATGGCAGAGCGTGGCATCTGCGGTGCCGATCGCGGCGTGGTAACCGGTGAAGAAGACACCTGCAAAGGTGCGGTCCAAGCCCTGCACCATCGAGAACGGCTTGCGATTGCCGAAGATGACGCGCAGATCGTCGGGGAGTTGGTCGAAGAGCAGGTTGCGCATCGGCCCGTGCGAGTCGTTGACGAGCACCTCCGACGCGCCTGCGGCGCGAGCACCTTCGATCGCGGCGCGGACCTCGCCCGTCATGTAGCGCCGATAGATGGAGTACTCCGGCGTGTAGTTGCGCGCGTCGACCTGCTCCCAGCTGCAGACGCCGGCGGTGCCTTCCATATCGCACGAGACGTAGATCTTCATGGCGTCACGTTGGCCGCGCCGCCCAGGCGGAACGCGGCGACGAAGGCGCGGAAGATCGTCCGGTAATCGTCGTGCACGAAGCGCACGCTGCGCCCGCCCGTGCGTTCGAACCCTGGCATCAGCTCGATGAAATCGGCACCCTCGGCTCGCGCTGTTTCGAGCGAAAGCGTTATCGGAGGCGCAAACGTAAACGGCTTGGCTTCGCCGACGCGCCGCATCGCCTCGCGCGCGCCGGCCCGGATCGCCGCTTGCGCGGCGTTCGGCGTGAGCGAATCGGCGGCGTAATGCCCGATCCCCTGCTTGACGGCGACGCCGGTGACCCAGGGCAGGTGCTGCGCGACGTCGTCGACCACGACCCGGTCGCCCGTTATCAGGAGAACCGGTACGCCGTAATAGCCGGCCATCGCGGCGTTGAGCAGCGCTTCACTGCAGGGGATGCCGTTCACGCGAACTTCGTAGAGCGTCTCGGAGGTGTACGTATGCGCGAGGACCCCGTCGCGGTCGCCGACTTTCGCGTGATAACCGGTGAAGAAGACGCCCGCGAGGCCCGGCTGCAGGCCCTGCGCCATCGAAAACGGCTTGCGCGAGCCCGAGATCACGCGCACGTCGGGTGGGAGCTCGTCCCACAATAGGTTGCGCATATCCGAATGGGAATCGTTGATCGCGATCGTCGTCGCGCCGCCTTCGCGTGCGCCGTCGATCGCGGCGCGAACCTCTTGGCTCATGTAACGGCGGTAGATCGGGTATTCTTGGCGATTTTGCGGGTCGCACTGTTTCCAGCTGCAGACGCCGGCGGTGCCTTCCATATCGCACGAGACGTAGACGTGCATCTTCGTTACTGCCCCGGCGCCAGCGCGGATTCGGCTTGGCCCAAGCCCTCTTTAGCCGCGGCGTTGTGCGGATTCGCGGCGAGCGCGCGCTTGTAATACGGCACGGCCTGCGCGTATTGGCCGGAGGCCAGGTACATATCTCCCATCTGCGTGAGCGCCACGTCGTCCTTGGGGTTGCGGGCGATGCGCGCTTGCAGTTGCTTCACCTGCAGGCGCACGGCAGGCGGCGGCCCTCCTTCGACGCTGACGCTGCTCCCCCGGTTCGCCGGGGCTGAAGCCTGCGGAGCCGGCGTGCCGTTGCTGGAGCCGAAGACGGAGCCGCTCGTGCCGAAGCCCAAGCGCACCAGGTAGGCCATGAGGCCGAGGAAGACGATGGCGATGCCGAGCAGGATCGGAAGGTAGGTGCGGGGCGGCAGACCACGCGATGGAGAAACGTTCACAAGAACCGTTTGGACGCGCGGCGAAAAACTCTTCGTGCTGCCGAGCGAAACCGACCTCCAACTGCTCTTCGCGGAGCTGAACAACTACTTTTTCAACGGAGAGGCGCCCGCATGCCGGATACGGTACAATGCGCGCTTCTCCAATTCGGCCGGGCGGATCACCTACGGGGCGCGTCCGCTGCTCATCGAACTCTCGCCGAAGCACCTTCGCGAGCACCCCGAGGCGTTGCGCGAGACCCTCCTGCACGAGATGATCCACGCCTGGCTCTACGATCGCAAGCGCGATACCGGGCACGGCCGGGCCTTCAAGAAGAAGATGCGCGAGTGCGGCTTGACCTCGGTCTATCACGATCTGGGCAGCGCCAAGCCGTTCAACGAGAGCACCAAGCGCTACATTCTGCGCTGCGAGAAGTGCGCTATGGAGATCCTGCGCAAGCGCCGGCCGGCCCAGCCGACGAGCTGCGGCCGCTGCGCCAAGCGCGGCTACGACCCGCGCTTCCCGCTCACGATCTACGAGATCGTCGAGACCCGCGAAGCCGGCAACACGGTGGAGATCGCCGCGCTCCGCGGACGCTGACGGCTCGCCCATCACCAGATTTTTCGGCGCCCCGTGGCGCGTCGACCACCCCGTTCGGGGGTAATCGGAGAAACGGAGAGGGTCGACTGAGACAGAGATCGAACACCGCTCTTATCGAAGCCGCGGTTGTGGGTGTCCAATTGGCGAAGAGCGACCGGCGCGAGAATTGAGCCGCCGGAGGGTATTTCAAGAGGGCACCCGTAATCGCATCTATTGCGAGAAGGGTGTTTTGTGATGTCCGAACCCAACCGTCTGCCTGTCCTTGGCCGAGCTGACGCATTGCGTTTGTTTGGCGGCGCTGGGGTAGCGTTACTTGCTGGCTGCGCCGGAGGGGCTCCCGGTCCTCTCCCCGGTCTTCGACCGCTTGCAGTTATCCAACCGTGTACCGTGGATTGCCCCACTGGCGGTGGAGGGGGCGGGGAGGCATATACCGTTGTCACCAATGGGAATAAGAGTACGATCCTAAACGGCTACGGCGCCGATGTGCTGGATCGAATCATCTACACCGACTCTTTATATGCTGCGAGTTACTCGGCCTCGCAAACGATCACGAATCCAGGTACGCTTTCCTGGCAAGTGGGCCAGTCCGCAAACCTCGGCGGAGGGATTAGCGTGTCCGTCACATCGAGTACTCAGGCAACGTGGACCGGCCCGGGAAACAATTCTGGGGTGGTGTACGTAGACAGCAGCAACAATCTCTGGGTGACGACAACGACGGGTCAAACACGCACAAGTCAAGTGGCCGCGGTTATGCCGCAATGGCTGACCTGTTTCGGACTTGGCTTGGTGCTTGTCGCAGCCGTTGCTGGTCTTATTGCCTCAACTATCGTCATGGGAGGGCAGTTGGGGCTGGATCCTCTGGCGGATGCCGCATTTTACGCGGCTTACATAGGTGTGCTGGGAGCCACTGCTGCGTATCAAGGCGCCGGCTGCTGAAAGCGTATGACCGTCCTGTATTTTGTTGTTCCGCAGGCCATTGTCCTCAGTGCGACGCTCACGGTTTGGTTCGCATTGCGGAGACGAAACCGGATGCCAGGAGCGACCAAAGAGTCTCGGGCAATGGGGGCGCGCATTGGAGCCAGCATCATATTCTCTGCGGTCATCATTGCGTTTTCCGTTGCCATGTTGTTACGCGAACACTAACATCCTCTAAGAGCGGAGAATTCTTCTTTGTCGGGTCTTGTCGTTCGACCATGAAATTCGCGACGGCATTGCGTTGAGTCCGTTAATGCAAACGGTCGATCGGTGATCCAGAGAACGTGGACCGGCGAGAGGCGACTGCAAGACTCGCGGCTGTTTGGAGGCCCGCCCCGGCGAGGAACTCCGCGGTTGCCTTATAGCCGGTCGCGACACCCGTGCTGCGGGCGGCGCCGGCCGGCCGCCCGGGGAACAAACGGCTGCTGGTGCGACTTAAATCCAGGCTGAAACCAGCCGCGGGGAGCGAAGATAGCGTTGCTATGACGACGAGCAACATCACCACCAACGGGGCCGGCCGCAAGCGCGTCGAGTCAGACTCGATGGGGAAGATCGAGGTTCCCGCGGAGAAGTACTACGGCGCGCAGTCGGCGCGTTCGCTCATCCATTTCGAGATCGGCGACGGCGAGTGGCCGCGCGACGTGATGCCCCGCCAAGTCATCAAAGCGATGGGCGTTCTCAAGAAGGCCTGCGCCCTGGTCAATAACGATCTCGGCAAGCTCGACAAGGAGAGGACCGACTTGATCGTCCGGGCGGCGGACGAAGTCGTCGCGGGCAAGCTCGACGCGCACTTCCCGCTGCGCGTTTGGCAGACCGGTTCTGGCACGCAGACCAACATGAACGTCAACGAAGTCATCTCGAACCGCGCGATCGAGATGGCCGGCGGCGAGATGGGCTCGAAGAAGCCGGTCCATCCGAACGATCACGTGAACATGTCGCAGTCGTCGAACGACACGTTCCCGACGGCGATGCACGTGGCGGCCGCCGAAGCGATGGTCGAGTTGTTGCCCGCCGTCCAAAAATTACGGGATGCGCTCGACCAGAAGGCCGCCCAGTGGGCGCACGTCGTAAAGGTCGGCCGCACCCACCTGCAGGACGCGACGCCCCTGACGCTCGGCCAAGAGTTCTCCGGCTACGTCACCCAGCTCGACCGGGCGATGACGGCCTGTAAAGAAGCGCTCGAGCATCTCTACGATCTGGCCATCGGCGGCACCGCCGTCGGCACGGGCTTGAACGCGCATCCGGAGTTTGGCGCGCGCACGGCCGCCCGGATCGCCGAGTTGACGGGCTTACCTTTCCGCTCGCACCCGAACAAGTTTGCAGCGCTCGCCTCGCACGACGATTTCGTCTTCGCGTCGGGGGCGCTCAAGACGCTTGCGGCGGCCCTGATGAAGATCGCCAACGATATCCGCTGGCTGGCCTCGGGTCCGCGCGCGGGTATCGGCGAACTGACCCTTCCGGAGAACGAGCCCGGGAGTTCGATCATGCCGGGCAAGGTCAATCCGACGCAGTCCGAAGCGATGACGATGGTCGTCGCGCAGGTCTTCGGAAACGATCTCGCGATCTCGTTCGGTGCCTCTCAGGGCAACTTCGAACTGAACGTCTTCAACCCGGTGATGATCTACAATTTCTTGCACAGCTGTTCGCTGCTGCGCGGCACCTGCACGATGTTCCGCGAGCACGCGGTCGAGGGGCTGCAGGCCAACGAAGAGATCATCGCAACGTACCTGCATCGTTCGCTGATGACCGTGACCGCGCTCTCGCCCAAGATCGGCTACGACAAGGCCGCCGAGATCGCGAAGAAGGCGCACCACGAGGGCACGACGCTGAGGGATGCGGCGCTCGCGCTCGGTTACGTGACCGGCGCTGAGTTCGACGCCTACGTGGTTCCTAAGGAGATGACCTACCCGAAATAACCGGCCGGCGCGCTAGTTCTCGCGAACCAGAGCCGCCGCGAAAGCCGGTCGGACGCCCGCCCAGAGCCGCTCGTCGCAGGTGCCTGCGCCGCGAGTCTCTGCGCTGTCCAGATCGAGCAGCCAATCGAGGAAGAAGATGTCGTTGCTTCCGATTTCGGCTACCAGGCCGAGTTTCTTCATGTTTTCCTTACCCTTAGTTTACGGATCATACCTTGTATCGGCATGAACGGGCAAGAGTCTTCCGGGAATCTCGCCGATGGCGCCGTTCGAACGAAATCATTACGAATCGGCCGAGCGGGCTGGAAGCGCCGTCCTGCCTCAGCGATAGCCGACGATGTCGCGCACCAGCAGCAGAACTGCCGCGAGGATCATCGCGCCGGCAACGTAGACGATCAAGCGCTCGGCCGCCATTCTACGTGCGAGGTGCGGGCCGGCGGCGCCCCCGGCGAGGCCCCCTAGGACCAGCGGCACCGCGTAGGCGAGCCGGACGTCGTGCGCAAGGGCGTGTGCCGCTAGACCGACCGGTGACGTGAGCAGGATCGCAAACTGCGAGGTCGCGGCGATGGCGTGGGCGGGTAGATCGGAGAGGTAGAGGAGCGCGGGCACGAGGACGAAGCCGCCGCCGACGCCCAGAAGACTCGAGATGAAGCCGATGGCAAGGCCGGCGGCCAGGCTGCGGCCGGCCGACATGCCGCGGACCGTGCTCGTCCCGCCGGCGGCGGCCTCCTCGCGACCGCGAAGGCGCTTGCGGCGGTTGATCAGGATATCGGCCGCCACCGCCAGCAAGAAGAGGGCGAAGATGGAGTCGAAGGCCGTGCCGGGGAGGCGGTGGACGATGATGGTGCCGGCGATGCTGCCCGGGAGGCCCCCCAGCGCGACGAAGATCCCAACGCGGAGGTGGACGCGCCGTTGCATCAGATAGGTAGCGGCACCGCTCCCGGTGCCGGCGACGACGAGCGCGAGGGAGGTGCCGGCGGCTGCGGCGGGCGAGAGGCCGAAGACCAAGCGCAGGATCGGTACCACGATGAAGCCGCCGCCCAAGCCGATCATAGAGCCGAAGGTTCCGGCCACCGCGCCGAGCAGGAAGACCGCCGCGAACGACGCCGCGGCGTGCGGGTCGCGGGCGGCCAGGAGATACACTACGTATTTACGCGGCCGATGTAGCGGCGATCGCGCGTATCGATGCGGATCAGATCGCCCGGATTGACGAAGAGCGGCACGTTGACGACCGCGCCGGTTTCGAGGGTGGCCGGCTTGGTTGCGCCGGTCGCGGTGTCGCCCTTGAAGCCCGGATCCGTGCTCTCGACCCGGATCTCGACGTGCGCCGGGAGATCGCATCCGATCGGGAGACCGTCGTGGAACTGCACGTCGACCACCATGGCGTCTTTGAGGAAATCCGCCGGATCGCCGATGAGCTCGCGCTGGAGGGTGACGTTTTCGAACGTCTCCTGATCCATGAAATGGTAGCCGTCGGCGTCGTTGTAGAGCATCTGCATCTGCCGGTTGTCGACGGTGGCTCGCTCCAGCTTCTCTCCGGCGCGAAAGGTCCGCTCGACGGTCGCGCCGGTCTTGACGTTCTTCAAGCGCGTGCGCACGAACGCCGAACCCTTGCCGGGCTTGACGTGCAGGAACTCGATCACGGTCCAGAGCTGGCCGTCGATCACGATGGTAACGCCGTTGCGGAAATCGTTGGAAGAGATCATGACCAGCCCCAATACGCAGCCGGAACCGGCGAGCCCTGGTTGGGTGTGACCTGCTAGGTGCGGTTTGCCGTTCTGCCGCGCCGCAGGAATGGTATTCCGTTCTCGCGCCCGGCGCGCAGGCGCCCGATATTCTCGCGGTGCGCGTAGGCGATGAAGAGCGCCGCGAAGATCCCGTAGGCCACGTAGGCCGGGTTGCGCGTGAGGTACCAGAGCGCGAACGGCGCGGCGAGATTGGCCAGCATTGAGCCCACGGAGGAGTAGCGGGTCGCGAGCACGCCGGCCAGCCAGACCGCGACGCAGATGAGTCCGGCTGCCGGGCTGATGGCGAAGATCGCGCCGACCGACGTCGCGACGCCTTTGCCGCCCTTCCACCCTAGCCAGGGCGAATAGCAGTGGCCGAGTACCGCGGCGGCCGCCGTCACGGCGACCAGCACCGTGCCGTCGTGCGCGTGCAGTGCGAGCAGCGCCGCAACGTAGCCCTTTCCGGCGTCCAAAAGCAGGGTCGCGATGGCGCCGCGCGCGCCCATCGCGCGCATGGCGTTCATCGCGCCGACGTTACCGCTGCCGTGCGCCCGGATGTCGGTGTGGTAGAAGATGCGCCCGATCAAGTAGCCGAACGGGATCGACCCGACGAAGAACGCGATCGCGACGACGCTCGCGGCGATCATGGCGCCTCCTCGCGATCGCGCGAGCGCTTGCGAAACTCGAGCGTCAACGGTACTCCCTCAAAATCGAAGTGTTGTCTGATCGTGTTCTCCAAGAAGCGCTTGTATGAGGTCTGCACGAGATCGGGGTCGTTGCAGTGGAAGACGAAGAGCGGCGGATGCGACGCCGGTTGCGAGCAGTAGAGAATTTTGAACGTCTTGCCGCCCGGCGCCGGTGCGGGGTGCGCTGCCGCCGCGTCGCGGATGATGGCGTTGAGCTTGGCGGTCGGTATGCGGCGGTCGAGGTTGTCGGCGACCTTCATGACGACCGGCATGAGGCTATTCAGGCGGCGCTTGGTCTTGGCCGATAGGAACGTCACGGGCGCGAAGCGAGCGAACGGCATCTGCTCGTGGATGACGTTGGCGAGCTCGCCTTGGCTGTACTCGCCTTGTTCGCGCGCCAGATCCCACTTGTTGCCGACGAGGATCAGCCCTTTGCGCTCCTCCAGCGCGATGCCCGCGAGCCTGCGCTCCTGCTGCGTGATGCCGGCCATCGTATCGAAGAGGAGGAGCGCGATGTCGCAGCGCGCTATCGCCGAGAGCGACCGCAGCGCGGCGTAGTACTCTATGGCTCCGTGCGCGTGTGATTTCTTGCGCA
Organism: bacterium; assembly: GCA_021790935.1. Taxonomy (GTDB): domain Bacteria; phylum Vulcanimicrobiota; class Vulcanimicrobiia; order Vulcanimicrobiales; family Vulcanimicrobiaceae; genus JAJYFL01. The sequence continues at coordinate 134,689 of JAJYFL010000002.1, forward strand.
CGCCCGCCGTATCGATCAGGCGAATCGTGTGTTCGTGAAAGCGAAGAATCGTGTCGACGGCGTCGCGCGTGGTGCCCGGTACCTCGGAGACGATCGAGCGCTCCTCGCCGAGCACGGCGTTGAGCAGCGAACTCTTGCCGACGTTTGGGCGGCCGATGAGGGCGAGCGAAAGCTCGCCCTCATCGGCGGGCGCCGGCAGTTCGGCCGGAAGATGCGCGACCACGGCGTCGAGCAGGTCGCCCGTGCCCTCCCCGTGGATCGCCGAAACCGCGACCGGCTCGCCGAAGCCTAAACGCGAGAACTCACCGTGTACCGAGGCCAAAGCGCTCGGGGATTCCGCTTTATTGGCGACGAGCACCACGGGCCGGCGCGTGCGCCGCAGGATCGCCGCAACGTCGTCGTCGAGCGGGTTCCGCCCGGCCGCCGCGTCGACGACGAAGATGACGGCATCGGCTTCCTGCGCCGCGGCCTCGGCTTGCCGGCGCGTCGTGACGACGATTCGATCGCCGTTCTCGTCCTGGTCCTGCGCGGGATCGATGCCGGCCGTATCGACGACGCTGAACGTCCGCCCGCGCCATTCGCACAGGGCATAGAGCCGGTCGCGCGTGACGCCGGGCGTGTCTTCGACGATCGCGAGCCGCCGGCCGATCAAGCGGTTGAAGAGCGCGCTCTTCCCGACGTTGGGTCGGCCGACGATGGCGACGGTGACCGGCCGGAGCCTGATCCGGTCGGTGGTCTCTAGCGGTTGCACGGGCTCAGTACATTCGCAGCCGGCCTTCATAATCCCCGAAATCACAAGAGTGGGGCCGGATTCGGAGAATGAAGAGCATCCCACCGGCCAACGACCGGCCAACGACGACGACGGAGAGCATGGCGAGCGTCTATATCGAAACTTTCGGCTGCCAGATGAACGAGGCCGACTCCCGGTATATCGCGGAGCGCGCCTCGTCGGCCGGCTATACCATCGCCGGCAGGCCCGAAGAGGCCAACGTGCTGGTGCTCAACACCTGTACGGTACGCGATAACGCCGAGCGCCGGGCCTACGGCCGCATGAATCATTTCAAAGCGCTCAAAGATGCCGATCCGGCGCTGAAGCTCGTCGTTATGGGCTGCTTGGCCGAGCAGGACCGCGACCGCATGCGGCAAGCCGCTCCACACGTCGACGCGATCTTCGGAACGAGCGAGTTGGTGCGGCTCGGCGATACGCTGCGCGAATGGAGCGCGAGCTTCGAGCATACCGAGCTCTCGGAGGAGCGCGCGCTAGTCTTTCCGCTCGGCGGTGCGGCCGATTGCGTGACCGACGGCTTCTCGCACTTGCGCGGCTACGTGACGGTGCAGCGCGGCTGTTCGTATTACTGCACCTTCTGCATCGTGCCGCACGTGCGCGGGCGTTTCGATCACCGGCCGATGGGCGACGTGCTCGCGGAAGCGCGCGAGCGGATCGCGGAGGGTGCGCGCGAGATCACGCTGGTCGGGCAGACGGTCAACGCGTACGAGGATCCGGCTACGGGCGAAGATTTCGGCGACTTGTGCAAGGCGGTCGCCGCGCTGCCGGGTCTCGAGCGAATGACCTTCATCTCGCCGCACCCGAAGGATTTCACCGAGAAGATCGTCCGCGATCTTTCCGGCGTCCCCCAGCTCAACCCACGCATGCACCTGCCGCTGCAATCGGGCAGCGATCGGGTTCTGCGGCGCATGAACCGCAAGTACACGATGGAGCAGTTCCGCGAACGCGTTGCGGCGATTCACCGGTACCTGCCGCAGTGGGCGATCACGACCGATATCATCGTCGGTTTCCCGGGCGAGAGCGACGAGGATTTCGAGCGCACGCTCGACTACGTGAAGACCGGCGTCTTCGCCAATGCGTATATGTTCGTCTACTCACAGCGGCGCGGCACGCCCGCCGCGAGTTGGGAACCGGTTGCGGAAGCGGTGGCGAGCGCGCGCTTCAAGCGGCTGGCAGAGGCGCAAAATGCCGCCTCGCGCGCATACCACGATCGCAAGATCGGCACGACGGTGCGCTGCCTGAGCCAGGGCCCGTCGAAAAAAGACCGCAGCAAACTCGCGGCTAAGACGCTCGACAACGTGACGGTGATCGCACCGGCGCCGCCGGAGTACCTTGCGACGCGCGAGCCGTGGCTCGACGTCGAGATCGACGCGGCGCACGTGTGGGGCTGCTCCGGGACGATCCTGCGCCGCTGCGCGCGTTACGCCGAAGCCGGCACCGCCGGCAGCTAGGCGCATCGCAGGACTTCGCGCGACGCCGGCGGGAAGCGCCGCGTGCGCCCGCGGAGGAGATCGTGCACGAGGACGGCGGCTGCGGCGGGTTCGCCTCGCATCGCGGAGGCGGCCAGTTCGGCGGCATGAAACGCGTCGCGCACGCGGGCGAAGCGAATCGCGAAGCGGTGGCCCGCGCGATCGCAGACGACGACGTCGACGCGCTGCGACCGCGACCGCGCGACCCGCGAGAGCGGCGTGGCCAGCAATCGCCGGGCGAGACGCGAGATCGCGAAACCGTCGGCGAGCGCGGCGATCTCCGTGCGGGTGCGAACGCGATCGGCAGCGGCGAGCGGCAGGCTGCCTGCCAGTGCGTCGAAACGTGCGAGGACCGCGGAGCGCAGCACGGCGCCGCCGCGGTCGTACGCTCGCCAATGGCGGCCGAGTATGGCAGCGCGCAGCCCTTCCCGGAGCGCCCGCTCGGCGAGGTCGGGCAGCGCCCGTAGGGTGATGAGGCGTTCCTCGATGGCGGTTTCCGTGGTGAGCACGTGGCGAGTATGGACCGCCGGTGTGCCATACGCTGGGCACAGTGCCCGCTGGAAGTTATCCTCTGGACCCCCACCGAATCGCATGCGGCGTGACCCAGTATTCGCCGATGCTCGAGCAGTACTTCGGGATGAAAGCACGGCACCCTGAAGCCGTGCTGCTCTCTCGTGTCGGTGACTTTTACGAAGCCTACGGCGAGGACGCCGAGACCGTAGCCCGGGCGCTCTCCATCGCCTTGACCTCGAAAGAGGCGGGCGGCGGCAAGCGCGTAGCCATGGCCGGCGTGCCGTATCACGCGCTCGCCGCCTATCTCGCGAGGCTCGTGCAGCAGCGCTACATCGTCGCGCTCGCCGAACAGCTGGAAGCGCCGCAACCGAACAGGCTGGTGCGGCGCGACGTCACGCGGATCGTTACGCCCGGCACGCTAATCGAAGAACAGCTGCTCGACGGGAAGCAGAACAACTATCTCGCGGCGATCGCCGCGATCGAAGAGACGTATGCGGTAGCGTACGCCGATATCTCCACCGGGTACTGCGCCGCGACGGCGTTCTCCGGCGAAGCGGCGTACGAGGATCTCCTCGCCGAGATCGGCCGAATCGGGCCCGCGGAGGTGGTGGCCGACGTGCCGGCCGATCTCCGGGCCGCGATGGCCTCCGCGATGGAAAGTTTCGGCGCGCGGCTGGCCTCGCCGGCGCTCTCCGCCGTCGCCGTCCGCGATCGCGACGGCGTCCACGGTTTCTCGCTCGACGAATCGCTCGCGATGCACCGTGCGCTCGACGCGCTCGTGGGATTCGTCAAACGCACCGGCGTCCTTCGACAGGCTCAGGATGACAACCGACAGGCTCAGGATGACAATGTCATGTCGAGCCTGTCGAGCCTGTCGAGGCACCACGAGCGTGCGGGCGATGGGGGGGCGTTGAATGCGCCCCGGTTTTACCGAACGCAGACCTTCGTGGGGCTGGATCCGAACACGCGGAAAAACCTCGAACTCACGAAGGCCCTGGGAGCGAACGCGCGGGCGACGCTGGTCGATACGCTCGATCGCTGCGCGACGTCGATGGGCTCGCGCCTCCTCGCGCGCTGGATACTCGAGCCGTTGGTCGACGCCCAGGCCGTCGGGCGCCGCCAAGATTGCGTCGCCGCACTCGTCGCCGAGCACGTGCGCCGCGAGTCGATGCAGGAGTTGTTGCGCGGTTGTTTCGATCTCGAACGCATCGCGCAAAAGGTGCGTTTTCGGCGCGCGCTGCCGCGCGATCTGGCGTCGTTGCGCAGGACGCTCGCGATCCCCGATCCGCTACGCCGGGTCGCGCCCGCCGCGCTCGGCGCGCAGATAGCGCGTGTCGGCGAGTTCGAGGATCTGCTCGCGGACCTGCAGCGTACGCTGGTCGACGATCCGCCCGCGCAGATCGCGGACGGCGGCGTCATTCGGCCCGCGGCCGACGAGGAACTTGCGGCGTGCGCGGCGCTGCGAGCGAACGCGCGCGGCAGACTCTCCGATCTCGAAGAGCGCGAGCGCGAACGCACCGGCATCAAATCGCTCAAGGTCAAGTACGCGAGCGCGTTCGGCTACGCGATTGAGGTGAGCAAGAGTAACGCCGCACAGGTCCCGGCCGACTACGTTCGCAAGCAGACGCTGACCAACGGCGAGCGCTACGTGACCCCGGAGCTCAAAGAGTTAGAGATCGAGATATCCAGCGCGCAGTCGCGGCAACTGCGCATCGAGGAACGGCTCTTCGGCGAACTGGTGGAACGCGTAGCGCTGCGGGTCGACGAGCTCTTGGGCACCGCGGAGGCGCTGGCGGAACTCGACGTGCTCTGCTCGCTCGCGCAATGCGCCGCGGAGCGCGGGTACGTGCGCCCGGAGTTCGTCGAGGAGAGCCTGGTGGCCGTCGAAGAAGGCCGCCACCCGGTCATGGAGGCCATCCTACGCACGCATTTCGTGCCCAACGATATCAACTTGCGCGCCAAAGAGCACCGCTTCATCCTATTGACCGGCCCGAATATGGGCGGCAAATCCACGTACTTGCGGCAAACCGCGCTGCTGGCGATCATGGCGCAGATCGGTTCGTTCGTTCCGGCCAAGCGCGCCAGAATGGGCATCGTCGATCGCATCTTCACGCGCATCGGTGCGGGCGACGATCTCGCGTCGGGGCAGTCGACGTTCTACCTCGAGATGGCGGAAGCCGCGAACATCCTGCGCCGGTGCACGCGCCGTAGTCTGCTGCTCATCGACGAGGTGGGCCGCGGCACGGGGACGATCGACGGGCTGGCGATCGCTCAGGCGATCTGCGAGTTTCTGCTCGGGCTGGAAGAGCGGGCACCGATGGTGCTTTTCGCGACCCATTTCCACGAGCTGATCGCGCTGGCCGAGCATTGGCCGGCGGTCGCGAACTACCACATCACAGCCGTGGAGAACACGGCGCGCGGCGGCGCCCCGGTCTTTTCGCATCGCGTGCAGCCGGGCAGCTCGTCGCGCTCCTTCGGCATCGAGGTCGCCCGTATGGCCGGCCTGCCCGAAGCTGCGGTGGAGCGCGCGCAGGAGATCGCCGACGTCCTTTCGGGGCGTTCCGACGTCGAAGTCCAGGTTCCGCTTCGCAGGCGACTCGCCAAGAGCGCTGCGCTTGAGTTGCAGCTCTCTTTTCTCAACCACGACGCACCGTGATTCATCTCCTGGATGCGCAGACGATCGGGCAGATCGCGGCCGGAGAGGTCGTCGAGCGACCCCTCTCCGTCGTCAAAGAACTCGTTGAGAACGCGGTCGATGCCGGCGCCACGCGCATCGAGGTGGCACTGAGGGCGGGCGGGATCGATCTGGTCGAAGTGGTCGATGATGGGCTCGGGATCGCACGCGACGATCTGCCGCTGGCGGTGAGACGCCATGCCACGAGCAAACTCGGGGCTGCGAGCGATTTGGAGTCGGTTGCGACGCTGGGTTTTCGCGGCGAAGGGCTTGCGAGCATCGCGGCGGTCGCTCGGCTGACGATCGTCTCGCGTGCCAGGGGCGAGGAGATGGGCTCGAAGATCGTCGCGTACGCCGAACGAACGGATCCGATCGAGCCGGCTCCGGCGCCGCCGGGGACGAGCGTGAGCGCGGCGGATCTCTTCGCCGGCGTTCCCGTGCGCCGCGAGTACCTGCGCAGCCCGGCCGCCGAGTTCAATCGGATATCGAGCTGGCTCTCGACCTTCGCGTTAGCCTACCCGAGCGTTGCGTTCACGCTGGTGCACGACGGCAAGGAGTCGTGGGCCATGCCGCCCGCCGGCGATCTGCGGCAGCGATTGGCAACGGTCTTCGGCCGCGGCGCCGCGGAGACGATGGTGGAACTGGATGGGCGAGCGGCCCGGGATATGCGCGGCAGCCTTTCCGGCTACATCAGCGCGCCCGGAAGCGATCGGCCGGATCGCCGCATGCAGATACTCGTCGTGAACGGGCGGCTGCTGCGCAGCACGCTGCTGGCCGGCGCGTGGACCGCGGGCTATGCAACCTACACGATGACGGGCCGTTATCCATACGGCGTGCTCTTTCTGACGCTTCCGCCCGATCACGTCGATCCGAACGTGCATCCGACCAAGAGCGACGTACGCTTGCGATACGCTCACCAGGTCGTCGATGCGGTGCGGCGAGCCATCGCGGCGACGCTGCGCGATCGCGCGGCGGCTGCGTTGCGCGAGGCCGTCGCAGTCTCGCTCGCACCGCCCGCAGCCGATGTGGCCGGCGCACCCGCACGCGCGCTCTTCGACGCCATGCCGCCGGCGCAGGGGGATCTCCCGGAGGATGCCGGCGCGCCGCGCCTGCGCGTGCTCGCGCAACTCGATGCGACGTACGTAGCCGCGACGGACGGGCGCGCGCTCGTCCTGCTCGATCAGCACGCCGCGCACGAGCGCATCGCGTACGAGAAGATCGTCACCGCCGCGCGAGAGCGCGCCCCGAGCGAACCGTTGCTGGTTCCGCTGACGTTCGAACTGGGGCGAAGCGAGAGCGCCGCACTCGATAGCGCTCTCGAACTGCTCCGCGAAGGCGGGCTCGAGATCGAACGCTTCGGCGAGCGGGCCTATCGCATTCTCGCGACGCCCGCGGGGTATGGCGCGCGTCCGTTCGACGTCGCCGGCCTGCTCGACGACCTTGCGGGCGAGGCTCAGCAGCGCGATGCGCGCGAGCGCGTTTGGGCTTCACTTGCCTGCCGTTCGACGGTGCGCGCCGGCGAGAAGCTCGAGCCTGCGGAGATGGCGGCACTGCTCGACGGCCTGCAGCGCTGCGAGAATCCGATGCACTGCCCGCACGGCCGTCCGACAATCGTGCGATTCGACCCGGATGCCCTCGGCAAGATCTTCAAACGCATCTAGCAGGTTGCGGAAAAAAAAGCTGCGTGCCAATATCCGCGGAGCGATTTTTGGGCGATTTCGAGGCGCGAAGAAGGAGCAACGCCGTAGCGTTGTGGCTGATGAGCAACGAAGAAAGCGCCCAAAAGCGCCCGCGGGATTGGTGCGGGGCTTTTCCCGCAACCTGCTAATGCGCCCTCCGCCCTTCGACAACCCTTCGACAACCCTTCGACAAGCTCAGGATGACAGGGTGATGGGGTGATGGGTAAGGTGGAGGGGGTCTTGGTTTTGGCGGGGCCGACGGCGTCGGGGAAGACCGAACTGGCCATCGAGCTCGCGCGTGAGTTCGATGCCGAGATCGTCGGCGCCGACTCGCGGCAGATATATCGCGGCATGCCCGTCGGGACGGCCGCTCCGACGCCGCAGCAGCTCGCCGCCGTGCGCCACCATCTGATCGGCTTCCTCGATCCGCACGAGCGCTACTCGGCCGCGCGCTTCGCGCGCGATGCGACCGACGCGATCGAGGAGATCGCGTCCCGGAAGAGACGCGCCATCGTCGTGGGCGGTACGGGCTTTTACGTGCGCGCGCTGACCGGCGCGGTGCAACTCGCGCCGCACTACGACGAAGGGCTGCGCGAGCGCCTGGCGCGCGAGGCGCGCCTGCACGATGGCCGGTTCCTGCACGCGTGGCTCGCGTCGCGCGATCCGCGCCGTGCCCGAGCGATCCATCCCGGCGACGCGTATCGCGTCCTGCGCGCCCTGGAGATCGCGCTCGCGCCGAAAGGTGCAACGCGTTGCGAGCGCGACGCGCGATCGCTCGTAACCGCGGGCATCCCGTTTGCGAAGGTGTACCTTCAGGTCGACGCGCGCGAATTAGAAGAACGCATCGCGCGCAGGACGGATGCGATGCTCGCTTGCGGCTTGCTCGAGGAGGCGCAGGCGGTGGGCTCGGATGTAGTTGCCGCCAGCGCCGTCGGCTACCCGCAGGCGATTGCGTATCTGCACGGTTGGTGCACGCGTGAGGAACTCCGGACGTTGCTGGCGCGGGCGACCCGGCGATACGCTCGCCGCCAGCAGACGTGGTTTCGCTCGGAGCCGGAGACGTTGTGGCTTCCGCGCGACGCGGTTGCGAGGGCGGCAAGGGAAATACTTGGCTGGGCCTGAAGCCGTGTGGATGCCGGGCAGTTTGCAAGATGCCTACCTCGCGGAGATAAAACGGCAAAACGTGCCCGTGACCGTTTATTTGGTGAACGGATTTCAGCTCCGCGGCCTCGTCAAAGGCTTCGACCCGTTTACGATTTTGCTGGAGTACGAGCGCAAGACACACTTGATCTACAAGCACGCCGTCTCGACGATCTCGCCCCAAGGTGCCTTCGCGGCGCCGGGAGAGAGTTCGCCCACCGGTGGTAAGGCAGAAGAGGTATCGCTCACCTAGCGCCCGGCGTTCGCGTCTCGAAGATGCACGGCACGTATAACGATTTCCTCGTCGTCGACGAGCGCCGGCCGAGCATCGACGACTTGGCGCGGTTCGCTCGCGACGCGTGCGATCGCCGCGGTGGAATCGGTGCGGACGGATTGCTTGCGATCGTACGATCCGAGATCGCGCACGCCTGCATGCGGATCATCAATGCGGACGGCAGCGAGGCAGAGATGTGCGGCAACGGCATGCGTTGCGTCGCTCGCTACCTGAGCGAGCACGGCGAAGGCGACCACTTGCGTATCGAGACGCTCTCGGGGATTGTCGAGACGCAGATACTCTCCAAAGGTCGCGAGTACGCCGTCCGCCTGGAGATCGGCCGGCCGTTGCTGCAGCGGCGCGAGCTGCCGTTGGCCCGGGCCGCCTTCGTGTCGCTGGGAAATCCGCACGTCGTCATCTTCGAGCAGCGGCTCGATGCGATCGATCTGGTCGCCACGGCCGAATCTCTGCAGGGTTCGCCAGTCTTTCCAGACGGTACCAACGTCCACGTTGCGGCACGGATCGGCCCAAGGGCGCTCTCGGTGCGGCATTGGGAGCGCGGCGTCGGGTTGACGTTCTCCTGCGGAACCGGAGCCGTGGCGTGCGCGGCGGCGGCAATCTCTCGCGGCGACGTGGCGTCGCCCGTCGATATCTTCGTTCCCGGGGGACAGCTGCTGGTCGAATGGGATGGCACGGGCCCGGCGTATCTAACTGGGCCGGCCGTGCACGTCTTCGATACGGCGTTCGATTATGATTGGGCTCGCGTACTGCGATAAGGCGGGCCGCATCTATTTCGACGCGGCGCGCGAACCGCTCGCCGACGGTGGAATCGTTCGGCGCGCGTCCCCGGAGGAACTCATCCCCGCGCCGCCGGGAACGATCCCCACGCTTCTCCCGGGGCGGCGCCCGCTGCTCGGCAACGGCCCGGCGAGACGCCGATTCGCCCTAGCTGCGATACTTCCGGCCGGCTACACGCGATTGCTCCTTCCAGCCTACACGAAGGATGCGGGCGCTCCGGCGCTGCCGCTCTTCGGCTACACCTACGCGTGCGTGGTGGACGACGTGCTGCACGTTGCCGCTATGCGTACCGACGAGAGCGAGGACTGGAAGCCGCGTTACTTCGCCCCCGGCGAGCTCGACCGGCGTATCGACCGGCGTTTAGCCGCCGATCCCGGCAATCGCGTGCTGGCACAGGTCGCGCGCTGCTCGCGCGAATACGGGTGCTTCACGGCGCAGAACGTCTTCTTTGAATGCGGCGAAGCGGCGATGCCGGTCTCGCCGAAGTGCAACGCGCGCTGCGTCGGATGCATCAGCGAGCTCGACCCGCAGGCGGGGATCCCATCGCCGCAGGAGCGCATAAGTTTCGAGACGACGGCCGAAGAACTCGCGCGCGTCGCGATCCACCACCTCGCTCGCGTCGCCGGCGGCATCGTCTCCTTTGGGCAGGGCTGCGAGGGCGAACCGTTGCTGCGCGCGACCACGGTCGCGCGAGCGATCGAGCGCATCCGCTCCGAGCGCGCCGGCGGCACGATCAATCTGAATACCAACGGCAGCGTGACGAAGGGGTTGGCGCGCTGCATCGATGCCGGGCTGCAAGCGGTGCGGGTGAGCCTCAACTCGTTCCGGCCGCGCGCGTACGCTGCGTACTACCGGCCGAAAGGCTACGGCCTGGACGACGTGCTGTCGTCGATTCGGCTGGCCTGCGATTCGGGGCTGCGCGTATCGCTGAACTACCTCACGCACCCCGGCGTCACCGACGACGCCGGCGAGATCGCGGCTATGGAGGGGTTTCTGAGCGGAGTGAAGGTGGAGATGGTTCAAACGCGCACGCTCAACATCGATCCGGAGTGGTATTTCGAGGCGGTCGGCCGGCCCAAGGACCCGCTCGGCATGCGCCGCGCGATCGCCGCGATCCGCGATCGCGGCGTGCGCGTGGGGAACTTCACGCACACCCACTGATGACGCCGGTACGCTGATGCGTTCGTGGCAGATCGTGGCGTTGATCGTTGCCGGCGTCATCGTCGGCGTCCTCGAACCGGGGCGGCTTGGGGTTCTCTTCGGGCACGCTATGCTCTATGCATTCCTGCCCGCGCTGATCTTCGAAGCGGCGTGGAATCTCGATTTGGATCTCGTACGCAAGGCTTGGAAGCCGATCGGGCTGCTGGCGCTACCCGGCGTGGCGTTCAGCGCGGCGGCCGTTGGAGCGGCAGTCCATTTCGGCGCGAAGCTACCCTGGGGTTCGGCGCTGCTGCTCGGCACGGTGCTCGCCGCGACGGATCCGATCGCCGTCGTCGCGATGTTCCGGCGAGTGGCGATCCCGCGCACGCTGCGCACCATCGTCGTAAGCGAAGCGCTCTTCAACGACGCGGTCGCGGTTGCGGCGTACCGATTCGCTCTGGCGGCCATCGCCGCCGGACTGACCTTTGGCGACGGATTCCAGATCGCGGGGCACGCGGTCGCCGCCGTTGCGCTCGGGATCGCGATCGGTATCGCGGTCGGATACGCAGCTGCATTTGCTCTGCGCGAACGCTACGGCGTGGTCGCACAGAGCGCCGCAACGCTCGTGGCGGCCTACGCCGCCTACTACGCGGCCGATCGTCTCGGGTTTTCCGGGATATTCGCCTCGGTCGCACTCGGCTTAACGCTGCGCCGCCTCGAGCGACGGCACATCTCGGTGAGCTGCTGGCAAGGCGTCGAGCGCCTCTGGGAGTGGATCGCCATTGTCGCAAACGCGGCGCTGTTCTTTCTTGCGGGCGCCTCCGTCGATCTGCTACGGCTCTTCGAAAGACCGGTGCTGGTCGTCGTGACGATCGCCGCGACGATCGTCGCGCGCGCGGCGCTATCCTACGCCCTGCTGGCGATCCGCCCGGCCATGCGTTCGGGGTGGCTCGCGGTAGTGCGAATGGCGGGCGTCAGGGGTGCGCTCTCGCTGGCGCTGGCACTGGCGATTCCGTCGAACGTGCCCGGCCGCGAAGCGATCGTCGATGCCACTTTCTCCGTCGTGGTGTTCAGCGTGTTACTAAGCGCTTCGACGGTCGTAAAGAAGATGCGCCGCCTACGGCTCGGCGAGGCGTAGAATCCGGTGAAACGTCGTAGCTACTGCGGCGCGCCGGTCAGCGCCTTGCGCACCGCTTCGCCATCGCCGGTTTTGACGACGACGAGCAGCCGGTCGCCGACGCGCAGCGCGGTCTCTCCGTTCGGAATGAGCAGGTCTTCACTCGTGCGGTCCAGGGCGACGACGGCGCTATTAGGCGGGAAACGAATCTCGCGCAAGCGCTTGCCCGCGTAGGGAGATTCCGACGGTAAGGCGACCTTGATGAGATCGAGATCGCCCTTCCCGAAGAGGTGCGCGTATTCGAGCCCCCCGCCATAGTTCTGCGCGTTGACGCGTTCGTTCAAGACGTCGAGCAGGATCTCGGTCGACGAAATGACGGTTACCGGATCATCCGGATCGAGCGATTCAAAGATCTGCTTGTTGCGTGGGTTGTTGACGCGTGCGATGCACCGAGCCTTCGTGCGTTTCTTCGCGATCAAGCAGACGACGAGGTTGTCTTCGTCGTCTCCCGTATCGGCCACGACGACGTCGGCTCGGCCGACGCCGGCTTGTTCGAGTACGTACGGATCGCAGCCGTCGCCGACGACCGTTACCTCCTGCTCGATCAAGCGCTCGAGCATCTTGGCCTTTCGCTCTTCTTTTTCGACGACCACGACCTCGTGATGCTGCTGAAGAAGCGCGCGCGTAAGGTACGAGCCGACCTTGCCGCCGCCGACGATCACGATGAACATGCTCTTACGCGGTCATCCGGGCGCTTGGCGCGGCGGTCTGAAACATCTGGGCGAACTCCGTGATCGCGTCGGGGGCGACGATGGCATTGATCTCGTCGCCGGCGCTGAGCACCGTATCGTTCGCGGCAACGACGACGTTCTTACCGCTGCGAATCGCGGCGATGCGGATGCGGCCCGGGCGCTCCACGTCGCTGACACGTTTGCCCGCATCGGCCGCCTGCACGATGGCCGTGAGCGAGGTTACGCGGCCGAAGTCGAAGGTCTGCAAGGTATCCCAGGGGACGTCCGTCAGCATGTCGCGGATCATCTTGGCGCCGACCGTGGTGGGACAAACCGTGTCGATGCCGAGGTCGCGGTACATCAGACCGCGCGGCGGGTCGTAGATGCGCGCGACGATCTTCTTTATTTTGAACATGCGCTGGGCTATGAGTGCGGCCATGACGTTGCGGTTGTCGCCGTTGGTGACGGCGATGAATCCATTGGCCGTAGCCGCGCCGGCACGTTTGAGGACATCGTAGTCTATGCCGGTCCCGACGACGACGTGGCCTTTGAATTTCTGGCCGAGGCGTTTGAATGCGGAGGGGCTCTCGTCGACGACGATGACTTCGTGGTTATCGGCGTCGAGCAGCTTGGCGAGGGTGGAACCGACGCGGCCGCAGCCGACGATGAGGTATCTCATGAACGGCCAGACTCTTTCTGAACCGGCGGTCAGTTTCCCCCGAGATGCAGGAGGGTCTCTCGTACGCCAGAACCAATGGGAGTTTTTGTCGGGGCGTGGCTCAGCTTGGTAGAGCGCTTCGTTCGGGACGAAGAGGTCGCTGGTTCGAATCCAGTCGCCCCGACCATTTAGTCCCAGGGCGCCGCCGGCTCCGGGATCCCGCGGCCGGTATGAAAGGCACGTCACACCCCATCACGGCACCGTTGCAGCAGATTGTTCTCCAAGTTTAGCGCCGCCTCTCGCCGCGTGCTTCGCGCCGCCGAGCAAGAATGTCGCAACCACAACCACTACTACGTCGGCGCAGAGCATCTGCTGCTCGCGCTGCTGGAGGAGCACGATCCCGAGGTGATGGCCGGCTTGCGGGCCGAACGGATCGATCCTTCCGAGGCGCACGCTGCGGTTCGCGGAATGCTGGGGACGGGAGAGGACCGGCTCTGGGAGGGGATTCTCGTTACTCCGCGCGTCCGTAAGATCGTCTCGCTGGCCGAGGCCCGAGCCTGTGGCCGGGAGATCGAGCCGGTCGACCTCTACGAAGCGATGCGAGCCGAGGGCGGCAGCCTCGCCGCCGAGATTCTGCGCCGCGCCGCCGTCCCATAAGGAGCCCCGTGCATCAGTTCACGACCTATTTTCTGCACTTGGTCGATCACTTCGGATACGCCGGGCTTTACGTTGCGCTGACCCTCGGAAATATCGGCGCCCCAATCGGAAGCGAGGTCGTCTTGCCGGCCGCCGGCGCGCTCGTGGCAACGGGCCATCTCCCAAACCTTTGGGTCGCCGTGGCGGTCGCCGTCCTCGCCGAGCTGACCGGGCAGAGCATCGGCTATGCGGTCGGCTTTTACGGCGGCCGGCCGTTCGTGGAGCGCTACGGCAAATACGTCGGGTTCCATCACCGGGAACTGGACCGCGTTCACGGCTTCTTCGAGCGCTGGGGGAGCTTCGCCGTCTTCATCTGCCGCTTCACGCCCGTCATTCGCGGCATCGACGGCATTCCGGCCGGTATCGCCGAGATGCCGCTCGGCCCGTTCTATATCTGGACGTTCTTGGGTTCGCTCGGATTCTGCGGGGGCCTCATTCTCCTGGGCCACGCGGTGGGCACGCACCTCGGAGCCGTCATGCCGGCCTTGCAGCGGTATCTGCTGCTGATTGCAGCGGCCGTTGTCGCGTTGCTGGTGGTCGCCATCGTCATCTCGCAGCGCCGCGCGAAACGTGCTTAACTCTGACATCCTCCTAGCCCAGATACCCGCGTCGCCGGGCGTGTATATGATGGTGGGCGAAGGCGGTGAGATACTCTACATCGGCAAAGCGATCTCGCTGCGAAATCGCGTGCGCTCCTACTTTCAGGAGAGCGCCGCGCACACGCTGCGGACGGCGCATATGGTGGAACGCGTGGTCGACGTGCGCACGATCGTCGTCAACAACGAGGTCGAAGCGCTGATCCTCGAAGCCAATCTCATCAAGCGCCATCAGCCGCCGTTCAACGTCCGCATGCGCGACGACAAGCGCTACCCCTATCTGAAGGTCACGAACGAAGCCTTCCCCCGCGTGGTCTTCACGCGCACGGTGAAAGACGACGGCGCGCGGTACTTCGGCCCGTACACCAACGCCCACGCGCTGCGCGAATTGATCGATCTGGTGCGGCTGGTCTTCCCCCTGCGGACCTGCCGGGAGCCGATCGACGGACGCCGCAGCCGCCCGTGCCTCCAGTATCATATCAAACGCTGCTTGGCACCCTGCGTCGGCTATCAAAGCGAAGCCGACTACGATGCCACCATCGAGGAAGTCGTCCTCTTTCTGGAGGGCAAACAGGAGTCGCTGCTGGCGCGCCTTCAAGCCGAGATGATCGGTGCTGCCGAAAATTACAGCTTCGAATCGGCCGCGCGCATCCGCGATCGCATCGTGCAGTTACGCCGGGTGACGGAGAGCCAGAAAGTCGTTTGGCGCTCGCGCTTGGATATGGATCTCATCGCCGCCGCGCGCTCCCAAGGGCAGGCCTGCGTGCAAGCGTTCTTGGTGCGCGGCGGGAAACTCATCGGCCAAGAACATTTCATCCTCGACGGCGTGCACGATCAATCCGATGCCGAACTCTTTGCGGCGTTTCTCAAGCAGTTCTATACGTCGCGTACCGCCGGATCGCCGGAGCCCGCCGGCATATCCGCGTTCGCTCGGATCCGAACCGCCCGCGACAACCAATCTCCAGAGCCGGAGAAGCGGCGCCATCGCGCGCGCGGCAACGCGAACGCCGTTCCGAAGGAGATTCTCGTGGAGGCGCGGCCGGAGGATGCGGGCGTCATCGAAACGTGGTTGACCTCGCTGCGCCAGGCACCCGGAGGCGCGGGAGCGCGCGTACGCATTCTCGTTCCGCAACGCGGCGAACGCGCCGATTATCTGCGCCTCGTGCAGAAGAACGCGCGGCAGAATCTCAAGGCGTTTCTCGCGCATCAGGAGGTGCAGGAGAGCGCGCAGGCGCGTGCGCTCACCGACCTTGCGAACGCCCTCGAGCTGCCCGGCCCGCCGCATCGCATCGAGTGTTACGATATCTCCAATATCGCCGGCAGCAACCCCGTGAGCTCGATGGTCGTCTTCGTCGAAGGGCGGGCGAAGAAGAGCGAGTACCGCAAGTTCAAGATTCAGTACGACCGAGGCCCCAACGACTTCGCCATGATGGCGGAGACGCTGCGCCGCCGGCTGCGCTACCTGCGCGCGCGAGAGGGCACGTCGGTGCCGGCGACGCCGACCGGCCAGGAGAAGTTCGGCAAGAAGCCCGATCTGCTGCTGATCGATGGGGGCAAGGGGCAGTTGAGCGCGGTCGCCGAGGTGCTCGAAGAACTCGACATGACCGGCATCCCGGTAGCGGGCCTCGCAAAGGAGCACGAGTGGCTCTACGTGCCCGGCCAGCCGGACCCCATCGTTTTGCCTGCCAACTCGGCGGCACTCCACCTCGTGATGCGCGTGCGCGACGAAGCGCACCGGTTCGCGGTCGAGTTCCACCGGCAGCGCCGTGGGCGGGCGATGACGCGTTCGGCGCTCGACGCGCTCGCAGGGGTCGGACCGGTTCGGAAGAAGCGTCTGCTCACGACCTTCGGGTCGCTTGCGGCGATCCGGCGCGCGAGCGTCGACGAGATCGCCGCCGTCAAGGGGATGACGCCGTCTCTGGCGTCGCATATTAAAGTTGCGTTAGGAGAGTGACCATGCACCTCATCGTTCGCTTCATCGTTAACGCCATCGCGCTCTACCTCATCGCGAAGTTCGTACCGGGCTTCAACCACGAAATCGGTGCCGGGGCGGCGCTGATCGCCGCGCTGGTCTTCGGTTTGGTCAACGCTATCATCGGTCCCATCCTTCGTTTGATCTCAGCGCCGCTTACCTGGCTGACGCACGGGCTCTTCTCGGTCGTCGTCAATTACATTCTGTTCTTGATTACCGTCCATATCGCACCGGGTTTCAAGGCTACGGGCGTTAGCACGTCGCCTTGGGTTTCTTACCTCATCGGTGCCGTCATCATGATGATCGTCTCGACGGCGGTACAGCAGATGTGGCAGTCGGACTCCGAGCGGAAGGCCGCTCCGGCCCGCTAGTTCGCCCCGCAAACGTCGCGGCGGAACGCTCTCCGGCCGATTGGGGGCACCCTTCGGCCGGAAACCTTCCGGCTTGCGCGGTGTGTTATAGTAGATGTCTATGGGGCTGAAATAGGTTCGACGGAGAGAACCGCGGTCAACGTAAGCAGGCGGAGTTGCGAGCACTCCTAAAACGATCGCAAGCGTTATACACGCGAACACCCAATACGCACTCGCTGCCTAATTTAGGTTAGCGACGGGACGCGGAGAGTCGGCCCGAACCGCTCCGCCTTCCCGCCACGAATTCGGGCTGGTGCGCGCAACCGATCCGGCGCGCGCACGAGAGTAACGGATCTGCTGCGAACGATCATCCCTGCTTCGAGGAGGGCGTTCGAGTAAGGCAATATCGAGGCTGAGCCTGGAGAACGCGTTGGTCCGGCTTTTCGGACTCGGGGGGCAGTACCCCGACAGCTCCACCAAGTTCTTTGCGATAGTTCAACGAATACCGATTCGTTGAACTATTTTGTTTCCGGTGGGCAAAAACCGGGCCCGGCTTGGGTTCCTCGAACAAATCGCGGCTCGATGAGCAAATGGCAACAGCCGTGTCGAGCTCGTAGTGGTCCCTCTCGAATCGGCGGCGCGGTAGTGCGTGGGCCTCGAAGCGTGATAGGCTCAGGGTATGCCTAAGCGCTCAGGGAAACCACCCTCCGATCCGATCCTCGCTGCGAAGTCCATTCGCGACCAGGTAACCGGGGCAGGCAGATCGAGTTGAGCCCGTCGAGCAAGGACCCGGCTGCCGTAGCGCTAGGGCGTCGTGGCGGCCTAAAGGGCGGTGCCCGGCGAGAAAGGCCGCGCTAACCCCAGAGCAGCGTAAAGAGAGCGCCAAGAAGGCAGCCGAAGGACGCTTGGGGGCTAAACACAACGACTGAGCGACAAACAAATTACAGGCCCTGCTTCGCCGGAGCGCAACGAACCTGTTTGCGAAGAGAGCGAGATTCGAATCTGAGCCTGGCGATGATGATTAGTGTCGTCGTTTAGCGCAGGGCCTTATTTTGTTGGGGTTTCCGTCCGTCGTTGCCTCGGCTCGTGCAGGCCTATGTCGGCCTGCGCGCCCGCACCATGCCACAATGCTTCCGCGATTCCGCCCGTAAACAAGGCGATCTATCCTAGCGCTTGATTCTCGCTGCCGACTCATTCAGCGAGGCCCCCACCGTCGTCAGGCGCCAGACGGCTTTTGACACAGGACTGATGGCTCCCATCTTCCGTAGGTAGGTCCTCGCCCAAGCGCATCGATATCCGAGTTCGGTTATCCGCGATCGACGATGTGCCTGAGCTGCCTGCTCGGGCGACAGGCCAAGGATCGAGACGATCTCTGCCTCCACCTCCGAATTTGTCGCGGTACCGCCGAGTGTGCGCAGAGCCAGAAGCACGTACCACATCAGTTTGTGCTGGGTGGGCATCGGCATAAGTCAGCCTCCTTTGACGCGTCTGACGGCTGCAAGGATTTCCGTAATGCAGCCGCTCGGATTCCTTAGCACGTCGCGCCCCCAGAGGGACACGACTTCATATCCAAGCTGCGTTAGTCCCCGGCGGTTACGGCGATCCCGCCTCACATTCTCCGAAATCTTGCGCTCCCAACCAGGCGCTAGCGACTTCCTCCACCGAGCGAAGTCCCTTCCGTGCCAAAATTCGCCATCAACTTCGATGACAATATCGTAGTCAGTCAAGAGAAAATCGGGTGTACCGGGCAAGTCCCGAATATGCCCGCGAAATTTGAGCCGCGCGTGGCGGAGCAGGCGACGCATCGCCATTTCAGGGCCCGTATTCTTGCTCTTTACGCAGCTCATGCGATAGCTTGCCGACATCTTGCCTCAGGAAGAAAGCCGAAAGACGGTGTCGTCATTTATCTTCGCGGCAAGAATCTCATACATTGCCTCAAGTTCAATATTCGGATTAGCGTTCAGCCCAAGACATTGAGCTATCCCCGCGACATCGGTACTAAGTCTCTCCTCGAAAGAGATCTCGAATCCGACCCCGCGTTGGTGGAAGTCGTATGCGTGAAAGTGTAAAGCATCTCCGAGACGCGGCGGCAATGCCAGATGCCCAAACGAGAAGTTGGACCGCATATAGTTCAGAAGTGGCGTCTGAAGCACGAGCACGAGCTTCTTGTTCAGGTTCTCGAAGGTCTGCAATTTATGGTGCAGTTGCATTAGAATGGTCTTAGCCGTCATTTTCCAGTTCAGGCCAAAGTTTGAGTTTTCAAATTCCTCATCGAGCAGTGAAACGCCATGCGCTCTTAGGAATTCTTGCCGTTGAGGCCATATTGAACCCGTGGAATCCAACGTCTGAAGTTCGATCCCAACGAAGTCCATGACCTTACGCTCGCGCGTGGAGATCAGGAAGTAGTCTACATTGCCTCCAGGGATCTCGACTTCACGAACCAAATGAATCTCGTTTCCCGCTTCGTGAAGTTGCAATAGGGGCAAGGCGTCGCTAAAGATGATGCCACGCTCAAGGAGTCGGTGCGGGCAAAGCACCGTAGGCCCAGCCTTCCCAACCGAGGCGCTACAACTTCCGATTGCCACCGAAGGATCGCTCTTTCGCGTTTTCAGGCACTCGCGTCTGAGGAAAGGGCAGGTCCGTCCCTCAACTACGGCAGTCCAATCTACGGCGGCGTCAGCGGCCGACACGCCAAAAAGTTCAGTAATCATTTTGCTATGCTGTACGTCGATTCGACCAGGATGTTACTTTTTGAGAGATTGAACGTTTGTGATAGTCTGAGTTTTGCGCGGCCTCGATGTCCGATTGCACAAGAGAATCGTCGCGAATGAGCGTTGCGCCGTTGAAGTTGGGCTGCGCACGAAGCCCAAGGATTTGCAGAATATGACGACCGACGGCACGGGCAAGTAGGGGCGGAACCGCATTGCCGACCATTCGATTGCCGTGCCATTTTATTGGGTGGAACAGAAACCAATCCGGGAAGCTCTGAATGCGAGCGCACTCTCGTGTCGTTAGCACGCGATTCTGGAACGGATGCAGCGGTCGGGGGGCGGACCAGGACCCGCGCGCCTTTGTGGTTCCCGCCCTAATGGTTGTCGCTAGCTCATGCGGGTGCAAGCGCCTTATGCCGCTGACCGGATCGGCTTGCCCAAATCGCAAGCCTTCAAACGTCTTCAGTAAAGCGTCACCGTGGCGCGTTCTACGCAGATTCGTGCAAAGACTGGGATCCCAACTTCTAGGAATGACGCCCGAGAAGGCTCCTATGGGGTCACTCCTCAGCATTCGCTGATACTCGTGGAGCGGCTCGATTTCGTATGGAACGCGATCACCGCTGATGAGCCTTACATACCTATCGACGTGAGGAATATCGGATATTGCTTCCCAAGCCGTTGGGCTTACGTCGAAGAGGGCTATGTTTTGATTGGGGGCCTCATGGGTCGGTTGGGGTAACGAGGGCGTAACGCCTAGGTCCTTGCGAAAGCCTACTATGAAAACGCGCCTCCGGGTTTGCGGTACACCAAAATGCCACGCGCATAGGACTTCAGGGTCCGCCACGTCATATTCCTTACGCAACTCGCGGACGCATGCGGCCAGCTTCTTTGACCCTTGGGTTGTAATCCCAGGAACATTCTCCATAAGAAATGCTAGTGGGCGAGCATCGAGAACGATCCGGGCAAAATCATCCACCAGATCGTTTAACGGGTCAACGCCCGTCTTTTTTCCGGCGATGCTAAACCCTTGGCATGGTGGCCCACCTGCAACCAAGGCGATCTCGCCCCGCGTCCGCACATTCGCGTGTCGACGAAGCGCGCTTCCGTCAATATTTTTGACATCTCCGAGAGTTTCGCCGGAAAGGACCTTGCTCAGCGGGAAGTTGTGCTGAGCGTAACGACCGCTAATGTCTTCTATCTCAACATCCACCGCCACGTGGAATCCTGCCGCCTCAAGGCCTAGGCTCAGACCGCCGACACCAGAAAACAAATCTATGGCTATTGGGTGATCCCGAACCGCATCTCTGATCTCTCTATTTATTCCGAAGTCCGCCACCATCGCCGCCCTTCTGGAAGGTCACTGCCGCGTATCTAACTCCAGCTTGACTGGAGCACATCCGTGTTCTTACCCGCGGGGCGCCTCCTAACTCCCCCGCCTGCCCGTCCTAAGATCGGTGCTTTCGACTGCTCAGCCATCTCTCCAATTGGTTTATGCCGGTATCCTCCATACGACTGACCTTTTCGACCCCAGATTGTCGGTTTCCGGCCTTGCGCCTACCGACGGAGAGTGCGTCTTGCGGTGGCGCCATACCAAGTTCCGTAGCGAGCGCGCGATCACAGCAGCGCTACCGCGAGACGAGTATACCGGCTGTGCGTCGTGCCCGGGCCGAGCGCGCAATCGCAACGGCGCGTGAAGTCCTAGCCTCGCAAACGCTCAAAGGTCCCGACCCGCGCGCGAACGCGGCGGCCAGCCGTAAGCGTGGAACCGCTAACGCTGAGCACCATCGGCGTAGCCGCGAATGGAAGCACGGCCAAAGCACGAAGCGCGATCGTGATTCCTTCCTGCGCGAGGTCACCCTGAAGCTCGACCCTGAAGCTCGACGCCTTCTCGCCGACCGCGATCGCGTAGGCTACGGGCCTATCGCTCGCGGCCTGCTCGCGCTTCCACGCCCTGGGCCAGCCTGCCGTACTCGCGCCACTGGCCGGCCTTCGCCGCGCTGGTGGAAGGAGACGGCGCGCCTTAGGCGCCGCGCACATGGGCGTCGCGCGCGATCCGGCCCCCACGCCTGTGCCGAAGAAGAGCCGCTGGCGCCAACCCCTAGAAAGCATCGCCGTAATCGAGCGTGCCTTCGGAGTCGGGATCCACGAGGCGCTCCGCGACGTGGTACCTATGCGGACCATCGTAGCGCTGGACGGCAAGCCCGGCACTGAGCCAACGGAGTACGGAAGGTTCGAAGCCGCTATGATCTCCGTCGCAGAAAAGGTCGCGGCGAAAGCTGACCGGCGCGATCCTAGAAAATAGGTTGCTTACTGCCTCTGCCGATGACCTTGGTACTGGCAGGCAGGGTTTCCATTACAGAAAACGCCGAACAAGATTTTCCGTAGAGTCTTGACCGGCCAAGAGATCGGAAATTGCGCGATCCACGTCTTCTGCACGAGGCAGGCTCGATACTGAAACGGTTGCCGAGAAGCCTTTTACCCGTCCGGCCGCACTGAGAATGTCATTCAAGAGACTGACGACGCGTTCGCGCAATCTGAACACGAAGCGCTTCATCAGCAACCATTTGTAGAGGCCGTAGAATTCGGACATGCTCTCCGGCCTCAGAGATCCTCGTTGAACCCACGGAATGGGGCACGTAATGAGAAGTTGAGATGCCCTCAGAAATTCTTGCTGCGTTCTGAATTCGAAACCAGGACGGTTCAGAAGTGTTGCATCGTGCGAACCTTGATCGAGCGTAGCTAGCGCTTCCATCATGCGCCGCCAGCGCCCTGGTGGAATCCCCGGCAAGGTTAGCGTAAACGTGCTCGACTTGTCCAACCAAATCAGCCGGCGTCCCCACTCCTTGGCATCTGCGCCGGGTATGATTTGAACCGGGCGACCGAAGATGTGATGCAGCGTCGTCGGCATGATGGGATCTATCCCGAATGAAAATTCCGAGTCCGGCTCGCGAGCTGCCCCGCGAAGCCGGCCCCTCTCAAAGACAATCTCGTAAGACGCGTCGCCGTAGGCGACCGCGATTTGTGCCGCGGAGCGCACGAAGTCGCCGAAACGCTGCGCAAACCAGCCGGTGTCCCTCTCTTCAGAAATTGCGAGTGCAACAGCGCGACGGACGGCCTCCTCGTCGCCCCTAAGGACGCTGAGGGTCACGTGCTGCTGCTCGTCCTGAAATGGAAATACCGAGAGGTGCAAATCTTCGCCGAGGATATAGCACGTCAGTGAGCGCTCCGTCGCGTCCTTGTACAGACGTGCCGCCACCGACGGCACGACCCTAATCGATCTCTTCATCCCCGTCCGCTTCGTCGAAGTCCACTGCGGCGTTGTGCAACGCGCGCGGCGCGTCAAGTTGCGCCCTGGAAAAGATCGGAATTGAGGTTGAGTGCTGCGTCGTGCGGCGAAAACGATTGCCAGCATGGTGTTCCCGGCGGAGCCGGGTAATGAATCTGACTGCCGAATCGGCAAAACAGTCCAACATGCCGCACCGTCGAACGATGTACGCCGCGACGAACGCGTCGAAAGCGACATCCTCGCGATCAGCGCCCGACAGCATTGCGCGTATGAGCGGGTTCGGGTGCCAAGGGCGCGCTCGTCGGGTCCCGTATCCAAACCGCTCGCGCCCGCGAAGTCCTGCAGATTCGCGTTTCTTGCGCAGTGCTCCGTCCCACGAAAACCTCAGCAGGGATCGAGGGGTAATCATCAGCGATTCCTTGCTATACCGTGCAAGACGCACGTACGCGTCCAGCCTAACGCACAGGGCATCGCCTTGCGTGAGAATTTGATCTAGCGCAGTACGGTACGGCGACCAGTAGTCGGAACGGTCCAGACCTGACAAAATCACCGAATACCCGCACAATTCCACAAGATCAAGCGCGATTTGCCCAGCCCACGCCGGAAACTGACTAGGCTGCAGCTGCGCGCGGAGCCGCTCTAGGCTCCCCGCCGCCAGCAACACGAAGCGGTTCGCAATTTCCGAGCTGAATTGCGCGTCCCCGGTGTACATTGCGACAAAACCTTCTTGCGCGATGACGTGATACGCCTGGCCAAAAAGGTCCGGCAGCCCTTGATCGAATGCCGGCGCGTAGGCATTGAAAGCCGCATCGCCAAGGCGCAGGACGGCCGTTCGGCGCACATCATCGACCCTGGCTTCGATATTTTCGGTGTCCAACGAGGGCCAGTTTTCGGGTTCCCACAACGTTTGCGGACGCAGGCGCTTTTCGACCTCGACGACGTCGCGCACAAGGTGCTCCAACTTCGCCGATGTTTCGTAGGACCGCCGCGCTATCGTCGCAGCGGCGGCGAAGCGTCGCGCCGCCATGAGACTTTCCAGAAGCGGGGACAGTTGATCGAAGTAAATGGAAATGGTTGTTTCGACTCCAGCCCAAAGACAGCGCACGACCTCTCTACGCAGGATTTCCTCGGCATAGCCGTCGGGCGTTATGGTGCGGCCCTCTACGCGGCGTTCCAGACGCCACGATTCCCCCATACGGGCAAGAGCATCGTACGCGTCCTTCGGAAGCCAGGAATTGCGCGGGATCCGCCTCCCTGATCGCACGCGCGCTGCCAAACCTCGAATTTTGTCGCCGTCAAGATTGCGTATTCGGTTCAAGAGGCCAACGGCGATGGACGTGCACGCCATTGCCGCAGCGTCGGCGATCTCGAGACGAACGGCGTTGGAAACCTCGTCGTCCGCGCCGATGTCCAAGAACTCGAGCATCGCGGGAATCATCGCTCTTGCGAAGGCCGCCGCTTCAGGTACCGCCAACACATAGGACACGTCGGCAATCGCCTTGCCGAATTTGGCGCTGAAGCGGTGGAGCACGGTTGGATCATTCAGAGAGCGCAACTGTCTGAATGCCCGGAGCAAAATACGAATGATCTCGCTCTCGAACCAGTCATCCTCCGGCACCTCGCGCGGCTGTATTGCCGTCCGGGTGTTCAGGGCCAATGCGAGGCTCTCGGCGTCAGCCGTCAGCCAATCCACGAACTGATATTTCTTTCTGAACCACAGGCTGCCGCTTGGGATCGCGCGCTTCAGCGTTTCGTAGTAGCGAAACAGCGTCAGCGCAAAGGACGCCAAATCCGCGACCTGTTTTGCCCGATCCGATGCTTCAAGCAAGTGCTCAAGCGCGAGCAGATCGCGTTCGGCGCGTTCCCTATAGGCATTCTGAAACGAGGGTGTATCCGACCGGTAACCGCGTGACGTGGAACTCGAAATTGCGTCCGCGAGATCGCCCTGCAACTGCGGAAGGAGCTTGTGTGGATCAAACAGTCGGAATATCCCGATCCCGGCCGTGACGAACGTTTGGACGCTTGAAACCAGCGCGATTGTCAGCGCGATAACGCTAACGTAGCCGACGGCGACGCCGAACGACTGCGCAAGCAGCAGGAAGGCCGTGTACGACGCCATGAACGCGATGGACCGCAGGAACGCGTTGCTCGCAACGTCCTTTAGCAACAGCTCGCGCACGTCGCCGTAGACGCGGCCATATACGGTGCTCATGACCACACTGAACGCGGCTGCGTAAAGGCCTATTATCACGACCGACAACTGCAGGATCGCACCGGCTGCGGCATTGATGTAGTTTTGTTGAAGCCCCGGCAAGTGCACGTGAATCGCTACCAACCAACTGTGCAGCCGGTGTATGGCGGCGTCCGCTGCGAGGGTCATCGCCGCCACAACGAGGGCGGCAGCTAGGGCGCTAAGCGCCGAGGTAAAAAGACGCCAAATGACGGGCGCCTGCACCCGCCAGTCCCGCAATGACCGGGCAATGCGAAAACCCACGTACTGAATCCGGAATTGCCATACCAGAGCGCGGCGGCGAAGCGCCCAGAACGCCGCTGCCCCTGAGGCGAACGCACCAAGAGTCGTTAGAGCGCTGCGACCGAAGACGACGCCAAGAAGCGTTCGTGCACGCGAGACAAATGATCGCGAGTTCACCGCTTTTGCACCATCGCGTGTTACCGGCAATCTCGGTGCGCGGGTGGCCGCTTCTTTTTTAGGATCAGACGCTCAGGCTTGGCGGCATGTAGACAATTTCCGTCCTTGAAGTCTCGATACACCCGCTATTCCTTTTTCACGTTCGCGAGGACCCCTCCAGATCTGAGAGACTCTCCTCGACTTCCATTGGGGTGGCGGCGCAGATCACCAAACCGCGAAAACCCGATCGGGCACATAGCGGAATCCCCCTCCCCGGCAAATGCAGCCGCAGCACCATATTAGAGGGCTGAGATGCCATAGGCCTGGCATCGTTATGTCCACGCTCTCCGCATACAACCGATGGACCCATTCGGGCGCGAGATGCGGGTATTCTCTTGACGTGCGCGTTTCATTCGTTTTGGCCGGCCGAGCACGATCGAAGGTACCGTCGGCAGATCCGCAGAGTACAGCAAGTCGTCGCGCTGCAAGCGACGTCAGCGGCGCGCTGCGGCAAAGTCCGTGTCGAGCGAAATCCCGCCGGTGTTCGGGCCCAACACCGACATCCTCGCCGCGCTGGCGCCCCCACCCCTGCGGCGGGTCAACCTCCAGGAACGATTCGGCGAGACGCGCATCGCGAGCCTGATAAACACTGCCGCTGCAGGGCTAACAGCTACATGGGCCTTGCCGAATCTGCGGCTCGGACGCGGGTCCGGCTTGGAGAAGGGGGATGAGGTAGACTGGAATCCGACGACTGCTGGTTCCTTTCGGTGAGATTTCTCTTGCTAAGAAACCTTTTCCGAAAATCGGCGGTGGTCTCCGCCTATTTACAGCATTATAGGGCTGCGGCCAACTTTCGCTGAAATAGCAAGGCGGAGCCCCGTTTCTTACGCGCGATAGGGCGTATGATCTGCCACGGAATCGGGAGAGTAGTGCTACCTGAACCCGGTCGGCGACTTGGCCAGGCAACGGTGATGGCGATAACCGCCGCGATCGTGAACGAACACGCGCGCGTCTATCGTGGGGGAATCCCGCTGGATTCTTGCGACTCGCGGTTCCCTGCGGATTCCCGTGTTCGCTTCCGGGGCAACGTGGTGACCGAGACGCCCACCTGCCGGCGGAACCTGAACCGATCGCCCATGCGGAAGGCCTTCGGGGTCGCCCCAGGAGAAAGAAACCATTGTGTTCGATGTCAACAATCCGAAGCATCGCCGGCACTTTTTTCTGGAACGAGGTCTGCGCAAGCGACCCATCGGATCCGGCAGCAATCTCGCACATCTCATGTCTCTGCCAAGGACCGTGTTGCCCATAAAACCTGAGGAGATCTTCGGAGATATTCCGGTCCTCGTCGCCGGCGGCGTTGCAACGCGAGCGTATGCGCCGGAACGGGCAACCAAGGACATCGATTTCGTCGTCGAACACGATCGTTACGCCGACGCAATCAGGAGTCTGCGAGAGCGTAACTTCACGAAGCAGAACGACCTTTTCTTCCCGAACACCTCTCTTGGACTCTACGGTGAAGCGTGGCTGAAAGATGGTCAGGAGATCGACCTCATCTCAAGTCCTCAGGAATGGTGTAAGCAAGCCTTTCGCGGACGTATCGCAGACCAGACGGGACTACGGGTCATTCCGTTGGCATACCTTGTTCTAATGAAGTATGATTCGGCTCGAGTGATCGATCAGGCGGACCTGAGCCGGATGCTCGGTCAACTTAACGATGAAAACCTCGAGCATGTCGTCAAGGTTGTGAAGCGTTTTTCCGGTGACCCGAGCATCGCCGACGGAATCCGCCAGTACGCACAGTTAGGACGCTGGGAGTTGGAAACCAACGACCAAGGCGTACTCGATCATGGACGCTAAATCGCGAGATGTCGTTGCCATATTCGAACGCGGGAGACTCCCTTGCGGACTGTCGGCATTGGAACCGTTATCTTAGGGGGGTAAGCGCACTCATTGGGCGTTCATCGCGAGATGAAATCCGAAGGAAGTTGAAGGGGAAAAGCGCGGGTTGAAGTGCACGAACCGCGTTCGAGGCATACGCGAGTGCTGCCGACGACTCGTAGACACTTGGCTGACGCGGCGATGTTTAGGGAGAAGATTCAGGTGCGATTGAACAATATGTTACCGAAGAAAATCGATAGTGAGCTTGGCTATAGGCTCGTGGCAGGCGTCTTTTTTCTGTCTGCTACTATTGTGGAATTGACGACACTCGACCGAAGGATCTGGTTCTTCACGGCTGGGCCCACCATTGCCGTGGCAATGCTCCTTGGGGTTCTTGCATACCGGCGTGATTCGGCAGGGAAGCAATACCGGGACATCAGCAAATCGATACGCAGGGAACGGCTCCAGAACGAACTTTCCGTTAAGCTTGTCAGCAGCAAGTCCGAATTAATGTCACTCTGGCGACTCGACGTTGATTTGTACGGTCAAGAGGATATGATTTCATACGAGCTATTCCTCGCGTGGTGGAACGCCTGCCCTATTGGTGCACACGTTCTCGTCGATGATGGGGAGATTGTCGGCGCTCTCGGACTCTGGCCGTTGCGAGAAGCCGCGTTCAACGAGTTGCTTGGCGGGCAGAGACCGGAGTCGCGTCTTTCGAGTAGAAGTTTCCACTCGGCGAAGGATGCGGCGCACGCGCGGTACTGGTATGCCGCGGGAGTAACGCTTCGGCCGAAATACAGAAAAAGGATCCACTTACATGCGCTGAAGATACTGATCGAGGCTACATTCCGCGACTTGTTTGTGACGATCGCGGGACAGTCGTCTATCGATATCTGCGCTTTGGCGTACACCCAAGAGGGAGAAGCGCTTCTTAGCCGATTTCGGTTTACTGAATATCGCCAAGCGTCGGAAACCGTTCATAAGTTTCCGGTCTACGCCTTATTAGGTGTCACGCCCCAAGACCTTAGGGACCGAATCGAGCAACGTCTCGCTTGAGCCCCGTCGCCGCAGTGGGAAGCCCGCGCCCGTCCACTAATTCTTTGCCTAATCCTGAATACAAGCATTACGACGAACTGCGCGCACTGTTGAAAAAAAAGCCGACGCCTTTCCAGTTTCCAGTTTTTTGGAAACGGGCCCAATTGGAGGTCGAGTTGTATCCGGACGAGTTCATGCAGCCTCGTCAATTTGGCCCGGCGCGCCTCGTTCCGCCGTTGCAGCAGTAGCGCCAGAGATGTCACGTTTTGTGAAACTGGAGCGCCTGGACCCGTACACCCTCTTCGGATCCGTCCTGCGCCGGTCGCGGCTGGCTATGAAGGCCGCTTACGATGAGGCCTTTGCGGCCCACCATCGCTGCACCGAACTGTTCCGCGAGCACCAGTGGGCGAGTTTCGACGATGCGAGAGGTCCGTTTAGCGTGGCGTCGCAGATCGCGGGCGCCCTCCCACAGCAGAGACGCTCCAAAGAAGAACTGGATCAGATGTTCGTTGACGCCCAGGCCGAGGATCTGCAAGCCGACTACCAGGCCTCGATCGTGGTCCTATTCGCAGACGATACCTTCCAGCGGTTCGCCGGTGGCGTCCTCGGGAAAGGGCCAGGCCTCAATCCCGGTTACGGTCCTACCTATGGCGGCGGCGTCCAGCTCACGACTCTACTGCGCGCCGGCACCAACACGATCCGGCACGTCTCCGAGTGGGATGACAGTAGCCTGCCCTTCCCCTACCCCGATCCGTCAACTCTGCCAAAGAAGAGCCCCTGGCGCCAACCGATGGAGAGCATCACCGTGATCCAACGCGCCTTCGGGATCGGAATCCATGAACGGATCCGCGACGTCGTTTCGATGCGGGTCATTGTCGCGGTGGACGGTAAACTGGGGACGGAGCCGACGGACTACACCCGGTTTGAAGCGGCGATAGTACAGGCCGCACGGGAGATAGCGGCGGAGGTGGACAGCCGCAAAGCCGCATCTAAAGCATCGGCTAGGCTCGACGCTGCGCTCTGAAATACCCCTCGGGATGAGCACGCACGCCGTTGCTCAAGATCGCTGTACTTTTTCGGATTAGACCTATCGTGCGGATTAAAGAACGGTACGCGTGGCAATGCGTTGAGCAAGCGCTTCCGCTCGACGAGAGCACTTGTATGCTGCCGTCCGTCCTCGTCGGACTATCTTTTTTGGGTTTTTCTCCGAGGGGGGATACGCGCAGCTGGGGCGGTGGGAGTTGGAAACCAAGAGCCGAGACGTACCGGATCAGTGACGCTGGACCGCGAGAGGACGGGTACGCTACCGGGAAGCGACGAATAGCGCCTCCTAACGTGGAAGAGACGCCGTCGCTCAGTCCCATGGCTTTGGCCTATCTGGCCGCCGACCGCATCGCAAAGCCGGGCGGCCCGCTAGGCTCCATCCACGCTCCCGTCGGCGGTGCGAAGGTGATCTTCGGCGATCTCTGCGCCAAGCTCTTCGCGGCGACGTTCCTGTATGTGCGCGACGCGGGTTCGATCGATTTCGGCATCGCCGAGCAAAGGACGGTCGTCGCTCGCGTTCCACGCGTCACGCTGCGCGCCCATGGGGTAGCTGCGGCGCTGCACCCGAGCGCGGCGCATCTCTACGATTGCATCGTCGACGGCGGCGGCGCGAGCGAGGCCGTGCGCCGTTGGTACCCAGACGACTGCGTTAGTCCGTGGAGTGTCGTCATGCAGGCGGCCTACGACGAAGTCATCGCCGCGGGACTCGTGCGCGATGCGGAGCACCGCCGCGGCGGTGCGATCGGCGCGGTACGCATCGGCCTCCCGCATGGCATCGCCGTGCGGGAGCGGTCGGCCGAGATCGCGGCTCTTGCGGATCCGTTCGCACGCCGCTGGCTGCGCTTCGTTTCCGAAGAACGGGTGCTGGCCGGCGCGCTCGTTGAGGATTGTTATCAGGGTGTGAAATCGCGCGTCAAGATAGCAGTTTCATGAAGGTGTCGGTCAGCCGGCCGAGTTCCGAGCGATCGACGCCGCCTTCCGCCTTTGGACGGATGCAGTCGGCCATGCTGGTGGCCATGAGTTTGACGCCTGCACGTTCGAGTGCCACGCGCGCGGCCGTCATCTGCTGCGCGATGAGATGGCAATCGCGCCGCTCCACGATCATGCGCTGAACCGCGCGGATCTGCCCTTCGACGCGCCGCAGGCGACCGAGGATATCGTCCACGCTCTCATCCGAGATGCGTAACGCATTCTCGCTTGCGCGAGGTGGGGCGGCCTTTTGAGGGTCGCTCCGGCGGGCTGACATGGGCTCAGTATACATACCCCTGCATAGTATTGCAATACCCTACTGGGTATGGTATTATGGCCGGCGTGAGGGCCGTTTGCCCTCACAATGCATTTGCCTAAGCCTCAAGAGGACAAGGATGATCATGACGGTCTCGTCGTTATTCGAGGGCCTTTCGTGCCGAGCCGCCGACCGCGGTTGGCAGGTCGAATCGCGCGTCCGCGCGATCGCCGGCACGCTGGTGCTCGCGAGTCTGGCTCTCTCGCTGCTCGATCGCCGCTGGCTGTGGCTCGCCGCGTTCGTCGGTGCGAATCTCTTGCAGTCCGGCCTCAGCGGCTGGTGCTTGCTCTCGAACCTGCTCTCGCTCGCGCGTCGCGGGCGAGAGCAGGGGAGCGATCGATGAGGCGCCTTCTGTTCGGCGTGGCGGCATTAGCCGGCAGCTCCCTGCTGCTGAGCGCGTGCGGGAGCCCTGGTAAAACCGTTGCCACCGATTCCAGCGTTCCCGTCACGACCGCGGCAGCACGCTCGACGTCGTTTTCGTCGCCGTTGGAACTCTCCGGAACCTTGACGGCCGTCCGCAGCGTAACCGTCGGCGCGGCCGCGCCGGGGCGCATCGTTGCCGTCGACGTACGCGTCGGCGACCGCGTA
Organism: bacterium; assembly: GCA_021790935.1. Lineage (GTDB taxonomy): Bacteria > Vulcanimicrobiota > Vulcanimicrobiia > Vulcanimicrobiales > Vulcanimicrobiaceae > JAJYFL01. The sequence goes on from JAJYFL010000002.1 coordinate 165,742, forward strand.
GGTGCGGGCGAGGTTCTGGCGCAGGTCGACGCATCTCAGTACGCGGCGCAACTCGCCGGCGCGCAAGCCGGGGTCTCCGCCGCGGTCGACGAACAGCGCGCGGCCCAGGCGCAGCTCGCCCAAGCGCGCAGCCGGCTCGAACTCGCGCAGACGACGGCACGCCGTATGTCGCAACTCTACGCCGAGGGCGCGATATCCAAACAACAGCAAGACGAGACGCAGGCCGCACTCGCCGCCGCGCGTTCCGGCGTCGACCAGGCGCAAGCCGGCACGAGCGCCGCCGGCGGCATCTCGGCGCAGGCGCGGGCCGGCGTGGCAGCTGCGAGCGTGCCGTTGCGCGACGCGACGCTGGTCGCGCCGTTTGCCGGAGTCGTGACGCAAAAATTCGTCGCGCCCGGCGCCGTGGTCGGCCCGGGGAGCCCCGTCGTCGTCCTGCAGGATACGTCGGATCTCGAAATCGACGTCGCGGTGCCCGAAGACGACCTCGCAGCCTTCGTCCCCGGCGCTCCGGTCTCGGTCCGCATCGATGCGCTCGGCAATCTCACGGTGCCGGCGCGCGTTCGCGCGATCGTACCGTCGGAGAATCCCGCGCTGCGCTCGGATACGGTGAAGATCTCGCTTGCGCCGCGCCGAGGCTTACTGCCCGGAATGTTCGCGCGCGTGGCGGTTGCGGGGGCCTCGCATAGCGGCGTCGGCGTTCCGCCCGCGGCGCTCGTAACGCGCGCGGGGCAGACGGGCGTCTTCGTCGTGAGCGCCGGTACGGCGACGTTCGTTCCGGTGCAGACCGGCGTCGTCACCGGAACGCAAGTCGAGGTCCGCGGCGTGCGGCCCTCCGCTCGCGTTGCCGTCACCGGCGTCGCACGGCTGACCGACGGGGCGCAGGTTACGGTAGCCCATTGATGCACAAGCAAAACGCCGCCGGGCGGATGGCCCGGTACTTCCTTCAATCGAAGCTGACGCCCGCGATCGTCATCGCGATCTGCGTCTGGGGCATCCTCGCGATCCTTCAAACGCCGCGTCAGGAGAATCCGCAGATTACGATGCCGGCGGCGACGATCGTAACGCAGTACCCCGGTGCCTCCTCACGAGAAGTGCAGAAGCTCGTCACCGAGCGCGGCGAGCGCGTGCTGCAAGAGATACCGGGAATCGATCATATCTATTCGACGTCGACACAGAACGTCTCGATCATGACGGTGCTCTTCCACGTCGGTGACGATCCAACCAAATCGTTCGTCAGCCTCTACGATCAAGTGTTCGCGCACTTGGACGACCTCCCGCCCGGTGCGTCGCAGCCGCAGATCACGCCGCTCTCCGTCGACGACATTCCGATCGTCGTGCTGACGCTGCACGCGGCGAACTATAACCGCGGCCAGCTCTACATGGCCGCCCAGCGGCTCGTCGATGCGATCCGTTCGATCGACGGCGTCTCGACCATCGATACCTACGGCGGGCGCCCGCGCCAGGTCGCCGTCACGCTCGACCCGGTGAAACTCGCGGCCTACGGCATCGCGCCGGGAGAGATCGCGGCTGCGCTCGGCACGACGAACCTGACGCAAGCGGTCGGGAACCTGCGCGAGAGCGGCAGCGAATTTGCCGTCCACGCCGGTACCGCGTATACGAACGTGAATCAGGTCCGCGCTCAGATCGTCGGCGTCAGCGACGGGCAAGCGGTCTCGCTCGGCCAGGTCGCCCGGGTTGAACTGGGCTGGGCACCGGTGCGGTCGCAGACGCAGTTCGCTTACGGCGGCGCTGAAAAGAAGGCGTCCAAAGAACAGCAGCCTGCGGTGAGCATCGCGATCGCGAAGAAGGCGGGCACCAACGCCGTTACGATCGCCGGCCGCATCTTGGCCACGGTCAAGACCACGCAGATGCCTCCGGGCGTTCGCGTGACGGTTACGCGCAACGACGGCAACAAAGCCAACCTCGCGGTCAACGAGCTCATCCAGCGCCTGATCGAAGCGATCGTCATCGTCGTGATCCTCCTGCTCGTGCTCGGCTGGCGCGAAGCGCTGGTCGTTGCCACGGCGATCCCGCTCACGCTTTTCGTCACGCTCGGAATCGGCATGCTGACCGGCCAGACGATCAACCGCATCACCCTGTTCGCACTTATTCTCGGGCTCGGGCTGCTGGTCGACCAGGCGATCGTGATCGTCGAGAACATCCATCGCCACTACCACGTCGATCCCGATATGCCGAAGGCGGAGGCCACGGTGCGCGCGGTCGTGGAGATCGGCAGCCCCACGACCCTGGCCACGGTCGCGGTCGTGCTCTCGTTTCTCCCGATGCTGTTCGTAACCGGAATGATGGGCCCGTACATGCGGCCGATTCCGATCAACGTGCCGATCGCGATGATCGCCTCGCTGCTCATAGCATTCACGATCACGCCATGGGCGACGTACGCGCTCCTGCGCAATCAGAAGCCCAAAGCGGCGCACGGACCGCCGCGTTGGGTCGCGCCGTTTCGAAACGCGCTCGCGCATCTGCTCGATAAGCGAAGCGCCGGACGAGTCTTTCTGCTGGTGCTGCTCCTCGCGTTCCTCGCGAGCGCGATGCTGCCGGTCTTCAAACTCGTGAAATTCCGCATGCTGCCCGACGCCAACCAGACGTCGTTTCTCGTATCGATCGACGGGCCGCCGTCGAGTACGGTCGCCGCGACGGCGCGCATCGCCGATGCCGTCGGCGCGGTGCTCGGCCAGACGCCGCAAGTGGCCAACTACGAAACGTTCGTCGGCACCAATGCCGTCCCGGATCTCGCGGCGCTCCTGCAAGGCACCGTCTTCCGCGACGCGCCGAACCTGGCCGACATCCGCGTGAATCTGTTGCCCAAGGACCGGCGTAAGACGCAGTCCGCACCACTCGTCGCAGAGATCCGCTCGAAACTCCAAGAGGTCGCCGCCCGGTACGGAGCGACGCTTCGTATCCTGCAAGTTCCGCCGGGGCCACCCGTACGCGACACGATCCTCGCAAAGATCTACGGCCCCGATTCCGGCGTGCGGCGCGCGATCGCGTCCCGCGTCGTGGGGATGATGCAGCACGAGCGAGGCGTCGTCGATATCGATTCGAGCTTCAAGGCGTTGCCGGCGGGCTTGCAGTTGGAGGTCGATCAGCGTAAGGCCGCGCTTTCGGGTGTGGACGGCGCGACGATCGCGCAGACGCTCGGGATGGCGCTCCACGGCGCTTCGGTCTCGACGCTGCACGCCCAGGGCGATGCCCGTCCGGTCGGCATCTTCGTACGCTTCGGGCCGGAGTACCGCAAAGATGCAGCCGCGCTCGGATCGATCCTGATTCCGTCGCGCATGGGCGGCTTGGTGCCGCTCTCGAGCGTGACCCGGGTCCTCGCAACCGCGGTGGCCCAGCCGCTCTATCGCGACGACTACCGGGACGTCACGTACGTCGGCGCCGATATGGCTGGGCGCAGTTCGACGTACGCCGTCATCGATATGGCGCTGGCGCTGATGCATCACCCGCTCCCCGCCGGCTACCGGCTCTCCTGGGGCGGCGAATGGCACCTGACCAATACGGTCTTCGCCGATCTGGGGCGCGCGATGCTGATCGCGTTCATCCTGATCTATTTCCTGCTCGTCGCGCGCTTTCGGTCGTTCTCCATTCCGCTGGTGGTGCTGGCGGCCGTACCGCTGGCGGTTATCGGCGTGATGCCGGGGTTCGCGCTCCTGGCGCCCTTCGGCATCTACTTCTCGGCAACGGCGATGATCGGGCTGATCGCGCTCATCGGTATCGTGGTCCGCAACTCGATTATTTTGATCGAGTTCATCGAGGACAAGATTCGCGAAGGCGTTCCCCTGCGCGAGGCCTTGATCGAAGCGACCACCGCCCGAACGCGACCGATCTTTCTAACCGCCGCAGCCGGCGTGCTCTCCTCGATCGTCATTGCGGCCGATCCCGTGTGGAGCGGCCTAGCGTGGGCGCTCGTCTTCGGCATGTCCGCCTCCGCCGTGCTCTCGGTGCTCGCGATCCCCGTGCTCTACGCTCGCGTCGCGACTCGAAAGGCCGCCGCGCTGCGGGCCGCGGCGCCGGCGCTGCCAGAGGAGCCGGCCGCACTGCAGAGCTTCGTCACGTTCCCCGAACTCGACGGGTTCGTCGTAGAGTCGACGACCTTACCTCGGATGATGGAGGGAGAGATCGTGCAACTCGACGCGGAGATCTTCCGCGGCGAGGGCGACGCTATCGACGCGATCGCTCAACTACGCGGACCTTTCCGCGTGGAACGGGCCGAGATCGCGTTCACCGGTGCCTACGGCGAGCTGCAAGGAAAGCAGAGCGCGACCCTACGCTCGACACAGCCGCCGGCACCCGAATGGAGACCGCTGGAATATGATTAGCGTGACGAATCGTTTGTGGCTCCGAGGGGCCGCCCTCGTACTCGCTTTTAGCCTCTCCTCCGGGGCGGCGGCGCTTGCGCGGCCGCAGCCGCAGGCGCAACCGCAGGCGCAAGCGACTGCCGTGCCGCTCGCTCTCGACGACGCTATCGCGCTGGCGCTGAAGCGGAATCTGCAATACCGCGAGGCGCAAGTCGCCGTCGAGTCCGCGCAGGCGCAGTTGCAGCAGTCGCGCGCGCCGGAGCTTCCCGGCGTTGCCGTGCGTGACGATTACCAATACGTCAACCCGGTGGCGAAGCTCAGCACGCCGTTCGGTACGCTGCCGTTCAGCACGGTAAGCGCCACCAACGTTCCGCTCGTTGCGTTGCAGTACACGCTCTACGACGGGGGCCTGACCGCCGCGCGGGTGGGCCAGGCGGTCGCAGGCGTAGCGGCCGCCGAGGCGAGCGAACGTGAGGCCCGAGGTGCGGTCATCGCGCGCGTCACGACCGCCTACTACGGCGTCGCGGCGGCGATCGAGATGTCTGCCGTCGCGAGCCGCGCCGTCGCGGTTGCCGGCGCGCACGTCAAGGAGGCGCGCGAACTCTTGGCCGCGGGCATGATTCCGCGCGCCGACCTGTTGCGCGCGCAGGCCGAGCAGGCCAACGAAGAAGTCAACCAAATCGTTGCAGCCAATGGCGTAAATCTGGCGCAGACGACTCTGGATAGCGTGCTCGACGTGCCGCTCGCGACCGTCTACCGGCCGACCGATGCGCTGAGCGCGCCGGCACCCTCGTTCGATCTGAAGGCGTTGCTTGCGTCGGCCCGCGTTCAACGGGGCGAACTCGTGGCGGCGCGCGCCGCGGTGACGGTGGCGCGAGCCGCGATAGCGGAGGCGCGATCGGGCTACCGGCCGCATGTCGGCGTCACCGTCGCCGACGGAGATGTCCAGCCCGCGGTGACCGGCGGCTATCACAACCAGTTCTCGGTAGGGCTTAACGCAGTCTGGACGCTCTTCGACCACGGGTATACGGCCGGACGCGTAGCCCAGGCGCGCGCGGGCGTCGAACGGGCACGGCTCGGCGTGCTCGATCTAGAAAACGGCATCGACCTACAGGTACGGCAAGCCTACTTGAACGTTCGCGAGTCTTCGGCTAGAGTGGAGGCCGCAAAGCGGCTCGTCGTGCTGGCCGACGAAAACCTCCGGCTCGCGCAGGTTCGCTACCGCGGCGGGGTGAGTACCGCGCTAGAGTTACAGGATGCCGAGTTGGGCGACCGGTCGGCACGGCAGACCCTCGTGGGCGCGCAGGCGGCGTTGCGCCGGAACGTCGTACAACTGCGCTTCGCGGCGGGCTTGCTTTGAAACTCGTTACACGCAGATCAAGAAAGGGTAGATCCTCACCATGCAAACACACATCCCCGCCTCGTTGAAATACGGCCGTGCCGTCACCACCACGCTCCCGTACGCGCAAGCCGTCGATCGCGCCAAGGCGCTATTGAAAGAAGAAGGTTTCGGCGTGCTCTGCGAGATCGACGTGAAGAAGACCATGAAGGAGAAGATCGATGCCGAGGTTCCACCGTACGTGATTCTCGGCGCCTGTAATCCGCGGCTCGCGCATCGCGCGCTCGCGGTAGAAAACCAGATCGGGCTTCTGCTTCCCTGTAATCTCGTCGTACAGGAGCTCGGCAATACGACCGTCGTATCCGCCGTCGACGCCAATGCCATGATGGGTTTCGTCGGCAAGGCCGAGTTGGGAGCGGTCGCGGTCGAGGCAAACGCGGGTTTAGGCCGCGTTCTCGACGCAATCGCGAAGGAGTAACGGAGCAAGAGCGCTCTTCGCGGCCACGAATGACTCCGGTCACGGAGGTAGCTCGTGGAGATCGTTCTCGAAATTCATCTCGTCGTCGCGTTTTTGGTGGTTTTGTTTGCGCTTGCGCTCGGCTGGGTGCCGCTCGGCCGGCGCGTGATGGTCGCCGTCATCGGCCTGCAGGTGCTCATCGGTGCGATCGTCGCCGGGATGCTGGGCGCCTCCCACCAGGCGCTCCCACCTGCGATCTGGCCGCACGTCGCGGCAGCCCTGCTCGCGATGTTCGCGTATATCCTCGCGCGTAGGATCGGCGAGCGGTCGACCTCACATACGGCGCCTACCTTGCTGGGCGCGCTTGGCCTTGCACTCATACTCGTAACGGTTTGGCTCGGCTGGCACATGGCGGGGAGGGTTTGACAACTGCTGCATCGATTGCGCAACGCGTAGGGGAAAGGCCGGTGCTGCGGTATCGGCGAACGCTTGATCTCGTGAGAAACACGCGGGTTCTGTACTTAGTCGCGCTGCTCGTGGCGGTTACGGCGGCCACGTGGTTCGTTCTTTCGCGCCGCCCTCCCGCAACCGTCGGAGCGCACGTGACGATCTACTATACGAAGATCGACGGAACGTCCGAAGTCCCGTGGATCGTTTCAATGCGGCCGCCCGAGCCCGGCGAGAGCGCGCGCGAGCATCTGCGCAACGCCGCGCTCTACGCTGCGACGCAAGCGGTCGCCGGGCCGCCAAGCACCGTCGACGCAGTGCGCTTCCCACCCGGAACGCACGTACGCTCCGTGCGCGTCGATAGATCGGTGGCTACAGTCGATCTTTCGCGAGAAGTCGACAACCAAGCCGGAGGGACGTTCGGTGAGGATGGCGAGTTCAAGGAACTCGTTTGGACCTTGACGGCGTTACCGGGGATCGATGCGGTCGCCGTTCGCGTCGACGGGAAAACGCTCGGAACGCTGCCAGGGGGTCATCTTGAGATCGATCAACCGTTACGGCGTTCGGACTGGTAGCGCCCTCGCCGCTCTGGTTCTCTGCATGCTTTGCGCGGTGCAGCTGCCCGCCTCAGCTCAAGCCCGGCCGATTTTTTGGTTGCTCGGCCACCAAGTCGCCTTCCCCAACCTCGTCCGCCAAGACGGCGCGTATGCGATAGCGGTCGACGACCCGGGATTGAAGGAACTCCTCAACCGCCTTGGAGCGACGGTCACGTGGGGGCCGCGCGAGCGCTACGTCTTGTTTACGACGGCCGAGCCGGTGATCGTCAGCTTTGCAGTCGGCGATCCTCGCTACGACGTCGGCCCGGTAACGCAGCAGGCCGGCTTCGCACCGTTCGTCCGCAACGGCGTGCCGTACGTTCCGTTCGACGAACTGATGCGGGCGCTGGATCTCGCGCCGGTGCGCTACGGCGGCGAGATCGTGCTGCAGCCGCAACTGGCCGCCATCGACGTGCGCGGAACGGGCTCGAGCTCGAAACTCGTCGCGCACGCTGGGATACCGCTCGACTATCGCGTCGTCTCCCAGAGTGCCGATCGAATCGTGCTCGAATTCTATGGCGTTGCGAGCACGCTCGAGCCGAGGCAGATCGTTCAGGCCGCGGGGCTGCGCGAGATCGGTATCCGCGTGGCCGGAAACGTGCGTAATCCAAGAACGCTGGTGACGCTCGTCATGGCGCCGGGATCGGCGCACGGCCCGCCCGGCACGGACGATCAGCGCGATTTCGTCATGTCGTTCGCCGGCGCACCAGCTACGCTCGCCGGCGCACCTGCTGCGCTCGCGGCCGCGTCGCCGCAGCCTACCGCTGCCGTATCGGCAGCGGTTACGTCGCTCCAGACGCAAGCGACCGGCGACACGTACACCATCACCGTTGGCACGAGCGGCAGCCTTGCGTACGAGTGGCATCGGCTACGTCCCCCGGACAACCGCTGGTGGATCAACCTGCACGACGCGCGTCTCGCGGTCCCGCCGCAAAACACGACCGGAAGCGGTCCCGTGCAGATGTTTCGCATCAGCCAAAACAATCCGAACACGGTGCGGCTGGCGCTCTCCCTTCCGGCGTACGAAAGCGTCGACGTGCAACCGAACCCGAACGGTCTGACGATCGTCGTCGGCACGCAACTGGCCGACGAGGCGGCATCGCACGACGGCGGCGGCATCGCGGGCGTGGGCGCGCAAGTGGGCGCGGTCGCCGCCACGCCGCCGGCCGACCTCTCCGAGTGGAAGTTCGGGCCGCACCCCGCCTCGACGTACGTTCCTACCAACCCGCGGTTGATCGTCATCGATCCGGGCCACGGCGGAAGCGATGCGGGGGCCGTTCGCGGGGATCTGGAGGAGAAAAATCTGACGCTCGATATGGGGCTGCGCCTGCGCGATATCTTGCTCGCGCGCGGCTGGCAGGTCAAGATGACGCGTACGACCGACCGGGACGTCTACAAACCGAACGACTCGGCGCGCGCCGAGCTGCAGGCGCGCGACAACATCGCCAACGATGCAGGCGCCGCCATGTTCGTCTCCATCCACGTCAACAGCTATATCAACGCCGGACCGAGCGGCACGACGACCTACTATTCCAAGCCTTCCGACGTTCCTCTCGCCCAAGCCGTGGAGCGGCGCCTTATCGCGGAGCTCGGGACGCGCGACGACGGGATCGTCAAGAGCCGGCTTTACGTGACGCTGCACGCGCACATGCCCGCGATTCTCGTCGAGACGGCCTTTCTTTCCAACCCGGACGATTACAAGCGGCTCGCTTCCCCGGCGTTCCGCCAAAAGGTCGCGCAGGCGATTGCCGACGGCATCGGCGACTACGCGGGAGCGCCGCCCCCGCCGCCGGTCGGAGACAGATAGCACCGCGCCGCCGCAAAGGGTAACCGGCGCCGGGCAAACGAACGACGCGGCCATGCTCGGTCTGTTCGACTCAGGCCTCGGCGGATTGACGGTCGTCCGCCGAGTTCGCTCTTTGCTGCCCACCGCCGATCTGGTCTTCTTTGCCGACCAAGCACACGTGCCGTACGGCAATCGCTCGCCCGAGGACCTGCGGGGCCTACTGCGGCACAACCTGCGCTGGCTCGACGAGCAGAATGTCGATGCGATCGTCATGGGCTGCAATACGTCGTGCGCTATTGCCGACCGTTACGGGTGGCCGGCGACACGAGCCGTCGTGCTCGATCTGATCGATTCCGCGGCGATCGCCGTGGAGCGCGCGGGTTATCGGCGCATCGGCGTGGTAGCGACCGCGGCTACCGCTAGCAGCGGTGCGTACGGCCGTAGGATTCGCGCGCGCGTTCCGGGCGCAATCGTCGTCGAGGTCGCGGCACCGGAGTTGGTTCCGCTCGTCGAAGCGGGCCGGGTGGAAGGGGAGGAGCCGCGCGCGGCCGTTCTCCGCGCGTGCGAGGGACTGCCCCGAGATCTCGACGCGGTCGTGCTCGCATGCACGCACTATCCGATTCTCGACGCACACTTTGCGGCCGCGCTCGGTGCGGGGACTGCGCGGCTCGATCCGGCGGTCGTGCAAGCGGAGCGCGCCGTGCTGCTGGCCGGCGAACTGAGGTTCGGCACCGGCAGCGGCCTCGCGCGTTACGTTACGAACGCAGACGCCGACGCCTTTCGTGCCAACGTCGTCCGCATAGCCGGCGACCCGAATCCGCGCATCGAACGCCTCGCTCCGCAACCTGTTAGAACTTGACGATGTGAAAGCCCCAGAAGAAGAGCACGACCGAACTCGCGCCTAGCAGCGCTCCGGCGAGCACTTGCAGGAGGCTGTGCGCCTTCAAATAGATGCGCGCCCAGCAGACCATTGGAATCAGCACCAGAAACGGCAGCGGCTGCTGCCCGTACAGCAGCAGGAGTGCGACCAGCGGTGCGGTGATGCCGAGCGCGTGCGTGCTGATCTTCCAGTAGCGCGTGATATACTGCACCACGATCGAACTGAGCGTGTAGCCTGCCATCGCCGCGATCAAGAGCGTCGGCGCCGCTATCGCCCAGAGTACGATGGTGCCGAGCAGATAAGAGATGACGAATGCCCCGAAGACCTGCTCGCGCTCTTCGCGGATCGACATGTCCAGATCCGAGATGCGATCGGTTGCATACAGCCAGAAGACGTAGAGCATCGGCCCGATCGACGTAAAGGACGTCGTCAGGAGCAGCAGCCACCAAAAGTCTTGGGCACCGGTCGCTTGCATGTGCGCGAGAATGACGAAGAGCGCGAGCGACGTTAAGAACGGATTGAAGACGGTCGAGAGGATCTTCGCCAGGTCGCGCCAGACGCGCCGGTTCTTGAGCGGAACCGGCGCGAGCCGTTGGGGCTGCTCGAGCATCAAGCCTACTAGCCCCGCCGGGAGCGCCAATCCTGCTCGGCCGCGGACCGCGAGGGAGCATATCAGGACATCGGAGCCTCGTGGAAGAAGCCCCACCCCTGCGAATGGTTATCGAACGCATCTCAACGCCCGCCGACCTCAAGAGCCTCTCGCGAGCCGATCTGGAGACGCTCGCTCGGGAGATCCGCGAGCTCCTGATTCGTACGTGCGCGAGCAACGGCGGGCACCTCGCACCGAACCTCGGTGTCGTCGAGCTCACGCTGGCGCTGCACCGCGTGCTCGATCTCTCCCGCGACAAGCTCGTTTGGGACGTGAGCCACCAGGCGTACGTGCACAAGATTCTCACCGGGCGGCGCGATCGTTTTTCGACGATCCGCAGAGGCGGCGGACTCTCGGGCTTCGCCATGCGGAGCGAGTCTCCATACGACCACTTCGGCGCCGGGCACGCGAGCACGAGCGTCTCCGCAGCGCTTGGAATGGCTCTCGCCCGAGATCTCGCGCACCGGGACGAAACGATCGTCGCAGTGTTGGGCGACGGTGCGCTTACGGGCGGGCTCGCATACGAAGCGCTCAACAACGCGGGCCAGCTGCCCACGAACTTCATCGTCGTGCTGAACGACAACGAGATGTCGATCGCACCCAACGTCGGATCCATCGCCTCGTACCTCTCGGTGCTCCGGAGCAAGCCGGTCGTGAACTTCGCGCGCGAGAAGGCCAAGGGCGTGCTCGGACACATCCCCTTCGGGGGCACCGCCAAGAAAGCGCTCGAGTCCGCCGAGTTCGCGGCCATGCGGTTCGTCGCGCCGGCTGAAAAGGCCGCCGTCATCTTTGAAGAACTCGGCTTCCGGTATCTCGGACCGGTCGACGGTCACAACCTGGACGCACTCATGGACGCGCTGGAGACGGCCAAGTGCGTGGCGGGACCCGTGCTGCTCCACGTGCGCACCATAAAGGGCAGGGGCTACGAACCGGCGGAGCTCGATGCGCGGAAGTTCCATGGGATCGGTGCCTTCAATCTCGATGAGGGCATGGCGGCCGGCGCGCTGCGGATCGAGACTCCTAAGCCGGCGCCCCGGCCGACGTTCTCCGACGCCTTCGGCACCGCACTGACGGCAATCGCGGAGCGAGACCCGCGCATCATCGGCATCACGGCCGCCATGCCGGACGGAACCAAACTCTCGACCTTTGCCAAACGCTTTCCGCACCGGTACTTCGACGTCGGCATCGCCGAAGCGCATGCGGTCTGCTTCGCCGCCGGCGCCGCGAGCGCGGGTCTGCGCCCGGTCTGTGCGATCTACTCGACGTTCCTGCAGCGCGCGTACGACCAAATCGTCCACGACGTGAGCGTGCAGAACCTTCCGGTCGTCTTCTGCATGGACCGTGCCGGGTTTGTCGGCGACGATGGCCCGACCCACATGGGCTTGTACGACATTGCGTTCCTCCGGACGCTGCCGAACATGACGTTGATGGCACCGCGTAGCGAAGCCGAGCTGCTGCCGATGCTCGAGCACGCCTTTACCCTCGGCACTCCGGTCGCCATACGCTACCCGCGCGGCTCCACGACCGGCCGCCACGCGGAGCCGCCCGCACCGGTCGAGCAGGGGCGCGCCGAGGTCTTGCGGCACGGAAGCGGCGTCGCGATCCTCGCGTACGGGAACACCGTCGACGTTGCGCTGGACGCCTATGGCTTGCTTTCGGCGAGCGCCGCCCGGGAGAAGCTTCCAACCGTGGTCAACGCGCGTTTCGCCAAGCCGATCGACGGGCAGTTGATCGAGGAGCTGGCGTGCGAACACCAGCGCTTTCTGACGCTCGAGGAACACGCACTCGCAGGCGGCTTCGGTTCGGCGGTCGTAGAGTGGGTTGCGGACCATGGGCTCGGGATAGCAGTCGAGCGCGTCGGCGTGCCGAACGTCCTGGTCGCGCACGACTCGCAGGAGGCGCAGCGGGAGCGTTTCGGGCTAAGTGCCGGCGGCGTGGCCGGGCGCGTCGCTGCGGCGCTTGTGGCACCGGTGTGTCCGTGATACAATCCCGGGCGATTATGCCGGGCCACCTTCCTCCCTTAAGGTACATGTGAATTGATCTCGCTGCTGCTCGCTGCGACGGCCCCGGCCGCTCCGCCAATCCCCACCCAGCAAGTCCAGATTCCTCCGGTCGCCGTGCAGAACCAGACGTGGTTTCAAGACCATGCCGCCTGGCTGACGCATACGCTGGCGGGCGGCTTCATCGTTGCCGCGGTGGCGCTGATCGTCTTGCTTGCCGTGCAGACCACGAAGCAAGAGGGCCTCTCCGGCACCATCGGCGGGCGCGTCGAATCGGCCTATAGCCGCATGGGTGCCGAGGACCAACTCAAACGGATCACGGGCGTCGTCGCAATCGCCTTCGTGGTCATCGGCACGATCCTGGCGCTGACCGGAATCTAGAGCCTTCGATGGCCTTACTCGAGATCAAGAATCTTCGCACCACCTTCCGGACCGAAGACGGCGAGGTAACGGCGGTTAACGGCCTTTCGTATGCGCTGGAAGCGGGGTCGACGCTTGGTATCGTCGGCGAGTCCGGTTCCGGAAAATCGGTGACCGCCCTCTCGATCATGCGGCTGCTGCCCAGGAGCGCTGCGGTCACCGCCGACGGCGTGCTGTTCGAGGGGCAGGACTTGCTGAAGAAGAGCGAAGGCGAGATGCGGAAGATCCGCGGTCACCGGATTGCGATGATCTTTCAGGACCCGATGACTTCACTCAACCCGGTTCTCACCGTGGGCGAACAGATATCCGAAGCCGTGCAGGCCCACCTCGGCTACAACCGGCACGACGCGCGCGACAAGACCGTCGAGATGTTGAAGAAAGTCCGCATCCCGGCACCGGAAAAACGCGTGCACGAGTATCCCCACCAGTTCTCGGGCGGGATGCGCCAGCGCGTAATGATCGCGATGGCCCTTTCGTGCGATCCGACGCTGCTCATCGCGGACGAACCGACCACCGCGCTCGACGTGACGATTCAAGCGCAGATTCTGGAACTCATGAACGAGATGCAGGCCGAGACGGGTGCGGCGATCATCATGATCACCCACGATCTGGGCATCGTGGCCGAGGTCTGCGCGAACGTGCTGGTGATGTACGGCGGGAACTTGGTAGAGTACGGTTCGGCAGCCCAGATCTTCGATAGCCCGAAGATGCCGTACACCCAAGGCCTGCTCTCCTCGCTGCCGCGTCTGGATATCTCCGAACGCAAGCGCCTTGAGCCGATTCCGGGCCAGCCGCCTAACCTGTTCCGCTTGCCTCCGGGGTGCGCGTTCGCGCCGCGCTGCAAGTTTCGCATGCCGATCTGCAGCGAGCCGGTGCCGCTCTTCAGCTTCGATGCAGGCCACGTCGCACGCTGTATGCTCTACGACGAACGCGCCAAGCGGGCTACAGCCGGAAAGACCGAGGCATGACGACGGAAGCCGCGCAGATGCCTCCCCCCAATGCCGCGGCGTCGGCCAGCCTCATCGAGGTTCGAGATCTTTGCAAGCACTTTCCGATCCATGCCGGCCTGCTTTCGCGCCACGTCGGCGACGTCAAAGCGGTCGACGGCGTCGATTTTTCGATCGCGCAGGGCGAGACGCTCGGTTTGGTCGGTGAATCGGGTTCGGGCAAGACGACGATCGGCCGCGTGATCCTACGGCTTCTGCCTGCGACCAGCGGCGAGGTGCTTTTCGAGGGTCGCGATGTCGTTCATATGCGCCGCGGCGATATTCGCCGGCTCCGCAAAGAGATGCAGATCATCTTTCAGGATCCTTTCGCCTCCCTCAATCCGCGCATGACGGTCCGCGAGATCGTCGGCGAACCGTTGCGAATCCATCATCTGGCAACCGGTCGCGGGGTGGACGAGCGCGTTGGCGAGCTGTTGAAGATGGTGGGACTGCAGCCCTATCATGCCAACCGCTATCCGCATGAGTTTTCCGGGGGCCAGCGCCAGCGCATCGGCATCGCCCGCGCGCTCGCCGTCGCTCCGAAGTTCATCGTCTGCGACGAACCGGTCTCGGCGCTCGACGTCTCGATTCAAGCCCAGGTTATCAATCTGCTCGAAGACCTGCAGCAGCAGTTGGGTCTGACCTACCTTTTTATCGCGCACGACCTTTCGGTGGTTCGCCACATCAGCACGCGCGTCGCAGTCATGTACGTCGGAAAGATCATGGAGATTGCCGATCGCGACGATCTTTACGAAAATCCCCTACACCCCTACACCCAGGCGCTGCTCAGTGCGATTCCGATTCCGGATCCGCACGTCGAGTCGCGGCGCAAGCGCATCGTGCTGACCGGCGACATCCCCTCTCCCGTGAACCCGCCAACCGGCTGCCGCTTCCACACGCGCTGCCCGATCGCATTCGATCGCTGTAAGATCGAGATACCGCCGTTCGAGCAGTACGCCCCGGGTCACTCGGCTGCGTGCCACTGGGTGGGAGAGCACGGCGGCCGCGCTCCCGATCTCCTCGGCGGCTCGACTCCGATGGCCTCCTAGCAACGTGCGAGTACTGCTGTAACGGTATGGATAAAGAACGCGTGGTCGTCGTCTCGCACGATGTATTTCGGAGTCTCCGTAAACTCGACCAGGAAGACCTCGTCGTGGCGATGCGCGCGTACGAAGCCGATATGGTGGTCTCCGCCGACGATCCGACCCTGCGGATCGTCGTCTGACCGAATCCGAAGAAAAAGCAGAAGAGCGATCGCATTGCGATCGCTCTTTCACAGCCTGTTAGGCTTCAACCGGCCGTTTAGGCCTTCTTCTTGCGAGAGGTTTTCCGAGCGGCCTTCTTGCGTCCGCCGCTCTTCTTGGCCCCGGCAGCTTTCTTGCGTCCGCCGGCTTTCTTACGTCCGGCGGTTTTCTTACG
>JAJYFL010000002.1:181139-268214 GCA_021790935.1 bacterium
CCGGCGGTCTTTTTGCGTCCGGCGGCTTTCTTACGGCCGGCGGTTTTCTTACGCGCTGGGGCTTTGCTGGCCGCTGCCTTGCGAACGGCCTTCTTGCGTCCACCGGATTTACGGCGTCCGCCGCGGCTCGGTTTCTTTTCTTCAACCATCGTGCCGCCGTTTTGCATCAAGTCGGAATCCATGCATTCCTCCTCGTCCCCCAGGGACGAACTCGAGAAGTTTGGATAGCGCACAGAGGCGCTTTGTGCGCATCATAAGTAATTTTCGGCAATAATGCAAATCAACCTGAGCGCCGCATGGCATTGCGAGCGCTCGCGCGCGGCGCCGCGGCACCGCCGACGCGCTCCGAATCGGCCGGATCGCCGACCGATTCGGAGCGCGCTCATTGCCGTGGGGTTGACGCCGGGGTTATACTAAGGCCCGTGAAAAAGCCCGTGATTATCGTGGAATCGCCCACGAAGGCGCGTACCATCAAGAAGTTCCTGCCGGCGCGGTACGTCGTCAAGGCATCCGTCGGGCACGTCCGCGATCTTCCCAAGAGCACGCTGGGTGTCGACGTGGAGAACGGCTTCACGCCGAGATACCTGACGATCAAGGGCAAGGGCGACGTTATCAAGGAACTCAAAGCGGCAGTCAAGGGCGCAAGCGACGTCTTCCTGGCGACCGACCCCGACCGCGAAGGCGAAGCGATCGCCTGGCATCTGGCCGAGCTGCTGAAGCTCGAGAAGCCCAAGCGGATTGAGTTGCACGAGATCACGAAGGAGGCCGCGCTGGCGGCACTCGGTGACCCGCACGCGATCGATATCGACCGGGTCAACGCGCAGCAGGCGCGACGCATCTTGGACCGGCTGGTGGGTTACAAGATCTCCCCGCTGCTCTGGGCCAAGGTGCGCGGAGGCCTCTCGGCCGGCCGCGTTCAGTCGGTTGCGGTCAAATTGATCGTCGATCGGGAACGTGAGATCGGGGCGTTCGATCCCATGGAGTACTGGTCGGTTACCGTGCAGCTCAGCGCTCCTTCGCAGCCGGAGCCCGTTTTCGCCGCGGACGTGGTAGCGCGCGACGGCGCGAAGTTCGAGGTCCGCAGCCAAGCCGAGGCCGATCGCGTTCTCGCCGACCTGCGGGATGCGGCTTTCGCGGTGGCTTCGGTCAAACGCCGCGAGGTGAGGCGCCACGCGCCCGCGCCGTTCACGACCTCGACGCTTCAGCAGGAAGCCTCGCGCAAGTTGCACCTGCGCGTTCGCCGCGCCATGCAGATCGCCCAGGCGCTCTACGAGGGCGTCGATCTCGGCGGCGAAGGCACGGTCGGGCTCATCACGTACATGCGCACCGACTCCACGCGGATCTCGGATCAAGCGCGCGAATCGGCACGCGAGTATATCGCTGCGGCCTTTGGGCCGGCGTACCACGGCGGCCGCGAGCATAAGATTCGCGAAGGAGCGCAGGACGCGCACGAGGCGATTCGTCCGACCTCGCTCCATCGAACGCCGGCGAGCCTGAGCGGCGTGCTCAAGCGCGACGAGATGCGTCTCTACACGCTCGTGTGGGAGCGATTCGTGGCCTCGCAGATGTCTGCGGCCGTCTTCGATCAGACGACGGTCGACGTCAAGGCCATCAACTATACCTTCCGCGCGACGGGCAGCACGGTCAAGTTCGCGGGTTTCACGAGGGTCTACGAGGAAGGCAAAGACGATTCGGCGGCGCTCTCCAAAGTGCGGTTACCGCAGCTGCAGGGCGGCGAGGCTCTGGACTCCCGTGGGCTCGAGGCCAAACAGCATTTCACCGAGCCGCCGCCGCGCTTCACAGAGGCGACGCTGGTGAAAGCGCTCGAAGAGAACCGCGTCGGCCGCCCGTCCACCTACAGCACGATCGTGGATACGATTCAAGCGCGCGGATACGTGACGCAGGTCGATCGGCGCTTTCAACCGACGGATATCGGCTTTGCGGTTAACGATCTGCTCGTCGAGCACTTTCCCGATATCGTCGATCTCCGCTTCACCGCGCAGATGGAGGGCGGCCTCGACAGGGTGGCGGTCGGCGGCCAAGACTGGGTCGAGTTGCTGCGGACGTTTTACACGCCGTTCTTGGCCGAGCTCGAACTAGCCGAGCGCAAATTACCGCGCTTGGAGATCAAGGACGAGCCGACCGACGAGATCTGCCCGAACTGCAATCGGCCGATGGTCGTGAAGACGGGGCGCTTCGGAAAGTTTATCTCGTGCACCGGCTACCCCGAATGTAAGACGACGCGACCGATACTCAAAGATACCGGCGCCAAGTGTCCGCGGGACGGCGGCGCGGTCGTCGAACGCAGATCCCGCAAGGGCCGCACGTTCTTCGGTTGCGCGAATTACCCGAGATGCGATTTCGTTTCGTGGGATCGCCTCGTTCCCGAGCCGTGCCCGGCCTGTGGGGCACACGTCGTGGCCAAGTCGCGGCGCGGCACCGCCGCCTTGGAATGCAGCGCCGCCAAAGAGCACGACGTTTCGGCGATCGCAGCGGATGCGGGCGAGCCGCAAGGGCGCCAAGCCGCGGAAGCATGACGCGAATCGCCGTTATCGGCGGCGGCCTCGCGGGATGCGAGGCTGCGTGGCAAGCCGCGCTGCAGGGAGCGGAGGTCGATCTGTACGAGATGCGCCCCTATAAGAGCGGCCCGGCTCACAAGACCGGCCTTCTCGCCGAACTCGTGTGCAGTAACTCGCTGCGCGGGGCCGCGCTCGAAAATGCCGTCGGCTTGCTCAAGGAAGAACTCGCGCGCCTGGACTCGGCGATCGTGGAGTCGGCACGCGAATCGGCGGTGCCGGCAGGCGGCGCGCTCGCCGTCGACCGCGAGCGCTTCGCTCGGGCCGTGGAGGCGCGTCTGCTGGGACATCCGCGCATAGCGATCCATCGCGAGGAGGTCTGCGCGATCGATCGAACGCGGCCGGCGATCGTCGCCTGCGGCCCGCTGCCGAGCGCCGCGCTGCTCTCCGAGATCGACGCTCTCATCGCCGCCACGCCGGGCGGGCGCCTGCACTACTACGATGCGGCATCGCCGATCGTTGCGGCCGATTCGATCGACGAATCGGCGATGTATCGCAAATCGCGCTACGACAAAGGCGGCGGTGACGACTACCTCAACATCCCGCTGGACGCCGAGCAGTATGGGGCGTTGCTCCACGACCTGCGGACGCTGGAGCGTCATCATCCCGCATCGTTCGAGAGCGGCGCGGATCTCGAGCCTGCATCCCCTCGCGTGCCCTACTTTGAAGGGTGCCTGCCGATCGAAGAGATGGCCGACCGCGGCGACGACGTGTTGCGCTTCGGCCCGCTCAAACCGGTCGGTCTGCGCGACCCGCGGACCGGCAAGGCTCCCTATGCCGTCGTGCAGTTACGCCAGGAGAACGCCGAGGCTACCGCGTTCAATCTGGTCGGTTTCCAGACGCGGCTCTCGTGGCCCGCGCAGCGCCAAGCCTTCGGAAAATTGCCGGGGCTGCAGAAGGCCGAGTGGCTGCGCCTAGGCGTGATGCACCGCAATACGTTCGTCGATTCACCGCGCCTGCTCGACCCGCAGCTGCGCTTGCGTGGAACGCCGAACGTGTGGTTGGCCGGGCAGATCACCGGTGCCGAGGGATACGTCGAGGCTGCGGCCTGCGGCGCCATGGCGGGCATACACGCGGCACGCGCCGTGCTTGGCCTTGCGCCGATTCAGTTTCCGCGTGCGAGCGCGTTTGGCGCCGTAGTCGCGCACCTGCAAAACACGCAGACGCCGGATTTTCAGCCGTCCAACGTTACCTGGGGCGCGTTCCCGGTGCCGGATGCGGGGGGATTCCCGGCCGCAGCCAAACGGGACAAGCGCGAGCGCCGGCGGCAGATGGCCGAGCGAGCGCTGGCGGCGATCGACCGGCTGAGGAGCGAACTGCGGCCCGCCGCGGTCCGCGGCGCGGGCGTCGCTTGAAACCCCGGGCTGCCGCACCGGGTACACAGCCGTTGTCATGAAGATTCGATCGACGACGATACTCGCGGTGCGCCGCGATGGCAAGCTCGCGGTCGCCGGCGACGGCCAGGTGACCTTCGACAAGACCGTGATGAAGCACGGGGCGCGTAAAGTGCGCCGGATCGCCGGAGGCAAAGTGATCGCCGGCTTCGCCGGTTCTGCCGCCGACGGGATTACCTTGCTGGAAAAGTTTGAGGCCAAGTTCAACGAGTACAAGGACCTGACGCGGGCCGCAGTCGAGCTCGCGAAGGACTGGCGCCAGGACCGCGCGCTGCGCCGGCTGGAGGCGCTGTTGATCGTCGGGACTCCGGAACACCTGCTGGTCGTGAGCGGCAACGGCGACGTCATCGAGCCCGACGAAGGCATCGCCGCGATCGGCAGCGGTGGTCCGTACGCGCAGGCTGCGGCCGCCGCGCTCGTGCGCAACACCCCGCTTCCCGCCGACGAGATAGCGCGCAAGTCGCTTGAGATCGCGGGTGAGATCTGCATCTACACCAACGATCAGATCGTGGTGGAATCGCTATGAACGCCGCTGCCGAACCGGCCGCACTCGAAGGCGAACTCGCCGAACTGACTCCGCGCGCCATCGTCGCGGCCTTGGACAAGTATATCGTCGGCCAGGCCAAGGCCAAGCGTGCCGTCGCCATTGCGATGCGAAACCGCTACCGCCGCTCGCGCGTACGGCCCGAGATGCGCGAGGATATCGTGCCGAAGAACATCCTGATGATCGGACCGACCGGGGTCGGAAAGACCGAGATCGCGCGGCGGCTGGCGACGCTGGCCGGGGCGCCGTTCGTCAAGGTCGAGGCGACCAAGTACACCGAGGTCGGCTATGTCGGGCGCGACGTGGAATCGATGGTTCGCGATCTCGTCGAGCAGGCCGTTCGCACGGTGATGGAAGAGCGCCGCGAGGACGTCAAGGAGTTGGCCGCGCGCATGGCGGTCGAACGCGTGATCGACCTGCTCCATCCAGAGACCCGTCCGCCCGCCGCCCAGACGCCGGGCAATCCGTTTGCGGCAACGCTCGGGTCGATCTTCGGCAACAACTTCGCGGCGGCCCAACCGCAGCCGCCGGCGCCGCCGCCGCCAGGGGCTCCCACGGCCGACGCGCAGCGCGTGCGCGACCAGGCGCGCGCGGACGTCGAGCGTGGATTCTACGACGTTCGCCTCGTCGAGATCGAGGTCGAGGAGTCGCCGAGCATTCCAATGGGCGTGGTGGGCGGCAACTTCGACGGCGGGGCGGGCGGAGACTTAGGTGAGATGCTGGGCGGGATACTGCCCAAGAAGCGCGTGAGCAAGCGGGTGACGGTCTCGGAGGCGCGCCGCATCTTCGCGCAGGAGGAGGCCGGCAAGCTCATTGACGCGGACGCGGTCAAGCGCGAAGCGTTGCGGCGGGCGGGCGAACACGGCATCGTCTTCATCGACGAGATCGACAAAGTCGCGGGCCGCGAAGGATCGCGCGGACCCGACGTTTCGCGCGAGGGCGTGCAGCGCGACATCCTTCCGATCGTCGAAGGCTGCACGGTGAATACGAAACACGGAGCGATAAAAACCGATCACGTGCTGTTCATTGCCGCCGGCGCGTTTCATATCAGCAAACCCTCGGATTTGATTCCCGAACTGCAGGGCCGTTTCCCCATCCGCGTCGAGCTCGACTCGCTGACGGCCGAGGATTTCAAGACGATACTAACCCAGCCCCAAAACGCGCTGATCGAACAGTACAAGGCGCTGCTCGCCACCGAAAACGTGACGCTCGACTTTCGGCCCGACGCGGTGGACCAGATCGCGGAGTTCGCAATGCAGGTGAACGAACAGAGCGAGAACATCGGGGCTCGCCGGTTGCACACCGTCCTCGAGCGCCTGCTCGAAGACGTCAGCTACGAAGCGCCCGAGAGAGGCGGCAGCGTCACCATCGACGGCGACTACGTGCGCGCCAAACTGCAAGACGTCGTCCGCGACGCCGAACTCACGAACTACATCTTGTAACCGGAGGCGCCCGCCGGCCGGAGGCGGCAATTTGACCTGTGGGGTAGAAGAGTACGGCCATGGCCTACGTGCGAAGCATCATCACCGACGGGCATCCGACGCTGCGCAAAGTAGCGAAGAAGGTCGATGCCAAGGAGATCCACGATCCGCTGTTTCAGCAGCTGATCGACGATATGTTCGTAACGATGTACGACGCGCCGGGCATCGGCCTGGCGGCGCCGCAGGTCAACGTCTCGAAGCGCCTGTTCACGGTGGACCTTCACGACGACGACCCCGCACACGGCCCTTTCGTGGTCGTCAACCCGAAGTTCGAACGGACCGAAGGTGAGATCGAGTCGCTGGAAGGGTGTCTCTCGGTGCCGGGCTACGTCGGCGAGATCACGCGCTTCGAGAGCGTCGTCGTGACGGGTCTCGATCGAGACGGTGCGAAGATCCAACTCGAAGGGACGGGCCTTTTCGCAACCTGTCTGCAGCACGAGATCGACCACCTCAACGGAGTCTTGTACGTCGACCGCGCGAAGAACGTGCGCAAGGCGCGGACGGAAGAAGAAGTCGCGGCGGCCGAATCGGCCGGCCCGCTTTAGCGATTTCGTGCAGACGCTTTTTTGGGGAACGAGCGCGTTCGCGGTCCCGAGCTTGCACGCCGTTGCGGAGCGCACGCAGCTCGCCGGCGTGGTGACGCAGCCCGATCGTCCGGCCGGCCGCGGACGGCGGCTCCGCCCGACGCCTGTCAAGCTGGCGGCGCTGGAGCTCGGGGCTCCCGTGTACGAGCCGCTCTCCCTCCGCGAGTTCGCGGCATCGCTCGCGGGCGAGCGCTACGATCTTTTCGTGCTGGCCGCATACGGACGAATTCTGCCGCAGGCGCTCCTCGATCTGCCGAGACTCGGCGCTTTGAACGTCCATCCGAGCCTGCTGCCGCGCTATCGCGGCGCGACGCCCATACAGAGCGCGCTCCGCGACGGTGCGACGCAGACCGGTGTAAGTATCATGCTCATGGATGCAGGCACGGATACGGGGGATATCGTGCTTGCGGAGCCTACGGCGATCGGTGCGGAGGAGACCTACGGCGAACTGCACGACCGGCTCGCGGCGCTGGGCGCGCGGCTGCTCGGGCGCGCGATCGATGCCGCCGGAGGCAAGGGGTTCGCGGCGGTCCCGCAGACGGGCGAGCCCACCGTGACGCGGCTACCGGCGAAAGAGGACCTGACCATCGATTGGTCGTGGCCCGCGCAGCGTATCGCGAACCTAACGCGCGCGTTCTCTCCGAAGCCGGCGGCCCGCGCGCGGCTTGCCGGAATGACGGTCAAGCTGCTGCGCGCAGCGCGCGCCGACGGGGACGCCGGCGCGCCACCGGGGACCATCCTGGGCACGCGCGGCGAGGCGGTCCTCATAGCCTGCGGGGATGGCGCCGTTGCGGTTACCGCGCTCGTCGCGCCCAACCGAGGGCCCGCGACCGGGCGCGCCTTCGCGCAAAGCCTGGCCGCCGCGCGATGAACGCTCGTGAAACGGCGCTCGCAGTGGTGCGCGACGTCTTTCCCGCCGAAGCGGTGCCAATCGAGCGAAGCGCTCAAGAAGCGCTCGACTATCGCTTGCGGAAGGGGACTCTCGATGCACGCGACCGCGCGTTCGCAACGCAATTGGCGTACGGTGCGATCAAGATGCGCCGGACGCTCGACTGGTACGTGCGCCCGTACGTCGGAGCCCGCGGGAAGCCGCTCCCACCGGTCATTGCCGAGATCCTGCGGCTAGCCGTCTACGAGCTGGTCTTTACGGACGCGCGCGAACACGCGACCGTGAGCGAGTTCGTGGGCCTGGCGAAGCGATACGGGCATCGCGGGACCGCCGGACTCGTCAACGCCGTGCTGCGGACCTTCCTGCGCGACCGGCCGCCTCCGCCGCGGCGCGAACTCTTCGACGATGAGAGCGACTTTCTGGGTACCGCGTACTCGTTCCCAACGTGGCTGGTTCGCCAATTGCGGGAGACCTTCGGCGCGGAACGCCTCGAAGCGGTTCTCGACGGGTGCAATAAGCCCGCGCAGAGTGCCGTCGCCGTCAACCGCACGCGCGATACGCGCGATACGGTGCGCGCGTGGTTTGCCGAACGCGGCAGCAGCGCGGAATCTTCGCCGCTGGCCGAGGACGCGGTGCTCGTCGGGGACGCGGCGCTCGCCCGCGCGAGCGAACGCACCGCGGCGGGCCGGTGGTGGGTGCAGAGTGAAGCTTCGGCGATACCGGTCGACGTCTTGAACCCGCAGCCCGGCGACCGGGTTCTGGACGCGTGCAGCGGGCGCGGGAACAAGGCACTGCAGATCGCCGCGCGCCTCGGCGGCGAAGGCTCGCTGGTCTGTGTCGACCGTGATGCGCGCAAGTCGGCTATTCTTGCCGAGCGTTTGCCGGCGGCGGGCGTGGCCGCGTCGGTCGTCACGGGCGATGCGGTGCGGTTCTCGGCCGAGCGAACCTTCGACCGCGTATTGCTGGACGCCCCATGTTCGGGCGTCGGTGTCGTAGCGCGCCATCCCGAGGCGAGGTGGCGTAAACGGCACGACGACGGAGAACGTTTGGCCGGCGCACAACGCGAGCTCCTGGCAGCCTTGGCCGAGCGTGTGGCCGAAGGCGGAACGCTCGTCTACGCCGTCTGTTCGACCGATCCTCGCGAAACCACGGAGGTCGTCGAAGCATTCTTGTCGCGGCCGGATTTCTCGCGCGGCCCGGCCCCCGCGCGGTGTGCGTTCCTCCGGAACTCCAGGGGTGACCTCGTCGTACCGCCCGGCTTGGACGGGCGCGATGGATTCTTTATCGCGTGCTTTGAGAGGACGGCGCGGTGAGTTGGTTCGCGCGGATCGAGGAGTCGTGCGCGGCGTTCATCGAGCGCGCGTTCGCGAAGACCTTTCCCAGCGACTTGGAGCCCTCGCAGATCGCGCGGAAGCTCGTCTCCACGATGGAAGCACGAACCGACGGCGACGACCGGCAGCTGCGCGCCCCGGACACGTACGAAGTCTACGTCAATCCGGCCGATTTCGAGCGCCTCGCGCCTCATCGAGATTACCTGCAGCGCGAATGGAGCGCGCTGCTCTCCGACATGGCCGAACGGGTCGGAATCGGGTTGCGGCACGAACCGCAGGTCACGCTCTTTGCAGACGACGAGATCGTAGCGGGCGCGATGGAGATCGACGTCGTTCAAAGCGAGCCGGAGCGAGCTCGGCACAACGCGCCGGCTCCGGCGCGGTACGTCCTGCGCATGGTCAAAGGCGTCCCCCCCGACGCGGTCTTCGCGCTAGGTACGTCAACCCGCGTCGGACGCAGCCGCGACCGCGAGATCTTCTTGGTCGACCCCAGCGTTTCGCGCAACCACGCGGTCGTCGAGACGGACGCCGAGGGCCCCGTCGTGCGCGACCTCGGTTCGACGAACGGCACGTTTGTGAACGGGGAGCGCGTCGCCGACCGGCGCCTGCGGCCAGGGGACGTGGTGGCGTTTGGGAACACGCAACTGCGATGCGAGGCGTCGCAAGCGTGAACCGGAGCGGGGCGCGATGACCTTCGTTGCGCAGATGCGGCTGGGATCTCTCGAGATACTGAGCGTGCTGGCCGCGTTCGTCCTGTTCGCAGGGCGCGTGCGCGTGCACCCGCCCGAGGATTGCGGCGGCATCGGGCCGGTCCGCATCGAACTCGAGGTGCGCCGGGGCGCGCAGGTGCGCAGCGTCGAAGGGCTTTGCCCCATGATGGTCGGTCGCTCGAATCAAGCCGATCTCATCCTCTCCGATCCCGAAGTGAGCCGCCGGCACGCGCGTTTCGAATGCGAGAAGGACGTGGTCTATATCGCGGACTTACAGAGCAGCAACGGTACGTTCTTGAACGGCGAACGAATCTCCGAGAGCATCGAGGTGCTTCCGGGCGACGTCATCGACGTAGGGACTACGCGTTTGACGTTCGTTCGCGCGGCGCGGGCGCCGTGGCCGGCGTGAGGCCATGGCTGCGATAGGCGGGAGGCTGCGCCGCCTGCTGCCGACCGCGCTCGCGCTTGCCGTCGCGGCGTTCGTGCTTTCGTTCGCTCCTGCGAAGACGATCGGGCCGCCGTGGTTCTTGGGGCTGCTCGCCGCGTGTGCGCTGGCGTGGGTTGCGCTCGCGCCGGCGAGCACGCAGCGCGACGACGTCCTCCCGGCGCTCGCGATCGTGCTCTCGGCGATGGGGCTGCTGCTGGTCGCGCGCATCTCTCCGGCGCTCGCGCGCAAGCAGCAGGATTGGTTGCTGGTCTCGCTGCTTATCGTTATCGCGCTGGGACCGGCCTTCACCCGGTTTCGGCGTATGGCATCGATCAAATATCTCTGGGTGATCGCGTCGCTCGCGCTCTTCTTGCTGTTGGTAGCCTTCGGTCAGGAGGTCAATGGCGCGCGGTTGTGGATCAAGATCGGCTCGGTCCAGTTCGAGCCGGTGGAACTGATCAAACTGTTCATCGTGTTCTTTCTCGCCGCGTACTTGGCCGAGACCGCCGACGTCATCGCGCGTACGCGGCCGTGGTCGATACGCGCGAACCTCAAGTACTTGGGACCGCTCTTCATCGGCTGGGGCGCGTCGGTCTCGATTCTGGCACTGCAGCACGACCTCGGCATGGCGACGCTGCTGCTGGCCTCGTTCGCCGCCCTCTTGTACGTAGCGACGCGGCGCGTCGACCTGGTTGCCGGCGGCCTGGCCGTCTTCGGGCTCGTTGCCTTCTGGGCCATGCACCACTTTTCGTACGTGGCAACGCGGATCGCCGTGTGGCGCAACCCTTTCGCGGATCCGCTCGGCATGGGCTACCAAGCCTCCCAAGGATACTATGCGCTGGCGGCCGGCGGAGTCTTCGGTACGGGGTACCGGCTCGGGCACCCCGGCTTCATCCCGGATGTCGGCACGGATTACATCTACGCGGCGCTGAGCGAAGAATTCGGGCTGATCGGTGCGGTGGTCGTGCTGCTGCTCTACCTCGCCATCGTGCGCCGGATTCTGGCCGCGGCGCAGACGCAGCCGGATATCTACGCCAAGCTGCTCGCCGTGGGTCTAGCGGTTACGCTGGGATTCCAAGTGTTCATCATCGTCGGCGGCGTCATCGGACTCTTCCCGCTGACCGGCATCACGCTGCCGTTCGTTTCGTACGGCGGGAGCTCGCTGGTCGCCAACTTTATGCTCGTGGCTCTCGCCTGGTCGATCGGTTCGGTGCGAGACCACCCGAATTTGGAGCCGGCGGCGCAGGCGCCGGAGCGTCCGAAGGAGTAAGCACCGGGGGTATAGCGGCAGACGCCTGAAAACGCGGGTGGAGCGCAGCGCGGATGCGCCTTGTTCGATGCAGTGAGAGAAAGGAACGGTTGAATGCAGCGTACCCTAACCGTGGTTCTAGCAGGGGTGGCACTCGCGTTCGGAGTGGCGGCATGTTCGGGTGGCACGAGCGGATCGTCCAGTTCGACGACGACGGCCTCCGAGCAGGCATCGCCGGCCGCAACGTCTACCGGTGCGGCAAAGGCGGCCTCGGCAACGAAGAAGTCGACGGCGGCAACGAAGAAATTGACGGCGGCAACGAAGAAATTGACGGCGGCAGCGAAAAAAGCGTCGAAGGCCGTCAAACCTGAGACCGTCGCGATGGCCAGCAGCGCGACCCTTGCAGCCGGTGCGAAGGTCTTCTCCACCAACTGCTCGAGCTGTCACCAGGCGCAAGGCACCGGACAGCCCGGCGTCTTCCCGCCGCTTGCGAAGAATCCGACCGTGAACGGAGACGCGACACGGCTCGTCCACATCGTAAAGTATGGCCTCAGCGGGAGTGTCGCCGTTCTGGGAACGACCTATAACGGCATGATGCCGGCCTGGCACAGTACGCTCAGCGACGCGGATATCGCCGCGGTGCTATCGTACGTTCGCTCGTCATGGGGCAACAAAGCCGCTCCGATCAGCGCATCCCAGGTCGCAGCCGTCAAGCAATAACATCTCGCCTCGACGGAGTGCGGGTGCGGCCGGTGCCGCCGTTCTAGGCGGCGCCGGCCGCGAAGCCGCCGGCGAAGAGGGCCTCCATATAGGCATACATTGCGGGATCGAGTCGCCGTAACCGTTCGCGGGTCGCGCGCGGCCAGAACGAGGCCGGATCGTTGACGCCGACATACGAGCGGACGCACTCGGCGAAATACTCGTCGAGACCGGTCGCAGCGTACGGCGTGACGAAATCGCGTGAGGCCGCGAACGCGGCTCGAACGTGCGGATCGATGCCGGAACGGTAGACGCCGGCCCCGAGAGCACAATCCAGCGCATGGCCGAACTCGTGCGCCACGGTCATGGGGCTGCGCGAGCGCAGGTAGACGCGGCGCTCCTCCACCACGAAGAGACCGGCCGGCGGTGCCGGCCATGCATCGACGTCGACCCCAAGCCGCGAGAGGGCCGCCGAGGCCTCGGCATAACGCTCGTGGCGCCGTAGTGGAATGACGCGGATGCCACGGTCGTAGGCAAAGGTGAGGACGGGGCGGCCGAAGCGGACGAGCGTGCGCACGATCGGTACGGCGGTTTCGGGCGCGGCGTGAGCGCGCAGGTCTACGAGTGCTTGTGCGCTGGATTCGACCGTCTCGATCATCGGCCATCATGATTGCGCCCGCGGGTTGCCGCAGTATGACGCCGCCGTTACGCAAGAATCGCGGTCCGCTTTCCCGGCGCCTTCACGATGCCGTGCTATGCTCTACGCCTATGGCCACCCGCGTCCCCAAGGAGACCCTCATCGAGTTGCTCACCCGGTATGGGCTTGTCGCCCACCCGCAGGCACGCCCGCCGCGGACGCACGCACGTGCCGAGGCCTCGATTATCTGCGCCGCAGATTGGGAGCAGGGGGCCGGCATCGCGCTCGACGTCCACGGCCACCGTGCGTTTCGCCTCGTTCCGCTCTCCGCGTATGAGGCCGGGACCATGGTGGTCGAACTGCAGCGCGCGGGCGTACTCCCTCACAACGAGCATCTCGAGAAGACGCTGGCCCATCTGCTCGCACGGTCGGCGGAGATCTTCGCCGAGCGAGGGTTGGACCGGCTAGAGCTTCGACCGGTCCATCTATGGGACGGCGGCTACTCGGTCGAAGGCGCCGACGCACACGCCGGGCATCCGATTCATCTCCGCCCGCGGCGTCACCCCGACGCAAACGACCGCGCTCCCGGCAACGAGCAGCGTTTCGAGCCGTTGCGCCGGCGTTAGGAGCCTCCTAGGAGCCTCCTAGGCCCGCACGACTAATACCGGGGCGTCGCTGCGGCGCAGGACGCCTTCGGCCGTGCTGCCCAAGAATAGGCGCTCGAGGCCGCGGCGTCCGTGCGTGCCGATCACGATCAGCTCCGCCGCGCACTCCTTCGCTGCTTGGAGGATCTCGTCGACCGGCGAACCGTCACGTGTGGCGGTCACCGCCTCGACGCCGGCGGCATCCGCGACGGCTTTCGCCCGGGCCAGGAGCGCCGAGGCGTCTTCCCGCATCGTGCTTACGAGATCGACGGGGACGGCGCTGGTCGAGCCGGAGAGCGCGATGACCTTGACATAATCGACCGCGTGGCAGAAGGTCAATCGCGCTCTGAACTGTTTGGCAACGCCGACGGCCAGCTCGACGGCCTTGTCGGATGGATCCGAATCGTCGATGGCGGCGAGAATCGATGCGAACATGGGCTACCTCCTGGACTGCCATCGTACGAGTCGACGAGGAAGCGCCCGGGAAGGGCGTGGCCATAGGTGTTCCCATGCCAGGACCCGGCACGACAGTTGATGCATAGAATCGAGCAGAGATGGTGAAGGAATCTTGGCTTAAACCTTCACCACCTACTGATCTTCCGTCCTTTACGATACGAGTGGGTCCACCCGGGCCCCTACCGAGGGAATGATGATGCATAGCGAATTGAAAACGACGCTGCGCTTCATGCTGACTATGCTGGCCGCTTTTATCGTCGGCTGGCTTGCGATGCTCGCGCTGCTGCGGTCGCGGTGGTAACGCATGAACATCCACCGTGCCGAAACAATCTTTATCCGAGTCGGTGCCGCCACGATGCTCGCGTTTTTCGCGATCTTGGTGTACTTGGCCGTCGCCGATCGCTTCGTCCCGCCGAGCCACCAGCAGACCATCGACCCCGCGACGGTGACTTCGACCGCCCCCTTCGACCATCCGGGGCTCGTGCGAACCGGTCCCAATTCCTATGATGCCTACTACGTCGCGCGCGCCTTCTCATGGTCGCCGCAGAGCCTGACGATTCCACTTGGCTCTACCGTGACGTTCTACGTCACGAGCCTCGACGTCGTCCACGGGTTCACGATCCCCGATGAAGACGTAAACGTCGAGGTCATGCCCGGGTGGGTGAGTACGGTGAAACACACGTTCCTAAAGCCGGGGAAACTCCTGCTGCTCTGCAACCAATATTGCGGGATCGACCACTCCACCATGTACGCAAGCGTTACGGTGAAATGACATGAAGATGGCTATCGATACCTCTGGAAAACATACGACGACGCCCGCCGAAAACCGGTTGGTCCTCTCCCACCTCTACGTCGCCTTTGGTGCGCTGTTCGTCGGTACGACATTCGGCCTCTTGCAAACGCTGGCCCGCGCGAACCTCATGCAACCTCCGCCGTGGTTCGACTACTATCGCATGCTGACGGCGCACGGCGTGCTGCTGGCGCTGGTCTTTACGACGTTCTTCATTACCGGCCTCGCGACGTTCTCCGTCTATAAGACGATCGCGCGCGAACGACGCCCCTTGAACGTGGGCTGGATCGCCTGGATCGTGATGCTCGCCGGCACGCTGATGGCCGCATTCGAGATACTGACCGGCGGCGCGAGCGTGCTCTACACGTTCTACGCACCGCTCAAGGCCAGTCCGTGGTTCTATATCGGCGCAACGCTGCTGATCGTCGGTACGTGGATCGTGTTCTTGGACATCCTTCTCAACCTCAAAGCCTTCCGCAAGGACAATCCCGGCACGGCGATCCCGCTTCCGGCGTTCATGGCGGCCGCGACGTTTGTCATGTGGTTTCTCGCCACGCTGGGCGTTGCGGTCGAGATGCTGCTGCTGATCCCGTGGGCTTTTGGGTGGACCTCCGGCATCGACGTCCTGCTCACGCGCATGCTGTTCTGGTATTTCGGGCATCCGCTGGTCTACTTCTGGATCCTGGGTGCGTACATCATTTGGTATGCGGTCGTACCGGCGCTGCTCAAGGTGCCGGTCTTCAGCGATGCGCTCACGCGGCTGGCCTTCGTGCTCTTCCTCGTGCTTTCGCTGCCGATCGGTTTGCATCACGAATTCGTCGATCCGGGGATAGCCGCGCGTTGGAAACTGCTGCAAACCTTCCTCACGCTGATGGTCGTCGTTCCGTCGTTGATGACGGCCTTCGCGATATTCGCGACCTTCGAGGAGTCGGCCGCTGCCAAAGGGCAACGCGGCTTCGTCAACATCGTGCGCTCGCTGCCGTGGAGCGACCCGGTCTTCGCCGGCATCGTACTCGCCATGATCCTGTTCATCTTCGGCGGCTTCGGCGGCATCGTCAACGCATCGTACGCGATGGATATCTTGGTTCACAACACGATGTGGATCGTCGGACACTTCCACGTCACCGTGGGCGGCCCGGTAGCCCTAACGTTCCTGGCGGTGAGTTATCTCTTGGTGCCGGCCCTGACGGGGCGTAAGCTCTGGTCGCGCTCGTTGGCGCTGGTTCAAGTCTGGCTATGGTTCGTGGGGATGTCGATCATGTCGATCGCCATGCACACGCAAGGGCTTCTCGGCGCGCCGCGCCGCAGCGCCGACATTGCCTATGCGGGGGCCGCGGTGGCGGCACAGTGGCATCCTTGGGCGCTCGTTACTGCGGCCGGCGGCGTCGTTATCCTCACCAGCGTGGTCGCATTCGCCATCAACCTCTTTGCCACGATCTTCGCGGGCGAAGAGGGTGAGACGCCGTTCGTCTTCGCGGTGGCCCGGGCCGACGAGCCACCCGCGCCAAAGTGGGTGGGGAACCTGGGCATGTGGACGGTCGTAGCGGTGCTCTTGGTCGTCGTGGCCTACGGCGGCGCCTTCTACGACCACTTCCGCGAGCATGTCTATCTGATACCGGGACTTCGAACCTGGTGACCGAACTCAACACCGTGGGCAAGCGCATCCTCGTCGTCGATGACGAACCCCAGATCGGCAGCGTGCTGCGCGCGTACTTGGAGCGCGAGGGTTTCGAGATCGAGGTTGCGGCCACGGTGGAGGGGGCCATGAACTCGCTCGAGAGCCTGCCCCCGGACATGATGATTCTCGACATCACGTTGCCCGACGGCAGCGGGCTCGACATCCTGCGCGCCGCGGCCGGCGGCACGCGGATTCCGACGATTATGCTTACGGCTCGCACCGACGAGATCGACCGGATCGTAGGTCTGGAGTTGGGAGCCGACGATTACGTCACCAAACCGTTCTCCCCGCGCGAGATCGTCGCCCGGGTGCGTGCGGTCCTGCGCCGAAGCACCGGCGCTTCGAACGGCGAGGAGGATCACGGACCCGCGCACCATCTGCGCGTCGCCGATCTCGACATCGACGTCGGTGCTCATGAGGTGCGCGTCGGCGGGAGGCTTGCCAGTTTGACGCCGTCCGAGTTCCGGATTCTCAACGTGCTGGCGGAGAGTCCCGGCCAGGTCTTTACGCGAAGCCAACTCCTCGACCGCATCGAGGACGACGGCTCGATCTACGAGCGGACGCTCGACCGGCACATCAATAATCTGCGCAAGAAGATCGAGCCCGATCCGGAGAATCCTACATACGTGCTGACCGTCTACGGCGTCGGCTACAAAATGAAAAAGGCCTAAGACCCCATGGCGCTGCACGGCACCACGGTCGGCGAGTCGATCCTACACGCACTCGACCTCACGATGCTGGGCGACTCCGAGGGAGCCAAGGCGCTGCTCGAACCGCTCGACGACCCGTTCGCCGGACGGCTCTTCCTGTTGATCTGCGAGTTCGAACAGCGCGAGCAGGCGCGCAAGCGGTCCCTCGCGCTCATCCGCCACGAGATCGGGAACGCGCTATCGATCGCGCAGGCAAACATCGAAGGGATCATGGACGGCGTCCTGCCGCAGACGCCGGAGCGGCTCGACGGCATACACGAGGCGCTCACGACTGCCGGACGCTTGCTCGACGATCTGAAGCGCTCCCCGGAAGGACTGCCGAGCCATGCAATTCGGATCGAGACCTTTAATATATGCGCGATGATCGCCGCGCAGTATGCGACGATCACGGGGCTGGCAGAAGCTAAGAACGTGCGAGTGCTCTTCGATCCATGCGGCCAGAAGCACTCTGCGTGCACGCAGTTCCGGGGCGACCCGACGCGCATCGGTCAGATCCTGCGCAACGTGCTCATCAACGCCGTGCGTTTTACCCCGCCGGGCGGTACCGTGCACCTCATCTGCGATCGCCCCGATGGCGAACTGACGGTGACGGTCCGAGACACCGGGCCCGGGATCGACCCCGGCGATCTGCCGCGCATCTTCGACGAAGGATACCGCGGCAGCAACAGCGTGGGCAGCGGTCTCGGGCTGAACGTCGTATCGAACTTGCTCAAGGCCCTTGGCGGCAACGCGCACGTCGTCTCCGAGCGCAACGGAGGCGCGACGTTCACGCTCAGCCTGCCGGCGCTCCCGCTCGTGTAGGTGGCTTTCGGAGTTGAGCCGTTTCCCGAGTCGAACGTTATTGGCGAAAGCGCATGGCCGCCCGGGCGCGTTCCCGTTCGCGCTCCTGCACGCGTTTGGTCGCCTCGCCGGCAAGCCAGTCGACAAACCGGCGCAGGCTTGCCGACGCCGCACCGCGCAGGATCGTCATATCGATATTTGCGCCGAGCTTGCCCAGCGGTGGCTCGTACGCCCCTTGGAGCCAGATCTCCGACTTATCGGCGCCTACCGGCGTTATCGTCACCGTTCCTGCGAACCGCGGGAAGAACCGCTCGTTGTCGGCCGCGCCGATCTCGAGCTCACACTCCCAACGCATCGGCCGCGGCACGGCATGGGCTTCAACCGGAACCGAGAGGGTCGCGTCGATCGGGAACCTCAGTTCTTGCAGGCCGAGTACGAGCGCTACGCGGTCGTAGGGCGGCTGGCGCTCGGTCATCGCGCGCAGAATCTCGATGGCGGCGTCGCGGGCCGGTTCGCCGGGTACGCTCAGCGATGCATAGATCTCAACCGTGTGTGCTGTCATGACTCACCTGTTTGGTGGACTCTTCGTCGGCATATTGCCGTTCCAACTGTTCCCCAATCTGGCGCAGAAGCTCGCGTGCGGTCGCCGAGGCGATCCGCACGCCCACGACCGCATCGAAGAGTAGACCAGCAGCGCCCAGCGGCGGCTCGTACTCGCCGTGCAGTTCGAGGATCGATCCGTTGTAATCTTCGTCCGCTCGTACGGTTAGCGTTCCGTCGAACGAGGGGTAGGGTCCGCTATCGCGGGGGACCCACCGAATGCGCCACGGCTGATCGAAGTGCAGGGGATCCAGCGCCCCGTTATAGGTGACGACGACGTCCTTGTGGAGCCCGCCGGCCTCGCCGAGCTGGCGAATCGGCACCCGAAGCTGCATGATCTCGGAGAGGCCGCTGTCGGCGAGAACCTCGAGCGACCGCGCCAGGAAAGCCTTGGCCCGGTGGTACGGGCACCTCAGGAAGTATCGCTGGTAGAGCTCCGTCATGGTTTTATCGTAGCCGCCGCCAAAGAACCACCGGAGAACGAACCGTTCGCAGAACCTTCACACACGAACGGCGCGATCCAAGCCTGGGGCGGGAGGGCCTTTCGCCCCAAACGACCGGTCATGCTCAACCCTTCCGCGAACCGCCCTTGCGGCCGTATCGTCAGGGTGTGATCTTCTGCGACCAGGTCGGCAAGACTTTCCCGTCCGCGCGACGCCTCGGAGCGCGCCTGCGTTTGGGGGCGCCGCCGGTGGGCCGGACGGTCCTGCACGACGTCTCTTTCTCGGTGGCGCGTGGCGAGATCTTCGGCTTGCTGGGCGCAAACGGTGCCGGGAAGACGACTCTCTTGAAACTCATGGCGACGCTGGTCGCTCCAAGCGTGGGGCGCATCGAGATCGCCGGTTGCGATACCGTCCGCGATCCCGACGGCGTACGCCGGCGTATGGGGCTCGGACTAGCGGACGACCGCTCGTTCTACTACCGGATGAGCGCATACGACAACCTCTCGTTTTTTGGAACGCTGGCGGGGCTACGCGGGACGGTGCTGCGCGGCCGCATTCGCTCGACCGCCGAACGGCTCGGGCTCGAGAACGACCTGCACCGCCGGTACGCTGAATTTTCGACGGGGATGCGGCACCGGCTGGGGCTTACGCGCGCGATGCTGAACGATCCCGACGTGTTGCTGCTCGACGAACCGACGCGTGCCGTAGACCCGTTGCATACGCGGGAGATACGCAGGATCGTGCGCCGGGAGATAGCCCAGCGAGACGGCAAGACCGTCGTGGTCGCCACCAACTCGCTCGATGAAGCGTGGGAGATCTGCGACCGCGTTGCGATCCTCGATTGCGGGCGGATCGCCGCGATGGGAACGCCGCGCGAGTTGCGCGACCGCCTGCGGCGCCCCGCGCACTTGCGCATCGCCGTCGATGCGGCCGACTCGCAGCCGGTCATCGACCGGTTGCGCCGAGTGCGCGGTCTCGTCGACTGCGACGCGACGCTTGAGGCCGGCGGAATGCTGCTGGACGTCAAGATCCTCGACGAGGGCGGGACGATCGACGACGTCTTGCGCGCGGTCAGTGCCGACGGCGTCCGGGTGCGCCATTTCGAATCGCTGCGTCCGCAGCCGGCCGACGTCTTTTCCGAGCTCATGTCAGGTGGAGGCGTAGCGTGAGCCGCGCGGCAGCCTTCTTCGTGCGCGACCTGCGCCTCGCGCTCGCCTACCCGCTGGATTTTTGGATGCAGTGGGTCGGCGTTGCGACCGCCGTCCTGACGGCCTGGGGCGTATCGAGGCTCGTGCCGCCGTCGGTCGCGCTCGGGTTCGGTGGCGCGCACGGTTCCTACTTCAGCTACGTCGTGATCAACATGGCGTTCTTCACGGTAATGGCGACGGCCATGGGGTGCTTCCAGCGCGCGATCCGCGGCGACCAGATGCTTGGCACGCTCGAAGCCATGCTCGTAACGCCGACGCGCTTGGCGACCGTCGTCCTCGCAACCTCACTCTGGCCTTTCGCGCAGACGCTGCTGCGCGTTGCGTGTTACGTGGGGCTCGGTGCACTGCTCTTTGGCCTGCAGATCGGTCACGCCGACGTCCCCGCGGTCCTGCTCTTTCTGCTGCTGATCGTGGCTTCCAGCGCCCCCATCGGCGTGCTGAGCGCCGCCGCAATCGTGCGCTACAAGCAGGTCGCCCCCTCGGACTTCTTGGTCGGTGGTGCCGCCTCGCTGCTCGGCGGCGTCATGTTCCCGGTCGCGCTGCTGCCGGGACCGCTGCGCGACATCTCGTGGATGCTGCCGGTCACTCACGGCCTGAACGGTATGCGCGCGGCGATTGCAGGGGCGACGCTTCCTCAGTTGCGCGGCGATGCGACCTGGCTGCTCGCGGCGAGCGCAATCCTGATGCCGATCGCGCTCGTGGTCTTCAAACGCAGCGTCGAAGCGGCACGACGTGACGGAACGCTTGGCCATTACTGATGCTTGGCACCTGGGTTGAGAATGAGCCTGCCCGATCTTCCTAAAGCCGTCGACTGGCTCGACGTGCGCGAAGTCGGTAACGAGGTCGTGGTGCACGATCGGCATACCGAAAAGATCCACGTCCTGAACGCAACCGCCGGCCGGGTGCTTGGCACATGCGACGGTGGGCATTCGCTCGACGAAATCGCTCTGGAGATTGCCCGTGGGGTCGAGGTGGAGCCGGCGCGCGTTCGCGACGATGTCGAGCAGATCGTGGCGACGTTCGTGCAGCTCGGCCTTATCGAGCCGGCCTAGGAGGCCTAGCCCCGCTCGCGCATCGCCGCCGCATAGAGATAGGCGGCGATGCCGCTTGCGGCTCGAGCCAGAAGGCGCGTGAGGCGCTGGCGCTGCGTGACGGCCTCGGCTTTGGCCGGGTTGCCGGCTATGCCGGTACCCCAGACTCGAACGAAGTCCCGTGCGCGCCTCGCCGCGTGCGCCGCCTCGGCGAAGTACGCATGACGCCGCAGGTTCTCGGGAAGATCCTCGCGGCGCTCGAGCCAGCTGAGGTAGCGCCGCTCGGCCGGGGCGGTGGGCCACGCGACTCGCGCGATGCGTGCCGCCAGCGCGAACAGGGCATTTAGCCGGATAGGCTCCGCGGGATCGCCGGCACCGATCGTGCCGAGATCGGCGCTGGAGGACCATCCGGCCGTTCGCAAGATACGTGCCATCAGGTAGACGTCCCGCAGGTGCAACTCATCGAGACTGTGGATCGCAAGATGGGCGAACGTCGCTCGCTCGTCCAGGCAGCGAACCGGTCCGGCGAATCCATGGCACGGCTGGAAGTAGGGTTCGAGCGCGCGCCAATCGAGCGCGCGCTCGAGCGTCTTCGGCCGCGCGATGGCGGTGTGCAACTCGACTGCGATGCTGCCGCTCGCGGGAAGCATGGGAGCGGCGTGGTGGTGCCGGCGGCGGTAAGCCTCGGCGGCGGAACGATCGAAGGGTGTCGTATAGCCGTATCTCGACAGCGCTGCGATCGCAGCGTCCAGGCGTTCCTTGGGCACGAGCACGTCGATGTCCGAAGATGGGTGCACGGCATCTTTCGGGTCGCCGCGGTAGGCGCGTGCAGCGCCCTTCAAGAGCGCGAACGGGATGCCCGCTATGCTTAGTGCGGTTACGCAGGTATCGACGTCGCGCTGGAGATCCGCGTTGCTGGCGGCGGTCCCCCAGGCGTCTCTGCGCAGCGCCTCGACGAGCGGCGCGCAGGCCGGGTCGTCATGCAGGCCGTAGCGGTAGAGGGCGTGCGCGAGCAACGCCCCGCAGCGGTGCTGCTTCGTTCCGCGCACGATCGCATCGGCGGGCGCGGCGCGAAGCGCCGAGACGAACGCTTCGCGGTCGTCGGAGAGATCGGCGGCTAGCAGGTCGCAGAGCGCCGAGAAGACGCGCGTGCGTCTCCGCGGAAGGATGCGTGCAGCACGCGCTGCGGTCGCCCGCAGCGGGCGCGTGTGCGCCAAGAGCGAACCGGAGAGGCGATGCGCGAATCCGTCGACGCGGTAAGCCTGCGACCCGTCGTGCGACCAAACGCGCTCGACACGGCCAAGTACGGCATCGGCCGAGACGATCTCCACGCACTCGGGGTGCGCGTCTCCAGCGGTGCGGAACGTACCGTCGCCGGCGAGGACGACGCGGTGGGCGACGATCTTCAACCCGTCCCAGAACGCGATGACGTCGCCGACGCGAACGGCTTCCGGTGGGCCAAGTTCCAGTACCATCGGCGCGTGCAGCAACGGCAGCATGCTCGTTCCGGTCATCGCCACGCGCGCAAGGCTCGCTCGCGCGCGCAGTCCGACCGCCTTCGCCCGAGCTTCGTATCCGACCCTCACGATGCGGCCACCAGTCTCGCAACGAGCTGCGCCGTGGCATCGGGGCTTCCTAGGCGCAGCTCGTAACATGCGGTCGGTTGGAGCGCCGCCAGGAGCGCGCGGACGCCTTCCAATCCGCGCGGTTTCATCTTCGACCATGGTTTCGCGTAACGCAGCATCGCAGCTGGAGGTATGCGTGCGGCCGAAGGAGCGGCCTCGGTGCCGACGATCGCGCAGACCACGCGCAGGGGCGTGGGCTCGGGAACGTGCAGCGAGCCGAACAACTCATCGAAGCCGGCGTCCTCCCAGTCGCCGCCGCAGCGAGCCGCCGCGACCGCCGTGATACCGGTGGGGAGAGTGGGTTCGCGCGCGAGCATCTCCAGGCCGCTGCGCCGCAAGTTGAGCGCTCGGGGGAAGGGCGCCACGCCGCCCGGCGTGATCGCGCAATACTCGTCGGAGTAGAGTTGTAGACCACGGCGAACGCACGCGACCGCCGTCGTGCTCTTGCCCGCAGTCGATGCTCCCACGATCGCGACTGCGCCGTACCCATCGGTGAGCGCGGCGGCGTGCAAGGCGATCGTGTCGTCGAGCGCGCGAAAGAAGCCCGTCATCGCGACCGCATCGGCCAGAAAAGCGATCTCGGCGTCGCTTAGCGCCTGGCGCCCCCAACGGTAGACCGGCCCGGCGTCCCCGGTCCAAAAGAACGGCGTGCCCGTTTCGTCGGTGACGGCGTAGGCCACCATTTGGGCGCGGCGAGCCGTAAGCATATGGCGATAGCGGCGCCGGAAGAGCGCCGCCGCCGTGGCCCCGGAGAATCGGAGTTCGCCGACGGCGCCCGCCATCTCCAGGGCGACGCGATGCCGGCCGCGGCGCCGCAGCAGCCGTAACTCGAGCGGAGGCAGCGCGATCGCTTCTAAGCTGCCGGCGTCGACGCGCATCTGCAACTCTCTACGGCCTCCAGGAGCGTGGCCGCGGCCTCTCCCGGATCGCCGATCTCCAGCCGGTAACATGTGGTGCGCGCGTACCGCTCGAGCAACCCCCAGATATCGGCAGGCTGCAGGCGCGCGAAGAACGTCCGCGGCAGCACCTCGAGCATGCACTCGGCTGCCGAAATCTGGGTTAGGCGGGCAGCGCGGCCCGCGCTGCGGGTCAAGAGCACGATGTGGCGCAGCGGTAGAGGCTCGGCCAAGACGCGTTCTCCGAAGGCATCGTGCGCGGCGATCAGGCGCCAGGCGTTCTTGTCGGCCGTGGTCGCATGCAGCGCGGAGCGATCGAGCAGCGCTTGGAGCGCCGCGTCGCCGATCAGGCCGCGCGCTTCTTCGCGGACCATCAAGGTACGAGAAAAACCGTGGACGCGTGCGGTCGAGCGTTCGACGAAGACGAACTCGTCGGCGTAGATTCGCGCACCGCGGCGCAGGCACTCGAGTGCGAGCGTGGTCTTGCCGGTTCCGCTGGGAGCGCTCAAGAGGATCGCGCCGTCGCCGATGGCGAGGCCGGCTCCATAAAAAGTGTCGTGTGCCGGCAGGTGCCGGAAAGACGCTGCGAAGAGCTCCGCCGCACCGTAAAACGCCGCCGCCAGCGGGTCGTCGTTTCCGTGAAGTGCGGGAATCGTTATCCGCCGGCCGTTGAAGAGCACGTGCGTCTCCGAGCCGGCGGAACAAACGATCTCGCCGTAATCGAGGTGGCCTCGCACCGGCGCGCTCGTGCGGAGATCCGCGTAGGCGTGCTCGAGATACGCGCCGACCTCGGAACGATCGTATCGCACGCACAGCGAGCGGTTGAGGAAGGTAAAGATCAGCGCCGCAGGTTTGCGCTTGCGCATATGGTGATGCGAGCGGTCGGCGCACCGCCGAAGCGGTGCGCCTTCGCTCAACCTGTTAATGGCGGCTGTTGCCCGGCGAACCGGCAGTAACGCAGCTACCCGAGCCGACCGCTTCACCGAGCAGCTCCGCAGCTTCGAAGGTTGCGATGACCGCGGGTGGTTGGTACATAGGATCCTCCTGTCCGGCAGGTGCGTTCAATGGCCGTGGCCGTGGCCGTGGTGCGTGCTGCCCGATCCAACCGCCTCGGCTAGCAAGGCGCCTGCATCGAACGTCACGATGACGGCCGGTCTCTCGTACATCATTCCTCCAGACGTCGTCCGATGATCCGAGGACGCTGCCCCGGGCCGGCGTTCCGGCTACTAACGATTTTATGGATTACGAGGGTGGGACCGGTAGTGGCGAACGACCCAATCCGCCCGAACATTGGTCCGTTATGTATGAAGTCTGTAAACTCACCGCTCCTTTCGTGCGGAGCGGGTACGATGCAGCCGAAACGTATCAGTGGGTACCGCGAATAGGGAGGGTAAATCGGTGTACTCCTCGATAGAGTGGATCGGCCGTTGCCACGGATGCGGCCGTTCCGCGAGCGTAAACGACGGCGAGATGCTTGCGCGCTCGCGGGTCGCGACGGCGCGTGCCACGCACTGCGAGCGCTGCGGCGCCCACATCGAACTGAACGTCAGCATCGCGCGGCTTCAGCGAGCGGGATTCTCCCGGAATTAGGTCCAGAAGGTCCGGCGCCTTGGGCCGTTAGACCCAATGCACCGGCCTCGTTCCCCTAAGGCCGAGCGTACCGAGCACCAAGGTCCCAACGTTCGGGGGGTAACGGACTCTGCCGTGCGGCGCGCGTCGGAAATACAATCGAGGAACCATCGTAAGCGTTGCCCGCGAGGTTTCCTTGAGTCTCACTTCCGCAGCCCTCGAACTCGTTGCCGACCGCCGCGCGACCGGCGCGGGATCGCGCGGCGCACCGACGGAGTTTTCGCGCGTGTGGGTCGCGGCTCTCGTCTTCGGCGATCTCTGCATGTTCGCCGTTTCGGCGGTTCTCGCTACCGCGATCGTCTTCCACCGTTGGGACGCGCTCTTCGCCGCGCGCGGCGAGCTGCTCTCGGCCAGCGTCTTCGTCGCATTATGGGTGGCGATCTTTGCCCGGCTCGGATTGTACGAGCGCGAATTTGCGCTCTCGGCAAAAGACGAACTCTATTTTACCGTGGCCGCACTTTCGCTTGGGATCGTTCCGCAGGCCGTGCTCTTCACCATCGTTCCTTCGATTTCGACGTCACGTGCAGTGCTGCTCTTCTCGGCGGCGATATCGGTCGTGACGGTCGGCGGTCTCCGCGCGCTGCAGCACGCGCTGCGAGGTGAGTTCGCGAGGCGCCGTCCGCTGCGGATTGCGCTCGTGGGGCGCTCCGACCGGATCGCCGGCGCAGGAGCGCGTATCGGCAAGCGTCATCATGGCGCGGAGATCATGTACGTGGCTGTCGACGACTTGGACGCGAGCATGGACGGACATCTCTTGAATATCTTCGGCGAGGCGAGCGGCATCGAATGGCTCGACCGAGCGCTGCAGTGGCGATGCGACGAGCTGATCCTCACGGAGATTCCACCCCCGCAGATCATCCCGTCGCTTTTGGCGCGGACCGAGGACCATGGCGTCCGCGTCGCTTTTGCTCCGCCTCGGATCCTCGCTCATGCCTACTCGCTGAAGCTGCAGCAGAACGGGCAGCAGGCGCTCATCGTCCCGTCGCAGTTGAGCGCGGCTCGTCCCTCCGCGCGGCTCCTCAAACGGCTCTTCGATTTCGGCCTCGCTCTGGTGGCCTCGATCGTCGTCTCCCCGGTGCTGCTGATCGCAGCGCTGGCCGTATGGATCGACTCCGGCCGGCCGATATTTTACGGTCAAGAACGCATCGGCCGGTAC
The DNA here is from genome assembly GCA_021790935.1 of bacterium. Lineage (GTDB taxonomy): Bacteria > Vulcanimicrobiota > Vulcanimicrobiia > Vulcanimicrobiales > Vulcanimicrobiaceae > JAJYFL01. The sequence continues at coordinate 207,307 of JAJYFL010000002.1, forward strand.
GGGCAGCCTTTCACGATCTTCAAGTTTCGGTCGATGCGGCTCGATGCGGAGGCCCAGAGCGGAGCCGTCTGGGCGCGCACCGACGACGCCCGCGTGACGCGCGTGGGACGATGGCTGCGCCGCTTGAGCATCGACGAACTGCCGCAGTTGCTCAACGTTCTGCGCGGCGAGATGTCCATCGTCGGGCCGCGCCCCGAACGCCCGGCATTCGTCGGCGCGTTTCGGGCCAAGGTCCCGCGCTACGACGAACGTCACCTGGTGCGTCCCGGCATTACGGGTTGGTCGCATGTGAACATGGAACGCATTCTGGACGCGTCCCAGATAGCCGATCGCCTGAGCTACGATCTGGCCTATGTAGAGAACTGGAGCCTCTTCCTCGACGTTTCGATCGTCCTCAAGACCGGCTTCGAGTTTCTGTTCCACCGCGCGGCCTAGATAGAAGGATATGAACGTCGCGCTCGTCTGCGTCTGCTTCCCGTACGGCGATAAGGAGCCGTATCTGGAGAGCGAGCTGGCCGGCCTGCGCCCGCATTTTGGGCGCATGGTGGTGATGCCCGTCGCTCCAGCCGCCCGGGCGCGCGGTTATCGAACCGCCGGCGCCGACGTGGTCGCACGGCCGCTCTTCTCGCTAGGCGTGCTGATCGCAGCGTTGCGGGAAGTGCGCCGCAACCCGGTCGCCGTAGCGCGCACGACCCTAACGCTCCTCGGCGCGCGCGGGCGGCCGGTCACCAAACTCAAGAATCTGGCGGTGCTGCCGAAGGCGCTGGCGCTCTGCCGAGAGGTCCGCGACCGCGGCGTCGATCACATCCACGCCTATTGGCTCTCGACGCCGGCCACGGTTGCCTACGTCATCTCGCGTTTGACCGGCATTCCCTGGAGTGCCAGCGCCCATCGCTGGGACATCTACGAGGAGAACGCCCTCGACGTCAAAGTGGCCAGCGCTCGTTTCGTGCGCGCGATCTCGCTGCGAGGACGCGACGATCTGCGCTCGCGCGTGCCGGCGGCCGTCGCCGATCGGATCGCGTGCGTTCCTCTGGGGATCCAGATACCCGTCGCCGGCGTGCGCCCGCATCCGAAACGCGGTTTCCTTTCGCTGCTGTGCGCGGCGGCGCTCGTCCCCGTCAAGGGACACGCTACGCTCATCGGGGCGCTCGCGACCGCACGCGAATCCGGAGTCGACGTGCGCTGCACCTTCGCGGGCGACGGTCTGCTGAGGACGGCCCTGCAGCGTGCCGTCGACGCGGCGGCGCTGGGCGGCGCCATACGATTCGACGGTCACGTTCCGCGCGCGCAGTTGCACCGGCGCATGCTCGACGGCGAGTTCGACGCCGTCGTTCTCGCGAGCACGGAGCGGCCGGGCGGACTCATGGAAGGCATTCCCGCGGCTCTAATCGAGGCTATGGCGTTTGGGATCCCGGTGATCGCGACCGATTCCGGGAGCGTGCCCGAGTTGGTCGACGCGAGCACGGGGTGGCTGGTCAAGGCCGGCGATTCGCGCGCGCTGGCGGCGGCGATCGTCGCATTGGCGCGAGACGGAGGACTCGCGGCTTCTCGTTCGGCAGCCGCTCGCCGGCGTGTCGAGTGCCGGCACGACGTCCGCGCGGCGGCACGCTCCATCGCCGCTCGCATCGACGAGGCGCAATTCGCTCACGAGAGGGTCCCCGCATGAAGATCTCCGTCGTTGGCTTGGGGTACATCGGTTTACCTACGGGCGCGATGCTTGCTGAGGCCGGCCACGAGGTGTGCGGCTTCGACGTCAACGCGCAACTGCGGTCCAGGCTGTGCGCGGGTGATATCCCGGGTACGGAGCAGCCGGTCCGCGAGCTCGCGGCCAAGGCCATTGCGGAAGGGCGGATGCGCGTAAGCGAGCGGATCGAAAGCGCCGATGCCTACGTTATTTGCACGCCGACCCCGACGATCGACAATCGGCCCGACCTACGCTTCGTCGAGGCTGCGGCCGCGGCCGTGGCGGCAGTGGCACGTCCCGGCGACTTGGTCGTCCTCGAATCAACCGTTCCGCCAGGTACGACGGAGCGTATCGTCGGCAACGCGTTGCGGCGCGCCGGCAAGAAGCCCGACGAGTTTCGCATCGCGCACTGCCCCGAGCGCGTGATCCCCGGAAACATCGTCTACGAACTTCGTCATAACGCGCGCGTGATCGGCGGCCGGACCGCCGACGATGCGCGCTACGCGCGCGACCTCTACGCCTCCTTCGTCGACGGCGAGTTGATGCTCACCGACTGCACGACGGCCGAGCTCGTGAAGGTGGTCGAAAACACGTATCGCGACGTCAACATCGCGTTTGCCAACGAGTTGGCGCTCCTGGCCGAAGAGCTCGGTGTCGACGTGTGGGAGACGATCGAACTCGCCAACAAGCATCCGCGCGTTAACATCCTGCGCCCGGGCCCCGGCGTCGGCGGCCACTGCATCCCTGTCGACCCGCATTTTCTTTCGAACGCCAACCCGTTCTCGACCGAGCTCATCCAGACCGCTCGCCGCGTGAACGAGCGCATGCCGCATCGCGTCGTGCGCCGGGTCGTGGAGTACGTTCCCGGCGAGCCGGCCGAAAAGAAGATCGTGCTGCTGGGGGCCGCCTATAAGGCCGATGTCGACGATGCGCGCGAGAGCCCGACCCAACGCGTCGAGGAGTTGTTACGCGAGCGCGGCTATCGAACGTGCGTCTACGATCCGCTCGTAACGTCGTTCAGCCGTCCGCTCTGCGCTAGCCTCGAGGAGGCGGTCGCAGGAGCCGATGCGCTGGTTCTGATGACCGACCATGCCGCCTTCCGGGCCGTCGAACCGGGGATGGCCGGCGGACTCATGCGCGGGCGCGTGCTGATCGACGCGCGCCGCTTCTTCGATGCCGAATCCTGGCGCGCGGCCGGCTTCACGACCTACGTGCTCGGCGCTCGCGCGAGCAGTTCGCTCGCAGACCTGGCGATGGCCTGAAGGTCATGCTGCGCATCCTTGCCATCGTCGATTCCGGCGTGGTTCGCTCGCTCCACGCACACCTCATCGAGGTTTTGCGCGGCTGCGAGAACGTCTCCGTTACGACGGTCGCGCCGAGCGTACCGCCGTACGAACGCACCTGGGTCGAGCGGCTTGCATGCGCCGTCTTCGCAAAGGGCGCCCTTAAACGCGTCGCACTCGGAGGAGTCCGGACCGTGACCGACGTCGTTCCGGACGAATTGCCCGAGGCGGATCTCATCGTCGACTTGCGCGAGGTGGCGAGCATGCAGCGGCCGCTGACCGCCAAATATGGAACGTGGTATCTATACAAAGGTCCGCTCCGCGAGCTGCCGTTCTTCGAGGAGATTCGCTCCGGCGGGCGTACCGTCGAGCTCGAGCTTCGTTCGCGCGATTGCGATGGGCGCGTCCTAACCCTGCGGAGCGGTCGCTTCCCCCTCTCCTATTCGTATTGCCGGACGCTGCACTCGGCGTGCGCGACGGCCGCAGCGTGGCTACGGGCCGACGTCGCCGCGCTCGTCGAACGGCCCGGCGCTCGGCCGCGCGGGCGAGTTGTGCGAAGCGTCGCGGAGCTCCGTCCCGTCGCGCTGCACGAGCTTCCGCTCTTCGCGTGGCGCCTGGCGGGCGCGTTTGCGCGCTTTGCATGGGAGTATTTTTTCACCGAGACGTCGTGGAACGTCGGCATCGCGCGGGGCGGTCCGAGCGATGCGGTCGATGCCGGTTACACCCCGGCGATTCGCTGGCTGCGCACCGATCGGCGCAGGGCGTTCTACGCCGATCCGTTCTACCTGCGCGAGGGCGAGCGCGAGTACGTGCTGTGCGAGACGCTTGCGAAGGGGTCGCGCGAAGGGATGATCGAGAGGCTCGAATTCGCGCGGGACGGGCGCATCCTCTCGCGCCGCACGCTGATCGCAGCGGGTTCGCACCTCTCGTATCCGTTCGTCCTGGAGCGCGGCGGTCGGCGCTACTGCATCCCCGAAAGCAACGCGGCGCGGCGCATCGTAGCGTACGCCGAGGGAGCCGACGGCAGTTGGGCGCCCGCAAAGACGCTGCTGGAAGAGATCGACGCCTGTGACAGCACGATCTTCGAGCACGAAGGCCGGTGGTGGCTTCTCTGCACCCGCCGGTCGACCGGTTCGAATCTCAACCTGTATGCCTACTTTGCCGGCGATCCCTTGGGCCCGTGGACGCCTCACAAGGCCAATCCCATCAAGAGCGATATTGCGTCGGCACGTCCGGCGGGCGCCGTCTTCGCGCACGGCGGCTCGCTCTATCGTCCCGCGCAAAATTGCGCGCACGGTTACGGCGGCTCGGTCGTCCTCCACCGCATCGTCCGCCTCGACGAGTTCGAGTTCGAGGAAGAGGCCGTGCGCACGTTCTCTCCGGATGCGATCTATCCGCACGGCTTGCACACGCTGAACTTCGGTGCGGACGATCTCGTGCTGGTTGACGGGAAGCGCACCTGGTTCTCGCTGGCGCTCGCCTTTCGGCAGGCCGCGCATCTCGTTCGGCGCCTCCGGGAGCGCCGGCGCAGGGCGAGCGTCCGGGATGCCGTTCCACCCAATCGCTGGCGCCAGCTTCACCTAGCCTTTCCGGCGAACTGGGACGAAAAGCGCGCGTATGTCCTGCCAGCGAGCGGACCACCGGGGAGACTCGGCCCGTACTATATTCGCTGGTCCGCGTCTACCGGCGTGATGGGTGAGGACTGGGACGTCTGCCCCTTCGACCGCAGCGGCGTGCTCATGACGCTGCGCGGCGGTTTCTACCACCCGATCGATATCGCGCAGTTTGCGCTCCACCAGCACGCGCTCTACGCCGAGACCGGATCGACGCAGGCTCTGCAGCGCTTCTTGGCGCAGGCGCGCTGGCTGCGCGACAACCAGCGCGAGCGCGGCGCGATCGCGGGGTGCTACACGTTCGCGTTCCCATGGGAGAGATACGGGGCGCCGGTGGGATGGATCTCGGCGATGGCGCAGGGCGAAGCGATCTCCGTCTTGCTGCGAGCCGAGGAGATTGCGCCCGGCGAGGGCTATGGCTCGGCGGCGCGCCGCGCCGCCGAGCCGTTTCGTCACGAGATCCGCGAAGGCGGGGTGGTTTGGCGCAACGCGGCCGGCGATACGTTCTTCGAAGAGTGTTCGGTCGAGCCCGCCGCACATATCTTGAACGGCCATATCTTTGCGCTTTGGGGCATCTGGGAGCTGTCGCGGTACGATTCGGACGCGTGGCTCCACGAACTCGTCGGCGCGGGCACGGCGACCGTTCGCCGGCGGCTTCCACTCTACGATACCGGGTATTGGAGCAGATACAGCCTCCTGGAGACGCCGCGCGGCGGCCAGCATCTTGCGACGCTGAAATACCACGCGTTTCACATCTCGCAGCTGCGTGTGCTCGCAGGCATGACCGGAGATGCGTCCTTCGAGGTTACGGCCGACCGCTGGCAGGCGTACGCCGGGCGAAACGGTCACCGTACGCGCGTCATGCTGGCGACGGCGGTAAGTCTCGTCGATCGCTTCGTAACGCATGGCGATACGGTCCCCGGCGGAGCGCGGAGCATCGTGTGATGGGTTTCGCGAACGCCGCGGCGCGCCGTTCGCCGCTGGACGCGTTCTGGCTGGTAGCCGGCGTTCTCCTGAGCGTGGCCATCGAACTGGTAGCCTGGAAACATGCGGCGTCGGGGACCGGCCGCGTGTCGTACGCGACGTACGCGCTCGCGCTCGCGCCGATCGGCGCGATCCTCGCCTACCGCTGGCCGGTCCTCTTCCCATACGCGCTCTACGTCGTGCTCGTTCCGTTCAACACGCTGCTCTCGGTGAGCCAGCACGACACGATCACGAAGGTACTCGGGATGGCGTCTGCGGCCGCGTTGCTGTTTTGGGCCGTTCGCAACCGGACGCTCGTCATGCCGCCGCGAGCGCTGCTGCCGTGCGTCGCACTGGTCGCTTGGATGCTTGCGTCTTTGGCTTGGGCCCTCGACTACAAAGCGGGCTACGAAGAGTTGAAGACGATGTTTCAACTCGTCGTGCTGTTCGCGATCGTCGGCAGCTTTCCGAGCGGCCGGCGCGAATTTTCCATCGCCCTCTGGGCAACGGTCGCCGGGGGGCTCATCGCTGCGCTCTACGGCATCTGGGTCTTCCATCATCCGAACGCCCTCGAGCAGCAAGCGCAGCTCACCGACAACCGCCTGATGTTTCAAGTCGGCCGGTACAATCTCGACATCAACCTGTATGCCGACTCGTTGTTCTTGCCGCTGGGGATCCTAGCCATGACGTGGCTGCGCCTGCCCTTTGGGTGGCGCAAGGCCTTGACGCTGGCCGGCATCGGGACGCTCGTCGTCGCGATATACTTCGCCGCCTCGCGCGAAGCGTTGATCGGCGTCGTGGCGATGCTGCTGTATTTCGCCTGGAAGTCCCCGCACCGCAAGCAGCTCTTCATACCGCTGGGCCTGATCGTCGGCGGCTTCATGGCGATTCCCAACATGATGGAGCGTTTGAGCCAATCGGCGCAGACGGGAGGTGCGGGCCGCCTTTCCATTTGGCACGTCGGGCTCATCTCGTTTCTGCAGCACCCGCTCTTCGGAACCGGTGTAGGGAGCTTCGCTACCGCCTACGACGACAATTTCCTGAAGGTATTCCAGCGGTACTATGCGGGTTGGAATCGCGCTCCGCATAATCTCTTCGTACACTACGGCGTCGAGAACGGCATCGTCGGCATTGCGATCGTGCTCGCGGTGTGGTACGCGATGTTCCGCATGGTCCGCGTCGTCGGCAAGGAGCATCCGATGTACGAGATGCAGATCATGTTCTCCGGCATCTTCGTAGCGCTGTTCATCGGATCGATGTTCGTGGACCTATTCTCGCAGAAAGAGCTCTGGCTGGCGTTCTGTCTGGCCGCGCAGTACCGCGCCATGATGATGGTGGAGTCGCCGCGCCTCCGTTGGGAGCCGCCCGCGACGCGTGGCGTAACGTGATGCGCTCTGCGGTGCTCGCGATCGCGGTTACGGCGGTCGTAGCCTTCGGCGGCTGCGCCGGCGTCCGCGCGGCCGCGCAGCCGCCCGCTCCCGCAGGGCCCATACCGGCGCACGTGATGACGTATCTGTACTACAGCGCGGCCAACCAGAACGAGGGCGTGCCGGCCGCCTATATGGCGGCGCATGCCGATTTCATCGAGACGGATGCGACACACCCGGGGCTCGTGAGGGCGTTCAAAGCGGCCGGCGGGCGCTTCGCGGTAGCGTACACCGACCCGACCTACGTGCCGTACTGCACGCCGCCGTTTGCGCCGCCGGCCGGACGCTGTGCCGGGCCGATCGGCAATCAGGTGCTGGCCGAATCGGCATGGCTGCACGGCTCCGATGGCCTGCGGCTGCGGCGCGGCGATGCCTACACGCATCAGTACCAAGAGATCCTGAATCCCGCTTCGGTCTACGCCCAAGCGGCCTACCATAACTACACGCTGGGCCTGGCCGAGAGTTCGCCGATCGATTTCTTCTTTGCGGATGACTCCGGCAGCCCGCTCGACGGCCCCGACGGCACGCCGCACAGCGGTCTGTTCTACCGCTTTAACGGCGCTGCGACCGAGATCGCCGGTGCGCGCGCCTGGATCGATGGCGAAGATGCGCTCTTGAACGCTGCGGCGCGCCCGGTCATCATCAACGGCGGCGGTCCGGAAGGCGCGCCGGCCTACGGCGGCGCCTTCCTTCGCGATCCGAACGTGATCGGCCAGAACCATGAAGATTGTTTCAGCCAAGAGGGGAGTGCGGGCCTGATGTCCGCCCGCGACCGCGTGTGGCAGAAGATGGAGAACGGGCTGCTTGCCATCACCCGAATGCACGTCTACGCCATCTGCATGATGAAGGGCCCGCCGACGCCGGCGAACCGGATCTACGCGCTGGCATCGTGGTGGTTGACATACGATCCGCACTGGTCGGTCGCCGCAACGGTCGTGCCCGCGCCCGACGGCCACTCCATCTTTCCGGAGTACGCCATCGTGCCGCGAGAGCCGGTGCAGACGATCGGCACGAATATCTCCACGCTACGGCAGGGGGGAGTCTACGTTCGGGAGTTCGCGGCCTGCTACCAGGACCGAGTTCCGATCGGGCGCTGCGCGGCGGTCGTCAATCCCAGCCCCGACGCGCCGTCCGCGATGCCGAGGCTGACGGTCGCTTACGGCCTGCACCTCGTTCTCGGAAGGCGCAGTGCCTTTGCGGGCGGTCGGGCCGCCTGGCAGGCCGGCGTTCCGGGGGTGCTTGCGCCGCTCAGCGCGCTCATCCTGCGGGAGTGAGCCGCGTTGCCTATTAGGTCCTTTGGGCCCGCAGCGCGTGTGCGAAAGCCACTCGGCCGTGCCGAGCGCCGCCGATATAATGAATCTACATTACGGAGCGCGCCGGACGCGCCCCACAGCGAAGGTCAAGGAGAGGCTTCTATGCTCGCAGAGCGCGTGTTCGAAACGAGTTTCTCGCTCCAGCCCCACGTCGTGGCCACGGTCGTAGAGGATGGCGCGGTCCTGCTCGATCTGGAAACCAAGTATTTTTTTCAGTTGAACGAGCCGGCTTGGGCCATCGTGCAGCTGTTCGAAGCCGGGGGCGCGAGCCAAGAGGCGATCGAGGAGACCTGCCGGTCCTGGGGCGCAACCGACGCCGATGTGCCTGGCGTTCGAGCACTGCTCAGCCGCCTGCACGAAGAACATCTCGTCGGCTCTGCGGAGTCGGAGGATCTCGTGCCGGCTCCGTTTCGCGGCCCCTGGAGTACGCCCACCATCGAGCGTCAAGCCGAACCGTTGCATACGCTCGTGACGAGCGCCTTCGACCCGAGCATTCCGCTCGCGGAATAGGAGCTGGTTTATGCAAACCGCATCGCTCGAGTGTTCCGGCGATGTCCTGGATCTGACCGCAGGGCCGCTGCAAGTCGAACTATCTGCGAGCGACGCGGAGCTTCGCGACGCGGCACTCCAGTCGCTGGAACTCTTCGGCGTCCATTGGGCGCCGCCGTACCGGCGGGTGCGCATTCGCCTCGATCGCCGTGCGGTCGACAAACGAGCCGGTGGTTCGTTCCTCACCTGTGCCCGTATGAACGTCGACGCCTCCGAGGCGCTGGTCTTTGCGTCGACGATGTCGGGGATCTGTACGATCGGATTTTCGTTGCGGCATCTCGACACCTGGCAGATTTCGGCGCCGTGGACTGCGTTCACCGAACCCGTCGTCGGCGACATCGAAGATCTGCTTGGCTTGGCGCTGACCTTCGGCTGGCGACGTGAGGGATGGGTGCCGGTCCATGCGGCGGCGGTGGAGAAGGATGGCCGCTGCTTGATTCTATGCGCACCGTCCGGCGGCGGCAAGAGCACGATGACGACCGCACTGATGCGCAACGGATGGCGCACGCTGGGCGACGACAAACTGCTGCTGCGGTGCGACGGCGGTACGCCCGTGCTGCATGCGCTACTCGCAACGTTCAACCTGCATCCGCAGACTACGCGCTGGTTTTCGGAGATCGGGGATCTCGAAGATCTCCAGCGGTATTCGGCCTGGACCGATAAACGGCGCGTTAGCGTCGACCGCATCGCGCCGGGCGCGAGCGCGGTGCGCGCTCGGCCGACGCACCTCGTGCGCCTGTCGCGCAATCCGGGTGGAAGCGGCGTCGCCGTTAGCCCCCTGCGCAAAGACGAGCTGCTGGCGACTTTGCTACGCCAGATCGTCGTACCGCGCCGTCCGGAGGTCGCGCGGCAAATCGTGGCGACCGCCGCCGCGACGGCAGCCGTAATGACGGGGCTCGACATCGCGGTCGGTGACGACGCCTACGAGGATTCGGCATGGCTGCGAAAGATCGAAGGGGCGCTGTGAGCATGGACGCGATGCCGCTCGTGAGCGTGGTCGTGCCCGCATACAACGCGGCCGGGTCGATCGGCGAAACGCTCAACGCGCTGCGCGGCCAAGCCTACCGGCAGCCGTTTGAGATCATCGTCGTGGACAATGCCTCGACCGACGATACGGCTGCCGTAGCCGCATCGTACGGGGCGACCGTTCTGCGGGAACGCAAGCGCGGTCCCTCGGCCGCCCGAAATTGCGGGCTGCGTGCCGCGCGTGGCGAGATCGTCGCGCACCTGGACGCCGATACGCTTCCATCGCGTCGTTGGCTCCGGGATATCACGGAGCCGTTCTCCGATCCCGACGTCCGGCTGGTCGCAGGCAACACGCTCTGCTACCCGCCGAAGACCGCGGCCGAGCGCTACGTGCAGGCCTCCAAACTGTACGATACCGAGCGCGCCATCAAACGCGAAGAGTTCCCGTTCGCCCCCTCGCTGAACTTGGCCGTTCGCAGATCCGCCGCGCTTGCAGTCGGCGGATGGGACGAAGATATGCCAACCGGCGAAGACGTCGATTTCTCGCATCGCATCTTGACGCGGTTCGCTACGAACATCGCGTACGCGCCTGGCGCCGTGCTCTACCACCACACGCGGGCTGACGCTGGCGCGCTCTGCAAACAGGCGTGGACCTACGGCGAAGGTGCCGGGCAACTCTATCTGCGCTACCCCGACGAACTGCGCTGGGATGTCCGCAAGAGCGCGGTTCTGGCGATCCGCTTGCTGGACCGGTGCTCGCGCCCGCCGCTCTGCGCCCTCGGGCGCGCACTCGGCATCGTACCGGGCGAGCAACTCGAGTTCGTGCGATACCAAAGCCTTTGGGATCGTCATTTTTGGGCCGGCTTCTTCCATATGTATCTCCTGCGCCGGCGGCGGTTCACATGAAGGTCTCCGTGATCGTACCCGTCTACAACGGATCGGCGACGATCGAGGCGTGCGTGCGTGCCCTGCTCGAACAGTCCCTTTCCAAGGAATGCTACGAGATCGTCGTCGTCGACGATGGTTCGACCGATGCGACCGCCGAGATCGTGCAGCGTTACCCGGTGCGGCTGCTGCGCCGTCCCAACGGCGGCGCGCCTGCGGCGCGGAATACGGGCGTCGCGGCCGCAACCGGAACGTGGGTGGCTTTTACCGATGCCGACTGCGTTCCGTCACGTACGTGGCTCGCGCGTCTGCTCGACGCGGTCGAGCGGACGCCGAGCGACGTGCCGGCGCTGGGCGCTGCGGGCCGGATGATCGGTTTCGATTCGACGACGGACGCAGCGCGGTTCGTCGATATCAGCGGCGGCCTCGACGCGGAGCGCTACCTCGCGCATCCGACCTTTCCGTTCGCGCCATCGGGAAACCTGATGTATCGCCGCGACGCGCTCGTCGCCTCCGGCGGCTACGACGAACGGTACGCAACCTACGACGCCTGCGATCTGCACACGCGCCTGCGCGCCATCGACCGCGGAGGCTTTCACTTCGCGAAGGCGGCCGTCGTGCTGCACCGGCAGCGCGCGACCTGGCGCCAGTACTGGAAGCAGCAGTTTTACTACGGCGTCGGTTACGCACAGTTCATGCTGCGCTGGCGCGACCGCGTGCGTTGGAACCCGCTGCGCGAGATCGCGGCGTTCGCCGGGGTCGTGCGCGATGGGATAGCGGCGTTGCTACCCGCGAAAGGTGACGAGGCGTTGCGCAGGCGGGGCGCATTCGTTCGCGCCGCGGCGCAGCACGCCGGGCGAATCGTAACGTATTACGATCCCGCGGAGCGCCGCCGGTGGTGAGCGGCGCGCTCGCTCCCAAATGGACGCTTCCGGGCATCGCGCAGCGATTCTCCCGGCTCATCGACGAGCCCGCCGACGCGTGGCTCGCCTGGCGCGTGGGATGGTTCGTCTATCGGGCACCCGGACTCGTGAAGGGGTGCCCGCTGCCGGAGCTGATCGCGAGGCTGCGTGCCGATCGCGCCGGGGAATCGAAGCGGTACCGGGCCACGCTCGACAAGATCGACCGCATTCGCGGGGCCTGGCTGCGGCGCCCCGGACTGCGCGATCGCGATACGTGCTACGTTCGGGCGCTGACGCTCTACCGCTTTCTCGAGGTCGAGGACCACCGCATCGGCTTGCACATCGGCATCGAACACCGCGACGATACGCGCGAGCGCCTGCGCGGGCACGCGTGGGTAACGCTGGACGGGGCGCTGCTCGAGGGGCCGGATGCGGTTCGCGACGGGCGCGTGCGGGAACTTCCGCTCGGAGCGCGCGCTCGATGAGCTCCGCCGTTGCTGGGTTTCCTTCGCTGGTGCGCGCGATGGGTGCGATCGTGCGCGGGGACGGCGAGGCGTTGCGAAAGGCGCTAATCGCTGCCGAACCTGGCGCCGTGCTGCATCAGGCGGTGCGCCACAAGTGTACGGGTCCTCTGCTGGCGGGCATCAGCTCGCTGGGTGCGCGCGATCCGCAGCTCCGCGCGTTGCTGACGGACCTGCGTGCGCACGGCCGCGTGGCGATGCTGCAGAACTTTGCGGTCGAGCGGCAACTCGCCGCGATCGTCGCCGCGCTGGACGGCGCCGGGGCTGAACCCGTCTTGCTCAAGGGTGCGGCGCGCCTGCACCAAGGCGCTCGAAACGCGCAGTGGAACGCCCTCTGCGACCTCGACCTCCTGATTCGCAAGGAAGATGCCGAGGCCGCCGTAGCGGCGCTCGTGCAGCTGGGCTATACCCAGCCCTGCGACGCGGCAGAGGCAGGGCGCTATCGCCGGCTGCACCATCATCTCGCGCCGCTGATCCATAGCGGCGAATGGAAGCCGGTCGAGCTGCATCTCGCGCTCGCACCGCCGCAGTCACTCTCGTTGCGCACGGATTGGGAAGCCCTCGCTCCCTATCTCCAAGTCGTGGAGGGCATGGCCGGGCGCGCGCGCTGCTTGAACGAGCTGGGAACGGCGCTGCACCTGGCGATCCATGGGATCGGCCTCGACCGCTTGTACGACGTCGTTCAATTGGCTCTGCTCTTCGGCGAGCGGCCCGAACTTTATGGCGAGGTCGGGCGGCTCCTGGCAGCCGAGCGCATACAGCCGATCGCGCTACGTGCGGGCGTTCGGCTCGCGGCGCGGTACGCGCGGCTCCAAGTTCCCGAGGAAGCCGAAGTCCAGGGGTATCTCAATTGGGCCATGCGCCGCGAAGATCTCCCAGATTCGCTGCGATCTCGCGCTCAGTTCGTCGATGCGTGGTACGGAAACGGCCGGCGGATCTTCGGTCCGGCAACGCGTCTTGCTCTCCCGCACTTCGGGCCGGGCTGGCCGCTCGCCGACGCGGTGCTCGCTCCCGTACGAACGATCGGCCGCGTCGCGTCGAGCCTCTCGGCGGCAGCCTGCGCCACGCGCATGATGCTATGAGCGAGGCGGCCAGCACTCGGATCGGCCGAAACGCGGTCGAGAGCCTTCTGGCGCGTGTCGGGGCAATGGGGGTCTCCGTCCTCACCGGTATCTTGATCGCGAAGGCGCTGGGTCCGGACGGCAAAGGAACGTACAGCGCCGTTCAACTCTCGGTGGCATCGATCGTCTCGTTCACCGGCGGCGCGGGGACCGCGGTGACGTATCTCTTGACCAAGTGCCGCAAGACGATAGACGACGTGCTGCCCGTGATGGGGCTGATACTGGCGGCCGTCACGTTGGTCGCGTGGGCGCTCCTCGCGGCGTGGGGCATCCGGCACGGGGCGCCGGCGGTCGCGCTGGTAGGCGCGCTGGTCCTGCCCGCGTCGATCGCGCTTTCATGGCAGCAGGCGTACTACACCGCTTCGGGCGTTTTGCGCAGCTACAACCTGCAGCAGATCGCGATGAACTTCGCCGTGCTGACCGCGATCTCGGTCGCGCTCTTCGCATTCCATGCGAACGTCTTCGTCTTGTTGATCGCCTGGGGTGCCTGCATGTATGCGGCCGCGGCATACTTCACGATCGACATGTTACGTTCGCGAACGCGGCGGCGCACCGCGACGATACGCACCAACCTCACGGAGTTCGTACGCTTCGGCGCGCAGTCGGGGATCAACGTCTTCCTCGGGCTCCTCAACTACCGCGTGGACTCGCTGATCCTGGTGGCGTTAGCGGGAACGGCCTCGCTCGGCATATACTCGGTGGCCGTCAGTATCGGCGAACTCTTGTTCCTGCTCTCGCGTTCGATGACGATGGCGATCACGCGCGACATCGGCACGCGCGACCTTAAGGACGCTGCCCGGATGACGGCCACCAGCATACGCATCTCGACGGCGATGACGGTCGCCGCGGCGTTCGTCGTTGGGGTCGCGGGCCCGCCGCTGATCGCGCTGGTCTACGGGCCGGCGTTCGCGAGCAGCGCGACGCCGCTACGCATCCTCCTGCCGGGGATCGTCCTGTTCGCTTCCTCCGGAACCTTCGTTTCGTTCTTTCTCTTCCAACTCGGGAGGCCGTCGATCGTAACCTGGTGGAACGCCGCGATGATCGCCGTTCAGGCGAGCGCGTGCGTGCTGTTGGTGCCGCGCCTGGGGATGAGCGGCGCGGCCGCCGCGTCGTCGGTCACCTACCTCGTCGGGGCAGGTTTCAACACGTGGTACTTCTCCCGCATCTCGGGCGTCGCTCCTGCGGACCTCTGGTTCTTGAGACGCGGCGATCTCGGTGATATCCGCCGTGCCATCGAGCGGATGCTGCGACGCGGTTCGAGCACGCAGGGCGGCGCCGCTGCGGCTCCGCGGCGCGAGCGCGCGCGGCCGGAGACGGTCGTACTCACCGGTGCCGCGGGTCAAGTCGCGACGCTCGTGCGGCCGCTGCTCGGCACCGGTTACCGCCTGCGGCTCTCCGACGTGCGGCCGGTCCGCGATCTGCAGGGAAATGAAACCTTCGTGCGTGCGGATCTGCGCAGTCTGCGCGCCTTGCGCCGGCTCGTGCGGGGCTCGGACGCCGTCGTGCATCTTGGCGGCGTCTCTCGCGAGTCAACGTTCGATGCGGCGATCGACACCAACGTCCGCGGAATGCACAACCTGCTCGAGGCGGCGCGCCTTGAAGGCGTCAAGCGAATCGTTTTGGCCAGCACCGCTCACGTCATGGGGTTCTATCGCCGCGAGCAGGTCGTCGGCGCCGACAACCGTACGCGTCCCGACACGTTTTACGCGGTCGGTAAGATCTGCGGCGAGGCACTGGCCAGCCTGTATGCGGACAAGTTCGGTATGGAGGTGCTATCGATCCGCATCGGATGGGTTACCGAACGGCCGCAGCGCCAGGATGCCGTCGCGAACTGGGTCAGCCCGCGCGATTTGGCACAGCTGATTCGCATCGGGATCGAGCACCCCGCAGTTCGCAACGACATCGTCTACGGCGTCTCGGGAAACGCCGCCGCGCCCTACGACTGCCCGCGATCGCGAGCGCTCGGCTACATTCCGCAGGATCGCGCGGAAGAGCATATCCTTCCGGCGGCGGAGAGACGCTCGGATCCGATTGAGGCACGCTATCAGGGCGCCGACTTTGCCGCGCGTGATTTCCACGGAGACCCGGTGGCCTTATGAAGCGCGTCGCCATCCTCACGCAGTTCTTTCCGCCGGAACCGTGCGCGGCCGCCAACCGGATGGCTGCGCTGGCGGCGGCGCTGCGCGATGCGGGCCACGAGGTCACCGTCGTAACAGGCTTCGCAAACTTTCCCGCCTACGAACTCGCACCCGGCGATGCCGGCGTCATGCATCGCAGCGAGCGCTTCGACGGGTTCGACGTCGAACGATTGTACACGATGGTTCCCAAGCGCACGCGCGGGGGGCGCGCGCTGGTCTGGCTTTCGCTCGCCGTGGGAGCGATCTGCTATCTGCTCTTCACCAAGCGCCGCTTCGACGTCATCGTGGTAACCTCGCCGCCGATTACCCTCGCGCTACCGGCGATCCTCGGAAAACTGCGCCATGGTGCGGCGCTCGTAACGGATATTCGCGACGTGCATCCGGATCTCGGCGTGAAGATCGGCGTTTGGACGGAGCGCAGCCTCGCGGCGCGCACCGTGCAGGCGGTGGCCGACGCGCTCTATCATGCTTCGAACCTCGTCGTAGGAGTCACGCGCACCGCGATGCAGCGCATCGCGCTACGCGGCATACCGTCCGAACGCCTCTATCTTGCCCCGAACGGCTTCGACGCAATCCGCGCCGTGCCGTCCGAGCGTCCTCCCGGCGGACGCTTTGAGGTTGCCTTTGCCGGCAACTATGGCATCGCTACGGGGCTGGACGTCGTGGTCGAGGCGGCGCTCCTGCTCGCGGAGGATTCGAGCATACACTTCACGATCGTCGGCGGCGGCGTCGATCTGCCGCGCATCCAGCGCCGCCTAGCCGAAAGCGGCGCGCCCAACGTAACGCTGGCCGGCGTGCTGCCGCGCGAGCGCGCGCTGGGCGTCATCGCCGCTGCCGACGCCGCGGTCGTTCCTTTGCGCCGGGAGATCGTCGACAGCCTCCCCACCAAACTCTTCGATGCATTTTTCGTCGGAACGCCGGTCGTGCTGAGCGCCTCCGGTGAGGCGGCAGAGCTGGTCGAGGCCTCCGGCGGCGGCTTGTGCGCGCGCGCAGAGGACCCGCAGGCGCTGGTAGACGCGCTCCGCCGGTTGCAGAGCGACCCGGAGGCGGCACGAAACATGGGTGCAAAAGGCAAGCAGTTTGTAGAGAGGCATTTCGACCGGGCGCGGATCATGCGCGGCTTCGTCGCACGGATCGAAGCGCTGGGCGCATCGCGCACCCGAATGTCTGCGGCCGATGCCGCGGTTCCAGCCGCGCCGCTGGAACGCTAGATGTTTGTCTGACTTGAGCGCGTTTTCGTCTCCGGGTCGCTTTTTGCGCTCCTTCTTCGCGCCTCGTCTTCGAACAAAAAATCGCCTCCGGATCCAAAAACGGCCCAAGCCAGACAAACATCTAGCCGCCGGCGAGCATCTCGCGGTACAGCGCGGCATAGCGGTCCGCGGTCCGCTCGATATCGTAGCGATCGAGTGCGGTTGCGCGAGCCGCGAAGGTTCGAGCTTCGGCGGCTGGGGCGTCGCATAGCGCGCGTTCGAGGGCCTCGGCGACGTCGGGCGGCTCCCAGCCGCGGGCGATGCAGCCCAGGCGCCCGTCTTCCAACATCTCGGCGGCACCCTCCCACGGCGTGGTGGCCACCGGAACGCCGGCGAACATGGCCTCGATCACCGTCATCGGCATCGCTTCGTTCGTCGACGTGAGAACCAGGGCGTCGGCACCCGGCAAGAGGGCCAGCACGTCGTCGCGGAATCCTAGAAACGTAACGCGCTCGTCGAGGCGCAGCTCACGCACCAGCGCCCGTAGCGAGGCCTCTTCGTCGCCGCCGCCGACGATGAAGAGCCGCGCGAGCGGCATGCGCGCGCCGAGAACGGCGAAGCTGCGAAGGCTCAGCCTGTGATTCTTGACGTCGTAGAGACGCCCAACGTGCAGCACGGCGTGGGCCGCGGCGCCGGCAATGCCGAGCGCCGCGCGCGCGCGTTCGCGTGCGCCGGGCGGCGCCGGAAGCACGGGGATGCCGTTGGGCACGATCGCGATCTTATGCGCCGGGATGCGTTCGGCCGATGCCAGCCGCCCCGCATGCACGCGCGAGAAGGCGACGAAGCGCTGCGTGGCCGGATGCAGCAGCCGGTTGGCGAGGACGGTCGGCGGAGAAGAAGCGAATGCGCTGTTATGCTCGGTATGAACGATATGCCGGGCTCCCGCGGCAATGGCGGCCAGGCGTCCCCAGTATTTTCCGTTGTGCATGTGCGTATTGACGACGTCGGGACGAAAGCGCCGTATGGCGCCGACCATCCGGAAGAAGAAGCCGGCGTCCGCCGAACCGCCGCGGCGGATGGCGATCGTTTCGTATGCGGGCTCGCGCGTTTGCGGAAAGGGGCTTTCGTACATCGTCATCACCGCAATGCGTTCGCCGCGCGTTGCCAGCGTGCGGCAGAGCTCGTCGACGAGGTGCTCGCCGCCGTAATAGGGGATACGCGAGACGACGTGCAGGACGCGCGGGCGCGCGGCGGAGTCAGGCATCGTAGATCTCGTAGATCTGCTCGACCCAGCGGTCGAGCGAGAGGATCCGCCGGTCTGCAGCGGCGAGCGCGCAGTTTGCGAACGTCTCCGGCGATCTCAGGACCTCGGCCAGAGCCCGAGGGTCTTCCCGGGAGAAGAAGTGGACCATCGGGAGGCTCCCGCCGAGCGCCGCGAGCGCCGGCAAGTCGGAGGCCACGACGGGTACGCCGCAGCAGAGTGCCTCGAGCATCGCGAGCGGTGCGCCCTCGAGCCGGCTCGGCATCGCGAGCGCGTCGGCCGCCCAGTACAACGGCACCGCGTCGAGCGCGATGGCGACCGTCACGACGCGTGCCGACTCGGCCAGTCGCGCGAGGTTAGCGGCCGGGGTCCCGATAGCCAGGACCGTGAAGCCGGGGGCCAGCCGGAGTGCGGCCTCCAGCACATCGCCGCCCTTGACGAAGGGGTCGCGCCCAAAAAAGAGGAGGACCCGCTCGTGCGGCTCTATCCCGAGGCTGCGGCGGGCCTCTGCCCGTTCCGACTCGCTCGGGGCATGAAAACGCTCGGTGTCGACGCCGTTGGCGACGACGCGGATCTTCGAAGCGGGGGTACCCCAGCATTCCATCTCTCTGCCGAGCTCCGCCGAGACCGCGATCGCCGCTTCGGGCGAAGATCCGAGCCAGCGGTACTTGCACCGCCTGAGCACGCGGCGGACGGGTCCGGCAGCATCAGACATGGCCGAATGCAGGTGCCAGAAGAGCCGGGATCGCGCGCCGATGGCCGCGAGGGTCGCGGGGACGAGGTACCCGTTGAAGTGAACGTGGACGATATCCGGCTTGAGGCTTTGAATAGCCCCGAAGAGGGCGGCGGGCGATCGCACCGTCCGCAAAGCGGCCCGGGCCGCCGTTATGCGCCAGGGCCATTCGGCCTCATCCGAAATGGCTGGCACGACGAATGTAAAGGCGTCGCCCCGCCGGCCGGCTTCTTGGGCGAGGGCCGCGATCGCCGGGATGAAGCTCCCCGCATACGGCGTGGTGTAGTCCGTCACGTGCACGACGTTGCGACCCATGCAGTACTCCCTATGCCTACCAGCATCGCACATTGCCGGTTCCGCGTATACCGCCCTAGCGTCCCGCTTACAGGGGGCTTTCGAGGTACCGGGCCATGAGTCTCACGTGATTTTGGGGAGGGCGCTTCGAAATGGATTAGTGCAAATGTCCTGGGTCTTCTCCCCGGCGATCGGTGGCAGGAAAGAGTGTGTCGATCCTCCGAGAGTCTTTTTATCGGGCATACGGGCCTGCTTCGTTAGGCCTAAAAGGGTAAATCCCGCCAGTCTTTCGGGAAAGAGATTGCAAAATAGCCCATTTGGGGGGTGTGATTCCCCTTAGGTCTGATACGATTAGCGCGGACTCGGTAACGTTTGGGTAACAGCACGGTAACGCCAAACGCTAGCGGTCCGCAACGGTTGACAAAAGTCGCATGATCTTATCATGTCGAGCGCACGCATTTCGAAGGGGCTATTCGCACGATGATTTCCACGGGCACGCTACGACTATACGTTATCGAGGGGCAGGTTCTCTTCGGTAAGGCGCTCTGTCAGGTCTTTTCCATGGACCCCGAGCTACAGATCGTGGGCGATGCCGAACGCATCGCGGAGGGGCCGATCGCGCGGGCTAAACCCGACATCATTCTTCTCGATCTCGACGGAACGCAGTGCGATCTCGCAGAGGCTATCGCGCAGTGCCGTGCCGCCGCCCCCGAAGCCCGTATCTGCGTGCTTTCGATGCGCGCTCAGCCGGAGATCATGCAGCGTTGTCTCTCGGCGCATGCCGAGGGTTTCATCATGAAGGACGTGACGCCGGCCGAACTGATAACGGCGGTAAAGATGGTCGCAAGCGGCGTGCCGTACGTCGATCCGCGCGTTGCCGGCAAGTTGCTTCGCCAGCGCAGCCTTTCGAACGGGCGCCCGGATCTCAACGAACTCTCGATGCGCGAGACCGACATCGTGCGGCTGGTCGCGGAAGGACTTTCGAACAAGGAGATCAGCGCGCGCCTCTCGCTCTCGGAGAAGACGGTCAAGAACCATATGGGCCGTATCTTCTCGAAGCTCAATATCACCGCGCGCACGCAGGCCGCCGTCTACGCGATCAAAAACGGGCTGGTCTAATGTCGCCCGTCGCCCATACGCCTCCGTCTCGGAGTTGCCAGCATGTTCAAGGGTAACCTTTCGTCGTTCTTCGCCACGCGGCGCCGGGAACCGCAGGAGTTCGTGCCTGCGTTCTTCGGTACCGATCGCCCGTCGCAGGCCGAGAAGGTCGCCTCGATGCGGGCGCTCGATGCAGAGGACGTGAGTGCCCACGTTTCGGTCGTGGACCACTCGCGCCGCGTCGCGCGAATCGCGATGTCCACGTTTCCGGACCCTGACGCCGCGACTGCTGCGGCCGGCCAAAAGGCGCCGCGACCGGTAAGCGAGCCGCCCGCGTCACCTGCGGTTGCTCCGCCGCGTGTAGGCCAAGCGCCGCGCACTACCCAGCAGGACGAGCGGGTCATGCATCTGGCCTATCACGACGCGCTCACCGATCTGCCGAACCGCCGTGCGGTCGAAGACCGGCTCGAAGAATCGCTCGCGATCGCGAAGCGCAGCGGAACCAGCGTCGGCGTCATATTCTTGGATATCGACGGGTTCAAACAGATCAACGATACATTCGGCCATCAGGTCGGGGACCGCGTGCTGGTCGACTTGGCGGCGCGCGTACGACAGACGGTTCGCATGGGCGAGACGGTCGGCCGCTTCGGCGGCGACGAGTTTGCGGCGGTCTACCCGGCGGTGCAGAGCAATGAAGAATTGGCGGATGCCGCCGGCCGCCTGCTGCGCGTCTTTTCGCACCCTCTCTCGGTCGAGGGGCGCGAGTTCCAGCTCAGTGCGAGCTTGGGCGTGGCGACTTATCCCGGCGACGGAGGTGACGTTACCGAACTTCTCCAGCATGCCGATGCCGCGATGTACCGGGCGAAGACCAAGGGCAAGGGCACGATATGCTGGTACAGCGTCGAACTCGGCGAAGAGCTCCGGACGCGGCGGGAACTGATCGACGATCTGCGTGGAGAGAGCGTCAAGCGCGAGTTCTTCCTGTGCTACCAGCCGATCGTCGATGTCGTCGAGCACGACGTCGTTGCTGTCGAAGCGTTGTTGCGGTGGCTGCACCCGTCGCGCGGGCTGCTCGCCCCATCGCGATTGGCCGAGACGACGCGCGCGATTCCACCCGAGGTGGATTCGTGGGTGATCGCGGAGGTGCTCGAACACATCCGGACTTGGCAGAAATACGGCTTGAACGTCCGCGTCAACGTCAACGTTTCGAATATCGATCGTGCGGCCTTCGCAAAAGTCGATACCGCCCTGGCGGACCAGCACGGCGATCCCTCCTTGATATGTTTTGAGATCGCTGAAAAATCGGTCTTGCTGGATGCCTCTGCGGCGATCGAGTTTGCCGGGCTCTGCCGCGCTCGCGGCATCGGCGTAGCGCTGGATTCGTTTAGCGGTGCGGTCAACCTTACCGAACTGCGGCGCCTCCCGATCGATTACCTCAAGCTCAGTCCCCAGATCGTCAGCGATCTCTCGGATGGCGGCACCGGCAAAACGATCGCAGATGCCGCTATCAACGTGGCGCGCTCCTTCGGCTGGGCGGTTATCGCTGCGGGCGTCGAAACGCGCGAGCAGCAAGATTGGCTCTTCGAGGCGGGGGTCCGGTTGATGCAGGGGTACGGGAAGGGGCTCCCGATGACGTATGTCGACTTCTCGAACTGGCTCTCGGTCAGTTCGCCTCGCGTCGCGACGGATTAGCGCGCAGGACGTGCGGCGCCAGAACGCGCACGATCATCTCGATTCGGCTGTGTGACTGGCTCTTCGACATCGCCGATTTCACGTGCAGCACGACCGTCGATACGGCGATCTTAAGCTCGCGAGCGATCTCGTGCGTGCGCCATCCGGCGGCGAGCAGCGTCACCACCTGACCCTCGCGCTTGCTGAGCCCGTACTTGGCCATAGCCGACGTGAGGTGATCGCGCGTCTTGAAGGGCGAGACGAAGACGGCTGTATACGATCCCAGGTCGCCGACCATCGCGGAGAGGTGAACGACGTGCGAGATCTTCGGATCGACGAAGACTTGATCCGGGGAATCGTGTCTTCTTCGTTTGAGCAATTCGACGACGATCGGCGCGATGGCATCGGGTAGTCCTTCGTGTCGGGTGCCCCGGATCGAACCGTCGCGCACCCCTCCGATCCGCGCGATTTGCACGCGTCCGAGTTTGTCGACGACGTAGACGTCCGGCAAGGCGCGTTCGTGGACGACTTCGATGCTGTCCAGTTTGCTGTTGTCGCGATCGTCGAGAGTGGCCATTACCATGCTCCGTCCGCATTACCGAACGTCTACCTTGTGGCGGCGTATCATGCGGCAGGCACGACACCCTAATCACGCCCTTTTTGGCATGAAAAAGTGCAAAACCCTCCGGTGCCCGATACCACTCTATTTAGAGTAGGTCTTTCGACGCGTCCTGGGTCGAAAAGCCCTCGTGGATACCCCATTGTCAACTCGGGGAACGCGGCCTAGACCCGCTATAATAAAGCCCGTGCATTGGAGTAGACGCATGCAGAGATTCCTCTCCCTAGCGCTGGCCGGAACATTCGCCCTGGCGGCGGTTTCGTTTCACCCGGCGGCAGCCCGAGCGGCTGTCGTGATCCGGACTCTGGGCCACGCGCCGCTCCTGGGCGGCCTGCACTCCACGGCCGATCTGCAGAAGGCCGTGCGGACGCACGAGGCGCTGTTTGCCGAGGCCGCGAGCCAACTCGGTTTAACGCAAGAGCAGTACGCACGGCTTAGCTATGCGATCCAATCAAAACACGTGCGATGGGTGACGATTCCCCGCCGGTTGCAGATGATGACCTGGTCGGACGGAACCTATGTATACCTCATTCACGACGTGATCATCCCAGCCCATTCCGACGGCTGGGAGGTGGACCTGCGCAGCGGCGACGAGAGGCTCGCCCTCTACATCCCCATGGCATGCGGCAATCTCTCGATCAACCGAAGCAAGATTCCGCCGAAACCGGAGCCGAAGCCCGAGCCGATCCCGACGCCGCTGCCGACCCCGGTTCCGACCCCGAAGCCGCAGCCGATTCCAACCATGCCGCCCGTGATCCCACCCCCGCCGGCCACCGTCGTCAGGTCGTATCATACGGTGAGTATCATCCCCATCATCCTGTGGGGCCTCTTCGGGCGCGGCAGCACGACGACCAATAACTACTACTACAACACGATCACGCAGCCGCTGCCGCCGCCGGCCTTCTGTCCCTGAGTCCTTATGCTCAACCGAACGGTCACGTTCCGCTCTGCCGCCCTACGGCGTGGATCCGTACAATGAGAATTGTGAATGGATGGCTAGGCCGGCTAGCGGCCGCACTCTTTGCTCTCGCCGTCGCGCTGCCCGCGACGGCTCCGGCACAGACCTCCTCGCAGCCGGTCGCAGCGGCCCCGATGTACACGATCCACCCAGGCGACCAGCTCGGCGTACACGTCTTCGGCGACCCGACGCTGACGCAGGACGTGATGGTCCTCGACGACGGTACGGTAGTCTACCCGCTGCTTGGGAGCGTGCACGTCGCAGGCGAGACGGCAGATCAGGCCGCGACCACCTTCAAAGAACGTTTGCTGACCTACGAGCGCGACCCGGTCGTGACGGTGAGCATTCTGAAGCTCGGTCAGCCGACGGTGATGGTGCTCGGCAACGTCAAGAACCCCGGCAAGTACCAGCTTCCCTCCAACGCCCATCTCACCGACGCGATTGCGGCGGCCGGCGGCTTGGGGCCGGTCAACGGCCTCTATCCGGACGCCCGCGTCTCCGGCCCGAACGGCAACGTCACGAACGTTTCGCTCGAGCGTCTCCTCCGCGACGGCGACGTGTCGCTCGACCGAGCGCTCTCGGACGGCTCGGTCGTATATGTGCCGAGCCCGATCACCTTCAACGTCGACGTGCTTGGAGCGGTCGACCACCCCGGCAAGGTTCAACTGGAGCGCGGCGACACGCTCTCGGTTGCGATCGCAAAAGCGGGCAACAGCGCGGCGGCGCGGGCGGATCTCAATCGGATATTTCTGACCCGCCTCAACCCGGACGGGAAGAAGGTTACCTATCGCATCGACCTCTACCGCGCGCTGCAGAGCGGCGATAGCCGTTACGACGTGCAGATGCAAAAAGGCGACGTCGTATTCGTGCCACAGGAGACCCAGCGGCAGGGCGGCTTCCTATACCCATTGCTCTACGTTCTGCGGAAGGTGTTCCTTCCGTAGGGGGCAGCGATGTACGTATTAGCATCACCCGCAGCGCCCGGCGGCGGCGCGAGCACCGAGCACGATCTCGTCTCGTTTCTGCGAATCTTTACGCGCCGCAAGGGTGCCATGGCCGTGACCTTTGCAGCATTCTTCCTGCTCGTCGTCGCGCTGACGCTGCTGGCGCCGAAGACCTACACGACCCAAGTGCAGTTGATTGCGGGGAATCCCGGGAATCCCACGCAGACCGGCGGCGCCGCTGCAAGTAACCTCCCGATCCTCAACGCGCTAATCCTTGCGAGCGGCGAGCAGAGCGCCGAGACGTACGCGGCCCTCTTTCAAGAGGTGCCTGTTGCCCAGGCCGTCATCCAGAATCTGCATTTGAACGTGCCGCCGGGCGCGTTGCTCGAACACGTCAAAGTTCAGCCGGTTACGAACACCGCACTCCTGACGCTTACGGTAGACTGGTCGAACCCGCAGATGTCTGCGGCTATCGCCAACGGATTCGGAAACGCGATCGTCGACCGTCAGCGCGAACTCGTCGCAAGCCAGGCCGAGACGGCGCTTACGTTTCTTTCGGGGCAGTTGCCGCCGGCAGAAGATGCCATGCGCGCTGCCAACGATGCATTGGCCCGCTACGAAGCGCGGCATCGCATCGCCGACATCAATGCCCAGACGCAGTCGCTCGTCACCAGCATCGCCAATCTCGATACGCAGATCGATCAGAGCAAAGTCGACCGGCGTCAAGCGCAAGCGGAGATGCAGAGCGTACAGGGCCAACTCGCAGGCACGTCCGCGACCATCAACGGCGGAACGCAGGTCGCGGCAAATCCCGTTCTAGCGCAATTACAGCAGCAGTTCGCCCAGGTCAATCTGCAACTCGCCACGGCGCTACAGAAATTCACGAGCCGTCATCCGGTCGTGATCGGGCTCAAGCAGCAGCGCCAGCAGTTGCAGCAGGAGATCGCAAAGCAGCAACCGACCGTCGTTGCCGCCACGACCGTCGTCCCCAACCCGGTGTACCAGCAGCTCCAGCAGGAAGCCGCGCAGTATGCCTCCGCGCAAGATGCCGCATCGGCGCGATACAAGGAACTCGAAATTCAGCGCAAGGCGCTCGACCCGAAGTTAAAGCACCTTCCGCTTGAAACGGCGCGATTTGCCGATATTGCGCGCCGGGCCAAATCCGCGCAAGACGTTTACGCGGCGCTGTTGCAGAAATATAACGATGCGACCATTGCGAAGACGACGGCTCTGAGCGACGTCACCATAACGCAACCGGCCACCGCGCAGATGGCGGTCAAGTCTCCGAACGTCAAGCGGAATCTTGCCATTGGCGCGATCCTCGGCCTGCTGCTTGCCGTTGCGGTCGCGTTCATTCTGGATATGTTCGACAGAAGCGTTCGGGACGAGATGCATGCGGAGCGCGAGATCGGCGTGCCGATGCTCTCGACTATTCCACTCGTCAAATTGCGCGACGGTAAGCCCGAGGAGTCGTGGGTTCGCAATCTCACGGTCGAATCGTTCCTACAGCTCGCGTCGTCGATAAAATATGCCGCTGCGTCGCCGGTGCGGACGATCTCCGTGACCAGCCCGATGCGTGGCGAAGGTAAATCGACGGTTGCTTTGAACGTCGCACTCGCCATGGCGGAGATCGACCCGCGCGTCTTGCTGGTCGACGCAACGTTCAAGAGCGCGGCCGGCGAGGCCGCAAGCGATCCCGGCCTGGCGGAGGTCCTCCTCGAAAAGATGCGGCTGCGGGACGCTGTTCAGAGCACTCCATACGGAACGCTCGATTTCCTGTCGAGCGGAAGCTGCGCGGGAAACCCGATGCGCCTGCTCCAGCAGCAGCGCTTCGAGATCATGCTTGCCGAGGCGCTGGAGACGTATACGAACGTCGTCGTTGATTCAGCCGCGATCAATGGCAACGTTTTTTCGTCGGCGATCAGCCGGCTCGTCGACGGCACCGTATTGGTGGTCTCGCAGGGGCAGAGCGACGTGCGCTTGGCGCGCAAGGCGCTCCGGCGCCTCAATCAATCGGGCGCGGACAACCTCCTAGGGTTCGTGCTCAACCGGGTCATCCCGAGGAAAGACGAGTACGCGCCACTCTATGTGGATGCCGTGGCGGGCGGTGCGTCGAACGGAGCCGGCGGCAGTCGTACCCCCGAAGAGCGCGTCATGATATCGGCTTAACGGTGTATTCGGTGAATCGATCAGTTCTGCAGCGATGGGATGATGTATGCGTTCGTATGTTATAGAAACGCAGAAATTGTTCGTGCCGGCACTTGTGGCGTTCCTCGAGAAGGCCGGCTTGAAAGTGGAGAAAACCGCGTCTCAGGTCGATCTCCGAGACCTGCTCACCGAGCAGCCGCAGTTGGTTTTCATCGATCTCGATTTTCTCGATGGAGAGCCGCTCGAAACGATCAGCATCGTCCGGATGCTCCTGCCGACGGCGGTCATTTGTGCGTACACGACGGTGAAGGGCGGCGTCACGTGGCCCAAAGCGTGTCACTATGCCGGAGCAAACGCCGTCTTCTCGAAGTCGGCGCAGGAAGACGAAGTGGTCGCGGGTCTTCGCACGGCGATCGAAACGGGGTCGTTCACCGACTCGCGCCTGCTCGAGCGCGGCGATCGCTAGGGGATGGCCTCCTAGAGCAGTTCTTCGTCGAAATAGTCCATGGTGTCGCCGTAGATCCCGGCGTCGAAGGATTTGCCGTCGACCGCGACTGCTAGCCCGATCCAGTGACTGGCCGAGAGCAGGTTGATCACGTGACCGGTGTCTTCACGATACGGGCAGATCTGCCAGTTGCCCGCCGGGCAGTTGCGAATCTCGGCATTGATGCCGGATTCGATCGCCTGCCATGTGGTTGGCGGCTGGCGCGCCGCGATGTTCTGGCCGGAGAGCAGCATGCCGCCGGCGATCTCGTATTGGCGCGCCGTTTGGCAGCCGGCCAATGCGGTGGGGCAGTGGTGCTGATAGATGCCGCGCGATGCCATGTAGTTCGCCCAGTGCTGTGCCGCCACGATCAGCCCAGAGTCGAAGTGGAGTGGCGATTTGGCGAAGCGTGCGCGCAGCCCGTTGACGCCGGCCAGCCACCGGTAGTCGCCCGCGGATGGCGCGACCAGCGCGATGCGCTTCATCGAACTCTCGGTGCCGGGCGCGACGTCGACGATACCGTGGAAGCCGACGTAGCCGCTGCCGCGCGGCGGATAGACGGCGACGAACTCCGGGTCGGCGTAACGCGCGCCGCCGAACGAGAGCGGGCCGAAGGAGCGCGCGAGATTGGTGACCGCAAAGGATCCGTCGGCGCCGGTGACCGTGGTCTGCGCGCCGCTCCCGTCGACCGGGCTCATATCGGCGCTACGCTGGGGCGAGATCACCACGACGGCGCCGGCGATCGGCCGATGCGTGCGATAATCGACGACCACGCCCACGACCGCACCGCTGCCTACCTCTAACCCCCGCAGTAAGCCGAGGGGCGAGTTCGGATCGCTTGCCGCGGCGAAGCTCGCGGTTGGCGAGGCGGGCGCGGCAATGGCTGCGGGAAGCGGAAGGGGCTGCAGTTTGGGCGTGGCACGAGCGGGCGCCGACCTGTCGGCGACCTCGCGCGCGTATTGCGACGAGGCGTAGCGGCGGAGCAGCCAGCGGATGTCGTGCCGCGCCTGCACGGCGGCATCGGGGGTGTCGATCGCTGAATAGACGGTGTAGAGCCCGTAGACGCTTCGGGGAAGCCACGGATCGCCCGGGTACTTGCTCTCCCAATCGACGATGGCGTTCTCGACCAAGGCCGTCGAGTGCATCAAACTGCGCGCGTCGTTCTGGGTTCGGGCCGCAGCGCGCAGATCCGCGAGCTCGTTCCGGATCCCCAGGACGCTTATTCGAAGCCGGCCGAAGTACTCGTCGGCCGGGGCAGAGGCTCTCGCCGATGCCGTCGCGAGGGTCGTATGTGCGAGGGCGGGGCGCAGGCCGAGTTGGAGGCCGAGAAGCAGGCTCGCTGCGGCCGCCAGCCTCGCGATGGTCTTGTGCATGAGGGTTCTCTCCGAAGTGGTTGCGCGACGCCGGCGCGTCGGGCAACCGGATGTAGGCCCCCAGCCTCGGCGCATCCGCGGCGATGCGTCGCTCCCATGCACTACGAAACGATATTCTGTTTATTCTTGTCGGCGCGCACGCGCGATACATTAGCGCCGAGAACGTTGCAATTGTAAAACATTGTATAAGCGGAAACCCCTGTAAAATAAGGGGTTTCCGCGCGGGTACGCTGATTGTGTAAATGCACTTCCGATAGATCGCCGCACCGCCGATTCGCGTGATGCTCGGTTAGGAGCACATCGGCGGTCCGGCGATCTATCAGACTATTTTCCTTCGTTGGCGAACAGGCTCGCCGCGGCTGGGGTGCTGGAACGACGCGTCTGTTAGGGGCAGCGTAGCGTGCGCCAGTAACCCGGGGGTAACGTGCCGGTAACGGCTGGGGCCGGGGCAGGCAGGATTCGAGCGGATATTAAAAATATCAATGTCATATCTATCATGCCAGCCCCGGCCAAGACTTCGGCTGCGGAGGTCCTCCGCGGCCCGATCAAAAGCAAAACCCTCTTCCCGGTGCTCATCCTGCACCTGCTCGAGGGGCGCCCAGACCATGGATCGGGGTTGATGCAGCGGATGGCAGGCGTCTGCTCCGACCTGCTGGCCGTCAACACCAACACGATCTACCCGCTGCTGCGGCGCTTGGAGGAGCGTGGCTTCATTGCCGGGGAGTGGGAGCATCCCACCAAGCGCTCGCGGCGCTACTACCGGATCACCGCCGAGGGGCGCCGTCGCCTCGCGCGCATCAAGGAGCACATGCTCCCTTACCTCGACGTGCTGGCGGAGTCGGTCGAGCGCTTGCGGCGCGAGCTCTACGACGACGGCGCCGGCGGGGAACTTTCAAAGAACACCATCTCGATTGCCACGTAAGCGGAAAGAGTTGACACGATGAGCACCTATCAAGCCCCATTGCGCGATATGCAATTCGTCCTGCGCGAGCTCGCAGGCGTGGACGAGATCGCGAAGCTGCCCGGATTCGAGGAGACGATCGACGTTCTCGATTCGATTTTGGAGGAGGCCGGCTCGTTTGCGACCGGCGTGCTGGACCCGCTGAACCGCACGGCCGACAGAGCCGGCTGCGTCTGGAATGCCGGTGAGGTGACCACGCCCAAAGGATTCAAAGAAGCCTACAAGCAGTTTGCCGGCGCCGGCTGGATCGGTCTGCCGGTCCCCGCGGAGTATGGCGGCCAAGGCCTGCCGCAGCTCCTGCTCGGGCCGACGCTCGAGATGTGGAACGGTGCGAACATCGGCTTCGCCAACGGGCCGCTGCTCAACCAAGGAGCGATCGAGGCGATCGAAATGTACGGAACGCACGAGCAAAAGCATCGCTACATCCCGAACCTCGTCTCGGGCAAATGGACCGGAACGATGTGTCTCACGGAGCCTCAGGCCGGTTCGGATCTTGCCGCGGTTCGCGCTAAAGCGGTGCCCGAGGGCGACCGTTACCGAATCACGGGCCAGAAGATCTTCATCACGTTCGGCGAGCACGATCTCGCGGAGAACATCATTCACCTGGTGCTCGCGCGTCTGCCCGACGCGCCCGAAGGCACCAAGGGGATCTCGTTGTTCATCGTTCCGAAGGTGCTCGTGAACGAAGACGGGACGCTTGGCGAACGCAACGACGTCGTCTGCAGCGGCATCGAGCATAAGCTCGGGATCAACGGCAATCCGACGTGCACGATGGTCTATGGGGAGAAGGGAGAGGGTGCCGTCGGGCATCTCGTCGGCGAGCCGAACCGTGGGCTCGAATACATGTTCGTCATGATGAATGCGGCGCGCTTTAGCGTCGGCGTCCAGGGCTACGCGGTTGCCGACCGTGCCTACCAGCACGCGCTCGAGTATGCCAAGGAACGCGTGCAGAGCCGCGATGCGGCTTCGCGGAATCCCGCAGCGGTCCGTATTATCGAGCATCCCGACGTGCGCCGCATGCTCGTGACGATGAAGGCGCAGATCGAGGCGATGCGCGCGCTGTCGTACGTTACGGCGGCCTCACTCGACTACGCGCACAAACACCCCGACGAAAAAGTGCGCAAGGAGCATAAGGCATTCGTCGAGCTCATGATTCCGGTCGTCAAGGGTTGGTGTACCGAGACGGCGGTCGATGTCTGCTCGACCGCGCTGCAGGTCTTCGGCGGTATGGGTTACATCGAGGAGACCGGCATCGCGCAACAGTACCGCGACGTGCGGATTACGACGATCTACGAAGGAACGACGGGGATTCAAGCGCTCGATCTCGTGGGCCGCAAGCTCATCCGCGACATGGGGGCGACCGCAACCGTCGTCATCGCCAAGATGCAGAGGTGCGCCAAGGAGCTGAGCGAGAGCGAAGACGCCGGCGTCAAGTCGGTCGGCGAGGCGTTCGGCAAGGGGGTTGCATCGCTAGCGGAAGCCTCCCAGTGGATCGGGATGAACGCCATGGGCGACTTGCACAAGGCCTTCGCCTGCAGCGTTCCATACCTCAAGCTCTGGGGCGTGGTGGCCGGTGGCTGGCAGATGGCGCGCGCCGCGCAGATCGCGGCGGCGAAAATCGCCGCAGGCGATCCCGAGCAAGCTTTCTATAAGGCGAAGCTCGCGACGTGCAAGGTCTATGCCTCGCACATCCTCTCGCAGGGCGCGTGGCTGAAGCGACAGATAATCGACGGCTCGGGCGACGTGATGACGCTTTCGGAAGAGGCGCTCGAACTCGATCGGAAAGCCGCGGTGGTAGCGTAAGATGGCGACGCTGCACGCCGATAGAGCCGACCTGGCTCGGGGTGACGGGGCGATCCGCATCCTCACCCTCGATAACCCGCCGGTCAACGCGCTCTCCTTTGGCTTTTCCGCGCAGCTGTTGGCAGCCGTCGAAGAGGCCGAGGCCGACGCGGCGGTGCGCGCGGTCGTCTTCACGGGGGCGAACGGCATCTTCTCCGGTGGAGCGGACATAAACGACTTCTCGACCGAGCCGACGCCCGAGACCAAGACGGTGCGTGACGTCATCGCCGCGATCGAGCGCGGAAGCAAGACCTACGTAGCGGCGATCGACGGCAATGCGATGGGCGGCGGCCTCGAACTCTCGCTGGCTTGCGATTATCGGGTGGCGACCGCGCGCTCGAAAGTCGGGTTGCCCGAGATCAAACTCGGCTTGTTGCCGGGCGCCGGCGGGACGCAGCGCTTACCGCGCCTCATCGGTGCGCAAGACGCGCTGCAGATGATGCTCAAAGGCGAGACGATCGGTGCGGAGGATGCGAAAAAGAAGGGCATTCTCGACGAAGTGGTTGCGGGCGACGTGGCCGGCGCCGCGGCGGCGCTGGTGGCGCGCGTGGTTGCAAGCAAGCCCAAGCGCCGCGTCTCGCATCTTGCGGTTTCGCTCGGCAATCTTCCGCCGATGGCCGCGCCGTTTGTCGTCGCGCAGGCGCACAAGATGGTACCGCCGGAAGAGAACGGCGGCTACGCAGCGCACAAACTGATCGATGCCGTTCAGGCCTCCTTCGAACTGGACTTCCCACGTGGGCTCGCGCGTGAAGCGCGCTTGTTCGAGGAGCTCGTGCGCTCGGCGCCGTCGGCGGCATTGCGCCACATCTTCTTCGCGGAGCGAGAGCTCGGCAAGGTACCGGGCCTTGCGGGCGCGCAAGCGCTTGAGATAAAGAAGGCCGGAGTCGTCGGTGCGGGGACTATGGGTACCGGCATCGCCATCACCTTCGCGAATGCGGGGATCCCGGTGACGGTCGTCGAGCCGGCCGACGAACAGATCGAGAAGGCCAAGCAGATGGTCTTCGGCATGTACATGTATCAAGTGCAAAAAGGCAAGCTCACGCAAGAGGAAGCCTGGAAACGCGGGCAGTCGATCGTCTTCACCGACGATTACAACGAACTCGCGGACGCGGATCTCATCGTCGAAGCGGTCTTTGAAAACATGGACGTGAAGAAGGCGGTTTTCAGGAAACTCGCCGCGATCGTCAAGCCCGAGGGCATTCTCGCCTCCAACACGTCGACGCTCGACATCGACGAGATGGCCTCGGTCACCGGACGCGCCGATAGATTCGTCGGCTTACACTTCTTCGCGCCGGCCAACATCATGAAGCTGCTCGAGATCGTGCGCGGAAAAGATACGTCGCCGCAGACGCTCGCAACGGCGTTCAAACTCGGCAAGACGCTGCGCAAAATCTCGGTACTCTCCGCGAACGCCTTTGGCTTCATCGGCAACCGCATGCTCTTCGACTATGCGCGCGAAGCGGTCTCGCTCGCCGAAGAAGGCGTAGCGCCGCATCGCGTAGATGCCGCGATGAAGAACTTTGGCTTTGCCATGGGCCCGTTCGCCATGTTCGATCTTTCGGGCGTCGACGTATTCTGGCACATCCAGCAGGCGCGCCCCGAGATGGGCGCGGGACGCTCGAAGATCGTCGACCGCATGTATGCGGAAAAACGCCTGGGCCAAAAGACGGGCAAGGGTTTCTACAGATACGACAAAGCGGTTGGTAAGGGACGCGAGCCGATTCCCGATCCGGAGGTAGAAGCGCTCTTCGCGCAGGTCGCGGCAGATGCCGGCATCGCGCCGCGCGATACGAGCGATGCGGAGATCGTCAAGCGCTTGACGTTCGCGCTAGCCAACGCGGGCGCGAACCTGCTGGCCGACGGCATCGCACTGCGCCCCGGAGACATCGACATCGTGTATATCTACGGGTACGGCTTTCCACCGCATCACGGCGGACCGATGTGGTACGCGGACGAGGTCGGCGTGGCGGCCGTCTACGCGGATATCGAACGCTTTAGGGAGACGTACGGCCCGCAGTGGCAAGCGTCGCCGTTGCTCGGCGAGATCGCCCGCAGCGGCCGTACCTTTAAGGAGGTGGCAGTTCATGCGTGAAGCGGCAATCGTTTCGGCCGCGCGGACCCCGATCGGCAGAGCCTTTCGCGGTGCGTTCAATCAGACTCCGGGCGCTACGATGGCGGGTCACGCGATCCGGCATGCGATCGAGCGCGCCAAACTCGACCCGGCGGAGATCGAGGACGCGATCGTCGGCGTCGGCCTGCCCGAGGGTGCGACCGGAAACAATCTCGGGCGTACCGCCGCGTTGCGTGCCGGCTTGCCGGTGAGCGTAGCCGGTCAAACCGTGAGCCGTTTCTGCGCGTCGGGCTTGCAGGCGATCTCCGCCGCGGCGCAGCGCGTGATCGTCGACGGTTCTCCCGCCGTGGTGGCGGGCGGATGCGAGTCGATCAGTATGGTGCAAAACGACTTCAATACCAAGGGCCTCACCGAGGAGTGGCTGCTGCGCCATCAACCGGACCTCTACATGCCGATGCTGCAGACTGCCGACCTCGTCGCCAGAAAATACAAAGTTAGCCGCGAGCGCCAGGACGAGTACGCCTTCCAGAGCCAGCAGCGCACGGCCGCCGCTCAAGCAGCCGGCAAGTTCGACGACGAGATCGTTGCGCTGCCGGCGTGGAAATTCGTCGAGAACAAGGAGACCGGCGAGGTTCGTGAAGAGTATGTGACGCTCGCAAAAGACGAAGGGAATCGCCCGGAGACGACGCTTGAGGGACTCGCGGCCCTCAAGGGCGTGCTCGACCCGAAATCGACCGTCACGGCCGGGAACTCGTCGCAACTCTCCGACGGCGCCGCGGCAGTCGTCGTGATGGAGGCGAAGCTCGCGCAGCGGCGCGGCTTGCAGCCCTTAGGCTTCTATCGCGGTATGGTGCTAGCCGGCGTAGAGCCCGGCGAGATGGGCATCGGGCCCGTCTACGCGGTGCCGGAGCTGCTCAAGCGCAACGGTTTGAAGATCGACGACATCGGCTTGTGGGAGTTGAACGAAGCGTTCGCCGTTCAAACGGTCTATTGCCGCGATACGCTCGGCATCGCGAACGACCGTTTCAACGTCGACGGCGGCGCGATCTCGATCGGTCACCCCTACGGAATGAGCGGTGCTCGCATGGTGATGCACGCGCTCATCGAAGGCAAGCGCCGCGGCGTGAAGTACGTCGTCGCAACGATGTGCATCGGCGGCGGCATGGGCGCCGCCGGCCTCTTCGAGGTCGCGTAGCTCCAAACCACAGGGCTCGCTCAGCATGACACGCGGTGACGGTGAGCGTGGATTACAAGACGATCCCGCGTGGAGGGCGAGCAGGGCGTTGCACGAGCGGCTGTGACCGACGAGCGAAGCCAGGATGGCGAGAGCGAGGAGGCACAGCAGTAGGAGCGCAGCCCGGAGGGCGGAGCGACGAACGGCGCTCGTGCGACGCCCTGCTCGCCCTCCACGCGCGCACCAAACAACGCTCAGCCCTTCGTCCTTCGTCCTTCGACAAGCTCAGGATGACACGGGGGCGGGATGACACGGGGCGGGTCAGTTGCGTAGGGGCGTGCCGGTGGAGAGAATGTGCCGCATGCGGTCCTGCGTCTTCGGGTTCCAGACGAGCGTCTCGAAGTACTCCGTCTCGAGGTCGAGCAGTTCGTCATGCGAAACGGTGCGCGCGTGCCCCGGACCGCCGGTCATCACGCGCGCAATCGCGCGGCCGATCTGCGCGTCGTACTCCGATGCCGCGCCCGACGCCCGAGCGGCATCGATCGCGCGGTCGACGGCGGCGTAGCCCACGTCGCCGAGCACGGGGATTGCCGTGCGATGCGGTGGCGCGATGTAATTTTCCGCGAGTTCGAGGACGCGCATCTTCGCGTCGCTTATGAGCAACGGGAGATCGTTCGTGATCCGATCGTGCGCGGCCAGAAAATTGAGCGCGCGCGCCTCGCCGGCGTCTTTGCTTCGCTTCGCGTATGCGATCGTCTCGAAGGCCTGGCGAAGCCCTTGCGCCGGGTCGCCCGTCGCCTCGACGCAACGGGCGTAGAGTTCGCTCGTGCCGCCGAGATCCGGTAGGATGCCAACGGCAGCCTCGGGCAGCGATGCCTGTAGGCCGGCGTGCGCCTGCACGCGATCGGCATACAGGCTGAGTTCGAGCCCGCCGCCGATGGTAAGGTTGAACGGCGCGGCGACCGTCGGAAACGGCACGGTCCGCATGCCCGTCGTCAGGCGCTGAACGCGCTTGCCGCCCTCGCGGAAGAGCGCGCGATCGTCCTTGAGAGCGTCGAGCAGCGAGAGCAGCCACTGCAGGTTTGCTCCGAACGAGAAATGCTTGCCCTGGTTGCCGACGACCAAACCCTTGTAGGCTCCGGGGATACTGCGATTGGCGTGCTCCCAGACCTCCAAGATGTCGCCGTCAAGCGTGTTGGACTTCGAATGAAACTCGAGGCAGAGAACGCCGTCGCCCAGGTCGAGCAGGGAGGCGGCGGCGTTGGCGGCCAGTACCCGGTCTGGGTCTCTGCGGATGTCGTCGAGAACGATCGGCTTTTGTAGCATTGCCTGCGCCACTTGCACGTCGTTCGCGTGCGCTCCCGCCGCCGAGCGGGAGCGCGCCGCAGAGCCGGCAGTTAGCCGTGAAACGCGACGATAGCGACAAGGCCGGCCGCGACGCCTGCCACGGCGACGCCCGCCGCGGCCATCGAGAGCACGCGTTTCGAGAAGACCTTGCGGACGATGAAGAGCGAAGGCAGGCTGATCGCCGGGAGGGTCACGAGGAGTGCGGCAGCCGGACCTACCAAGAGGCGGCGCAGTGCTCCAGCCATAATTCGTTTCCCGCATTTGGCTGGTGGTGAAACGCCGCAGCGCCCCGGAGGGCGCTCACACGGCCACCCATGTGGCACAGCGTATCATGTATACTTGGAACGTGGATTCCGCCGTCTCGCGCAAGCTCGTCTATCGCTTGTATCCGTCACGCTGCCAAGAGGCGGCGCTGCGCGATATGCTCGGGTTACACCAGCGCCTCTATAACGCCGCGCTCGAGCAGCGTATCGCGGCTTGGCGGCTGCAACGTAAGAGCCTCTCGGCGTACGACCAAAGCCGCGATCTCACCGCTCTGCGCACCGACGACGAGCGTTACGCTGCGCTCAACGCGCAGTCGGCTCAGGTGACGCTGCAACGGCTCCACTTGGCCTTTGCGGCGTTCTTCCGGCGTTGCAAGAAGGGCGAGACGCCCGGATTCCCGCGTTTCCGGTCGTTCGACCGCTTCTCGGGCTGGGGATACAAGACGCACGGCGACGGCTTCCGGTTCACGCCGGGCGACGGCAATCGGCACGGCAAGCTGCGTCTCTCAGGCATCGGCACGGTCTCCGTACGCGGTCGCGCCCGCACACCGGGCGAGGCGAAGACCTGCGAAATCCAGCATAAAGCCGGGCGCTGGTACGCTTCGATCACGGTTTCGTGCCGGCCGCAGCGAACGGGCGGAACGCAGGCGATCGGTCTTGATTGGGGCGTTGAGACGTTCGCCACCATCGCGCACGAAGACGACGGCTTCTCGGCTATTGAGAATCCCCGCTTCATGTGGCAAGCGAAAGCCGCGCTAGAGTCCGCGCAGCAGAACCTCGCGCGCAAGGCCAAACGCTCGAAGAACCGTACAAAGGCTCGCCGCCTAGTCGCTGCGATCCATCGCAAGACCACCGCCAAGCGGTTGGGCTTCTTGCACCAACAATCGGCAAAGATCGTCGCCGACTCGGGTCTGATCGCCACCGAGTCCCTCACGGTGAAAAACATGACCCGGTCGGCGAAAGGAACCGTTGAATCTCCTGGGCGCAACGTCGCCCAGAAAGCGGGCTTGAATCGAGAGATTTTCGCCACCGCTCCACGCGCATTTCTCGATATGATTCGATACAAAGCGGCAGAGGCTGGTATTGCGTTCATCGAGGTTCCATCGCGCAAAGTCAAGCCGTCACAGACCTGTTCGGCGTGTTGGAAACAACGCAAGAAGGCGCTCTCCGAACGACAGCACGTCTGCTCCTGCGGCTTGGTTCTCTCACGCGATCAGAACGCTGCGCGCGTGAACCTCTTATGGGCGCTTGCCCAAACCGGCCGGGAACCGACCGGGTGCCTCGCGCAATCCGCGTGAGCAACACGAAACTCCACCCTGTGCGCATCGCGTCAGGTGGAGTAGTTCATCAGTGGACCGGTGCAGCACGTTCACATCATGCCGGTGAGCGAGAAGGCACCGGCGATCGCGGTCGAGCGAACGTTCGTGCCGCCGATCAGCCGCCGCAGCCAGCGCCTCGGGACGAATACTTGAACGGTCGCGCCGAGCAACAGCGCGAGCACCACCGCCTCCCAGACCGCCGTGAAATAGGCGACCGCGTATTGCCACGCGGCCTGCAACCCAACCGCCGGAGCCGCGGTCGCGCTTCCACTGACGATCGACGCACCTATCGAATGAGCCGCTGCGGCGAGGTGGGCCTCCTGCCAGTACGGCATCCACTTGACGATTGCCAGCCCGACGATCGCCGCCACGAGGAACGACGTCGTGCCAACGAGGAGCCGCGTGCCCGATGCGGCGCGGCCGGGCGGCAGCGTTTCCTGCGAAAGTGACACGGGGGCTCCTTTATCGAGGCGCGCAGGTGCGGAAACCTGCGACGACGTCCCGGCGGTGCGGACGGTAAAAATTGCGCCACCGCGTGGTGACGAGGCGGGCTCGCGTCGACCACGCGCCGCCGCGCAGGACGAAGTGATCGCCGAACCATGGTTCGGAGTACTCTTTGTACGGATCCGGCGCGAAACCGGGGTAGGGTTCGAACGGGGTGGAGGTCCACTCCCAAACGTTACCGATCATCTGGCGGCAGCCGAACGGGCTCTCACCGCCGGCAAAGGCGCCGACGTCGCAGACGTCGCCATACCAGCTGTCGAGATTCGCGCGCTCCGGCGTGGCGGTCT
Source organism: bacterium (assembly GCA_021790935.1). Taxonomy (GTDB): domain Bacteria; phylum Vulcanimicrobiota; class Vulcanimicrobiia; order Vulcanimicrobiales; family Vulcanimicrobiaceae; genus JAJYFL01. The sequence goes on from JAJYFL010000002.1 coordinate 245,216, forward strand.
CTTCCCCCCAGGCATAGCGCCGGCGGTTCGATCCTGCGGCCGCGATCTCCCATTCGGGCTCCGTCGGCAGCCGCCGCCCCGCCCACCTGCAATAGGCGTCTGCCTCGAAGAGGTTTACATGGCAGACCGGTTCGTGCGGGCGCAGCTCGACGATACGGTCGAAGTGCCGCCGCAGCGGGCGGCGGCCGTCACCTTGCCAGTAGACCGGCCGATGCGCGTCGGCGGCCGTGCGCCACGCCCACCCATCGAGCGACCAATGCGTCTGGTTCTCGTACCCGCCGTCTTCGACAAAGGCCAGGTACTCGGCGTTGGTCACCGGCGCGCGTGCGATCGAAAACGGGCGCACCTCCACCTCGTGAAACCATTTTTCGTTGTCGAAGACGAAGCCGTCGTCCGGCCGCGCGCCGATGCCATAGTGGCCGCCGGGGATAGCGGCGTCGCCCACGAGCGCGCCGGGCTCCATGCGGTCGTAGAGGGCTATCTCTGGCTGGCCGTAGCTCAGCGTCTGGCGAGTGTAGATGAGGGCTTCGCCGTGCATATCCTCGTGATGAAGCGCGAGGCGGTAGAAGTAATCGGCCTCTTTCGGTTGAGAGGGTGCCGCAAAACGCTCCAACGAGGCCGCGAGTTGTCGCTCTAGAAACGCATACGTCTCCTCGCGGCTAGGCAACGGAAGGGACCACCGGAGATCGTGCGGTATGCGAGCCGAATCATAGAGCGCGTCGCCTGCGGTGACGATGGGCGCGTGGCCGTAGAGCCGGCGCAACGTCCAATACTCTGCGAAGTACGCGACGTGCCCGATCTCCCATAACGGAGGGTTGATGATCTCGAGAAGCGGCACCGACCATTGATCGTCCCGCAGATCGCTTACGAGGGAAAGCGTTCGCCGGCGCGCGTCGGCCAGCGCCGCGGCGATCCAAGGGCGCTGATTGGGTTCGGCGGTCATGCTCCGCTGCTGCCGTTCACCGTGCATCTCCTCTCGGGTGCCGCGTCTTGCGGATTCTGATACTTTCCCCGGCTCCGGCGCACTCAACGCTCGGCAATGCCGTTACGGCCGAGCGGTACGCGCGCATCTTACGGTCGCTCGGCCACCGGGTTCGTATAGCGCGGACCTACACTGGCGTAGAACCCGCCGACTGCCTGATAGCGTTGCATGCCAGGCGCAGCGGGAGCGATGCGCTGCGGTTCCGCCGTGCCAACGCGCGGGGGGCGCTGATGGTGGTCCTCACGGGAACCGACGTCTACCGCGATATTCGCACGAGCCGCACGGCGCAGCGCGCGCTCGATGCGGCCGACGCCATCGTGACGCTCCAACCGCGCGCGATCGACGAATTGCCCGAGCGACTGCGCGCAAAGGCGCGCGCGATACTGCAATCGGCGCCGGCCCGGCCGCGCCCAAAGGGGCGGACCGGCGGCCGCTTCGAGTTCTACGTGCTGGGGCATCTGCGCCATGAGAAGGACCCGATGCGAGCGGCCTACGCGGTTCGCCGGTTACCGCTCCTGCCGCCCGTGCGCGTCACGCAGGCCGGCGGCGTTCTCGACGCACGTTATCTCGAGATGGCGCGGCGTGAAGCGGAGCGCAATCCGCGCTATCGTTACCTCGGGGAGCTCGCGCGCGGTGCGGCGCGCCGCTTACTCGTGCGTTCCGACGCGCTGGTGCTCTCGTCACGCATGGAGGGCGGCGCTAACGTGCTCGGCGAGGCGATCGCCGCCGGCACGCCGGTGCTCGCTTCGCGCATCCCGGGCAACGTCGGAATTCTCGGAAGCGGGTATCCCGGGCTCTACGCGCTCGGCGATACCGGCGATCTCGCGCGGCTGATGCGCGCGGCTTCGACGGACCGTGCCTTCTACGATTCTTTGCGGCGCGCGTGCGCCGCGCTCGCACCGCTGATGCGGGAGAGCGCGGAACGCGCGGCGTGGAAACGCCTGCTGCGTGACGTGACGTGACGCGATTGCTGCTGGCGCTTGCCGGTACCGCGGCGCTATGGCCGATGTTCCAGTTTCGGCCCGACCACAATGCGGTGCTCCCCGGTCCGGCCCGCGCATACTCCTGGCAGCGTAGGCTGGGCGGCCAGATCAACGGCGGGCTGGCCGTCGCCGGCGGCGTGCTATACCTTGAAAGTTTCGACCGGCGCGTAAGCGCGCTTGACGCACGCACCGGGCGAGTGTTGTGGTCGACCAAACTGCCGGACGTCGCTATGACGACGCCGGTCGTCGCAAACGGCGTCGTCGTCGTGGGAACCGGCAAGGACGCAGTGCTGGAAGAGTCGCCGCAGCGCAGCGTCTGGGGACGCCGCGGCGGAGATGCCGTCATAGGCTTGGATGCCGGGACGGGGCGCGTGCTGTGGACGCACCATACGATCGGCGAAGATATGCCGAGCCCCGCGCTCGTGCGAGCGAACGGCGTCGACGAGCTCGTCTACGCAAACGGTCACGATCGCATTCGCGCGCTCGCCCTTGCCGACGGCCGCACGCTCTGGACGATTCGCACGCATGGGATTGCGACGATGAGTTCGGCCGCCGCCGCCGGTCGCCGCGTCTACGTCGTGGTGGGCACGAGCCCGAACTCTGGGCGCCACGACCACATTGAAGCGATCGACGCGCGATCGGGTTCGATCCGCTGGCGCGCGCCGTACGGTAATGCAGACTGTTCGCCAACCGTTGCCGACGGGCTCGTTTTCGTCGAGGGTTCGAGCTCCTCGAACGACCGTCCGGCCGGGCGCAATGCCTTCAACGAGGTCGATGCAGTGAGCGAGCGCACGGGCCTCCTGCGGTGGCGCTGGTTTTCGCGATACGGGCGTTTCACGCCGACGGGCTCGAACGAGGAGGGAGTTGCGGGGCTCGCCGATGCGGCGACGTTCTATCAGGCGATTCCCGCAACCCGGGATTTCGTCGCGTTCGACGCGCGGACCGGGCGCGTCCGGTGGCGCTTGCGTACGGCCGCGCGCGTCAAGATGAGTGCCGTCGAGTATCGCAAACGTCTGTATTTCGGGGATACGGCTGGCACGTTCTACGTCGTCGACGCGCGCAGCGGGCGCGTCCTCGTGCGGCGTACCTTCCCCGCGTATTTTACGGTCTCGTCGCCGGTTATCGTTGGGGAGACGCTTTACGTCGCGGATCGCGCAAGCGTCTACGCGATACCGCTCGCGTCGCTGCGCGCTTAGCCTAAGTTCCGATTCTCTTTGGCACCGCGAGGCGATGAGCGGCCGTTTCACGAAGATTGCAGCGTTAGGCGAAAGGACGGCTTGGATTGGCAACGGGAGAGAAAATCGTCAACGATCTGACGATTCGTGCGGCGACGGTAAACGGCTCGGGGAGCCAATCGTCGAATCTGGTGCTGACGCATGCGCTCTTTCGGCTCGGCATTCCGGTCGCACCCAAGAACGTTTTCCCCTCCAATATCGAGGGCTTGCCCACGTGGTATGACGTTCGTTTGAGCCCGCAAGGCTACAAATGTCGCAGCGGCGCTATCGATATCGTCGTAGCGCTCAACGCCGCAACCTGGCACGACGACGTTGCGTCGGTCCGCCCCGGAGGCGCGATCGTCCACGAAGCAGTCTATCCGGTGAGCGGTGCGACCCTTCGAACCGACATCACCTATTACGCCGTTCCATTCGGCGAGTTGGCGAAGAAGCACGTGGCGCAGGGTTCCTTGCGCAAGTATCTCGTCAACATGATCTACGTCGGCGTCCTAGTTGAGTTGCTCGGCATCCCGAGCGAGGCCGTCGAGGCGGCGGTACGGGAGCAGTTTCGGCGCAAGCCGAGCGCGGTCGAGACAAACCTGGCTGCGGTGCGGGTGGGAGTCGAGTACGCGCAGACGCACCTCGAGAAGCGCGATCCTTATTACGTGGAACCGATGACGGGGCACACCGAGGGAAGCATTCTGCTGGACGGTAACCGCGCCGCGGCGCTGGGTTGCGTCATGGCCGGCTGCACGGTCCTGGCATGGTACCCGATCACCCCGTCGACGTCGCTGTGCGAATCGTTCATATCGTATTGCGACCGCTTTCGGGCAGATCCCGCGACGGGCGAGCGCAAGGCGGCCATCGTACAAGCGGAGGACGAGCTGGCGGCGATCGGGATGGTGCTCGGCGCCGGGTGGGCCGGAGCGCGCGCGATGACCGCAACGTCGGGCCCTGGGCTCTCGCTCATGGCAGAGTATGCCGGCTTCGGCTACTACGCCGAACTCCCCGGCGTCATCTTCGACGTACAGCGGGCAGGACCGTCGACCGGTCTGCCGACCCGCACGCTGCAGGGTGACGTGGCGTTTGCATATACGCTCTCGCACGGCGATACCAAACACATCGTGCTGCTGCCCGCTACGGTCGAAGAGGCGTACGAACTCGGTATGGACGCCTTCGATCTGGCCGAGCGCTTTCAAACGCCGGTCTTCGTGCTCAGCGATCTCGATCTCGGCATGAATGTTTGGATGGCGCAGCCGTTAGCGTACCCGGACCGCCCCTTCGACCGCGGCAAGGTTCTCACGGCCGCGGACCTCGAGCGCGTTGAATCGTGGGGCCGTTACGCCGATCCCGACGGCGACGGTATTCCGTATAGAACGCTTCCGGGGACGCCGTCGGCGAAGGCCGGCTACTTCACGCGCGGCAGCGGCCACGACGAGTTTGCGCGCTATTCGGAGTCGGCGGAGGTCTTCGCACGTAATCTCGATCGTCTTGCGCGCAAGCACGAGACCGCGCGCTTGGCAGTCCCGCAGCCCAGCATCGAGGAGAGCGGGCACGCGACTGCGATTCTCGCCTACGGGACGACGCACCACGCGGTCGTCGAGGCGCGCGACCGAATGCGCGCCGCCGGACTCGAGGTCGACTACCTGCGCGTCCGCGCTCTGCCGTTCTCGCCGGAGGTCGCGGCCTTCGTGGCGCGGCACGAGCGGGTCTACGTTGTCGAGCAGAACCGCGACGGGCAGCTCTATGGCCTGCTCCGCACCGATCTCCCCGCCGCCGATGTCGCGCGCCTGCAGTCGATCCGCCACTACAATGGCGTCCCGATCGACGCGGCCGTCATCGCCGAGCCGCTGCTCGAAGCCGAACGCTCTCTCGCCACCAGCTTAGCTTAGAGGTATATCCAATCATGTCGACCGGCGTATCCAAGATAAACCTGAACGTGACGGGCCTGACCCGCGAAGTCTACAAGGGTTCGGCCACGACGCTCTGCGCGGGATGCGGTCATAATTCGATCACGAACCATCTGATCAAAGCGCTCTACGAGTACGGCGTTGAGCCGCACCGGCTCGCCAAGATGAGCGGCATCGGCTGCTCCTCGAAGACGCCGGCGTACTTCGTCGATCAAGCGCACGGTTTCAATGGGGTGCACGGCCGGATGCCGTCGGCCGCGACCGGCGCGAAACTGGCCAACCGCGATCTGCTGGTGCTGGGCATAAGCGGCGACGGGGATACCGCGAGCATCGGGCTCGGGCAGTACTGCCATCTCATCCGGCGCAACCTCGATATGACGTACATCGTCGAAGACAACGGCTGTTACGGGCTGACCAAAGGGCAGTTCTCGGCGACGGCCGATCTCGGATCGGTGCTGAAGAACGGCAAGGTGAACGAGTTCGAAACCATCGACGTCTGCGGCCTCGCGATCGAACTCGGCGCGACCTTCGTGGCCCGTTCGTTTTCGGGCGACGGCAAACAGCTCGTGCCGCTCCTGCAGGCGGCCTTTGCGCATCGCGGTACCGCCGTGCTGGACGTGATCAGCCCGTGCGTCACGTTCAACGACCACGAAGGCTCGACCAAGAGTTATGCCTACATAAAGGAGCACGACTACGTGCTCCACTCCGCCGATTTCATTCTCGGTCGCGGCGAGATCGAAGTCGAATACGAACCAGGCAACGTGCAGGACATCGAGCTCGCCGACGGTTCGCACGTGATGTTGCGTAAACTGGATCGAGCGTACGATGCGACCGACCGTATCGGAGCGTTGCGCGTGGTGCACGAAGCGCGCGGCCGCGGAGAGCTGGTCACCGGCTTGCTCTACGTCAATCCGGCGAGCGAGGACCTCTGCGAACGCGAGCGCGTCCCCCGTCAACCGCTCAAGGACCTCGGCGAGGCGGATCTGCGTATCGGTCGTGCAGAGTGGGCGAAACTGATGGAGTCGTTCGCCTAGGAGCCGCGACCGCGCAACGGGCCCTCTCCACCCGTCAGCGGACCGCCGGGCCGGGCATTGCGTTGCGCGACGATCTCGGCCGCGATCGCTATTGCCGTCTCCGCCGGGGTGCGTGCACCGATATCCAACCCGATCGGCGCGCGCAGGCGTGCGAGCTCCGCATCTGCGGTGCCGGCTTCGCGCAACAGACGTATGCGACGCGCGTGCGTACGGCGGCTGCCGATCGCGCCGACGTACCGCGCGGGCCCGTACAGCGCCGCGCGCAGCAGCGGAATATCAAACTTCTCATCGTGCGTGAGCACGACGATTGCCGTACGCTCGTCCACAGGTGCTGCAGCGAGAAATTCGTCCGGCCAAGCGACGACCACCTCGTCCGCCTCGCCGAACCGCTCGCGCGTGGCGAACGCGGCGCGCGCGTCGCAGAGGGTAACGCGGTACCCCAAAAACTTACCCACGCGCACGACGGCCTGCGCGAAATCGCTCGCGCCGAAGACGTACATCTCCGGCGATGGGGCGTAACGCCGCACGAAGATCTCGACTTCGCCGGCCGGCTCGCCGCGTTCTCCGAACCACCGCAGATCGCCGGCACCGCGGGCGAAGGAGGCACGCGCATCGGCTGCCAGGGCGGCATCGAGAGCGGGGTCGCCCAGCGTTCCGAGGACGCCGTCTCCGAAGATGCACAGGTGGGCGCCTGCGCGCTCGCCGCTCAGACGCCACGCCATCGCGCGTAACGGCGAAGTCGCCAGGCGCTTCTCGAGTTCGGCGCAGAGGGCGGCGTCGAGGGGAGCGACGAGGACTCGTATGGTGCCGCCGCAGAGCAAACCGGCGGAGATCGCGTCGGCCTCGGCGATGCCGTAGCTCACCAGCCTCGCGCGGCCCGTCGCGAGTACCGCTGCGGCCTCTTGCGCCAGCGCCGCTTCGACGCACCCGCCGCTGACCGAACCGGCGATCTCGGCCGCGTCGCTCACGATCATCTCGGCGCCGGGATCTCGCGGAGCCGAACCCTCGGCATCGACCAGTGCGGCTATGGCCACGGAGCGTCCCGCTGCCTGCCAGCGACGGACCTGCTCGAGATGTTCGATCAACTCCGACAGCCTCCCAAGAACGGACGAGCGACGGCCTTCGACGCTGGGCGCGGCGATTCCATCGAAAGCGCGCCCGCAGGCGTGTAGACGGCGCGCAGCTAAGCAGCCACCATGTCCGTAGCTCCGCCGAAGATGCTTGCGACCCTCCGCGTGAACGGAGCCGAGATCGCGTGTGCGTTCAATCCCAATCGCACGCTGCTCGAAGTCTTGCGTGAAGATCTGGCCCTGACCGGAACCAAACACGGGTGCGAGATGGGTCATTGCGGCGCCTGCACGGTCCTCGTCGACGGCGAAACGGTGCTCTCGTGCTTGACGCTGGCCGTCGAATGCGTCGATCGCGAGATCGTTACGGTGGAAGGAATGGCCGGTGCCGGCGAACTGCACCCGTTGCAGCGCGCGTTCGTCGAATGTGGGGCGGCGCAATGCGGCTACTGCACGCCTGGCATGCTGCTCAGTGCCGCCGCCCTGCTCGAGAGCAACGGCGCGCCGCGCAAGAGCGAGATCGAGGCCGCGCTCGCGGGGAACCTCTGCCGCTGCACGGGCTACGTGAAGATCGTCGAAGCGGTGGCGTTGGCCGCCGAACGCATGCGCGAGGCGGCGCATGCCTGAGATACGCAGGGTGTCGACCGCCACCAATCCCGACACCGGCGCCGCGGGCACGACGGCCGCTGCGGCCGTTTCGTCCGTCGCTCGGCCGGCTGCTCCGGTTCACGCGCGCAAGCCCGAGGGCTTCTCCGTCGCGGGAAAGGCTCTACCGCGCGCCGACTCGTACGCCAAGGTCACCGGCGCGGCGATATATGCCGACGACATCGCGCTGCCGCGCATGCTCTTCGGCAAACTTCTGCGCAGCACGCAGGCGCACGCGCGCATCCTGCGCGTCGACTGCAGCCGCGCGCAAGCGCTGCCGGGCGTCGTCGCGGTGGCGACGGGCGAAGAACTGCCGGTGCGGTACGGCATCCTCCCTTCGAGTCCCGACGAGACGGTGTTTGCCATCGAAAAAGTGCGCTACGTCGGCGAGCCGATCGCCGCGGTGGTCGCGGACGACGAGTTGACTGCGGAGGAAGCGCTGAACCTCATCGAGGTCGTCTACGAGCCGCTGCCGGCCGTCATGACGATCGACGAAGCGCTGCGCGACGCCTCTCCGAAGATTCACGAGGAGTCGCGGCGATCGGACAACGTGCATAAAGAGGTGCACCTAGAGTTCGGCGACGTGGAGGCCGGCTTTGCCCAGGCCGATGCGGTTTTCGAAGACGAGTTTTTCTACGAAGGCAATACGCACGCGGCGATCGAGCAGCATGCCGTCGTCGCCGATTGCAGCGCCGACGGGAAGATCACGATATGGTCGTCGAGCCAGACGCCGCACTACCTGCACCGCATCGCCTCCGCGGTGTTGCAGGTACCGGCGAGCCGCTTGCGGGTCGTGGCGCCGCCGATCGGCGGCGGTTTCGGCGGCAAGACGGAGCCGTTCCCGCACGAGCTTGCGGCCGCGCACCTCGCGCGCAAGACCGGGCGGCCCGTGAAGTTTGCGCTGACGCGCCAGGAAGTGTTTTACACGCACCGCGGACGCCACCCGGTGAAGATGAAGATCAAGACCGGCGTGAAACGGGACGGGAGCATCCTCGCCTGCCGCCTGCAAACCTGGCTGGACGGTGGTGCGTACGGTTCCTACGGCGTCGCGACGACCTACTATACCGGCGCGCTCGCTCCGGTCACCTACAAGATGGGCGCGTACGCTTTCGACGGCTGCCGCGTCTACACGAATAAGCCGCCCTGCGGCCCCAAGCGCGGTCACGGTACCACGCAGCCGCGCTACGCCCTCGAATGCCAGCTCGACAAGATCGCCGGCGCGCTCGGCTTGGATGCAGCTGCGTACCGCAAACGCATCGCGATCGATCCCTACTCGGAGACGATCAATCACCTGCGCGTCACGAGCTGCGGCCTGCGCGAGTGCATCGACGAGGTGGAGCGGCGTACCGGTTACTCCGGCAGACATGGCGCGTTGCCTCGCGGCAAGGGCATCGGCTTGGCCGTCAGCGCTTATTTGTGCGGCGCGGGACTGCCCATCTATTGGAACCCGATGCCGCACTCCGGCGCGATCGTCAAGGTAGATAGAGGGGGCGGCGTCACGGTGTACTGCGGCACGAGTGAATGCGGGCAAGGCTCGGAGCATATGCTTGCCGTCGTCGTTGCGGAGACGCTGGGCGTCGACGTCATGGACGTGCGCGTCTGTGCGGGCGATACGGATCTCACGCCGGTAGATTTAGGATCGTACTCCAGCCGCGTGACGTTCATGGCGGGCAATGCGGCGCACGAAGCGGCTGAATCCGTGCGGCTCCGGCTCGCGCAGGCGGCGGGCGCGCTGCTGGGCATCGCGCCGGAACGGTGCGGTTTCGCAGCGCGCCGCGTCTTCGACGTCGGCGACCCCGATCGCGCGGTGACGTTTCTCGAAGCGGCCCAAGCCGCCGAGGCACGCTTTGGTACGCTGGTCGGATCGGGCTCGTACACGCCGCCCGCAAATCTGCACGGCGATTTCAAGGGCTCGGGCGTCGGCCCGTCGCCGGCGTACTCGTATACCGCATGCGTGGCGGAGGTCGGCGTCGACCTGGAGACCGGTGAGGTGCGCGTCGAACGGCTCACGCTGGCCCACGACTGCGGGCGCGCGCTCAACCCCGACATCGTCGAAGGCCAGATCGAGGGCAGTGCGTACATGGGCTTGGGTGAGGCGCTATTGGAAGAGTCGGCCTTCCGCCGCGACGAGCACAAAATTCCGAACTTGTTGGATTACAAGACGCCGACGATCCTCGATACGCCCCATATCGACGCCATCATCGTCGAGACCGACGATAGAGAGGGTCCGTTCGGCGCGAAAGAGGCAGGAGAAGGGCCGTTGAACCCGGTGATTCCGGCTATCGCGAACGCCGTGGCCGATGCGATCGGCGTGCGCGTCTACGCGACGCCGATCCTTCCCGAGAGCGTGCTTCGCGCGCTCGATGCGAGCCCGTCCGGCCGGCTGCGACTCAAGAGCGCGCCTTCGCCGGTGCCGGTGTAGGAGGAGTTCACCGCATGCAGCGCCTGCCGCCTTTCTCGTACGAGCCCGCGCGGAGCGTAGCGGAAGCCGTCGCGTTGCTTTCAAAATACGGCGCCGACGCAATGCCGGTCTCCGGCGGAACCGACCTCTACGCGAACATGAAGCAGCGCCTGTTCGCGCCGAAGGTGCTCGTCGGGCTGCGACCGATTCGCGCGCTGCGCTTCATCGCGTACGACGACGCGCGCGGGCTCGAGATCGGCGCGCTCGCAACGGTGCGCGACCTCGCCGAAAGCGAGATCGTCGTCGCGCGCTACCCGGCGCTCGCTCGCGCCGCGTCCTCGATTTCGACCCCGCAGCTGCGCGCCATGGGAACGGTCGGCGGGAATCTCTGCCTGGATACGCGCTGCAACTATTACAACCAGAACCTCGACTGGCGTGCGGCGCTGGGTTTCTGCTTGAAGAACGGCGCCGACATCTGCCGGGTAGCTACCGGAAGCCGCACGTGCTTGGCCGTCAACGCGTCCGACCTCGCTCCGGTCCTCCAGGCGTTCGGTGCCACCGTCCATCTCGCCGGCGCCGGCGGCGAACGCACTCTGGATATCGCGCAGTTCTTTACGGACGACGGGCGGAACGCGCTCGCCCGCGATGCGCGCGAGATCCTCGTCAAGATCGCGTTGCCGCCTGCGCAACCGGGTACGCGCAGCGCCTATCGCAAGCTGAGGCAGCGCGCCTCGTTCGATTTTCCGTTGCTCGGCGTCGCTTCCGTCGTTCGGCTCGACGCCGGTGGCGTCTGCCGCGACGCGCGAGTGGTTCTGAACGCCCTGGGCCCGCGCCCCGTCGAGGCTCTGGAAGCAGCGCAATGCTTGATCGGCACGCGTTTGGAGCCCGAAGCGCTGGCAGTAGCCGCGGACGCCGCATATAAGGTGGGCAAACCGATGGAGAACGCCGGCACCACGCTCGCGTATCGCAAGCGCATGCTGCGCGTCTTCACGCGCCGTACGCTGGAAGACGTCGCAGGCGCCGGCGCTCCGGCGTGATACTCTGTCTCGGCGGCGCCTGCATCGATCGCAAGTACCGCGCGCGGAGCGACGTCGTCTACGGTACTTCCAATAGCGTGCACGCGGGGCGCAGCTTCGGCGGCGTCGCCCGCAACGTGGCCGAAAACTTAGCGCGTTTGGGAGTCGATGCGAGGTTGTTCTCCGCGGTCGGCAACGACGACGACGGGCGCGCGCTTCTGCATCACCTGCACGAGAGCGGGGTCGATACCAGTTTGGTTGCGATCGACGCAGCGTACCCGACGGCAGAATACGCGGCCGTTCTGGGGAGCGACGGCGACCTGTTGCTCGGCGTCTCCGATATGCGGGCGATCGAGTCGATCGCGCCGCGCGATCTCGATGCGCGTTGGGAACGCTGCGCGGCCGCTAGTTGGATGTTCGTCGATTGCAACGCAACGGCCGAGCTCCTCTCTGCGTGCATCGCGCGGGCCCGATCCGCCAACGTTCGCGTGGCGCTCGATCCCGTGAGCGAGCCCAAGACGAGCCGCCTTCCGATCGACCTTTCGGGCGTCGACCTGCTCTTTATGAACGAGCGCGAAGCCACGGTGTACCTGGGATGGAAGCATGGCGCCCCGGCGGCCGAATTAGCGTGGGCGCTGCGCGAGCGCGGAGCGGCATCGGTGGTTCTCACGCTCGGAGCGAGCGGTGCGCTCGCAGCGAGCGATCGGTGCGTGCAGGTACCGCCGTTCGGCGCGGAGCGCGTGGATGCGACCGGTGCGGGCGATGCGCTGATCGCGGGAGTGCTCTACGCCACGCTGCGCGGCGATCCGCTCGAAGCGGCGGCCCGCGTGGGGACCCTGGCGGCGGCGCTGACGATCGGAAGCGTATCGAGCGTTCGTCCGGATATCTCTGCGGCAGTGCTCGAGGCGGCGCGTGCAACGTAGCGCGCTTCCCGGCGCCTTCGAATTGGCGGCGGAGGTGCGCGAGGCGCTGGCCGCCGGCGCGCCGGTCGTAGCGCTCGAGACGACGATCCTCTCGCACGGCATGCCGTACCCGCAGAACGTTGCTACGGCCCGCTCGCTCGAGCGCATCGTGCGCGAAGCTGGCGCGGTTCCCGCGACGATTGCCGTTATCGGCGGACGCGTTCGCATCGGCGTGGAGGATGCGGAGTTGGAGCGGCTCGGCAGCGCACCGGATATCCTGAAGTTGAGCCTAGCCGACCTCGCCTACGCGGTCTCCACGGGGCGCTCCGGCGCGACGACGGTCGCGGCGACGATGTTCTGTGCCGCGCGCGCGGGCATCGAGGTCTTCGCCACCGGAGGTATCGGCGGCGTCCACCGCGGCGCCGAGCGCACGATGGACGTCTCGGCGGACCTAGAGGCGTTTGCGCAGACGCCGGTTGGGGTGGTCTGCGCCGGGGCGAAGGCGATCCTCGATCTGCCGAAGACCTTGGAGGTGCTGGAGACGCATGGGGTGGCGGTCGTGGGATACGGCACCGACGATTTTCCGGCATTTTGGAGCCGGAGAAGCGGGCTTCATGCCCCGTTGCGGCTCGATTCGCCCGCCGAGGTGGCGCATCTTCTGCGCGTGCGGCGGGAGATGGGGCTACGGAGCGGGACCCTGATCGCCAATCCCATTCCGGCCGAAAGCGAGATCCCGGCGGGGGAGATGGCGGCGTTCGTCGAGGTTGCCGCCGACGAGGCCGAGCGCGCCGGGGTCGCCGGCAAGGCTCTTACGCCCTGGCTGCTCGGCCGGCTGCTGGCGCTGACCTCCGGGCGCAGTCTCATCGCCAACATCGCGCTCGTGCAGGAGAACGCCCGGCTGGCAGGCGAGATAGCGTGCGCGCTGCCGGCCTCCGCATCGGGGAGCGGTCGCGGCGTGATAGTATCGTGATAGTATACTGAGGGTAGTCCTTCCAAGTTCGAACGTCGTTCCAAGAGAGAGGTCATTATCGGTACGCGGAATACCAAAACCCAGCCCCGGCCCCGGCAGGCCGCCGAGCCCTCGAAAGAGGCTCCGCTCGAAGTCTTCGGCACCATAAAACAGATATTCCCCAGCACGACGTTCTCCGTCGAGCTCGAGAACGGTCACACGATCTTGGCGCACATCGCCGGCCGCTTGCGCCGTCACCGCATCAAGATTCTGCCCGGAGACCGCGTCGACATCGAGATGTCGCCCTACGATCTTACCAAGGGCCGCATCACCTACCGGTATCGCGCCGGAGAAGCCCGCCGCTCGTAAAAACCGATCGATCGAGCGCGGGCGATTGCGTTGTTGCGCGTGCACCTTCGTGTGTGTCACGTTTCCGTCACTGTGATCGCGCAACCGGATTCGTGCAGATCATCGGCGAAATGCGCCTCGACACACGCAGTGGAGGCACGATGCACGCACGTCTTTCATACGGCATGGCCGTTCTCGCAGCTACGGGATCTCTGGCACTCTGCGCGCTAAGCGCGCAGCCGGCATCCGCAGCTGCGAAGTCACCAGTGGCTTACGACACGTTCGTCAAGGGAGCGACGGTGGAACCCGGATTGATCCCGGTCATCGTCAAGAACGGGAGCGTCTATTTCGCGCTCTCGAAGGCAAACGCCGCAGCGGAATTCATCGAGACGTCGGTACCATCGACGGGCCTGGGCGGCTTCGGCCCTTCCGCCGGTGAGCCGTACGTCGCACCGGCCCGCATCTTCCAGTTCCAGCGCATCGGCGATCGCGTAGTCATGCGCTGGCCGAACAGCGACGCGCAGGTGCGCGCGTCGACGCCGGAGTCGGCCGGAATCCGCCAGTCGCTGCCGAGTTCGATCGTCGGCGTCGTTCCGGTCGTTGCAAAGGACGCGGCGACGGGAACGGTCGTCATCTCCGCCTCGCCGTTTCTCGGAGACGTCGCCGATTACGGCGCGATCTTCGATCGAGAGATCAAGAGCCCGCTGCACGGCTACCACTTGGACCCGTCGCGGACGTTCTTCGGCGCGGCCAAGGCGTTCGCGGAGAACGACGTGCTGCACGTGACCCAAACGTGGGCCAGCGCCGACCCCGACCTCGTCGACAACGCTCCCGACGCGCGCAGTTTAGAAGTAGGTATGACCTACAATATCATAGCGCTGCCCCACGATGGTTACATGCCGCGCATCGCCGATCCGCGCATAGGTTTTTTCGAACAGCCGTTGCTGGATTTTGCAAGCGACGATCACGTGACGCGTAAGGTGGATTATATCTGCCGCTGGAACTTCGAACCCGCAGTTCCCGGTAAGGCGTCGAAAGCTAAGAATCCGCTGGTCTTCTATCTGAGCAACGACATTCCGCTACGCTACCGCACGACGGTTCGCGACGCGTTGCTAACGTGGAACGATGCGTTCGAAAAGATCGGCATCCTCGATGCGGTCCGGGTCGAGCAGCAACCGGCCGCACCGTCCTGGGATCCGGAAGATATACGGCACAACATGGTGCGCTGGGTCGATACCACCAAGCCGCAATACGGTGCGGAAGCGTTGATCGTGACCGATCCGCGCACCGGCGAAGAACTCAATGTCGGCGTGAACGTTGACGCCATCGAAGGCTTGTCGCAGCGCATCTTCCGTTACGTCGTCGCCCCCGAGCGCGGGCTTGCAGAGACGGCTGCCAACGAGGACGCGTTCGAGCAGCAGTATCTTCGCAGCGTCGTACTCCACGAATCCGGTCACGATCTCGGGTTGCAGCACAATTTCATCGGATCGATGGCCTATACCGCAAAGGACCTGCAAAGCAAGGCGTTTACGAACAAGTACGGCGTGGCATCGTCCGTGATGGAATACGCGCCGATCAATCTCTGGCCGAAAGGCACGCCGCAGGGCGACTACGTGCAGCTCGTTCTCGGGCCGTACGACTACTACGCCATTCATTACGGATACGGTTACGTGCCGGACGCCACGACGGCACGGCAGGAGTTGCCGACGCTACGTCGCTGGGCCTCTCGTTGGACCGATCCTACGTATCGTTTCGCCTCCGACGAAGATACGATGTTCGCAAACGGGCACGCCATCGACCCCCGCGTGCAGATGTTCGATCTGACCAACCATCCGCTTGCGTGGTGTGGCGTGCAGATGCGGATGATGCACGGGCTGATGAATGCCGTCGACCAGCGGTTCCCGCGTCCCGGGCAACCGTACGACGACGCCCGGCGCGCCTTCATGATGCCGCTCTACTACTACGAGCGGTGCGCCGAGATGCCCGCGCACACGATCGGCGGCGAGTATCTTTCGCGGGCCGAAAAGGGCGACCCCGGAGCCGGCCCTCCGCTGCAGGCCGTATCGCGCGGCCAGGATCTGCGGGCGTGGCATATGCTCGCGACCGGGCTATTCTCGGGTGCGGCCTGGCGGGTAAACCCAAGCGTGCTGCGCGATCTCACCTACTCCGAAGTGAGCTCGCTTTCGGTCGGCGGAAGCTGGGCATACGCTCCGACGCCGCGGCACGACGTGCCGATCGTCGAGATCGCCGGTGCGGCGCAAAACGCCGTCTTGAACGAGATCTTCGCGCCGCTAACGCTGCAGCGGATCGACGATCTCGGGACGAAATACCCGCGCGGCTCGACGATGAGCCTCTCGGATCTTTTCGACTGGTCGCGTGGCACGATCTTTGGCAATATCGCTGCCGCCGACGAGGTCGACCGCAACTTGCAGACCGCGTTCGCTCGGCGAATGGCCCGTATGTGGGTAGCCCCGGCAGCCGGAACTCCGAGCGACGCGCGCGCGCTCGCGCGGTTAGAGCTGGTCGACCTCGAAGGCGCGGCGCATGCGGCGAGCGCGCCCGGCCGGCTAGACGAGCAGGCGCAAGCGCACGTACAGGCGCTGGCGTCGATCGCGCGGCAGGCTCTGAGGGCGCGCGCGTCGGTCGTGGAGGCACCTCCGGCGCACTGACGCAAGCGCGATCGCGCGGCGTGCGCTTGCTTGTGAAGGATTGGCGGCGTACGGCGCCTACTCAACGAAGATGGAATTAACCGGAGCAACTGCGCTCGTCACCGGCGGCGACACCGGCATCGGCGCCGCCATCGTTCGAGCGCTATCCGCGCGAGGCGCGAACGTCGCCATCGATTATTTTGGCGACGCGTCGCCCGCCCGCGCGCTCGTTAGCGAGCTCGTTACGGCGGGAAGGAAGGCGGTTGCCTTTGCCGGCAACGTTGCCGACGCAAGCGACGTTGCCGGCCTCGTCGCGCAGACGGTGAGCGCGTTCGGCAGCCTCGATATTTTGGTAAACAACGCCGGCATCGAAGCACGCTACCCGTTCGTCGATACGCCCGACGACGTGTGGCAACGCGAAATTGCGGTGAACCTCACCGGCCCGTTCCTGTGTAGCCGGGCGGCGGCCAAGCAGATGATCGCGCAAGGCCGAGGTGGGCGGATCGTGAACGTCTCGTCGATTCACGAGGACGTCACGGCACCGACGAACGCACCGTACTGCGCCGCCAAAGGCGGCGTTCGCATGCTCATGCGTACGATCGCCGTCGAATTGGCACCGTACGCAATCACCGTGAACAACGTCGCTCCGGGCGCAATCGACACGCCGATGGATGCCGCGACCAAAGCTAACCGGAAGCTCGACACGGAGCTCCTCGACGAGATCCCGCTGCGCCGCTGGGGCAAACCCGAAGAGGTCGCAGGGCTGATCGCCTGGTTGTGCGGCGATGAGGCCGCCTACGTTACCGGCGCCACGCTCGTCATCGACGGAGGCATGATGCGCCAGGCGGGTTCGCTGTAATGGCGCGCTACGATCTCATCGGCGCCGCCGTCGATCCCTCGCACGGCACTGTCGTCGACCCGCGTTTCGCATACGTTCTGGATGACGACCAGATGGCGCAGGGCAGCACGCTTGGCGCGCCGCGGTGCTGCACCGTCATCAAACCGACCGGTGCGATTCAAAAAATCTATTGCTCGGATGCGGGGTTCGATTTTTTCGGCGCCATCGTCGTTCACTACTGGGATAGGCAGAGCAAAGTCCGCCTCTCCAGCCACCACGGCGAGTTTCACATTCACCCCGAGCGCCAAGATCACGTATTCGAACTCGACAACGGCGTGCACGTGCACGAACAGATATTTCCGTTTAACAGCGAGGCTCCCGACGCCGCGTCGATACCGCCTCCGGCGGTCTACTCTCGCATCCATTTCGAAAACCCGACCGAACGGGCGGTCTCGTTCGACGCCTACGGCTTCTGTGAATTGCGCGGCAATACGCCGCAAGACGTGCAAGCGGAGTACGACGAAACGCTCGGCGGGATCGTCGCCTGGAACCGCGCGACGCCCTCGCACGTCCGCCTCTTCGCCACCATCGAACCGGCGCAAGACTGGGAGACGAGCGACGATCGTGGAAGAGTCGTCGCGCGGACGTCGCCCGGGCGGCTCGCCGGCGCCGCTTTGGGGTTGGGTTCCGATCCCGTCGGCACGCTCCACGTGGCCGTCGATCTCCAGCCGGGAGCGGAGCGCTGGGTCGAATTTCTCTGCGTCCTCTCTGCAACGTCACGCGAAGATCTCGCGGCCGCCCGTGCGAGATGCCCGGCCGGTCAGGAGGCTCTCGAGCGGACCACGGGTTATTACTGGAAATACTTGCGCCGTTCGATCTTGCGCACGCCGGACCACGACGTCAATCAGGGTGTCCTGTGGGCCAAGGCCAACATGCTGCGCGTGCAAACCTACGCTCCAACCGGATGGTGCTTCACCAACGACCCCACGCGCAGCAACAATAGCGTCGGCCGAGATACGGCGTGGATGTCCTTCGGTGCCGACTACCTCAATCCCGAGTTTGCGCGGGAATCGCTCCAGGCGTATTTCCGCCTTCAAGAGCCGGACGGGAAAATCGTCGAGTACTACGACGTGCGTGACGACAAGTGGGAAGACTACGGGCTGAACGTCAACGATAACACGCCGCTCGTCGTGATCGCCCTTTGGCATCACTACACCGTCACGGGGAACGAAGATTTCCTGCGCGAGTGCTATCCGCGAGCCGTCCGCGCGATGGAGTACATGCTTTCGCAGCGCGACGAACGGGGTCTGGTCTGGTGCAATGCTACCGCCACCTCCGATTGGGGCATCGTCGGCTGGCGCAACGTCATCCAGAACTACCGCATCAGCGGTGCGTCGACCGAGGTAAACTCGGAGTGCTTTGCCGCGTTGAAATCGCTGAGCGAGATGGCGCGCTTCCTCGGTGACGCCGCCGCCGCAACGTCGTACGACCGCGAAGCGGAGGCGCTCCGCGATGCCATC
This sequence comes from bacterium, assembly GCA_021790935.1. Lineage (GTDB taxonomy): Bacteria > Vulcanimicrobiota > Vulcanimicrobiia > Vulcanimicrobiales > Vulcanimicrobiaceae > JAJYFL01. Next base: position 263,673 of record JAJYFL010000002.1, read on the forward strand.
AACACGCATCTGGTCAATCCCGCCAACGATCTCTATTATCTGACGATAGACGTCGACGGCTCCCGCCGGGCGGACGTCACCTCCGACCTCGTCTTTCCGGTGCTTTTCGGCGTCGCGCCGCCGGATCGTGCCGCACGGATCATCGGTACGCTGAGCGATGCGGCCTTCTGGACCGATGCGGGCATCCGCACCGTCCCGCGCGACGATCTCATCTACGGGCCGACCAACGGCTACGGTCTTCTCGGCGGCGTGTGGGTTGCGGTGACGTTTTGGTACGCGTTTGCCGCGGCGAAATACAACCCGGGATTCATGGCCAAGGCTCTAGCCGAGAGCTTTCGGCACTTCTCGAGCGATCCGCGGCGCAACAACACCGTTCCGGGACAATTCTCGGAATGGCTGCACGGCGAGATTCTCGTGAATCAAGGGATGATGCTCTCTCCATGGGATGCGCCGCGTTATCTGTGGGCGGCCATCGAAGGCGCGGGCGGCCTCGACGTACGCGGGGAGACGGCGAAGATCAATCCTTCGCTCGCCGCGGAGTGGCGCTGGCTCACGGTAGCAAACGTCCCGTTCCGTGGGGAGTCGATTGCCTGGGTAGCCGTTCGAATGCCCGACGGGTTGCATGTCTATACGACATCCGGCCTGAAGTGCGATGCCAAGGTCACGTCGTACGCACGCGATATAAGCGACGGAGTTCGCGTCGCCGATCCGCTCGCAACGGCGATAGCCTTCACGGACGAGGCGCGCACGATGGTGTTCATTGGGAATTCGAGCTCGCACGCGGTGACGACGGCCGCATCGCTGACGACGCTGCCAGAGGACGAACACACGGTGAGAGTCTTCTCGACGGTCTGGAACGATTGGGAGGATCTCGGTACTCTTCGCAAACAGGTCATACTCGACGGGATCGTCGTCGTCATCGATGCCGGTGGTTTCGCGATTCTCGAAATAACGCGGCCATAGGGGAGGCGCTTTGCCGGAACTCTACGGACGCTTCCTCTCACGCGAGGCCCTGCAGGCACGGATCGGCTCCTTGGCGCAAGTCGGCGGCATCACCGAGTTCGCGTACGGTACCGGTCGCGAGCGCGGCGTTCGCGGCGTGCGCGTCGATACCGGTCGCTTGTGCGTAGATGTCGTCGCGGATCGGTCGCTCGACATCGCTCGCGCCGTTTTTGACGGGACGCCCTTCGTGTGGCGCAGCGCCAACGATATCGCCGCGCCGGCCTATTACGAACCCAGCGGCGACGAATGGCTGCGCAGTTTCTTCGGTGGCTGGCTTACGACGTGTGGGTTGTCGAATTTCGGACCGCCCGGGAAGGATCGATGGGGCACCTTCGGGCAGCACGGGCGGATCGGCAATATCCCCGCCGGCGATCTTGCAACGCAAACGCGGTGGGAAGGAGATCGCTGCATCTTCGAGGTTAGCGGGACGATGCGCGAGACCAAGGCGCTCGGCACGAACCTCGTGCTGCGCCGGCGCTGGTGGACGGAGTTGGGCAGTGCGACGCTGCACCTTGAGGATCGCGTCGTCAACGAGGGGAGCTCGCGCGCGCCGCACATGATTCTGTACCACTGCAATGCGGGGTTCCCGTTGCTCGGACCGGCGACGCGCGTGCGCGTTTCCCACGACGGGGTCGTAGCGCGCGATGCCCAAGCGCAGGCAGGCATCGCCCAATGGGATCGCGGCGGAGAGCCGCAGGCAGGGTTCGCCGAGCAGGTCTTCGTGCATCGGCCGCGCGCGTGCGCCGACGGCAAAGCGCGCGCAGCGGTCGTGGATTCGGAGTATCGCGGCGGTGAGGGCCTCGGTTTCGAAATAGCGTACGATCCGGTTGCGCTGCCGGCGCTCTTCACGTGGCGCAAGCTCGATTGCGGCGACTACGTGGTGTCGGTCGAACCAGCCAATACGCCGGCCATCGAAGGCCGCGAGTATGCGGGGGCACGTGGCCTCTTGCCGTTTCTGGAGCCTCGCGAGGAGCGTACCTACGAGCTCGCCTTCACGGCGCTCTCGGGCGATGCCCTACTGGCGAGCGTTGCGACGATCGCCAACGCCAACGCGACACCCGCCGCCCCGCGATAGATCGACGGCAGCGGAACCCCTGCATTCCCGTGGAGCAGGCCGACGACGAAGGTTCCGCCACCTTCGCCGGTCATCAGCGCTGCGACGAGTACGCCGGCCACACGATCCCGATCGACGGGGAGCGCCGCAAGCGCTAGCGACATCGCGTAAGGGAAGACGATGCTGCAGGCGATTCCGCCGAAGACGAATCCCCCGACGAGTGCCGCCGGCGCAGCCCAGAGCGGAAGGAGAAAGAGCGCTAGGGCGATCGCAACGGAAAAGAGGACGAACGCCGAGCGCGGGGGCAGCGCGCGGGTAGTAAATGCGGCGATCAAGCGCGTACCCGTTAGCGCGAGCCAAAAACCCGAGAGCGCGGCCTCGCCCGTAGCCAGCGAAAAACCGCGGTCTATATGGACGAAGGTTGTCGCCCAGCTGGAGAAGACGCCTTCACAGAACGCGTAGAGCAGCGCCGCAACGCCAAAGAGGATGAGTGCGCGCGAGAGCGGACGGCGTCTCTCGCCGACGCTTTCGCGCGGCAGGGTTTTCCAGCCGTATGACAGCACGAGCACGCCGGCGAAGGCAACGGCGAGCGCCGCCGGCCATAGGGGCCAAACCTCGCGCGCGGCCAGGATTCCAACTATCAACGGCGTGAGTGCCGTGCCCATACCAGTCAGAACGTTCGCAAGGGTTATGCCCAGCGTAGCGTTCTTCGATAGGCCGGCCGCGAGCTCGTTGACCGCCGCAAAATTCAAACCGAAACCGATGCCTAGAGCTGTCGTATCTATCAGCAGAAGTACGTACGCCTCGTGGCCGCCAACCGCCGGTGAGGAGATGAGTGCGACGAGGCCGCCGATATTCGCGAAGACGCCGAGGCGCAAGACGCCGGCCATGCCGTGCCACCGAGCGAGGAACGGCGTCGCTGCCGCCGCAGCGATGGCACCGAGCGTGAGCGGCACGAAGAGCGCTCCGAAAGCACGTGCATCGACGCCGTAGGGCGTGGCGGAAAAAACCGTTGCAAGCGATGGAACGAGCGTAAATGCAAAGCCCTGAAGCATCGCGGCTCCATAAACGACGCTCGCCGCGCGAACCGTGCCTGCACGTGCCATGGCCGTTGTCATTCGCACGTCGGAGCCGAGGTCCCCTGAATGCGAGAAGGCAGCCGTCCGCCTGCCCGCGGGAGTTTGCCGGATGCGCGCTGCCGGAGAGCGAGCGGCAACGTGTTAAGAGTTCGTCTCGCGGGACGGTAAAGCTGCGAACGCTTTACGTGGAGTTACTCGCTCGTTACCGCTCGCTCGTACAAGGAGAGCGGAGGTTTCGAATGAAACGGTCGTTGGCACTTTGCTCGGCGCTACTCCTAACCGCGTGTGGCGGCGGTGGGGGAGCGGGCACGCTGCCCGCCCTGAGCTCCGCGGTCGCGCCGGCCGGCGGCACGGCGCAGTGGACGGCGAGCCTTCGTTACACGCCTACGGTCGTTACGGAATCACTCGGCGCGCCGCAGCTCGGTTATGCGTACGTCGACGCCGGCTCCGTGAACGGGAAGTATCCCAATGCGGCGTGGTTCCAGCAGCAGTTCGACGGCGCCAACTCTGCACTCTTAACGGGAAGTTGTGCGTCGATAACGACGATGTCGGAATCGCTTATCACGCCGAACGCGTATTCCGGCCAGCAATACCCTACCGTCGTGATCGCCTTTTATCCGAAGGCAGTTGGAACCTGTACGGAAGCCGTCAGCCTAGGGTTATCCGGCGCATCGAGTATCAGCGTGACGGTCGGGCCATAGATCGAAGCTCCGGCGCATTATCGCATCAATGGCGGACGCGTGGGTTTGAGCTCCTAGACGGCGCAACGTACGCCGGTGCCGGACGTGGTGGCGCCGAGTAGTGTGGTTGCGAGTAGTGTGGCTGCGAGTACTGTGGCTGCGCGTAGTGTGGCTGCGAGTAGTGTGGCTGCGAGTAGTGTGGCTGTGAGTAGCGCGGTTGCGCGTAGTGTGGCTGCGAGTACTGTGGCTGCGAGTAGTGGGGCTGCGAGTAGTGGGGCTGCGAGTAGTGGGGCTGCGAGTAGTGCGGCTGCGAGTAGTGCGGCTGCGAGTAGTGCGGCTGCGAGTACTGTGGCTGCGAGTACTTCCGTGGTGCCGCGTAGTGTGGCTGTGAGTAGTGCGGCTGCGAGTAGTGCGGCTGCGAGTACTGTGGCGCCGCGTAGTGCGGTTGCGAGTGCTGTGGCGCCGCGTAGTCCGATTGCGAGTACTGCCGTGGTGCAGAGGCCGTTCCGAAGCGCTGCCAGACGCTGCTGGGCGGTTTCGAAGTGGGCCGCATCGTCGCTCCATGCCGTGCGATCACGGGCCGCCGCGCCGACGGTGCGAGGATTGGCCTGCGTACTGCGGTGGTAGGCGCGTGCGTAGCGTTGTTGAAGCGCTGCCAGATGTTGCTTGGCGCGAGTGGCGCTACGGCCGTGCGGGCGCTTCCGGCAACGATCGGCGGGCTCCCTCC
>JAJYFL010000002.1:268314-322721 GCA_021790935.1 bacterium
GGATTGGCCTGCGTACTGCGGTGGTAGGCGCGTGCGTAGCGTTGTTGAAGCGCTGCCAGATGTTGCTTGGCGCGAGTGGCGCTACGGCCGTGCGGGCGCTTCCGGCAACGATCGGCGGGCTCCCTCCCGCGATGATGGGCCGCCGCGTCGGCGGTGCGAGGATTGGCCTGCGTACTGCGGTGGTAGGCGCGTGCGTAGCGTTGTTGAAGCGCTGCCAAATATTGCTTGGCGCGAGTGGCGCTACGGCCGTGCGGGCGCTTCCGGCAACGATCGGCGGGCTCCCTCCTGCGATGATGGGCCGCCGCGTCGGCGGTGCGAGGATTGGCCTGCGACCGGTCACGCCGTGCGGATAGGTGCGCTGCAGCACGTTGTGTATCGCCAGTTGCTGTTGCGCGAAATTCGCACGCACGGCGGGCTGGATGTGCGTCCGGAACCCGACGAATGCCCCCGGTGCCGGTTTCGGAAGACGCGTCATAGCCACGGTACCGTTGGTGTAACGGAGGTTGCGGCGCGTGGGTGCGAGCGGTACGACCGTATGGATGACCTTGGCGCGGCGCAACTCGTTGGGTAGGAGCGAGACGGTCTGCTGGAACTGGCCGGCGTTCCAATTGGGTACCGAGACTCCCGTTACGCCGCCCGGCGCGTTGACATTACCGTAGACGTTCGTGATGTTCGTGATGTTGTTGACGATCGTGACGTTGTTCCATTCACCGTCCGATCCCCACCATGGATAAAACGGGTTGCCGGGCGCGAGCGGTACCCAGCCGATATCGCCGAACCCGATGCCGAAACCGCCGCCATCGCCGAAGCCGAAGAACGCGACGAGAGCGGGTTCCCAGACGGGTTGCAGATACATCGAGCCGGGATCCCAGCACCAGCCGTCGGCGGTGTCGTAGAACCAGCGACCGTAGTGATAGGGCGCCCAGCCCCACGGCTCGTCGCTGACCCACGTCCAGCCGTAGTAATTCTCCCACACCCACTGGCCGTTGCGATACGGGCCCCATCCGGGACCGACGTTTGGGCTCCAAACGTTGCCGTAGCCGGGTACGTCGACCCAGCGCCCGTAGTTGCCGAGATCGTATGCTCCGACGACGCCGCTATTGAGATATTGGTATGAGTTCGCGTCGGCGATCGAGCGGTCGCGCTGCTGGTTCCAGCGGTCGAAGTTATCGTACGCAACGGCCTGGATGAATTGGATTTGCGGAGCGGATGCCGTTCCGGTAACGAGCATCGTGTTGCCCGGTCCGATCGTCTGCGAGTTACTCTCCGTAGCGACGGAGGCTTGCCCCGACCGCACCGTGACTTCGGTATTTCCGGCGCTGTCGACGGTCACCCGATAGGCACCGGCGACGAGGGGACGAACCGCAACGGTCGGCGTATCGACTTCCGGGTGCGCGTTGATGCCGTTCAGGACGCGTATTTCGACGGTTCCCGCGGCGAGCTGAGCGACGTTGGCGTTCGATTGGATCTGCGTAAAGCGAAGCTGCGCGTTCGAACCGGCGCGCAGCATGCTGCCGTAGCCGAACTGCACTTCCGTGCGTGCGCCGCTGCCGGTCGTGAGATAATCGCCGACCATAAGCGGAGCGTTGATCGTCGCGGCGACGGTATCGCCGGAGATCGCTCGTTGTATTGATACGTTGCCCCTTATGACGCTGATGCGCGCCGTTCCCGGCGGTGCGGATGCCAGCGCGGCCGCGCGCGTACCGAAGATGGAAGCGGCAACGAGTGCCGCCAGGACGAGGGCCGATCGTGCCGCATTGGCCGGTTTCCGCATGTTCTGCTACCTCACCAGAGCCCGGAGCTTTGACTATATAACGAAAGTCACTAGCCCAGCCGTTCCCCCTTTGACCAATCTGGGGCTGCCCCTCTAGGAGGCTGCCGGAGTTAAGCACGTTTCCATCTTTGGGCCGCCTTTTGCCCGAATACTTCGTTGCTCATCAGTCACGAAGCTACGGCTTCGCTCCTTCTTCGCGCCTCGTCTCCGGACAAAATTCGGCGCCAAATCTGAAAACGGCTCAACTCCGACAGCCTCCTAGGCGCGGCCAGGGCCTACGACGGAGCGTCCCGAGCCGGCGTCGAAGCACATGCGGTACCCGCTTGCTATGCCGGACGAGGCGAGATAGAGCGGAAACTATGGAGCGAGAGAGATGCAACGGTGATATCGACCGTATTAGAAAATGCTGAGATTATCGACGGTAGCGGCGGTAAACCGTACGTTGCCGACATCGGCATCGTCGGAGATCGGATCGCGCTAATCGGCGATCTGCGGGAGCGTGCCTCCGCCGGCCGTATCGACTGTACCGGGCAGACCGTGACGCCAGGCTTCATCGACGTGCATTCGCACAGCGACGAGTTGTGGTTGGCGCTGCCAGGCTGCGACGGAAAGATCGCGCAGGGCGTTACGACGGAGATCGGCGGCAACTGCGGGATGTCGGCGGCACCGCTGCGCGGACCGGGACTCGAGCGCGTCCGACGTTCGGCCGAACACGTGGGTTTGCCCGTCGAGTGGCGCGATTTCGACGAATTTTTCGCGCTCGTGGAACGCAACGGGATCGCGCTCAACGTCGCGTCCCTGGTAGGGTTGGGTACGGCGCGGCAAGCCGTGACGGGCGATTCGGAGAAGCGTTTGAACCGCGCAGAGCTCGAGGCGCAGAGCGCGCTCGTTCGCGAAGCCTGCGAGCAAGGAGCGGTAGGCGCGAGCAGCGGTCTTGCGTACCCGCCATCGAGTTACGCCGATATCGACGAGCTCGCGGCGATGGCGGCCGCGGCGCGGGACGGCGGAGCCGCGCGCTACGCCTCGCATATTCGGAACGAGTCCGAGCACCTGCTGGAGGCGACCGCCGAGGCGCTTGAAGTGGGGCGCCGAGCGGGCGTGCTCGTGCAGTGTTCGCATCACAAGGCCGCGGGAAAGCGTAACTGGGGCGCGGTGCACCGTTCCCTCGCTGCGATCTCGCAGGCGCGCGCCGCGGGCGTGGAGGCCTACGCCGACGTGTATCCGTACGTCGCGAGCTGGACCGAACTCGCCACGATCCTTCCGCCGGAGGCGCGCTACGGCGGCATCGAGGCGACCCTGCAACGGCTTCGCGAGCCCACGGATGCTGCGGTGGTCGCTGCGTACCTGGAGGCGACGCGCGGCGACGAGTGGCACGACATTCTCATTACGGACGTGGCCTCCGAGGGAAACGTAGCGCTTGCCGGGATGCGCCTCGACGAGATCGCTGCCATGTGGGGTGTCGAGCCGGCGCGCGCCGCGATTACCTTGCTGATCGACGAGCGCCTCGACGTCGGCGCGGCGTATTTTCGCATGTGCGAAGACGACGTGGCGGCGGTCCTTTCGGCCGCGTTTTGCTGTGTGGGCAGCGATGCATCCGTTCGCGCGCTCTCGGGGCCGACGGCGCGCGGCGTTCCGCATCCGCGCACCTTCGGAACGTTTCCGCGCGTGCTCGCGCGCTTCGTGCGCGAGCGCAAAACGCTGCCTTGGGCCGAAGCGATCCGGCGTATGACCTCGCTGCCGGCTTCGATATTCGGTTTGGATGGGCGTGGCAGTATCGGCGTCGGGAGCTTCGCGGATCTCGTGGTCTTCGATGCGGAGAAGATCGGCGACGCGGCGACCTACGAACGGCCCTATGCGTTCCCGACAGGCATCGCGCACGTCTATGTGAACGGCGAAGCCGTGCTGCGCGAGGGTGCGCTTACGAGCAAGCGCCCGGGCCGCGTCCTGCGCAATCGCGCCCACTGACGGCAGTTCTACGGTGTGCGGGCGTTTCACACTTACTCGACCGGAAGCGCTTCGTCGCGTGTTTCCGCGTTTCACGTTCGAGGAGTTCAGCGAGTACCGCCTCCCGCGCTTCAACATCGCGCCCGCGCAGACCGTGATCGGCGTGCGCAACGACGGCCGGGAAAGGGTGGAGGCGATGCACTGGGGCATCGACCGCCGGATCAACGCGCGTGCCGAGACCGTTGCCGGCCGTCGAACGCCGCGGCGATGCATTGTGTTCGCCGACGGGTTCTTCGAATGGAAAGCGCGGCAGCCGGTCTATTTCACGATGCGGGATGGCTCGCCGTTCGCATTCGCGGGAGTGTGGCAGCCCGGGCGGGACGGACCGGCGTCGTGCGCGATCGTCACCTGTCCGCCGAACGAGTTGGTCGCGTCGGTTCACGACCGGATGCCGGTTGTGCTGCCGGGCAGCGCGATCGAGTTGTGGCTCTCCCAAGAGGAGCTGGCACTCGAGCCGATGCGCGCGATGCTGCGAGCCTACGATGCCGCGGCCATGAGCGCGCGGCCCGTATCGATGCGGGTGAATAACGCCCGATACGATGCCGCCGACCTTCTCTCGAACGAAGATGCTACTTCGTACCGTTATCCGGGTACAACGGAATGAGGATCACGAACATGACAGCAAAACACACGCGCGCGCTCGCGCTGGCGGCAGCGGTGGCCCTGAGTTGCCTGCCGGCCGTCTCCCTTGCTCAAGCCTCCGCAACGGCCGGGATGCAGACGACGAACTACCGCGCCGAGTTTACTCGCCTGTGGGGTCCGTCGGCGCCCTACGTCGGGAGACTCAATCTACGCATCGCGAATGACGGCATCATCAATGGCTTCTACCGGTGGGAAGGTTCGGGCAACGTGCTCTCGGTCACCGGCGGGCTCAACGGCAAGCACATCTGGCTGGATATCGGGGATCAGGGCCGGATCCAGGTCGTCGGTCTTTTCGAAAACGGGAGTATCGTCGGCATGGCTTCGAACGTCTCGATCGGGCAACCGATGCGGTTGGACCGAGGCCCCATGGCGGCGCACGACCCGTTTGAAACGCCCACGCAGTATCACTTCCGCGCGACGAAAGAATCGGCAGCGGGATCGACCGTTTGGTAAGCGGGCCTTAGCGTTCGCGCTCTATGAAGGCGTAGATGTCGTCTAAGAGACGTGCGACCGTGAGCCGCGCGATGAATCTTCCGGCGATCCAGTCGAATGCGCGGCCGGCGGTGCCCAGCGGCGGCTCGTAGACTCCTTCCAGACGGACCTCGGTATTCAATCCGCTGGGGCGCACGGTGACGAGCCCGCGCATATCCGGAAGGGGAAACCGGCTCCCGGCCTTCCATCGCAAGACGAGCGCCTCGTGAAGACGTGTCTCGTCCGTGTAGTCGGGAATCTCATTGCACTCACAAACGATGCGCGTTCGTAGGGGAGGGAACGGCCCGACGCGGAGCTCCGGTTCCTCATCGTGAAAGCGTTGAATGAGTTCGACCGTAGCGGTGAACGGTGCGCGGACGTCGCGCTTCGCTCGAACGGTGGTCACGATCTGGCCATTCTTTCTTCCCCCTGCAGCAGATCGTACCACAGCCCGGCGTGAGCCGGCGAGACGCTTAACAGGTTGCGGGGAAAGCCCCGCACCAATCCCGCGGGCGCTTTTGGACGTTTTCTTCGTTGCTCATCAGTCACAACGCTACGGCGTTGCTCCTTCTTCGCGCCTCGAAATCGCCCAAAATCGCTCCGCGGATATTGGCACGCGGCTTTTTCCGCAACCTGTTAAGGAGCAGCGGAGGGCCGCCGATCTGTCGGGCGCCCACTTGGTTGGCGAGCGCCTACAACAAGTTGGATCGCGGCGGCAAATCGGGCGATCTAACGCGCTACGTTTAGACAGCTGCGACGAAAGATGCCGCTCCTTCGTTTCATGACGGCACGGTAATGGGTACCACTCTGGCAACCGTTCGTGCGGAGGACGCTACTATGAATTTGCAACGAATCACCGGCGGGCTCGCCGCTACCGCCATTCTGGTGGGGACGCTTGCGGTTCCAGCGCTGGCTGACGGTCACGGTCACGGTCGCGGCGAGGACCACGGGCGGGGGTTCGGCCACGGGGTCTACCAGCGAGGTGAAGACGCGCACGGCTGCGTGAATCCAGCCGGACGCGTACGCGGCTGGTGCAGAAGTGAAGGCGAATTGGCCGGCTATGCCATTCCGTACGGCGGGCGTGCCGCGACGCTCGGCGGGATCGTCGCGTCGGTCGCCGGCAATATCTTTAGCGTATTGCTCAACGGCGGCAACCGCTATCAGCCTCTTTGGCTGAACTCGGAGACTTTGCAGCAGCGGCATGACCTTCAGGGATCGCTCTACGCGCGCCGTGCCGTGATGGTCGATGGCTATTACGATTCTGCCGGTCGCTTCCACGCGGTTCGCATCCGCTAGATTCACCCGTCCCCGCCGAAGTTTGGGCTGCGCATAGCGCCCTAGGAGGCTGTCGGAGTTAAGCACGTTTCCGTCTTTGGGCCGCCTTTTGTCCGAATACTTCGTTGCTCATCAGTCACGAAGCTACGGCTTCGCTCCTTCTTCGCGCCTCGTCTCCGAACAAAATTCGGCGCCAAATCCGAAAACGGCTTAACTCCGACAGCCTCCTAGCCCAGCATATTGCGAGCGTCGTACCGCCGGCACATTGCCAACATTCTGGCCTGAAGGTGCCGGCGCGCGGAGACGACAATGCCGCGCGAGAGGTCAAGGCATTGAAAGTTCTCCAGTTCATCGGCGGCATGGCGTTCCTGTGCGCGTTCGTCCCCGTCGCCCAAGCGGCTGCGGCTCCAAAGAAGCCTGCGCCGGCTGCGACGATGGCACCGGTGCCGCCGCGCACGCCCGACGCGGTTACGCAGCACGCGATCGTGCTCGACGGTAAGACCATCTCCTACACCGCGCGGGCCGGGACGATCACGCTGCGTAACCAAGACCATAAGCCGACGCTGCGCATGTTCTACGTTGCCTACACGGAGAACGGCGCCAATCCGCAGACGCGTCCGGTCACGTTCCTTTACAATGGCGGGCCGGGAAGCTCGTCGATGTGGCTGCAGATGGGATCGTGGGGGCCGGTACGCGTGGTGGTGGGCGACGGCGCGATCACCGGGCCGCCGCCGTACCGAATCGTCAAGAACGCGTACAGCCTGCTCGACACGACGGACCTGGTCTTCATCGATATGCCCGATAGCGGCTTCGGCCGGATAGTCGGTGCCGGCACGCCGAAGATGTTCTTCGGCGTCGACCAGGACGTCGACGCCTTTGGGCAGTTTATCGAACGCTATCTGAACGCATTTGGGCGCTGGAATTCGCCGAAGTTTCTCTATGGCGAGAGTTACGGGACGACGCGATCGGCGGCGCTCGTCAACCATTTGCAGCAAATGGGCATCGGCGTGAACGGGGTCGTACTGCAATCCTCGATTCTCAATTTCGGCCTCGATTTCACCAACGCTTCGCCGATCGGCGGCGACGACTGGCCCTATGCATTCTACCTGCCGAGCGAGGCCGCGACGGCTTGGTATCACAACGCGCTTCCGAATCGCCCCGCTCACCTGCGGCCCTTCGTGCAGAAAGTCGCGTCGTTCGCAACCGGCGAGTACCTGAATGCGTTGGCGCAGGGCGCCCAAATATCGCCCTCGCTCGCAAACGACGTCGTCGCGAAGATTCATGCGTATACGGGCTTGCCGCAGCGTTATATCCGCAACAATAACCTGCGCGTTCCCTACTGGCGCTTGGAGAGCGAGCTGTTGCGTAGCCAGGGAGTCGACGTCGGGCGGCTCGACTCGCGTTTCCAGACCCCTTCGCTGGATCGCGCCGACAACTCTCCGAGGTGGGACCCGACCGACGCCGCAATCGACTACCCGTACACGACCGCGATCAACCAGTACCTGCGCGAAGATCTGCACTACCACACCTCGCTGCTCTATCGTACGCAAGTGTACGGCATCATCCAGAAGGACGGCGGATGGGACAACAAACACGACGGTAATCCAACGACCGACGTGGCACCCGATCTCGCCGCGGCAATGAGTTACGACCCGCAGTTGAAGATCTTCTCGGCGAATGGCTATTACGACTTCGCCACGCCCTTCACGGCGACGGTCTACACCCTCAACCACCTCAACGTAAAGTCGTCGTTGCTCGGCAATATCACCTACGGGTTCTATAAATCCGGGCACATGATCTATCTCGCGCCGCACGCGCTGCAGCATTACCACGACGACCTCGAACTTTGGTACGCCGCAACGCTGGCGGGGCGCTAAGGGCCGCAGGAGAGAGAATCCGTGAAAATGCTTCGTCCCATCCTTTGCCTCGTGTTCGCTCTCGCGACTACGCTGCCGGCCTTGGCCGGCAAACCGCCGCACGATCTTCCGGCGTGGACGCGCGTTCCGGACTCGGTAACGCACCACTCGATGATGCTCGCCGGTAAGCGCCTGAATTATACGGCCCGCGCCGGCACGATCGTCGAACGCGGCAGTAATCGCAAGCCGCTGACGACGATGTTCTATACGGCGTATACGCTCGACGGTGCCAACCCCAATACGCGCCCGGTCACCTTCCTTTACAACGGCGGGCCGGGAAGTTCGACGATCTGGTTGCGGATGGGCTCGTGGGGCCCCGTCCGAGCCGCGATCGCGCCGAACGGCGGCATCACGAAGCCCGCGCCCTACCGCCTCGTTTCCAACCCGTATACGCTGCTCGATACGACCGATCTCGTGTTCGTCGACATGCCCGCTAGCGGGTACGGCCGGATTTGGCCAGGCGCCAATGCGAAGAAAGTCTTCGGCACGGACAACGACGTCAAGATGTTCGCGCAGTTCATCGAGCGGTATCTGCGCAAGTTCAACCGCTGGAATTCGCCGAAGTTTCTCTACGGGGAATCCTACGGAACGCCGCGCACGGCGATGCTGGTCAACTACCTGCAGCGGAACGCCGTATCGATCAACGGCATCGTTCTACAATCGTCGATCCTGAACTACGGGCTCGCCGCGCCCGATATCTACGGCGGGGCCTGCACCGACGATTGGCAGTACGTTTTCGATATGGCGACCGAGGCCGCGACGGCGTGGTACTATCACGCGGTTCCGGGCGCGTCGAGCAACCTCAACGCGTACATGAACGGCGTGAAGGCGTTCGCCTTGGGGAAGTACCGCGCAGCGCTCGCGCAAGGCGCGCAGCTGCCGCCCGCCCAGTACGACGAGATCGTCGCCGCGCTCCATCACTATCTGGCGATTCCGGAACGGTACATTCGCGATTCGAACCTGCGCATACCCGCGCAACGCTACATCGCCGAGTTCCGCCGCGCGCAAGGGAAAACCGAGGGCATCTACGACTCACGCTATCATCTCTACACGCTGGACCGGGCCGAGGAGCAGCCGAGCCTGGAAGCCAGCGACGCTTCGATCGATTCCGCATTCTTTATGACCTCGAACGAATATCTGGAGCACGACTTGAAGTATCGCACGCCGTTGATGTATCGGATGGGCGCGTATTCGCAAATTCAGAAGGTGGCTCCGTGGAACTTCAAGCACGACGGCTCGCTTCCGCTCAATACCGCACCGGATCTGGCCTCGGCGATGACCTACAACCCGCACCTGCGCGTCTTCTCGGCCAACGGTTATTTCGATTCGGTGACACCGTGGCTCGCGACCGTCTACACGCTCGATCATCTCAACCTCGCGCCCGCGCTGCAGAAGCACATCACCTACGGCTTCTATCCCTCGGGGCATATGATCTACCTCAACGTTCGGGCGCTCGGAGCGTTCCATCAGGCGCTCGAGAGCTGGTACCACATGGTGCTAGCGCGGCGCTGAGCGGTGGTGGCTCTGCCGATCGGCATTGCCGCCGCGAGTTAGGCGTCGGTCTGAAATCGCGCACGAATGGCATCGAGCGTTTTGGCGATGCCCTCATCGTATGTAGTTGTCACAAGGCCGGGCATGAGCGCGCGCAGACGCGCGTCATCAGAGAAGCTAGGCCAGAACCAACTTGCTCAGATGCGCGACTTCAGCAGCGACCGGCGAGTGCATCGCGTCGAAGAGAGCGACGGTACTTTGCAGGGTGAGCCGTTCCCGGCGTGATCGCGCGGCGGGGGCGAACACACGCAAAGCCGCCGCCGAGATACGAGCGTCGATTGGCGTCGTGGCACAGATGTTGCCATCGATTGCGACATCCATCGGTACCGATGTCTCGAGCGTGAGCGAGGATACGGCGCGCTCGATAATCTGCGCATCTTGCGGAACCCTTCGTAACAATATCGAGAGTGCGAGAAAGAGACCATCGCGTAGCGTAAGCGCCCGGCATGCTGTCATATGAAGCTTGCCGTCGTCGATAGCTTCGTACGCTACAGGAACGCCGCCCACATAACGGCCGACCCCGACGAGCGCTGCCTCACAGCGAGCCTCTAATCTCTGCTTGTCGGCCCTAACGCGCAAAATAAACGTTCGATGGTGACGTGCGATGCTAGGAGCCGCAGCCAGCGCAGCAAAGATGCCAAATCGCCGTTTGCGCTCCGCCGTCAAATCGCGCGCGGCCTGTGCGGGTAAACCCACCGCCAGGACGTTCAAGAATGGCCGACCGTTTGCGAGACCAAGATCGACGTTGCGAACGTGACCCTGTGCAATTGCGTGACAGGCGCTTTCAATATCCGCCACGCCGATGCTCCGCGCGAAATCATTCGCGGTCCCAAGCGGGAGCACGCCAAGGGGAAGGCGGCGTTCGAGCAGTGCCGGCAGTGCTAGCGAAATCGTCCCGTCGCCCCCGCCGATCGCGATGCCCGCGACATCGCCTGCCTCACGAATAGCACGGAGTGCGTCGTCCGGATTCTTGGAGCGTATAACCGACAAGCTACAACCGAGCGCTCGCAATTGGTCTGTTCCATCGAGCCGGCCGGTAGCATTACCGCCAGCCTGCTCATTGAGAATAACGAGTATGGGCTTACCAGATACCATGCCCGTCGTTACCCGGTCTTGCGATATCCTATGCGCGACGGGCTCCTAGAACGTTAGGAAGTGCCGTGGTTGCAAGAGCCGGGCGCCCCCGAAAGCCATTGACACGCCCGCCTCAGGCGGGCCCCAGCGCGCATTGACCGGATGATCTTACAAAATCGATGCGTCGTTGTCGCGGGGTTGCTATAGCTAGCAAGTGATTGGCGCTGATGATGTGACACCAAAATTGACGAACCTGACGGGTGAATCTCACGCCGCCGCCACTGCCTAAAGCAAAAGACCGGCATCGCGGTCGACGTAGCCTCTCGCTAGCGAGAGCACTGATGGTCGATCCGTTGTTGAGAATGATTACCATCAATAACACAATCAGGGTTCCCGTAGATGAGCGCCTATTTGCTTTACCTGTTTTGCGCCGTTATCTGAGTACGCCGTGTTTATTGATGCAAGTGTCGGGGTAACTGCCGTGCATGAAAAACAATTTTGAAACCGGTATCTACTACGATCGCGCATCGGCGGAGACAACCGTTCAGAGGTTGCGCGATCTCGGTTATTCTGACAAAGACATTAGTGTCATGATGAAAGACAAGGAGCACGCGCGCGCATTCGCTGAAGACACGGGAAGCCATGCTGCAGAAGGTGCAGTTACGGGCGGTGCAATCGGTGGCGGCCTCGGCGCCATCGTTGCGGGTCTTATGGCAACTGGCAGTGTTGCAGCGATCGTCGGTACAGGAGGCGTGGCGACACCTCTGGTCGTCGGCCCGCTTGCGGCAGCGCTCGCCGGTCTTGGCGCCGGCGCAGCCACGGGCGGGATCGTTGGCGCGCTCATTGGCGCGGGCATTCCGAAGGAAAAAGCCGCAGAATATGAGGAGGGCTTAAACCGCGGCGGTATCTTGCTCGGGGTCAACCCGCGCGACGAAGATCGGGACCGCGTCCGCGTAATTTTCACATCGCCAACGATGAGGCATGCGGGGAAGGGCGATATCGATTCCAGGGAGCTTACCTCAACGAGGAGTTAAGAGCTCAGGTTCACAGGCGTTGAGCCAGGTCTGCTGCGAGAGAAAGCTCGCGTCGTAACGACGCGAGCTTTCTCTTTCAAACGAGGATGATGGAATGGGCAGGCGTGGGGTGCACTCCTTGCGATCGAAAGATGTTCAGCGTACGGCGATGTGGACGACGGTCTCGACCGAAGAACTGGTTCCCGCCGACCACCCTCTGCGAACCATGCGGGTTGTGGCCAGCGCTGCGCTCGACGAACTCTTGCCGGTGTTCGCAATGATCTACTCGCCGTCTGGCCGCCCCTCGATTGCGCCGGAGCAGCACGAGCAAGTGGGCATGCCGTGAGTCGCATGATTGCCCAGGTCAACGCCGAAAACCGCTGTACGGACTCTCCCGCTAGCACGCCCTGCGAAATGTTAGAGTATGATGGGAGCAAACAATGCATCGAACCCGAGCAACAGTGCTAAACGAAACCGTCGATGCGTAGGTCGCTGCAGCCAAACGTCGCCAAAGAACGCGGTTTCTCCGTACGCTTTTGGATGCTTCTGGTTGTCACCGGCGTTGGCGCAGGGGTCGGCGCCGCAGCGCTCATGAAGCTTCTGCGTGCGGTGCAATATCTCGTATGGACACATCAGCCCGGTACGTTTCTCGCAAGCGTTGAGAGCGCGTCGTCCGAACAGCGCGTGCTCGTCGTACTAGCTGGCGGAGCGGTTACAAGTGTCGGACTTCTAGTGTTACACCGTATGCGGTCCAGGGAGAGCACCGACGTGTCTGAAGCAATATGGCTTCGAGCCGGACGTCTTCCCGTACTAAAGACGGTGTATAGCGGCGTACTCTCGATCGTGATCGTTGCGATGGGTGCGGCGCTTGGACGAGAGGGGGCGCCAAAGCAGGTCGGGGCGGCCATCGGGAGCCTTCTTTCTGTATGGACGGACCTACCGCCATCAGAACGTCAGCTGCTAGCGGCTTGCGGTGCTGGCGCGGGGATGGCGGCCGTGTACAACGTCCCGTTGGGTGGAGCGCTGTTTGCGCTTGAAGTACTTCTCGGCACCCTAACTATTCCGCGCGTGCTTCCCGCACTCACCGCTTCGCTGCTTGCGACGGCGGTGTCGTGGATTTGGCTTCCGTCGATACCGACGTATACGGTTGGCGTGTCGGCGGTTTCGATGCAAGAGCTGGCTTGGGTGCTCGTTATCGGGCCATTGGCGGGCATAGCGTCGCTGGTTTACGTTCGCGGCATCGTCTGGGCCGATACGCGGAAGCTGCGAGGATGGAAGGCGACCGCGGCTCCCATTCTCGTATTCGCAGGTCTGGGTTGCGCCGCCATCCTCTTTCCGCAACTCCTTGGAAACGGAAAGGATGTTATTCAGCAAGCCTTTGATAATCGGTTGGGCGTTCCGCTGCTGTGCGCATTGCTCTTCCTAAGGCCGATCGCCACAGCCGCGTGTCTTGGCAGCGGTGCCCCCGGTGGGCTGTTTACGCCGACGATGACGTTTGGTACTTTGTTCGGCGGACTTCTTGGACACGTGTGGTCGAGTTTCTGGCCGGGCGTCGCATTTGGGAACTACGCCATGATCGGAGCGGGCGCATTCCTCGCTGCGGCGACCTTGGGACCTATTTCAGCAATCGTGTTGACACTCGAACTAACGCATCACGTGAACCAGATCGTGGTCCCGTTGATGCTTGCCGTCGCTGCCGCCACGCTCGTCGCTCGGACATTCGATTCCCGCTCGATTTATTCGGCCCATCCGATGGCATCGCCGTCACCGCAATAACCCGACGCCAAACCGGCGACCGCGCAGGCACGAACCCGTCGTTCGCTTCGCGGCTGCGGCGCTCGGTTGCATTGGGAACCGTTGCGCGTCAAAGGCCTGCGCGCAGGCCAGCAGGGAGCAGAAAAGTGGGTGCGAACGCCATTAGGTCCAATGGATACAGGCGCCAAACGGTTAGTTGTTACGGGTTCGTCGGCTGGCGGTATTGAAGCCCTCTCGAAGGTCCTTGGAGGCCTCGCGAGCGGCTTCCCCGCGCCGATCGTCGTTGCGCAACACCTCGATCCGCGCGTCACTTCGAGCCTCGACACGATTCTGGCCAAACGCACGGCGTTGCGAGTGGTATCGGTGGCCGACCACGAAGAGCTGTGCCCCGGAACGGTGTACGTCGTGCCGGCGAACCGCCATGTCGAAATAAACGACGGCCACGTCGCCTTGCGCGACGGGCCCCCGCACCCCATGCCCTCGATCGATCTGCTCTTCGCTACGGCGGCGCAAGCCTACGGAGAGCGACTCGTCGCAATCGTCCTCACGGGAATGGGCAGCGATGGAAGCGCCGGCGTGCGGGCTGTGAAGAGCGGCGGCGGCACGGTAATGATCGAAGATCCCCTGACCGCGACGTTCCCATCCATGCCCGCGTCGCTCCCGGCATCGATGGTCGACATCGTCGCACCGGCCGATCGCCTCGGGGCCGAATTGGAAAAGTTGCTGAGCGAACAGTTGGACATCGTCGAAGACACGGACCTTCTCGCCGCGCTGCTCAAGCGCATAAACGCCACGAGCGGCATCGACTTCACGCATTACAAGATGCCGACGATCAAGCGGCGCCTGGCACGCCAAATCAAGAGCGTGGGCGCGAACTCGCTGGCGGAGTATCTCGAATACCTCGATAACACGCCAGGCGAGTACGAACGGTTGACCGCACATTTCCTCATAAAGGTGACGGAGTTTTTTCGGGATCCCGATCTTTTTGCGTGGCTGCAGGAGAAAGTGATTCCCGAGATCGTCCGCGAAGCGCGCTCCGGCGACAAACAATTGCGTCTTTGGTCGGCGGGCTGCGCCACTGGCGAAGAAGCGTACTCGCTGGCGATCGCGATTACCGAGGCGCTCGGCGACGAGGGCGGCAGTTCCAACGTCCGGATTTTCGCAACCGATGTCGACGAAGCGGCGATTTCGTTTGCCCGCCGCGGCCTCTACCCTGCCGACGCGCTCGTGAACCTCGCGCCCGACATCGTCAAGCGCTATTTCAGGGCCGCCGACGGATCCTACGAGGTCGACAAGATGATTCGCGGCATGACGGTGTTCGGGCAACACGATCTCGCGCAGCGCGCGCCATTCCCGCACATCGATCTCGTCCTCTGCCGTAACGTCCTCATCTATTTCAGTAAGGAACTCCAGGAGCGCACGCTGCAGGCGTTTGCGTTTTCGCTTCGTAACGGCGGATATTTGGCCCTTGGAAAAGCAGAGACGCCGAATCCGCTGCCGAATCACTTCGAAATCGTCGAGCCGACCTTGCGCCTCTTCCGCCGCTTCGGCGAGCGAGTCGCGATTCCAACACCGTCGCCCATGCAGTTTCCGAAGCGGCTGGCACTCGACGAGCGAACCTACGGTCGTTCGGCTGTGTACGATGCCGCGCGCAATCTGCGCCGGAACGATAACGAAGAGGTCGGCGGATTTCTTATGGAGTCGACGGTCGGTTTCGTCTCGGTGAACGCTCACTACGATATAGCGATTATCAATGCGGCCGCCCGGCAAATGCTCAACATCCACGGAACCGCGGTCGGCGAGGACCTGGTGCACCTGGCAGCGCCCAACTGCGCGCCGCGGCTACGCTCCATCGTCGATGCGGCTCTGCATAGCGAACAGCCGCAAGTCGGCGGTGAAGAGATGGAAGTCCCCGGTGAAGACGAAGAAGAGACGCGCTGCGTTACAGTCTTTTGTTACCCGAAACGGGCACGCGAGCTCGGCGATGTCTCCGGGGCCGCGCTGCTGATCTTCGACGTTAACGATCTGGTTCGGGCGCGTCATATCGTGGAAGCGCGTGCGAACGAGCAAGCCGCCGAGGTCGCGAAGATGCGGGCGCTCGAATCGGAGTGGCGGGAGCGTCGCCGCATGTTGCTCGACGCCAATCATCAGTTGTTGGAAGCAAATGCGGAGCTTCGTACGCGAATGGATGCATTGCTGATCGGGGCCGAGGAGGCGACGGCCTCGACCGAGGAGATCGAGACGCTCAACGAAGAGATGCAGGCGACGAACGAGGAGTTGGAAACGCTCAACGAAGAGTCTCAAGCCACGATCGAGGAACTCACCACGACCAGCGACGAGCTGGAGGCGCGCACGCTAGATCTTCAAGAGCTCGTCGTCTCAAGCGAGATCCAGCGCCAGGTGGCGCTCGCCGCCAGGACTGCGCTCCAGGCGATCGTCGACGCGCTCATTCAACCTATGGCGGCAATTGGTTCGAATAGTGAGATCCTTGCCGCCAATCGTGAATTTCAGGAACTCCGGCGCTCGGCCAGCGAAAGCACCGTTCACATCGACGACGATTCCGATGCGGCGATCGCGTTCTCGGTGCTACTGCGCCGCGCCGCGACGGGCGAAGCGCTTCGGTTCACTTATGAGGCAATCGAAGCCAACCAAAACCGTACCGTCTATCGCGGAACGGTTTCTCCCCTGGGCGGCGAAGCGACCCCAGGCGGACTTATGATCTTGGAACGAACCTCGTGACGATCCAGCCGCCGCAAACCGAAGGCGCTATCGACGAGGTCATCGCTAGAAGCCTGCGGCAGATCGTGCGGTTTCTGCGTTTCGACGGCGCGGTTCTGTACTCGTGGGCGCCGGATCTCAACGTGCTGTGGCCGTTGACCAGTTGCGGCGATCTGTTCGGTCGCGTCCCTCCGGCTCTGCCGGATCTGGGCCTCGTGGGCGCGGCGTTCGGCTCGGCCGCCCCGCTGATCGCCGATCACGCAGTCATCGCCTCCATGGGCGAAGCCTGGCTGCAAGCCGAGAACGTTCGTACGGCAGTCGCGCTCCCACTCGGCGCCGGCGCGGAGACGATCGGCGTCTTGACGGTGTTCTCGCTGCGCGGCATCCACGTCGATCAGCAGATGCTGCGAGCCGTGAGCGTCTTCGCCAGGCAACTCAGCTCGGCCATGCGGCGCGCGCCGCTCCTTGCGACCGCCGATATCCAGCGTCGCCAGATCGAAGCGGTGACGAAGATCGTCGCCGCCGCTGCGGCCGAGAAAATCGTCGACGAAACTGCGCTCTACGATACGATGGCCTGCGAAGCGCGGCTGTTGACCGGCGCGCATGCCGTCATGTTCTTGCGTTCGGAGCGGCTCTACGCATTTCGGGAGAACCGGCACGCGACGCCGGCGCGCCGCTGGCGCCTGCGTTCGTTCCATCGGCGCGCTCGCGCGCCGGCAAGGGTACCACGTACCGTTCTACGCAGCGAGCCGGTAGCGCAGAATCTTACGCTCGCGCTGGTGTGGCGCAGTTCGTTTATGCCCACAGATCAGCAGCGGCGACTCGTGGAGTTGATCGCGAATGCCGTTTCGGCCGTCGAGGGACTGCGGGTGCGCGTGGCGATGGCCGAGCAAACTCGGCGAGCGCAGTACCTCTTCGACGTAAGCCGGGCACTTTCGGCCTCGCTCGATCTCCAGGTCGTGCTCGAACAGGTGCAAAAATTATTCGTACCGTCGAGTGCCGATTGCATCGCCGTCTTCACGCCGTACGCGCGGGGCGACGATGCCGACGCCGTCGCGCGGGTTTTTGGGAATGCCCCGAGCCTCCTGAACGATGCCGTGGGCTCGGTCTCGATGGCCGGCGCAGAGGCAACGGGACGTTACACGTGCGAACGGTTCGAGCCGCCGCTCGAGGGAGATATTGCCGAGGCGGTGATCGTGCCGATGGTCAGTGAAGGGCGTGGGATCGGCAGCGTCGGCTTTGGGCGCTCGACCGCACGCGGCTCGGCCGGTCCCGAAGATTCGGCGCTGTACGTTGAATTGGCTTCGTACGCGGCCGCGGCAATCACCAACGTCGCATCGTTTCGCAAGGAGCGCGATATCGCGGATATTCTGCAGCACGCCTTGCTCCCGACCGTGCTGCCGGTCGACCCACGCGTGCTCTTCGCCGCCGCATACGTGCCGGCCGGCGCTCAGGCACACGTCGGCGGCGACTGGTACGACGTATTCATGCTGGATAACGATCGGTTCGCGGTATCGATCGGCGACGTTTGCGGACACGGAACGTATGCCGCGGTCACGATGAACGTCGTCCGCTTGGCGCTCCGGACGGCGGCACTTGGCGAGCAGGATCCGTTGCGGGTGATCGAGCGCGCAGACGCGGTACTTGGGCTGGAACGGGAGCCGCCGATGGTGACCGCGATCTACGGCATCGTCGATCTGAAGCGCAGGGCCTTTTCATATGCGTGCGCGGGCCATCTCCCGCCGCTGCTCGTGAAGTGCGACGGGTCGATGGCAACGCTGCCGACGTTCGGCGTTCCGCTGGGAATAGGCTTCACCAGCGAGCGAAAGCGTTTCGAAACGGTGCTCGCACCGGGAGATACGCTGGTGCTCTACACGGATGGTTTGGTGGAATACGCGCGCGATAGCCTAGAGGGCGACCGGCGTTTACACGAATTGCTGCAAACGCTCATCGATCGCGGGTCGCACGCGACGCTCGCCGGCGATCTGCACGCGGTGACCTTCGGCAGCGGTGCCGTGCAGTCCGACGACGTTGCGGTGCTCACGATGTCGCTGCGCCCCGCGGAGCGGGCGACACCTTGGGAGATGCTGTCGGTTCCGTCCTCGCTACCCGCTCCGCGCGAGCGTCAAGTCCCGGAGATGCGGTAAACTCGATGCGGTAAACTCGATTCGGTAACGGTTCCGTCGCCCGTTCGCAATCGGCGCGGCGCGCCACCGTCCCAGGCGAAAACCGATAACGATGCCGCGGCCTTTAATTGGTAGCCCCAACCGGATTCGAACCGGTGTTACCGCCGTGAGAGGGCGGCGTCCTAGGCCTCTAGACGATAGGGCCATGGCTCCCGGTCATGGACTCGAACCACGATAAGCAGAGTCAGAGTCTGCTGTCCTACCATTAGACGAACCGGGAACAACGTGCGCCGAGAAAGACGCTCGACGCCTATACTACATAAACTTCCGGCGTCCTGGCAAGCCACCTTCGGGCGCGCTCGCGGCGGGAATACGCCCGGGGCCCGGCGGAGTTAGCGGAGTGCAGGCAATCGTTTTGGTGGGCGGGGAAGGGACGCGCTTGCGTCCCTTGACGTACGGTACGCCCAAGCCGATGGTGCCGATCGTGAACGTTCCATTTCTGGCGCGCACCCTCGAGCGGCTCTACGAGGCCGGCATTCGCGATGTCATCCTCCCTGCCGGCTACATGCCGGGCGCGATCACGGAGTACTTCGGCGACGGCTCCCGCTTGGGCATGAAGATCACCTACGTCATCGAGGAGGTGCCGCTGGGGACGGCCGGCGCCGTCAAGAACGTGGAGAATCACATCACCGGCCCGTTCTTCGTGCTCAACGGCGACGTGCTCACAAGCCTCGACCTCACGGCGATGATGCGCTACCACGGCGAGAAGGGCGGGCTTGGGGCGCTGCATCTCATCAAAGTCGACGACCCCTCGGCCTTCGGATGCGTGGTCCACGATGCGGTGGGGCGCATCACGCGTTTTGTAGAGAAACCGCCCAAGGGAAGCGAGCCAACCGACGAGGTGAACGCCGGGACCTATCTCTTCGAGCGGGCCGTGCTCGATCTGATCCCCCCCGGCCGAAACGTCTCCATCGAGCGCGAGACCTTTCCACGCCTGCTCGCCGAGGGGTACCCGCTCTACGCCTATACGACGGCGGACTACTGGATCGACCTGGGCCGTCCGGAGCACTACCTGCAGGCGCATCGAGATATGCTGGCGGGAGCGATGCCCTTTCGGCCGGATGCTGGCTCGAGCGAGGTCGCCGCTCGTGGCGCAGGGATCGTGCCGCCGGTGCATCTGGGCGCCGGCGTGAGCATCGACCCGAGCGCGACGGTCGGTCCTCACGTGGTCCTCGGCCCGGGCTGCCGCATCGGGCGCAATGCCGTCGTGCGGGGCTCCGTGCTGTGGGACGGCGTGACCGTGGGTGACGGTGCCGTGATCGACGAGAGCATCGTGGCGAGCCGTTCCAGCATCGGCGCTGGGGCCAGCATCGGTGCCGGCAGCGTCATCGGTCACGATATGGTCATCGCCCCAGGAAGCATCGTCGAACCCGGCGGCCGCCGGGGCCCGGCCGCCCCGGCCGTCGCCGGCTAGGCTCCTAGGAGTTTGTCTGACTTGGGCCGTTTCCGAATCCGGAGGCGATTTTTGTTCGAAGACGAGGCGCGAAGAAGGAGCGAAGCCGTAGCTTCGTGACTGATGAGCAACGATGTATTCGGCAAAAAGCGACCCGGAGACGGAAACGCGCTCAAGGCAGACAAACTCCTAAGGCCAAACGGAAGGTTTGTCCTCCACGGAAGGCGGGAATAGAGATAAGGCCTCGTTTCCTCTGCTGGCGTTGGGAGTTTACCGGTGATTGGTCTTGCTGCGGACGCCCTTTCCGTGGTCTCCGCGCCGCACACGCTCTTCCTTGGGTCGTTTCCGCCCCGAGAGTGCGGCATTGCGACCTTTACCAAGGATGTGGTCGACTCGTTCGACCGCGCCTTCGGGATGCGTAGCGACATCGTCGCGATCGACGAGCCGGGCGGTGAGGTTCGCCGGTATGGGCGCGAGGTCGTCGCCCGCTTGGAAGAGCAGGATCGCCGGTCGTATGCCGAGATCGCACGGCGCATCAACGAGCACCCGGCCGAGTTGGTGAACATTCAGCACGAATACGGCTTGTTCGGCGGCGAACGCGGCGAGTGGCTGCTCGATGCCCTGGATGCTATCGAGAAACCGGTCGTGGTGACGCTGCACACCGTGCTGCCGGAGCCCGATGCGACGATGCTCCGCGTAACCCGCGCGATCGGCGAGCGAGCCTCCGCGGTCGTCGCCCTCTCCGAAACCGGAAGAGAACTCCTCGAAAGCGCCTACGGCATCGACCGGTCCAAACTGCGCGTCATTCACCACGGCGTTCCGGACGTTCCGTTTCACGACACGGATGCGGCGAAAGCCTCGTTCGGGATCGGCCAGCGCCTGGTGATCTCGACCTTCGGCCTAATCAACCGCGGCAAAGGCCTGGAATACGCCATCGAAGCGATGCGCGCCGTGGTGCGGGAGCATCCCGAAGCGCTCTATCTCATCTTGGGGCAGACCCACCCGGTGGTGCGGCGCCACGAAGGCGAATCGTATCGCGAATCGCTGCTCGAACTCGTGCGCGCGTACGGCCTGCAACGCAACGTGCAGCTCGTCGACAAGTACCTCGATTTCGACGAGTTGGTCGCCTATCTCGGTGCGACCGATATCTACCTGACGCCGTATCTCAATCCCGTGCAGATCGTCAGCGGCACCCTGGCCTATGCGGTCGGCTGCGGCAAGGCGATCGTCTCCACGCCGTACCTGTACGCGCAGGAGCTGCTCTCCAGTAGCCGCGGTTTTCTCTGCCGGTTCCGCGACGCGTCTTCGATCGCGCAGAACCTCATCGGACTGCTCGAAGATCCCTCGCTCCGCCGCGCAACCGAGCGCCGCGCGTACCGTTTCGGGCGGCAGATGACGTGGCCGCACGTCTCGATCGAGTACGGTAAACTCTTTTTCGATCTCGCGCCGCAGATGGAGCTGGTGCCCTCTGCGTAGGAAAGACGAGCCGTACCCGCCTCCGTCGCTCGAGCACTTGGCGGCGTTAAGCGACGATACGGGGATCATCCAGCATGCGACGCACGACGTGCCGAACCGCTCGACCGGGTACTGCACGGACGACGTGGCGCGCGCGTATGCCGTCGCGCTCGCGGCGCTCGAAGCGGAGCCGCAGAGCGCGGTCGCAGCGCGCATGGCGACGACCTACCTGGCGTTCTTGCACGACGCTCAGACCGCTGACGGCCGCTTCCATAACTTCATGGGTTTCGATCGGGCGTGGCTCGACACGGTGGGGAGCGAAGATTCGTTCGGGCGCGCGATGCGCGCGCTTGGGTACGCCATGCGTTACGCGCCGCGAGCGAGCTGGCGCAGCGTTTCGAAGCAGCTGTTCGACCGCGCTTGCGGCGCACTCGACTCGCTTTCGTACCCGCGGGCGCGAGCCTACGCGCTGGTAGGGCTGGCGGATGCCTGGGAGGCCGAGGGGCGCCCCGAGGGCAGCCGATCTTACGCTGTGGCGATGCGGGCGCAGGCGGATGCGCTCAAGGCGTGCTACATGGACGCGCGAGACGGCGGTTGGCAGTGGTTCGAGGAGTCGCTGACCTACGACAACGCACGCCTGCCGGAGGCGATGCTGCGCGCCGGTCTCGCGTTGCGCGACGACGAATTGGTCGCGATCGGGCTGCGCACGTTCGGCTTCTACGAACGCACGACCGTGGAGCACGGCATCTTCGTGCCGATCGGAAACGACGGCTGGTACCGGCGCGGCGGTCCCCGCGCGCGCTACGGCCAGCAGCCGCTGGAGGCCGCCGCGCTTATCGATGCGGCCCTGGCCGCCCGCGAAGCGACCGGCGACCCGGCCTTCGGCGCGGCGGCGCAGGTCGGGCTCGAGTGGTTTTACGGGCGCAACAGCGCCGGCGCGGTGCTCGTCCGTCGCGGCGGCTGCGCCGACGGCATCGAGGCCTCCGGACCCAGCGCAAACATGGGTGCGGAGTCGACGCTTGCGTATCTCGCGAGCTCCTACGCACTGCAGATTCGCCCCGTGAAGGTGCTCGAAGTCGCCCGGTAGCGTCGCCCGGAGTCTCTCCGACGCACTCCTAGGCCGTTTTTGCGCGCCCGTCGAATACCTATAGCATGATCCTGGAGACCGAGACCCTCAACGACGTACAATCTGCCGCCGTTCGGCATACGAATGGCCCTTGCTTGATATTCGCCGGTGCCGGCAGCGGGAAGACGCGCGTCCTCACCCACCGCATCGCCTATCTCCTCAACGAGTTGAACGTCTCGCCGGATCGCATTCTCGCCGTGACCTTCACCAATAAGGCGGCGGGGGAGATGAAGCGGCGCCTCGAGCGCATGGTCGGTGCGGCCGCGCGCGATCTGTGGGTCGGCACCTTTCACGCGATGTGCGTGCGCATCTTGCGCCGCGACGGCGCACGGGCGGGCATCTCGCCGAACTTCGCCATCATCGACGATACGGACCAGCGCCAGATCGTTCGCGAGATCGTCGCCGATCTGGATTACGACGAGCGGCAGGTCGCACCGGGCGCCGCGCTGACCGAGATCAGCCGGGCCAAGAACGCCTTGATCTGGCCGGACCAGTACAGCGAGAAGAATAGCTCGGCGATCGGCGAGCGTTTCGGCAAGGTCTACGAGGAGTATCAGCGCCGCCTGCACGAGTCCAACAGCTTGGATTTCGACGACCTGATCGTGAGAACGATCGAGCTGCTCGAAAAGGACGCGGCCTCGCGCAAGAAATGGCGCAAGCAGTTTCAGTACGTGCTGGTCGACGAGTACCAGGATATTAATTTCGCACAGTACCGGCTCATCTCGATGCTGGCTGCCGACCACAAGAACGTCACGGTCGTCGGCGACGACGATCAGTCGATCTACTCGTGGCGCGGCAGCGACTATCGCATGATCCTGCGCTTCGAGGAGGATTTCCCGGGAGCTACGGTCTTCAAACTCGAGGAAAATTATCGCAGCTCGCAGCGGATCGTCGACGTCGCCAACGCGCTGGTCGCCAACAACAAGACGCGTGCGCCCAAGACGCTGCATACCAAGCGCGCCGAAGGCGAGCCGGTCTCGGCCTACGGTGCCGATACGGAGCGTTCCGAAGCCCGTTACGTCGTCGAGAAGATCAAGGAGCTCGTTCGAGACGGCTCCGCCTATAAGGATTTCTCGATCCTCTACCGCACCAACGCGCAGTCGCGCGTCTTTGAAGAGGCGCTGCTCTCCGAAGGCATACCGTATCGCGTCGTCGGCGGGGTTGGCTTCTACGCGCGCAGCGAGATCAAAGATATCATCGCCTACTTGCGCTACGTCATGAACCCTGCGGACGCGCTGGCGTTCAAGCGCATCGTCAACGTTCCCAGGCGCAGCATCGGCCAGCAGACGCTCGCAAGCCTGGTGCAGTTTGCCACGGCGGCGCACACGTCGGTCGGCGAGGCGATCTTCGACAAAGAACTCCTCAAACACGCCGTGCCGAAGAAGATTAGAGAGCTCGAGCGCTTTGCCGAGCTCGTCGCGGCGCTGCGCGAGCGCCTCGGTAACTGTTCGATCGCCGATCTGCTGATCGCCGTGATGGAGGACTCGGGCTATCTGCGCGAGTTGCGCAACGAGGACACGGTCGACGCCCGCGCTCGGCTCGAGAACCTCCAAGAGTTAGTCGGGGTGGCGCGCGAGTATGAAGCGACCGAGCCGGAGGCGACGCTGGCCGGCTTTCTCGCCAACATCGCGCTCGTCAGCGACCTGGATACGCTCGACGACGACGCATCGTATGTGACGCTGATGACCCTCCACGCTGCGAAAGGCCTGGAGTTTCCGAACGTCTTTCTCACGGGCATGGAGGAGGGCGTCTTCCCGCACAGCCGAGCGCTCGTCGATACGGTCGAACTAGAAGAAGAACGCCGCCTCGCCTACGTTGGCGTGACGCGCGCGATGGACCGCCTCTTCCTCTCCTACGCCGAACGGCGAACGCTCTTCGGCAACACCTTCGCTCATCCGAAATCGCGCTTCTTGGAAGAGATGCCCGAGATCGAGATGCTGGGCGGCGTGGTCTTACCGCGGCCGGCCGGTGGGCGCTGGCGCGAGGTCGCGATCCACGAGAGCGCCGGTGCCGGCGTCGGCATGGATCTGCAACCGGGCGACCGCGTACGGCACCCGAAGTGGGGCGAGGGGAAGATCGCCAACGTCATCGGTGCGGGGGGCGACGGCCTCGTGACCATTAACTTTCCGAACGTCGGGCAGAAGATGGTCATGCTCAAGTACGCGCCGCTCGAAAAAATCTAGATCCCGTAGCCGTTTGGCAGATGATCAGAGTCGCCGTGGCAGGGGCGCTCGGGCGCATGGGGACCATCGCGCGCTCGGCCGTGCGTGAAGCCGAGGGTCTCGAATACGCCGGCGGTTTCGCGCGCCTGTGCGTCCCCCAAGAGCGCATCGTCGACGATCTCGAAACGCTGTTTGCCTCCGCTACGCCCGACGTGCTGGTCGACTTCACGACCTACCCTACGACCCTCGAGGTCGCGCATTCGGCCATAGCGCACGGCGTGAGCCCCGTCGTCGGTGCGACGGGCTGGAGCGATCGCGAGCGCGGCAAACTCGAGCTCGCCGCGGTCGAACGCGGCGTCGGCGCGATGCTCGTGCCGAACTTCGCGATCGGCGCGGTGCTGATGATGCGCTTCGCGGAAGAGGCGGCACGGTTCTTTCCCACGGCCGAGATCGTCGAGATCCACCACGACGGCAAACGCGATAAACCCAGCGGAACGGCGAAGCTCACCGCCGAGCGCATCGCCGCGGCGGGCGGGCCGGCGGAGGTTCCGATTCATTCGGTGCGCTTACGCGGAGCCGTCGCGCATCAGGAAGTGCTCTTCGGCAATACGGGCGAGGTGCTGACGATTCGGCACGATTCGCTTTCACGCGAATCGTTTGCCGCCGGTATCGTGTACGCGGTTCGGCACGTGCGCGAGCTGCGTGGACTCTCCGTGGGTCTGCAATTAGTAACCCATGGCCCGAAAGGGCCACATGGAAGCGGATGAAAATGCGCGAAGCGCGCAGCGCGGATGCGCCAGTTTCAGGTCAGTGACGATGTATGAGGGGGGTTCGGTGAAGGTTGCGGTGGTTGGGGCGACGGGGGCCGTGGGGGAGACGCTGCTGCGCGTGCTTGAGGAGCGTGGCGTTCCGGTGAGCGAGCTCGGGGCCTTCGCCTCGCGTTTTCGTCCGGATGCGGCGGCCTTTCGGGGACGGCGCTGCGACGTGCACGAGACCAGCGAGGCCGCGCTGCGCGGATACGATGCGGTCTTCTTCGCCGGTTCCGACGAGGCGAGCGAACGATACGTCCCCGCGCTCCTGGAGCGCGGCGCGATCGTCATCGACAACAGCGCGACCTATCGCATGGAGCCGGGCGTGCCGCTGATCGTTCCGGAGGTGAATCCGCACGCCGTGCTGCCGACGCACCGCCTCTTTCCGGTCGGTAACTGCACCGCCATCATTCTATGCGTGGCGCTGGCTCCGGTGCGCGCCGCGGCGGGCTTGGTGCGCGCGCAGGTCGCAACCTATCAGGCCGTAAGCGGCGCCGGCCGAGCGGGGCTCGACGAATTGGCCGCCGGCGAACGCGCGCTCGCAGAGGGCCGGCCGGAGCCGCATCCGCAGGCTTTTGCCACGGCCATCGCGCGAAACGTCATTCCGCAGATCGGATCCTTCGACGCCGCCGGTTGGAGCGGCGAAGAGAACAAGGTGCGCGCCGAAACGCGCAAGATTTTGGATCTGCCGGACCTTGCGATCGCGGTAACCTCCGTGCGAGTGCCCGTGCGGACCGCACATTCGGAGGCGGTCTTCTTCGAGACGGAACGCGCGACGTCGGTGGCGGAGTTGGCGGCTGCGTTCGAGCGCGCGCCCGGCGTTGCGTACCACGCCGAAGGGATCGTCACCCCGCGCGAGGTCGAGGGCACGGATGCGGTTCACGTCGCTCGCTTGCGCGGCGGCGCCGCGCTCGAGCCGGATCCGCGGGAACCGCAACGGCATTTCCAGATGTGGATCGTCGGCGACCAGCTGCGCAAAGGCGCGGCGACGAACGCCGTGCAGATTCTCGAACTCGCGATCGCGCGCGGTGCGGTAACCTCGGCATGACCTCGCGCCGGCCGGCGGTCCTGAAGTTTGGCGGATCGTCGCTGGCAACGCCCGAACTTCGGGGCGTAGCCGTCGGGCGCGTGGAAGAAGCGCTCGCCGCAGGCTACGCGCCGGTGGCCGTGGTCTCCGCGATGGGGCGCGCGCCCGAGCCGTATGCGACCGACACGCTGCTCGCGCTGCTCGCAGAGACCGGCGGCACGCGCAATGCAGATACGCTGCTGGCGTGCGGGGAGCTGATATCGGCGGCCGTCTTCGCCGCCGCTCTTTCCGCTCGCGGGCTCGACGCGATCGCGCTGGCGGGCGCGCAGGCGGGGATCGTGACGGACGCGGCGTTCGGCAACGCCACGGTGCTGCGCGTCGAGCCGGCGGCGGTTCTGGCGGTGCTCGAGGCGGGCTGCGTGCCCGTCGTGGCGGGCTTCCAAGGGGCGACCGAAGACGGCGTCGTCACGACGCTCGGCCGGGGTGGAAGCGATCTTACGGCGATAGCGCTCGGCCACGCACTGGGAGCGGAACGCATCGATATCTACACCGACGTGAGCGGCGCTATGACGGGCGATCCGCGGCGCATCGAGGGCGCGCACACGATCGAACGGGCGCATCTCGACGAGATGACCGAGCTCGCCGAACACGGCGCCAAGATCATGCATTACAAGGCGGCGGAGTTCGCGCGGCGCACGCAGACGCCGTATGCGATCAAAGGCTTGCGGAGCGGCGTCGGGACGACGGTCGACGACACGGTCCAACAGGAGCGGCCCGTGACGGGGGTCACGGCCTCGGGGCGCGTCACGTGGATTCGCGTGATTCGGGGCGATATCGAAGATCCGAAGCGCCGCATGGAGACCGAGTTGCAGATGTTCGCGCGCATCGCCGAAGGCGGCATCTCGATCGACCAGGTGACGATCAACCAGGCGGGCGTGGCGTTCGTGGTCGAAGGAGATCGCGGCACTGAGATCCGGCAGTTGCTGGGCGATTTGAACGTCGCCGTGCGCGTGCGTGAGGGCTGCTCCAAACTCTCGGTCGTGGGCTCGGGGATGCGGTATCTTCCGGGCGTCGTGCACGCGATCGTGGCGGCGCTCTCCGAAGCGAACGTCGAGATCATCCACTGCACCGACAGCAACATCACGGTCTCGGTGCTCGTGCCGGTCGCCGATGCGCGGCGCGCCGAGCAAGTCGTGCACGACCGGTTCCACCTCGACCGCATCGAACGGGAGGCGCCATCGTGAAACTCGGTACGATCCTCACGGCGATGGTGACGCCGTTCGACGCGCGCGGCGAACTGGACGCACGCGAAGGCGCGCGGCTGGCCGCGTGGCTCGTCGACCGCGGGAACGACGGTCTGGTCGTCGCCGGCTCGACCGGCGAGGGGATGACGCTCTCGAACGGGGAGCGCGCCTGCCTCTGCGCCGCGGTAAAGGAGGCGGTCGGAGACCGCGCTGCGGTGATCCTCAACGCCGGAACCAACGATACGAGAGCCTCCGTTGCAGCGGCACGAGAAGCGCGGGCGGCCGGCGCCGATGCGATTTTGGCGGTCGTTCCCTACTACAACAAACCGCTGCAGAGCGGCATGCTCGCGCATTTCGGCGCGATCGCCGGCGCGACGGATCTGCCGGTCGTCGTCTACAATATTCCCGGGCGGACGTGCGCGAACGTGCTCCCCGAGACGCTGATGGAACTTTCGCGCCGTCACCCCAACATCGCCGGTGTAAAAGAGTCGAGCGGCGATCTCAAACAGATCGCGATGCTGCTGCGGGAGCGGCCCGAAGGGTGGCGCGTATGGTGCGGCGACGACCATCTCTTCCTGCCGTGCCTGGCGATGGGCGCCGACGGCGTCGTCGGCGTCGCGTCGCATCTCTGCTCGGAAGAGTACCGGCGTATGTACGACGCCTACCGAGCTGGGGGCGTGGAGGAGGCCGCTCGCATCCACCTTTCGCTCGTGCCGCTCTTCGATGCGCTGTTTGCCGCGACCAATCCGATCCCGGTGAAATGGGCGATGAATCGCGTCGGCTTCGCAGCGGGCGCATGTCGGCTGCCGCTCGATGCGATGCCGCAAGCGCTTGCGGACCGGCTGGGCCCGCTGATCGAGCCCTACCGTTGAACGGCGCGGCGGCGTGGTGATCTTGGGCTGCCGGCTCGATCTGCTCGACGCCGGCGCGGCTGCGGATGCGATCGTGCGATACGCGCGAGAGGGGCGCGGCGAACAGATCGTAACGCTCGGGACCGAGATGATCGTGCACGCGCAGAAGGACGAGCGTTTCCGCAGCATCGTCAACGGCTGCGCGCTCTCGCTCTGCGATACGGTCGGCCTGCTCGCGGCGGCGCGCGCGCGCGGAGCCGCGTTGAAGGAGCGCGTTACGGGGATCGACCTGATCGAACGGGTCTGCGCGCGCGCGGCAACGGGCGGTCTGCGCATCTTTTTCTTGGGCGGGGCACCGGGCGTGGCCGAGCGCGCGGCTAGCGCGCTGCAGGGGCGCTACCCTCAGATGACGATCGCCGGCACGCACGACGGATTCTTCGATCCGCCGCAGTCGCCGGCGGTCTGCGAGCGGATCCGCCGCAGCGGCGCGCAATTGCTGCTGGCCGGGCTCGGTTCGCCACGCCAGGAGTACTGGCTCGCCGAATACCTCGGACGAACCGGCTGCGGTGCGGGGATCGGCGTCGGCGGCTCGTTCGACGTTTTGAGCGGCGGCGTACGGCGCGCGCCCGCGGCGTGGCGGAGCCTGGGTCTGGAATGGCTGTACCGTCTGCTGAAGGAACCCAAGCGGTGGCGGCGCCAATTGGCGCTTCCATATTTCGTGCTGCTGATCGTGGGCGATGGCCTGCGAGCACGCTTTTCGAAAGGAAAGACGTGATCTCGTGAGAGCGATGATACTGGCGGGTGGGCTCAGCACGCGCCTCTACCCGTTGACGAAACAAGTCCCGAAGCCCCTCGTGCCGGTCGCCGGCGAGCCCAATGCCGTGCACCTGATGAGGTATCTGGCCGCCTCCGGCTTCGACGAGATCGCGATCAACGTGCACTACCTGGCCGACGCGATTCGGAGCGCGCTCGGCGACGGTTCGCGATTTGGCGTGCGCCTGGAGTACCTGCACGAACCGGTGCTGCTCGGAAGTGCCGGCGCGGTGAAGCAGATGGAGGCGTTTTTTTCCAGCGGTACGTTCGTCGTCGTCGGCTGCGACGATCTCACCGATCTTCCGCTGGAAAATCTGCTCGCCGCACACCGAGAGCGGCGCGCGCTCGCGACGATCGGTCTGGTGGAGCGAGACGAGGTCGAGCATTACGGCGTCGTCGTCACCGACGGTGTGGGGCGGATCACCGGGTTTCAAGAGAAGCCGCCGAAGGGCACCGAGCGCAGCAAGCTCGTCAATACCGGTATCTACGCGTTCGAGCCGGAGATCTTCGAACACATTCCGGCGGGCGAGTTCTACGATTTCGGTAAGGACGTCTTCCCGGCGCTGCAGGGCAGGGGCGCGGCGTTTTACGGTTTCGACGCGCGCGGCGCGTATTGGTGCGATATCGGGACGCCGCCCGAGTACCGGCGCGCGACCAACGACGTGCTCTGCGCGGCGTTCCGCATCCCCGATACGCGCGCCAGCGGTGCCGATCCGAGCGCGCGCATCGCGCCGGACGCGATCGTCGAAGGCGATGTCTGGATCGGGCGCAACGCGCGTATCGAGACGGGCGCGCGCGTTGTCGGGCCATCGGTGATCGGCGACGGCGTGCGCGTTGGTGTGGGCGCGACGATCGAGCGATCGATCGTGTGGGAGAATGCGTCGGTCGGCGCGGGTGCCGCGCTGCGCGACGCGATCGTCGGCATCGGCTATCAGGTGGCGGACGGGACGACGCTCGACGGAGCGATCGTCGCGGGAGAGTCGCCGGTCTAGGAGCCTCCGGCAACCGCTTGCCGGTGCGCCGTTCGTCGTGAACGGCGAGCGTGTTGTACGCGATTCTCGCGACGCTCTTTCCGCCGCAATGCGCGGTCTGTAACGCCGTCGGCAGCGGATTGTGCGATCGCTGCGCGCCGGAGGGCGCCGCGCGCGTGACCGCGCGTCTTCCAACGCTGCGCCTCGCGGCGCTGGGCCGTTACGAAGCGTCGTTGCGGCAGGCCGTGCTGGCGCTGAAAGCGGGGCGGCGCGACGTGGCGGGCGAACTCGGCCGGCGCCTGGCTGCGTGCGTCGAGCCGGCCTCCGTACTCGTGCCGGTGCCGACGACGCGCGCGCGGCGCCTACAGCGCGGTTTCGACGGGGCTGCGCTCTTAGCGCAGATCGCGGCGGATCGCGCGAACGCGTGCGTCCTACCCTCGCTCGAGCAGATCGCGGGAGACGCTCAGCGCGGTCGCGACCGCTCGGCTCGGCTGGCGGCCTGCGGGCGATTCGCCTGGCGCGGCGAATCATTGAGCGGCCGGCGCGTCGTCTTGCTCGACGACGTTGCGACGACCGGCGCCACGCTCGAAGATTGCGCGGCGACCCTCCGCGCGGCGGGCGGCATCGTCGATGAGGCGGTCGTCGTCGCCTGGGCCTGAGAAAGGACGATACCCCCTCTGGACGCGCTCGATCGCATCTACCTATCGCGCGCATGCGAACTCGCCGCGCGCGCGATAGGTAATA
Organism: bacterium; assembly: GCA_021790935.1. GTDB lineage: Bacteria > Vulcanimicrobiota > Vulcanimicrobiia > Vulcanimicrobiales > Vulcanimicrobiaceae > JAJYFL01. Next base: position 299,289 of record JAJYFL010000002.1, read on the forward strand.
CCACGCCGAATCCGACGGTAGGTGCCGTCGTCGTGGCCAACGGGCAGACGCTGGGCGAAGGCTACCACCATCGCGCCGGCGAGGAGCACGCGGAGGTGCACGCTCTGCGCGCTGCCGGCGACCGTGCGCACGGAGCGACGCTGTACGTTTCGCTCGAACCGTGCGATCGCACCGGACGCACGCCCCCCTGCACGAGTGCCGTCGTGGCCGCCGGCATCGCGCGCGTCGTCATCGGAGCCGCCGATCCGCATCCGGCAACCGACGGGCGCGGCGCCGCGCGCCTGCGCGAAGCGGGGATCGAGGTGGAGATCGCCGACGATCAGCGCGCGCGCGCGCTGATCGAGCGCTTCGCCGTTGCGGTTCGCGGCGAACGGCCATTCGTGACGCTCAAATTGGCGGCGTCGCTCGACGGGTACGTGGCCTCTGCAGCGGGCCGGCAGGAGTGGTTGACGGGCGAGGCGGCACGTGCGTTCGTGCGCGAGCTGCGCATCGAACACGACGCCGTCATGGTCGGTGCGGGAACCGTGCGCGTGGACGATCCGCAGCTCACGGTTCGCCCGGCGCACCACCGCCTGCACGACTACCTGCGCGTCGTAGCGTGCGAGAGCGGCGGCATCGATCCGGCGAGCCGCGTGCTGGAGGAGCATCCGGGCTACGCGCGCACCGTCGTGCTCGCCCCGGGAGGCGCGCGCGACGGTTTCGATGCGCTGGGCGGCGCGGCCGAGACGATCTTCGTGGGCGGCGCGCGCGCGCGCCAGCTCGATCTCGAGGCGGCGCTGCGCGCTCTGCACGCCCGCGGCGTACAGAGCCTCCTCTGCGAGGGTGGGCCGACGCTCGCGAGCCGCTTGATCGCGCGCGGGCTCGTCGACCGCTTCCATTGGCTGATCGCGCCACGGCTGCTGCGCGGCGAGGGCGCCGTCCCCGCGCTGGGCGACGTGGATCTCTCGGCTATCCGACCGGGCCTACGGTACGAGCGCGTCGAACTGCTGGGGCCTGACGTACTGCTTACGGGATCGCTGCAACCTGATGTTTAGCGGGCTCATCGCCTATACCGGAACCGTCATGCGCGTAACGCCGCTTACCAGCGGCGGCGCGTCGTTGCGCGTGCGCTGCCCGAACGCTTCGGACGAAGACGTCGAGCCGAAAGACTCTATCGCAATCAACGGGGTCTGCCTGACGGCGGCGCGCGTCGATCACAACGTCGTCGACTTCGACGTGGTTCCGGAGACGCTCGCACGTTCGACGCTCGGCGGGCTGCGCGAGGGCGAGCAGGTCAACCTCGAATACGCGCTGCGCTTGGGCGACCGCGTCGGCGGACATTTGGTCTACGGCCACGTTGACGCCGCGGCCGCGCTGCTCTCACGCGTGCCCGAAGGGCAAGGCGAGCGCCTGCGCATCGCGCTACCGCCGGGGCTGGAGCCATGCCTCTGCGAGAAGGCATACGTCGGCGTCGACGGCGTGAGCGTCACCGTTGCGCGAACGGGCGCCGAGTACTTCGAGGTCGCGCTCGTTCCGGAGACGCTGCACCGCACGACGCTTGGCCGCCGCAGCGTGGGCGAGCGCGTAAACGTGGAGATCGACCCGGTCGCGCGCTACGCGGTTGCCGCGGCGCGAATCTTCGAGGCGCGCGCGTGAAGTATCGCGACGCCGCGCCGCCCGGGGCGCGCATCTTCGAGACGCGCCAGCGGGTGCAGTGGGCCGACATCGATATCGCCGGCATCATGTATTTTGCAGCGTATCAGCGCTTCGTCGAGCGGGCCGAGATGGATATGTTCAACGAGATCGGCTTCCCGTACGTCGAGATCTTCGACCGCTACGACATGTGGCTTCCGCGCGTTCACGTCGAAGCGAGCTACCACAAGCCCGCGCGGATGGACGATTGGCTGCTGATGCGCACTCACGTCGAGCGAGTCGGTTCGTCGTCGGTACTCTGGACCACCACGCTCTCGAACGAGAGTACCGGTGAGGTCGGCGCCTCGATGACGCTGACGGTAGCGTGCATGGACCGCAAGACGCATCGCAGCCGCCCGCTGCCGCCGGATCTGCGAGCAGCTCTGGTGGCTTGCGTCCGGGGAACGCCATGACGATGCGCGCCGCCGTGCTGGTCGCTCCCAAGCGTTTGGAGTTGCACGAGATCGAGAGACCGGCGCCGGGTCCGGGTGCGATCGTCGTGCGCGTCCGAGCGGCGCTCACCGACGGAACCGATCTGAAGGCGTATCGCCGCGGCCATCCGCAGATGCCGATGCCGACGCGTTTCGGGCACGAGTTCTCCGGCGACGTCGTCGCCGTCGGGCCGGCCCGCGCCGCGGAAACCGCGCCGGCCTTCGCGATCGGCGATGCCGTTGCTTGCGTTCATTCGGCACCCTGCGGGCGCTGCTACTGGTGCGAGCGGGCGGAAGAAGAGCTCTGCGAATCGGTCATGCGCACGAAGATCTTAGGCGCGTACGCCGAGTACGTCGAGATTCCCGAGCATATCGTTGCCCGCAACTGCTATCGCAAGCCGCCGGAGATCTCTTACGCTGCGGCGGCGTTTCTCGAGCCGCTCGCCTGCGTCGTGCACTCGCTCGATATCCTGTACGCAGGCGCTCGCACGGCGCTCGCCGGCGCGCAGACCGTCGCCGTTTTGGGCGACGGCGGATTCGGGCTGCTGCACGCGCTTCTGCTCGAAGCCCAGGGCGCGGTTGCGCTGCTGATCGGGCGTAGGCCGGAACGTTTGGCGCTGGCGCGCGAACTTGGCTTGCGCCACGTGTTCGATGGGCGAGCAAGCGATTTTCGCGAAGCCGTGCCGGCCCAAACGGGCGGACGGGGGGCCGATGCCGCGATCGAATGTACCGGGAAGGCCGAGGCTTGGGAGGCGGCGCCGTCGCTGGTTCGTCGCGGCGGCACGGTTTCGTTCTTCGGCGGTCTGCCGGCCGGCGAGGGCGTCTGCTTCTCGGCGGAGCGCCTGCACTACGACGAGGTCCGCCTGCTCGCTCCCTTCCACTTCACGACCGGTGCGGTGCGGCGCGCGTTCGATTTGCTCGCGTCGGGAACGCTCGGCGTGGAACGCTTGATCTCGCGCCGGTTTCCGCTCGAACGGATTGCCGATGCCTTCGCCTGCCTGGATGGCGGCGAAGGCATCAAGTTTGCGATCGAGCCGTGAGCGTCATGCGAGCTGCGGTGTTGTACGACGTCGACGACATACGCATCGAGGAGCGGCCGATACCGCAGCCCGGCCCCGGCGAATTGCTGGTGCGGACAGGCGCGAGCGGCATCTGCAGCGGGGACGTGATGGCGTGGTACGTACGGCGCAAAGCGCCGCTGGTGCTCGGGCACGAACCTGCCGGCGTCATCGTGGCGATCGGGCCCGCGCAGGACGGAATCGCGCAGCCGCCGTTCGCGATTGGGGACCGGGTCTTCGTCCACCATCACGCGCCTTGCTTTGCCTGCCGCTACTGCGAGCGCGGCGATTACGTGCAGTGTGCGGTTTGGCGCGCGAGCAAGATCGATCCCGGCGGGCTTGCCGAATACTTTCGCGTTCCCCGCGAGAACGTCGCCGATACGCTGGCCTTGCCCGACGGGGTTTCGTTCGTCGACGGTTCGCTGGTGGAGCCGCTGGCGTGCGTCTGTAAATCGCTGCGCCGCAGCCGCCTGCGCCCGGGCGATTGTCTCTACGTCATCGGCCTGGGCGTGATGGGGCTCATGCACGCTCTCGCGGGCGCCGCTCGCGGGGCGCGCGTCATAGCGAGCGACTTCATGGAGACGCGTCGCGAAGCGGCCGCGCGCTGCGGCGTGCATGCCGTTCACCCCGACCGCGCCGAGCGCGAACTACGCGCGTTTACCGACGGCCGGGGCGCAGATGCCGCGATCTGCGGCCCGGGCACGCCGCAGGCCCTGCGCGACGCGCTCGCCGCCGTCTCTGCGGGCGGCACGATAGTGATGTTCACGCCGCTCGAGCCGGGCGTCGCGTTCCAATTCGATGCCGACGATCTCTACTTCCGCGACGTGACGCTGACGGCGAGCTACTCGTGCGGTCCGGACGATACGCGCGAGGCGCTCGCGCTCGTAGCGGCCGGGGTCGTGACGGCCGAGCGGCTTGGAGCCTCGATCTTTCCGCTCGAGCAGGCGGCCGCCGCCTATGCGGCGCTGGCCGGCGCGCACATCGTGAAGCCCATCATCGACTTCGGCGAGCCCAGCCTCTCCTAAACAACTTGACATCTGTTAAGTCGCGGGGGTACGCTGGCCGGGTGAACGCCTTTGCCGACGAGCTCAACGCCGCCCTTGAAAGCACCCATATGAGCGCGGCGGATCTGGCCGAACGAAGCGGGCTGACCGAGGCCGCGATCTCCTACCTGCGGTCGGGGCAGCGCGAGCCTTCCTACCGGACGCTGCAGAAGCTCACCCAGGTGCTGCCGCAGCTGAGCGAGACGCTGGACCGCAATTCACCCTTCGACGCCGTCGAGGACGCCATTAAAGATATCCGCGCGGGAAAGATGGCGATCGTGCTCGATGACGAGGACCGCGAGAACGAAGGCGACCTCGTGATGGCGGCGCAGATGGTGACGCCCGAAGCGATCAATTTCATGCGCAAGGAAGCGGGTGGCCTGATCTGCGTTCCGATGACCGGCAAGCGGTTGGACGAACTCCACCTGCCGCAGATGGTCGACGAGAACAGTGCCGTGCACGAGACGGCCTTTACCGTTTCGGTGGAGGCGCGCGGCCGCACGACCACCGGCATCTCGGCACACGATCGCGCCGCGACGATCTCGGCCTTGGTCGATCCGAACACGCGGCCCTCGGACCTGCTGCGCCCGGGGCACATCTTTCCGCTGCGGGCCCGCGAGGGCGGCGTGCTGGTGCGGGCCGGCCAGACCGAAGCGTCGGTGGATTTGGCGCGGTTGGCGGGTCTCTATCCGGCCGGCGTGATCTGCGAGATCATGGCCGCGGACGGCACGATGGAACGCTTGGATGGGCTGGTCGCCTTCGCGAAAAAACACGGCCTCAAACTCGTGACGGTGAAGGACCTCATCGCCTACCGCGTGCGAATGGAGCAGTTGGTCACGCGCATCGCCGAGTTCCACCTCCCGACTGCGAACGGTCACTGGCGCGGATACGCCTACGATAGCGCGATCGACCACAACACGCACGTCGCGCTCGTGATGGGCGAGATCGAAGACGGGCGAAACGTGCTGGTGCGCGTGCATTCGGAGTGCTTGACCGGCGACGCCCTGCACTCGATCAGGTGCGATTGCGCGGCGCAGCGCGACGGTGCGATGGCGATCATCGCGGCGGCGGGCCGCGGGGTCTTCTTGTACCTGCGGCAAGAGGGCCGCGGCATCGGATTGGCGGACAAACTGCGCGCCTATCAACTGCAGGACCAAGGGGCGGATACGGTCGAGGCGAACCTCGCGCTCGGCTTGCCGGCCGATAAGCGCGATTACGGGATCGGCTCGCAGATTCTTCGCGATTTGGGCGTCAAAGAGATGTGCATCATCACGAACAACCCGCGTAAGATCTACGGTTTGGAAGGCTACGGCATCAAGATCGTGGACCGCGTGCCGCTGCAGACGGTGCCGACGCAGTACAACAAACACTACATGAATACCAAGCGCCGCAAGCTCGGCCACATGTTCGACGAGAACGCGGTGGCGACGTGAAAACCGAAGGCGAGCAGCCCGCGCCGGATTGCTCGGGAAAGCGATTTGCGATCGTTTCGGCGCGCTTCTACGCGGAGATCGCCGACCGGCTCGAGGAGGGGGCCCGCAGGGCGCTACACGATTGCGGCGTCCGCGAGGAGGACATCGAACTCTACCGCGTTCCCGGCTGCTTCGAATTGCCGCCGGCGGCCGGCCGCCTGATCGCGCAGGATCGCTTCGATGCGGTCGTCGCGCTTGGAGCGGTCGTGCGCGGGGAGACGCCGCACTTCGATTACGTCGCGGGCGAGTGCGCGCGCGGCATCATGAACGTTCAACTCGCAACCGGCGTCCCGATCGGCTTCGGCGTGCTGACCACCGAGAATCTGGCGCAGGCCCAAGAGCGCGCCGATCCGGCCCGAGGCGACAAGGGGTATCACGCCGCCATCGCCGCCGCAGCCTTGCTCCAGGTGCCCCGCGAAACCCCTCGCGAACCGGCCGGCTTCCGCTGGTAGGGCGGCGTTTTCTTGACACGGCGGCTCGGCTATAGTCTGCGCCCTTTGCCGACGTCTCGAGGATCATGTGGCATCACGATAATTGTCAAACTCCCATGTCATCACCCGGCAGAGCTGCCGAACCACATCGTTCCACGATTCGCCAGTACACCGTGCGGAATAACGTGAGATGGTATCCCAGATTCTCCGATAGTCGAAGCGATCAACTATGAAGTAGCCGTGCGAGAACAAACCGCCACTAAGTCGAACACGCTGGACAAGCCATTCCTCCGAAATAACCGCTAGATGGAATAAGTCCCCACCGGCCATTTCATACTGACCGATCTCCGCCTCGACGAGCAGCGCAAATGAGCCTGCTCCGACGAACGATCGAAGGTCTGGGACGTCCGGCGACGATAGCGCTTTTAGCTCGGCAACGATCACGTACATATCCCTTCGTATGCGCGCTATGCGAGGATGTCGATATGGGCGTTCGATCTCCACAGCGATGCACTTGTAGCACGTTGCTCAAGATTGGCTTGCTCTCCCGCTTCGTCGAGGCCGCACCGCCGGCGTTGGTCGCCAAACTCTTCGGCGTCGTGCGGCGGCTTGGCAGCGAGCTCGGCCTAGAAGAGTGCCGCGCCGTCGTGAACGCGGGCCCGGCCGGGGGACAGACCGTCGGGCATCTCCACGAACACCTATGGCGGCAGATGCACTGGCCGCCGGGCTGATGGGTAGTGGCCCCTTTTGAACAGCGCTACTCTCCCGCGAAAACGGGACTACCGTCGGACGCGGATATAGCAACGGCGTTCCACCTGTCGCCCTGCGGCGTGTATGCGGAGACGCGAATGATTCCCTTGTCGATACCGTTTATTCTGACGCCGTCTAAAGACAGCCGATCCGTTTTCCAACGCAGACCGCTAGGACCATACGCGGCAACGTAACAGAAATCCGCGACGACGACAATGTTGTCCGCGACGGAGCTGAGGGCCTGAGTGAGGTGCACAAAAACGGCCGGCTTCCAGTCTTTCGGATCACTCGCATTAACGACGTACCCAGCCCCCTTGCAGCAAACAAGTAGGTGCGACGGTGAGGGTAGCGACCAATAACCTGTCAGCTGGCCACCTGCGCGCGCAAAGACCCCCGTCCAGTTCAATTCACCCGTGCGGATCCTCAGTAGCAATCCGTCCGAACCCCGCGCTCCTGTCCGCTTGAACCAGAACGTGTTCCGCCCATTTCCAGGAAGTTCATCTGCCAGCTCAACGCTATAGTTGTGCTGAAACTCCAGTGACTGAGTGATGGTCATATCAGTAGACATGCGTATCCTCCGGTTCGAAGAGATCTCCGTCTTAAAGGGCCGGTACGAGCGTGAGCACTCCGACGAGAAGGAACGGCGTCATGGCTAGTGCTTCTCGTGCGAAGCGGGCTTTCTTGCCGCACTCGGCATTGTCACTCCGTACGTTGCCTCGCGACGCCGATTCCTACCGATATCGACTGTACTGCTCGAGGAGATCGCGCAGCTGCGCGCTGTGTTCACGCGTCAGACGGGCGCGCAGGAGATCGACCTCCATTGGATACGCCGACCCATAGCGCGCCAGTTTGTTTCGCGCGGGGTACATAGCCCGCACGTATGCGTCGCGGTATTCCATCCAGGCCGCTTCCGCATGTCGCGCTTCGTTTAGCCCCACCGGTCTATGCGACGCCACCTTCAATACCTCACGATAAAGAACTTGCTCGGCAGCATCAGCACTGGCAAGCTCAATATTAGCACATGTGTCCATTTGAAGTTGGGTCTGCGCCGCGTTCATGCACGACTGAAATGATTTAGGCTGCCCTGATGCCGTTGCTGCGTGAATCGCCAGAAAAAATGCCACACTGGCGAGTAGCGCCCCGCGCCTGCCCGATGAGGCGATTTTCCGTCTCATGCGAGCGGGTGGCGTAGCCGCCGCCGTTGTCGGTATTCGTGATCGTCGTCGGACGGCCGGCGGCGTCGTAGGTGTCATTGTTGGCGCTCTCCTTGAAGTACGCCCTGCCGTTGCGCAACCTAACGCAGACGCTTAAATTGTTCGAAGGGCTGCCCGACAACGTCAATCGCGATATCGACGACCTGCGCGGTGCGGGCAACCGGGCACACCACCGCTCCTGTGTTTGCGCGGTAAGTCTCCGGGTGCCCGCCGGCAGAGACAATGCTGCCAAGACTAAGTCTTCGATAGATGTGATGATCGCGGAGCATAATGGTAACGCGTCCACCGTCAATCCCTAAGTTCTTCGATATATTGTCTAGGTGGCACCCCGGCGGAATAGAGTTCTTAGCGAATCGGCTGATGTCGCAGCCAGCACAAATCACCATAGCCAAGCACGCCACGCTTACCGTAATCACCGTTTTGAGATTCGTATTCCCTCGTACCGGCTTGCAATGGATGATCATGGTCTTGCCCCACCCCATATGTGTTCCAGCGCGTGCGGCAGGCCTGTCCTCCCGGGTGTTTTGTGGAACGAACCGAAGTGGTACAACATCGCGGTGTGAACGACCGGCGCGACGCGGTCCTCGACGACGATCACCTGTAGCCGTTGGCCACACGGCCAGCGGGAAGAGTTTTTTCACGAAAGTCTCCAAGATTCAGACGCCAAGCGCAGCGACTTCGGGTTTGATGTCGGCGATGTCGACGCCCGCCCGCTCCGCTAAACGGAGCAGCAACTCGTCCTGCACCTGCTGGTGGTAAAGCAAGCGGGAGATTGTGTCGTGATCCGACTCGGCGCGGATCTCGTCGTGCTGCGTCTGTTGCTTTTGCGCGACCGCGATGACGAAGATCAGGATCAGCTGGATGACGTTCGAGCACGTCAGCAGGAAGACGAATGGGAATGGGTCCCAGTGGGTGACAGTGCCGACGGCCAGCCAGACGAGCTGCAGAACGATGGCCAGCACCAACGCGAGCGGCGCCCCGGTCGCGTCTGCGATCCGCCGGCAGATGCGCTCCGTGGCGGAAAGCCGGTCCTGATGGATCGCGTTGACATCATCGACGAGCGGATGATCTTCGACGTTCATCAAACCTCCGATTCGGGTACGCCCAGTAGTAGGTCGCCGCGCCTGCGACCGCTGCACGCGGCAAACAGCCGATCAGTTCGCAGCGCAGGACGGCGACGCCCGCCTCCGCCGCCAGCGCACGAACGACCTCCACGATGCGGTGAAGCGGGGTCGCGCGGTACGCCGTGGCGTTGAGCGAAACCTGAACCACGTCCGAGGGCAGCGCAAGACCCAAGGCCCTGAGGGTTCACAGACACCGCCGTCACGCTCGTTTTGAGCGCCACCTCATGGTCTCGCCGGAACCGTGCGATCGTGGTGAAGTGCGGTTGCTGGTTGCCCGAAGCAACGTCTAGAAAGCGGCCCGGCATGAATCAAAGTCCAATCACATTCGGCGGCATCAGAAACTACGCGTCGCGATCATATGAAACGAAGTTATCGTCCTTGCTTGTATTGCACTACAATCCAAACAGCATAAGTCAGACAAACTCCTAGAGTCGTGACTCTGAGGCGATGTCATACTTGGCGTCTTGGGCCCAGCCGGACAAGCGAGGAATCGATACGACGTTAGTCGCATGATTTGGGCCTGCTACTGTCGTGGAGGGCTCCGCAGTTGGAAGACAAGACGCTCGTCTGTAAAGAATGCGGCCATCAGTTCGTGTTCTCGGTTCGGGATCAAGAGTTCTACGTGGAAAAGGGCTTCTCGAACGAGCCTCAGCGGTGCCGCGACTGCCGCATGGCGCGGAAGGCTCAAGCGGCGGGCGGGGAGGCCGGGAGCGCGCGCCCGAGCTTCGCCACGGTTTGCGCGGAGTGCGGCGCCGAGACGACCGTCCCATTCCGCCCACGCGGCGATCGGCCGATCTATTGCCGCCCCTGTTTCGCGGCGCGCGTCCCGGTAGCCGCGTACTGATCGGAATGACCGTGGCGGCGGTGAACCGAACGCCCGGAGCGTGAGCTCCGACGCGTTGGTCCCCGTCCGCTTTACCGGCGATGCGGTCGAGTATCTCGACCAGCGGCTGCTTCCGCACGAAGTGCGCATCGTGCGCGCCGAAACCGTCGACGAGATCGAGGCGGCGATTGCAACGCTGGCGGTGCGCGGCGCGCCCTGCATCGGCATCTTCGGCGCGTACGCCGTCGCGTTGCTTCGCCGAACCGTCGCCGGCGATGCCGCTTTTGCGGCTGCAGCTGCGCGCGTTCGCGCGGCCCGGCCGACGGCCGTCAATCTTGCGTGGGCGGTGGATCGCGTGCTGGCCGCAGGGGAGATGCTCGCGGAGGCGGAGGCGATCCATCGCGAGCAGATCGCGATCGACCGCCGCATCGGCCGGGCGGCGATCGAGCTCTTTCCGAAACGCGCCGCGGTCCTCACGCACTGCAATACCGGTCCCCTCGCGACCGGCGGGGAAGGGACCGCGCTTGGTGCGATCGTTGCCGCAGCACGCGCGGGCCGCCGGATACATGCGTACGTCGACGAGACGCGCCCGCTGCTGCAGGGCTCGCGGCTTAGCGTCTTCGAACTCGCGCGCGCCGGTGTGGAGGCGACGCTTCTGGTCGACGGCGCGGCGGCCATCGCGATGCAGCGCAAGAGCATCGATCTGGCGATCGTGGGCGCGGACCGGATCGCGCGCAACGGCGATACGGCCAACAAGATCGGCACCTACGGCCTGGCGATAGCGGCCGCGCACCACGGCATTCCGTTTTACGTTGCGGCGCCGCGATCGACGTTCGACTTCTCGATCGCCACGGGCGCGGAGATTCCGATCGAAGAACGCGGCTCCGAGGAGGTCGCGTGTTTCGCCGGGGTTCGCGTTGCCGAGGAGGGAACGCGAGTCTACAACCCCGCCTTCGACGTGACGCCCGGGCATCTCATCACCGCGTTCGTCACCGAGTATGGAGTCATCCGCTCCCCCTACGCGGAGACGGTACCGGATCTCCAATACCGTCCCAGAATCGCGGAGATCGCGTGAAGTTTTACGATTTCGTCGACAAGCAGCCGGCGATCGGCCGCCTCGTCATCGTCGAGGGGACGCAGCGAGCGCTGGCGGAGCGGGCGCTGGAACTGCTCGTCGACCGGGTGTTGCCGCCGGAGATGCGCGAGCTGAACCTCGAGCGGTTCTCCCCGGCGGACGCCGAGAACGCCGGGCGCGTGCGCGAGGCGGTGGCGGCGATGCCTTTTCTCGCGAGCTCGCGGCTGGTCGTGGTGCTCGACGCGCAGACGCTGAAAGCAGAGCCGCGGCGGCGGCTCTGGGAAGTGGCGCAGGCCGTTCCCGAAGGGAACACGCTGGTCTTGATGGATCTGCTGGCGCCGCGTTCGCAGCGCCCGCAGCCGTTTGGCGCGATGGCCGCCCGCGCCGCGCTGCGCATCGACACGACGGCCGGCCCGGAGACGCGCGCGCGCTTCATCGAGGAGACGCTGGGACGCCTGAACGCGAAAGCCGAGAAGCGCGTGGTCGACGAGCTCGCGCGCGGTGAGGCCGACCTCTCATCCGTGCGCAACGATCTCGAGAAGCTCGCGATCGGCGGGGAGAAGATCACCTATGCCGCGCTGCAGCGCGAGAGCCTCTCGATCGAAGATCCCAAGGCCTATCGATATGCCGGCGCGTTACTCGAGGGGCGAACCGCCGAAGCGCTCGGCATCGCCGAGGAGATGCTGGCAAACGACCCTCGCGGCGCGGCGATCCCGCTGATTGCGGCGCTGGCGACCGAGTGCGGCCTCGTCTGGGAACTCGCCCGCAAGGGCGGCACGCTGCCCGCGCGCGCGCAGTGGCGGGAGCGCACTTTGCGGCCCATCGCGGCTCGAGTCGGCGAGCGCCGCGCGCGGCTTGCCTACGAGCGGGCCGTGCGGGGATTCGAGTCCATCGTCACCGGGAGGGTGGAGGATCCGCGCTTGGTGGTCGAGATGCTGACGGCAGAACTCTCCGGTCTCGGCCGGAGATAATCGCTCGTGGACCGAAGGCGCCCTCAACCCATGGACCATGCAACGTATGCTTCCCCGTTCTCGTGGAGATACGGCCGGACTGAACTTCGCGCGCTGTTCTCGGAACTCGAGCGGCGTAGACTCATGCGCCAAGTTTGGGTCGCGCTCGCGGAGGCGCAGTCTCGCTATGGGCTCGTCTCCCCGGCGGAGGTCGAGGATTTGCGGGCGCACGCCTCCGACGTCGACATCGATGCCGCGCTCGAGATCGAGCGCGAGATCCAGCACGACCTGATGGCGGAGATTCGCGTCTATGCCTCGCAGGCGGCGGTCGGCGGAGGAAAGTTGCATCTCGGCGCTACCTCGATGGATATCGAGGATACGGTCGAAACCTACCGCATGCGGCGCGCGCTGGCCCTCGTCGGCGCCTCGCTGCACGCTCTGCTCGCACGTTTCTCGGTAAAGATCCGCGAGTACGCCGAGACGGCGTGCATGGGGCTGACGCATCTGCAACCGGCGGAGCCCACGACGCTCGGGTATCGCTTCGCGGCGTACGCGCAAGATCTGACGATCGACGAAAGCCATCTGCGGTTCGCGTTCGAGAACCTTACGGCCAAGGGACTGCGCGGCGCCGTCGGAACGGCGGCGTCGTACGAGCATCTGCTGAGCGGCAGCGGCGAGTCGGCGCAGATGGAGGCGTACGTGCTCGAGCGGTTCGGCCTGCCGGCACGCGAGATCAGCACGCAGACCTATCCGCGGAAGCTCGACTACCTGCTGCTCTCCGCCTTGGCCGGCTTGGGGGCGTCGCTTTCGAAGTTCGCCGCCGACGTTCGCATCCTGAGTTCGCCCGCGTTCGGCGAGGTCTTCGAACCCTTCGGCGCTTCGCAGGTGGGCAGTTCGGCGATGCCGTTCAAACGCAACCCGGTCCTGTGCGAACGCATCGGGTCGCTGGCGCGCCTCTTGCCGGCGTATGCGGAGGTCGCGTGGCAGAACGCGGCGACGAACTATCTCGAGCGCACGCTCGACGACAGCGCGAACCGGAGAACCATCTTGCCGGAGGCGCTCTTGTGCGCCGACGAGATCCTTCAGCTCGCGCTGAAGGTCGTCGACGGTCTGCGCGTCGATGGAAGGCGCATCGCGCAAAACCTGCGGGCTTACGGGCCGTTTGCCGGAACCGAAGCGGTCATGATGGAGGCGGCGCGCGCCGGCGGCGACCGGCAGGCCCTTCACGAGCGGCTTCGCTCGGCGGCGATGACGTCGTGGGACGAGATCGCGCAGGGGAGAGACAACCCGCTCGGCCGATTGCTAGCGGAGGACCGCGAGCTCACCGCGTGGATCGACCCCGCCGAGATCCGGCGCATGCTCGAGCCGAGCAAGCATATCGGTACCGCACCGGCGCGGGCGCGCGAACTGGCGGCGCGCATCGATGCGCTCCCTCCTTTCCCGATTCAGAAAGAGGTAAAGAGATGACCATGACGGAGCGCCTTTGGCGGCGCCCTCGGGGCGCGTGCGAGATGATAGTACGACAAGGCGCCATGAGGCCGGGGGCCCCACGCAGTGGGGGGCGCGGAGCGTGTAGCGGAGCGCCTTTAGAATGAACAAGGGCATCGAGATCGCTCGCGGCAAGACGAAGATCCTTTACGAGCACCCCGGGCAGCCGGAGATGCTGGTCGTCAAACAGACCGATCGCATCTCCGCCGGCGACGGCGCCCGGCGCAACGAGATCGCGGGGAAAGGACGTTTGGCGGCGCAGACGACCTCGCGCGTCTTTCGCCTGCTGAACCTCTGCGGTTTGCCGACGCATTTCGTCAACGGCGGGGAAGACGACGACGACAACGAGATGCTCGTGCGCCGGTGCAACATGATCCCGCTCGAGGTCGTCGTCCGCGGCGTGGTCGCGGGCTCGCTCGCGCGCCGCAATCCCGGGCTGCAGCGCGGCGGGTTGCTGATCCCGCGGATGATCGAATTCTTCGTGAAGGACGATGCCAACCACGATCCGCAGATCGCTCCGGACGCGATCGTCTCGCAGGGGATCGCTTCGGCGGCGGAGGTCTCGGCCATGTCGGAGATGGCTCGCCTCGCCTTCGAGATTCTGGCGCATGCATGGCGGCGGCGCGACGTGCTGCTCGTGGATTCGAAGGTGGAGTTCGGGCGGATAGCCAGCGGAGACGGAAAAGGGTCGCTCGTGATAGCCGACGTTATCGACAACGACGCATGGCGCATCTGGCCCCAGGGCCGCGAAGACCGCATGCTCGACAAGCAGATCTACCGCAACCTCGAGACGGTCGACGAGGAGGCGCTCGCGCGCGTCAAGAGCGCCTACGAACAGGTAGCCGAGATGGTCGGTGGGTTCCCGGTGATGCGTTCCGGAACGGTCGCGATCTTCGGCGGCGACGGCGATCAGAGCGAACGCGTCGAACGCATCGCGCAGGCGCTCGGGCAGTACGGGCTTCCGGCGATCCGCCACGTCGCGAGCGCCAGCAAGACCCCGGGCTACGTGCTGCAGCTCGCGCAGCAGCATGACGCCACGTTCCCGCGCCTGCTCTACGTCGCGGCGAGCGCCGGCGACGCGGCGCTGCACGCGATGCTCTCGAGTGCGACGACGAACCCCGTCCTGAACGGCGACGGCGATGCCGACGAAGCCGCGCTGCAGTGCGCCAAGATCTTCGCGCTCGAAGATACGGTGCTCTTCGGTCGCACGCTGCTCGTGCAGACCAACGCCCGTTCGGCCGTGCTGCACGCCGACGCCGCGCTCAACGCACAGCTGCCGATGCCTCCCAGCTCGCAGACCGCATAGCCTGCTGCGCGATGGCGTATCCGAGCTTCCCGGTGATCGGAGTGAGCGACGGCGATCTCGGATCGGCGGCGGCGCGCTCCGGGCTCGCGTTGCGCGTGGACGAGCTGCGGCGCATCGCGGAGCGGCTCGGGCGCGATCCCAGCCGCGTCGAGGTGCGCGCCTTCGACGCGCAGTGGAGCGAGCATTGCTCGTATAAGAGCAGCCGGCATCTGCTTGGGCGCCTGCCGACGGATGGCCCGAACGTTATGCAAGGGCCCGGCGAGGATGCGGGCATCCTGCATGTTGGGGAGTGGAACGGCGAGCGGTACGGCGTCGTCATCGCGCACGAATCGCACAACCATCCTTCGCAGGTGGTGCCGTTTGAGGGGGCGGCGACGGGCGTCGGCGGCATCGTGCGCGACGTGCTCTGCATGGGCGCCGAGGTGATCGCCGTGGCGGATGCGCTGCGCTTGGGGCGCACGGAGAGAGCCGATTCGCACCAGCGCTACGTGGCCCGGAGCGTCGTGAATGGGATCGCCGCCTATGGCAATGCGATCGGCGTGCCGAATCTTGCCGGCGACGTGTATTTCGACGAGCGCTTCGACGAGAATTGTCTCGTCAACGTGGTCGCGCTCGGCCTGGTCAAAGAGCGGGACGTGATCCATTCCTGCGCGCCGCCGAACGCGGAGGGCTGGGAGATCGTCCTGGTCGGGAAGGCGACCGATGCATCGGGATTCGGCGGCGCCGCGTTCTCGTCGGTGAGGCTGGACGAAGGCGACGAAGAGGCCAACAGAGGTGCGGTGCAAGTTCCCGATCCGTTTCTCAAGAACGTCATCATGCGGGCGAGCTATCGCGTCTTCGAGTATCTGCGCGAACGCAAGCTCGCTGCCGGCTTCAAGGATTTGGGCGCCGGCGGCATCATGGGCTGCAGCGCGGAACTCTGCGGCAGCGGCGGCTTCGGCGCAGTCGTCGACTTGGATCGCGTGAGCGCGGCGATCCAAGGCATGCGCCCGGAGGTGCTGGCGGTCGGCGAGACGCAGGAGCGCCTATGCTGGGTGCTTCCGCCGGAGGTCACGCCGGCGGTCCTGCGCATCTACAACGAGGAGTTTTCGCTGCCGGAGATCGCGCGCGGCGCGGGTGCCGTTGCGATCGGTACGGTGACGCGCGAAAAGCGCTACGTGCTGCTGCATGGCGGCGAGAGCGTGATGGACGTGCCGATCGAGTTGCTCGTCGGTACGATTCGCGACGACCTTCCCGTGCCCGTCGTGCCGGAGCCGGCTGCCGTAGACCCGCAACGGCGATGGATCGCCGGAGAGCGTGCCGTAGGAGATATCTTCGAACGCGTTCTATCTCACCGCGACGTCTGTTCGCGCGAAGCGCTCTACCGCGAGTACGACGGCGTCGTGCGCGGAACGACGGTGATTCCACGAGGGTACGCCGATGCCGGGGCGATCGCGCCGATTCCGGGCTCGCCATTGGGCGTGGCGCTCTCCGTGGACGGGAACCCGCGCTATGGGCGGCTCGACGCACGGCGCGCCGCCGAGCTCGCCGTCATCGAGAGCGTGCGCAACGTCGCGGCCGTCGGTGCACGGCCGCTGGGTTTGACCGATTGCTTGAACTTCGGAGATCCGCGCAACCCCGAGCACTATGCCGAACTCGTCGCGGCGATCGACGGCTTAGCGGTCGCCGCACGCGAGCTCGGAATGGCCTACGTCTCCGGGAACGTCAGCCTGTATAACGAGTCCAAGAGCGGCAACGCCGTACCTGCCTCGCCGATCGTAGCCTGCGCCGGCGCGCTCGGCGACGTTGCGAAGATCGTGACGCTAGCGTTCAAGCGCCCCGGCTCGGCGCTCTATTTCATCGGAGAGGCGCAGAACGCGATCGGCGGCTCGGTACTCGCGGAGGTGCTTGGCGTGCGGGGCGCGCCGCTCCCGAATATCGCATACGCGCGCGTGCGCGGCGAGCTCGAATCGCTCGCGCGCGCTATCGATGCGGGGCTGGTCCTGGCCGCGCACGACATCTCCGACGGCGGCCTCGCGACGGCGATCGCGGAGATGGCCTTCGCGGCCGTCACTCAGCTCGGGCGTACGGTTGGAGCGCGGCTCGACGATCCAAGCGCGTGGACGGGCGGTGCGGCCGGCAACCTGGAGGCATTATTCGGAGAGGCCGGCGGTTTCGTCGTGGAGGTGGCCGATGCCGCGGCCTTCGATCGCGCGTGCGCGGGCACGCCGTTCGTCAGCGCGATCGGCACGACGATAGCCCAACCCGCGATCGCGATCGGCGCGGAGCGCTTCGATCTCGCGCCCTTGCACGAGGCGTGGAGGCGGCCGCTTGCGGAGGTCTATCCGTGAGCGCGAAGGTGGCGGTGCTCGTCTTTCCGGGTACGAATTCGGAGATGGAGACCGTACGCATCTGTCGTGACGTTGGCCTGGATGCCCGCGCTGTGCAATGGAGTTACGCGGAGAGCCTGCCGTCCTACGATGCGTACGTGCTGCCCGGCGGATTCGCCTACGAGGATCGCATCCGCGCCGGCGCGATACCGGCACACGATCCGATGATGGACGCGGTGATCGAGGGTGCGCAGCGCGGCAAATTGGTGCTCGGCATCTGCAACGGCGCGCAGATACTGCTAGAAGCGGGGCTCGTGCCCGGGACCGGTCCCGTGCGCAAACCGACCGCCGCGTTTACGCGAAACGCTCCGGTGCCGCGGTTCGTCTGCACGCACGTGCACGTGAAGCTCGCCATCGAACCGTCGCGCTGCGCAATCACCGCCGCGCTCGAGAGGGAGGCGCTGATTCCCGCGTGGGCGGCGCACGGTGAAGGGCGCCTCGCCGCGAACGACGAGCATCTCGCCGAGATCGCGGCGGGCGGCCATCTCGCGTTCGTCTACGCGCACGCCGACGGAACGGTCGACGCGCGCGCCGTCCCCAATGGGTCGGCGCTGGGCTGCGCGGGGCTTACCAATAAAGCCGGCAACGTGCTCGCGATCATGCCGCACCCGGAGCGCGACGCCTGGGAGTTCAACCATCCGGATCTTCGGAGTGGGGCGAACGTGCTGGCACCCTCCGGGGGCGCGATGCTCTTCGCGAGCTTTGCGGAGGCGTTGAAAGACACATGAGCGAGCGGAGCGTCGCCATTGCGCTGAAGATCCCCGACAACGCGGCCTACACCGCGCTTCTTGCCCTGCGGCGTTTAGGGGTCCGCGTCGCGCGGGTAGAACGCGCGCAGATCTTGCAGTTCGACGACGGCGGCGACGCGGGCGCTGCGGTGCGGCGGATAGCGCGGAACGAAGCGCTCTTCAACCCGAACGTACACGAGTTGAAGGTGCTGGAGAAGAACGTGCCGCGCCCGGGCGAGGCCTGGATCGAGATGCTGCGCGGGGAGCCGGAGGCTGCCGGTGGTTCGGGCGTGCGCCGTTCCATGGGTTGGCGGCTCTATACCGAAGGAGATACGCCGGCCGATGCGGCGACGGTACGGGCGGCCGTCGAAGCGCTGCTCTGCAATCCCGCGATCGAAAGGGCCATCCTGGAATGAGCCGGCACGACGGACAATACACCATTGCGACGCTCGGTTCGCACTCGGCCTTGCAGATTCTCAAGGGCGCGCACGACGAGGGATTCCCGACGCTGGCGATCGCCAATCGCGAGACGGAGCGCCTCTACCGCTCCTTCAAGTTCGTCGACGAAGTCATCGCGATCGAGCGGTATCAGGATTTTCCGAGCATCGTCGACCGGCTCGAAGAACGCAAGATCATCGTCGTGCCGCACGGGTCGTTCGTCGCGTATCTTTCGCTCGACGATCACAAGAAGATGCGGATTCCGTACTTCGGGAACAAGGCCGTCCTCGATTGGGAAGCGAGCCGCGAACTGCAGCGGCAATGGCTCTCCCGCGCAAATCTGACGCTGCCTCGGCAGTTCAAGAGCGGCACGGAGATCGACCGCCCGGTCATCGTGAAATTGTACGGGGCGCAGGGCGGCAAGGGCTACATGTTCATTCGGGACGCGCAAGACTTCGAGACGCGCGCCGCCCACTTAAAGCAGCAGTACGTCATCCAAGAATACATCATCGGCGTTCCGCTCTACATCCATTACTTCTATTCGCCGCTCGAGGATCAGCTCGAGATCATGAGCATGGACCGGCGTTACGAAACCAACGTCGATTCCTTGGGGCGGATTCCCGCCGCCGCGCAGGAAGGCATGGACGTGAGCCCCTCGTACGTCGTGGTCGGCAACTCGCCGGTCTCGCTGCGCGAGTCGATGCTTGCGGAGACCTACCGCATGGGCGAGGACGTCGTCCGCGTCAGCAAGGAGATCTGCGGACCGAAGGGCCTTTTCGGTGCATTCTGCATCGAAACGATCATCACGCCCGACATGCAGTTCTACGTGATGGAGATCTCGGCGCGCATCGTCGCCGGCACCAACCTCTTCATCGACGGATCGCCGTATTCGTACTTGAATTATTCCGAGCCGATGTCTACCGGGCGGCGGATCGCTCGCGAACTCAAGAACGCACTTTTCAGCAATAATCTGCGTTTAGTACTCGATGATTCGAGCGTGCTTTAAATATGTAGCGGCGACCGTCTGCCTGGCTGCCGTGCTGCTGCCGGGGACGGCGCGCGCGGCACTCATGTACGATCCGCAGAGACTCTACGACCAGATGCAAGCAGCCTACCGGCGGGGAGCGGCGCACGGCTGGCGGTTTCGAGATCAGGAGTACTACCTCTCTGCGATCTTCGCGGCGGGGCGAGCCTACGCGCTGCAGCGCCCGAACGACCCGAACTACGCTCAGCTCTGCAGGTTGACGGTGCGGATGGCGACGGCTCTGCATTACGATCCGCTTACCAATCACGAAGCCGTCCCGTGGTACGTGCGTGAGGCGGCGCTGTACGTCATCAAGAATCCGGCCGATGCCGCCGAGGAGGCCAACGCGAAGGCACTGCTTGCGCGCGTGAACGCCGAAGACCATCCGGCGCGGCTCGCGCGCTTTGCGGCGCAGGATGCCGCCGCGAATCTGCTGGCGTACCCGCGCCACGCCGTTCCGCTGCTCGACCGCGTCGAGGCGGATTGGCGAGCCTGGCTCATCACGAAAGACCCGTCTTGGAGGGCGCTCGCGATCGAGCACGCCGACGAGACGTATTTCCCGATCGGAAATCTGCCGACGACGTGGGGCCCGGAGTTCGTGAGCGTGCTGAAGAACGCGGCGCACGCTGCCGAGGGCTACACGCAAGCCGAGCAAACGGAGGCGCGGACCGTCTTGGCGCATCTGAAGGAGGTCGACCCGCTGATGATCATCGGCAGCGTGAAGGCCGTGCCGCACGACGTGTACATGACGACGCTGGCCCCTGCGGACGAATACTTCGGCCCGTTAGGGATGTCGGTGATCGGCATTCCCAACGAACTCAAACTCGTGAACGAGTATCTCAACGTCGGCTGGGGTAACCGCGAGAGCGGTCTGGCGGTTCAAGTGGCCGCCTCGATCGACGATCTGCACCGCGTCTACCCGAAAGACCGCGCGCTGCCGCGGTTGCTCTATTCCTGTTACACGACGCTGGAGCGCCTCACGACGCCGGCGGCACGCGCCGCAGCCACGCACATGCGCTCGATTCTCACCATAGAATACCAAGACTCGCCGCAGGCGCGGCGAGTCTTGGGGGAGGCGGGCTAGGCTCCTATCCCGGTAGTGCGGCCATCGACTCCTCGAAGGCGTGCAGGAACTCCGCAGCATCGGCGTCGTCGAAGATCAGCGGAGGCTGGATGCGGATGACGTTGCCGAAGCGGCCGCCCTTCCCGACGAGGACGTTACGCTTGCGCATCTCCTCCAGGAACTGCGTAGCCTCGGCGGGAGCGTAGGCTTTGCTCTGGGGGTCTTTCACCAGCTCGACACCGATCATCAAGCCGTGGCCGCGGACCTCGCCGATCGTCCGGAAGCGGCGCTGCAGATCGCGAAGGCCGGCGAGCAGGCGATTCCCTTGGCGCTTGGCGTTCGCGACCAGTTGTTTCTTTTCGATGGTCTCGATCGTCACGCGTGCGGCTCGCGAACTCAAGGGATTGCCGCCGAACGTGTTGATATGCGGGCCTTTGAAGACGTCGGCGAGTTCCGGCCGGGTGATGGTGATGCCGATCGGCAGGCCGCTGGCAAGCCCCTTGGCCGAGGTGATGATGTCGGGCACGACGCCGTAGGTTGAGACCATCCCAAAGATGCCGTCGCCCATGCGGCCCCATCCTGCCTGCACTTCGTCGGCGACGAGCAGCGTCCCAAACGGCGCCAGCGCCTCTTTGAGGACCTTGAAGTACTCCGGAGGCGGCGTGATGATGCCGCCGACGCCTGCGAGCGTCTCGGCGATCATCGCCGCCGGCGCGCCGTTTGTCTGCGTCTCGATGACGCGCTTGGCTGCCTTGGCGCAGGCGATCTCGCACGATGGGTACGTCAGGCCCATCGGGCAGCGATAACAGTAGGGGCTTGGCACGAACGCGACGTGCGGCATCTGCGGTCCGAAGTTGCGCCAGTTGCTCTGCCCGGCCAGCGCGACCGTATAGAGCGTGCGGCCGTGATACGCGTGCTCCAGCGCGAGAAAATCGACGGATTTCATTGCAGTGCGAGCCACGAGCGCGGCGGTTTCGTTTGCCTCGGAACCGGAGTTGCTCATGAAGGACTTGGTCATGCCTTCGGGCGCGAGCTCCGCGATCTTCTCGGCGAGATCGAGCATCTCGTCGGTGAGGTAGAGCGTCGAGACGTGGGTCAACTTCTTGGCTTGTTCGGCCACCGCTCGTGCGACTTCGTGATCGCCGTACCCGAGCGTGTTGGTCGCGATGCCGCCGAAGGCGTCCAGATACTCGTTGCCCTCGTCGTCCCGGACGTGCGTGCCTTCACCGTCGACCAGCGTGAGCGGCCGCTCGTAGTACGTCGTCTGCGCGGCGAATAGATGCTTCTTCGCGCGTTCGGAGTTGTTCTTGAGTGTCTTCATCGTCATGCCTCCTGAGGTGACCACGTCGTTGAGGGGTGGGCTTGCGGCGTCTCCACCGCCGTAATTTCGTCGTACCGTGTTTGGGTAAGCACGGAGGTTTCATTCCGCATCAAGAGCCAGTAACCGGCCAGGCCGCCGAGCAGACTGAAGAGCCAGCCGCCGCTCCATAAGAAGTGCAGGGGCGTGACGGCCAGCCCGAGCAGCGCGACGCCCCAGCCGATGGCTAGCGCGGCGACGGCCCGGATGTTGAAACCCTTGGCGTACGAGTAGATACCGGCCGGGGAATAGAGTTGCGCGAGGTCGAGCCGGCCTTTGCGCACGAGCCAGTAATCGGCGATGGCGATGCCGTCGAAGGCTCCGAGCATCGCGCCGTAGGTCCCGAGCCAGGTGAAGATATAGGTGGAAAAGGTGGCCAGGACGTACCACGGCTGCATCGCGAGGCTCAAGAGACCCGTGATCACCGCGCCGATCGCGAAGGTGATGCGGCGCGGCCAGAGATTTTCGAAGGCACGCGCCGGTGCCATGATGTTGGCGCCGACGTTGATCGTTACCGACGAGAGGATGACGATCAGCCCGGCGACGATGACGACCGCCGGCGGAAACTTCACGATCAGCTCGACTGGGTTCCAAAGCGCCGTGCCGAAGAGCGTGACCGTCACCGACGTGACGGCGATGCCGACGAACGAGAAGGCGGCCATCGCGAGCGGCATCGAGAGCACCTGGCCGAGCGCCTGTCCGCGCTGGGTGCGGGCGTAGCGCGTGTAATCCGGGATGTTGAGCGCCATCGTTGCCCAGAACGCGATTACGCCGACGACCGATGGATAGAAGGCCATCCAAAATGCGGTTCCGTGAATCGTTGCGGGTGCCGCGAGCATCGCACCGAATCCGCCCACACGCGTTATCGCCCAAACGAGCAGCGCGAGCGCGCCGAGCGCGAGGGTCGGTGCGGCGATCTGTGCGAGACGCCCGATGGCCTGCGGGCCGCGCATCGCGATCGCGACGTTGATCGCCCAGAAGGCGAGGAAGGCGATCGCCAAGTGCGGCGCGATCCCGGTCCAGAACGGCAGTGCCCGCGTGAGTATCGCGTCGAGCGCCTGGCCGCCGAACCACGAGTTGATTCCGAACCAGCCGGCGGCGATCAGCGCGCGCGCCAGCGCCGGGAGGTGCGCTCCGCGCGTGCCGAACCAGAGCCGCGCGAAGACCGGGTAGGGGATTCCGTACTTCGCGCCGGCGTGCGAGACCAGCAAGATTGCGCCCATCACGACCACACTGCCGGTCAAGATCGTCAGCACCGCCTCCCACCAGTTCATGCCGAGGGCGATCATGCCGCTGGCCAGCGCGTAGGTTGGCAGGCAGATGCACATGCCGATCCAGAGCGAGGCGAATTTGCCGCCCGGCCATGAATGCTCGGCAAGCGAGCAGGGGCGCAAGTCGTCGTTCCACATCGAGTGGTTCGCGACGGCGCGCTGCTCGGCTGCGTCGGTCAGCACCACGACGTCGCCGACGCGGACTTGACTCGAAGCGGTCACTAGTGTCCCGATTCATAAATGGAATGACACTTGCGAATCTTCGCCATGATTGATCGCGCAGATTTCGTCCACACGAATGGCTTGGCGTCGGCGTTGTGGTCAGCGACGTAAGCCGAGATGGCCTT
>JAJYFL010000003.1:0-42500 GCA_021790935.1 bacterium
ACGCGCGGGCTCCGGCGCAGCCGCCCGAGAATCTGTTCGACGGGAACCTTTACGAAGACGCGATAGGTACGCTTCTTGATCAGATTCAGGCTCTCGTCGTGCGTGACGGCCCCGCCGCCCAGCGCGATAATCCCCGGCGGTCCTTCGACCGCGCGTTCGATCGCCTCGAACTCGTACCGCCGAAAGACGTCTTCGCCCTGCGCGTAGAAGATGTCGCTGATCGGGCCGTGCTGCGCGACGATCAGATCGTCGACGTCGACGAACGCGCATCTCAACTTGCGCGCCAGTTTCTTTCCAACGGTTGATTTGCCGGCAGCCATGAAGCCGACCAGCGCCACGTGTCTTTTCATGCGCCGGAGTTCTGCGTTTCGAAGAGCGTACCCGCGGCCGCGACGGAGCGCCGCAGATTATCGAGCGTCTCCGGGATGGAGTCGCCGCCGTACTTTTCGAGAAGCGGCCCCACGAGCGCCAAGCGCACCATCGCTTCGCCGACGACGGCCGCCGCCGGGACGACGCAGACATCGCTGCGAACGATTGCGGCCGGCGCGGCGGTCCCGGCGTGCAGATCGACCGACGGGAGCGCCTTCATCAGGGTCGGAATCGGCTTCACCGAGACCCGCAGGACGACCGGCTGCCCGTTGCTCATGCCGCCCTCTATGCCGCCGGCTCTATTACTGCCCCGCACGACTCCCGCGGCACCGAAGGCGAAGATGTCGTGGGCTTGCGAACCGCGCCGCGAGGCGACCTCCGCGCCGAGCCCGACCTCTACGGCCTTGACCGTCTGCATCGCCATCAAGGCCCCCGCAAGCAGGCCGTCGAGCCGCGTATCCGGCTGCCGGTTGCTGCCGATGCCGACGGGCAGCCCGTCCACGCGCACGACGTACTGGCCGCCCAGCGTATCCCCGGCCGCCTTGGCGGCCTCGATCGCCGCAACCATGGCGCGTGCCGACGGAACGTCCGGGCAGCGCACCTCGCTCGCCTCGACGTCGGCCTGAACCCAATCCTCGAGCGGCGGAGCCTCTGCGTCGCCGATGCGATGCACGTACGATCGCGTGACCATCCCGAGCGCCTCCAGAAACTGCGCGCAGATGGCGCCCAAGCAGACGCGCATCGCCGTTTCGCGGGCGCTGGCACGCTCCAAGACGTTGCGGAGATCCCGCTCGCCGTACTTCAGCGCGCCGGCATAATCGGCGTGCCCGGGCCGGGGATTGGTAATCGGCTTTCCGGAGCCGTGGAGCGGATCCATCACGGCTCGCACGTTTTCGTAATCGCGGTTGCGCACGACGACCGCGATCGGCGACCCGAGCGTGAAACCGCCGCGAACGCCGGCGAGAAACTCCACCTCGTCACGCTCGATCTTCATGCGGGTGCCGCGCCCGTAACCGCCTTGCCGCCGGGCGAGCGCCACGTTGATGCGTTCGACGTCGAGTTTGAGGCGAGCGGGCAAGCCGTCGAGGATGCCGACCAGTGCCGGCCCGTGGGATTCGCCGGCGGTGAGATATCTGAACACCCCCATACGCTTAACCGGGAAGTGCGCCGCCGCCTCTCCCATAAAAGCGGCGGCCCGCGGGTTTTAGACGCTACGCCCGCTCGTTAGGGCGCGCGCGGCGCAGCGGCTCCCTTGAATTTGACCCGTCTGTAACAGGCGCTCGACAACGCGCAGGCGTCCGGCGCTAAACAGACGTGGATCGGGCTGACCGACCACGGGTGCCTCGCGAGGGAAGGGGCGAGGAACGCCTAGCGCGACTACAACGTTGCATCGGCTCGCAAAGCACGCCGACGTTCTAACAGCGGGCCTCGCTCGTCTTCGTCGCCATAGCGGCGAGCTGGGCGAACTCCGATCTCGTCGCAGGCGGTTGCCATACTGCCAACATGTGCGGTAACCGCAGCTTTTAGACGCACAGCCCTTATCCGCTCCACGTCTGGCAGAGCGAGTTTGCCTCTCTGGTGCAATGCGAGGACCGATCCTGGGGACTTATCGTGGTCCTCATACCACTCGCGCAGTGCATCCAATGCGCTCTCCCGCGTCCAGGCCGTTGTGCTGCTGTGCTCTTGCCCGAGAAGTTTTCGTACATTGCGGACGCCGCCTAGCCATGTTCGACAATAAATTGCAAGAGTGTTATAGGTATCGCCGTCTCGCTTCTCGTATTTCCCGCGCTTTCGCAGCCAGCTCTCGTAACAAGCGATATAATCAGACGCGCTTCGATTTGCTCGGCCAGGGGTTCCCGTGTCCAATTAAATATCCGTCCAACCTCACTTCCGCGCCTTTTTCGGGGCGCGGGGAGGGGTAAGCAACAGTTTTCACTTCACGCTCCATCAGCGCACGCCATTTTCAAATCTGAAACGGTACTCGTCCGCATCCGCAAGCAATATGACATCGAAGGTCTTATGGATGCTCTCACGAGCGACTGCGTATTCGATTGTTGCAAAGTAGCGATATGTGTACGTGTCACTCGCTTCACCGGTATCGGGGTTACTTTCAGGCTCCAACTCTTCAACGAAAAACGGCGCAGCTTTAATTGGCTTACCATCCGGCAAGATTACAACCCCGAACTGCCCCTCGTTCCAAGGTCCAAGTGTGTATCGTAGCCCTCCTATGCCTATATGGTCATCAAAAAAGCTACCCGCTTTCACTTGCTCGTACGACTTCTTTGCGCGGTAAATATTCGACATGAGAGTCATCAGAGGGGTGCGAACCTGTATCCACATCCCATCCTCGTTGACGTGATGTCGCCTTCCCGCAAAATCAACGGTCCAATCGTTGCGAGGCCCTACGAGTGAGGGACCTAATGCCATGGCATCGTCGTAGAGGTCGCAAATCCATTTCGGACTTGATTGGGTGATTTTGAGGTCGCCGTCGGCGTCGGTACAACCTTCGAGGTCGGATAGGTGGTCATACAAAAAAGCCGAGGTTATGGAAGATTTCAAAGCCGTTTCAGGCGGATCCTCTGGTGGAGTATCTATTAGCGCGGAGCTGTCGGGATACCTGACCGGGTTGATATAGGAGCGTAACGTTTCGAAGATGCCCCGAATGCCGCCGCGTGCGGCACCTTCGTTCTTTTGGACACCAGTTGAATTTGCGTTGCCGAAATACGTGCGGCTATAGAGCCCTGTGCCCGGAATTGATAAATGACTATACGCTCCCCGTTTAGAGTTGACTCCCAACTTTGCGCCTTTTGCTCCCAAACTGATCCCGAAACTGCGCGACCCAAGATTCAGTCGGATTCCCGGTAGTAGGCGAAACGAACGTCTAAAATTCCAGCGGGACATGTTCCCTCTCCCTAAACTGTGGCCCAGCGTCGGTGCGCCAGGGTTATCCTTTAGCGGATTCAGCTAGCAGATTATCGCTCGCCAAAAGGGGGATCCTGCGCCGTATTTATGAAACTGCTCCTGGAGAGTGGCGTTTGCCACAGGAGACCGAGCCACGGTGCCCGCCGTTGATCAGGGTTGCGGGAAAGGTGATTGCTCGACGCGGCGAAGGACCCGCTATGTTGTCGGCGCTAGCCAAAGTACTCGGACAGCCCTTCTGTGGACTCCTATTAGCTTGCGGTGTTCTATTTGTGTTGTTCTCACAATACACATTTGACGATTGGAAACCACTCCATAGCTCGCTCAACCCGGTTTTCCTTATCGTAGGAGTCGGTTGCTTGCTCGCAGCGGTCATAACCTATCTCTTAGACATCGATATGTTTGCGCTAAATGGCAGGCCAAAGGTCGAGGACATCGCCAACGGGTTTGAAGCGACGTTTCGACAAAAGAAAGTGTCGGTTTCATTTGGCCGATTTGAAAATTTGGCGACGGACGAAAAGGCGGTCGTGGTACTTCCATGCGGCGAGTTCTTTGATAGCAGCTGCTTTTCCGACCGGGCGACCGTTGCCGGCGCATTTCTCCACCAACATTTCAGCAACGACGAGATAAACGCCATAGAGGCCATGCGCAATGACGTCCTAAAAACACTTCCGTCCTCGATAGTGCCTACGAAGAGCGGCCTGAGGACGAGCTACCAAGTCGGGACGTGCGTCTATCTAAAGCCATCTTTTGGGAAAGTGGCCGGGATCGTGTTTGCAGCAGCGACGTCTGAGCGTGAGGGCGCTCGTGCCGATCTTGCTGCGCTTTTCAAGGTGCTTGATGAGGTGCGTTGCATCGTCGCCAACAACCGCGTGCCGCGCGTCTACCTCCCGTTGCTTGGAGCTGGTCGCGGAGGTCTCGTGCCCGAACTGTCTTATCTATTGATCCTTGCGGGCCTCCTTCAAGCTAAAGCAAGCGCCGAAGGCGGGAGCATCGGTGACATAGGCATCATCATTTATCAACCCGATGGACAGTCGCCTGAGGTGACGCGCCGCGTTGCAAAGGAAGGGCTGCGCCGCCTCCTTACGCTTTATCGATCGCAACGATGAACGCTTCCGAAGATGCTGTGCGCGTAGTGACCTTCTACGAAGGCTCTGCTCCTGACGATCGTGGTCGATTCCTCGATGATGTTCTACACTTCAATGATACGGAGTTGGAACAATATCACGACTACATACAATGGCTTTTCCCGACGCTCCAGCGCAGCGCCTACAATCCTACGGCGCCTATCCTCAATGCATCAGCCGTTGATATGTTCCACGAGCGCCATGATCTGCAAACAGCGTTGCGACGCTCGCTCAGCCGAATGCTCACCTTTTATAGCCTCGAATGGGCGCAAGGATCGATCGTGCGGGCAACGTCGTTTGCAATGCACAGATCCTGGCTCACACTAGAAAACCACAACCATTTGCGCCTCACCAGAATCCTAACGTCACTGCGGCTACTCGGAGACGATTACGCGGCACAGGCGTTGTTTCGCTGCCTGACGGAGATAGAGGCTGACGAACGCAGTAACGGCGCGAACGGAATTTCACAAAGCACTCTAAAATTCTGGACCGAGGCGGCGCAAACGGCACCAATGCGCTAGGCGCGTCGCCTAAGGGACCCAATCAATGTCGAGACGGCCTTCCCCGGCGCCCGTTCAAGCGCGCTCAACGAGAGCGGTAGGAACGCGCATTACGTAAGCGGCTGTTCAAGACCGTCTTGCGCGCGAGGACTGTCGTTCGCGATGACGGAGGAAACGTGCCTTCCATCGTGAGGTCTTCATGGCAGCAACAAGAGCACCAAGTGCGCGCGCGCCTCGTGAGCGTTGGCCGCTGGCTGAAAAGCGCTGCATTGTTGAGCTAACGCTGCGCGCTGGCGTGTCGGGCCGCACGATCGCCTTCGAGCAAGGCGTGCATCCCACCAGTCTGAGCCATTGGAGGACGCTCTATCGTGCTGGAAAGCTCGCTGTGCAGTCGACGCCGCGGGGTCGTGCCTCGAGGGCGAGCGCGACGTTTTTGCCGGTGAGCATCGTTCCTGCCGTGCGCGGTCCGCAACCGGCTCCGCGTCCTGTTGCGGGCGCATGTGGTAGCGGCGTCGTGCATCTCATGCTCGCTTCGGGCGTTACGCTGCGGATCGAAACCGATGCGCTGGACGCGGCCTTGGTGTGTGCCCTCGTTGCGGAGTTGCGGCGATGAGCGTCGTTGCGAGCCGGGTGGCGAGCGGCGGGCCGAGCGGCACGCGCGTGTGGCTGGCCGCCTGCACGACCGACATGCACAAAGGCTTTACCGGCCTGAGCGCCTTGGCGCAGAGCGCGCTGGCGAGCAGTCCGTTCTGCGGTCATATTTTCGTGTTTTGCGGACGGCGCGGCGACCTGCTCAAGGTGCTGTGCTGGGATGGAACTGGGCTGTGCCTGATGGCCAAACGCTTGGAGCGCGGTCGCTTCATTTGGCCACAGACGCAGGGTGGGCGTGTATCGCGGTCGTGGCGGGTTCGGGCAAAACAATTAGGGAAGTCTTCTGCCGCACACACCTAGTGAGAGGCACATTGACCATGGATCGTGGACGCTACCTCAAAATGATTGATGCGGCGATTGAAGAGCCCGGCATCGATTTCAAGCGCGCAACTGCCTGGCACCGGTCGCATGAATGCGAACGTTTTGAACTCTTGAAACACATAGCGGCCATGTCGACGTACGGTGGCGGTGTTCTCATTATCGGTCGCGAGGATGCAGACAAGCACAAGGGGTCGATGACAAAGGAGCAAGTTGATAGCTTCGAGGTGACGGCGGTCAATGAGTACGCACGAAGATGGCTCCGACCGCTTAATGCCATCCGAGTGATACCGTTGGAAATCCGTTCCGACCGGCTCGTTGTGCTTGATGTTCCGGGCTTTACCAATACACCGGCATGTTTTCAAAAAGCCAGCGACTGCAAGGTGCGACATCACCGCGCTGAGCGTCGTCATTTTTCCGTTGGAGATGTCTATATCCGCACCGCCGCCTCGCAGACCGTCAAACTTTCGGACCCCGATGATTGGGACCACGTTTGGAATCAAATCATTCGGAATGTCAAACATTCGGTCTCCTTCGCCGAGCCGCGAACGGACGTGAATAGTGAGAAGGAGTACGAGAAAGAGACCCAGGACGACGCCAACAATTTTCGCTTCGAGTTACCGCTGCCTAACACAACGGGTATCTTGGACGTTCGCATCCGACCCCAGAATTATATCGCAGATCGCATACCTCGGCTTCGGCTCAAGCCAACCTTATGGGAAGCGCAGGCGCTGCTTCAACGCCCGCAGACGCGCAACGCCGACGAAATGCCCTGGAGAGACGGAGCGGTCGTGCAAAATTTCGCCGACGGGGTGGTTCTCATTAACAACAACCCCAAATGGAAGCGCATCGAACAAGCTATTCTGCACACGAGCGGGAGCTTTCGCCTCAGGCGCGTTTTCCCTGAGGATTTCAATGCCGAGAACATGATCGATGGATCGGACAAGCGCATGGCCCTGATCGGCGCCATGCTGGATCTTACGTTGGCATTTTGCATGATTAGTCAACTGGCATCGAAGATCTCGCGAGGCGATGAAGTCTTCGAATTGGCGGTGACTATAGGGGGGCTCGGGAACCGCAGAATCGAGGACGACTCGACGCTTTACGGCGCTCGCATCCCCGTCCTACTCTCGATCGGCCCCGGGCAGAATGCACTGGACAATGAGATCACGATAGAGCGATGCCTGACGTCAGAAAGATTACAGAGGCGGCAACGCGATCTAGCTGTCGAGTTCTATCAAGACCTTCTCTGGCGATTCGGGATCGAACCGTCTGTTTCAACGGTAGCCGGGTTTCAGGGGGCATTTACGCAAGGCAGCCCAGCAAAATACCTGGAAAACTAACCCGCGGGATCGCTCCAGCCCGAACCCATCGGTCACTTCGGACCAGTCAAACGGTGCCCTGACTGGCCACATGGGTGTTTGGTTTACCCCAATCAAACTGACTGGCCGCCATGAATACAGCCGAAAACCGGTCGGCCTAACGGGGCTCGATGATCTCGACGGCTAAAATGCCATCCATATGCCGGTGCTCGAATGGCTTACCAAGGACATCGATCTAAAGACCTCCTTCCTCGTCCCGTACCGCGTCCTCAAGCCGGAGCCAGATCTCGGCTACGGGAACCCGGACGTACCGAACATGCTCATCCAGGGCGACAACCTGGAGGCGTTAATTTCGCTGCGCCCCTCCTTCGCCGGCTCCGTGAAATGCGTATTTATCGATCCGCCCTACAACACGCGAAGCGCATTCGCGCAGTACGACGATAACCTCGAGCATACGAAGTGGCTATCGCTCATTTATCCGCGTCTGGAAATGCTCCGCGATCTTCTCACGCGCGACGGTAGCATCTGGGTCTCGATCGATGACAACGAAGCCCACTACCTCAAGGTTGTCATGGACGAGATTTTCGGTCGCGCAAACTTCGTCGCCAACGTCCTTTGGCAGAAGCGGACATCACCCGATGCTCGGCTATCGCTCGGAGCGGCGCACGACCACATCCTCGTGTACGCTCGCGATATTCGCGAGACGCGTTTCAATAAGGTGCCGCGCGAAGATGATACAAAGGGCTTTGCGAATCCCGACGAGGATTCACGCGGGCCATGGGCTTCGACCGACTTTACGGCGCAAGGCTGGCGACCAAACCAGATGTATCGAATCACGACACCGGGCGGAAAGACATATGACCCGCCGGGCGGCCGATGCTGGGCTAACGTCGAGCCCGCCTTTAAAACGCTGCTTGCGGATAACCGCATGTGGTTCGGGAGGACCGGCACGTCACGCCCTCGCGTGAAGCACTTTCTCTCTGAGTCCGAGGGCATAACCACTTGGACATGGTGGACGAACAAGGAAGTCGGACACAATCAAGAAGCAAAAATCGAGAGCAAGGAACTCTTCGGCGACGGCAACGCATTCGACACGCCGAAGCCAGAGCGACTGCTCCGTCGCATCATCGAACTCGCGACGGAACCCGGCGATCTCGTTCTCGATAGTTTTCTCGGGTCCGGAACGACCGCAGCGGTCGCGCATAAGATGGGCCGCCGCTACATCGGCATCGAGAACGGCGAGCACGCAGAAACATTTTGCGCCGTTCGCTTGCGCAAAGTGATCGATGGCGACAAGGGCGGCGTTTCCGAAGCCCTTTCGTGGAAGGGCGGGGGTGGCTTCGGCTTCTTTCGTCTCGGCGACGCCGTGTTCGACGAGTACGGCCAAATCAACCCCAAGGTCACCTTCGATCAGCTGGCAGCGCACGTGTGGTTCACAGAAACGAAGGCGCCGTACATGGGCAAGGCGACCACGCCATATCTCGGCGAGGAGGATGGAATCGCATACTATCTCCTCTACAACGGCATTCTAGGCGACCGTCGCCCGGACGGCGGCAACGTCCTGACACGGCAGGTCCTCACTGACCTGCGGGCCCACAATGGCCCGAAGGTTATTTACGGCGCCGGTACGCGGCTCTCGTCGGAGCGACTGGTCAATCTTGGAATCACGTTTAAGCAGACTCCCTACGATTTGAAGGTGCGTTAGGTGGCTTTTAAACTCAAGGACTATCAGGGGGACTCCCTCGACGCGCTCCGCTCCTATCTCGACCAGGCGCGGATGTACGGCGCGAGGGAGGCGTTTGTTCGCGGCCGCGGCGCCGACGCGCCGGATGGCTTCCGCGTCAGCTACCGCGAGATAGAAGGTCTCGAAGGTGTACCTTACGTTTGCATACGCGTGCCAACCGGCGGTGGCAAGACGTTGCTCGCAGGGTACAGCATCCCAATTGCCGGCGAAACCTATCTCGACCAGGAGTTCCCGGCAACGCTTTGGTTCGTCCCGTCGAAGACGATCCAAGAGCAAACGATCGACGCGATGAAGGACGAAAACCACCCGTACCGCGTCGCACTGGAAGACGCATTCGGCGGCAGAGTCCGGGTCTTCGATAGTTCTGAAATCACGCAGATTCGGCCATCAGACCTCAGCGAATCTGCCTGCGTCATCGTGAGCACGCTCGCAGCCGTTCGCATCGAGGATACGGAGAGCCGACACTTCTACTCTCACAATGAAAATTTCGAGCCCTTCTTTCGCCCGATCCCGGCGAATACGCCGGATCTCGAACGCGACGACGCGGGGCGCATCAAGTATTCCTTTGCGAACCTTCTCCACCTGAAGAGGCCCGTGGTTATCGTGGACGAGGCCCACAATGCCCGCACGTCCCTGTCGTTCGCCTCGCTCGCGCGCGTCAATCCGGCCTGCATCATCGAGTTCACGGCGACCCCCGATCGCAATCCCAAGACGGGAAGCAACGTACTCTACAGCGTCAATGCGAAGCAATTGAGCGACGAAGAGATGATCAAGATGCCGATCGTCCTCACGGAGCACAAGACTTGGGAGGATGCCGTGCACGGAGCCGTCGCCGAACGCGACTCTCTAGCAAAGGTTTCCCAGGCCGGGCACGATGTCGTTCGTCCAATCGTCCTCTTCCAGGCGCAGAACAAAGACCGCGACGTCAACGTAGCTTTTCTCCTCAAACACCTCCAAGAGAACGAGGGAATCGATCGCGACCGCATCGCTGTTGCCACCGGAGACCAACGTGAACTTGAGGGCATTGACCTGTTCGCCGCTGCGTGCAAGGTCGATTACATTATCACTGTAGCGGCGCTGCGCGAAGGATGGGATTGTTCCTATGCATACGTCCTCTGCTCCGTTTCCGACTTGCGCTCCGCTACCGCCATCGAGCAATTGCTTGGCCGCGTGCTTCGCATGCCGTTTGCCAAGCGACGGGCCGAGCCGGCTCTTAACAAGGCGTATGCGCACGTTGTAAGCCAGAGTTTCATCGAGGCCGCCCAATCGCTCCAAGACCGCCTCGTCCAAAAGATGGGCTTCGAGACGAACGACTTCCTCGACGCTATCGAACCCGGGCGCGACGATTTATTCGGCGGGCAGCGGTTCGATGAAGTGCGCGAGCCCTGTCCGTTCGTTATCGAGTTGCCGCAGCCGCCCGACCTCGTTCTTACCGGCGGCCCGGAAGACGGGACGGTCTCATACAAGCCTACCGCGAGCGGCACATTTGAAGTTACGGTCACGGGACGGTTGACGAGCGAGATCAAGGCAAACATTCTCGCTGTCGTACCGAAATCGGAACGGGACCGCGTAGAGAGTGCGTTCAGCCTACACGAAGCGTTGTTTCAGAGACCGAAGTCCCCATCCGAAAAGGGAGAGCGCTTCAGCCTTCCTCGCCTGGCTGTTCCTATCCAGGGCGAACTCGAACTGGCCGAACCCCATCTCTTTCTAGACTATGCCCAGTGGAATCTGTTGGAGTACAAGGCGGAAATCCCAAACTTCCACTACGATGCGAACACGCAAACGTGGATCTATGACTTCCATCCTACGCCGGATGGGAAAGAGACGCTCAAATACAAACTCGCGGACAACCAGGGCGAAGACATTCTTCTACCTGGCCTCAACGTAGGGTGGACCGAATACGATCTCGTTCGTTGGCTCGACCGCAAAACACGCGACGCAAGCACCCCTCAGTTGGTGCTGATCGAATGGCTCCGGCGGCTCGTCAAGCACCTGGAGAATGACCGCAAATACTCGATTGAAACGCTCGTCAGGGCCAAGTTCATTCTTTCACCCGCGATCGTGCGCTACATTCATACCTGCAAACAGGAAGCCAAGGCCAAAGGCTATCAGGAACTCATGTTCGGCCCGCGGGCTGCGCCTGAAACGTCGTTCACATATGAGTTCACGTTTGACCCAGCCGGCTATACGCCCAGAGAGGCGTATACCGGCAGGCACCTCTTCTCGCACCACTACTATCCGAAAGTTGGGGACCTAAAGAGCGAAGGCGAGGAATTTGCCTGCGCGCAGGTGATCGATTCACTGAAGGCCGTGGACTTCTGGGTTCGCAACCTTGAGCGCCAGCCGGAGAAGTCATTCTCTATGCCGACGTCAACAGACCGCTTCTACCCCGATTTCGTGTGCCGGCTCAAAGATGGCCGAACGCTCGTCGTCGAGTACAAGGGCGAGGTCTACAAGACCAATGATGATTCCGGCGAGAAGCGCCAGGTGGGTCAGTTGTGGGCTGACCTTAGCGGCGGGAAGTGCCTATTTATCATGGCTGCGAAGGACGAAGGCGGCCGTGGTGTTGAGAAGCAGATCCGCGACCTTATCGAAAAATAACGGAAGGGAAATCACTAGATGCCAAGACGATCGCAGTTCGCCAGCGTCGCCGAGGAATGGCTTCGCAAGAACGCCGGCGGCAAACCAGTTTCAACCAAAGATTTTTGGGTCGGTCTGTCAGCGCTACATCCGAGCCTTACGTCGCCGAGCGAGGGGCGAAAAACGCCAAAGGCGACCTGCATGCGCGACCTTCGCAAGGACCCGGCGTTCGAACTTGGGGGGGGGAAGATCGGCCTAAAGAATTAGCCGTCGAGAAACCGCGCCTCAAGCGTTCAATTCAGCAGGCGATACCGCCCCCGTCGGGCACTCTATATGCGCGTTGCGCTTCGGATGGGCGACGGGAGGGTGCCGAAAATGGCGCCGTCAAGGCCCGCGCCGCATGGAAAACGTCGCCGATGTGAATATTTAATGAAGAAATGTCGTCACCGGAATAGCAAACGGGGCGCCGCCGGCGCCCCGTTTGCTGACTGCCGCCGTTAGGCTATCCGCGATAGCGCAGGAACGCCGGCACCTCGATATCGTCCATGTTGAGCGGCGTTACGGCGTCGACTTTGCCGTCGAAACTAAAGGCGTTCTGCGTGCGAGCGTACCCGCGGCCGGCGCCAAAGCCCGCCGCCAGAACCGTCACGCGCACTTTGCCCGTCATGCTCGGATCGATGCTCGCCCCGAAGATGATCTGCGCGTCGTTATCCACGGCCCGACTGATCATCTCGGCGGCTTCGTTCACTTCGTACATCGCCATATCGGGGCCGCCCGTGATGTTGAAGATCACCCCGCGCGCGCCCTCGATCGTCGTCTCGAGCAGCGGCGATGCGATGGCTTTTTGAGCCGCGTCCGCCGCACGATGCTCGCCCGTGCCTTCGCCGATCCCCATCATCGCGCTGCCGGCATCGGTCATGATCGTCTTCACGTCTGCAAAATCGAGATTGATCAGGCCGGGCTGCGTGATGAGATCGCTGATGCCTTGAATGCCCTGCCGCAATACGTCGTCGGCATAGGCGAAGGCCTCGTTCAGCGGCGTGCGCTTCTCGATCACCTGTAAGATGCGTTCGTTCGGGATGGTGATGAGCGTATCGACCTTCGCCTCGAGCTCCGCGATGCCGTTCTCCGCGATCTGCATGCGCTTGCGCCCTTCGAACGCGAACGGCTTGGTAACGACGGCTACCGTGAGCGCGCCGGATTCGCGCGCCAACTCCGCGATCACCGGCGCCGCGCCGGTCCCCGTGCCGCCGCCCATCCCGGCGGTTATGAAGACGAGGTCGGCGCCCTCGAGCACCAGGGCGAGATCTTCGCGCGACTCGTCGGCGGCCTCTCGGCCGAGATTCGGATTCGCCCCGGCACCGAGGCCCCGCGTGAGGTTGTTGCCGATCTGAACGGTATTCTCGGTAAGGGCGCCACGCAGCGCCTGCACGTCCGAGTTTACCGCAAAGAAGTCTACGCCGGCGAGCCCGGCATCGATCATTCGGTTGATCGCGTTGCAGCCAGCGCCGCCGATGCCGATCACCTTGATCGTCGCGGCATGTTCGGGAACGTAACGTTTCGCATCTGCCATGTCGGTTTCGCCCTCCAAAAAAGTCATCCCGAGCTGCGACGCGGGATGGGGTTGATTATCCAATTCTCAGTTCCAAAGATCGCCGAGCCAATTCCGGATCTTCGCGAAGAGCGACGGACGGCGCTTGGCGTACGTGCCGTTCTCGATTCCGCCGTTCGGCCCGAAGAGCACGAGCCCTATCGCCGTTGCGTACTGCGGCTGTTTGAGCGCGTCGGTGAGCCCGGCTATCGCCGAAGGCACGCCCAACCGAACCGGCAGCCCGAAGACCTCTTCCGCCAGCGGTTCGATGCCTTGCAGGTGCGCGCCGCCGCCGGTCAAGACGACTTCGCCGAGGATCAAATCGCGCGGCACGTTTTCGATGATCTTGCCTTTGGCCATGCGGAAGGTCTCGAGCACCCGCGGCACCACGATCTGCCGCAGGTGCGAAGTCGTCGCCTCTTTGGTCGCCCGCCCGTCGAGCGTCTTCACGGGGAAGATCTGCTCGGCTTCGCCTTCGACCGTGCCGGCGCCGTACGCGCGTTTGATCTGCTCGGCTTCGGCCGTCGTGGTCTTCAGGCCGAGCGCAATATCGTTGGTCAGCATGTTCCCGCCGACGGGGATCGTGGACGTGTACAGCGCGCCGCCGCCCGAGTACACCGCGATATCCGTCGTTCCGCCGCCGACGTCCAGCAGTACCACGCCGACCTGCTTCTCTTCATCGAGAAGCGTCGCGGCCGAGCTCGCGAGCGGTTCGAAGACGATGCCGGCAACTTCGAGGCCCGCCCGATGCACGCACTTGAGGACGTTCGTGATGAAGGTCGTGCCGCCCGTGACGATATGGGTATCGACCTCCAAGCGCCCACCGGCCATGCCGACGGGGTCCTCGACGCCATCCTGCCCATCGACCGTAAAGAAGCGCGGCAGCGCGTGGACGATCTGGCGGTCTGCCGGGAGGTTGATGATCTTGCTGGCATCGACGACTCGGCGAACATCCGCGGAGGATACCTCGCGGTCCTCGCTCGCCACCGCTACTACGGCGTGGCTGTTCGTACTGCGGATGTGCTCGCCCGTTATGGCCACGTAGACGTCGGCCACGTGCATCCCGGCCATCCGCTCGGCCCGTTCGGTCGCGGCCTCGATCGATTTGATCGTCTCCTCGAGGTCGGTTACAACGCCTTTCCGCATCCCGAGCGACGGCGCTTCTCCGTAGCCGATGATCTCGAGGCCGCCCGGTCCCTCCGCGGCGACGACCGCACAGGTCTTCGTCGTCCCGATATCGAGCCCGGCAACGGTCTCGTGCTTCATCCGCGATCCACCTAAACCTGACGCATGGCTGCGACCCTCCCAAGGAACCGATAGGCTACCATATATTGTGCCTCGCCTACCTAAACCCTACGATGGGTAGGCCCTCGGGCGAACCTCAGCCGATACTTGGCGGACCGGCCGCGCCCTCCTTGCGAGCAACGTGTGCAATGGCTGTGGAGAACTGGAAGCCCGGTATTAAAGCTTCCGGCCCGCGAGCCGAAGAAACAATTGATATGGATTCCAGACGCCTGAGCCTTGAACGAGGGCTCACGTATGCTTTTGCGGTGATCGTGCTGCTGGTTCTTGCATTCATACCGGTGGCGTTCTGGGCGATGGCCGGCGTCACGAGCCAGGCCCGCGTCATGCACGATGAAATCATGCGTGGTGAACTCGCCTATGCGAAGGTCGCGTCGGACGCAGACACCCTGCGCGCGGCCTCGCTCGATGCGGCGACCAATCCGTCGCCCGCTAGTGCGCAGAGCTCGCTGCAGCTCGCTAAAGCGATGCTCGCGCAGTTTCCGGCGGACGTGCGCAAGATGGAATTGCTGATTGGAAAAGACAAAGCGATCGCGTCGCTCGTGCATTCCTTCCGAGCGAGTTCGAGTAACTATGACTTCCAATCGCTGGCGGGCGTCGGCCTCTTGGCGCAAGGAAAGACGGCGCAAGCGCTCGCCCAGATTCAGGGCGCCGACGCGGCCGCTTACGCAGCGCAGAGCCGCAACGGCACCAATCTCCTCGACGCATTGCAGAACGCGGCCGACCGCCGCTACCAGGCGTTGCTCCAGGCGCGCAACTATGCGCTGACGATACTTGTCTTGGGCGCCCTGGTCGCGGTCGGGGTCGTCACATTCTCTTGGACGTGGTTTCGCCGCGCGATGCTCGCCGGCGTCGGCCGCTGCGTGGACGTCTTCGAGACGATGGGCAGCGGGAACCTGACGGCGCGCGTCGGCTGGCACGGCCGGGATCTGCTCGGACGTCTGGGGCAAGGCGTCGACGAGCTCGGCGAGCGGCTCGCGGGGATCATCTCCACGATCCAGCACGCCTCCGAGGCCGTGCAGGGTTCGAGCAAGCGCAGTAACCTGACGGCGCTCGAGGTCGACGGGCGCGTCACCGAAGAACTCGCATCGCTCGGCAAAGCGCGCGATTTCGCGCTCGACGTGGCCTCGACGTCGGGTACGGTCGCCGATAATGCCGAGCAGGTAGCGCGGCGCGTCACCGACATCTCGAGCGCCATCGCCCAGATGACCGCATCCATCCAAGAGATGGACAACAACATGCTCAACCTGGCGAGCGTCGTAGAGCAGGCCGTTGCCAATACGCAGGAGATGTCGGCCTCGATCGTGCAGGTCGCCGGCAACGCCGATCGCGTTCGTCAGGAGTCGAGCAGAACCGATCAGCAGGTGCGCGATGGGCGCAACGAAGTGGCGACGCTCTCCCAGGGCATGGCCAGTATCAGCGACACCGTCGCCGACGTCGTCGGTGAGATGCAAAGCCTGGACGGCGCGTCACGCCAGATCGGCGAGATCCTGGGCATGATCGAAGCCATCGCGGACCAGACGAACCTCCTGGCGCTCAACGCCGCGATCGAGGCGGCCCGAGCCGGCGAGCACGGGCGCGGCTTTGCCGTCGTGGCCGACGAGGTTCGAAAACTTGCCGAAAACTCGGCGAGTTCGACCAAACAGATCGGGCAACTCGTCGTCGACATTCAACGCCGCACCACGGCGGTGCTCGAGCGGACGGCGCGGGCCAACAACCTGGTGCAAAGCAATGCCTCGTCCGCGCGCACCGCCACGCAGATGATCGAGCAGATCAGCGCGCGCGTCACGGAGATGGCGCAGTTGGTGAGCGAGATCAGCATCGCCACGACCGAGCAGGCACGCGCCTCCGAAGAGCTCGCTCGTGCGAGCGAGCAGATGGGCGCTATGACCCACGAAGCGGCCGCCACCATGCGAGAACAGACGATCACGTCCAACCAGATTCTCGAGGGCGTCAACGAGATCGAACAACGGACGGGTCAAGTAGCCCGGGCGAGTCAAGACCAGCAAGCGGCGATTGCGTCGCTCGGCGCGACCATCCACCACACCACCGAACTCGGCCGGGCGAACTCCGCAGCGGTCAACGAGGTGGCCGTCCAGACCGCCGAGGTAGCGAACCAAGCGACCACCCTCCAGGGGATGGTCGGTCAATTCCAGGTAGGCAGCGGCCGGCGCCGGTCCCTGGATACGGAGAAATCGCAAGATGCACTAGAGGAACCTGGGGCACTTGCGCTATCATCGTAACCGGATAACCAACGCTTCATACGGAGATACAGTGCAGAAGACCATTGCTACGATCGCTCTCACCGTGGCGCTCACCGCGCCGGTTGCCGCGTCGGCCGCCAACACCATCGCGGCGTCGCTCATCCCCGACGGAACCTACACGGCCACCGTCGAGAAAGTCGTGGATGCCAAGCACATCCTCGTCAAGATGGGCAACGGCGTCGAGGCCACCCTTGCCACGCAGCGTACGAACGTCGATTTTTCCAAGCTCGCGCCCCACGACAGCATCAAACTCTCGCTCGGTAAGGGGCTCGTGCTCGTCTACGCCAAGGAGTAGCCGGCGCAGGCAGGATCCCTACGCCTTATTTTGGTCGGCTGCGGTATTCGACCACCGGCGTCGTCGCCGCACGGAGATCGATAACGCGGATAGCGCGCCCGCCGCGCCCAAGCTGCGAGAGAATCGGGTCGACGAGCGGAATCTTCTTCTGCAGGTCATCATCGTTGCCGAAGAGCACGTCGACTCCGCCGCGTAGGGCTGCAACCAGTCCGCCAAAGTGACCGAACCAGAGGCGCGTTACGATGACGTGGCCGGCGACGAGCTGCGCGTAGTCCTTCCGCATTCGTTCGTCCCGCCTGCCGCGCAGAAACGTCCCGTCGACGAGAATCCGCTTGCCGGGCAGGACGAAGACCGGAAGATCGTTCGCCGGCGGCGCCGGCTGCAGCACGCGCAAGCGCCGGTCGACCAAGACGCGCCGCGTGCCGTCCGCCACCACGGCATACGGGTGGCGCTCGGTCACGAAGATGCGCACGCCGGCCGGCGGTATGCGAAAGAGTCTCGCCGTCGCGATGTACGGGATCCCCTCGATGCGGGCTGCGGCGGCACCGAGATTCTGCAGCCAAACGTTCTGGTGCGGTGAGATTGCGGCGCGCCTGCGAATCTCCGCCGCAGGAACGACTTCATTCCCCGCGACCGTGACGTACTTCGGATAGAAACCGGGCCACGATGCCAAGTAGTAGCCTGCGGCCGCCGCGGCGACCAGCAGGAGCGTCAGTACGATCCAGAACGGGCGCAGGCGAACCGCGAGAGATTTCTTGCGCCGCGCCGCCTTCGGTTTCATCGCAGAACGTAACGCTCCAGCGCTTCCGCCACGCCGTCGTGCTCGACGTCGGCCACGACCGCATCGGCGCTATCGCGTAGATCCTGCGGCGCGGAGCCCATGGCGACCCCGATACCCGCCGCGTGAAGCAACGGCGCATCGTTCCACGAATCGCCGATCGCCATGACCGCTTCGATCGGCACGCCGAGCCGCTGCGCGACGACGCGCAGCGCGCGCCCCTTGTCGACCAAAGGGTTCATGACCTCCACGAACTCGGGCAGGCTGCGCGTAACGTACGCGCGATCCCCGAGCGCCAGTTGCATCCGCAGGTGGCATTCGGCTGCGACCTGCGGCTCGGCGATGATCACGGCTTTGGTTGCACCCCGGTCGGCAAACGCAGCGTGGAGCGACGCGACGACCAGCGGCTCCACGCCCGATACGCTTGCATACAAAGCGGAATAGGCGTTTCGCTCTTCGCAGTAGTAGCGGTCGTCCGCATAGAGCTGCACGTGCAGGCCATCGCGCTGCGCGAGATCGACGACCTCGCGTGCGAGCCCGCTCGCAAGCGGAAGATCGAGGATCCGCTCGCCGCTGCGCGGATCGATAACGGCCGCGCCCTGGTAACAGACGATCGGACTCTCGAACTCGAGCATCCGCGCGTACGGCAGCGCCGCCCGGTACATGCGCCCAGTAACCAGAGTTCCCAGCACGCCGCGCGCTCGCATCGCGACGATGGCCTCCCGCACGCGGGGGCTCACCCGCAGGTCCGAACCGACCAGCGTTCCGTCCACGTCGAAGGCAACGAGTTTCACGGACCGATTCGGCGCCTCTCCCCCGCTCACGGAGCCTGCCGCATCCGGGCCGTCTCCGCGTGGTGGTGCAAGCCTTCGAACTCCGCTAGAGCCGCCAAGACCGGGGCGTCGGCCCGCATCCGTTCGGCGCTGTTTTCCAGAATCGAAAAACTGCGCAAGAAATCCGCCGTGCGCAGGCCTGAGGAGAAGCGCGCCGCGCCCGACGTCGGCAGAACGTGGTTGGTTCCGGCCAGGTAGTCTCCGCACGCGACCGGCGTGTTCGGACCGATGAATACCGCCCCCGCGTTTCGTACTCGCGCAAGGTAGCGCTCCGGATCGCGTACCTGCAGCGATAGGTGTTCCGGCGCGAAGCGCTCGACCACCTCGAACAGGCGCTTGCGATTGCGCGCGTGCACGAGGTAGGTGCCGTCCTCCAGCACGCGGCGAACGATCGCGCCGCGATTTGCCTCGTTGAGAACCGTAGCCTCCAAGAGCTGCGCGCAGGCCTGAAGAAACGGCAGCGACTCGGAGACGACGGCGACACGCGCCAGGGGATCGTGCTCCGCCTGCGCGAGCAGTTCGCCGACGACGTATTCGGCGCTCGCCCCGTCGTCTGCCACGACGAGAATCTCCGACGGCCCGGCGAGGCCGTCGATCGCGCACGCTCCGTAGACCTGCCGCTTCGCCTCCGTCACCCAGACATTTCCCGGACCGACGATCTTGTCGACGCGCGCGATGGACTGCGTGCCGTAGGCGGCCGCCGCGATCGCCGCCGCGCCGCCGACCGCGTGCAACTCTTCGACTTCGCACAGGCTGCACGCAAACACGACGGCCGGCGCCACGCGCCCGTCCCGCTGCGCGGGCGTAAGGACGACGACGCGGGAGACGCCGGCGACCTTCGCCGGCACGACGGACATCAGTACCGACGACGGCAGCGTTGCGCTACCGCCGGGGACGTAGGCCGCGATCGAGTCTAGCGGCCGGTACGAAAACCGGTACGACGTACCGTCTTCATCTGCGTAGGCCACGCCCTCCGGGCGCTGTTGCCTGTGGAAGCGCGCGATTCGTTCTTGCGCGAGGCGCAAACCGTCTGCGATCTCCCGCGGCACCAACGCCTGCGCTTGCTCGCGCATCGGGATGGGCACGCGGATCCGGCTCACGTTGAACGTTGGATCGTCAAAGCGGCGTGCGTACTCCACCAGCGCTTCGTCGCCGCGCGCGCGTACCGCCCCGATGATCTCTGCCACGCCGCGGCGGATCTCCTCGGGCGGATCCCATCCCCCGCGGTAGAGATCGCCGAGTGCCTCCCGATCCGAAGCGGAGATTATCTTCATG
Organism: bacterium; assembly: GCA_021790935.1. Taxonomy (GTDB): domain Bacteria; phylum Vulcanimicrobiota; class Vulcanimicrobiia; order Vulcanimicrobiales; family Vulcanimicrobiaceae; genus JAJYFL01. The sequence continues at coordinate 19,869 of JAJYFL010000003.1, forward strand.
CGTGGCGCCCTTCTTCGAGACGGCCCACCAATTCGACGAGCGCTTCGTATTTCGCGCGAAAGCGAACCGGGTTGACGACGAAGCGTGCCGACGAGCGTGCGATCTCGTCCACGACCACCATATCGTGCTCGCGCAGCGTATTGCCCGTAGCGACCAAATCAACGATCACGTCGGCCAGTCCAACGAGAGGGCTCAATTCGACCGATCCGTGCAAGGCGATGATCTCGCACGGCAGATCGCGGTCCGAGAAGTACGCAGCTGCCGACCGCGTGAACTTCGTCGCCACGCGCAGAAACGTCGGATAACGCGCGCCTTCGTGGTAACGGTCGCTGCGCCGAGCGGCCACGACCAGGCGGCATCTCCCGAATCCAAGGTCGGCCAGCTCGCTGACCGAGCGGTCGGTCTCCCAAAGGACGTCCTTACCGACGATGCCGCAATCTGCAGCGCCGAACTCGACGTAGGCCGGCACGTCGGTTGGGCGCAGAAGCAGCAGTTCGGCCTTGCCGTCGGTGGTAAGCACGGTCAGGCGGCGCCCCGTATCCGACGGGATCTCGATGCCGGCTTCGCGTAGACGCTGCGCGGTCTCGCGGTAGAGGCTTCCTTTCGGCACGGCGATTACCAGCCGCTCGCCTCTCACGCGTCCTCCTCCGATTCCCCAACCTCGAGGGCGATCTCTTCGACGTTTCCGCCTTCCGCTCGAATGATGCGTGCGATCTGTTTGTGCGCCGCATATGCCAACAGTGCGTCCCGGTCGAGATCCCGCACGTCGTAGCGGACGCGCAGGCCCTTGGCACGCTCGCGCGCTGCCACGACGTCCGACCCGCTCACGAGCACGTCGACCTCGTTACGCGGGCGGTCGTCTTCTCGCCGGCGCTCGAGAGCGAGCAGTATGCGCTCCACGCCAACCATCCACCCAACCGCGGCCGCGTCGAAGCCGAAGCGCGGCAAAAGCGCATCGTACCGTCCGCCGCCGCACAGCGAGAATCCTAGGTCCGCGATGTATCCCTCAAAGACGAAGCCCGTATAATACTGCATGTCGCGAAGCAGCGCAAAATCGAGGTTGATGCGATGCCGGCAGCCGAGCGCTTCGGCTCGCTTGAGAATCTCCTCCAAGCGGTCGAGCGCAGCCTGCGATGCCACGGTCTTGCAGATCGGCCGTGCGATCGCCACGACCTCCTCGCGACCGCGCATCATCGTGAGCCGTTTGACGGTGTCGAAATGCTTGCCGATCACCGCGTGCGTCTGCTCGAACGCGCGCAACGCTACCAGGTTCCGCTCGGCGATGAGATGCTTGCATGCGGTTGCGTCATCGCCTCTCAAGCCCGCACCTTCGAGCACCCCGTCGACGATCGCCGCGTCGTTGATGTCGAATCGCGCGTCGGAGAGGCCCACGGCGTCGAGCGCCTCTATCGCCATGAAGAGCGTCTCGGCATCCGCGCTCACGCCGCCGGCCCCAATCAGTTCGGCCCCCGCCTGCGTGAACTCGCGCATCCGTCCGAGCTGTGGTTCCTCGTAGCGAAATGCCGGCGCGACGTACGAAAGACGCAGTGGCAACGACGCATTCCGCAGACGTGCGGATACGACGCGAGCGATCGGCGTCGTCATCTCGGTACGCAGCGCAAGCGAGGTTCCGTGCGGGTCGCTGAAGCGAAACGTCTGCTGCATGAGCTTTTCGCCGAGCCCGCGCTCGAGCGATTCGTAACTTTCGAAGGTGGGCGTCAACACCTCCGAATACGACCACGACCGAAAGACGCCGCGAATCGTCTCTTCGATCTCGCGCTTGTACGCAAACTCCTGAGGCAGCCAGTCGCGGACCCCTGAAGGCAATCGCATTACGGTGCGCCCTCCCGGACGTTAGCCAACCCGAAGATGCGCGCTAGTTCCGCCGAGATCCGCGGATCGCTCGATACGCCGCGCGCGACGCGTTGCGAACGCCCGCCGACGTGCATCACCAGCGGCACCGGCCCCGGCCATTCGTCTAACAGTCCGGCGAGCCGGTCGATCTGGTCGCGCCCCGTTACGGTCGCATGCCAGCCTCGCGGCTGGGGCGGCGGCTCCGGCCGCACGAACCCTTGGGCCTCCTGTGCCACGATCGAGATATCGAGCGGCGCCTCGTCGCCGGCAGGAGCGTTTCGCCGCTCGCGCAGGCGCACCCGCCCTTTCACGACGAGGATGCGATCGACTTCAAAGAGAGCCTGAAGTTGCGCGTACGCCTTCGCGAACACGACCGTATCGACGCAGCCCGACGTGTCCTCCAGCGTCGCAATCAATATCTGCTGCCCGGCTTTCGTGAGCGTCCGCCGCACGGCAGTAACCATCCCGGCCACGGTGACCGGCGCGTCGTCCTCTCGCGCCCGCAGATCTTTCACCGCCGTCGCTCCGGTACGCGCAAGGGCCTCGGCGATATCCGCGAGCGGGTGCCCCGAAAGGAAGATGCCGAGCGTCTCCTTCTCCCACTGGAGCGTCTGCATCGTCGTCGGCGCAGCCACGTCGGGAAGCTTTGGCGCCAATCCCGCACCCACCGCAGGGACCTCCCCAAAAAGCGACGCCTGACCGAGCTCGGCATCGCGCGATTCGCGCGCCGCAACTTCCAGTGCGCCGTCCAGTCCTGCAAGCTTTTGCGCGCGATTACCAGGCAGACGATCTAAGGCCCCGCACTTGATCAGCGCCTCGAAGACGCGCCGGTTCACCTGCTTGGCGTCGACGCGCCTCGCGATATCGAAGAGATCGTGAAATCTTCCGTCGCGCTCGCGCGCATCCAAGAGGATCCGCACCGCCCCTTCGCCGACGCCTTTCACGGCGGCGAGCCCGAAGCGAATGTCCGCACCGACGACCGTAAAATTCGTAAGCGATTCGTTGACGTCGGGCGGAAGCACCGCGATGCCGAGCTTCTTTGCCTCGTCGATGTATTCGACGAGCTTCTCCGTTCGATCCCTGACCGAGGTCATCAGCGCGGTGAAATACGGCAACGGATGATTGGCCTTCAGGAAGGCCGTTTGATAGGCGATCCACGCATACGCCGCGGCGTGCGATTTGTTAAAACCGTAACCGGCGAAAGGCTCGATGAACGTAAAGATCTGCTCGGCAAGCCGCGCATCGATTCCGCTATGCGCGACCGCGCCGGTGACGAACCGTTTGCGAAAGGCCGGAATCTTTTCCTTCTGCTTCTTCCCCATCACCTTACGCAGCTCGTCGGCCTGGCCCATCGTGAAGCCCGCGATATCGCGCGCGATCTGCATGACCTGTTCCTGATAGCACGCTATCGAGTAGGTCTCCGCCAAGATCGGTTCGAGCTTCGGATGAAGGTACGTCGGCGCTTGGCGCCCGTGCTTGATCGCGATGTACTGCGGTATCCAATCCATCGGGCCCGGCCGGTAGAGGGCCACCAGCGCGATGATGTCGCTGAAACTGGTGGGTTTGAGATCGCCGCAAACGCGCTTCATGCCCTCGGATTCCAGCTGAAAGACGCCCATCGTCTCGCCGCGGCCGAGCATCTCGAAGGTGCGAGCGTCGCCGTCCGAGATCCGCGAAAGATCGAAATGCGGATCGGTCGTGCGCCGAATCTCGTCGACTGCGTTCTTCATAACGGTGAGATTGCGTAGACCCAAGAAATCCATCTTGAGCAAACCGATGCGTTCTACCCACTCCATGTCGTACTGCGTGTTCACGCCGGTATCGCTCTTCGCTAGCGGAGCGTATTCGAGCAGCGGTCCCGCCGATATGACGACGCCGGCGGCATGCGTGCCGGCGTTGCGCGCGAGCCCCTCGATCGCCATGGCGGTATCCACGAGCTTGCGAATCGCCGGAGACCCGGCGCAGAGAATCTTGAGTTCGGGAAGCTGTTCGAGCGCCGCACCGATCGAAAGACCCCCGGGACCCGAGGGGATCATCTTCGCAACGCGGTCGACGTCGGCAAGCGGCACGCCGAGCGCTCGTCCGGCGTCGCGAATCGCCGCACGCGCCGCCATCGTTCCGAAAGTCACGATCTGTGCAACCCGGTCCTTGCCGTACTTCTGCGTGACGTATTCGATGACTTCATCGCGTCGCTCGACGCAAAAGTCGGTGTCGATATCGGGCATCGAGATCCGGTCCGGGTTGAGAAAACGCTCGAAGATGAGATTGAATTTTATTGGGTCCAGATCGGTGATCTTCAGCACGTAGGCCACGAGCGACCCGACCGCCGAGCCACGCCCGGGTCCGACCGGTATATCGTGGTCCTTCGCATACTTGATGAAGTCCCAAACGATTAGAAAATACGACGCAAAACCCATCTTGTTGATGACGCCGAGCTCGTAATCCAAGCGCTCGCGAAGCGCCGCGTCGGAAGAGATGCGTTCCTCGCCGTAACGATCGAGGAGGCCGCTCCCGCAGATCTCGCGCAGGTACTCCTCGGCGGTGCTCTCCCGCGCGGGGTGCGCCTGCGGCACCGGATACGCCGGCAGATGGAATATCCTCTCCGGGATTTGCACGTCGATTCGCTGGGCGATTTTGACCGTGTTCTCGCAGGCCTCCGGAAGATCGCTCCAAAGCTGGTACATTTCGTCGGCGGATTTCACGTAAAACTGGTCCGAGTAGAACTTCATGCGGTTCGTGTCGGAGACGGTCTTGCCGGTCCCGATGCAGAGCAGAACGTCGTGCGCGGGCGCGTCCTTGCGGTCCAGATAATGAGAATCGTTGGTCGCGACGATCGGAACGTTCAGCTCGCGCGCTACCCGCAGCAGCCCTTGGTTCAGAACCTCCTCCTCGGGCATGCCGTGCCGCATGACCTCGATATAGAAGCGGTCGCCGAAGATATCGACGAAGGTCCTCGCGGCGGCCTTGGACTTTGCGTAGTCGTTCTTGAGCAGCGGAGCCGCTACCATCCCCGACATGCAGCCGGATAGGACGATCAGCCCGTCGTTGTGCCGCTCCAGCAGTTCGAGGTCGATTCTCGGCTTGTAGTAGTATCCTTCCAGGAACCCCTTGGAGATCAGAGCGGTGAGGTTACGGTAGCCCACCAGATCCGCGGCCAGGAGCGTCACATGCGCTTCCTCGCGGACGGCTCGATCGAACCGCCCGCGAGGTGCGATGTATGCTTCGCAGCCCACGATCGGCGTTAGCCGGTGTTCGCGGGCCTTATAGTAGAACTCCATGGACCCGTACATGACCCCGTGGTCGGTCAAGGCGACGGCCTGGCTGCCCTGCTCCGCCGAGCGGCGGCAGAGCGGCTCCAGCCGGCAGGCTCCGTCCAACAACGAGTACTCGCTGTGAACGTGGAGATGTACGAACTGACTCACCGGACGGCTGTCTCGACCCCTATGTAATGTGCGCGTAACGTTAGCGATTTTTCCCTAAACTAACTATTTGCTTATGACGTTACAGTAAACATGGGCCCTAACCTGTCCGTGGACGAGGGTCCCGGAAGCGACCCCGAGCGACTCGCGCTCACGAGCGAGATCGAGCGCCTGCGGGCGCAGATTGCGTCGCTTGAGGCCGAACGCGACGAATACGCCCAGCAGAACGCGGAACTCTTCGTCCTGCAACAGGTTTTCTCGACGATCAACTCGACGCTCGAGATCGGCGATATCCTCTCGATGCTGCTGCGCGGCGTCTGTCAAACGCTGCAATTCAACCGGGTCATCCTCTTCGACGTGCTGGCGAGCGGCGAGATCGTCCGCCGCCTCGAGAGCGACCCTGCGGGGAACGTCGTCGGCGCTTTGGACCCGCACGACTACCGGCCCGGATCCGCGCTGTTCGCGGTCGCCTCCGGGGCAAGCCAAGTCGCCTTCGGCAGCGGCGAGGACGCCGACAAGCCCCTTGAGGATACCCGTAGCCCCTACTGCGTCGCCCCCTTGGTCGCACGCGACGTGGTTCGCGGCATGCTCTACATCGAAGGGCCGCCCTCAGGCGAGATCACGGAGAACCAGATTCGGGTCCTGCTCGACTTCGCGGCTCAGGCTGCAGTAGCCGTTGAAAATGCCCGTCTCCACGACGAGACCAGACGGCTCCTCGAGGCAACACGGCGCATGGCCCTAACCGACAGTCTGACGGGGATTCCGAACCGGCGCGCCCTCTCAGAGATGCTCGACCGCGAAATCCACACCTCCGAACGTTACGACACCCCATTCGCCTTCATGATCCTCGACCTCGACGACTTCAAGAAGATCAACGACTCTGGCGGGCATGGCCTGGGCGACCGAGCGCTCAAACGCTTCGCGACCCTGCTCAAGCGCGTGGCCCGCAAAGGCGATATCGTCGCGCGCTTCGCAGGCGATGAATTCGTGGTCGTCATGGCCAAGACCGATCGCGTCCAGGCCGAGTTGGGCGTCGAACGCATCCAGGCTACGCTGCGCCGCAGCGGCTTGCACACCTCGATCGGCGTCGCCATGTTTCCCCACGACGGGCTCAACGGGCAGGCGCTCTTCTTCGCCGCCGATCAAGCCCTGTACGAAGCCAAACAGAACGGAAAGAACTGCTTCCGGTTCCACCGGCGCCTCTCCCAGATCTCGGTGCCGCACCTGCCCACGGGTACGGGTTCCCTCTGACGGCCGGCGCCGCGCTACTAAGGTAGTGGGGCAGGGACGGCCGGGGAGGGTATAAAGAAGTCTGTATCGCTACCATCCCGGGAGAGGTCCAACGTGATCAAGCACGACGTAGTCGTCATAGGCGGCGGCTTGGCCGGTATGCGTGCTGCCGTCGAAGCGGCCGAGCGCGGAGCCGACGTGGCCATCGTCAGCAAGATGCACCCAGTGCGCAGCCATTCGGGTGCGGCGCAGGGCGGCATCAACGCCGCCCTCGGCAACCGCGAGGACGACGCGCCTGAGAATCACGCCTTCGACACCGCGAAGGGCTCCGATTATCTCGGCGATCAGGACGCCATCGAGGCGATGTGCGAGGACGCCCCGCATCAGGTGATCTGGCTCGAACACCGCGGCTGCATCTTCTCGCGCTTGCCCGACGGGCGCATCGCGCAACGGCCGTTCGGCGGGGCCGGTACGCCGCGCACGTGCTACTCGGCCGACGTCACCGGCCTCGTGATGCTGCATACCCTCTGGGAGCAGCTCGAACGCTTCAACGTCAAGGTTTACGAAGAATACTTCTGCACGGCGCTCTGCGTCGAGGACGGCGTTGGAACCGGCGTCGTGGCATACAACATGCGTAACGGCGATCTCGAACTGATCGTCGCCAAAGCAACGATCTTCGCAACCGGCGGCGCGGGGCGCATGTATCTGAAAACCACCAATGCCTACGCCTCGACGGCCGACGGAATGAGCATAGCGTTCAAGGCCGGCATCCCGCTGATGGATATGGAGTTTCTCCAGTTCCACCCCACGACGCTCAAAGAGAACGGCGTGCTGATGACCGAAGGTGCGCGTGGCGAGGGTGCCTACCTGCTCAATTCGCTGGGCGAACGCTTCATGTTCAAGTACGCGCCGAACAAAGGCGAGCTCGCCTCGCGCGACGTCGTCTCGCGGGCAGAGTGGACCGAGATCCTCGAAGGCCGCGGCGTCGACGGCTGCGTGCTGCTCGACATGCGCCATCTCGGCCGCGAGAAGATCCTCGAGCGCCTCCCGCAGATTCGCGAACTCGCGCTCGACGCAACCGGCAAAGACGCGCTCGATTCGCCGATACCGATCCTTCCGGGCGCGCACTACACCATGGGCGGCATCGAGACCGACAAATGGGGCTGCACGCGGGTTCCCGGCGTCTACGCCGCTGGGGAAGCCGCCTGCGTGAGCGTCCACGGCTCTAACCGTTTGGGCGGGAACTCGCTGCTCGATACGATCGTCTTCGGCGCCCGCGCCGCCAAGCACGCCGTCGAATATATAGCAACGACCGGCGAACCCAAACCGTCCGAACGCACGCTCAAACAAGAGCGCGATAGGATCGCGGCGCTGCTCTCTCGCTCGAGCGGTACGCGCGCGCCGAAGCTCCGCGACGAGATGAATCGGGCGATGTCGGAGAACGTCTTCATCTTTCGCGACGGGGCGGGCCTGCAGAAAGCGGTCGATCGCCTGCGCGAGGTTCGCCAAGCCTTCGACCGGGAAGCCTACGTCATGGACAAGTCGAAGACGTTTAATACCGATCTGGTCGGTACGCTGGAGACGGATTTTCTCATCGACGCCGCACAGTGTGTCGCGGCGGGGGCCCTGGCCCGCACCGAGTCGCGCGGGGCGCAAGCACGCACGGACTACCCGGATCGCGACGACGTCAACTGGATCAAACACACGCTGGCGTGGCGAAACGACGGCAACGACCCGCGCCTGGATTACTCGCGCAAAGTCACCATAACGAAGTGGGAGCCGCAGGTGAGAACGTACTAATGGCAGAGATCAAACTCGATGTATTTCGCTACGACGAGGGCGTAGACGCGGTCCCGCACCGCGATCTCGTCACGGTCGACCTGCCCGAGACGACGACGGTCCTCGATGCCCTGGAGGCCGCAAAGGCCCAAGTCGACGGCTCGATCAGCTTCCGCCGCTCGTGCCGCTCCGCGATCTGCGGCTCCTGTTCGATGAACATCAACGGCGTAACGGCCCTTGCCTGCAAGACGCCGTGCAACACGGTCACGAACGAGAACGGCACCATCTCGGTAGACCCGATGCCGAATTTCCAACCGATGAAGGATTTAGTCGTGCACATGGACCCGTTTTGGGACAAGTACACGCGTCTCAAGCCCTACCTTCAGCCGGCGGATCGCGACGGAGATCACGATCGCGAACGCCGCGTAAGCCCCGAAGACATGAAGAAACTCGTCGACGTCGCCAACTGCATCATGTGTGCGACCTGCTACGCGCTCTGCCCCGTCGTCAGCGTCGACCCGGCCTTTGCCGGACCGGCTGCGATCGCTTATGCCTACCGTTTCATCGAAGACGTCCGCGACGGCCAGCGCGACCAGCGCATCGCGCAGATCAGCGAAGACTACCTCTGGCTCTGCGCGCATTGCTACGCCTGTTCCTACTGTCCCAAACACGTCGACCCGCACGACCGCATCGTGGACGTGAAGCGGGCGGCCATAAAAGACCGCGTCATGATGAACGAGCGCGGCCCGCGTCACGCCATGGTCGTATCCAAGACCATCAAACAGACGGGCATGCTCGCCGAAACCGAGGTCATCCTGGGAACGGTTGGGCGTTTCAACATCGTCGGGTTGCTCAAGGCGGCGCCGCTCGGCCTGCGGATGGCCGCCAGGGGCAAGATGCCGCCGCCGTTCGTTAAGCCGATCCCCAAGGTCGACGAGGTTCGCACTATCTTTGAGTCGCTGGAGGTCCCCGTCAGCTGATGACTACGCTACTACCGGAAAACCGAGCGGTCGATTCGCACGCCCGCAGTAAATCGGCGGAGATGCGAAAATACGGCTTTTTCCCGGGTTGCGTCGCCAAAGAGTCCTGCAAGGAACTCTTTAATTCGACGATGCTGTTAGCGGATGCGCTCGGCATCGAATTGGTCGAACTTACCGCCGCGTCGTGCTGCGGCGCGTCCGTCGTCAACGACACCAACCGCGACATCGCCCGCGTGCTCAACGCGCGCACGTACGCGCAAGCCGAGGCGTTAGGCTTGGACGACGTGATCACGATCTGCTCCACATGCACCGGGCACATGCGCGCCGCCAACAAAGAGCTGCTCGGGAGTCCGGAGCAGCTGGGCCAGGCCAACGCGATCCTGGGGAAGTTCGGCGCCGCCTACAACGGTACGGTACGCGTGCGTCATCTTCTTTGGCTGCTCATCGACGACATCGGCCTCGACAATCTGCGCAAGATGGTCGTCCGGCCGCTCAACGGCCTTAAAGTCGCTCCTTTCTACGGCTGCCATATCATCCGTCCGGAGAGCGTGAACGGTTGGGAATCCGCTCGCAACCCCCATTCTTTGGAAGACGTGATCGCAGCAATCGGCGGCGAGCCGGTCGATTACGCAGGCAAGACGCGTTGCTGCGGTTTCCACATCCAACTAGAGAAGGAAAACGTCGCCGCCAACATGGTCGGGCAGAATATGCGTATGGCGAAGGATCACGGCGCCGAAGCGGTGATAACGCCTTGCCCGCTCTGTCATCTGGCGCTCGACGGCTATCAGCAGGACGCTGCGGCTCGCTGGGGGCGTACGGACCTGCCGACCTTCCATCTGCCCCAACTCGTCGCGTTTGCGCTCGGGGTGCCGACCGATCGGCTGGGGCTTAATAAGCACCTGATCGACCCGCGCACCATTATGGTCGAACGCGACCTGATCTCGTGAGAATGGCGCATCCGCGCTGCGCGCTACGCGCATTTTCATCCGCTTCCATGTAGCCCTCAAGGGCCACGCATGGGTTATTAAGAGGTGAGGGCTGCGGCGACATCCGCCAGGTACGTCGTCTCCTCGATCTTCACGCGCACGGATTCCACGCTCCGGGGCTCGATGAGGCGCTCCTCGCCATCAAAGGCGCGCAGTATCTCACCGCGGCCGAGCATATCGAGCATCCACTCACGCGTCGCGTAGGCCATCTCCGCTTGGTTGAAGACCTCCGTGATCTCGGCCCCGTCAACGAGCCGGATCGTAAGCTCTGCAGGAAACCGACGCATCGCTCGCTCCTCCGAATGTAGGCTCCGCAAGAGCATCTTCCACCGAATATTGGATGGTGTCAAGCGCTTTTATGGCCCTCTACGAGCCTGGAAAAAAAGCCGTCCTCGCTGCGTTGGAGGGCGGCTTTTTGGCGTTTGCGGTTGTATCGCTTCTTCGATGCGTGAGCCCCGGCCGGGCGCAGATTCTTCGGCGGTCCCAGACGGGGCATGAGTCTGGCCTTGCGGCGCCGACGGTTCATGTGGACCTCCCGCTCCAGGAAACCCGAGGGGCATCTGCCGGGTTGCGTGCGAATTGGCTGACTGTGGAGCATCTGGATCGCGACCTTGCCGTGCTGGCGGCCCGTAAGGACTCATGGGCCCAGCTCCCCATCGGCACGAAGCTCGAATATCTCTCGGCCGTGAGCCGGAATACCGCCGCTTTGGCCCGCAGTTGGGCGCTGGCCGCCGCCGATGCCAAGCATCTTTCCCACTCTTCGCCGCTCGTCGGCGAGGAGTGGATCTCCGGCCCGTGGGCAACCCTCTACGCAATCAACCGGTATATCCGCACCCTCGAAGAGATCCGTCAGACCGGATCCCCACAACTGCCGCGCCATCGGGTGCGTGTGCGGCCGGGCGGCCAGGTCGTCGCAGACGTCTTCCCGGTCACGGTCTACGACCGTCTGCTCTTGAGCGGTATTCGCGCCGAGGTTTGGATGCAACCGGACGTGACGCGCGACTCGCTCCCCCAGACGATGGGAACGGGTTACCGTGCGGCAGACCGCCACGGGCACCTCTGCCTGGTCCTCGGGGCCGGCAACATCTCCAGCATCGCGCCGCTCGACATCCTGTATAAGTTCGTCGCCGACGGCGCGGTCTGCATTCTCAAGATGAATCCCGTCAACGATTACCTCGGCCCGATCTTCGAACGCGTCTTCGAGCCGTTCGTAACCGCCGGGTATCTGCGCTTCGCCTACGGCGGGAGCGAGATCGGGAGATACCTTTGCTCTCACGACCTCATCGACGAGATCCACATTACCGGAAGCGACCGCACCCACGATGCGATCGTCTTTGGAAGCGGTCCGGATGCCGCCGAGCGCAAGCGCACCGGCAATCCCGTGCTGCGCAAGCCCATTACCAGCGAGCTCGGTAACGTCAGCCCAACGATCGTCGTGCCAGGACGGTGGAGCGATGCCGATCTCCGCTTTCAAGCCGAAAATATCGCTACGCAAAAGATGCACAACGCCGGGTTCAATTGCATCGCATCTCAGGTACTGATCCTCCCGCGCGATTGGGACGGAACGCCGAAGCTGCTCGCAGCGCTCGCCCACGTCTTTCAGACCACGCCTGCACGCTACGCCTATTACCCCGGCGCCGCGGACCGTCAGCGCCGCCTGCGCGAGGGTCATCCGAACGCCGTCGAGTACGACGCCGCGGAGACCGGCGTCGTGCCGCGCACGCTCCTGCAGGTTGATGCCGACGATCCAAACGATCCGGCGCTGTGCACGGAAGCGTTCTGCAACGTGCTGGCGTACGTCGAACTACCGGGCGACCCTGCGTCGTTCCTAGACGCCGCGGTGCAGTTTGCGAACGAGCGCCTATGGGGGACGCTCGGTGCGAATCTGATCGTCCACCCCGCCACGCAAGCCGCCATGCCGGCCGCGATCGACCGCGCAATAGCAGCCTTGCGTTATGGTTGCGTCGCCGTAAATGCCTGGACCGGCGTGGGCTTTTTCATCACCGAAACACCGTGGGGCGCCTATCCGGGCCACTGCCTTGCCGACGTGGGAAGCGGTATCGGCGTGGTGCACAACGCGCATCTCTTCTCACGCAGCCAGAAGAGCGTGATCTACGCGCCCTTCGCGCCGTTCCCGCGCAGCGCCGTTTCGGGTCGTCCCTCGCTTCTTCCGCGGCCGCCGTGGTTTATCACCAACCGCATGCAGGCTGCGGTCGGCAAGGCGTTGTGCGAATTCGAAGCGCGCCCGTCGCCGCTTCGCGCGGCGGCCGTAGCGGCCCTAGCGCTGCGCGGTTAGCGCGCCGTTTTGTACCGAGAGCTCCCAGCGATAGCCGTCCGGATCGTGAAACCAGAGTCCCATATGCGGCGACCCAGGGGCTTCGGGGCCGATCTCGTCGTTCGGATCCTCGATCTCTACGCCCCCGGCTTTCAGCTCCGCTAGCGCGGACCGCAGCCCACTCATATCTGCTACGTGGAAGGACATGTGCCCGAGCGTACGGGGCTCGGGGTCTCCACGGAAGAGCGCAATCGTCACCGAGTCGTTCGAGACGGCGATGCCGCCTTCGAAGCGAAAGATCTCGACCACGTCGAAATGTTTGCTCCACCATCGCGCGCTCGCTTCCGGGTCCTGCACGGCCAAACCGAAGTGTCCGACCACGCCGAGTCTTACGCTCACCGGTGCGTCTCGAGGATGGTCATCGGAGCGCGCGTGTAGCGCGAAGCATGCGCATGACGCGCGCGACGGGTAAACCATAGACGGTCACGCCGTTCCGGCCGGTCATCGTCTTTGCGCTGAAGAGCGCATCGTAAATCGCAGCCTGCGTCGCCTCGGCCGTTGCCCGGTAGAGTGCGTCCAGCAGGCTTGCATTCTCGGTGACGTGGTTGCGGGGCGGAGCGATGCGAAAATCCCCCGTACGATCGTACACGTAGCCGGTGCTGAAGGCGAGGAAGAGATCGCCGCTCCCGACGTCCGAGGTAAGGCCCGTGCGGCCCATGCCGAGCCCGGCCCGCAAGGCGATCGCGTGCAACTGGCGAGAATCTACCGGCGCGTTCGTCGCGACGACGACAATGATGCTCCCGGAACGCATCCGCCCGTGCAGCGGAAGGCGTTTGGGAAACGTCATCCGGTACTGCCCGCGGAGTCTCTCGCCCACGTGCACGCCGTCGACGGTCAGTTGATCCCGCGGCGCGCCGGTATTATCGTTGACGAGGACGCCGACGGTGTAACCGCCGAGCGCCTTCGGCAGCACGCGCGACGCCGAACCGATGCCGGCCTTGAAGCCGAACGCCTTCATGCCGGTGCCGGCACCGACGCTGCCGCGTGCGAATTGGCCGGGCTTTACCGAGTCGAGGAGCCGCACGATGTCGTTCGGCGTAACGTAGCGCCCTGCTATATCGTCGAGCAACTGGTCGTCGCACTCGGCGACGACCGGGAGCGGAACGTCGTCGCGACGTCCCATCTCGGGATGATGCGCGATGTCCCAACTCACCACGCCATCGTCCGCCAGGCCGACGTCCAGCGTATCCGTCAGCACGATCGGCTCCTCGAGGTAGCCCGATTCGTTGATCCAGTGCGTTCCGGTCATCTCGCCGTTACCGTTGAACGTGAGGGCCGCAGCGGCCACTTTATGGTCCCACGGATCCGCATCGGGCAGGATCGCCGTCGCCCCGGTGCGGACGCTCGTGCCTTCGATCTTCGTCAGATTCGCTACCTCGACGCCCGGTACGTCGGTGATCCCATCGAGCGGTCCGGTGGGGTAGGCACCAAAGCGAAACGGAATGGCCGCCGACGCATGCGGAGCGGCAAAGCAGGACGGGCCGCAGAGCAGCACGGCCGCCAAAATGGCCTTGAAACGTGGTGATGCGCGCATAGCGCTCTTGATTGTACCGTCCGCACTACATGCCTGCCAACAGACGTTCCGGCCGCTTCCCCTACCGGGCAAGCAGCGCACCTACGACACGATGATCCTTTCGCCGGCGCCGAGCCTGAAATGCAAGTCCTCGAGCCGATCTACGACGCTCGCGCCATGCGGAAACGCCCGCGAATGCCCGTTGGCGACGGCGACGACGCGCATGCCGGCCGCCGTTGCCGATAAAACGCCCGGCGTGCTGTCCTCGACGACCAAGCACGTCGCTGGCCGTGCGCCTAAGAGCCGTGCGGCCAGCAGATAACCGTCGGGCGCAGGTTTGTTCGCCCGGATGTCATCCGAGGTCACGAGCACCGCGGGGGCCGGTAAGGCGGCGCGTGCGAGAAGCACCTCGGCCAGCGCTCGCGGAGCCGACGTGACGATCGCCCAGCGCCCAGCCGGCAGGCCTGCCAAGAGCTCGGCCGCGCCGCTCACGGCCTCACCTGCGCTATCCACCAGCGTTCCGAAGAGATCGAACAGAACGGCATCGCATGCTTCGTTCATGCGGCGCGCATTCGCGTTCCCGAATGAGTTGCCTTGCGTCGCATCGTAAGAAACGCACATGAAGCCAGCCACACTCGCGATCTTGGTTGGCGGAGGCCCGGCTCCCGGTATAAACGGGGTCATCGCATCCGCCGCTATCGAAGCAATCAACTCCGGCCTGCGCGTGCTGGGAATCTACGATGGGTACCATCACCTCTCGAAAGGCGACAGCTCGCACGTCGTCGAGCTCGATATCGAAGCGGTCGCCCGGATTCACACGACCGGCGGCTCCATCTTACGTACCTCTCGCACGAACCCGGCAAAGGATCCGGCGACGCTTCAACGGTGCGTCGGCGCTCTGGACGCGCTCGGCATCTCGTACGTCATAGCGATCGGAGGCGACGACACGACCTACGGCGCGACCAGGATCGCACAGCTGACGCGCGGCCGGATCGGTGTGGCCACCGTTCCAAAGACGATCGACAACGATCTTCCGCTGCCGGACAACGCTCCTACCTTTGGGTTCGAAACCGCTCGCTCTGTCGGCACGAACATCATCGAAAGTTTGATGGAAGATGCGCGCACCACCGCGCGATGGTATCTCGTGGTCAGCATGGGCAGAAAGTCCGGCGCCCTGGCACTCGGTATGTGCAAAGCCGCCGGCGCTACGCTGGCGGTCATCCCCGAGGAATTTCCCGGTGCCACCCTCGACCTTGAAACGGTCGTCGACACCATCGTCGGCGCGATCGTCAAACGCAAGACGACGGGCCACGACCACGGGGTCGCAATTGTCGCCGAAGGCATCGTCGAACGGCTCTCGGGCGACAAACTGGCGGCGCTCGAGAGCGTCGCGCGTGACGCCTACGGTCACGTGCGCCTTGCCGACGTACCTATCGGGACGCTGCTTCGCGAAGAGGTCCGCAAACGGCTCGATGCGCTGGGCGTAGAGATGACCGTCGTCACCAAGGACATAGGCTACGAACTGCGCTGCGCCAAGCCGGTTCCATTCGACGTCGAATACACGCGTACGCTGGGTTACGGCGCCGTTCGGTATCTGCTCGGTGGGGGCAGCGGTGCGTTGATCGCGCTCTCCGGCGGGCGCGTCGTTCCCGTCGAACTCGAGTCGCTACAGGATGCTGCGACCGGGCGCGTGCGCGTGCGCATGGTGGACGTTACGACCGAGTCGTACGAGGTCGCACGCAAGTATATGATTCGCCTCGAGCCCGAGGACCTAACGGAGCCGACCATCGCGCGCCTCGCGGCTCAGACGAACCTCACCCCAGCCGGCTTTGGCGAGGCGTTTAAGCGAATCGCCGAAAAGCCGCGGTAGCCATGCTCGCCCCGGGTTATGCGGCGCTGCCCGCGGCTTTCTATGCCCGGGTCGCCCCGACGCCCTTGACCGAGCCCTACCTCGTCGCAACGAACGCCGCGGCTGCAAGCGACTTCGATCTCGGCGGGCTCGGCGACGAACGGCAACTCCTCGACGCCGCAAGCGGCACCGTACTGCCCGGCGGCTGCACGCCGATCGCTGCCGTCTATGCCGGTCATCAATTCGGAGCCTGGGTCCAGCAACTAGGCGACGGTCGCGCCATCGCCATCGCCGACGTGCGCGACGCGCGTGGCGCGCTCTGGGAGTTGCAATTGAAAGGTGCCGGCGAAACGCCGTTCTCGCGCTCGGGCGATGGGCGTGCGGTCCTCCGCTCGACTATCCGCGAGTTTCTTTGCAGCGAGGCGATGCACGCCCTCGGCATCCCTACGACGCGCGCGCTCTGCATCGTTGGCAGCGACACGCCCGTCTACCGAGAGTCTGTGGAGACGGCGGCCGTGCTCGCGCGGATCGCTCCATCGCACGTCCGCTTCGGCACTTTCGAGTACTTCTACTATCGCGGCGACCGCGAGGCCGTGGCGCTCCTCGCTGACTACGCCATCGCGCGCCATTATCCCGAACTTGCTGGACGAAGCGATCGCTACGAAGCCCTTTTCCGCCAGATAGTCCTCAGTACCGCTCGCTTGATCGCGTTTTGGCAAGCGGTTGGATTCGAACACGGCGTCATGAACACCGACAACATGTCGGTCGCGGGAATCACGCTGGACTACGGGCCTTTCGGCTTCATGGAAGCCTACGATCCAGATTGGATCTGCAACCACTCCGACCACCTGGGCCGATACCGCTTCTCAGCACAGCCCGGCGTCGCCCTTTGGAATCTTCATTGCTTGGCCGCGGCAATGGGCACCCTGCTCTCTGAGGAGGCTGCCTTGCTCGCGCTGGCCGAGTACGAACCCGCCCTCCGCACAGCCTATCTCGAGCGCTCTCTACGCAAACTTGGCCTGCACTCATGGCCCGGTGAGGCGGGCACCCTGCTCGCCGATCTCCTCGCGATAATGCGGCGGTCGGGCGCCGACTACACGATCGCGTTTCGGGCGCTGGCAAAGGTAGGACGCGTCCCTAGCGATGCCGACCAAGCCTTCCTCGCCAATTTTGCAACCGCCGATGCCGGACCGTGGCTGTTGCGTTACCGTGAGGCGCTGGAATCCCAGCATATCTCCGACGCGGAACGGTCACGCGCCATGCGATCGGTCAATCCAAAGTACGTGCTGCGCAATTACCTCGCGCACCAAGCGATCGAACGTGCGGCGCGGCGCGAATTCGACGAAGTAGCCCGTCTCCTCGAAATTCTCCAGCGCCCGTACGACGCATGGCCGCAGTACGAATCCTACGCCGCCCCACCGCCGCCATGGGCCAACGATCTCCAATTGAGCTGTAGTTCGTAGCCGGCGCGGTTCTAAGCGCTACTGCTTCTCGGCCTCGTTCAAGAATTCGGTCGCCCGCGCCATCCCGCTTTGGTCGTCGGCGATCTTGTACCGCTGCAGGGCGCGAGCGGCATCGCGCTTTGCGCTCGCCGCTCTTCCAAGACGCATGAGGATCTTGGCTCGCAGCAGGTAGCCGTCGCCGTCATCGGGGACACCCCGCACGTATGCGGCGATCTCTCCGAGTGCGCGATGCTGCCGACCGAGCCTGTGGTACGCATACGCGAGCCAGTAATGTGCGCCCGTTTCGGTAGCGTCCAGGGCCAGCGAACTCTCGAAATCCGAGCTCGCGCCGTTCCAGTTTCGCTCGCGAATCTCGACGACCCCGCGATAGAAGGACGCCGCCGCGCTCTTTGGGTCGAGCGCGACGGCTCGATTACAATCTCCGAGGGCCAGATTCAGGCGGTCCATCCCGCGGTATATGCGGCATCGATCGATGTAGCCGCTCGCATCAGTGTCGTCGAGCGCGAGCGCGGCGTCGATATCGGTGAGGGCACGAGCATACCGCTGCGAGAGCAGGTAGGCCACCGACCGCGTGCGCAACGCCCAGGTGTCCTTCGGATCGAGCGAGAGCGCCTTACTACAGTCGCCGATCGCGTCTTTGAGGCGCCCCAGATCCCCATACGTCGCGCAGCGCGTAGCGTAGGCGTATTCGAACTCTGGATTGAGAGCGATGGCCGCATTGTAGTCGATGAGCGCGCCTTGCGGGTCGCCCAAGTTGTCGCGCGCATCCCCGCGCAGGACGAGTCCCTTCGCACTATGCGGATCTTCGAGAAGCAACTCGTCGAGCAACGCGATCGCGCGTTTGTACGAGCCTTGCCGAAAGAGGCTCTTTGCCTGATCGTACAAAGAGGCAGCGTTGGCCGCCGCAGCCGACGGCGTGGCTGCCGCCCGCGCGAATCCCGGGAAGCCGAGCGCCATGCCCGCGAGCAGCGCGAGCACCGTAAATCGAACGCGCAAGACCGCAATCCTCCATGCAGAATGATGGGTGAAAGTTCGCCCAGGAAAGTGAAAAAGCCCGTCGCTCATGCGACGGGCTTTTTCGAAGTCTAATCTGGCGCTGTCCTACTTTCGAGGGACCCTGCGGTCCGACTATCATCGGCGCTGGCGGGCTTAACTGCCGTGTTCGGGATGGGAACGGGTGGAACCCCGTCGCTATCGGCGCCAGAAACGTGATCCTCATCGCGACGCCGAGCCGGAGCTCTAGGCGATCGCGACGAGAAAGCTGCACACAGAAGAACTTTCAGTGCCAAAAAAAGCGAGCGAGTTAAAAATTTCCGGGCGATTAGTACCGGTCAGCTGAACACCTTGCGGTGCTTACACCCCCGGCCTATCAACGTGGTAGTCTACCACGACCCTTCACCCTTGCGGGATTGAGATCTCATCTTAGGGTCAGTTTCGTGCTTATATGCTTTCAGCACTTATCTGATCCGAACATAGCTACCCGGCTATGCCCCTGGCGGGACAACCGGTTCACCAGCGGTTCGTTCAACTCGGTCCTCTCGTACTAGAGTCGACGCCCTTCAAATCTCCTGCGCCCACGGCGGATAGGGACCGAACTGTCTCACGACGTTCTGAACCCAGATCGCGTACCGCTTTAATGGGCGAACAGCCCAACCCTTGGGACCTACTACAGCCCCAGGATGCGACGATCCGACATCGAGGTGCCAAACCTCCCCGTCGATGTGGACTCTTGGGGGAGATAAGCCTGTTATCCCCAGAGTAGCTTTTATCCGATAAGCGACGGCCCTTCCATTCGGTACCGCCGGATCACTTAGCCCTGCTTTCGCACCTGCTCGACCTGTCCGTCTCGCAGTCAAGCTCCCTTTTGCCTATGCACTCTTACGAACGGTTTCTGACCGTTCTGAGGGAACCTTTGGGCGCCTCCGTTACTCTTTAGGAGGCGACCGCCCCAGTCAAACTGCCCGCCTGACGCTGTCCTACCGCCGGCTTACGGCGGTTAGTTAGAATCCCAAGACTATCAGGGTGGTATCCCAACGTTGTCTCCCTGCGAGCTAGCGCCCGCAGATCATCGACTCCCACCTATCCTGTACGGACAATCTCAAAACCCAACATCAGGGTACAGTAAAGCTTCATGGGGTCTTTCCGTCCTGCCGCGGGTAACCAGCATCTTCACTGGTACTGCAATTTCGCCGGGATCCCCATTGAGACAGTGCCCAAGTCGTTACTCCATTCGTGCAGGTCGGAACTTACCCGACAAGGAATTTCGCTCACTTTTCTTCCGGCGCTTTCACGCAAGAGTGGACTCTATCTTCATCCAACAACGCCGCAAGCCGCGGACGGCTACCGGTGTTCATTGTTGTTGCGATTCTCGCGATTTCACTCAGCCCCTCAGTGGTTAAGTGTCGGCCCTCTTCCATTATCCGCAAGACGTCCGAGAACTTGTGATGATCGACGCGCTTCTTCGTCCGCAGCGGATGCTGCGCAAAGAAGTTCGTGATCGTTCGAAGTTGCTCGAGTCGCCGCACGCGGAATTCCCATCGATCGTCGTGATTTTGACAGACGCGGCCAAACCCGAAGAATTTCTTCAAGGCGTGGAGCACGTCCAGATCGCGATAGTGTTGAACGACGCGAAACTCCGGAATGACTTGGAGTCCGATCTTAACCGCTGGGTTTCTCTGGATTCCGACAAAGAAGCATCCTTCTCCATCGACAAATCCAACCACCCAATCAGGGCTTAATTTCATCGAATTACAACCTTAATGTACTTTGGATGCCTGGCGTATAGTCTCTGAGGATCGGAGGGTCTTGCTTGCCTTCGGCAACCAAAGCCACTCATTTCCTGCGGATTGTCCAATCCCAACCATTGTTACTGGCGCGCATATGCCGCCGAGTAGGTGTGGGCTCTAAGGATGTTCCCGCATATAGCCAGGTATTTTTTTCCGCACGTTGCCGTGCGGAGAGGCAACGATTTATTGTCACCTTAGGACGGTTATAGTTACCGCCGCCGTTTACTGGGGCTTCAGATCGAAGCTTCGCTTGCGCTGACCTCTCCTTTTAACCTTCCAGCACCGGGCAGGAGTCAGCCCCTATACGTCCGCTTTCGCGTTCGCAGAGACCTGTGTTTTTGTTAAACAGTCGCTTGGGCCTATTTTGTGCCACCTTCCTCAGCTTTCGTTGTAAAAACTAGACCGAAGAAGGCACCCCTTCTCCCGAAGTTACGGGGTTAATTTGCCGAGTTCCTTAACAGGGATTCTCCCGTCGCCTTAGCATGCTCTGCCAGTCTACCTGTGTCGGTGTACGGTACGGGCACCTACGATCCTATCTAGAGACTTTTCTCGGCAGCGTGGAGTCTGTCACTTCGAGTCCGAAGACCCTCGTATTCGCTTCTCGGAGTTAGCCACGCGGATTTTCCTACGTGACCCCCTACCAGCTTAAACGCACGCATCCATCGGTGCGCTGACATATCCTCCTGCGTCATCCCTTTGATTCATAGGCCTTTCCGAACGGTGGCAGCCCGAAAATCGTGCTGACACTGTCCGAAAAGGTCTAAACGGTCGTCGGTGGTAGCAGAATATGAACTGCTTGTGCATCGCCTACGCTTCTCAGCCTCGGCTTAGCTCCCGACTCACCCTGAGACGATTGACGTTGCTCAGGAAACCTTAGACTTCCGGCGAGAGTGGTTCTCACACTCTTTTTTCGCTACTTATACCTGCATTCGCACTTGTAGTTCGTCCAGCCGTCCTCACGGTCGACCTTCAGCCTACACTACAACGCTCCCCTACCGATTAGTTTCCTAATCCCAAAGCTTCGGTTAGATGCTTGAGCCCCGTTACATTTTCGGCGCCTCGTCACTCGACTAGTGAGCTATTACGCACTCTTTTAAGGGTGGCTGCTTCTAAGCCAACCTCCTAGTTGTCTGTGCGACAAGACTTCCTTTACCACTGAGCATCTATTAGGGACCTTAGCTGTTGATCTGGGCTGTTTCCCTTTTGACGATGGAGCTTATCCCCCACCGTCTGACTGCTACGATGTTCGCCTCGGTATTCGGAGTTTGATGGGGTTCGGTAAGCCGGTAAGCCCCCTAGCCCTGTCAGTGCTCTACCCCCAAGGGTTAAATCGTAACGCTAGTCCTCAAACTATTTCGGGGAGAACCAGCTATCTCCAAGCTCGATTGGCTTTTCACCCCTATCCACAGGTCATCCAATGTTTTTTCAACAACAACAGGTTCGGCCCTCCACATGAGTTTAATCATGCTTCAGCCTGCCCATGGATAGATCGCTTGGTTTCGGGTCTACTGATACGGACAAGCGCCCTATTCAGACTCGCTTTCGCTACGGCTCCGGCTCAACACCTTAACCAAGCCCGTACCAAGTAACTCGCAGGTTCATTCTTCAATAGGCACGCGATCACACATTAAAATAGTGCTTTCACGGTTTGTAAGCACGCGGTTTCATGTTCTATTTCACTCCCCTTCGGGGGTTCTTTTCACCTTTCCCTCACGGTACTAATTCGCTATCGGTCTCCACAGCATATTTAGCCTTGGAAGATGGTCCTCCCAGTTTCAGACAGGGTTTCTCGTGCCCCGCCCTACTCACGAACAACTCCGTAAGATCGAACGATTTCGCCTACAGGACTATCACCTTCTGTGGTGCGGCTTTCCAGCCGGCTTCCGCTATCGATCGATTTTTTGACTTACGCTCAGAGGATCAGCTCTGAGGTGGTTGCCGTACAACCCCGCGTATGCAACGCCCGATCGCTTACACATACGCGGTTTAGGCTGTTCCCAGTTCGCTCGCCGCTACTACGGGAATCTCGGTTGATGTCTGTTCCTCCGGCTACTTAGATGTTTCAGTTCACCGGGTGCGCTCTCTCGCGACTATTGAATTCATCGCGGAGTCCTAGCCCATGACGGCTAGGGGGTTGCCCCATTCGGATATCCAGGGATCATCGCTTCTTAGCAGCTACTCCTGGCTTTTCGCAGCTTGGTACGTCCTTCATCGCCTGTGGAGCCAAGGTATCCACCTCGTGCTCTTATTAATTTTTAACTCGTACTTTTTTCGATTACTCGAAATTGCATCCGCAACGGACACGGAACGGTCCGCTGCAGACCGCTTTCATGTTTGGCACATGAAAGTTCTTCTCTATGCAGTTTTCAAAGATCGTGAGGGCTCGAACGACATCGCCCAAGCGAGTCGCCGCACCGCGCCGCTCCGAAAAGTCGGGG
>JAJYFL010000003.1:45000-277560 GCA_021790935.1 bacterium
TTAAAAGGATGTCCTCATGAAGATCGCCCCAATCGGCTGCCTTCTCGTAGCGGCCGTTGCCCTCACCGCCTGTGGCGGCGGTGGTTCGACGAGCACAATGCCGTCCGGCCCCACCACCTCCACGCTGAGCGCGTCGCTGATGGACGGCCCGTTCCGGACCTCGGGCGGCATCGTCACCGCCGTGAATATCGCCCTGGAAAAGGTCGAGGCCGTTGGGAGCGGCGGCGTCCAGACCTTGGTGACCTTCACGCCGTCTAAGAATATCAACCTCCTGAACTACCAAACCTCACCGCTGACGCTGGGCACGGCTCAGATCCCGGCCGGCCAGTACCAGCAGCTGCGCTTCGTCCTCGACACCTCGCAGGCCAGTAACACCACGGTGGTCGTGAACGGGACGACGTACGACCTATCGATTCCCAGCGCAAGCGGCCCGGAAGGCTTCCAGGGAAGCACCAGCACCGACAACGGTGACGGTCCCGGCACCGCCGGCATCAAGGTCAACGTCGCCCTGAACGCACAGGCCGGCCAGACCTACGGGTTCCTGATCGACTTCAACGCCGCCGAATCGATCGTGCAAGCCGGCGGCAGCGGACAGTGGCTGATGAAGCCGGTTCTGGTCGCGACCGCGCAGGCGCTGGCCGGGTCGATCTCTGGAACCGTGACGAACAACGCCGGAACGGGCGTCGCCAATGCCGAGGTCCTCGCCGAGCAAAACGGCACCACGATCAACAGCGGCGTCACCGATGCCAACGGCAACTTCCAGATCAATGCGCTCCCGGCCGGCAGCTACACGCTGGTCGTCAACAATACGTGGACCAGCCAAGCCGGTGCGGCCGAAACGGCGACCGGTGCCGACGGCACGGCCTCCGTCACCGACCCCAGCGCCGTCACGGTGACCGGCGGCCAAACCACCACCGTCACGCTAACCGACTAAACGATCCCGAGCCTGTCGAGGGGCTGAACCCTTCGACAGGCTCGGGATGACAGGCGACGGGCTCAGGGGGTCAATTTTCGCGAGATCGATTTCGCCTGCAGGAAGAGCAGCAGGTAGTCGCGGCCGCCGGCCTTGCTGTCGGTGCCCGACATATTGAAACCGCCGAACGGGTGACCCCCAACCAGCGCTCCGGTCGACTTGCGATTGAAGTACAGGTTCCCGACGAAAAAATCGTCGCGAGCCCGCTCGATTTTACGTTCGTCTCGCGTATAGACCGAGCCCGTCAGCCCAAACTCCGTATCGTTCGCGATCTCGATCGCGTGGTCGTAGTCGCGCGCTTTGATCACTGCGAGCACGGGCCCGAATATCTCTTCCTGCGCGATGACGGCATGGGGCGGGACGTCGGCGATGACGGTCGGCTCGAGGAAATATCCGCTCTCGCCGACGCGCTTACCGCCGTGGAGCAGGCGACCTTCGCGCGAGCCGATCTCGACATAACGAAGGTGGTCCTTCAGCGCACGCTCGTTGATCACGGGGCCCATGTGGAACGCGCCGTTCGTAGGGTCGCCCACGGTAATCTTCGCGACGCGCGCCCGGAGCTTCTCGACGAATTCGTCGTAGATGCTCGCCTCAACGATCGCTCGGGAGCAGGCCGAACACTTTTGACCCTGAAACCCGAACGCCGAAACCGCGACGCCTTCGACCGCCGCGTCGATATCGGCATCGGCCGCGACCACGATCGCATCCTTGCCGCCCATCTCTGCGACCACGCGCTTGATCCATCTCTGACCCGCGACGGGCTTCGCCGCCAGTTCGTTGATATGAAGGCCGACGCTCTTGCTCCCGGTGAACGAGATAAAACGCACCAGCGGGTGGGAGACCATCGCGTCGCCGATCTCGGCCGCGCTGCCTGGAACGAAATTCACGACGCCGTTTGGAAGGCCGACCTCGTGCAGCAGATCGACGAACCAGGCGGCTATCACCGGCGCATCGCTCGACGGCTTGAGAATCACCGTATTGCCGGCCGCGATCGCGGCCGACGTCATCCCCGCCATGATCGCAAACGGAAAATTCCACGGCGGTATCGATAGACCGACGCCCAGGGGAATGTAGCGCAGCTCGTTTACCTCGCCGGCGACCGGGGTAACCGGCTGCGCTCCGGCGTAGCGCAGCGCCTCACGCGCATAAAACTCGAGAAAGTCGATCGCTTCAGCCGTATCGGCGTCGGCTTCGACCCAGGTCTTTCCCACTTCGCGCACCATGAGCGCGTTGAACCGGAAGCGTCGCCGGCGCACTAACTCGGCAGCAGAGAGGAGGTAGCCCGCCCGTTCCGCTACGGGGACGCTCTTCCACGCCGCAAAACGCTCGTGCGCCCTTTCGATAGCGCGCACCGCCTGCGGAAGCGAGGCGGAGGCAACGTGCCCCACGATTCGGTCCGGGGCCGACGGATCGCTAGACTGGATCTTTTTCGCGCAATCGACGCGCTCGCCATCGATAATCAGCGGATAATGCTTCCCGAATGCGTCGTCCACCTCGGCAAGGGCCGCCTGCATAGCCGCAATATCGGACGGGTCGGTATACGATCGGACCGGATCGTTCGCGAAGGGCGCTAGGCGCTCGAGGGAGATCGTCAAAATACCACTCCAACTCTTGAACGACTCCATCCGCGTGCTCCGCACTGCGGCCTGGAGCTTCGTGCGAACGTATGATACTGCACGCTCGTACCATACGCCTGGCATCCCCGGCGCTGCGCCTCCCGCGATAGCGGGCCCAGGCATTTCGCGGGAGAAAGACTGCCTCGATGTTTCATGACGTCGCGATCGTGGGCGGGGGAATCGTCGGGTTGGCGGTCGGCCGCGAGATCCTGTCCCGCCATCCGCACCTTCGCCTACTCGTCCTCGAAAAAGAGCCCACCATCGCCGCACACCAGACCGGGCACAACAGCGGCGTCATTCACTCGGGCCTCTACTACGCGCCGGGATCGATGAAAGCCAGGCTCTGCACCGAGGGACGCCGCGCGTTGTGGCGCTACTGTGACGAGAAGCAGATCGAGTACCGTCAGGTCGGTAAGTTGATCGTGGCAACCGAGGAACGCGAGCGCGCAGCCCTCGATGCCCTGATGCAGCGGGGAGTTGCCAACGGAATCGACGGGCTCGTCCTGCTGGACGGCCACGGCATCGAACGCCGCGAACCGCACTGCCGGGGCATCGGCGCCATCTTCTCGCCGGTGACGGGCATCGTAGATTACGGTGCGGTCGCCCGCAGCTATGGCGACGATATTCGCGAGATGGGCGGCTCGATCCAAACCGGGCGTCGGGTGCTCGGCATCGACCGCAGGGCCGGCACGACGCGCATAAGGACGGACGCGGCGGACTACGAAGCGCGCAACGTGATCGCGTGTGCCGGCTTGATGGCCGACCGCGTCGCGAAGATGACGGGCGGCGGCGGCGATCCCAAGATCGTTCCCTTCCGTGGCGACTACCTGATCCTCAAGCCCGAAAAGCGCTATCTCGTGAGGGGCAACATCTATCCCGTCCCCGACCCCGCCTTTCCGTTCCTGGGCGTGCACTTCACGCCGAGGATGAACGGCGACGTATGGCTTGGTCCCAATGCGGTCCTCGCGTTCGCGCGAGAAGGGTATACCCTCCGCACGATCGATCTGCGCGATCTCCTCGAATCGCTGACGTACGCCGGCTTCGTCAAGCTGGCCGGCCGGCACATGCGCGCGGGGATGGGAGAACTCTATCGCGATATCGTGCCGAGCGCCTACGTTGCGGCGCTGCAGCGCTACATCCCGGAGCTGACCGTTTCGGATACGTTGCCCGGACCTTCGGGCGTCCGCGCTCAGGCGATGCGCTCCGACGGAACGATGCTCGACGACTTCGCCTTCGAGGAGTCCGACGGCGTGCTGCACGTGCGCAACGCGCCGTCACCCGCCGCCACCTCGTCGCTAGCCATCGCGGCCTACGTCGCCGACGACGCCGATCGCCGTTTCGAACTGCGCCGCTAGGAGCCTGTCGGAGTTGAGCCGTTTTCGGATTTGGTGCCGAATTTTGTTCGGAGACGAGGCGCGAAGAAGGAGCGAAGCCGTAGCTTCGTGACTGATGAGCAACGAAGTATCCGGGCAAAAGGCGGCCCAAAGACGGAAACGCGCTCAACTCCGACAGGCTCCTAGCAGCAGCGGCTCTACGAATGAGCGGACGCGCGCAGCCGCGGCTTCGCCCGCCGATCCACCGTACGCATCGATCAAGGCACTGCCGACGATGATGCCGTCGGCAAGCGGGGCCACGGCACGCACGTGCTCCACCTTGCTGACGCCGAACCCGACGGCGAGGGGTTTGTCCGTCAACGCGCGCATCGTCGCGATCTGCGATCCCAACGGCGAGAAGTCGGGCTCCGTTCCCGCGCCGGTGACTCCTAACCGCGACACGACGTAGACGAACCCCGTGGCCTGCGCAGCAATGCGGGAAGCGCGGTCGCGCGTCGTGGACGGTGCCACGAGCAACGGCATCTCCACGGCGTTCGCAATCAGCGCGCCACGCAATTCGGCGCCTTCCTCAAGAGCTACGTCGGGGACGATCACGCCCGCCACGCCTGCGGCAGCGGCGGCCTCGGCTAGGCGCCGGATTCCAAAGCGATAGACCGGATTGTAGTACGTGAAGAGCACGATCGGCGGCCAACCGCGCTCCCGGCCTTGCCCAACCAACCGCAGCACGCCGGCCATGCGCGTACCCGCACGTAAGGCTCGCACGCCCGCTGCCGCGATGGTCGGCCCATCGGCCAGCGGGTCGCCGTACGGGACGCCGACTTCGATCGCATCGACGCCGGCGTTCGCGAGCGTATCGAAGATCGCGGCGGTTGTCGCCAGGTCCGGATCGCCAGCCATCACGTACGGAATGAACGCGGCGCGACCGCGCTCCCGGGCACGCCGAAAGACCGATTCAAGCATAGCTGCAGCCCTGGGCGCCATGCGCCGTCATTCCGCGCTCCGCGACGGGTACGCCGAGCGCACCTGATCGATGTCCTTGTCGCCGCGCCCGCTGAGATTCACGACGATCAAGTCGTCGCTATCGCGTTCGAGCGCCAGCTCGCGTGCGAACGCAATCGCATGCGCGCTTTCTAGCGCCGGGACGATACCTTCTAGCGCAGCTAGCGCGAAGAACGCTTCGAGTGCCTGCGCGTCGGTCACGGCAACGTACGTCGCACGCCCCGTCTGCTTCAAGTAGGCGTGCTCGGGCCCCACGCCGGGGTAATCGAGTCCGGCACTAATCGAGTGCGTCTCGCTCACCTGGCCATCGGCGTCTTGCAAGAGATACGACCGCGATCCGTGCAGCACCCCAACGCTGCCGGCGCCCAGAGACGCGGCCGTGTGCGCACCCTCGAGACCTTCTCCCGCAGCCTCCACGCCCCACAAGCGCACGCCCGGATCGTCGACGAACCCGGCGAAAATCCCCATCGCGTTGCTCCCGCCGCCCACGCACGCGATCACGTCGCTCGGCAACCGGCCATAGCGCGCGAGGCATTGGCTTCGCGCTTCGACGCCGATAACTTTTTGAAACTCGCGAACCATATATGGGTAGGGATGCGCGCCCACCACGCTGCCGATGACGTAGAACGTATCCTCGACGTGAGCCGCCCACTGCCGAAACGCCTCGTTGGTCGCATCTTTGAGCGTCTGCGTTCCACCCGTAACGGGGTGGACGCGCGCTCCCAGCAGATTCATGATATAGACGTTCAGCGCTTGGCGTTCGACGTCGGACGCACCCATAAAGACGTCCACCGTCATGCCGAGTTTCGCGCCTACGGTCGCCGTCGCGACCCCGTGCTGCCCCGCGCCGGTCTCGGCGATGATTCGGCGTTTGCCCATCCGTTGCGCCAGCAGGCCCTGGCCGACGGTATTGTTGATCTTGTGCGCGCCCGTGTGATTGAGATCTTCGCGCTTGAGCAGTAGCGGTGCGGCTGAAATGCCGGCGAGATACCGTTGCGCGGCATAGAGCGGCGACGGCCGGCCCACGAAGTCGCGCAGAATCGCCTCGTACTCCTCCCAGAACGCCGGATCGGCAAAGGCTTCGTTCATCGCGAGCTCCAGCTCTTCGAGGGCTCCCACGAGAACCTCCGGAACGAACCGGCCGCCGAACTCTCCGAAGTATCCGCGTGAATCAGGTCGCATCGGCCTCCCTCACGGAACGCACGAACGAACGCATCTTCGCTTCGTCCTTCCTGCCGCCGGTCTCTACCCCGCCGCGTACGTCCACGCCATAGGGGCGAACCACGCGCACGCAGGCACCGACGTTCTCCGGCGTTAAGCCGCCGGCGACGATGACGCGCCGGCGACGCGCGATCGCCGCGATCGCATGCCACGAAAAGGCCACGCCGCTGCCGCCAGCCAGCCCCTCGATCTTCGAATCGAAGAGAAGGAGCGCATCCGCATACGAATCGGCCGCGCGCTCGAGCGCGGCTTCGTCGGCATGCGCTGGATCGACGTGGAGCGCTTTTATGGTCGTTCCACCGACCTCGGCGACGAAACCGCTGCTTTCGCCGCCGTGCAGTTGGATTGCCAAGTGCGGAAATATCGCGCGCGCCCTGCGAATCTCCGCGAGAGATGGATCGACGAAGACGCCTACCGGGACGACGGAGGGCGGCAACGCCGCGACGATGCGCTCGGCGTCACGAAAGGCTATCCGCCGCGGCGAGTCGGCAAAGATCATGCCGACGGCATCCGCACCGCAATCGACCGCCAGCAACGCGTCTTCGGCGCAGATGCAGCCGCAAAACTTCACGAACGTTTTCAGAGGATCGCCTCGACGGCGGTTTTCAGCTCGCGTATGATCTCGGCAGGACGCTCGGCGCGCATCAGCGCCTCCCCTACGAGGAATCCCCGCGCGCCGGCCCCATATAGGCGCGCAACGTCGGCGGGCTTTTGAAGCCCGCTCTCGCTGATCGCCGTCACCTCGCGTGGAAGCATCGGCAGCAGGCGTTCGCTCACGCCCAGATCCGTCTCGAACGTGCGCAGGTTCCGGTTGTTGATACCGATCAGCGCCGCGCCTGCCTTCACGGCGCGCCCGAGTTCGCGCGCGTCGTGGATCTCGACGAGTACGTCGAGATCGAATTCGCGCGCCGCGGCGAGGTTTGCCGAGAGTGCTTCGTCGCTCAGTCCCGCGACGATCAAGAGAATTGCATCGGCGCCGTACGCCGCCGACTGTGCGACCTGGTACGGTGTCGTCAAAAAGTCCTTGCGTAAGAGCGGGCAGCCGCACCGCGCGCGCACGACGTCGAGAAACGCGAGCTCGCCCAAGAAATGTTCGGACTCGGTAAGCACGCTGATGGCGTCGATCCCGGCGGCGTCGTATGCGGCCGCGATCGCCCCGGGATCGAAATGACGCGCGATGATCCCGGCCGACGGCGAGGCGCGCTTGATCTCGCCAACGATCGCGGGCCCGCGCGCCGCCAAAATCGCCGCCGTGAAACGGCGTCGCCCGGGCCGGCGCGCCGCCGCGCGCTCCCGCACCGACGCTAAGGGTTCGGCGGCCTCTTCGCGCGCGGCGGCGTACGCCTTACCGGCATAGATGCGCTGGAGAATATCACTCATGCGAGAGAGCCCTCGCTCGCGCAAACGTTCGCCCGGCGTGCCCTTCGCGCAGCGTTGCGCGGGCGAGCTCGACGCCGTCGCGCAGCGTCGCGGCGCGATCGCACACCAGGAACACGAGCGCGGCGTTGAGCGCCACAACATCCGCCCGCGGCGAGCGCTCTCCTCCAAGAATCGATTCGAAGGCAGCCTTGCAGGCACCCACAGAGCCTCCTCGCAGGCTCTCGAGCGGGGCATAGATGCCATATTCGGCCGGATCGAGGATCCAATTGCGATCCCCCGTCTCGTCGAAGGAATGAACCGTCGTCGGGCCGTCGCCCGCGACCTCGTCAATGCCGCTCGCGGCATGCACGACCGCCCCGCACCGCACGCCCAAGCCGCGCAGCACCTTGCCCATCGGAACCACGAGCGATGCGCGAGCGACGCCTACGACTTGGTGCGTAGCCCGCGCGGGGTTCGTGAGCGGGCCCAGGACGTTGAATATCGTCGGCACGCCGAGCTCCCGCCGTACCGCAGCGACGTTGCGCATGGCGGGATGGTAGCGCGGAGCGTACATGAACGTGAAGTTGGTCTCGCGCAGCAGACGAGCAGCGGCGGAGGGTTCCACGTCGACGGCCATGCCGCAGGCCTCCAAAACGTCCGCGCTGCCGCACGCACCGGACGCCGCGCGATTCCCGTGCTTGCCGACCGGAACGCCCGCGGCCGCGACGACCAGAGCGGTCAACGTTGAGATATTGATGGTATCAGCGCCGTCGCCGCCGGTGCCGACCACGTCCGCCAGCATCGAACGGTCGTGCTCGACCCGGAGACTGCGCTCGCGCATCGCGCGAGCGGCGCCCACGATCTCCGCGGAACGCTCGCCCTTGGCCGCAAGCGCCACGAGTAAACCCGCCGCCCGCACCGGCGTGACGGTGCCGTCGACGATCTCCCCAAAGAGATCGTACGCCTCGCTCTCGCCGAGGTCTTCGCCGCCGAGAATTCGGCGCAACAACAGTGCGTACTCCATTGGAGCGGGACCGGGATTGAGGACTACTTGACCAGTTCCAGGATCGAAAGCTCCGCCGCGTCGCCGCTGCGAACCCGGCTCTTAACGATGCGCGTATATCCGCCGGCACGGCCCTTTAAGGCCGGAGCGATCTGTTCGATCAATTTCTTCACGACGGCCGGCTCCGTCAAATACTCCGCACATTGGCGGCGTGCGTGCAGATCGCCGCTCGATGCCGTCGTAATCAGGCGCTCGATGACGCGGCTGACTTCCTTCGCCTTGGTCGTCGTCGTCTCGATCTTCTCGTGCTTGAAAAACGAGGTTGCGAGATTACGAAGCAGGGCCTTGCGGTGCCCGTCGGTCCGCGAGAGACGTTTGTAAGCGATTTGATGCGGCATCTCTGTTCGCGCTACGGACGGCGTAGCGAGAGCCCCCTCTCTTCCAGCACTTGCTTGATTTCATCCAGCGACTTCTTTCCGAAATTACGCATCTTCATTATCTCGTCTTCGCTGAGGTCGAGCAACTCGGAAACCTTCGAAATGCCCGCGCGTTTGAGGCAGTTGAACGAACGCACCGACAAATTAAGCGTTTCGACCGGAATATCCCACTCGCCGGCCGGCGTCTGCGTGACCGGCTGCTCCTCATTCGTAAAGTTCACGAAGAGGTCTAGCTGCTCTTGCATGATCGTTGCGGCCGTCGAAAGCGCGTCGTCCGGCGTGACGGATCCGTTCGTTTCAATTTCGATCGTTAGGCGGTCAAAATCGACGTTTTGCCCTACGCGAGTATCGTCGACCGTGAAATTCACCTTGCGAATCGGCGAAAAGATGGAGTCCAGCGGAACCAAGCCGATCATGTGTTCGACGTTGCGCTGCCGATCTGCCGTCACGTAACCGCGGCCCTTTTCAACGCCGATCTCCATCGAAAGCTTCGCCGATTTCGAGGAGAGCGTCGCGATATGATAGGCGGGGTCCAGAATCTCGACGTCGGCATCCGGGGTGATGTCGGCAGCCGTGACGTCCTTCGGACCGCTGATGCTAAGCGCCAGCACCTTTGGTTCGTCGCCACTCATCTTCACCGGCAGGCCCTTGAGATTCAGCATGATGGCGATCGTGTCTTCGACGATCCCCGGTATGGTGGAGAACTCGTGCAGCACTCCGTCGATCTTCATATACGTGATCGCGGCGCCGGGAATGGAGCTGAGGAGAATGCGGCGCAGCGCATTCCCGAGCGTAATGCCGAAGCCCCGTTCGAGCGGCTCGATTACGAATTTGGCATAATTTTCGCGGCGCTCGCGCGCTTCGATCGTGGCGCCTTGCGGCGTATCCAGGACGGTCATTGTTGTCTAGATGTTCCTTTGTTGCCGTTTACGTTATCCGTCGAGCTCTCGTGGAGCCGGCGATCGTACGCCTAACGGCGGCTTAGCGCGAGTAGTATTCGACGATGAGTTGCTCGTCGACCGGCGTATCGATCTGCTCGCGCGACGGTAACTGTAGCACCTTCGCCGAGATATCCTGATCGTTCCATTCCAGCCACTCGGGGGCGTGCCGGGCGCGCGCAACCTCGAGATTCGACTCGAAGACCGGCGATTTTCTGCTCCGCTCGCCGATCGAAACAACATCCCCCGCCTTCACGATGAAGGAGGGAATGTTTACGAGCTTTCCGTTCACGCGGAAGTGGCGATGCGTGACGAGTTGGCGAGCTTGCGCGCGGCTGTTCGCAAGGTTGAGGCGGTAGACGACGTTGTCGAGCCGGCGCTCCAGAAGTTGGAGGAACGTCTTGCCGGTCTGGCCCGGAACGCGCGCCGCTTCGCGGAAATAGTTTTCGAATTGAGTTTCATGCACGCCGTAGTAGCGGCGCATCTTCTGCTTCTCCCGCAGCTGGCGCCCGTATTCGGAGACCTTCTGGCGTCCTTTGCCCTGCGTCTTCTGGCCGGGCGCCGTGCCGCGGCGCTCGACCGCGCATTTCTTGCTCAGGCAACGGTCGCCTTTGAGGAAGAGTTTGATCTTCTCACCCGTCTTGCTGGCAGCTGTCTCCCGGCGGCAAAGGCGGCAAACGGGTCCTGTATAACGCGACATACTCTCTCTTCTATTTCCCTTGCTAAACGCGACGGCGCTTGGGCGGGCGGCAGCCGTTATGCGGAATCGGCGTCACGTCTCTTATGAGCGTGATCTCGAGGCCGGTGGCTTGGAGCGAACGAATTGCAGCCTCGCGCCCGGCTCCCGGACCCTTCACGAGCACCTCGGTAGATTTCATGCCGTGCTCCATCGCCTTGCGAGCGACCGTCTCTGCCGCCATCTGGGCGGCGAACGGCGTCGATTTCTTCGAGCCCTTGAAGCCGAGGTTGCCGGCCGAGGCCCACGCGATCACGTTGCCGAGATTGTCGCTCATCGTGACGATCGTGTTGTTGAAGGAGGCGTGGATATGCGCCACGCCGCTCTGGACATTTTTGAACTCGCGCTTCTTCCGCGACTTCACTTGCTTTTTGGCAGCCAACTAACGTACTCCGAATGGTTTATCCTAAGTCCCGAACGACGGGCTGTCGTCGCCTCGACCCCTTCGCTAAAAGAAGTCTGACGGAGCGGGCGCTCGGCGATTGCGCCCGCACCGGTACCCCCTCCGGCGGCGGAGGCGGACCGGCAATGTGCCATACGTGCCGCACCGAGGCGAGGCACGCGCCGCCGCGAGAGATGGCTGGCGGCGCCAAGCGCTTATGTTACCGCACCCACCCCTAAAAAGGCAAGCCCTTTGGGCGGCAGGCGGCGGTAACGGCCAGCCTACTTCTTGGTAGCGACCTTTTTCTTCCCCGCGACCGTGCGTTTTGGACCCTTGCGAGTGCGCGCGTTCGTTTTCGTTCGCTGGCCGCGCACCGGTAGGCCGCGGCGGTGACGAATGCCCCTGTAGCAGCCGATGTCCGTAAGACGCTTGATGTGGCCGGCCACTTCACGGCGCAGGTCCCCCTCAAGTTTGATCTGCAGGACGTCGATCGCGTCGCGCAGGCGCTTCTCGTCCTCTTCAGCCATCGCTTTCACGCGTAGATCGGGGCTGATGCCCGCATGCGCGAGGATCCGCTGCGCAGTCTTGGGTCCCACGCCGTAGATATAGGTCAGCGCAATCTCGATGCGCTTTTCGCGCGGCAAGTCGATACCGGCAATACGGGCCATACTAGAACTCTCTCCTGTCGATCGGTCGCCGCAGGGCGAACGTGTTGTTACCCTTGTACCTGTTTATGCTTGGGATTGCTCTCGCAGATCACCCGCACTCTGCCTTCACGGCGAATGATCTTACATTTTTCGCAAATCCGCTTTACCGATGGTCGTACTTTCATGATTCCGATCCTGTCTGTTGTTAGGCCGAAGGGGCGCTCTCCTCGGCGGGTCGATAGAGGCGCGTATCCGGATGCTCCCCGATATCGCGCAGCGTCAAGATTTTCGGGCCGTCTGGCGTGACGGCGATGGTATGCTCGAAGTGCGCTGCGAGTTTACCATCTGCCGTGACGACTGTCCAGCCATCCTTCAGGGTTTCGACCGCATGGCCGCCCTGGGTGATCATCGGCTCGACGGCCAGCACCAACCCTGGCCGCAACTCGCTTCCGCTCCCCGCGCGCCCGAAGTTGGGGACCTGCGGCTCCTCGTGCATACGCGTGCCAACGCCGTGGCCGACCAGCTCCCGGACCACGCCGTAGCCGTGTCCCTCGGCGTGCGCCTGTACGGCCCAGCCGATATCGCCCAGGCGTTTGCCGGGCTGCATCTGCGCTATGCCGGCCATCAAGCACTCCTGGGTGACGCGCATCAAGCGCACCGCCTCTTTGGAGACCGAACCGATAGGCACGGTTACGGCGCTGTCGCTGACATAGCCCTCAAAGGTCGTGCCGATGTCGATCGAGAGTATATCCCCCTCCCGCAGTTCGTAGTCGCCGGGGATACCGTGAACGACTTGCTCGTTGACCGACGTGCATATCGAGCCGGGGTATCCGTGATAACCCACAAACGTCGGCTCGCCGCCGAGCGCCCGGATACCGGTCTCCGCCAGCCGGTCGAGCTGCCTCGTCGTCACACCGGGCCGGGCCGCTCGCATCAAATCGCCAAGCACCTGCGCCGTGATCTTTCCGCCGCGCCGCATCGTCTCGATCTCGCGCGAGGATTTCAACGCAATCATGCCGTGCTCGGCTCGGCGAGGTGCAACGCGTCTCGAATCGCTTTGGAGACGGAATCGATCGGTTGGCGGGCGTCGATCTTCGCGAGCCGTCCCAAGGACGCGTAATAATCGACCAACGGGCGCGTCTGCGCTTCGTACACCGCCAGGCGGTGCCGAACCGTATCAGCCCGATCGTCCTCCCGCTGCACCAGCGGACCACCATCGTCATCGTCAATGCCCGCGACGCGCGGCGGCGCGAATTTTTCGTGATAGACGCGGCCGGTACGCGGATTCGTCCACCGCCCTATCAAGCGCTCCTCGAGCAGCGACCGGTCGATCTCCAGCACCAAAGCCGCCGCGTCGCCGCGGCCGCGCGCGGAAAGCAGCGCGTCGAGCGCCTCCGCCTGCGCGATGGTTCGCGGAAAACCGTCGAAAAGCACGCGACGGTCGCCCGAAAGTTCGCGTTCGACCATGCGCACGATCAGCTCGTCCGGCACCAGGTCGCCGCGCTGCATGTACGCTTCCGCCGATTTGCCCAGATCCGTACCGCCCGCCCGGTGTTCGCGTAACAGGTCCCCCGTCGCGATCTGCCGGTAACCGTAGCGATTACACAGAACGCGCGCCTGCGTTCCCTTGCCGGCCCCAGGCGGTCCGAGGAGGATCGCGTCGCTCATCGCTTGATGAAACCGCGATAATCGCGCATGGCCAAACGCGCTTCGATTTGCGTAATGGTGTCGAGCGCCACGCCGACCACGATCAGCAGCGACGTTGAGGCGAGATAGAACGTCGTAATCGAAAGGCTCTGCTGCAGCGCGCCCGGGAGTACGGCCAGTATGCCGAGGTAGATGGCCGCGGCAGTGGTAATGCGCATGAGAACGCGGTTGATGTAGTCTACCGTCGGCTGCCCGGGGCGAATGCCCGGAATGAACGACCCGCTCTTTTTTAGGTTGTCGGCGATGTCTTTCGTATTGATGACGATCGCGCTATAGAAGAACGTAAAGACGACGACGAGAACGAAATACACGGTGTTGTAAAGAAACGAATTCGGGCTGAAATAGGCGTTGAGCCAATTGGCGACGGCGCCGATCGGCCCGGCCGTCGCACCGTGGCTAAACCAGGTAAGCGCCTGCTGCGGCAAGAGCAAAATCGATATCGCGAAGATGATCGAGATGACGCCTGCGTTGTTCAGGCGCAACGGTATGTACGTCGAGCGTCCGGCGAACATCTTGCGGCCTACCACCCGCCTGGCCTGCTGCACCGGGATGCGCCGCTGACCTTGGTACAGAAAAACGATCGAGATGATGATGCCGATCGCGATCAAAACGTAGATCGCCAAATTCAGCAGGCTCTCGCCGCCCTTGCTCGTGGAGGCAACCGTCTGCGAAACGTACTGCGGATACCGCAGTACGATGCCGATGAAAATGATGAGCGAGACCCCGTTACCGATGCCCTTGTCGCTAATCTGCTCTCCGAGCCACATCAGGAACATCGTGCCGCCGACCATCGCAGTTATGGCGAACAGTAAAAACCAAATGCTGCGATCGTAAAATACTCCGGAACCACGCATCGACATAGACATAAACGTTGCCTGGGTAGCGGCCAGAACGATCGTGAGCCAGCGCGTATACTGGCTGATGCGCTTGCGACCTTCCTCACCGCCCTTCTTCGCCATCTCCTCCAACTGCGGCAGCACGACGGTCATCAGCTGCATGATGATCGACGCATTGATGAACGGCGTGATGCCCATAGCGATGACGGAGAGTTTTTGGAGCGCGCCGCCGGACAGGAACCCGAGCAGGTTATAGAACGACCCGCTCTGCAGAACGCGCTGCCAGGCCGCTTCGTTCACGTTGGGGATCTGAACGTGAATCATGAACACGAACAGCGCGAACGAGCCGAAAACGAACAACACCCGCTTGCGGATATCCGGAACGAGTAACGCAGCGCGCAGATTGTTGAACACGCCTACTCGCCTTCTATGGTCGCGCCCGCGGCGACGAGCGCTTCTTTCGCCGAGTTCGAGAACGTTACGTCGCGGAAGCGGAGGCCCGGCGGCAACACCCTACCGGCCTTGCTCCCGCCAAGCACTTTCACGCCATCGCGTAACGCCTTTATTTTTTTCGCGACTTTCAAGGTCTGCGGCGTCACCTCGACCGACGGATCCCAGCCCGCCAAATCGTGCAGGTTGACGACCGCGAACTCGCTGCGAAAGTGCCCGATGTCGCGCGCCTTTTGCGAGTAGCCGCGGCGATGCGGAAGGCGACGCGCCCAGGGCGTCTGCCCCCCCTCGAACGACGGACCCTTGCCGCCGCCCGAACGCACGGTTTGGCCTTTTCCGCCCTCGCCGCCGGTCTTCACCATGCCCGAACCGTGGCCGCGCCCCACGCGCGTGCGCTTGGGCCAACTGCCGTCGGCAGGCTTGATTCCGCCCAGCTTCAAAAGCGGGCCCGACGGCTCGGCAAGGCCTGCATGCACCGCCCGCGCCGTCTTTGCCGAAGCGGCCTTTGCCCCAGTCTTCGCGCTAGCCGGTTTCTTCGTCCCGGTCTGCTTCGTTTTTGCCATACTCTCTCTCTCGTGTTGCTCAGGCGGCGAAGATCTCGGCGACGCTCTTGCCGCGAAGCGCCGCAACCTGCTCGGCAGTCTTGAGCGAACGCAGCGCCTCGATCGTCGCGTACACCACGTTGATCGGATTGCTGCTGCCCAGCGATTTCGTCAGAATGTCGTGGATGCCGGCCAGCTCCAGCACGGCGCGCATCGCGCCGCCGGCGATAACGCCGGTACCGGGCGCTGCCGGCTTGAGCAGGACGTGCGCGGCGCCGATCTGATGGTTGACCAGATGCGGGATCGTCTTTTCGATCATCGGAACGGTTACGAGACTTTTCTTAGCCTGTTCGACCGCCTTGCGAATCGCCTCTGGAACTTCTCCGGCCTTGCCGATGGCGAAGCCGACCTTACCCTTGCGGTCCCCCACGACCACGAGCGCGCTGAAGCTGAAGCGTTTGCCACCCTTGACGACCTTCGCCACCCGGTTCACGCGCACGACGGTCTCTTCGAAGCCACTGTTGTCGCGATCGCGACCACCACGATACTGCATCTAGTTGCATCCCTCCGGCATCAGAATTCGAGTCCCGCTTCGCGCGCCGCGTCCGCAAGAGCCTTGACGCGGCCGTGATATTTCAGGCCGCTGCGGTCGAAGACGACGGATTTTATACCTGCTTGCTTCGCCTTGGCGGCGATGGCCACGCCGATCTTCTGTGCAGCCGCAAGGTTCGTCGTAGAAGGCAGCCCTTCTGCGAGCCCCTTCTCGCGCGTCGACGCCGCGGCGAGCGTGTGTCCCTTCGCGTCGTCCACGACGGTCGCATAGATGTGGTGCAGCGTGCGGCGAACGAGCAGCCGCGGCCGCTCTGCCGTCCCCGCTACCTTCCGGCGCAGCCGCGCGTGGCGTTTACGGCGCGACTGATCTCGCGAAACGTGCGGCATTATTTCTTCCCTGCCTTTCCGGCCTTACCGAGTTTCTTACGCACGTATTCGCCGCTATAGCGGACGCCTTTCCCTTTGTATGGCTCCGGTGGGCGCAACCTGCGGATCTCCGCCGCGACCTGGCCGACCTGCTGCTTGTCGATACCGTCTACGTGAATGCGATTGGTTCCCTCGACCGAGAGCGTGATGCCGCTCGGCGGTTCGTAGGAGACGGCATGGGAATACCCTAGCGTCAAATTCAATTTTTCACCGGCCTTCGCGACGCGGTAGCCGACGCCCTGAATCTCGAGACTTCTACGAAAGCCCTTGCTCACTCCGACGATCATGTTATTGATCAGCGTACGCGTAAGACCGTGGGCCGCGCGGTGCTGTTTGGCATTACCGCTACGCTCCACGAGCACGCGGCCCTCCTCGATCGACACCCCCACGTACGAGAGCACCGGCTGGCGGAGTTCGCCCTTCGGTCCCGTCACCCGCACCGCTCCGTCACCGACATCGACGTTCACGCCGCTCGGAACGGGAATCGGAAGCTTCCCAATTCTCGACATTACTTCACCACACGTACGCGAGGACTTCGCCCCCGCACCCTTCCTTCTTGGCTCGTTTCCCGGACATG
Organism: bacterium; assembly: GCA_021790935.1. Lineage (GTDB taxonomy): Bacteria > Vulcanimicrobiota > Vulcanimicrobiia > Vulcanimicrobiales > Vulcanimicrobiaceae > JAJYFL01. The sequence continues at coordinate 61,736 of JAJYFL010000003.1, forward strand.
ATTCCGCGCGAGGTCGACATGATTACGACGCCCAGCCCCCCGAGGACGCGCGGTATCTCCGTCTTGTTCGTGTATACGCGCAAACCCGGGCGCGAAATGCGCCGCAGGCCCGTAATGACCTTCTCTTTATTCGGTCCGTACTTGAGCGTGATCCGCAGCGTGCCCTGAGGGCCTTCTTCCAGGCGCTCGAACGCCGTGATAAAGCCCTCGTCCTTGAGAATCTGCGCGACCGCCTGCTTCATGCGCGACGCCGGAATGTCTACCGCCTGATGGTTCGCGGTATTCGCGTTACGGATTCGCGTCAGCAGATCGGCGATCGGATCGGTAATGACAGCCATCTTCTTATCCTTCTACCACGACGCTTTGGTTACGCCCGGGACGTTCCCCTTATGCGCGTTCTCACGGAAGCAGATTCGGCAAAGACCGAATTTCCGGTAGACGCCCCGCGGGCGCCCGCAGAGCAAGCAGCGGTTATGTGCGCGAACTGAAAACTTCGGTTTGCGTTTCGATTTTTCGATCAAACATGTTTTTGCCACTGTGCGCTACCTCTGCAATCCCGAGTTGGACGAAGACCCCTTTTGGAGCGGCAGGCCCATTGCCGCCAAGAACTCCATAGCCTCCTCGTCGTTTTTTGCCGTCGTCACGATGACGATATCCAGTCCGCGCATCTTGTCGACCTTGTCGAAGTTTATCTCCGGAAAGACGACTTGCTCGCGTAGACCTAAATTGTAATTCCCGCGTCCGTCGAACGACTTGCGCGGTAGCCCGCGGAAATCGCGAATGCGCGGGAGCACGACGTTGAACAGTTTATCGAGGAAGACGTACATCCGATCGCCGCGCAGCGTAACCTTCGCCCCGATGTTCATGCCTTCGCGCAACTTGAACGCCGCGATGGATTTCTTAGCCTTCGTGACCACGGGCCGCTGGCCACTGATCGCCTGCAACTCGGCAACGGCCGTATCCAGCACCTTCCCGTTCACGATCGCCTCGCCAACGCTCATGTTGAGGACGACTTTCGCCAATTTCGGAATCTGATGGACGTTCCCATAGCCAAACTTATCCTGCAAACGCTTGCGGACTTCGCCTTGATATTTTTCTCTCAAACGCGCGGACACGTTCTAACTCCCCTTTGCCGATTCGCGTGCAGGTTCTCCGCACTTTGCACATACGCGCTGCGGCGAACCGTCGGCCGCCCGGCCGTGACGGATGCGCACGGGTGCCTTGCACTTCTCGCAGACGTACTGGAGTGCCGAGAGCGGAAGCGGTGCCTCCTTCTCGAGGATGCCCCCCGTCTGCGCGGAACCCCCCATGTTTTGTTGTTGCGCCTCCTGCTTCGTGTGGCGCTTGACGACGTTCAACCCCTCCACGGTCGCCTTACCGGCGTGCGGGAAAATAGCCTTGACGACGCCGCGCTTCCCCTTCTCCTTGCCGCGACGAATGACGACGGTATCGCCTTTAACGACATGCGTTTTAGGTGCCATCACAGTACCTCCGGTGCGAGCGAGGCGATCTTTAGAAAGCCGCGGTCGCGCAGTTCGCGCATGACCGGCCCGAAGACGCGCGTGCCGCGAGGATCCAAACTATCTTTATCGCCCTTTATGATCACGCACGCGTTGTCGTCGCACTTCACGACCGATCCGTCCGGGCGCCGAATAGGCGATGAGGTCCGCACGATCACGGCCTTGACCACCTGACCCTTCTTAACGGCCGCGCCGGGGATCGCACTCTTCACGGTTCCGACGATGATGTCGCCTACGTGGGCATACGGGTGCCGGCTACCGCCCTGCACGTGAATGCACAACAGTTCGCGCGCTCCCGAGTTGTCGGCGACCTTGAGCCGCGTCTCTTGCTGAATCATCTCGTTACTTCGCCTTTTCCACGATCTCGACCAGCCGCCAGCGCTTGTCCCTCGACATCGGGCGGCACTCCATGATGCGCACGGTGTCTCCGGTTTTGGCTTCGTTTCGCTCGTCGTGCGCCTTGAATTTCACCGATTTTCGGACGATCTTACCGTACACCGGATGCGGTACGCGCGTCTCCGAGACCACGACGATGGTCTTGTCCATCCTGTCGGAGACGACACGCCCCTGCTTGACGCGACGCGGATGCCGGTCCGGTGAGCGCGGCGCTGCCGACGGCATGTTGTTAAGCTGCTCCATGGGTTTCCTCGGCAATCCGCTTTTCAGAGATGACGGTTTGAATCTGTGCGTAGGCGCGGCGAGCGGCGCGAACCTTGCTGAAATCTGAGAGATGCCCGGTCCGCAACGCAAAACGCAGGTTGAACAACTCTTCCTTCGTCTCGCGCGCCTTCTGCTGAAGCTCGACGATCGTCAGACCGCGCAGCTCTTTGAAATCCGTGTTCTTCACGCTTGCGCCTCCTCACGCGAGACGATTTTCGTGCCGATCGGCAACTTGGATGCGGCCAGGCGCAGCGCTTCCTTCGCGACGTCCGGCGCGACGCCGGAGAGCTCGAAGAGGACGCGTCCCGGTCGCACGACCGCCACCCAGAACTCCGGGTTGCCCTTGCCGGCACCCATGCGTACTTCGGCCGGTTTTTTGGTTACCGACTTGTCCGGAAAGATCTTGATCCACACCTTGCCGCCGCGCTTGATGTGACGCGTCATTGCGATACGGGCGGCCTCGATCTGGCGGTTGCTCATCCAGCACGGTTCGAGAGCCTGTAAACCGAATTCGCCAAACGTGAGCGTGCTGCCGCGCAGCGCGCGGCCGCTCATCCGGCCGCGATGTACTTTGCGCCATTTTACGCGTTTTGGAGTCAACATCAGTACGCACCCTCTCCCTCGACGGGCGCCATCGCCGGCGCGGCCTGCTCCACGGACGGCTCCGGCAGCGCGACCTCAACAGACCCAACCGGTCCTTCCGGCGCCTCACCCGGGAACGGTTCCGCTTCCAAGGCCGGCGCGGCCGCGGGCGCAGCGAGGGGAACGGTCCCGCCGGCGCTAGGCCGGCTGCGCCCTCCACGCGATCCCCGCTCGCGGCGGTCGCGAAACGTTGCACGCTCCGAACGGTCGCGTCCCTGCTCTACGCGCGACTGATCGGGCAGAACTTCCCCGCGGTAGATCCATACTTTTACGCCGATCCGTCCGAAGGTCGTGAACGCCTCGACGTTAGCGTAATCGATATCCGCGCGAAGCGTATGCAGCGGGACTTTCCCGTCGTGATTGCGCTCCGTTCGCGCGATCTCGGCGCCACCCAAGCGACCGGAAACCTGCACTTTGATACCGCGCGCGCCGGCCTTCATGCTGCGCATGATAGCCTGCTTCATCGCGCGCCGGAACGCGATCCGCTTCTCGAGCTGATCGACGATATTCTGAGCGACCAGGCGGGCGTCGAGCTCGATGTGCTTGATCTCGACGACGTTCACCTGGACGGTCTTACCGGTGAGCTGCTCGAGACTCTTGCGAATGTCTTCAATCCCGACGCCGCGCTTGCCGATGATGATACCGGGCTTGCCCGTATTGACGATCACCCGGGCCTGATTCGAGCGGCGCTCGATCTCGATCCGGCTGATTGCCGCCGGACGCATCCAACGCGTAAAGTAGTTTCGAATGCGCACGTCTTCGTGCAGCCACTCTTTATAGTGCTTATCCTCGAACCAGCGGCTATCCCACGTCCGCGTGATGCCCAGGCGCAGCCCGACCGGATGAATCTTCTGTCCCACTCGTCTTCCCCTTATGATTCCGCAGGCTGGCCGGGAGCGCCGGCCCGCGCCGCAGTGCGCCGGCCGACGGGTTTACCGGCGCCCGGTTTCGCGGCGGCGCTACGTACGCTCACACGTTTACGCCCGATCGAGGCCCCGCCGCGCACGCGATGCGGAGCAGAAGCCGGCTTCTCACCTAGGGCGACGGTCACGTGGGAGAGGCGCTTGCGCTTGAAATTCGCGCGACCTTGCGCGCGCGGGTCGAGGCGTTTGGTGAAGCGCCCGCCCGGGCCGCCGTCCACGGTGATCCGCGTAACGTAAAGGTCGTCCCCGTTCATGTCGTGATTGTTCTCGGCATTTGCGAGCGCGCTGCGGACGAGCTTCTCAATCGGTTCCGCCGCGAAGACGCCCGCAAATTGCAGAAGCACGAGCGCTTCCTTTACGCTCTTACCGCGAATGGCGTCCGCTACGCGGCGGAGCTTGCGCGGGCCCATCCGGGCGAATTTCAGGTGCGCTACGGCTTCGGTGCGTTGCGGTGTATTCTGCTCGCTCATCTATTTCACGCTGGCCTTGTCGCCGCCATGCCCGCGGAAGCTCCGCGTCGGCGCGAACTCCCCAAGCTTATGGCCGACCATGTTTTCAGTGATAAAGACGGGAACGTGCGCCTTGCCGTTGTGGACGCCGATGGTGTGCCCTACCATCGCCGGCACGATCGTAGAGGCGCGGCTCCACGTTTTAACGACTCGCTTCTCGCGCGCGTCGTTCATTTTCTCGATCTTGCGGAGCAGATGGTCCGCAACGTAGGGACCCTTCTTGAGGCTGCGACCCATGCTATTTAGCCTTCCGTTTCCGCACGATCATTTTGGTCGTGCGTTTGTTGCGCCGCGTCTTCTTACCCATCGTCATCTGACCCCAAGGCGTCGTCGGCGGACGGCCCGACGTGGAGCGCGCCTCGCCGCCGCCGTGCGGATGGTCGACCGGGTTCATCGCAATGCCGCGAACGCTCGGGCGCTTGCCGCGATGGCGCTGGCGGCCCGCCTTGCCGATCACTTCGTTTTCGTGTTCGACGTTACCGAGCTGTCCGACGGTCGCGCGGCACGTCACGAGAATCTTCCGGACCTCGCCCGACGGCATGCGCACCTGCGCGTAGTCGTCTTCCTTGGCCATCAATTGCGCGGAGCCCCCGGCACTGCGTACGAGCTTGCCGCCTTGCCCCGGCCGAAGCTCGATATTATGAATGACGGTGCCGACGGGAATATTCTTGATCGGCAGACAGTTGCCGGTCTTGATATCGGCGCCCGATCCCGACTCGATCGAATCCCCGACCTTCAGGCCGAGCGGTGCGAGGATATAGCGTTTTTCGCCGTCCTTGTAGTTGACGAGCGCGATGCGCGCCGACCGGTTCGGGTCGTATTCCAACGTCGCGACCTTTGCCGGGATCGCGTCCTTCGACCGCTTGAAGTCGATGAGGCGATATATCTTTCGAGTGCCGCCACCTTTATGGCGCACGGTGATGTGGCCGTTGAAGTTTCGCCCGGAATGTTTCTTGCGGACCTCCACGAGCGATCTCTCCGGAGCCACCTTACTCAATTCGGAGAAGTCCATCGTCGTCATGAAACGCCGGCCCGCACTTGTCGGTCGATATTTTTTTACTGGCATATGATCACTGCTCGAAGTAGTTGATGCCGCCGAGCTCGATTTTTTGGCCCGGCTTAAGGGTGACGACGGCCTTCTTGAAGTCCGCCTGATGGCCTAGGGTACGTTGGCCGCGGCGCGCGAACGTGCGCTTTTTCCCGCCGACGTTTACGGTATTGACCTTGAGGACGTTCACCTTGAATATCTCTTCGACGGCGTGGCGAATCTGCGTCTTGGTCGCACTCGGGTGAACGACGAAGCTATATTGATGTCCGAGGGCGTTGGCCATCGCCTTTTCCGTAATACGCGGCGAGATGATGATGTCGCGCGCCTCCATCAGGCTGCTCCTTCCGGGTTCTTGGTAAACGCAGCCACGATCCCATCGTACGCGCCGGTCGTAAAGACGATGCGCTCGTACCGGAGCACGTCCTTTACATCGAGCGCTCCGGCATGCGTAACGGCGACCCGCGCGAGATTGCGCGCCACGCGATGAAGCACTTCGCCGGCGCCCTCGTCGACTCCGTAGACGACCAGCGTTTTCGGCCCCTTTTTCGCGCCCTTCGCGCTGCCGTAAAGAAGGGCCGCGAAATCGGCCGTCTTGCCGATATCGAAGTTCTCGGCGTCAAGTAGCGTGATCGCACCGTTGCGGAACCGATCGGAGAGCGCGGCAATGAAGGCGGCTCGACGCTCTTTCTTGTTGATATCCGTAACGTACGAGCGGGGCTTCGGGCCGAAGACGACGCCCCCATGGCGCCATTGCGGCGAGCGAATCGAACCTTGCCGCGCCCGGCCCGTGCCTTTTTGTCGCCACGGTTTGCGCCCGCCGCCGCTCACCTCGTCGCGGCGGAGCGTAGACGCGGTTCCCGCGCGCGGATTGGCCATCTCGCGAAAAACTGCGCGAAAGATCGCGTGCTGCTTGTCGTTATGCTCTTGTGCGAAAACCGCCGGGGTGGGCTCTTCGCGGAGGATCTTACCGGAGCGATCGATGACGTTCGGCATCTCAGCGGCCCTCCGCCGAGGCGGCTTGGCGGTTTGGCTTCACGCTCGTCTTCACGACGACGAGCGCGTTCTTCGGTCCGGGGATGGGCCCGCGAATCAGAAGCACGTTCCGCTCGCCGTCGGCGCGCACGATTTCGAGGTTCTGATGCGTGGTGCGGTCGACGCCGAAGTGGCCGGGGCGCCGGCTGCCCTTCACCGTCCGGCCAGCGTTGGTATCGCCGTTACTTGCCGGTTGCCGATGAATCATCGAGCCGTGGCTCGCACCACCGCCATGAAAGTTGTGCCGCTTCATGCCGCCCGCGAAACCATGGCCCTTGGAGATGCCGACGACGTCGACGCGGTCGCCGTTAACGAACTCACCGGCCGTGATCGTCTGCCCGACTTCGACCCCGTCGATACCCTCGCGGAATTCGCGCACCCAGCGCCGCGGATCGACGCCGGCTTTCGTGTAGTGTCCGGCAAGGGCACGGGTCACGCGCGATTTCTTCACGTCGCCGAAGGCCAAGGCGACGGCGTCGTAGCCATGCTTTTCCTTCGTTCTGCGTTCGACCACGGTGCAGGGACCGGCTTCGATCACCGTGACCGGCACGTACCGGCCGTCATCGGTGAAAACGCTCGTCATCCCAACCTTGCGGCCAAGGATGTTTTTCATACGTTCCTCGTCCTATTCGGTTGCATAAAGGCCACGGGTCCTGGCGTACTTCTATTTTCTCCGCCGGCACGCGGTAAGAGACCGCGGCCAGCGTGGACCGCAACCTTCGCATGGTATCAAGGATCGCGGGGCGCGTCAAGGGCACCGTATAGCCGCCGGAATATCGACCCTACGAGAAGGCGGCCAACCCGGTGATCGACTGCCCCAGGATGAGCGTATGCACCTCGCTCGTCCCTTCGTAGGTGAGGACCGACTCCAAGTTATTCATGTGACGAATCACGGGATACTCGAGCGTGACGCCGTTGGCTCCGAGGATCGTCCGCGCCTCCCGGGCTATCGCGAGGGCCTCGCGTACGTTGTTCAGCTTCCCGAAACTCACGTGGGCGGGGTGAGCTCGGCCCTCGTCCTTCATGCGCCCGATGTGAAGCGCGAGAAGCGTCCCCTTGTTCAACTCGAGGAGCATGTTGACGAGCTTCTCCTGCGTGAGTTGATATCCGGCGATCGGCCGGTCGAACTGTACGCGGTGCTTGGCGTAGTCGAGGGCGGCTTCGTAGCACGCCCGCGCCGACCCCATCACCCCCCAAACGATCCCGTAACGCGCCTCGCTCAAGCACGCGAGCGGGCCTCGGAGGCCGCGAACCTCGGGGAATACGGCACTCCCGGGCAAGCGGCAATCCGAAAGAAGCAGCTCGCTGGTCACGGAGGCCCGCAGCGAGAGCTTGTGCTCGATCTTCGCGGTGGAGAAGCCTTTGGTAGCCGTTGGAACGACGAAACCGCGTATTCCGTCGTCGCTGCGAGCCCAGACGACGGCCACGTCGGCTATGCCGCCGTTGGTGATCCACATCTTGGTACCGTTGAGGACCCAATCGTCGCCATCCCGCCGAGCCGACGTGCGCATCCCGGCCGGATTGCTGCCGAAATCGGCCTCGGTCAGGCCGAAACAACCGATGGCCTCGCCGCGAGCCATGCGCGGAAGCCATTCGCGCTTCTGCTCCTCGCTGCCCCAATGGTGGATGGCAAACATCGCGAGCGACCCCTGCACCGATGCAAAGCTGCGCACGCCGGTGTCGCCCGCCTCTAACTCCATGCATGCCAGCCCGTAAGCTACGGCGCTCGCTCCCGGGCAGCCGTAGCCCTCTAGGTGCATCCCAAGCAGACCGAGCTCGCCGAGTTCTCTCGAGAGCTCGAGCGGGAGGATGCCCTCCTCGAACCACCGAGCGACGTTCGGGAGCACGCGCTTGCGCACGAATGCGCGGACCGTGTCGCGCACCAAACGCTCTTCGTCGCTGAGCAGGGCGTCTACGTTCAAGAAATCGGTCGGGTGCGGCGCTGCAACACGCTCGCGCTCGGTTGCGGTCATCGGTTCACGGTGCTCATATCGGCGTAGCGCGTCCCGGCGGTCGCACCCTTTGGAAATGCCGCATCGAGTGCGGAAAGTTCGTCGGCACTCAACCGCAACTCGGCCGCGCCGACGTTCTCTTCAAGGTACTTCACGCGTTTGGTACCTGGGATCGGGACGATCTCTTCGCCTTGCGCGAGCACCCACGCGATCGCGAGCTGCGCAGGCGTGGCGCCCCGCCGGCGCGCGATCTCTTCAACGCGCGCTGCCAGACGGAGGTTGCTCGCGAAATTTTCACCCTGGAAGCGCGGATGGTTTCGGCGGAAGTCGTCGGCCGGCAAGTCGTCGGTAGATTTGAATCTCCCCGACAGGAAGCCCCGCCCGATCGGGCTGTAGGCCACAAAGCCGATCCCCAGCTCTCGCACGGTCGCCAGAATTTCACCCTCGGGATCGCGCGTCCAGAGGGAGTATTCGGTCTGCAGCGCCGTAATCGGGTGGACCGCATGCGCGCGCCTAATCGTCGCAGGCGCCGCCTCGGAGAGGCCCAAATAGCGCACCTTCCCCGCGGCGATCAGTTCGGCCATCGCACCGACGGTCTCCTCGATCGGCGTGCTCGCGTCGACGCGGTGCTGATAGTATAGGTCGATAGTGTCGACGCCCAAACGCTCGAGCGAGGCATCGCAGGCCCGTCGCACGTACTCGGGGCGACCGTCGATACGCACGAATTTCTTGGTCTCCGCATCGCGCACGTTGCCGAACTTCGTGCTTAGGAATACGCGATCGCGACGGCCGGCTATGGCCCGGCCGACCAGCCCTTCGTTCGTGAAAGGGCCGTACATATCGGCCGTATCGAGGAAGGTCACGCCAAGTTCGAGTGCTCGGTGAATCGTACGAATCGACTCGGCTTCGTCGCGCGAACCGTAAAATTCGGACATCCCCATACAGCCCAAACCGATAGCCGAGACCGTGGGTCCATGTTTACCTAACGTTCGCTGTTTCATATATCCAACTCCCAACGCGGATGCAAGCGTCAGCGCTTCAGCACGCGCGCGATCTTATCGAAGAGCGCCTCCACGGACCGCTCGTTCCCGTCCTCCAGGCGGCGCCACAGCATGCGTCCCTCGCCCTCGCTCAGCATCGCGTCGATGCGATGCTGCAGCGTCGTCCGTTTGGCTTCGCCGCTCAGATAGAAGCCGTGCGTTCCGTCGATGCCCTCGTTCTGAATGCGCCACACGATACGCTCCTCCGGGACGACCTCTTCGAGCAGCGCGTGGAAGCCGTTATGCCACTCCTCCGTTCGACCCGGAACGAGCGGACCGGGCGAGCGCATGAAGGGTTGCGCGGCAAACGGCCAGATGACGTCGTTCGAAGTCCCCATGTCGACGAGCAACTGGAAGATTCGCCGGCGCGTACCGGAGAAAGTGCGTTCGCGAACTTCGTGGAGCGGCAAGGGCATAGGTTCTCCTTCGCCGCTCGGCGCTGGTTGTCCGCGTGCGGCGCGCGCGGCGCCCGATCAAAAGGAAGAGCAGCCCGCGTACGCCGAGCTGCTCGGAACGGAATAGCGACCCCGGCCGCACTCCGACGGCCTCCTAGGCTTTTAGTTCGATATCCACCCCGGCCGGAAGGTCCAGGTGCATCAACGCGTCCATCGTCTTCGGAGAAGCCTGCAGGATGTCGATGAGCCGCTTGTGCGTACGCATCTCGAAGTGTTCGCGGCTCTTCTTGTCGACGTGCGGAGAACGGTTGACGCAAAACCTGTTGATCTCCGTAGGCAGCGGAACGGGCCCGCTGACGAACGCGCCGGTGCGCTTGGCCGTCTCCACGATACGTTCGGCCGACTGATCGAGCACCTTATGGTCGTACGCCTTTAGGCGGATCCGAATCTTCTGCTTAGCCATCTTTCTCTAAAGCCTAATCCGACACGGAGGTTACGACGCCGGCGCCGACCGTCCGGCCGCCCTCGCGGATCGCGAAGCGAAGCCCCTCTTCGCAGGCAATCGGCGTTATCAACTCGACGTCCATCGCCACGTTGTCGCCGGGCATCACCATTTCGACGCCCTCGGGAAGTTTGATCGTGCCCGTCACGTCGGTCGTACGAAAGTAGAACTGCGGCCGGTAGTTTGCGAAGAACGGCGTGTGGCGGCCGCCCTCGTCCTTCGAGAGCACGTACACCTCCGCTTTGAACTTCGTATGCGGCTTGATCGAGCCGGGTTTCGCGAGTACCTGGCCGCGCTCGATGCCGTCGCGGTCGATGCCCCTCAGCAGTACGCCGATATTGTCGCCGGCGATGCCGACGTCGAGGAGTTTGCGGAACATCTCGATGCCCGTAACGACCGATTTCTTCGTCGCTTCCTGCAGACCGACGATCTCGATCTCCTCCCCGACCTTGACCTGACCGCGCTCGACCCGGCCCGTACCGACCGTACCACGGCCGGTGATCGTGAAGACGTCTTCGATCGGCATCAGGAACGGCTTGTCCGTCTCGCGGACCGGATCTGGGATGTACTCGTCGACCGTATCCATGAGCTTGAATATCGGAGCGGCGTCCGGATCGTCGCGCCGGCCGCTCGAGTTGAGCGCCTTGAGCGCCGAACCGCGGATGATCGGCGTGTCGTCGCCGGGGAACTCGTACTTGGTCAAGAGCTCGCGGACTTCCATCTCGACGAGTTCCAGAAGTTCCTCGTCATCGACCATGTCGCACTTATTCAAGAATACGACGATCTTCGGAACGCCGACCTGGCGCATGAGCAGGATGTGCTCGCGCGTCTGCGGCATGGGCCCGTCCGTCGCAGAGACCACCAGTACCGCGCCGTCCATCTGCGCCGCACCGGTAATCATGTTCTTGATGTAGTCCGCGTGGCCCGGGCAGTCGACGTGGGCGTAGTGGCGCTTCACCGTCTCGTACTCCTGGTGCGAGATCGCAATCGTAATGCCGCGCTCTTTTTCTTCGGGAGCGTTATCGATCTCGTCGACGCCCCTCGCCTTGGCGAGGCCTTCCGTCGCAAGGCAGTGCGTAATCGCAGCCGTCAGCGTCGTCTTGCCGTGGTCGACGTGGCCCGTCGTGCCGATGTTAACGTGCGGTTTGGTGCGCTCGAATTTTGCCTTCGCCATGTGTTACGTCTTTATCCTCATTGGTTGACCCGCCGAATGTTCGGCGGCTGCCGCTATCTTGTGTCTTCGTTCCGTATATTCTCGCTTACGAGGTCTAGGGTTTCTTTCCAGCCGCCTTCGCAACGATCTCCTCTTCCACCGATTTCGGAGCCTTTTCGTAATGCGAGAACTCCATCGTGTACGTCGCACGCCCCTGCGTGGCCGAACGCATGTCGGTGGCGTACCCGAACATCTCGGAGAGCGGGACGTTCGCCGTGATAACCTGCGCGCCGCCCGGTGCCTCCTCGGTCGTCTGAATCAAACCCCGCCGCCGGTTGAGGTCGCCCGTAATGGCTCCCATGTAGTCTTTCGGTGTCGTGACCTCGACCTTCATGATCGGTTCGAGCAGAATCGGCCCGGCGGACCGGTTTGCTTCCTTCCAGCCCATCGAGGCCGCAATCTTAAAGGCCATCTCGGAGGAGTCGACGTCGTGGTAGGAACCGTCGAAGGCCGTAACCTTGAAATCGAGCACCGGGAATCCTGCAAGCACGCCGCTTTGCGAAGACTCTTGGATGCCCTGCTGCACGGCCTTGGAATACTCCTTCGGCACGGCCCCACCGACGATCTTCCACTCGAACTTGAAGCCGCTGCCCGGCTCGAGCGGTTCGACGCGCAGCCAGACATCGCCGTACTGACCCTTGCCGCCCGACTGGCGGATGAATTTCCCCTGTTTCTCGACCGTCTTCGTAATTGCTTCTTTGTATGCGACTTGCGGTTTGCCGACGTTAGCCTCGACCTTAAACTCGCGCCGCAGGCGGTCGAGAATGATCTCGAGGTGCAGTTCGCCCATACCGGCGATAATCGTCTGCTGGGTCTCCTCGTCCGTACGCATCCGAAAGGTCGGGTCCTCCTGCGCCAATCGGCTCAGCGCCTGGCCGAGTTTGTCCTGGTCACCCTTGGTCTTGGGCTCGATTGCCTGTGAGATCACCGGTTCCGGAAAGGTGATCGACTCGAGAGTGATCGGAGTCTTCTCGTCGCAGAGCGTATCGCCGGTCCGCGTATCCGTGAGGCCTACCGCGGCGGCGATGTCACCCGCTCCGATCGCGTCGATGTCTTCTCGATGGTTGGCGTGCATCCGCAGGATGCGCCCGATCCGTTCCTTCTTACCCGAGCGCGAATTATAGACGTACGAACCCTTGTTGAGTACGCCCGAGTAGACTCGAAAATACGTCAGATTCCCGTACGGGTCGGTCGCAATCTTGAATGCGAGCGCGCAGAACGGCTGGTTGTCGTCGGGCTCACGAACGATCCGTTCGCCTGTCTTCGGATCCAATCCGACGATGCGCTTCGCATCCAGCGGCGAGGGGAGATAATCGACGATCGCGTCGAGCAGCGGCTGAACGCCCTTGTTCTTGAAAGCCGATCCGCAGAGCATCGGAAGCACGGTGCCCGCGATCGTCGCTTTGCGCAACGCGGTTTTCATCCGGTCGACCGGCAACTCCTTACCGTCAAAGAACATCTCGAGCAGCTCGTCGTCCTGCTCGGCGATCGCTTCCACCAGCGCCTTCCGCCAGACCATCGCCAACTCGCGGAGTTCGCCGTCGACCTCTTCCTCGGCCATCGTCGACCCGATATCATCGCTGTAGAGGACCTTCTTCATCGTAAAGAGGTCAACGATCCCTTTGAAGCTGTCCTCGGCGCCGACCGGCACCTGGATGGGCGTCGCGTTGCCTCCGAGACGCTCCCGAATCTTGTAGACCGCGTTGAAGAAATCCGCACCCATACGATCCATCTTATTGACGAAGATGATCCGGGGGACGTTGTACTTGTTCGCCTGGCGCCAGACCGTCTCGGATTGCGGCTGAACCGCCGCGACCGAGTCGAAGATCGCCACCAGCCCATCGAGTACGCGAAGCGAGCGTTCCACCTCGACCGTAAAGTCCACGTGCCCAGGCGTATCGATTATGTTGACCCGCGTATCGCGCCAGGTGCAGGCCGTCGCCGCGGACGTAATCGTAATGCCGCGCTCTTGTTCCTGGACCATCCAGTCCATGGTCGCGGCGCCGTCGTGTACCTCGCCGATCTTATGCGTCCGGCCCGTATAAAACAGGATCCGTTCGGTACAGGTCGTCTTGCCTGCGTCGATATGGGCGGCGATGCCGATATTACGCGTCCGCTCCAGCGGATGTTCTCTGGTAGCCATGATCGGTGCGTCGCCTACCAGCGGTAATGCGCGAACGCTTTGTTCGCTTCGGCCATCTTGTGCGTGTCTTCACGCTTCTTGATCGCGGCGCCCATGTTGTTGGAGGCATCCACGAGCTCTGCCGCGAGCTTCTCTTCCATCGAGCGACCGGCTCGCGAACGCGCGTAGCCGATGAGCCAGCGCATGGCCATAGCCTGACGGCGGTCCGGGCGGACCTCCATCGGTACCTGATACGTGGCTCCACCGACGCGACGTGGGCGCACTTCGACCAGCGGCATGGCATTGGAGAGCGCCTGGTTGAAGACGTCCATCGCCTCGCGACCGGTCTTCTCGTGCACGATCTCGAGCGCGCCGTAGGTGATGCGCTCGGCTAGCGATTTCTTGCCCTGCAGCATCAATTTGTTGATGAAGCGGGCAAGCACTTTGCTGTTGAATCGCGGATCGGGCAGAATCTGCCGTTTCGGAGCAGGACCTTTACGTGGCATCTATCTCTTAAACTTCCTTAAAAAGCTGTCATCCTGAGCGTGTCGAAGGGCTGAGCGTGTCGAAGGCTTACTTCTTCTTATCGCGCTTGGCGCCATACTTCGAGCGCCCTTGCTTGCGGTTCGTCGTGCCCGAGGTATCGAGCGTGCCGCGAATGATGTGGTAGCGAACGCCCGGCAGATCCTTGACGCGCCCGCCGCGAACGAGCACGACTGAGTGTTCTTGGAGGTTGTGCCCGATGCCGGGAATGTAGGCCGTAACCTCCGAGCCGTTGGTCAAACGGACGCGGGCGACCTTGCGCAGCGCCGAGTTCGGCTTCTTCGGAGTCACCGTCTTCACTTGGGTGCAGACGCCCCGCCGCTGCGGATTGCCGGTAACGTCGAAGGAACGCAAGGGAAGGTCCGGATGACCCGGCTTCGGACCAGTCTGAATGACCCGGAACGCCGGCGTCTTCACCTTTTTTTCGACCTTGGTTCGACCCTTACGGACCAGCTGGCTGATCGTCGGCACGCGGCTCTCCTACTCCCCGAACGTGACGGTGCTTCCACTAATGGAGAACACACACAAATGCGGCCACACCCGGAGGTGGGCCTGAACTACGGCAGTATAGCAGGGAGTTCGGCAGGCGTCAACGCGCCGCGGACAGGCCATCGGGGCCGCGCGAGAGCGTTTCTCGGGTGGCGGCACGCGCCGGCTGCGTTCGCTGCCCGCCTGCCCTGCCCGGCTCCGGCTACGGCGGGGAGGTTCGCGGCGAGCGGCAGCGGCCCCGGAGAGGTTTGGCTGCAACGCGCTCAAGTCAGACAAACTCCTAGGGTACCGATACAAGCCGCGACGAACGCCGCGCCGGTGAAGGAAGGACGGCTGGCCGTGCTCGATGGCTTGCGCGGCATCGCCGTGCTGCTCGTCCTCTGGTTTCACCTTTGGGAGATATCGTGGCTGCCCGCACCGTTTCCGGCCCTTGAGTTCGTTCCCGAGACGGGGTTCGTCGGCGTTCATCTCTTCTTCTTCATCAGCGGCTTCGTCATCATCTATCCGTTCGTGCGCGCGCAGTTCGCCGGCCGCGCCGCGCCCACGTGGCGGCACTTCGCGTATCGGCGCTTTATCAAGATCGTTCCCTCGTACGTGCTTTCGATCGCCGTCGCGATTGCGATCGGGTACGCGCACTTCGCTTCATCCGGGCAAGCCGTGCGCGATATCGTGACGCACCTGCTCTTCATCCATACGTGGTGGTACGGAACGTACGGTTCGATCAACGGCGTCTTGTGGACGCTCGCCGTCGAAGCGCAGTTCTATCTCGTCTTCCCGGTGCTTTGGTGGTTCTTCAAACGGGCGCCGTGGCCGACGGGTGGGGCGATGGTCGCGTTTGCCTTGCTCTGGCGCAACTACGCGGCGAGCTGCTGCCTGCATACGACCGGCCTGTTGTGGTTCGAAAACTTCCCCGGCTACATCGACGTCTTTGCGTGCGGCATGCTGAGCGCCTACGCCTACGTATGCCTGCACGGGCGAATCGCCGGGCTCGCCGCAGCGTGGACGGCGACGCTCGTGGCCCTCGTGGGGTTCGCGTTTCTGGTCGCGCTGCTGCAAAACATGTGGGCGATGCGCACGGTCGATCAATGGTCGACCGTATGGCAGATCGACAACCGCACCTGGATCGGCGTGGCGTTTTTCGTCATCGCCACCGCCTCGCTCCTCGCCGCGCCTTCCTGGCAACGCGCGCTCGGCAACCCGCTGCTGATCTTCTTTGCGACGATCTCCTACAACTTATACCTTTACCATCAAATGCTCGCCCGCGAACTTCTCTCGCATCGCATTCCGCCATACGCGACGGCCGATCCGCACGCCGATCACCAGTGGCAGATTCTCTACACGATCGTCGCCTTCGGCGTGACGATCGCAGAGGCTACGCTCGTCACGTATGCCTTCGAGCGACCGCTGCTGCGGCTTCGGCCCGATCGCCTCCTCGCAGCGGCGTCGCGTCTGCGGCCGCATCGGGCACTTCCACCTATGTGACAGAGCCGCTCTCCGCCCAGCGTGGATTCGCAATACTCGAAGCCGTGCTCGTGGTCTGCGTGCTGGCGCTCGCCGTCGGTGGAACCTTTGCAGCGGTATCGGCCGTCGCACGCCACAATCCCGACGAGCCGCATCGTGCCGCCGCCGCGCAGCGCGCGCAGATGCTGCTCGCCGCAGTCGCCGATTCCTGGAAGTACGCCGGCGCGACGACGCCGCTCGGCAGCGTAACCGCCTCCGCGGCTCTGCAGCCGGCGATCCCGAACGCGACGCCGATGCCCGTCAGCATCACCCTGAAAGAGCGGCTCGACCCGAGCGATCCGGGAGGCCAGACGCTTGACGCAAGCGTCATCGTCAGCTATCCGGATGGATCGCAATCGCGGAGCGTAACGTTTTCGAGCACGCTTCGTTCCCTGGCGCCCGAGCCCGGAGCGACGATCGCGCCGGGCGGTCTCGTCGCGCAGCCCAGCGGAGCGCCGTAGGTGCTGGCAAACGCGCTCGTTCTCGCGCTCGTGGTCGTACTAGCCGGCGGCGCCATTCTCGAATCCGGCGCGGCCATGGCGCGGGTAGCCACCCACCTCGCGGCCGAGCGCTACACCCAAGCCGGATACGAGCGTGGGCTCAGCGCGCTCGAATCCAGCGTTGCGAACGATATCGCACGCGGGGCGGATCCCCGCACCGGGCCGTTCGCCCAGCCATCCGCGCCCGCGCCGCAATGCGCGGTCCCCGGGGCTCCCTGTTCGATCGAGCTGCGCGAATCACTCGCGATAACGACGCTCGCCCCAGTGGCAGCATCACCCGCGCCAGCCGCGAGCTGCGATCCCGCCGCACCGAACTGCGCCGAAGACCTCGACGAGAACGGCGGAGTCCGCGAGGGACGCGTCTCGGGAGCGATCGCGATCTCGGTAACCGGCGCCGACGGCAGCACGCTGCTCGCGCGCGTGCGGACGGTGACGCTGCGTACCTTTGCGGTCGCTCCCTACGCGGCGATCACCGGAACGCGCGACGGATCGATCGACGATGCCGCTCGCGCCACATCCGAAGGCGACGACGGCGGCATAGCGCCGCCGACCGGACCGGCCTCGGCCTGCGCGACTCCCGTCCCCACCGCGTCTGGGGCGCCGAACGCCGCCGACACGCTCATCCGCATCGCATATGTGAACGCCGCGAGCAACGCGTGCACCGACGGCACGCAGATGGAGAGCGGCCCCTGGCAGAACGGCAACGCGCAATCGCCGCAATGGTCGCCCTAATGCGTGGCGCACGGCGCGGCTTCACGCTGGTCGAAGTGGTCGTGAGCATCGCGATCTTCATCGTCGCGATGCTTGCGGCGCTGGCCGCGACGCACGCCGTCGTCACCTGGAACCAGCGCTTGAACGTTCGCGACGCCGAGCACTCGCAGCTCGGCGCCGCAATGAATCGCTGGCAGGCCGAGGCCGCATCCGCTTGGTCGATCTTTACGCCGGCGACCGATCTCTTCGGCAAGCCCAATGGCGACGGACACGAACTCGATTTCTTCACGAAGGACGGCGTCGGCCGGGCGCACTTTTGGGCGTACGATTACGACGCGAGCGCCCTGCATCTGCAAAGATACCGCTACCTCCCAGGAGGAACGAACGTCGCGGACGGCACGCCGATCGAAGGCGTAACGGCGTTCACCGCGCAGACGCTGCCTGCAAGCGACCTCGCGCGGCCGGCCAGCGCGATCTACGACCCGCTCTTCGCGAACGCGGCAATCCGCGACGAACGCGTCGTCCTGGGCTACGGCAACGCCGTACTCGGCGGCAACCAACTCACCCGCGTTCACGTCGCCGGAGCCGGCGTCGATAGCACGCTGCTGCTCGCCACGGGCACCGCACCGAGCGGCTTCACGATCGTCCTACGCTACACGCCCAGGCCCGGCGCTTCGCTTTCCGTCGTGCCGGCCCGGATCGCATTCGCGAGGGTGGGCATTGCGTACGTTCCGCCTGCGATGCAACTCGCGCAGATCGTCAACCGCGCCCTCGGCGGCGGCGTCGCGGACGCGCAAAGTACGGCGCTCGCGTACAACCCGTTCCCGCATCCGAGCCCCCGCCCCCCGAGTCCCACGCCGTCGATCGCCCCGACCGCAACGCCCACGGTAGCGCCTACGGCAGCGCCCACGCCTTCAGCAATGCCGCCACCTCGTTCGTGCAGCGGCGCGTATGCCTACAGCGCGAACGGCTCGCTCGATGCCAACGACGCGCGCATCGGTACCGACGCGAACGGCTGCTACACCGGCACGCCGAACGTCTACGCGAGCGAACCCGGGTACAGCGGTGCATTCAGCGTCTACAAGTACACATGTGGGTCGTACCTCTCGTGGGGACAATGGACTGGTTCCGGCCCGACGGCGAACGATGGCGTCGGCTCGGTCGCCGCGACGCCGGGCTGCACGTTCTACGTCACGAGCGCGGACCACCCGACTCCCGCGACGGGCGCACTGCCGGTGCAGGCGAGCGTCGCGGCGGTGACGTGCGGTAGTGAGGCGCAAGACGTCGCGCAGTACTACGGAATGAAGGCAAACCGGCCGTACAGTTACACGCCGTTCAGCGGCAACTCCGGCGGCGGCCAATTCAGCGTCCCCGGCGGAACGACCGTGACGTTCTGGAGCGTCCTGCAGACGTACAACCGGCAGACGAACGATATTTCGCAATCGGGCACGTGGGATACGACCAATACCGGCGTATCGTGCGCGGTCACCTGGAAGTACGATCAGATTATCGGGACAGGCGAGTTCTCCTGAATGACATCGCGTCGCAGTCTTCGAGTGGCGATCGCTACGCGACGTTCGCGTACGAACGACGCGATCCGCTTGCCGGCGGAGTCTTTCCACTGCAGGCGGCCGAACCGGGGCCAGCGGCGCACCGGGGCAAGTCGCAAGTCCTCAAGGTCTTTCTTCTTGATAGGTTTGTAGCCCATTAACTTTTATGGTAATATAGCTCTGCCGATGCCGATCAAGCGAAGCGCCGGCGATCTGGCCATTCACGTCGGAAAGCACCGTAACTTCGAGTGGTATTGGGCATCTAGCGCCGCTATGCCGGGCCTTGACGCTTATGAAGGCCTCGCCGTACGGGATCAGGATGATTTTCTGGCCAGCGTCGTCCATTGGGGAGATGTGCCGCCGGGCGCTAAGGCATTGCAAACACGTATAAACACCGAGCACGAGAATCCCCTAATCGTCGCCATCAAAGCCGGCAAGCAGCGCTTCACGGCCTTCCGAGAGGAGCATGGATCGACCTGGATCGTCTCCCACCGGTACGTCAAGGAGGGAGAGCGGCGGGACAAGACCGGCGACCGCGCGATTAGAAGGGCAATTGCAGATCGGGCGGACTATTTCAAGAGAGTCAGAGAAGGAACATATTATGAACGCAGCTGAAGCGCGCAAGAAGCGGTCTGGATCGACGCTCGTCAAGCGCACGCGTGGAGATCAAAGCCGAGCTGCGCGAATCGATCGTCTTGTCGCCGAGGCATCGATCGAGCACACCCTCCAGCTGATCATGGAGATAGAGAACGTTAGTGCGGCCGAACTCGCGCGGCGCGTCAAGTCGAAGCCGCCACAAGTTTCGCGCGATCTGCATGGTGGCTTGAGCAGAGCCCGGGTTTCCAGGCTTACGGCCCTTGCCGGAGCATTGGGTTACGACTTCTTTCCGATGTTTATCCCACGTAACGACCTAGAGAAACGCGAAACCCTCTTGACGGTTACGCGAGATGTGCTCCACCAGAGTCGGCCTGAAAACCGCAGCCGCCGGGCCAAGGCTTCCTAAACCGGCGTGAATTGTCTTGATCGGTGCCCTCACCGGCGGCCGGTCGTGCAACAACCTGTCGCTTGAGCGGAAGGTTGAGTCGGGTCGCAGCCGCCCGGGCCGGGCGCCGGCGCTGGACTGGGCGGCGGTGAGGTTCCGATTGTCTTGCGACTGCTTGCCGGTAACGCGCTACGGCCAGGCGGTCCAGACCGGATCGCACGAGCCGAGGGTATCGCTCGGCGCGGGCATCGGTGCGCCCGCCGGGCACGCGGTATCGATGCGCGGATCGTACCCCCACTCCTCCTCGCCGACGTTCAGATACCCCGCGTTTGCGAAGACCGTGAAGGCCCCGCCGTACCACAACGCGCCTGTGGAGGTTGCGATCGGGTAGCCCGACCACACCGCTTTGAATGCCGCGTTGAAGTCGGACGACACCCAATCCGCGCATGACGCAGGACCGTTCGCCCCGTCCTCGTGGCTCGTTACGTAGCTTTCGCCGAAGCCGCCGCCCATATCGAGCGCGTTCTGCGCCTGGTTGATCTCGTAGACATTCTCTTCGAGCCATTCGTCGGGTACGACCGGCGCAAGGCCGAGCGCCGTGCGCTGCGCGTTGACCGCCTGGATGCAGGGCGTTTGCGTGGCCGGGTCGAGCGTCATCAGCCGGTACTCTCCGCTGGTCTCCGAGGCCGGCTGCGGTACGCTGTAGATCTGGCCCGTGAACGGGTTCTTGAGGTTCGCCATCGGCGGTGCATTCGGCGCTTTCAACGAGTTCGTACCGGCGCCCAGCGTCACGTTGTCGTGGACCGTCGCGCGCGAGTCGCGCGGCGAGTCGCTTCCGACGATGAGGAGATACTCGCCGGGCTGCGCGGCGAATGCGAACGTGCCGTTTGGCGCCGTCGTCCCCTCGGGGATGGGCGTTGCGTTCGGGGTCCACGGTTCCAGCGCGACGCGCACGCCCAAGAGCGGCCTCTCCGCGTTGCGGTCGACGACGGTGCCCGAGACCGACGCGCTCAGGAGGCCGGGCGACGCTGACGGAATGGTAGCCGGCGGGAGCGGGTTTCCGCTCCGCGCGAATCCGGCGCCGCCGCAAGCGGCGAGCAGCGCCGCCGCCGCGGATAGACCGAGCGCGCAAAACGTGGGAAACTTCACCTGCAAGAGCGTTCTCCTCGATGTGGGTGGGGATACCCGTCTCTTAACGCACGAATGTTGCCAGACTGAGAATGCTGCCGTTTCGATGTTTCTTTCGAACCAGCAGCGAAGAGAGCGCCGTGCACTCTCCACGGACGCTCGTCTACGCCGCGCTTTCGTATTGCGTGATGATGTGGGCGCTGAACACCGTACTCGTGAAGCACCTGCTCGGCGACGTCGCTCCGCTGGCATTCACCGGAATCCGTTTCTTGATGATGACGCCCTTGGTCGTCCTCTTGGCCGTGCTGCGGCGCGAGCGCCTCTTCATGCACGTGCGCGACCTGCCGCTCTTGATCGCCTGCGCGGCCTGCGGCTACGGTGTCTACCAATACTTTTGGATCGTCGGCTTATCGTACACGACGGCTTTCGCCACCGCGCTTCTCTCGAGTCTCACCCCGATCTTCACGTTTGCGATCGTGGCCGTGGCGCGCATCGAACGCGTGCGCTCGGGCCGGTGGCTCGGCGCGCTCGTGGCTCTCGTAGGGGTGGCCATCTTCGAAGGCGCGTTCTCCGGGCACGCTTCGTTCCGGCTGGGAGACGCGCTTGCACTCGGGGCGGCGGCGATCTTTGCATTCTATAACGTCCTGAGCGCGCGGCTCCTGGACCGCTACACGCCGGTGGCGCTGGTTGCGATCACGATGTGCATCGGCACGGTGATGATCTTGCCCGGAGCGATCCCGCAGATGCTTCACCAGAACTACGCGCATCTATCGCTATTCGACTGGCTGATCTTCGGCTATTCCGTCCTCTTTCCGATCGTCCTGACGTTTCCGGTTTGGAGCTGGGGCATATCGCGCCTGGGAGCCGCGCGTGCCTCCATCTTCCAGTTCGCGGTTCCCGTCCTTGCGGGTCTGCTCAGCCTCCCGCTGCTCCATGCTCGGATTGCGAACTATCAGATCGCCGGTGCCATCGCATGCATCGGGGGCATGGCCTTCTCGCAGGCGCTGGGCCGCATCTCGCTCACCGCGCTCTGGTCGGAGCGCACGCTTCCGCTCAAGCGCTGACGCGCGTAGGAAACGCTGCCATCGTGCGAAAAACCAGCGCGATGGGCAAACGGGTCTGGTACTGGCTGCTGCTGATTCCGTTCGTCGCGACGCTCTGGCCGCCGTTCTACGCGCGCAGTAAACCGGCGCTCTTTGGGTTTCCGTTTTTTTACTGGTATCAGTTCGCATGGGTGATCCTCACCGCACTGCTCGTGCTGGTGGTCTACCTGGCCACGCGGGAGCGGCACGGTGGCTAGCGGCACGATCGTCTTCGGCGCGCTCGTACTCGCCGTCACGGTTCTCGGTTTCCTCGCCGCGCACTGGGGCCATCCCAACCTGAGCCGTCTCGACGAATGGGCGCTTGGCGGCCGCCGCTTTGGGACGATCGTATCGTGGTTTCTGCTCGGTGGCGACCTGTATACGGCCTACACGTTTATTGCCGTACCCGCGCTCGCATACGGAGCCGGGGCGCTCGCATTCTTTGCCGTTCCCTATGCGACGATCGCCTACCCGTTCGTTTTTCTCGTGATGTCGCGCTTCTGGACGGTTGCCAAACGCCGCGGCTACGTGACCACCGCCGACTTCGTGCGCGATCGTTACGGGAACCGCGTACTCGAACTGGCCGTCGCCGCCACCGGCGTGATCGCGGTGATGCCATACATCGCGCTCCAACTCATTGGGATGCAGGTCGTCATCGAGCGCGCCGGGGTAGCGCCGACGCACGCCGCCGCCGTCTTGGCGCCGGTCGTCGCCTTCGTGCTGCTGGCAGCCTATACGTTCACCAGCGGTCTGCGTGCGCCCGCATCGATTGCGTTCGTGAAGGACGCGCTCATCTATATCACGGTGATCGCGGCGATCGTCATCATCCCAGCTCGGCTCGGGGGCTGGGCTCACGTCTTCGCAACTGCGCAAGCGGCGCTCGCCGCGGCGCCGAAGCCGGGATCGATCGTCCTGGCGCCGCCGTCCTATCTCGCGTACGCGTCGCTCGCCTTCGGATCGGCGCTAGCCCTCTTCATCTACCCGCACTCGATAACGAGCGTTCTCTCCGCCAAGAGCGCCGATGTCATCCGCCGGAATTGCGCGCTCTTGCCCCTCTACACGCTGCTGCTCGGTTTCCTGGCGCTGCTCGGCTATTGCGCGCTCGCTGCCGGAATCCACGCGAACAACCCTCAAAGCGCGATCCCGGATCTCTTCGAACGCTACTTCCCGAGCTGGTTCGTGGGAGTCGCATTTGCGGCGATCGTCGTCGGCGCACTTGTGCCGGCGGCGATCATGGCGATCGGCGCGGCGAACCTCTTTGCGAGCAACATCCTGCGAACGTTCCGGGCAAGCGAAGAACGGCCGGCGATCGAAACGAGAAGCGCTCGCATCGTCGCGCTGGTCGTGCTGTGCGGGGGGCTGCTCATCGCCACGCGGATCAAGCCGGCCTTCGCCATCGACTTTCAATTGCTCGGCGGAGCGTGGATCCTGCAGATCTTCCCGGCCGTGGTGCTCGGGTTGTACACGCGCCGGCTGCATCCGCAGGCGCTCCTGTTAGGCTGGGCGGCCGGCATGCTGGCGGCAACGTGGATGGCCGTATCGACGAATTTTGCCGCAGTCTTCCCGCTGCACGCTGGCGGGACGACGATCGCGGGATATCTCGCCTTCTACGCGCTCCTCGTCAACCTTGCGTGCGCCGCACTCTTCACGTGGCTCTTCAACGCAACCGGCATCGACGCTGGCCGAGACCTTACCGCTCCTTCAGATTATACGGCATGAGCGGCTCCGCCGAGCCGGCGCCTTCATTGCGTTTCGTCGGCGGCTTTTTGCCGTAGGCGATAACGCTGGATTTTGCCCGTCTCCGTACGCGGAAGCGATTCGACGAACTCGATCTCGCGGGGACACTTGAACGGCGCGATCCGGCTGCGCGCGAACTCGCGCAAGGTGTTTGCTTTGGCTTCGTCCGCTGCGATGCCGGCAGCGAGCACGACGTACGCCTTCACGATATTGGTCGAACGGAGGCGATCGGGCTTGGCGACGACGGCACACTCCTTGACGTCCGGATGTTCCATCAGCGCCGCTTCGACCTCCGGACCCGAGATATTGTAGCCGGAGGAGATGATCATGTCGTCCATGCGCGCGACGTACCAGAAGCGCCCCTCTTCGTCCATGCGGTATGCGTCGCCGGGATAGTTCCATCCGCTGCGAACGTAGGTGGTCTGGCGCTCGTCGTCGAGATACCGGCAGCCGGTCGGCCCCTTTACCGCGAGGCGCCCGACCGTGTTCGGCGGGAGCGGATTGCCTGCGTCGTCGTGAATCTCGGCGCGGTACCCCGGGACGACAAGACCGGTCGATCCGGGTATCGCTCGTTCGACCGGCGAGCCGACGAATATATGGAACATCTCCGTGCTTCCGATGCCGTCGAGGATCTTCACGCCGGTCTTCTCGTGCCAGGCCCGCCAGACCGGCGGCGGAAGCGTCTCACCTGCGGATACGCACGTGCGCAACGAACCGACGTCGTAAGCACCCACGGATTCGGCCATCGCACGGTAGGCAACGGGCGCCGTAAAGAGCACGCTCACGCGAGATTCCTCGATCGCCCGCAGCAGCAGATCCGGCGTAGCCTTCTCGAGCAAGAGCGTAGCCGCACCGGCATGCATCGGGAAGAGCAGTAGGCCGCCGAGCCCATAGGTAAACGCGAGCGGTGGAGTCCCGCAAAACAGATCGTCGCGGGACGGCCGAAGGACGTGCGCGCAGTAAGAATCGCAACTTGCCAAGAGATCGCGATGTGTTTGCACCGCCGCTTTCGGGCGGCCGGTCGTTCCGCTGGTGAAGGCGATCGCCGCGACGTCCTCTGCTGCGGTATCGACGTTCTCGAACGCCTCGGGCTTGCAGGCCATGCGCGCCTCAAGACTCTCTGGCTCGCCGCCGCCAAAGCAGATCGTCTGGAATCCCTCGATGGCGCCGCTCGCGATCCGCAGGTCGCCGGCCAGCCGCGCGTCGCAGAGCGCGTGGCCGACTGCCGCCTTCTCGATCATGAAGCGCAACTCGCCCGCCCGCAGGAGCGGCATGCTCGTTACCGCGATCGCGCCGGCTTTCAGCACCGCAAACCAGCAGGCCGCCAGCATCGGCGAGTTCGGCGCCCGCAAGAGTACGCGGTTTCCCGGAACGATCCCGAGATCGTCGACCAAGACGTGCGCGATGCGGTTGGACGTTCTCAGCACGTCGCCGTACGACCACGCAACGCCGCTGCCGAGAATGCAGCGCCTCTCCGCGTCCCCTGCGAGCACGTGCCGGTCGAGCAGGCGCACCGCACAGTTCATGCGATCGGGGTACTGCAATTCCGGCAGCGTAAAGATCATATCGGGACGTTGCTCGCGCGGCGGCAGGAGGCCGGCCGCAAAGGTGTCCACGTGCGCGCTTGCGACGGTCATCTGCGCGTTAGGCCGGCTGCGGCAAGACGACCTCGCGGCCGTTCTCCTCGCCTTCACAGAGGTCTGCGACCGCGCACGCGACCTCTTCCGGCGAAAGGATGCGCCCGCCCGGATTGCTCTGGGCCAGGCGATCGCGTGCGGCATCCTCCGAGATGCGGGCGTGCCGCACGATGCTCTCGATCGCTTGGCGCATCATATCGGTCTCGGTGTATCCGGGACAGACGACGTTGAAGGTGACGCCCGTGGCCGCAAACTCGGCCGCAAGGGCGCGCGTGAGCCCGACCACCCCATGCTTGCTGGCGCAATATGCCGCGATATACGGCGCGCCGAAGAGCCCGGCGATGCTTGCCACGTTCACGACACGACCCCATTTGGCGGCGATCATATCCCCGATCGCGGACTGCGTACAGAGAAACGTGCCCGTAAGGTTCGTGGCGATGATGCGGTCCCACATCGCGCGATCCGTCCGCAGGAACGGCGCCGATTCGGCGATGCCGGAGTTATTGACGAGAACGCAGATCGGGCCGTTGGCGCGGCGGCACGCTTCGAACGCCCGGTCGAGCTCGTGCGCCGACGTGATGTCGGCTCGAACGCCGGCACTGCGACTGACGACGCTGACTCGCGCGCCGCGGGCGGCAAGCTCGCCGGAGATCGCGCGGCCTATTCCGCGTCCGCCGCCGGTGACGAGCGCGTGCTTACCCCGCAGCGCCCCGGTCATCGCCCGGCGTAACCCATGACGACCTCCAACAACCCCACCGCCAGCCCGCCGGCGAAGGCGACGGGCCAGCTCAGCAACGCGATGCGCCCCTGGCTGACCTGACGGCGCAGCAGCAGGAAGACCAGGCCCACGCCGATCCCGACCCCCACGACCGTTGCGAGTGCGTGCAGTGCGAACGACGCGCCGTCGAACTGGCGGCGTGCGATCCGCGCAAAGAGATCGACGAGCAGGACGCCCGCCGTAAAGACTAGGACCGTGCGCACCGCACCCGCGAGATTAGAGGACATGCGGGGTGTTTTCCCTAGCGCGCGCCGTATTCCGTCTTGCGCGCCGGCCCGGCGTAGGGGTTCGCGAGGCCTCTATACTACTAGAGCGCAGGCAGCCGTCTAGAGCGCAGGTTGCCGTCGTTCTCACAGGAGTTACCGATGACGCGAACGCGATCGATCGTGCGCTGGGTGCTGGCGCTGGTACCACCGTTCATGCTCACGGCCGCGATCCCGTTCGCCAATCGCGTCGAGCCGCGCATCGCCGGGCTCCCCTTCCTCCTCGCCTGGATCGTCCTCTGGCTGATACTGACCCCGGCGTTCCTGGGCTGCATCTACCGCCTCGAGGGCCGGCCGTGACGCCGGCCGCTACGGCACTATCGATCGTTGCACTCGTCGTCCTGGGAACCATCGGATTCGCGCTCTATGCCGTCCGGCGAGTCGAGATGGATCCGCAGCAGTATATCGTCGGCGGGCGATCGTTCGGCACGCTCTTCCTATGGATTCTCCTGGCCGGTGAGGTCTACACGAGTTTCACGTTTCTGGGCGCTGCGGGATGGGCGTACGGCAAGGGTGCTCCCGCATTTTACATCCTCTCCTACGGCACGTGCGGCTACATCCTCGGATACTTTTTCTTGCCGAAAGTTTGGCGCATAGGTAAGGAGCGCGGGCTCTTGACCTCGCCCGATTTCTTTCTCGATCGGTACGGCAGCCGCACGCTTTGCGTCTCCGTCGCGGTACTGCAGTTTTTTTTGGTCGTGCCGTATGTCACCCTTCAATTGACCGGCCTTCAGATTCTGCTTTCGATGGCCGGGTACGGTGAATACCACGCCAAAATCGCGGTCGGCGTCGCGTTCGTACTAATCGCGCTCTTCGTCTTTACAGCCGGACTGCGGGGCACCGCGTGGGCCAGCGTCATCAAAGATGCACTCGTGCTGGGTGCCGTCGTCTTCGCGGGGATATTCATCCCGATGCGCTTTTTTGGTTCGCCGGCGGCGATGATCGGCAAGCTCCTCGAAGTGCATCCGCATTGGCTGACGCTCTCGACCGGCACGAAGGGGCTCGGAATGACGTGGTACGTCTCGACCGTATTGCTCACGAGCATCGGATACTATATGGGCC
The DNA here is from genome assembly GCA_021790935.1 of bacterium. Taxonomy (GTDB): domain Bacteria; phylum Vulcanimicrobiota; class Vulcanimicrobiia; order Vulcanimicrobiales; family Vulcanimicrobiaceae; genus JAJYFL01. The sequence continues at coordinate 89,256 of JAJYFL010000003.1, forward strand.
CACACTCGATCGCCGCGGCATACTCCGCTCGCGACGAGAACACGATTCGCCGTAACGCAATCTTCTTACCGATCTATCAGATCGTCTTGCTGCTCGTCTTTTTTGCAGGCTTTGCCGCGCTCCTGATCGTTCCGGGCCTGCACGGGAGTGCGGTCGATCAATCCTTTATGTTGGTAGTGCAGCGCTTTTATCCGCCATGGGTACTCGGCGCGATCGCCGGCGCCGGCGCTCTCGCAGCGCTCGTACCGGCATCTGCACTGCTCTTAGGAGCGGCAAGCGTTCTCTCCAAGAACGTCATCGGCGATCTGCTCGGTATCGCAACCGGCGACCGCGCGCGGACGTTCGTCACGCGCCTTCTCGTCGTCGTCGTCGCCGCCATGGCGCTCTACCTCTGGCTGGTTTACAAGACGACGCTCGTGAATCTGCTGCTGCTCTATTACAACGGCGTAACCCAGTTCATGCCCGGGTTCGTCTTCGCGCTCGTTTGGCGGCGCGTCGGCGCCTGGGGCGTCGGCGCCGGCATCGGCGCCGGGATGGCGCTAGCCGCATATCTGGCATATCACAGCATCGATCTCGGAGGGATCAACCCCGGATTCCTCGCGTTGCTCGTCAACGTCGCTCTCTGCGCGATCGTGACGCTCCTCGCACCCAATCGAAAGCCCGCCGGCGATGCGGCGGGCTCTTAGGAGTTTGTCTGCCTTAGCGATAACTCGGCCGCAACTGGAAACAGTCCCGGCAATATACCGGCTTGTCGCCGCGCGGTTGGAACGGCACCTCCGCGACGCCGCCGCATTGGCTGCAGGTCGCCTGGAACATTTCGCGCGCGCGAGAGGCGCCTTGGCCTCCGCCCCCACCCGATTGCGAGCGCATCGCCTTGCGGGCCTGCCGGCAGTCCAGACACCGGTTCGGTTTGTTCTGAAAGCCTTTACTTGCATAGAACTGCTGTTCGCCTGCGGTAAACGCGAATTGACCGCCGCAGTCCACACAGTTCAACATTTCGTCAACGTACATTCGCGAGACTCCTTACTACGTGGCTGCTTCGGCGGCTCGACTGGCCTCATGTTCCCCGGCATACCTACCACGCGATTGTGTTGTGTGAAACCAGAGCATGAACGCGCGTCGAGAGCAGACGGAAACGCCGAAGAGGGCCGCCACATTGATCGGCCGCATCATCGGTGAAGGTTCGCTCCTGCGTCATCGCTCCGGTCGGGCTCCAGGTATCGTGTGCGGGCTACTGCTTCACCCCCTCGCGGAGTCCCTGCTTGGCCCGGGTGCTCGCCATCCGCACACCGAAAATCGGAGGATGGATTCGACCCTTGATATTCCCGACCGGCTTTATGCCGATGTCGTCGCGCTGCGGCGCGACCTTCACGCTCACCCAGAACTGGGCTTCGAGGAGGTGCGAACGGCCGCAATCGTAGCGAACCGGCTGCGTGGGCTCGGTTTCGAGGTTCACGAAGGCATCGCGACGACCGGCGTGGTCGGGGTCATCCGGGGCCCTGCGCCGGGGCGCACGATCATGCTCCGCGCGGACATGGATGCGCTGCCGATCCTCGAGGAGACGAGCCACGCCTTCCGGTCCACTGCCGATGGGAAGATGCACGCCTGCGGACATGACGGACACGTCGCGATTCTGCTCGGAGCGGCAGCGCTGATTGCCGAGCGCAAGCACGAGCTCGCCGGCACGGTCTGCCTCGTCTTCCAGCCCGCCGAGGAAGGGCGCGGCGGTGCCAAAGCCATGCTCGAGGGGGGTCTCATCGAGCGCTTCGGCATCGAGCGGGCCTATGGGCTGCACTTGAGTTCCAACTACCCAAGCGGGACGCTCGGCTTCCGATCTGGCCCATTTTACGCCTCAAGCGACTCGATCGAGATTGAGATCCTCGGCGTCGGCGGCCACGGCTCCGCGCCGCACTTCGCGGTCGATCCTATCTACGCTGCCGCGAACTTCATCACATCGCTGCAGCAGGTCGTAGCGCGGCAGATCGATCCGCTGGAACCGGCGGTCGTCACCATCGGATCCATTCACGGCGGAACGATACACAACGTCATCCCGCGAACCGTAAAGATGCTCGGCACCGCACGGGCATTTTCGGATACGGTGCGCCGGCAGATGCCCGAACGCATCGAGCGCGTACTGCACGCCTGCTGCGACGCAAGCGGCGCACGCTACCGGTTCGACTATCTCATGCGCTATCCGGTAACGGAAAATGACGCTTCGCAGGCGGCCTACGCGCGCGCGCTGGCCGAACGCATCGTCGGCGTGGATCGCGTCTTCACCGCCGACAAGCTGATGGGCGCCGAGGACTTTTCGTTCTTCGCGCAGCGCGTGCCCGCGTGCTTTTACACGCTGGGCGCCGCAGGCGGCGAATCGACCAGCGTGCCGCACCATTCGAGCCTCTTCGACATCGACGAAGCGGCGTTACCAACGGGCGTTGCGATGATGGCGGCCCTGGCTTTCGACGCGCCGTTCGGCGCGCCGTAACCCCGTGGCTCCAACCGTAGCCCTACGGCGTAGGCGACGGCTGAGGCGACGGCGGGCCCGCCATCCGCGGCGGGGCAACGATGTAGAGCCCGAACGGAGCGGCGTAGTTTAGCGCCGGCAGGCGTTGCCCGCTCCAGCCCGTGGCGGTCACCACAGCCAGCGGCGCCGCGGCCACACGCGCGCAATTCAGGATAGCCGGAACCACACCGAGGTCGGTCGCGTTCAGCGCATACCACGTCCCGGCCTTGGCCGCTTGCGGCGTAATCGTCCAACTCGGCGTCGCGGCGCCGGTCGCAAAGTGCGCGCTCAGTTCCTTCAATACTTCCTGCGCGGTCGATCTCAACTCGGGCGTGCATGCGGGGCCCGGGAGAACGGCGAACGGATCCTTCGGCGGTAGCGCCGGCAGACGGTAGAAACGGAAGCTCTCCGCACCCGGTCTTGGCGGACGGCGCACGAAGTAGAGCCCGACCGAAGGCATGAACGCGATGCTCGGCCGGAAGAACACCGGCGGCCCACTCTCCATATAGAGCCCGCGTTGCCGAGCCTCTTCCTGCGTCGTGACGTGCAGTGCCGCGCACGGGAAGATCGCGCGCATCTCCTGCAGTTTCGTCACGACGATGGCGAGCGCGTAGGTCGTCTTCAGACCGTGATAGGTCACCGCGATGCCTGGAATCGCCGGCGCCGGCATCGCCGTCGGATATCCCGCGGAGGTCTTCGCCGCTTCGATGCGCGCGACGTAGGCTTTGAGTCCGCCGAGTATCGGGCCGGCAGTCCTTGCGTCGACCGGACTGCAGCGCCCCGACTGGGAGACGGCGAGCGGTTCGCTCGGCGCCGCAGACGGCAGCGCGGCCATCGCAGCAAAGAAACCGCGGCGCGGGCCGCGACGGCCCGCGTGCGGGAGACCGGCAGATGAGATCGCATTGCGCGCGGCGGCACCTTGACCGACGCGCACCGAGTAGGTGACCGCATACGCGCGCGGGGAATCTGGGCGCGCGATCGTCGCAACCTTCGCGCCGCCGAGCGTCGTATAGGGAACCGCATAGGCGCTGCCGGCGAAGATGCCCCCGTACGTGTTAAAGACGTTGTTTGCGGCGAACGTAAGCGTTCCGCGGCTGAGCAACGTACTGATGCCGGCGTCGACGACCGTATGCGCCGGCAGGTTTTGCCAATTATTCCCGCCGGTGTACTGCGCGGTCAACAAGTACTCGAACGCCGAATGCGGCGTCTTGTAGTCCAGCGTGAGCCCGGCGCGATGCATCGGCACGCCGGGGACCTGGGCTCCGGGGATCTCGATCGAGTACGGATTATCGATGCGCGGATCGTTGCTGTCGACGTTCACCATCGTCAGATCGTAGAACGGCTGAACGACGAGGTTCCCTATCGAAAAGAATCCGGAGATCGAGCCGCCTTCGTAGACCCGCTTGACCCCCCCGATCGGCGTAAAAAAGTAGACGTTCTGCGCGCCGAACGGCGTGCCCGGTGCCGCACCACAGCCGGCGGGCGAGTCGTAGATGCCCTGCACCAGGCCGAAATACCCTGGTGGAACGACGCCGAGACCCTCGAGCACCGTACCGTTGACCTGTGCCGGCAAGACCGTGCCCATCTGGACCTGCCGGTAGAACGACGCGCCGATCTCACCCGAGCGCAGGCGGTGCGTGTAACCCAAACGAGCTGACGTGGAGGAACTCGGGCCAGGCTCGTCGCCTGGCGCGCTCCCATAAGCGACGCCGCCGTTGCAATCGTAGCGTAACGATTCCGGATCGCTCAGCGCGCCGAAGCGCCCGGCGTGCGCCGCGACGCCGCCCACGTTGTAAGAAAAAGAATACGTATCGCTCTGCGTCGGCTGCCACGTCGCGCCGATACCGGCCAGCACCGACGAGGGCGCGTTGCTCGCGTGGCTGATGCCAAGCGACGAGTCGATACGCAGATTCGCGTTCGAACGCACGTCGTCGTTGAGCGTGATCGCGCTATAACTGGCATGCTGTGGCACCGCGACGTACGGTCGCGCCTGCGGAACGAGCGGCGCATACTTCGTCGACGTGTTCGCACTGTAGGCCGAGATCGAAATCGTGTGCCGCTGTCGTGCCGGCAGCGTCGCGTTGAGCGTCAGACCCGTCGTGTCGCCGGACTGCGAGAAGCCGGTGGGCTGCGCCTGCCCGTTGACGTAGCGGTCTAGCAGGTTGCTTTCGTTCGCAGAGACGGTACCGTAGAACGAAGCCACGACCGAGGTGTCGCCGATCAGCGCGTCGTCCTGCAGAGCGTACAAGTTGAAGTGCCCTTGATGCGAATTGCCCGGACCGTAACCGCACGGCAACGCGCCCGTCACTTGCAGGCAGGCGACCTCGTTGTAGCGCGTCGAGCTCATGAACGTGCCGGTGATCGCCTGGGATTCGCTCGCGTCGTACCGGACCTTTAGGAGATCTCCACCGTATACCCCATCGCCCTCGTGCGTATAGTCGAGCCCGCTGGCATCGAGGTAGCGCATACCGTCGATCAAACTCGGAGACAAACGATACGTGTGCATCGCGGCGATGCCGAATTTTCCGATCGATCCGCTATCGGAGGCCGAATAGTTGAACTTTCCGTTACTTCCGGTGCTGAGCAAAAGGTCTCCCTGCCACGAGAGCGTCGGCTCCAGCGTTTGAAACGCCACGCCGCCGCCCAACCCGCCGATCTGTGGACCCTGGTGCACCGCGGCTCCGGTAAACAAGTCGGAGTTGAACATCCGCATATCGCCGGCCGTGCCCGGGGCGTTGAGCGGAATGCCGTCGACGGTCAGCGCCGTTTGGCTCGCGTCGTGTCCGTTGAGCGAGATCGTTTGCGTTGCGTCCGAGTCGCTGCTCGAGGTGCTCACGGTCACTCCGGAGAGTTTCCCGAGCGCGTCGGTCAACGAGCTCGAAAGCTTTCGCTGCGCGCTATCTTGCGAAAGGCTTGTCGTCGAAACGGAGGCGGTGGATTTGGCGGTCACGGAGCCGATGATCTTGAGATTTTCGAAGGTTTGAGCGAGCGCGACCTCGACCGTTACGGCGTTGCCGTTGATAACCTCGAACTCCTTGCTCGTCACGGCCCGGTAGCTGCGTGCGAAGACGCGCGCGCGATATATACCGTCCGGCACTTCCGTGAAACGAACCTTTCCATTCGCTCCCGTAAACTCGGCGGTAATGACGGGGCCGTCGAGCAGCACGCGCGCCAGCGGAATCGGCGCCTTGGTCGCGGCGTCGGTGACGGCGATATCGATCTCGCCGGAGACCGACTGCGCGCGCGCCGCCGATGGCAGGACGCTCGCAAGCATGGCTATGGCAAGGAGCACTGCAATCGGACGCATCGCCCTCTTTGTACACGACGACTTTGTGAAAACGCTGAGACCGCTTAGATGCGGATCGTAACCGTCGTGCCGCGCCCCGGAGCGCTGTCGATGGCGATCGTACCACCGGCCCGGTCGACGGCTCGTTTGGCAATCGCTAAGCCGAGACCCGTACCCGTGATCTCGCCGCGCTGGTCGCCGCGATAGAACCGCTCGAAGGCGTGCAGGCGCTCGGATTCGGTCATTCCCGGACCGTCGTCGCGAACGGTGATGACCGTCACGTCACCGTCGCGGCAGGCGCGCAGGTGGATGGCAGCATCCGGCGCGTATTTCAGCGCATTTTCGACGATATTCCACAGCGCTTCGCCTAATTCGCCGCGGTCTCCGTAGATTTCGCCGACGCCTTCGACGCTGTAGTCCACCTGGCGGCTTTCGTCGAGGCGCCGAGCCGCATCGCACTGGCTGCGCAGCAGCTCGTCTACGGCGATCGGATCGCGCCGCGGCGTCGCCTCCGAATCCAAGCGGGCGAGGCGCATCAGGCGATCGATGAGCCCGCGCATGTGCTCCTTCTCAAGCGCCATGGTCCCAAGGATCTGGCGGGCTACCTTGGGTTCTTCTATCGCGCCGCGCCGAAGTACGTCGATGTAACCCGCAATCACCGTGAGCGGCGTACGCAATTCGTGCCCGGCGTCGGCGACGAACTGCCGCATGCGCTCCTCCGTTTGCCGGCGCACCCCCATCGCCGTCGCCACGCTCGCTGCGGCGTCGTTGTACGCTCCCGTCAGCGTAGCGATTTCATCGCCGCCGGCCGTAACGAAGCGGCGCTGAGTGTAGTCGCCCTCGGCCAGTGCCCGCAGCGACTGCGTCACCTCCGTAAGCGGGGCAAGCGCGTGCTTTGAAAAGAGTCGCCCGACGAACCACGAGAGCAGGATCGCCACCACCGCGATGGCTGCCATGACGCGCCAGTACGGAACGAGGTTGACCAGGATGAGCCAGGCATCTGGTGCGAACGCAACGTAGCCGCCGTCGACGGCCGTCAACGCCCAAGGCTCCGGGTGGACGGGGCCGGCGCCGTGCGCGTGCACGACGCTTTCGTGGTAGATGATGCGCCCGACGGTCTGGCGTTGCAATGGCCGCGTGCCCCATGGCGGGAGCGCGGCTCCGCCAGTGCCGTTAGCGCTGGGATGCTTGCCGCCGGCCCCGGGTGGCGGCACCAGCACCGCCCGGTTGCGTACGATGCGAGCGAGGATGCGCGGGCGCAGATTCGGATCGCCGCCGAGAAAACGTCCCTTCTCATCGTACACGGCAACGCGCAGGCCGATACCGCTCAGGTCCTTGGCAATCTGCGGTGCGGCTTTCGCGAGGGGAACGCCTTGCAACTTGAACTGCTCGGTGAGTATGCGCGCCTCTTCGTGCTTTGCAATGACGATGTCGCCCGTGAACCCGAAGAGCTCGTAGACCAGCGCCACCGACGATGCCAGAATTACGAGAAGGACGGTGATGCCGAGCAAGAGCGTAATGAGTCCGGCCAACCGCGAAGCGAGCGAACCTCTCAATGTGATAATCCGTAGCCGACGCCGCGCACCGTACGAATGAGCGACGCCGAGTCCGCTTTATCGATCTTCGCGCGAAGGTACGAAATATAGGTTTCCACGATGTTCGGGCCACCCTCGAAATCGTGGCCCCATACGAGATCCAACAGATGGTCCTTGCTGAAGATGCGTCGCGGTTCTCGCATGAAGACGGCCAGCAAGTCGAACTCTCGCTGGGTGAGATCGAGCCGCTCGCGCCCGCGCCACACTTCGTGCGTATCCGGGCTCAGCGCAAGGTCGCGCCAGCGCAGCACGTGCTCCTCGATCAGCTGCGGACGGCGCAACTTCGCCGTGAGACGCGCGATCAGTTCCTCGAAAACGAACGGCTTGACGAGATAGTCGTCGGCGCCGGCACCCAAGCCCGTCACTTTATCGGACGTCTCGCCCTTGGCGGTAAGCATCAGGATTGGGGCTTGCGTGATCTCACGCAGCATCGGCAGGAGCGTGAACCCGTCGATCTTCGGCATCATGACGTCGAGTACGATAACCTCCGGGTCCCACTCCCGCACCAGCGCAAGCGCCGCCCCACCGTCGGCGGCCGTGCGAACGTGAAAGCCCTCGCGCGTCAACCCGAGCTCGAGCATCTCGCGCACGAAGCGGTCGTCGTCCACGACCGCAATACGGGAATGTTGCATCAGCGGCACTCTACGGTGGATGATGAGCCGATACCCTTGGAGGGCGCTGAGCGCTCAGGCCGCGCGCACCCGTACGGCCCCGCATCCGCAGCCGCGCTGCTCGATCAGGCAGGCGCGGTGGATCGCTTCGAGCGGGTGCGCCACGATCGTTACGCCGAGCCCGGCGAGCCCCTCGCAGAGGTCCTCGCCCGGGAGCCAGCGCGCAAACAGGTGCAGTTCCCCGGCCTTCGTTCCCTCCGCGAGCGCCGCAAGCGCCTCGGTGCACGAGCCGAGACCCTTGGAACGCAGGCGCGCGATCACGCTCGCCTCGAACGCCCGCGCACGCCAATCGCGTACGAGGAGCAGCAGTCTACGCGGTACGCGGGCGCTCGCGCCGTCGAAATCCACCACGGCCACCCGGGCGGCCGCGGCCACCGCCGCCTCGACGGCGGCATGCAGCGCGGCCGGAATGATGCACGGATGCTCTCCAGCGGTTACCAGCGCACCCGTGCCTATCAAGTACTCATCCATGGAACGATACTGCGCGCTTAGGGTGCCACCTGGCTGGCACCCTAAAAGTATGAAGGCGCGCTGCTTTCGCGGCGCGCCTGCCCACTACCCGGGGGAAAATATACCAGGGAGCCGCCTCTAGGCTGTAGAGGTGGCTTTCGGCATCGCGGTCTCTTCGGGACGCCGGCTCGTATGGAAGAGCCCGAGCATCGCTTCCACGACGCGAGGCTCCCATTGCGTGCCGCTTCCCGCGCGCAGGATCTCAAGCGCCTGGCGGGGCGGCATGGCATCGCGGTAGGGGCGATCGCTGATCATGGCGTGGAAGGCGTCGGCTACCGCGACGATCCGGGCTTCGAAGGGGATAGTAGGCCCGGAGAGGCCGTCGGGGTAGCCGGCGCCATCCCAGCGCTCGTGGTGCGCGCGCACGATAGAAGCGCACCGTCGCAGTCCGGGAAGTTGATCGAGGATTCGCTGACCCGCGGCCGAGTGATCGCGCATGACGTCCCATTCGTCGGCGTTCAGCGGGCCGCGTTTGAAGAGGATGCTGTCGGGCGTCGAGATCTTGCCGATGTCGTGCAAGACCGCGCAGAGCTCGATGAACGAGACCGACTCTTCGTCGAGGTGCATGGCCGTCGCAAGGCGCCGGGCCCATTCACCGGTGGCCTTGGAGTGGCAGCAGGTCGCGGAATCACGTTCCGCCAGCATGGCCAGCAACGCTTCGGTACTATCGGCGAAGGCCGGGTGCGGAGCCGGCACGGCGGCGCCCTCGAGATCCGCGATCGCCCGGTCGATCTCGGATTTCAAAACTTCAAGGAAGGTCAGCAGGCGCCCATGATCGATCTCGAAGTGGCTGGCCTCGGTCGCGATCGCCTGCGCAGCCGCCGCGGCCACCTGGCTGACGTGCGGCGCACCCAGGCGACGGCCCTCGCGCTCCGCCCACGTCGCCAACCCGATCGGCTTGGCGAGCTGCATCGAGAGGAGCAGCCGGTCGAGCAATAGCGCGACCGACGCATCGAGCTCGGCATCGCCGAGCAGCGTCGAATCGTCTAACTGCTCTACGGCGTAGCGCGTCAGGCGCTCCAGATCCGGAGCGAGCGCGCCGGCCACGCCGGAGAGGGTACGGACTTCCATGAGGCGTTCCTTAAGGGGGATACGAAGTAGTGCTGGCCTTAACCGATTGGCGCCGGCGGCACCGAGAGGAACGTGATGATTGCAAGGACGATGGCGGCAGCGGTCATAGCGGGACTCCCGTTCAAAGCAAAGGTGCTTATTGATGCCAGGATACCCGGAAGCGGTCCGCGGCGTCCCTACTTAAATTTAAGTAGGGCGATGCATGGCGGGGCGAGGTAGAGGGTGGGGCAGGCGAGTCTAGGCGATCAGGCCGGAGTGGCGCGCGAAGACGAGCGCTTCGTCGCGCCCGCTGCAGCCGAGTTTGGCGATCGCGTTCCGGATGTGCGTCTGGACGGTATAGACGCTACGGCCGTTTTCGACGGCGATCTCCTTCGGGCTCTTGCCCGCGGCGAGCCCCTGGAGCATCGCGAGCTCGGCACGCGTGAGGACCGATGCCTCAGGTTGCGAGGCCGCCAGATAGCGGGCGTACACGAGATCCAGGAGCCGCGCATACCCGCCGTAGCCAGCCGACCGCAGCGCCTCTAATGCCTCGGTGAGCTCCGCGCCGGCCGCCGGCGTCTTGAGCGCCCGTACGAGGCAGAGAACGGCCCGCCGAAGCATCCGCGCGGCCGGCGGCGCCTCCGGCCCCTCGCGCGCCAAGGTTCGGCCGGCGGCACCGCCGCGACCGGCAAGCGCTTCGGCGAGCCCGCCAAGCGAGCGGGCGATCTCGACCGTCAGCACGGCGCGGCTGGACGCGGGCACAAAAGAGGCGATTTGCTTGAGCGCGCGCTGGGCGCGATCGAGCCCCTCGTTACGTTTGCCGAGCGTCACCGCGTAGAGGGCGACCAGGGCCCCGTTCAAGATGCGGTCCTCTTCGTAGGTGACGCGCTCGGCCACCGGGGCGAGCAGACGGTAGGCCTCGTCGAAGCGGCCTTCGGCGGCGGCCAACCAGGAGTTGCCTTCCACGATGATCGCGCCGCGTACCCGGTCGCTGGTTGTCGCTTCGGCAAGCTGCCCGAGGATCGATCGCATCCGGTCGATACTGCCGCGGCACTCCTCGACATCCAGCATCTGGATCAGCGCCGTCTGGAGCGCCAGCCGATCGCCTGCCTTCGTCGCAGCTCCCACCGCCTGTTGCGCATACCACACTACTCTCGCGGGGCTTGCCTCTTCGTGGACCATCGTGACGATCGCGAGCACGTTATACGCACGAGCCGCCAGACTTGGCAATCCGGATGCGACTGCCAGATCCGCTGCTACCGTAAGGTGCTCTCGGGCCCCGGTGACGTCAGCTAGGTACATGCGCGCGACCCCGAGCCGCTGATAGACCTTGGCTCGCGTCGCGTCATCGTCGACGAGCTCGATACATGATTCCGCGCGGCGTATCTGCTCGGCTGCTCGTTCCTTGGGACCGAGGTACGCGTCGTCACAGGCCAGCACCGAGTACATCTCGGCACGCAGGCCGACCGGCATCTGCTCGTCATCGGCCAGGGGCGCAAGGAGCGCGCTCCCAGAGCGGCCCTGGTTGAACCGCAGCATCGCGAGCGGAATGGCCAGGCGTGCGGAGAGTTCGCGATCGCTCGTCTTCGCGAGCGCCCGCTCGAAGAGCGACTCCGCGCGGTCGAAGCGCCCGAGCGCCGCCTCGTTCATAGCCCGCATTCCGAGCACGACGGGGCTGCCCGCGCGGACGCTCTCGCCTAGGACGCCGACGGCGGCCTGCACTGCGTCTCCGTGCGCGCGATCGGCCAGATCGAAGCCCTCGCGTTCGAGCAGCCGCAGAATATCGCTCGCGGCGCCCGCCTTTGCGTAGGCGGTCAGCGCCGAAGCCGAACGCCCCGCCGCCTCGAGAGCGCCGCCGACGCGCGCGAGCATTCCGGCGACCGCGTCGTCGCCCTGCATCTCGAGCTGGTGATTCAGGAAATCGCGAAAGAGATCGTGACAGTAGTAGACGCCCGGACGCTCGTGGTAGATGAACGCGACGCGAGCCCGCAACGCTTCGAGGACCGCCTTGCCGTTGGCGATGCCGCCGTGTTTGAGCGTCTCCGCATCGATGACCGGAAGGTAGGCGGCAAAGTGTAGGACGTCGCGCTCCTCGGCGGTCAGTGCCTCGTAGACTTGCTCCGCAAGGTAGCGGTAGATCATCTCGCGCGTCATCGACGAGATGTTGCGCAGATCGACCGAACGCGTGGAGGTGCGCAGCGCGAAACTCAACGCCGTCGGCCATCCCTCGGTCATCTTCAGAATCTCGGCGAGCTCCTCGTCACGGACGCCGACGCGCGCCCAACGAGCGGTCTCGCGAGCCTCCTCGACGTTGAAGCGAAGGTCGCTTTCGTCGATCGGCAAGTCCATCTCACCGTAGGCCAGCCACGAGCCGACGGGGAGATCGAGCGACGAGCGCGAGGCCAGGATCCAGCGCGCGCGCCCTTTGGTACGCTCGATCAACGAAACCAAGAACTTCGTGACTTGCGGGTCGCGCTCGCCGACGTGCAGGTCGTCGACCGCGATCGTACCGGAGTACGTCTTGATGTGCGCGTGCATCCACGCCGCCAGATCGACGCCCTGCCGATTGGAAGCGAGCGTCTTTTCGTAGGCGCCGGAGAGCGTCTTGCGCGCGCCCGGCGCTATCTCGAGGAACGCATCCGCAAGGCCGCGCGCGAAGCCCAAGAGCGCGCCGTTCTCGGGCCCGACGTCGTAGCGCACGTGCGGCGTATCGAGCGTATCGAGGTACTGCCGCAATGCGACTGACTTGCCGTAACCCGCAGGCGCGACGATCAATACGACTCGCTGCGTTGCAGCAGCCGCCATGCGCTCCAGGATGCGTGGCCGGCGGATCGGGGTGAAGACGCCGCCCGTCTCTACCCGTCCATCGGCCGCTACCGGCCGAATCACCTATAAACCTTACCCAAATGGGGGAGGGTAATCCTCCCATAGGCCCGGCAGGGCCCATATCATCCAGCGCCAGCCGAGGGGACTCCAACCTCTCGCCGACAGCTTATCGGGTTGGAAGCGGCTCGCGAACATGGTAGAATGATTTCGGAATATCCGGTTGCCACCGCCATAGGAGCCGCTCATGAAGACCATCAATGTTTCCGTCCCCGAGCCTCTTGAAGAGTTCGTTCAGCAGAAGGTCGCCTCGGGTGGGTACTCGTCGGCAAGCGAAGTCGTCCGTGAGGGCCTTCGGCTCTTGCAACAGTACGATGACGAACGGCTTCACACGCTGCGCGCAGCGATCCGCAAAGGCATGGAATCCGGCGAAGGGCGGCTCCTCGATGAAATCTCTACCGACGAGATCGCCCAACGCGGCAACGAACGTCTGCGCCGAGCGCAGGCGTGAAGGTCAGGCTTCTACCGGAAGCCGAGGCCGATCTCGACGACATCTGGTATTACATCGCTCTCGATGACCCCGGAGCCGCGTCGCGTACCATCGATACCATCCTGGCACGACTAAGGGTTCTCGTCAGGTTCCCCGGCGCTGGTCGCGAGCGAGAAGACCTGTACCCCGGACTAAAATCGTGGCCCATAAACAACTATGTCGTATTCTACACGGTTAACGACGATATTCGCGTGGCTCGCATCTTGCACGGCCATCGCGACGTGCAGCGCGCTCTTTCGCAAGATTGATCTAGAGCCGACATGAAGTTCGAATTGGAAGAGACGCTGCGAGGTGAGCCGGATGAGGTGCTACTCGACGATTTACGCCGCTGCGCTCAAGTGCTTCGAAGAGACACAACTACCATGGGGCGACACCACTGACGCAAACCTTGAGACGAAGTGCGCAAGCTGCAATCTCGGGAAAGGCAATGCATTTGATGCCTAATGCTATCGGGAGATTGCGTGAACGCCAACGTCCTTAACCTGCCTCAGTATCGCGTGCTAAAGGTAGATGAAAGCGAGCACGATTATCATGTGTACACCGAGATCGCCGTAGAGCGCACACCCTGCCCGCAATGCCGTTCCGGCAAAGTTCACCGTTGGGGCGCTCGGGAGATACTATTCAAGGACTTGCCGATGCACGGCAAGCGCGTAGGCATGTACGTGCGCGCCAGGCGTCTACGCTGTGATGATTGCGGCAGGACCTTTCAAGAGCGACTGCCCGCATTGTCTGAGAAACGCCTAATGACAGAGCGGCTAGCGAGTTGGGTTGGAAAGCAGAGCCTCAAACGACCTTTCACTTCCATTGCCGATGAGGTGGGCGTCGACGAAGGTACGATCCGCAACATCTTTCGGGATTACGTCAATGAGTTAGAGGCTCAGTTTGAGGTTGAGACACCGACTTGGCTGGGCATCGACGAAATACATATTCTGAAGCCGCGTTGCGTGGTTGCTAACATCGAGAGCGAGACAATCGTTAATATTCTGGCTGATCGCAACAAGAAGACCGTAGCGGGCTACCTGCACGTATTGCCACAGCGCGAGCGCGTGAAGTACGTCGCGATGGACATGTGGACGCCTTATCGCGACGCGGTTCGCGCCGTTCTACCGCAAGCAACGGTCGTGGTGGACAAATTCCACGTCGTTCGGATGGCAAACGTCGCGATGGAGCAGGTTCGCAAGGGCCTTAGAGCGAGTCTTCCGCCGAAACAGCGTCGAGGTCTTATGCATGACCGCTTCATCCTACTGAAGCGTTCGCACGACCTCACCGTACAAGAGCAGTTCCTGCTCGATAATTGGAGCTCGTTGCATCCGACGCTTGGCGAAGCCTACCGCCTGAAAGAAGGCTTCTTCGGCATCTACGATGCGCAAAACAAGGCGGCAGCTGAAATGCACTATCGCGCTTGGGAGAGCAGCATCCCGCAAGTTGTGCGTAGCGCGTTTGCACCGATCCTAACGGCCTGGAACAACTGGCACCCCGAGATACTCTCTTACTTCGACCACCCGATTACGAACGCGTACACCGAGTCGCTAAACAACCTGATCCGCGTGATGAACCGCCTGGGGCGAGGCTACAGCTTTGAGGCGTTGCGCGCTAAGATTCTCTTCACCGAAGGACCACAGAAACGGGAAGCTGCTCGCCCGAAGTTCGAGCGCCGCAATCATCGCGAAGAGTCCTTCCTCGCCATGCGCACGATCTCGTCGCTCTCGTATGGCGATCCAACATGGGATGACGAGACGGAGCGTAACCTCGGAGTCGATATCCCAACACTTGCGGCAATGATCGAAGATGACCGCTTCTCAGCAGGACCCAACCGCTAATTCCGAAGACCCGAAATAATACGCTCCATGCGAGATTATCGGGCTATAGGACCTCCCATGCGCGCGGGTCAAGCGGAGGCTGATACCACTATCCGGGAACGCACCGGCGAGATCACCTGCTGGCGCGTAGTCACTCTCGCCCATGGACCGGTGGTCGCCGCGCAGCTCGAAGTCGTCGGGAACGATCGCGGGTTCACCAAACGTCACCTGCAGTGAATCCTAATGAATCCCGGGGAGCATCTCAAACCGAGTGGCACGAATCGCCGTCGAAGACCACCAATGCATCGCCTGCGATTACGCCGGCGGATTCGATGGGGTTGGTGAGCCAGGCGATCGCGAGCGTGACGTCTTCGTGCGTACAGGCTTGTTTGGAGCCGGCGGCATGCAGCACTGCGTCGACGAGAAGCATTGCGGCATCGACTGTGAGATGCGGGGCGTTGGCTGCGCCGCCTTGTTGTGCGGCGGTGCGTTGTGCATTCCAGCCCTCGCGTTGGAGGATGGCGGCGATCGTGGTGACGCGCTTGGCTTGGCCGTGCCGGCGTTGCCAGAGCAGATCGCCGAGGACATCGCTTGCGTATCCCGGCACGAGAATGACGGCACGCAATTCCACCGGTGTTGCGGCGATGCCGAGCAACGCAATGAGATCCGATGTGGTGAGCGCCGTGACCTTGTGCGTTTGCAATTCGCTGAGCAACTCGGATTCGTCGGAGAATGCTGGTCCGACGATCACGCCGTAATCCGCTTGGAGCTCTGCGATCTCTTTTGCCACCTCGGCGCAATCGGGTTGCGTGACGATCGTTTTCGCACTCTTGCACTCGATGGCGACGCGATAGCCGAGCGGCCCGAGGATCGCATCGGCGATGCCGTCGGCCTGATCGTGCCCACCGAGATGGGTGGTGAGAAATCCCAGTTGCGCGAACGCATCGCAGACGGCGATTTCGAAGGCGGTCGGATCGTCGCCGGTTGCCGTTCTGGTGAGGCGCTCGCAGAGTGCTTGCGTTCGTGCATCGTCGGGAGTTGCAGCTTGCGGCGCGAGAACCGGCCAATCGTCGGCGGGTTCGTTGATGCGAAAATTGCGTTGCTCGTCTTGGACGATCGGTGATTTGCGACCGCGACCGATGGCACGCGCGATATATTCGATGAGCGCGCTATAGACGTACTTACGTAACGTCGTCTTGGGGATTAGGCCACGTTCGATCGCTTCGGCGCAGAGCGTTTGCGCATCGCGCGCAACGCCGTCGCTGAGAATGTCGATCGCGGCGTTAATAATACGCCCGCGCGGTTCCGGCGTGTGCCCCGGTGAAACGGCCATCGCCGGTAGCGGCATCGTCTGCGCGCCGATCTCGACAATTTGACGCGCGAAGCGATCGCCGTGGGATTTCAGGCGATCGGGAAACTCCGCCGCGGTGCACGCCACGGCCCCGATTGTCGCGAGTTCATCCCAGGCGATCGGCGTACACATCGGCAGCGATGGTGCGCCGCGCAGGCTATAGGGAAGCGCGCTATAGCGGCCGCGGGCGTTGCTCGATACGTGGATGTGCACGCGATTGGGATCGTGCGTGTTGGGCTGGTTGCTCAGCAGCGCCGGATGCGCGGCGACGACGGGATTGACGACACCATGCAACCATGCGCGCACGGCGACGGCGTGCGGCGCATCGCTCAGCGGGATCCAGAGTGCGATGCCGCCGAGGCCGTCGGCGAGTGGAATCGCCGCGATACTCTCGCGCGCGAGGGCCGCGCGCAGCAGCGTTGCGGCTTCGCGGACGAGGTGCCAGGGCGTTTGCCGCGCTTCGATGAGAATCCGCCCGAAGCGGAGGCGATCTTCATCGGTGACGAGGCCCGCCCATGAGTGAAATTCAACGGCGTAGTAGCGGTGCACGCACCACAGCAGCCTCGACGCACTCAGGGGAATCTCGGTGACGGCGAAATGCGGTTGGCCGTGAAAGCCGGGCGGAAAATTCGCGTAGACGATGGGTTCGTCGGCGAAGTGCGCGGCGATCAGGGGTGCCGCGTGGTCATAGTGTGCGAGGAGATGCGGGACGAGAGCCGCATCGTCAAATTTGCGCGCTTCCATGGCGCGGTTAGTCGACGGCGAATCGCCCCAGCCCTGCCTTCGCAAACCGCAGGCTCGGCCGCGTACCGGTTGAGCCGATGCTCGATTCGATGCAAGGGAACCGGGCTGCCACGACGCCGGCTCCTGGAGTGAGGAAAACGCGGTTGGGAAATGCGCTTCAGAGCGCGATATTTTCATCGCGACGAGAAACCGGCATAGGCAGCGTCTGCGGGAGAACGAGCGTGGAGCCCCTCACGGCCGCGTTCCGAACAACGCGACACCACGAGGGCGCATGGACCGACGACTACGAACGGCAGGCGGCAAGAAGAAATACTCGCGGCGCGGCGTGACCGTAGAACCCGTGTTTGGTCACGTGAAGGAAGTGCGACGAGGCAGGCGCTTCATGCGACGAGGTTTGACGGCGTGCGATAGCGAGTGGAAATCGATGGCAACGGCGCACAATGTATGCAAACTCCACCGGGCAAACGCCCCGAAGAAGGCGGCATGAGAGGAAGCCCCTGCGCATCTTCCCCGGAAACCCTGGCCCTTAGCGAGAATTTGGCCTCCCGGTTGCGCGCGCACAAAGTTGCGCTACAGACTCTGCTGCGCCATCGTTATGCCTGCCGCGCCGTAAGCGAGTGCCGCAACGCAGCCGGCAAACGTTAGCGAGCTGCGGTGCTTCGTTCCGTGCCGAGATGTACGGTCAGTATGCATGATTCCTCTCCGGGCTCAGCATTTAGGGGTTTACCGGCGCCGGCCGGACCGGGCTGCGTGATCGGGTCGTTCGTGCCGGCGCTGCTGCACAGTTGCCGGTTCGGGTTCGGCGGATACCACGTGCCCGCACCGGCACCGGTGTGCGATGGCGCGATCGCCCCCGAGAAGTGGCGATCGTTGACCGCGACCTTGACGGTCCCCGACGAGACGACGGAGTCCGCCAGCGCGACGATCTTGATTTCGTCGAGCGTGCCGGCACTGTTGGTCGTGAACAGCGGAGTGTCCCCGTCCCAGTGCAGCGTCTCGTAGGCCATCGTGCCGGTCGCGTTGGTGCCGGTGCGCATGTACGCTTCTTGCGAGAGCAGGTCGCCCACATCTGCTTTTAACTTGCGCGGGCGAGGCGCAAGAGAACGCTGCGATCCCCTTTGTAGGTGACGCCGCGCTTGCGTGCTTGGGCGAGCGGCGCCTTCGCGAGAAGCACGCGCGCGACTTCGCTTGCGGGTCCGGCGAGAATTGCATCGGGTCGCTCGACGCGGCCGATCCTCGAGCGAACCGTTCCATTCCCGATATGCAGCGTCACCGGATCGTCACCGGCACGGATTTCCAACGCCGCCGGCGGAAGCCCAGGCTCGCCGTCAGTGAGAAAGAGTTCGGCGGGAAGAGCAATCCAATAACCGCGCACCTCGTCGCCCGGATCGGTTTTGGCGAGGAGCGGCGCTCCCCATCGCCCGAGCTCGCGCAACACCGGCCGTAGCGCCTCACCGAACGCAGTCAAGCCGTAGAGCGTCGTCGCGATCGGCGCGGGGGCCTCCTCGCGCACGACGATGCCCGCAGATTCCAGTTCGCGCAGGCGTTCGGAGAGCAGGTTCGAGGCGATACCCGGAAGACCGGCCCGCAGCTCCGTGTACCGCGCGCGTCCGCGCGTCATCAGTTCGCGCACGATCAGGAGCGTCCAACGATCGCCCACGAGATCGAGGGCTTTGGCGAGAGCGCAGAACTGGCCATAGGTTCGCATGCTGCCATTGTAGTCGTGCTTTATTATTTTGTCAAGTCACTTGACTTTTTAAACTACAACTGCTACGCTAAGCGAACGCGAAACGAAAGGAAGCCGCAATGCAAAATATCTCCGATCTCAAAGGACGGACCGTCCGGTATATCGAGGCGTCGGGCTCGAAGGACTACGATACGGTACGCGAGATTCTCACGCCCGATGTCTCCTTCAAGGGACCCTTCATGAAACTCGGCTCCTCGCAGGCGTTTATCGCAGGACTGGAGCGCATGGCGCCGATTTGGGAGCGCAACGTCGTTCAGAAGGTCTTGAGCGACGGCAATCAGGTCTGCGTTCTCTACGATTTTGTGACGAACACGGCGGCAGGCGCAGTGCCGTGCATCGAACTGCTTAAGTTCGAGGACGATCGCATCTCGAGCGTGGAACTGTTCTTCGACCGCGCTCAGTTCGCGCCAGCACAGGAAGCGCTCGCAAAGCGCGCCGCTTCGTGATCGCTGCGCTCGGGGCGCGCGTGCATTTGCTCGTGCGCCCCGTCCATCGCGGAGCGTTCACAGTACTCTTCCGCGACGCGCTCTCGTGCGATATGCGCGAGTTGGACTTTGGCTTACTGCTTCCGATCCTGCTCGTATCTTTTCCGGACGGCAGCGCGTTCAGCGTAGAGTTCGCTTCCGATCCGCCGGAAGAGTCAAGCGGAACATGGATCGAGTTCCGAACCGATAATGTGCCGGCGGTTCAACAAAAGTTACGTGAGGCGGGAGTTGTCAGTTTTCGCCACCCTGGGAGTTCGCACGACTATTTCAGAGCACCGGGCGGACAAGTGTTTCGAGTTCTCGACGTTGGATACCGCGGTCCCTAAAAGGTGATTCGGCAGCGACTCCGCTCGCAATAGATCAGAGTTGCCTTAAATGAGCCGACCCAGGCAGTCTTGTTCATGAGAAGCACAGCTCAGGAAGGAGCAGGACTTACGTGTATTCGCCCAAGTTTGCGAGAGTTTTCGTAGCGGTTGCAGCCATGGGACTTGTCTCGAGCGGCTTGGCGCGTACGAATTGTGGCCGAAACGCGACCCCGAGTTACCGAGATATCACCACGATTCGCTATTACGCGTCAGAC
This sequence comes from bacterium, assembly GCA_021790935.1. Classification (GTDB taxonomy): domain Bacteria; phylum Vulcanimicrobiota; class Vulcanimicrobiia; order Vulcanimicrobiales; family Vulcanimicrobiaceae; genus JAJYFL01. Next base: position 108,947 of record JAJYFL010000003.1, read on the forward strand.
TGCCATGGGAACTGCCCGATTTACGAGGTGCTCTTCTCCCCTACCTATCGCGTTGCATCTGTCTCGCGCAGCGTAGACTCGTCATCGCAGTTTTGGTTTTATCCGGGCCACGTCGCTGCTTGGAAATTCTGCTGATCCACACGTACTTATCGTGACCACATCGGGGTGTCACAATTATATCCGTAATGACGCCATCGGCTAGGAACTCCCGAGCTCTGCCAGCGCGAAGAGAAAGGTGTTTCTCGACCTTTTCGTGCTCCACACTCGCAATGTCAGCGTTGTTTCCTAGATACACAAGGAACCGCTCCACTCGCCTGCCGTCGAGGGCTGTATAGGTCTCCGAGAAATGCCAGATTCACGAATATAACACCACCCACGCGCGCGCCCATGCTATTGTTCTGGAAACCTGGCAAGGGAACCGAAATTATGAGCAGATCAGCCACCCGGCAGCTCGCGCCCCATTAGGCAACGGCCGGGCGGTTCCTTGTCGGCGACAGGCGGGCAGGGCGTCCGCGCGCGAGATTTCTAGAGAGGAGCTTCTATCGGGCCGGCACGGCCCAGATCTCCGGCCGTCTTAGGCCAGCGTGTCGAGCGGGGGCCGGTACTCGTCGGGGCCCTCGTAGAATCCGAGCAGGTGTTCCTCGAGCTTGAGCATCCCAAGCCTGCGGTCGAGTTCGGCAGACTCCTCGCCGAAACGGCCGCGGAAATCCTCCCAATCTGCCTGGCTCTCCCATACGCCGATCATCACGTAAACCGCCGGGTCTTCGCGGTGACGGAAGAGGCGAACCCGCCGGAAGCCGCCGTGCCGCCCGAAGAGTGCCGCCCATGGGCCGGTCGAGCCGTATGCGTGCTCGAAGGCTCGCGCCTGCGCCGGATGCACGCGGTACCGGCGGAAAATCTCAACCATTCGGCTTATGCATCTCGGGTTTGCGCGTCAGGTGCGTCAGCGGAGGAACTTTGGCCGCGCGCAATCGCGCATCCACGGATCTTAGGCCGCCCGCGGCAAAGCGGCGAACCGCATCGAGGCGCTCGTTCGCGAGCGCGTGCAGGACCGCGGTCTCGCGCGCTTCGGGTTGCGTGGGAGGCGCGAAGGTGCCGCCGGACGCGTCGATTTGCGTCTGCAGGCGCTCGCGCAGCATATCCTGCAGAAAGTCGTTGTCCTGATCGTTGCGCGGATTGGAGGTGATCGATGCCATGAGAACCTTGGCCGCGGCAGCCGCCTGTGCCACCGCGAGGGCCGTTGACCCGTCCCCGGGGCGCCGCAGCGCTCGCACGCGCGACGGCGCTTCGCGCACGACGGTGCCGAGCAGGTTCAGCGCCCGGTCCACGCGCGCGTAATCGCCATAGAGCTCGCGCTCCATCGCATAGCGGGCCCGTAGCTGCGCGGCCGTCCAGCGCGTCCGCGGATCCTGTTTCACGGTCACCGGAGCTCGCAGCGCCAGGGCACCGGCACGGACCTCGACCGTATAGGTTCCCGGCAAGACCGGCGGACCGGCGTCGTAGTAGTTGTTCCAGGCCGGCGTAAACTTCCAGGCCGGCGGCTTCGTCGAACGCAGATCCCACACGAAGCGGTTCATTCCGGCTTGCCCGGTCACGCGGGGAGCGATCCAGACGACACGGCCGGAGGCATCGCGCACCTCGGCCCGGACGCGAGCTGCCGGCCGGTTGAGCCAAAACGTGACGATCGCTCCGTAGGGCGGCGCTTCCCCATCGCTACGAGTATTCCAGTACGAGTGCTCGTTCCATTCGTAGGCCGGGCGCACGGGGAAAAGCGTAGGCGCGCTGCGGGGGAGGTGCGCGACGGGCGCCGCGTCGTCCAGTATCCAGACGCCGCGACCATGCGTGGCGAGGATGAGGTCGTGCGTATCGGGCTGCACGCGAATATCGCGAATCGATGTCGCCGGCAGATTCTGATTGAAACTCTGCCAGTGCGCGCCGCCGTCGAGCGAGACCCAGAGGCTCTCCTCGAGCCCCGCATAGAGCACGCTCGGGTTGCCGGGATCGACGCGTACGCTGCGCACGGGTTGCCCAGCCGGCAGACCGTGGGCGATCGAACGCCAACGGCGGCCGTAGTCGTGCGTAACGTACAGGTGAGGTGCAAAATCGCCGGCCATATGACGATCGTAGGCCGCGTAGAGCGTGCCCGCATCCTGATGGGACGCCGAAAGACTCGCAAAACGGCCCCACGGCGCAATGCCCGGCGGCGTGACGTTTTCCCAATGCTTGCCGCTATCACGCGTGAGCTGCACCAAGCCGTCGTCCGTCCCGATCCAGATCTCGCCGCGCCTTACGACGGACGGTGCGATATAGAGAATCGTATCGGAGGTCTCGGCACCGGTTCCGTCCAGCGTGATGCCGCCCGTCACCACCTGATGCGCTCGATCGTTGCGCGTGAGATCGGGGCCGAGCACGCGCCAGTGCGAGCCGCGATCGCTCGTCGCAAAGAGCACGTTGCCGCCGTAGTAGGCGACGTGCGGATCGAACGGGTCGAATGCGATCGGCGCCTCCCAGTTGAAACGGTATCGCAAAAGTTTCGGGTCGACGGCGTTTTGATCGCGCATGTACGGCGGGATCGATCGCACCGCACCGGTACGCGTATCCGCGATGGCGATATCGGCTTGATAGTTACCGCCGGCGCTCGAGGTCCAGATCAGATGCGGATCGAGCGGGTCTGGGAGCGCCCACGTTCCGTCGCCGCCGCCTACGTACCGCCACTGGCTCGACGAGAGGCCGCGCGGGTCGAGCGGGTTGGACGGCGCGCACCACACGCCGTTGTCCTGCAGCGGCGCGCAGACGCGATACGGATTGCGGCGATCGTAGCCGACGTGGTAGAGCTGCGAGATCGGCAGGGCGTTGTCCCACGTCCAGGTCGTACCGCCGTCGTATGAAAACGCAATGCCGCCGTCGTTCCCTTCGATGATGCGCTTGCCGTCGCCGGCGATCCACATCGCGTGGTTGTCGCCATGCACTCCGCGCGCCGTGATACGGAACGTCTCTCCGCCATCGGCGCTGACGGTGTTGTGGACCGAGAGCGCCCACAGGCGGTTTTCGTCGGTCGGATCGACGAAGACGTGCGTGTAATAGAACGGCCGCTCGTCGATGAGCGTGTTGTCGCTCACCATTCGCCAACTCGCGCCCGCGTCGTCGCTGCGCCACAGCAAACCCTCTTTGGATTGGATCAGCGCGTAGACGCGTTTGGGGTTCGACGGTGCGACGGCGATGCCGATGCGTCCCTCTTCGCCGCTCGGCAAGCCGTGGCCGGCAAGTTTGGTCCACGTGCCGCCAAAATCGGTCGACTCGTACAGGCCGTCGTGCGGTCCACCGCTCTGCAGGCTCCATCCCGTACGCCGGAACTCCCACAGCCCGGCGTAGACGACCCCAGGCGCCTTCGCGGCATCCGCCATATCGGAGACGCCGGTATCGGGAGCGAGATAGAGCGTCTTGTTCCACGTCTTTCCGCCATCGGTCGTCCGGTAGACGCCGCGCTGCGGGCTCGCCGCAAACGGGTCCCCTAGGACGCCGACCAGGATCCGCTGCGGGTCGACGGGGTCGATCAGAATCTTTGAGACGAGCGTATCGGGTAACACCAGGACGTGGCGCCACGTCTTCCCGCCGTCGCGCGTGAGATAGACGCCATCGCCCTCGATGACGTCGTTGCGCGGCGCGGCTTCGCCGGTGCCGACCCAAACGACGTTCGTATTCTGCGGATCGATCGCAATCGCGCCGATCGATGCGTCGTCTTCCGCATCGAATACGGGCGACCACGTCTGCCCCGCGTTCGTGCTCTTCCAAACGCCGCCACCGGCAGCGCCAACATAGTAGAGATACGGATCGCGGTTGGTCCCGGCTACCGCACCCAGCCGGCCACCGGAGACTGCCGGTCCGATGCTGCGCCAGCGTAATTGCGCGAGCGGCGACGGCACGCGATCGCGCGCAACGGCTCCCGCCCCACACGCAAAGACCGCGGCAACGGTTACTGCGAGAAACCTCCGAAGTCGGCCCATGCCAGCCCATTAGCCAGGATCGGGCGCGTCGCCTTTGCGCTGCAGCCCGCCAAGCGCGTGTCAAGCGGAGTTTCCCCGCCTACCCGGAAGCACGTGCGATGAACGTTTCCCGACCCAACTGGCCCAACGGCCTCGGGCTGCTCGGCATCCACCTCGGTGCGCTGCTGGCGTTCCTGCCGGGATTCTTTTCGTGGTCGGGCCTTGCGGTTGCGGGCATCCTCACCTACGCGACGGGCGCGCTCGGCGTAACGCTCAACTACCACCGAACGCTCACGCACCGCAGCCTCAGGATGATCAAACCGATCGAGTACGCCACCGCAATCCTTGGGATGCTCGCCCTGCAAGGCGATCCGATTGCATGGGTCGCGACGCATCGCATCCATCACGCGCACTCCGATCGGCAGGGCGATCCGCACACGGTCCGGCGCGGTCTTTCCTGGGCGCATCTCGGATGGCTTTTCAGAGCCAACAAGTACGTACCGGCCAGCGCCGAACGGGAGCGTTACTGCCCGGATTTGCACGCCGACCCGTTTTACCGCGCGCTGCCCTACGCAAACGTCCCGCTGCAGATCGCCCTCGCAGTCGCGCTCTTCGCGATCGGCGGCTGGTCGTGGCTGGTCTGGGGCATCTTCGCGCGCCTGGTCTTCACATTTCACACCACCTGGCTCGTGAACAGCGCCTCGCACTATGCCGGCTATCGTACCTATCGCACGACCGACCGCTCGACCAACTCCTGGTGGGTCGCGTTGCTCTCGTTCGGCGAAGGCTGGCATAACAACCACCACGCCTTCCCGTTCTCGGCGCGCCACGGCATCGCGTGGTGGGAGCTGGATCTCACGTGGTGGAACATCAGAGTGCTGGCGGCGTTGAAGCTGGCCGACCGAGTGCGCGTGCCGTCGCAGGCGATGCTTAATAGGTTACGCCTGCCCGCTCCCGCACGCTCCGCGTAGGTACCACGCGCTGGAAGACGTGCTTAACTCCGATAGCCTCCTAGGCTCCATCGACTTGCGCCGCAGCTATGCCGTAATCGACGTCGAGACGACTGGCTTCAATCCGGCGGTGGATCGAGTAGTCGAGGCTGCCTGCGTGCAGATTCGCGATGGCGATATCGTCGGCACCTGGAGCTCGCTCGTCAACCCGCAACGCCCCATCCCGCCCCAAGCCAGCGCCGTTCACGGAATCTATGATGAGGACGTCGTCAACGCCCCCGCCTTCGAGCATGTAGAGGCGCACCTGCTCGGCCTCTGCAGTGAAAGCGTCGTCGTGGCGCACAATGCATCGTTCGACCTCGGCTTCCTGCCTGCGCTCGCCGCCGCTCGCCCGTCGCTCTGTTCTCTGCAGCTGGCGCGGCGCGCCTTTCCGCTCGCACCCAACCACAAGAATCAGACCCTCCGCTACTACCTTCGGCTTGACGACGACCCGCTCATCGCAAGCCTCGGCGCGCACCGGGCGTTGGCCGATGCGCTCGTCACGACCGCGATCTTCCTGCGCTGCATTCGAACTTTACGGCGGCCGTAAGAAGCATCCTATAGATCCTCGGGGTTGATGCCCTTGACCATCCGGTCGTACTGCGTCTTCTTCGCGGGCGCATGGACGTTTAGGTGATCTTCGTATTCGCCTTCGTAGTGAACGGTCGCGGGCTCGCGCGCGCGGTCGTAACCACCGACGAGCTTTTGCATGCCCTCGCCATTTTGGCCCATCACTTCTGCTAGTGCGGCTTCGTCGGCCGACATGCCGTCGAACTCGCCCACAAAGGCAAACTGGTTGCGCGGCCGCCCCTCCGCATCGAGATCCTGTCCCTCCGGCTCGATCTGGATGTTGCGGTACCGAGACATTCCCGTGCCGGCTGGGATCAGCTTGCCGATGATCACGTTTTCCTTCAAGCCGAGCAGGGGATCGTGCTTGCCCTTGATTGCGGCATCGGTGAGCACCCGCGTCGTCTCCTGGAAGGAGGCGGCCGACAGGAACGACTCCGTCGCGAGCGACGCCTTGGTGACGCCGAGCAAGACCGGATTCGCCGTCGCGCGTTTGCCATCGCTGCGGAGCTTCTCGTTTTGCTCGTGAAAGTTCGCCGCTTCGACCAACTGACCCGGCAACATCTGCGTATCGCCGCCATCGACGATCTTCACTTTACGAAGCATCGAGCGCACGATGACCTCGATATGTTTGTCGTTGATATCGACACCCTGCGAGCGATAGACCTTCTGCACTTCCTGGACCAGATAGTTCTGCAGCGCAGTCTCACCTTTGATTCGAAGGATGTCGTGCGGGTTGAGCGAGCCCTCGTTGAGCTGGTCCCCGGGCTCGACGTTATCTCCCTCGCGAACGGCCATGTGCGTGCCGTGTGGGATGTCGTATTCGTGCGGCTCCCCAGTATCGTCGACCACGAATACGATGCGCTTGTTCTTTTCGTCTCCGAGCTTAATCGCGCCGCGCACCTCCGTAATGACGGCCTGACCCTTCGGTTTGCGCGCCTCGAAGATTTCCTCCACACGCGGCAAGCCGGTGATGATGTCTTCCGTCGCCACGCCACCCGTATGAAAGGTTCGCAGGGTCAACTGGGTACCGGGTTCGCCGATCGACTGCGCGGCGATGATGCCTACGGCCTCGCCGATATCGACTTTGTTGCTGGTGGCGAGGTTGCGCCCGTAGCACATCGAGCAGACGCCGTACTTCGCTCGGCACGTTAGCACCGAACGAATCTTGACCTCCTTGATGCCACCGTCGATGATCGCCTTGGCCTTTTCTTCATCTATCTCTTCGTCGCGCGCGACGATCTTCGTCGTCGGGCGCTTAGCGTCCAGACGGATCTCCTCCGCGGCCCGCCGGCCGACGATCCGGTCGACGAGCGGCTCGATGATCTCTTTGCCGGCCGCAATATCGCGCACCACGATGCCGTTGGCCGTACCGCAGTCTTCCTCCCGAATGATGACGTCCTGCGCGACGTCGACGAGACGGCGCGTGAGATACCCCGAGTCGGCCGTGCGCAAGGCCGTATCGGCCAGACCCTTACGCGCGCCGTGCGTAGAGATGAAGTACTCGAGAACCGTAAGGCCTTCTTTGAGAGACGCCTTGACCGGAATCTCGAGGATTCGGCCCGAGGGGTCGGACATGAGCCCGCGCATGCCGCCTAGCTGCTTGACCTGAGCGATCGAACCACGGGCGCCGGAGGTGGCCATCATGAACACCGGGTTGAGCGGATTCTGAGCTTCCTGCATCGCGAAGGTAACTTCGTCGCTGGCCTTCGACCAGATCTCGATCGTCTTGTTGTAACGTTCTTCCTCCGAGATGAAACCCTGTTCGTAGAGCTGATGCAGATCGTCCACTTCCTTCTGCGCTTTCTCGAGGATCTCGTACTTGCGGCTCGGCACGATGATATCGCTGATCGAGACGGTCGTTCCCGAGAGCGTCGCGTAGTGGAAGCCGAGCTCCTTGATGGCATCGAGGAATTTCGCCGTCTCGGCATTGCCGTATTTGCGGTAACACGTCGTGATGAGACTCTTCAAGGCGCCCTTGTCAACGATCTGGTTCACGAACGGATGATCCCAAGCGGCCGGAAACGCGTTGTTGAACGTAACGCGGCCCACCGTGGTGCGGATCATCTCACCCTTCCAGCGGACGTCGATCCACTCTTGGAGCGTGATTCTGTGCGTGTCGTACGCCATGATCGCTTCACTTGCATCCATGAACGCCCGAAGACGCTGCGCGTCGCCGCCCTTCTTCTGCCCGTTGACCGCCGGGCGCGCCATCGTCTGGACGTCGTAATCGTCAACCGCCGTAGCCTTTGCAGGCCCTTTGTACTCGTCACGCTGGAACGTGATGTAGTACAAACCCAGGACCATATCTTGCGTTGGGATCGAGACCGGGTTGCCGTACGCGGGCAGCAGGATGTTGTTGCTCGAGAGCATGAGGATGCGGGCTTCCGCCTGCGCGCCGGCGCTCAGCGGAAGATGCACGGCCATCTGGTCGCCGTCGAAGTCCGCGTTGTACGGCGTGCACACCAGCGGATGCAAGTGAATCGCCTTGCCCTCTACGAGGACCGGTTCGAAAGCCTGGATGCCCAAACGGTGGAGCGTCGGAGCCCGGTTGAGCAAGACCGGATGCTCGCGAATCACCTCGTCGAGCACGTCCCATACCTCCGGCCGCACGCGCTCCACCATGCGTTTGGCACTCTTGATATTGTGCGCTTGGCCGCGGTCGACGAGCTTCTTCATCACGAACGGCTTGAAGAGCTCGAGCGCCATCTCTTTGGGAAGGCCGCACTGGTGCAGTTTTAGCGAGGGGCCGACCACGATGACCGAACGGCCCGAGTAGTCGACGCGCTTCCCGAGCAGGTTCTGGCGGAAGCGGCCCTGCTTGCCTTTGAGAATATCCGAGAGCGACTTGAGGGGACGGTTATTCGGGCCGGTCACCGGACGGCCGCGCCGGCCGTTGTCGATCAACGCGTCGACCGCCTCCTGGAGCATGCGCTTCTCGTTCTTGATGATGATGTCGGGGGCCGATAGTTCGAGGAGGCGCCGCAGACGATTGTTGCGGTTGATGACGCGGCGGTAGAGATCGTTCAGGTCGGAGGTCGCAAAGCGGCCGCCGTCGAGCTGGACCATCGGACGCAGCTCGGGCGCGATCACCGGCACGGCAGAGAGGATCATCCACTCCGGCTTGTTTCCGCTGTTTATGAACGCTTCGACGACCTCGAGGCGTTTGATCGCCTTGAGCCGCTTCTGACCCGTGGTCTCGTTGAACTCCCTACGCAGATCGCTTTGAATCTTGCGGAGATTGAGCTCGCGAAGCAGCTCTCGGATCGCCTCGGCGCCCATGCCGGCCTTGAAGGCGTTACCAAACTTCTCGCGGGCCTCGCGAAACTTTTGTTCGGTCAAGACTTCGCGCTTCTGCAGATTGGTGTTGCCCGGATCGATGACAACGTAGGCCGCGAAGTAGATCACCTTCTCGAGCTGGCGCGGCGACATGTCGAGCAGAATGCCGATGCGGCTGGGCACGCCCTTGAAATACCAAATATGACTCACCGGCGTAGCGAGTTCGATGTGCCCCATCCGCTCGCGGCGCACTTTCGCGCGCGTGATCTCGACGCCGCAGCGGTCGCAGATCATGCCCTTGAAGCGGATGCGCTTGTACTTGCCGCAGTGGCACTCCCAGTCTTTGGTCGGACCGAAGATCTTCTCGCAGAACAGGCCGTCGCGCTCCGGCTTCAGCGTGCGGTAGTTGATGGTCTCCGGCTTCTTGACCTCGCCGAACGACCAGGCGCGAATCTGTTCCGGCGAAGCCAAACCGATCCGCATCGCATCGAAATTGTTGACGTCAATAAGGTTCATCTATTCCTCGAAACCCGGTTGCGCGGTGCCGCCAAAAGCGCATAGCAAACCTAGGGGCGGCGTCCGCCCACGGACGCCTTCCTGCTCGGTCTGCTCAGTTATGAGGTTCGGGGCACAGACGAACAGTATAACACGCACTCCGGGAGGCGACAAGGCGGCGGCGAACCCGGCCGAATCGCACCGCTCTCGGGGTGTGCGGCGGAGCGAATTGGGTAAGACCATAGCATGATCGTCGGCATCATCGGCTCCAACGACCGGGCGGCAGCGATCGGGCGTCTGCTTGCTCGTCGCCATACTCTCTCCTTCAGCGACCCAAGCGACCCGGAGCGCGCCAAGCAGCTCGCCGCAGCCATCGGACCGCCAGCCACGGTTGTGGCCCCATACGAACAGATCATGCGCAGCGATGTCGTGATCCTCGCGCTCGCCTGGAAAGACGTCGACCGCGCGCTGGCGGCCGCCGGACCCTTCGACGGCAAGATCGTCGTCGACGCCACCAACGCGGACCGTGCTACGGCCGTCACCTCGAGCGAACTGATCGCGCGCAAGATCAATGAGGACCACGTCGTCAAGGCCTTCAACATGCTGCCGCCCGATACGCTACTGCGCGATGCGGAGCAGGGCATCGCGCTCTACTACTGCGGCGACGAACGCCACGACAAAGCCGTCGCGGCAGATCTCATTCGGGATGCGGGCTACGCGCCGATCGACCTCGGACAATTGCGCAACGGCCGAGAGATAGAACCGGGCGGCCCGCGTTTCGGCGCAGAGATTCCCGCCGATCAAGCCGCCTGACGCCTCGCCCACCCCCTCCCGGGCGGAACGCCGCCGAGATGCACTGCGTTACACCGGAAACGGAGGACTTACGTCAATGAATATCAAGCAGGTAATCGCCGGCACGGCGCTGGCCGCGCTCCTCGCCGGGCTCGCGCCGGCGGCCCCGGTACTCGCCAATGGCGCCGCCAGTACGCGCAACATCATCCTGGGCGCGGCTGCGGCCACCTACCTCATCATCCAGCATAATCGCAAGGTACACGAGAGATACGCCCAGGACGCGCAGCGCCAAGCGCAGCTCTCGCAGCAGGCAAATAATGCCTGGGCCGCCTATCACGCGGAGCGGCGAGCCTACGATCAAGAAGCCGTAGCCAACGCCGACCTCAAGCGCGAGGTCGCCTTCCAGCACAACGTCGTCGTTCAACAGCGCCACGAGCTCGCGATGGCGCACTTGCAGCCGTCGTTCGCGATCTCCTCGGTTGCGGCCGGCACGCCGCATTCCGGCAACCGCGCCGCCGCAAACCAGGTAGCGATGGTCTCCTACGGCTGGGGAACCCTGTAGCGGCTTTATGAAGCCTACGCACGCAACCCCGACCCTGACCGCTGCTGCCCTGCTGGGCGCCCTGCTCGCCGGATGTTCCGCCCATGGTACGTCGGCGGGCGCGGCTCAGAGCATTGCGGCCGGGATAACGAACGCAGCCTATAACGACGACGTGGCGAAAGTCACGAAACCGTTCGACCCGGCACTCCTGCGCCAAGTCACGCGCGCCGAGGTGGGGGCCCTCTCCGACCAGATGCACGCTCACGGCGCATACAAAGGCTTGACGCTGCTGAGCGTCGATGCCGCGAAGAGCGAGTTCACCTATCGCGCCGACTTCACGAAAGGGTCGGCGAACGTGGTCTTGCGGCTCGATCCAAATGGCAGCGTCAGTGCCTACCGCGTCTTCTTCCCGAGCGCGAATTAGGAGGCTGTCGGGGTTGAGCCGTTTTCGGATTTGGCGCCGAATTTTGTTCGGAGACGAGGCGCGAAGAAGGAGCGAAGCCGTAGCTTCGTGACTGATGAGCAACGAAGTATTCGGGCAAAAGGCGGCCCAAAGACGGAAACGTGCTTAACTCCAACAGCCTCCTAAGAGCCTACGCCACATAAAGCAAAGAGCCCGGTGCGATCGCACCGGGCTCTTTGCTTTCAGAACTCCTCTTCGAGCGCGCCGGGAGCCGGCTCTTCCTCTTCGTCGTAGGGAGACGCCTCCTCGCTGTCCTCCTCGTCCTCTTCCTCGAGGACGTAGCCTTGATCTTCCTCTTCCTCTTCCTCGACGGTCTCCTCTTCTTCGAGCGCGAGGGTGTCGACCGGTTCGAACTCCGCACCGACTCGCACGGGAAGCGGCGGCGGCTCCGTCAACGGGCCGCTTGCGATCGGCTTGCTGTCGTCGATCTCTTCCTCTTCCTCCTCCTCCACCTCGGGCGTCTCGCCGGCGCCGATTGCGACGCGCTGCGCCTCGGCTTCCCGTTGCGCCATCACCGTCTGCGAGGCGCGCGGATCCTCGTCGCCCATCAGCAAACCGATCTCCTGCGCGCGGTCGCCCATGTCGTCGTCCTGGATCTTGATCTCGATCTCTTCGCGATTCTCCGTCAACACTTTGACGTCGAGCGCGAGCGACTGCAGCTCCTTGATCAGAACCTTAAACGACTCCGGAACGCCCGGTTCCATCACGTTCTCACCCTTGACGATCGCTTCATACGTCTTGACGCGTCCGACGACGTCGTCGGACTTGACGGTCAGGAGCTCTTGAAGCGTGTACGCAGCGCCGTAGGCTTCCAGCGCCCAGACCTCCATCTCGCCGAAGCGCTGGCCGCCGAACTGAGCCTTGCCGCCGAGCGGCTGCTGCGTGATCATCGAGTATGGCCCGGTCGACCGCGCGTGAATCTTGTCGTCAACCAAATGCGCCAGCTTGAGCATGTAGATCATGCCGACGGTAATCGGCCGGCTGAAGCGCTCCCCCGTACGACCGTCGCGAAGCCACGTCTTGCCGTCTGCGGGCAGCCCCGCGTCCTGCAGCCATTCGGCGATGTCCTCCGCATGCGCACCGTCGAAGACGGGTGTCGCCACGTCCATCCCGAGCATGCGCGCCGCCCAGCCAAGGTGGGTCTCCATAATCTGCCCGAGGTTCATGCGCGACGGAACGCCCAACGGGTTGAGCACGATATCCACCGGAGTGCCGTCTTCCAAATACGGCATGTCCTCTTCCGGCAGCACTTTCGCAATCACGCCCTTGTTGCCGTGACGTCCGGCCATCTTGTCGCCCTGCAGAATTTTGCGCTTTTGCGCGACGTAGACGCGCACCAGGTGGTTCACGCCCGGCGAAAGTTCGTCGTTGTTCTCGCGCGAGAAGACCTTGACGTCGATGATCTTGCCCTTTTCGCCGTGCGGAACTTTCAGCGACGTATCGCGCACTTCGCGGGACTTTTCTCCGAAGATGGCGCGCAGGAGCCGCTCTTCCGCGGTCAACTCGGTCTCGCCCTTCGGCGTAACTTTACCCACCAGAATGTCTTCCGGGCGAACCTCCGCGCCGATGCGGATGATGCCGCGTTCGTCGAGATCCTTGAGCGAGTCCTCGCCGACGTTGGGAATGTCACGCGTGATCTCTTCGGGCCCGAGCTTGGTATCGCGCGCCTCGCATTCGTACTCCTCGATGTGAATCGAGGTGAAGCGGTCGTCCTTCACCATCCGCTCGCTGATGAGGATCGCATCCTCGTAGTTATATCCCTCCCAGGGCATGAACGCGACCATCACGTTTTGGCCAAGGGCGAGCTCGCCTTCCTCCGACGACGGGCCGTCCGCGAGTATCTGCCCGGCGACGACCTGCTCGCCGATCGTGACGATCGGGCGCTGGTTGATGCACGTACCTGCATTGCTGCGCGTAAACTTCAGCAGGTCGTAGACCTTCTCGACGCCCTGCCCGTTGCGCACCGCGAGCGACTTCGAGTCGACCGCGACGACCTCTCCGCTCTCGGCGGCGACGATACAGCCGCCGGAGTCCTTAGCCGAACGGTACTCCATACCGGTGCCGACGATCGGCGATTGCGGGCGCAGCAGCGGCACGGCCTGGCGCTGCATGTTGGCGCCCATCAGGGCTCGGTTTGCGTCGTCGTGTTCGAGGAACGGAATCAATGCCGTCGCGACCGAAACGATCTGCTTCGGCGAAACGTCCATCAATTGGACCTTGGCTGCCGGCTCTTCGATATACTCTTCCGCGTAGCGACAGACTACGGAATCGGTCGTGACCTTTCCCGACGCGTCGACCGGCGTGTTGGCCTGGGCGATGATGTACTCGTCCTCTTTGTCCGCCGTGAGGTAGACGATCTCATCGGTGACCCGCCCGCCCGTCACGACGCGGTATGGCGTCTCGATGAATCCGAACCGGTTGACGCGAGCGAAGGTGGCCAGCGAACCGATCAAGCCGATGTTCGGGCCTTCCGGCGTTTCGATCGGGCAGATGCGGCCGTAGTGCGAGTGATGGACGTCGCGCACCTCAAAGCCCGCGCGCTCGCGCGAGAGGCCGCCCGGTCCTAGGGCCGAGAGGCGCCGCTTGTGCGTGAGCTCCGCCAGCGAATTGGTCTGATCCATGAACTGCGAGAGTTGCGAACTGCCGAAGAATTCCTTGATGGCGGCCACGACCGGACGGATGTTGATCAGCGCCTGCGGCGTGACCGTCTCGATATCCTGAACGGTCATGCGCTCGCGCACGACGCGCTCCAGGCGCAGCAAGCCGACGCGAAACTGGTTCTGCAGCAGCTCGCCGACCGAACGGATACGCCGATTGCCGAGGTGGTCGATGTCGTCTTTCTCGATGACGTTCGTGGCGACTTTGATCAGGCGGCGAATGACCGCGATCATGTCTGCGCGTGTGAGGCACCGCTTGTCGATCGGCGGCATGGCGAGGCTTGCGTCACCGTACTCGTCGATGGTGACGTACGGTTGCGCGCCTCGTTTCTCGGGGTCGGGGTTCTCGATGCGATAGTGGAACTTGCCGCTCAATTTGTAACGGCCGACGCCGGCGAGATCGTAACGCTTGTCGTCGAAAAAGAGCGACTCGAGGAGCTTTTCTGCGTTTTCCGCGTTTTCCGGCTCACCCGGACGCAGCTTCTTGTAGATCTCCTTGAGGGCGTCTTCGCGCGTTTTGATATCTTTATCTTTATCGATCGAATTCTGCACGAGTGGGCTGCCGTCGAACAATTTGAGGATCGCTTCGTCGCTCTCCCAGTCGCACTCCAGATCCGGTCGCGAAAGCGCGCGAACGAACGTCGAAACGTAGATCTTACGATTCTTGTCGATACGAACGCCGATCGTGCCTTCCGTCTCGTCGTTCTTCGTACCGTTGTCTGTCTCGAACTCGATCCATGCGCCGCGGTTGGGAATGATCGTGGCATTGTACGTCGGGCGACTGTTCGTGTCGACGTCCTGGTTGTAGTAAACGCCCGGGGACCGAACGAGCTGACTGACGATCACGCGCTCGGCACCGTTGATCATGAAGGTGCCTTTGTCGGTCATGAGCGGGAAGTCGCCCATGAAGATCTCCTGGTCAGGGATGCCTTTGATCTCGCCCGACTCGGCCGTGATCAACCGCACGCGTACGCGCAGCGGCGCGCTGTACGTCATGTCGCGCTCGCGGCATTCCTCGACCGAGTACTTCGGCTCGCCGAGGCTGTGTTCGCCGAACTCCAGCACCAGGTTTCCGGTAAAATCCTTGATCGGCGAGATCGAGGCGAACGCCTCGGCCAGACCCTCGGTCTTGAACCAGTCGAAGCTCGCCTTCTGGAGCTCGATGAGGTTGGGAACCTCGAGCACGTGCGGAATCTTCGCGAAGGAGTAGCGTTCCCGCTTGGGCCCGGGCTCGGGCGGCTGCGCGACCGTAAACGCACCGGTCGGCATGGGGAACGTCGTCGGCATGACCGTCGACGGAGCGCTCGAAGCCTCGGCCGCGCCTCGCTTCGACCTGCTCTTGGCACCCGCGGAGCTCTTCGCGGGGGACTTTGGAGCCGTCGTTTTTGCCATTCGTTCTCTCTCGCACCGTTAATAAGGAAGCGCGCTTTGTCGTATGCGCCCGGCTTCTCGCGACCGGTCGGTTCGCGGGCACACCAAAAAGGACCGAGCCATCCACCGGGGTCAATGCGCTCGTCCTCTCGTGGGGTCCTTAGAAGCCGCGGGGCATAGGCAAGTAGTATAGCACCGGGTCCCCGGAGCGTCAAATGCCTCCTTGGCTACTCCTCAATCGTGAAGATCGCGATACCTCCGGGACCGCTGTTGGCTGCAATCGTCGGGCCGGCTTCGTGGATCGTCAGTTCCTTTGGAGTCGCGTCAAGTTTCTTGCGCAGCTCGGCCTCGACGTAGGCGGCCAGGGCCGGATCGTGCGAATGCACGATGATGATGCGCGCCCGATTCGGATGCTCTAGTCTGCGAACGGCTATATCCACGACCATCGCCTTGGCAAGTTCGAACGTCTTGACGTTGGCTTCGGCCTTCAGCGTTCCATCCGCGTCCAGGCGCACGATCGGAACAACGTGCATCATCTGGCCGAGCAGTAACTGCGCTTTGTTGATGCGCCCGCTCTTGGCAAGAAACTGCAGATCCGGATACGCAGCGAACCCGTGTTGGGAGGCAATCCAGCGCGCGATCGACGCCCGAATCGCCGAAGCGTCCGCGCCGCCGCGAGCCAGCCGCGCAGCGCCGGTCGCCAGCAGACCGGCACCGCCCGACAGCGATTTCGTGTCGATCACGTGAACCTGCCCCGAGAAGCCGGCCGCCGCCGCTTCGGCGTTGGCATATGTTTGCGAGATTTTCGAGGAGACCGTCAAGCAGATGACTTCTTGCCCCGCATCCACGTGGCTCTTGAAGGTGCTCGCGAACGCACCGGCCGGTGGAGGAGCCGTGGTCGGCAACTCGCCCGCAGGATCGAGTCTGCGGTAAAAATCCGCCAGTTCCAGGTCGACGCCGTCTCGGTACTCGGCCGCACCGAAACGCACCAGAATCGGAACGAGATCGATCCCCTGCGAGAGCGCCTCCAGCGGATGAAGATCACACGTGCTGTCGCTGACGATGGCAACCGGCATCTCGGAACCCCTTTCCCCCTCGTTCGACCACTCCGGCGGGGAGTCCGGCAGCCTCCTAGTTCTCGGTGAGCCGGATCTCGATGCCGACGAAACGCTTCTTTGGAATCGACCGGCGCTGCGGCATCAGGTCACGCGCGTGCCATTCGGCAACGACGATCTGTTCTGCGTGCGGGTCGTCGAGTTGCTTTTGCAACGCCTTCAGCGTTGCGGAGTCGATGCGAACGCTGCGCAGCGTGCTTCCATCCCTGTCACCGTGGAACCAGACGAAATGCTGGCTGCTCGTAGTGCTGCTAGACACGTCCTTACCCCAAATCTTCCGCGCGCGTTCGCCTTGGCGTACCTGCCGATCATCCGCTACGGATCCAACGCTCATAGTATCGGACGTTCGCTTGCGTTCGCGGTCGACTTTTGCCGAACCCTTACACGAGCTTTGCGCACGCGTTACACAATCCCACCCGGCGGGCGGCTTATACGCCCGCCTGCTTGGCCGCGGCCGGCACGGAAGGTGGGGAGATGCAGGTCACGCCTTCTGAGATCGCCCTGCTCCTTGCGATGTCGCTCTTCTTCGGGCTCGCGTACGAGGAGTTTGGCGCGCAAGATATCCCCAACCGCCCCGGTGCCGTCCCGACGTTCCCCCTGCTGGCGCTGGCCGGAGCCGCCCGGAGCCGCCCTCTACACCGTCGAGCCCACCTGCGCACTGCCTTCATCGCCGGCCTCGGTCTCCTCGGAACCTGGATCTATGCATATTATCTATCGCCGGCGAGCGCGGCAACATTCGAATGGGGCCGCATCCGAGGGCGAATTTGTCGTTCCGGTCTGCAAATATCTTGGCCTACACCCTGGGCGCTCTGGCTCTCACCCAGCCTGCCTGGGCACTCGTGGCCGTAACCGTCATCGCGACGCTCCTCCTGGCTGGGCGGCGAGAGCTGCACCGCATCGCAGCCCGCGTGTCGATCGAAGAGGTTTTCAGCGTCGGAAAGTTCCTGCTGCGGCGCATGCAGCTGCCCGCAATCTCGCTATTCGCGCTCGCCGCAGTGGGTTGGGCGTCGAACCGTTTCCGGATTCGGCGCCGGATTTTGTTCGGAAACGAGGCGCGAAGCCGTAGCTTCGTGACCAATGAGCAACGAAGTAATCGAGCAGAAGGCCGTCCAAAGGCGGGAACGTGCTTGACTCCGACAAACTCCTAGCCCGTCACATGCAGAACCCATTCCGCCACCGTCAGAATGCGTCCGTCGCACTCATAACGCTGACCGTCATGCTGGGCACGATCATGGCGATTATCGACTCGACGATCGTGAATGTGGCACTCGACAACATTGCCGGCAATCTCGGCGCGTCAATCGACGAAGTCTCGTGGGTGGCCACCGGGTACATTCTCGCCAGCGTCATCACCATGCCACTAAACGGCTGGCTAACGGCCTACTTCGGGCGCAAACGCTTTTACGCAGGCTGCCTGACGATATTCACCGTCGCATCCTTCATGTGCGGCACCGCACATAGCATCTGGCAGCTCACCTTTTACCGTATCATTCAGGGCTTCGGCGGGGGAGCGCTCCAGCCGACGGCCCAGGCTATTCTCTTCGAGATCTACGCGCCGGAGAAGCGCGGCAACGCGATGGCGATCTTCGGCTTGGGCGCCATGGTCGGACCGGCTATCGGCCCGACGCTCGGAGGCTACCTCGTCGACAACGCGAGCTGGCCCCTGATCTTCTTCATAAATATCCCCATCGGCATCGCCGCTATTCTCATGACTCTGGCGTTCATCCCGAATCCGACCTTCCACCAGAAGCCTAAAGGCGCCATCGATTGGTTCGGCTTGAGCTTGCTCTCGGCCGGGCTCGCATCGCTGCAGTACGTGCTCGAACGAGGCCAGCACGACGATTGGTGGAGTTCGCATACCATCACGACGCTCGCATGCGTCGCGGTAATCGCCCTGACGTGGTTCGTCGTCAAAGCGCTCCGCGATAAACACCCGCTGGTGGATCTGAGCGTCTTCCGTTTCAGGACGTTTACCTTTGCAAATATCATCGGCGTCATCACGGGCTTTGGCCTCTTCGGAACGGCCCTAGTGATGCCGCTCTTCTTCCAAACGATCATGGGCCTAACGGCTTTCGACACCGGACTCGCGCTCTTGCC
Organism: bacterium; assembly: GCA_021790935.1. Lineage (GTDB taxonomy): Bacteria > Vulcanimicrobiota > Vulcanimicrobiia > Vulcanimicrobiales > Vulcanimicrobiaceae > JAJYFL01. The sequence goes on from JAJYFL010000003.1 coordinate 127,296, forward strand.
GGGCGCGATCGCGACGGCCATCGCGATGCCAATCGTCGGGCGCCTGGTCAACATGATCGATGGGCGCATCCTGGTCGGGACCGGCATGCTGCTTTTTGCGTTATCTACGTGGCTGCTCGGAGGGCTAGACCAAAACGCCGGGTACTGGAACATCTTCTGGCCACGGGTCATTCAAGGATTCGGGCTAGGCTTTCTCTTCGTCCCGCTCTCTACCGTTATGCTGGCCGCGGTCCCGCGCGAAGCGCTCGCGGGCGCCACGGGTGTGGCAACGCTGCTGCGCCAGATCGGTGGCAGCTTCGGAATCGCGATTCTCACGACACTGCTGACTCGGCGCGCGGCGACGGCCTGGAACGACCTCGCCGGCGGCGTAACGCAGACGCACGGCTATTCCATCGCTACGCTGACGGGCCTCGTCGCGCAGGCTTCGGCGGTCATCTCCTACGATTACGTCTTCCGCCTCTGCGCCATCGTTTTTCTCGCGGCCCTGCCGATCGTCTTCTTCATGCGCCCGTCACGCCGACGCGGCGGCGCCCCCATCCCCGTCCTCGCCGACTGACGGCACGCGCCCGCGCCTCCCTTGCCGGCGAGAGGCCGCGGCGGGCCGCGCGCGGTAAACCCGGGGATGCGCACGTTCGCGAGCGACAACAACGCACCCGTTGCACCGGAGATCCTGGACGCGCTTCTGGCCGCCAACCACGGCGATGCCATCTCCTACGGGGACGACGAGTACACGCACCGCGCGCGCGCGGCGTTCCAACGGCATTTCGGCGAACGAACCGACGTCTATTTCACCTTCAACGGAACGGGCGCCAACGTCGTCGCGCTCGCGTCGCTCCTCAAACCACACGAAGCGGTGATAGCGCCGGCATCGGCACACCTGGAGACCGACGAATGCGGCGCATTCGAACGCTTCGCAGGCTGCAAGATTCTCGCCGTCGCGACGGCTGACGGCAAACTGCGCGTTCCCGACGTCGCTGCGGCCATCGGACACTCCGGCGACCAGCACCACGTACAGGCTCGCGCTATTTCGATTTCGCAGTCTACGGAGTTCGGCGGCGTCTATACGCGCGAGGAGGTTCGCGAGCTCAGCGCGTTCGCACGCGAGCACGGACTCTTCGTTCACTGCGACGGAGCTCGCATCGCCAATGCAGCCGAATCTCTGGGCGTCGAACCACGCGAGATTACCGCCGACGCGGGCGTCGACGTCCTGACCTTCGGCGGAACGAAGAACGGCTTAATGTTCGGCGAGGCGATCCTTTTTTTCGACCCGGCGCTCCATGCCGGAGCCGCGCCTTTCGTACGCAAGCAAGCAGCACAGCTGGCCTCGAAGATGCGTTACATCGCCGTACAGTTCGAGGCACTGCTTGTGGAGGACCGTTGGCGACGATACGCGGCTCATGCCAATGCGATGGCCAAGCTCCTGGAAGAACGCGCGCGCCGCATCCCGGGCGTGCGGATCACGCGACCGGTCGCCTGCAATGCGGTCTTTGCAACGCTCGACCGGACGGCGATCGAAAGGATCCAACGCGAATTTTTCTTCCACGTCTTCGACGAAACGCTACCGGAGGTCCGCTGGATGACCTCCTTCGACACGACGCCCGAAGACGTCACGCGATTTGCCGGCGCCATAGCGCGCGGCTGCACCGCCGGAGGCGATCGCTAGCCTTTCGAGACGCGCGGCGGACGGCGCCGCGACTTAAGCGAGCGGCCGCGCAAGAAGCCTTTGAACGGCTCGTCCGCGTGGTACCGCTCCTCGATGCACGCGCCGATGGTTCGCAGAAGTTCGCGCCCCGTCATCGATGCGACGCGCGCACCCGAGATCACGTCGAGCATCTGGCTCGCCGTGCCCACCGGGGGCTCGTAATCACCTTCGAGTTCGAGGACGGCTTTCGTATAGTCCTCGTCAGCCACGAGCGCGAGGGTGCCCACGAAATCGGGGTAGACGCCATCGGTCGAAGGCGACCAACGCACCGCCCAAGGGCGGTCGAACTGGCCCAGCGCGTGCTCCCTATCGTAGGAAACCCTGAGTTCTCGCGCGAGCCCGGCCCCGAAAGCATGCACGGCAATCGGCACCTTCAAGGCAATCGTCTTGCTCCAGCCGCACTCCGATGCGTCCTGCATCGCCCGCTCGAGGTAGCCCCGCGCACCGTGGTACGGACAACGGACCCGCAACCGTTCGAGTACGTGCATTATGGACCGTATCCTACGCCGGAGGAGGGAAACGCTAGAGAACATCGCGCCCAAAGCTCCACACCGGCGGGCTACCCGCGCCCCTGATTCTTTCGTTGTAGAGAACATCTCGGGAAGCGGCTTCCGGCGGCCGGCAGATTCAGTCGGCGACGAGGCCCCGCGCAAGCGGGTCGAGCGCCCGGGCCCGCCACCGCTGCTCGTAGTTGGCCGCCAGGAGGGCGTTGCGAGCGCGGATCCACGGCGAACGCTGCGCCTCGCGTACGAGCTCGAGCGCGCGTAACTGGTCGGCGCGATACCGTTCGCGCAAGAGCGCTATCGCGCGGGCGGCGGCCTGCGGATGTTTCCCGCGAAACGGCAACAGCGTCGGCCAAATCGTCCGGAAATAATCGGCTACGTCGATGCGGTCGAGTTCCTCCCGTGCGACGATCGCACCGGCTTGCCCAAGGCTTGAGTATTGCCGGCCCTTCTCGGCGTGACGCCGCGCGGAGAGCACGTGCCCGTAGTGTGCGTACACGTACGGAAGCGCCAACCGTTTGCCGCTAAGTCCGACGAGCTGCTCGTGGACGCGACCGCGCCAGCGTAGATCCGGCCTGAAGCGAAAGAAGGCCATCCGCCGCTCGATCGACGTGTAAAGATCGAACGACGCGAAGAAATGCCACGTATAGCCGTCGACAAAATCGTAGGACGAAGGAACCAGCGAAAGGCGGCGCGCGACGTTACGGATAGTCGCACCGTGAACCTCGTCGGCGTCGACGAAGGCGACCCACGTGCCGGCCTCGAGCTCCGCGTGCATGCGCAGGCAGGTATTACGCGCGGCCGAGAAATCGGTGAACGGCGTACGGTCGACGGCCACTTGTCCGCTTCGGCCGAACCAGCTCGCGCTCAAAGCGTCTGCGTGTGGAGAGGGGTCGGGCGCGTTGTCGTTGACGATGAGCCGGTCGACCGCACCGACCAGCGAATCGAGCAACGTACCCAGGAACGGCTCGTCGCGCGGTCCGAGGATGAGGTGCGCGGCGACGTCGAGCATGCGCGTTGTTTCGACACGGGCCCTGCGGCCCGCTTCTAGGTGGTTACCCCTAGGCCCGCATCGCAGATCGTAGAACCTCCACGACTCCCCCCGCGGTCCGATCCCACGAAAACGACGCCGCGCGCCGTAGACCGCGCTCGCGCAGAGCCGCGCGCAGGCTCTCCTCCGACGCGATACGTCGTAGCGCGGCAGCCCACTCCTCCACGCTGCGGGGCCGTTCTACGTAGAGCGCCGCGTCGCCGCACACCTCCGGCAGCGACGATGCTCGCGACGCAACAACCGGCGTCCCGCAGGCGAGTGCCTCGAGCGGCGGAAGGCCGAAGCCCTCGTAGATCGAGGGTGCGGCAAGGCAGAGAGCCCCGCGGTACACGTCGCGCAACGCTTCGATGCCCAGACGGCTCAAGTGGACGACATCGCCGGGAACGGCATCTGGAGTGACGATTGCGAGCGCGACCTCGCGCATCGGGAAAGCCTCACGCCACGCCTCTACGAGCGTCGCTACGTTCTTGCGCGATTCGATCGCGCCGACGCACGCAACGTATCGCCGGCCGCGCAGAGCGGCAAATGCGAACTGCGGTTCGCCCGGCGTGTAGCGCGCATCCGCGGCAAGCGGCACGACGGCGATGCGCTCGGGCACGACGCCGAGATACCGTACGATCTCCGTCTTAGTGAACAGCGAGTCGGCCACGATGCGCGCCGCCGTTCGTGCGGTGCGCTCGATCGGCTCTTGCTGCGACCGCCGCTGCGCTGCATCAGCCGAGGGGAAGGCAAACGGCGCTACGTCGTGGACGGTCGCGACATTCGGCGTGCCCGGCCGCGGCCGAAAGAAGGTACCATTCCACGGATGCCAGGCTACGTCGGCCCCCCGCGGAAGCCGCGACCCTACGCGAAAGTTCGAACGGCCCCCGAGTTCGCGAACGAGCGCCGCCTTCGATAACACCGCCAACATCGCCGGCGGATGCTCCACGAGTAGCGTGATATCCACGTCGTCGCGGTCGAGGAGGCGCTCGAGGACCGCGCGCACGTATACGCCGATCCCGCGCCGATCGGTGAGAAGGTTTCCGGCGTCGACCGCGAGGCGCATGGCGCGCCCATTCGCCGTAGATTCTGCCGTCTCAGCCCGGCGCGGTGCGGCTGGCCGCAGGAGCGCGCGGACGGCTTCGGTAAAGCCGAATGCGTGCATCTGTGCACCGGGCTCCTTCGGCGGAACGACAGCATCTTGCTGGTAGCCTCCGTCTACGCAAATCATGCGCAACCGCTATGGAATCTGCCCGGCGGCCGCCAGCAACGGCACGAACTCTTGCGCGACACCCTCGCTCGCGAAGCCTTCGAGGAGACGGGACTGCACGCGCGCGTCCGCGAGTTGCTCTACGTGAGCGAATCCTACGACGGCGACCGGCGGTTTACGAACTTCACCTTCCGAATCGAGGCCGACGGCGAACCGCGCCGGCCCGACGGCGGCACCGATCATGTCGTCGGCGTCGCGTGGGTACCCATCGACGAGCTCGAGGTGCGAATCGCCGTGCGAGTCGTACGCGACCCCTTGCTCGCTTACTTGCGCGGAGCGAACCGCGATCGTTACACCGGTTATGCCGATGCGGGCATCACGATACAATGGCCCGAATGCACGAAATAATCGACGAGAGGAACCGCACCGTAGCGCACTTCGTTCACCTCTGTTGAGAGGAGTACCATTCCCATGCACCGTCCATTCGCCGGTCTCCGGCTAGCAGGCGTCATAGCCGCGTTATGCCTTCTCGCGGGGTGCGCGCAGGCCCGCGCGATCGCGAACGCGCCCGTCTACGTGCACATGAACGGCTCGAACGATTTTCTGGAGCCCATCGTCGCGGTACGGCCCGGCGAACCCGTCGTCTTCGTCAACCAGGACACCGGGATGCACACCATCGTCGGTTACGATCCGCTGACCGGGGCGCCGGATGCGGCCATCGACGGGATGGTTGCCGGCACGCCCGGGGCGGGGCATCACCTCCCTACCTACACCGTGCGATTGACCAAGCCAGGCGTCTACGCGTACTATTGCTCGGTGCACGCCGTGCTCCTCAAAACCTTTGACCACGCGGTCCAGCCCGCCCACAAGCCCGGCGCGGACGGGTTAGGATCGATGGCCGGCTACATCATCGTCACGACGGATCCGGCTCTACCCAAGAGCAACCCACCGACCAGCAGGGAGCGAATCGTCCCCGGCTATTTCGGAGGCTGAGCCGCGTGGGGCCGCCTGCGTGATCATCGACGTGCGGACGATCCCGACGTGGCAGCGGCATCCGCGGATATTCGCGGCCTTCGACAAGCTCGCCGAGGGTGAGGAACTCCAACTGCGGACCGATCATGAACCGCGGCCGCTACGCGTACAATTCGGCGAGCAACGCAGCGGTCAATACCTCTGGATTCAGCGCATGCTGGGCAACGGAGACTGGCAAGTGCAGATACGCCGCATCTCCGCCGGCGGCGCGGCCGACCGATGCATCGAGGACGAGCTAGCACGCTTGGCCGTCTTCGCCGATGCGAGCGAAGCGACGCTGCACAGTCTGGCGGCGATCGCGACCGTGAAGGTGCTGCGCAAACGCCAAGCGCTTGTCGAGCAAGGCGCAGCCTGGCCGCATCTCGGCGTAGTGCTCGCGGGGACGCTGCAGGCTTTAGTCACGACGCCACTCGGACGCGAGCAGGCGCTCTACGACATCGTCGGCGGCGAGCCGTTCGGGCACACCTGGCTGCTCGACGGCGGCGTGGCTATCGCCCGCTTCGTGGCGCCCTCCAAAGGGGTGCGTATCGCGGTCTTTCCGGCCGGCGCGGTGCGCGCGGCAGCCGACCGCGACCCTGGCTTCGCACGCGCGCTGGCGGTGGCATCGGCGCAGACGACGCGCTCGATAGCGGAACGCTTCGCCGCCCACCTCTCGCAACCGACGGTATCGCGCGTTGCTGCGGCGCTGCTGCCCTACGCGGCGCCTGAGGCCGGCCTAACTCCCGCGCTGGCAGGGCTGCGCGGACTAAGCCAAAGCCAGCTGGCAGCGAGCGCCGGTACGGTCAAGGAAGTCGTCAACCGTGCGCTCGCCGAACTCGAACGCGAACGCGCGATCGTTCGGGCCGAGGGCCACGTCGTACGCTTGGACCGCTCGCTTCTCACCGAGATTGCCAACCGGTGATGCCGGTCAATGCGCCGCCGGCCCGTGGCCCTTACGATACCGGCATGACCGCATCCAACGAACTCGACGTGCGCGTGATCGAGCCCCGCTACAAGCACCCGACCATCCACTCGCGCTTGGAGGCGCTTGCGGCCGGCGAAACCCTGCAAATCGTCAACGACCACGACCCGCGCCCGTTACGTTTCGAAATCGACCACGATCGTCCGGGCGTCTTCGCCTGGAACTACGTTGAAAGCGGACCGGAAGTCTGGCGCGTAGACATTACGCGCGTATGACCGATGTCACGCTCGACGTGCGCCCGATTCTCGCACGCGGCGAAGAACCTTTCGACGAGATCATGAGCGCGGTGAGCGCGCTGCGCGAGGGCGAACGCCTGCTCTTGATTGCGTCATTCGAGCCGAAGCCGCTCTTTCGTGTGATGGAACGCAAAGGCTTCACGAACGAATGCCGGCAGGTCGGGCCCGACGAGTACCACGTGCTCTTCGCGCGAGCGTAGGCCGTGCAAGCGATCGACGCGAGCGTCAGCGACCCGCGCGGCAGCGGCGGCGTACTGACGCTTGCGCTGGCGTTCTTCGCAGCGGGCTGCGTACTCGCGCTGACGACCGGTGCCTCGCTGGCCGCGCTGCATGCCTTTGCCGCTTTCATCGTCCTCGCGTTCGTGGCCGCGAGCAACCAGCTGATTCCGGTCTTGACCGGCGCCGCGGTGAGCGCACCGCGTGCGGTGCTCGTGGCCGCCGCGCCGCTGGCGGCAGGTTTCGCGTTGCTGATCGCTTCCTTTCTCGGCGCGCCGCTCTTCGAAGGTGCGGGAGTGCTGCTGCTGCTCGGAGCGGTGGGCTTGGGCGGGTGGACGATCTCGCGCCTGCTGGGCGCTCCGCGCGAGCGCTCGATCGCCGGCATGATCGGCTTTGCCGCCGTCGCATTCGTTGCCGCCGCAACGATCGGCGCGGCGATGACTTTCGCATTGGCCGGCCGCGTTGCACCGGGTGTGCTTGCGCTCGCGCCGATGCACGCACTGCTCGCGCTGGCGGCGTTCGCGAGCACGGCCATCGTCGCCGTCTCCGTTCGCTTCGTCCCCATGTTCGCGCTCGCCCACGTCGCCGAGAACCGCCGCCAGGCGATCGCACGGTGGACGTTCGTCGGGGCTACCGCGTTCGCCGCGGCGTGCTTCGACCGTCCGGACGCGTTACGAGCCGCGCTGGTCGTGATGCTGGGCGCGCTCGGCATCGCCGGCTCGAGCCATCTGCACGAACTCCACGTACGCCTTCGCAGGCATCTCGACATCAGCTTACGCTATGCGGGTATCGCCTGGATCTGCGCGATGCTGGCCGTCGCCGCAGCCCTCTCCGCCACCTGGTGGCCGCCCGCCGCCTATGCCGCCGTCGCCCTAGCGGTGCTCGGCTGGGCGAGCATCACCATCGTCGGTTACGCGTATAAGATTGCCGGATTCCTCGCCTGGCAGTTCGCTCGGAAGCGCAGGCCCGGAGCCGCATTACCCGCATTGAGCGCAGCCGTTCCCGAGCGGTGCGCGATTATAGGACTTCTCCTGCTAGCCACCGGAACGCTCGCGACCGCCTCGGCCCTCGCAGTCGCTCCAGCATACGTGCGTTGGGCCTTCGTGCCATATGCCGGCGGCGCGATCGCCGTCTTCGTTTCCTACGCACGGCTGGCGCAGCCGTACGTCGGAGGTACGCGATGATCGTCGATCTCGACAACCGGGGACTGCCGCCGCCCGAGCCCATGATGCACATTCTCGAAGCGCTCGACACCTTGGCGCGCGGCGACGAAGTCCGGGCGCTACTCGACCGCGAACCGCTCTTTCTCTATCCGGAGTTGGACGATCGCGCACTCGCCTACGATTGCTCGCGTAACGACGACGGCAGCTATACGCTCCGGGTACGCTACCGGTGAGCGCCGCACGGGAAGAGGAGGTGCGCGAAGCGCTTGGCGGCGTGATCGATCCGGAGCTCGGAATCGACATCGTTAACCTCGGTCTGGTCTACGGGATCGGCATCGAAGAGAGCGACGTCGATATCGTCATGACCTTGACGGTGCCCGGATGCCCCATGCACGCCACCATCACCCGCGACGTGGAGTCCGCAGTCCGGGGGTTATCGTGGCCGCGCGAGGTGCGCGTGCACCTGGTCTTCGAGCCGCCTTGGAGCCCCGAGAAGCTCAGCCCGCAGGGGAGAGCTCTGCTCGGGCGGTAAAGCGACGCCGCTTCGGTGACCGCCGTCATCGCATTTCACCCCGTCTCTTTGAGAGAATCGAAAAGATGGCTAAAGGACCGCTCGTACTGCCCGCCTTCCTCGTGCTCGCCGTCGCCGCGATGGCGGTACTGTTGCTCGTCGCGCTCTCGACGCGGCTCTCGCCGCTTCCGTATTCGCAAGTGCAGCCCGAGGGCTACAAGCTCCGGCGATGGTGGTTCCTCATACTGAGCGTGGGACTCGTTGCAATCTTTGCCGTGACGTTGCCGTGGTTTCCCTATCCGCCGCTCCGCGCCGCGGCCCACGCGACGAAGAACGGTACGCTCTACGTGAAGGTCACCGCGCAACAGTATGCCTTCACGATGCCCTCGGTGCTCCCGCTCGACCGGCGTATCGTCTTTGAAGTGACGTCGCTCGACGTAAACCACGGCTTCGGCATCTACGATCCGCGCGGACAGATCGTCGCGCAGGTGCAGGCGATGCCCGATTACGTCAACCACTTGCCGGTGACGTTCACCAGGGCCGGGCGCTACACGGTCCGGTGCCTCGAATACTGCGGCATCGGGCACGCCTCTATGCAAGGGGGCTTCGACGTAAGATGACGATGGCGCGACGCGTTCTCTGGACCTACCTCCTCACGGGCATTGCCGTCTTCACGCTGATGATGCTTCTCGGCATCGCAATGCGCGCCGAACAGGCTCGCTGGGTCGCTTTCGGTCCACAAATCTTCTACGCGATGCTGACGCTACACGGAGCCGGCATGATCACCTCGGTCGCGCTTTGCGGCATGGGCGGTCTCTGGTATCTGATGCGGCGGGAAGGCGAGCTGAGCGCGGGCGCGGCGCTGGTCGCCTACGCGCTCGTCGTACTGGGCGTCGTCGCCGTGCTGCTGAGTGTCTTCCCGGGAGGCTTCGCGGCCGGATGGACGTTCTTGTACCCGCTGCCGTTCGTCGGAGCCACGTGGCCGTCTTGGGCCACCGGCACGTTCTTGACCGGCATCATGCTCGTGAGCCTCGGCTGGACGGCATGGTGCTTTCAGATGCTCGGTTTCACGCTGACGCGTTACGGCGGCTGGGCCGGCGCGTCGGGATGGAATCTCGTCTTCAAGCGCGATGCAGACCCGCACGAGACGCCGCCGCCGCAATCCATCGCAGCCTTCGTCGTGGCGGTCGACGGTATCCTCACCGGAATGGCCGGCATGACCATCGGGGTCGCACTGATCGCGCACTGGCTCAACCCGTCGGTGCTCGTCGACCCGCTGTGGGCAAAGAACGTGACCTTCTTCTTCGGCCATGCGTTCGCGAATCTGACCATTTACATGGCGCTTGGGTGGGTCTACGTCGGGATGGCGCGGTACACCGGGCGCGAGTATCACACGACGAAGATCTTGGCGATCGCATGGTGGGCGACGCTGGTTTTCGTCGCGATTGCGTATTTCCACCACCTCTACATGGACTTCGTACAGTACCGCCCGCTGCAATACGTCGGGGAGATCGCTTCGTATCTCTCGGCGATACCGGCGACGGCGGTCTCTGTCTGGGGCTCGATGCTCCTGGTCTACCGGTCGCGGATGCGGTGGACGCTGGGATCGATCTTCCTCTTCACGGGGCTCGTCGGCTGGGTGGTCGGCGGCATCGGTGCGCTCTTGGATGCCTCGATTCCGCTGAACTTCGACCTGCATAACACGCTCTGGGTGCCCGCGCACTTTCACACCTATCTTCTCGGCGGCGTCTTTCTCTTCGCGCTCGGCCTGATCTATATGCAACTCGAAGAGCGCTCGGGCAGATGCTCGCCGCCGCTTCTGCGTTGGATCGTCGGGCTCACCACGTTCGGCGGTATGACCGTATTCTTGCTCGGTTTCTATGTGGCCGGCGCGAACGGCGTCCCTCGCCGTTACGCGGTCGAGCCGGCTCCGGGACCGCTAACGGCCTCGTGGGCTACCGTGGGAGCGCTGCTGCTCCTGCTCGGGTTGATCGTCGTCTTGATCGAGGCGATCCGGCTTGCACGATTACCTGCGGAGGACCCGGCGTGAACTCGTCGCGGAGGATCGCCGCCTACCTGATCGGCGCGCTGACCCTGGCGGCGGCGCTCGCACCGCTCGTAAGGAACGAAGACGTTTCGATTCCCGAACATCATCTGTTGCATGCCGCGCTGCTCGCAGGAGCCGTTGCGACCGCGCTGCTCGCGAGCCCAGATACCGCGGGAGATCGTAACGGCGCATGGCTGGTCGCGGTCGTAGGCTCGCCGCTACTCGTCATGTTTCTGATGTGGCCTTCCTCGTACGCATATCTCGACGCGCACCCGATAGCACACGCCGGCGATCATCTTTCGATCGCCCTGCTAGGCTTCTTGTGCACCTGGAGCGGACAGCGCTACGCGCGCGGCATCGGGTGGATCGGCGGCATCGCTACGGTTTCAATGGCCGTCCTGGCCGCCGGCGGTTTCGGCGTCGTTCGCTAGGAGTTTGTCTGACTTGGGCCGTTTTTGGATCCGGAGGCGATTTTTGTTCGAAGACGAGGCGCGAAGAAGGAGCGAAGCCGTAGCTTCGTGACTGATGAGCAACGATGTATTCGGCAAAAAGCGACCCGGAGACGGAAACGCGCTCAAGTCAGACAAACTCCTAGCGTACTGCGGCGACCCCGTCAATGCCGGCGTTCCGCTCCCAGCGCTCCCGCACCATCACATGCGAAAGCACGTCGACCGGCCGTCCGCTTACCGATGCGCCGCGCGCCAAGACGCTCTCGCGTGTGAATCCGAGCCGTTCGAGTACGCGCCGCGACGCCTGGTTCTCCGGCACGCAATAGGCGCGAACGAGCGATAGGCCGGCAGACGCGAACCCTTCATCGATGAGCGCAGAGACCGCTTCAGTCGCGATGCCGCGCGCGCGAAATTCGCGCACGACGCTATATCCGATCTCCGCCGCGCCCGGCTCGCCGGCAGAGACGCGCAACGATACCCAGCCCAAGGCCCTGCGAGACCGCTGCATGTACACCAGCCACTCGAAGCGACCCACGGCCCCTTCGGTCAGGCACCGCGGGCGTCTTCCGACCATCCCTTCGAACGTGGCCGCGCCGACGCTAGGCAGATCTTGATACGCGCGCAGATCCGGCTGCTGCAGCACCTGCCATAACTCGGCGGCGTTGCGCTGCGTCACGGGGACCAGGCGGAGGCGCGGCGTTCGAAGCGTTCTCATAGATGGCGTCTCATAAGTCTACCACGCTGCCGGGGTCCCGTACTAGCGGCCGCGCCTTCGCCGCGTGAAGGATGCGGTGGAGGTACGCGCATGGATTTTCGAACTGCCTACGCCGGCTCGAAGCCGTCGGAAGTGACCTTTGGGGCCGTCGTCACGTCGGCGCCGCATTTCTTCCAGGGCCGCTACTCGCATGCAACGCACGAAGCATTCGATGCCTCCACGGCTGCCGGAGAGGTGGAGATCGTCGACAACGTCTCGATCGCGCCTCGCGTCCCGGTCTCACCCGGCGATCGCATCGAGGTCCGCGGCGAGATGGTTCACGATCCCGGCCGGCCGCCCATAGTGCACTGGACGCATCACGACCCCGAAGGCACGCACGCGAACGGTTTCATTCTCCACCGGGGGCGGGTGTATGCGTAGCACCTTTCCCCAGTTTGATGAGCTCGGGTACCGTTACGAAACGGTACCCTTCGCGCTTGAGCGTGCCGACGATGATTCTTGTCGCCGCAATATCCTGCGTGCGGTCGCAGATGTGGGGATTGAGGTGCTTCGGCCCGCATAGCCGCCCCCGGTTTCCGTCGTGCAACACGATGATCGAGCCGTCGCCGACGTACCGAAGGATGCGTTTGGCAATAACCGGTGCAGCCGGGTACTCCCAGTCCTTGGCGAGCGGTACCGACCACATCACCACCGTATAGCCCATGCTGTGCACGACGTGTAGCACGAGCCAATCGCGCGCGCCGAACGGGGGGCGCATCAAGTGCGTGTGAATGCCTGCGGCCGCATAGATGGCATCGGCAGTGCGTTGCAGCGAACGGCGGATCTCGGCACGCGTCATCATGATGAGGTGGTGATGACCCCAGGTGTGATTTCCGATCGCATCGCCGTCCCGAACTTCACGGCGTACCTCCCAGGGGTATGCCGCGACGGCGCGGCCCACCACGAAAAACGTCGCATGCACGTGCTCGCGTTCAAGCACGTCCAGAATCCGATCGGTGTACGGGGGGTTCGGCCCGTCGTCGTAGGTCAGGGCCACGACCTTTTGGTTTGGCGGGCCGTGGACGAAGGTGCGCCCCCAGATTTGGCTCGTGGGCTGCTCGAACAGCTCGTAGCCTCCGACGATCGCGAGCGCCAGGATGACGACCCCGACCACGGTGCGCAAGAGCAGCCGCGGCAGCCGGCGATGGCTCAATGGCTCGCCTCAACCAGCGCGCGAGCCTGCTGGACTTTCCGGCGAAACGACGGCGGACCAAAGCTGCGGAACGCAGTGACGATCTTTTCGTAGCGCGGGTCGGCGAGCGTGGTGCTCTGAAGTTTGAGCAGATTCGGCACGGGCTGATTCTTACTCAGCGTGATCTGGTACTGCCGGCCCGCATTTACGGCCCACCAATGCGGGTCCGTGAAGGTCACCGTTCGCGAGCCCGTCTGCTTCTGGACGACCTGTTTGACGTAGACCGTGTAGTGGACGCTCGTATTGCCGCGGGGCGGCCTGTTCGTAATCTTCCAGATGCCGTCTTGCACGAGCCGGCCAAAGAAGAACGAAACCGTGTAGACCTTGTCGGGCGGCGCGGTGATGGTGACCACCTTCCCGCTGTAGCCGGTAATCCGGTACTGCGAAGTCGAGATGCCGTTGACGTCCTGCATCCGCCAGCGCTCTTCGTAGATCGGTGGTTTGTCGTACCGTACCGTCAAGCCGAGATAGATGGCGCTGGGCGCGTTGACGATCCGGGCGACGCGACCGCTCCGAGCGAGCTCGAACCCATGAAGGTGAAACAGTACCGCGACAACGCCGACGATGATGAAGGCGGCGACGAGAAACGAAAACACGCTACGGCGCATCGAAGCAACTCACTTTCCGGCAGAGCGGGCCTCCTGGTCGAGGACCCGGTTTACGACGGCGTCGGCGTGCTTGTTTTGGTTGCGCGGCACGTGCCGAACGTCGACGTGTGAGAAAGCCCGCAGCACCGCCTTAACGCGCTGGTAGAGGGGCTGCAGGCTCGGATGCTTCACGCGGTACTCGCCACGCAATTGTTTGACCACGAGCTCGCTGTCCAGCCGAATCGCCAGGGAGTGCAGCCCCAGATCGCGCGCCGCCTCCAGCCCAGCCAGGAGCCCCGTCCACTCGGCGACGTTGTTGGTCGCGATGCCGAGATACCGGCCCACCTCGAGCAGTACGGTGCCATCGGCGGCAAAGAGGACCGCGCCGCCGGCAGCCGGACCGGGATTACCCCGCGAGCCGCCGTCGGCGTAGAGCGTGGCTTCAGGCGGAGCCCCAGCGGAGGACGATCCCATCGCCGCCGACAGTTCGGCGGCCATGCGCATTTACCGCTTCTCGAAGTCGAGCGCTAGCGAGTTGATGCAGTAGCGCGTCCCTTGCGACCCGGGAGCGTCGTCGAAGACGTGGCCCAGATGCGAGTCGCACTTCCGGCAGCGTACCTCGGTACGAATCATTCCGTGGCTGCGATCTTCCAGCAACCGGACGTTCTGAAGCTGGTAGGGATGCGTGAAGCTCGGCCAGCCGCAGTGGGATTCGAACTTGGCCTCCGAGGCGAAGAGCGGCGCTCCGCAGCCCCCACAGCGGTAGGTGCCGGCCTCGGCGTTGTGCAGCAGCGCCCCCGTGTTCGGGGGCTCGGTCGAAGCCCCTCGCAAGATCCGATAGCGTTCGGGGCCAAGGTCGCGTAGCCATCGCTCTTCGCTCCTGACGATTTCGGGGTTGCCGTCGGGCGTTTTCATCACTTTCTTAAGACGCGCCCCAACGGCTCAGGGATGCGTCGCCGTTCCAAGCCTTCCCACAGCCGGGCGTGCGAGCATACGATCATGGAACGGCAGCATCGAGCCCTCGAGGCCAAGACGGTTTATATCGAACTGATAGGCGAACTCGAAAGGCGAGCCGTCGACGCGCTAGACACGGCGGTTGCCGAGATCGGCGACGCCGCAGTGGTCGTGTCGCTCAAGCGCGCGCACGGAACGCGCTGGAATGCCTTGCTGGCGCTTGCCGATCTGTGCGCGAAGCAGCGCGCCTCAGGCCGCGTCATCCTGCTCTCTACCTCGCGCACCGTGCGCACGCTTCTACGCGCGATAGATCCGTCGCTCACCTGGCTAAAGGACGGCGAATCCCCAACTTTCTGGCGGCACGTCATCATCGCTCAAACGAAACGCGCGGCGCAGGCCGCTTCCGCGACCTGATAGGGCCACGGAGCCGTCCCTTATCGCGGCGCCGCATGAGCTTGCCAACCTAGGGCGAAGTTACGCGGCCGTGCGAAAGGACGGCGATTCCAAGGTTCCCGGCGCGGCGCTGCTAATCGTCGGCCTGGCGACGCTCTTCCGCCTCGTCGCGGCAGCGCGAATCCCGCTGACCGAAGACGAAGCCTACTACTGGTCGTGGAGCCGGCATCTCGCGTTCGGCTACCTAGATCATCCGCCCGCGATCGCCTGGGCCATCGCTTCTACGTCGTTTCTCGGCCGCAGTCCGCTTGCCGTTCGGCTCTCATCCATCGTTTTCGAAGCGCTGGCGGCTCTCGCGCTCGGCCGAACCGCGAGATTACTCGCCGGCAATGCGCGCGCCGAGATCGCTGCAGTCACGATCTTCACGCTGCTGCCCGAGCCGAGATTGCTCATCGGTGAAGCGCTCCCCGACGGCCCGTTCCTCTTCTCTTGGGCGCTGACGCTTTGGCTCGCGGTTCGCGCGACCAAGTGGCCGGCGCCGCGCACGATGGCGTTGCTGGGGCTGGCGCTCGGCGGGGCGCTCCTTTCGCGCTATTTCGGCTGGCCGCTGCTCGCAGGCGTCGTCGCCTATTCGCTCGCGCCCGAGCGGCGCAGCCTCTGGAAGCACGGCTTTTGGATCGCACCGCTGGTCGCCGCAATCGTATACGCGCCGTTCATCGTGTGGAACGCGACGCACGACTGGATCAATCTCGCGTTCACGCTCGTCAACCGGCAGATGCCGCATGCGTTTTCGATCGGAAGTATCTTCTATTACTCGACGCTGCGAACGTTCGTGGTTGGATTGGTGCTCTGGGTTGTCGCCTATTACACGGTCATTCGCCCGAGATACACGCTCCTCGCCTGGACTGCGCTGCCGTTCGCGTCGCTGCTCCTTCTCCTCGCCTTCTTCGAGACCGTCGAATCCTACTGGTTGCTCGGCCCGCTCGCGTCCTTATGCGTCGGAATCGGAATCGCGTACGCGCGCCGGCCGCAGCGCACGCGCCGCTTGTGGGCACTGCTCTGGGCACTCCCGGTCGCTTACAGCTTGGCGGCGGTCATCTTTTGGGTGGTCCCCCAAGGCCTGCAAGCATCCATACTGCGCGCATCGCACGAGGGGCTGAAGGGACCGCTCTACTCATCGGTCTACGTCTACGAGCCGCTAGCCGCTCAGACGCGGTCGCTCGTCGCACCGCGCGGCGCCGCCGTGCTGACGAACGAGTACGAGATCGCCTCCGAACTCGCATTTAACGGCCTATCGCCCCTGATCGTCGGCTCGGCGCCGCAAGTCGCGCAGTGGCGGATGTGGAACGCAAGCCCGATCCCCGCTCGCGCGCTCGTCCTCACATTCCTACCTATCGCGCGCACGCCCGGATTCGAGCGGCTGCTCGAGCACGCATTCGCACGCGTAAGCCCCGGTCCGACGCTGCGCTACACCTTTGCCGGCACGAGCGAAGGTACGTTCTATTCGACGTGGTGTTCCCGGCCGGTACGCGACGCCGCCGTAATTCTCTACGGCCGCTTCAACGACTTGTAGGCCAGCGCATCCATTTAGTCGATGCGCTTGCGAAAGCGCAGCACGGCGGTCGCGAAGACGGCGAATCCGAAGAGCATGAGCAGCAGGATCTGGGGCCAGAGGTAGCCGATGCCGACCCCCTTTACGATGATACCGCGAACGATCGTCAGGAAGTACGTCAGTGGGACCAGATACGAGGACCATTGCAGGACGCGCGGCATCGCAGCGACCGGAAAGATGAATCCTGAGAGCAGCATGCTCGGCAACAAGAAGAATTGAACGAGTTGGACGGCCTGAATGTAGGTTTTGGCAATGGTCGAGATCAGCGTTCCGAGACCGAGCGTTGTGAAGAAAAAGACGAGCACCGTGAAGTAGAGGAGTAGGACGCTCCCCGCAATCGGCACACCGAACCAGAATACCGCGAGCAGCAGTATGGTCGTCACGTTGATGTACCCGATGGTCATGAGCGGGATCATCTTGCCCACCAAGAGTTCTGAGGACCGGATCGGGCTGACGACCAACTGTTCGAGCGTGCCCAGCTCGCGCTCGCGTACGATCGTACTCATGCTCAAGAAGGTCATCGTGAACTGCATGACGAGCGCGAGCACGCCGGGCACGAGAAACAACTCCTGGCGCAATCCCGGGTTGTACCAGGCGCGAGCGCGAATGTCGACGCCGACTCCGGGAGCCGCAGCCCCGCTCATCTGAAGCTCTTTGATCTGCATCCGCTGCGTAACATTGGAGCCGATTGCCTGAGCGACCGAGAGAGCGGTGCGCGCCGCGGTCGCATCCGAGGCATCGACCGCAACCATGACCTTCGGAATCTTTTTCTGGTGCAGCAGCGTTGCGTAGTCCGGCGGTATTACGATGCCCGCAAGCGCTTGACCGCTGTCGATGCGCCGCACGACGCCGTCCATGCTCTTGGCGACGTACTTGATCGAAAAGTACTCCGAGTTCGTGAAGGCGTGCAGCAGTTGGCGGCTCTCCGCGGTTTGGGAGAGGTCCCATACGACCGTGGGCTGATACCGAACGTCGGTCGAGAGATAGCCGTACAACACGACTTGGATCAGTGGCAGGAGCATCGTCGCGGCGACCGTGCGCCGATCGCGGAAAAACTGCGTGTATTCTTTTACGGCGATCGTCCAGACCCGGTTCCAGTTCACGCCGGTCTCCCCGCCTTCACGATGCCCGCGAAGACGTCTTCGAGCGAAGGCGTGATCGGCGCGATCCGCTGGACTCCAAGACCGCGCGCGTCGATCGTATGCTGCAGTCGCGCGACGTCATCGCTGCGCTCGACCGTGACGTGCAGCGAGGCTCCGTACATCGACGCGCTGCGCACAAACGGCGCATCCTCGACGGCATCGAGAATCCGCAGGTTCTCCCGCGAGAGAATCTCGACGGTGACGCCCGCGTTGGGTGCGCGCTTGAGCTGCGCAGGGGCGCCGAGCGCGATGATGCGCCCGCCGTAGATGAAAGCGAGCCGGTCGCAGTGCTCGGCTTCATCCAGGTAGTGTGTCGTGACCATAACTGTCGTGCCATCCTCTGAAAGTTGCACGATCAGATCCCAAAACTCGCGCCGTGATAGCGGATCGACGCCGGAGGTCGGCTCGTCGAGAAAAACCATCTGCGGCTCGTGCAGCAGGGTGCATGCCAAAGCGAGACGCTTGCGGTATCCGCCCGGCAAGGATCCTGCGAGCTGCGTGCGGCGCTGCGCCAGACCGATCCGCTCCGTCCATTCCTCGACCGCCGCGCGCTGCTGCGCGCCGTACATCCCAAAGAGGCCGGCATAGAGACGCATGTGCTCCTCGACCGTCAGGTCGCTCCACAGGGTCGATCCTTGCGACATGTAGCCGCTCCGCATCTTGACGGCCTCCGGATCGCGTGCGACATCGTATCCGAGGACCTCCGCGCGACCGGCGGAGGGCTGCAAGACACCGCAGAGCATGCGGATCGTCGTCGATTTCCCGGCGCCGTTCGGCCCGAGGAATCCCCATATCTCGCCGGCGCGGATCTCGAACGAGATGCCGTCCACGGCAACGAAATCTCCAAACCTCCGCGTGAGCGACTCGGCGCGCACGGTCGTCGCGCCGATCACAAGGCCATCTTCGCCACGAAGGCATCCTCGAGCGACGGCGGGATCTCGCGTAGCGACACCTCGCCGATCCCGGCGCCGAGCAGTCGCGTTCGTATCTGCGGAATCGCCTGCGAGGCCGACGCGACCAGGGCATGCAGCGTCTCGCCGAATATCTCGACGCTGCGCACGAGCGGCTCCTCGCGCAACGCGCGTCTCGCGATGCTGCGTTGCGCGCAGAGGACCTCGACCACGTTGCCCTGGAGGCTTCGCTTCAGTTCATCCGGCGTGCCTTTGCTCAAGAGTGCGCCGTGCGTGATGAATGCGACGCGAACCGCGCGTTCGGCTTCGTCCATGTACGGTGTGCTCACGAAAATCGTCGTGCCGTTGCGATTGATGTCGTAGAGAATACGCCAGAACTCTCCGCGCGAAACCGGATCGACGCCGGCCGTAGGCTCGTCGAGCAGGATCGTCGACGGCCTGTGAATCAGCGTACAGGCCAGCGCGAGCTTCTGCTTCATTCCTCCGGAAAGCTCTTCGGCAAGCCGGCGACTGAAGGGCGCCAGAGCGAACTCCTCCAGCAGCTCCTTTGCGTGCGTGGCGAACTGCCCTGACGGCACACCGAAAATGTCGCCGTAGAAGCGCAGGTTTTCTATGACGGTAAGGTCGGGGTAGAGGCTGAAGCGCTGCGGCATGTAGCCGATCGACGCCTGCACCCGCGAAGTCTCCCGCATCACGTCGACGCCCTCTACCTGCAGTACACCTCCGTCGAGCGCGAGAGCGCCGCAGATTAGCCTCATCAGCGTGGTCTTGCCGGCGCCGTCGGGGCCAACCAGCGCAAAGATCTCTCCTTCGAAGACATCGAGCGACAGGCGATCGACGGCGAGCGTCGTGCCGAAGCGCCGCGTGACCTCGGATATCTCAATCGCGGCAGCCATCAGACCCGGATGACGGCATCGGCGGGGAGACCCGGCTTGAGCGATTGCGTCGTATCGATGAACTGTATCTTGACACGGAAGACCAAGTACTCGATTCGCTCGGCCTTCGTCTGTACGTTTTCCGGCGTGAACTCGGCGGTGTTGCTTATCTCGGTCACCGTTCCTCTGAAGATTCGGTTCGGCATACCGTCGAGCGAGACGTCGGCACGCATGCCCGTCTTGATGCGAGGCAGCTCCGACTCGCTGACGTACACGTAGAGATACGGGTGAACGAGGTCGCCGATCGTCATCACGGCCGAGCCGGGTTGAACGAGGTCGCCCACCTCGAAGTTGTGCGAGAGAACGACACCGTCGAACGGAGCGCGTAACAAGGTTTCACCGAGATTTCTCTGCGCCAGGCCAAGCGCCGAGCGCGCCTGTGCGAGTTGGCCTTGTGCCGCCTGCACCTCCGCATACCGCGCCCGAACCTGCTGCATCTGCGCTCGTGCGGACTGCACGGACGCTTGCGCCTGTGCGCGCTGCGCCCTCACGACGTTGACCGACGATCCCGCAGCGTGCACTTGTTCGTAGGCATTCGTGTATGCCGCGCGCGCCGCATCGAGCACTGCGCGCGCCTCGTCGCCGGTCGCTACCAGGCTGCTCGCGCGAGCGTAGTCGATGCGGGCTTTTTCGTAGGTCGCCAGAGCAGCGGTTCGTGCCGCCCTCGCCGCGGCGACCTGGTTTCGCGCGATACGTTCGCCCGAGAATGCCTGCGCGAGCGTCGTGCGGTAGGTCGCCAACTGGAGCGAGTATAGAGCCCGCGCTGCGGCGACTCGTGCCTGCGCGGCGGCGACGTTCCCCGCGGCCTGGTCGACGCTCAAACCCAAGTCCCGCCTCCCAAGCACCCCGACGATCTCACCGGCTCTCACCGGATCGCCGTCATGCACCCGCAGTTGTACGAGCCGCCCCTCGACCCTCGGCGAAACTTCGCTTTCGGTCGCTTCGATGGTGCCGGATGCTCGAATGACCGAACTCGTGCGCGGGCGCAACGCTATCATGGCGGCAATGATCAGGGCCAGCAGCAATACACCCGCGATCTGGATCGGGCGAAGCCGCTTCGCATCGAGACGCATCTGTTGGGGGACTCCTTGTCAAAACTTGAAGACCGCCACCTTTTGAGCACGCTTTCCACAAGCCTTCGCCCGAGCACTTCGTCAAAGGTACGTATGGCGGCCTCGATCGGCTCGCCGTAGACGGCGCACAGTGCGCTGCCGGCAACGGCGCCAAGCCGCCGAACGGTAACTTGCCCGCGAGCGCTGGGAAAGGTGAAACCGCCGCGGTGATACCACGAAAAGTCGATCGAGCGGGCGCACGTGCGCGGGGCTTCCGGCGTGGTTAGCCCTTTCTCCGGGAAGAACGGAGGAAGGTTCTGCCGACGAGCCACAGCAAATGTCCTGCAAGCCGCGGTGAATTTCCTCGCCGATTCTTCATTGCCCGTTATGCTCCTCACGCGCGGGCCCGCGCTCGCGCACATATGAGGAGGGAACAAGAGATGCTGACATTGACGAGTGAGGAGCTCCGGGATGACGTTTTGGCGGAGCTGGACCTCGACCCGCAGGTGGATTCCTCGAGGATCGGGGTTGCGGTTCAAGACGGCATCGTGACACTGACCGGAAAGATTCCCACGCTCTCGGCCAAATGGGCCGCGGAAGAGGCGGTGGGGCGCGTGAAGGGCGTGCGCGGTATCGCTCAGGAGATGGAGATAGATCTGCCGGCAACGCACGTGCGCGACGACTCCGATATTGCTCGCGCTGCCGCCGAAGCGCTCGCGTGGGATTCCACGCTTTCCTCGCCGATCCAGGTGAGGGTCCAAGATGGACGCGTGACGTTGCGCGGCGAGGTTGAATGGCACTATCAGCGGGCCGAGGCCGAGCAGGTTGTGCGGCGCTTGGTCGGCGTTCGCGAGATCATCGATCTCCTGACGCTGCGGCCGTCGGTTTCAGCCGGCGACATCCGAGCGCACATCCAGCGCGCCTTCCATCGCTTCGCCCAGTTCGATGCGAACCGGATCAAGATTCACACCGATGGGGGAACGGTCACCTTGACGGGGAGCGTCCCGACGTGGTTCGAACGCAATCGTGCGTGGCAGGCAGCCTGGACCGTCCCCGGCGTTGCTAAAGTCGAGAACCGGATTACCGTGGGTTAGGAGGAATATCCCTTGACCGGCGGCGAGCCCGCTCGAATCGACGCATGCCGGTACGCTTCGAATATCTCGCCGCCGGCCAAATCTATCTCGAGGCTTCGTATGGTCGGGCTGACAGGATTCGAACCTGCGACCTCTTGACCCCCAGTCAAGCGCGCTAACCAAGCTGCGCTACAGCCCGACGTTTTGCCCGCCGGAGACTCAACCGCGAAGTGAGCCCGCCGGGATTGGCCCGGGACTGGCGACCATGACGACCCACTCCCCTTCGAGGTCGCGCGTCCGCCCTACTTCGCGCCAGCCCGTACGCGTGTAGACCGCTAGCGCCGCGCCGTTCCACGGGCGGACCTCCAAGCGAACCTCGGGCACGCCCAGCGTCCGCAGCAAGCGTAACCCCTCGCTTACGAGCGCCGTCGCCACGCCGCGCCCCCGCGCCTCCGGATGAACCGCGACGTTTAGCAGCTGGGCGTCACCGACGCTACGGTACCGGCGTTCGCTCGTGAGGAATAGCACCTTATTTCGCACGATGCGCCACATCGAACGCAGCCGCAGATCGAATGCGCCCCCGAGCGCCCTAGCCGCCCAGCGCAGCGCCGCCCCGGAGAGCACGGCCTTGCGCTGGATCGCTCGTAGGCTCCGCACGAAGATCGCGTACCCGAGAAGGCGCCCGTCTTCGCGCGCGGCAAGGAACCCCTGCGGCTCCGCGTCAAGCAGAAAACGCCATACGTCGACAAAGGCGGTAGGAAGAACACGCCCGCGAAAACGCGCGGCGTGCTCTTCCGCAAACGCAAGCTGAAATATTTCAACAGCTTGCGGTAACTCGTCCGGCCTGAGCGGACCGACGCTCAGCGCTTGCGCCCGCCCTTTTTAGCAGGGGTCTTCTTCGCGGTCGCCTTCTTCGCGCCGGCGCTCTTACGGACGCCGCCGATGGCCTCTTTAAGCCCCTTACCGGCAACGAACGCCGGAACTTTGCGAGCGGCGATCTTGATCTTCGCGCCAGTCTTGGGGTTGCGGCCTTCGCGCGCCTTGCGCTGACGAACGACAAAGCTGCCAAAGGGAGTCAGGGCGACGCGCTCGCCTTTCTGGAGGGCCGTCTTTATTTCGTCCAGGACAAGGTCCACGATCTCGCCGGCCTGGCGCTTGGACAGTTCGGATTCGGCGGCAACGGATTCGATTAGATCGGCTTTCGTCAAATGAAATCTCCTTAGCGGCTCTGTGAAAGCAATAGCGGTGGGCTGGCCGCCTAGGGAGTGGGTATACGCAAACGCGGCGCTCCCTCCTCCCCAAAAAACCATCGGAAAGTCCTTAATCTACAAGGGTTTCCGCAGCACCAGCCTGCAGGACTATCGTGCCGCCGCGGCGTGAAGCGCCAGCACGTACGAGAGCGGGCCAAACCCGGCGATGCTCCCGGCGCAGACCGGCGCCACGACGCTCTGGCGCCGGAACGCTTCGCGGGAGTACACGTTAGAAAGGTGGACTTCTATTGCCCGAATCGCCACTGCGGCGATGGCATCGGCGATGGCGTAGGAATAATGGCCGTACGCGCCCGGGTTGATCACGATCGCCCCGCAGTCCTTACGCGCCGCGTGAATCGCATCGACAATCCCGCCCTCGTCGTTGTGCTGCTGTATGCGCACCTCGATGCCAAGGCTCGAGGCGGTTCGTTCGATCAGCTCGTCGATCTGCGCGAGCGTCTGCGTTCCATAGACGCCCGGTTCGCGCTCGCCCAGCAGATTGAGGTTCGGGCCATGTATGACCAGCACTCGCATGCTGCGCAATTCGGGAAGAGCACGCCGCTGCCCTCGAAAAGCCGGGCGGTCAACCGACTGGAAACAGCGTCGGCGGTGGTACGCGATACGGCTCGATCCGCTGCCAATACGCCTCTTTGAGGGCACCACCTCGATTCTCGTACCACCAACCGCACTCGCAACGAATGGGGCGCCCGCCCGGTTTCGGATAGGCGTACCGGCGCCCGCATCGCTTGCAGACCAAAGCCCGGCCTTCGACGGGCGGCAACGACGACGTGTAAGTGACCGCTGTATCTGCCATAACTACCTTTCGTTTGGCACGACGCGAACGAATTTGCGCGACCCGACCGAAAGGACGGCCGCCCTCGACGCGCTCCACGCCGCCTTCGGATCCGTAACGAGTATACCATCCACCCTGACCCCGCTCCCTGAGATCAGCCGCTCGGCGGCCCGCTTGCTCTCCGCGAATCCCGCCGCAAGGATAACGTCTGCGACGCGGCGGCCGCCTTCCAGGCGTAGTTCCGGCAGCGCTTCGGCGGGCAGTTCTTTGCGCTGCACGGTGCGCTCGAAACGCTCGCGCGCCGCCCGAGCGGCATCCGCACCATGGTAGCGGGCGACGATCTCTTCGGCGAGGCGCTTCTTCTCGTCCATCGGATGCGCCCTCGTACCTCGCAACGCCGCACCGAGCGCCTCGCAATCCGCTTGCGGCCGAAAGGCGGCCAGGCGCGCGTACCGTGGGATCAGCTCGTCTGGGATGCGCATCAACTTGCCGAACTGCTCGTGCGCCGGCTCGGTCAAGCCAACGTAGTTTCCGGTCGACTTCGACATCTTTTTCACGCCGTCGAGCCCCTCGAGCAGCGGTAGCGTCATGCAGACTTGCGGCCGCCGGTTCTCGTGCGATTGGTAGTGCCGGCCCATCAGCAAATTAAAGAGTTGGTCGTTCCCGCCGAGTTCGACATCGGCAGCCAGCGCGACGCTGTCGTACGCTTGTGCGACGGGATAGAGAAACTCGTGGAGGGATATCGGCGTCCCCGCCGCGTACCGGTCGTGGAAATCGTTACGTTCGAGCATCTGCGCGACCGTGACGCGAGAGAGCAGCCGCAGCAGATCCGCGAGCGACAGGCCCGCGAGCCACTCCGAATTGTAGCGTAACTTTACGCGCGCTAGGTCGAGCAGCATACCGGCCTGCTCCGTGTAGGTGCGCATGTTCGCTTCGATCTGTTCGGGCGTCAGCGGCGGCCGCATCTCGTTGCGGCCCGACGGGTCGCCGATACGCGCCGTGAAATCTCCGATCAATAGCGTGACGTCGTGACCGCACTCGACGAACTGCTGCATCTTCCGCAAGACGACTGCGTGCCCCAGGTGCAGGTCCGGCGATGTCGGATCGAGCCCGAGTTTGACGACCAGCGGCCTGCCTTCCGCGATACGTTCCAAGAACTCCGCGCGCGTCTCGACACGATCGAAGCCGTCCAACAGCAATTCAGCATGGTCGCGCATTGAAGTCAACGCAGTTCGAAGACCGTGACGCCTCCGCCTCCCTCGTTTTCGTCGCCATAGCGGACGTTCTTGACGGCGGGGTGACCGCGCAGGTACTCCTGCAACCCGCGCCCGAGCATGCCGGTGCCCTTGCCGTGAATGAGCCGCAGCGAGGCGCTGCCGGCAAGCTGCGCGTCGTCGATCCAGCGCTCCACCAGCGGTTCGGCCTCGGCATAGCGTTTTCCGCGCACGTCGAGTTCCGCCGTCGTACGAGCCGCAGCGTCGAGCCGGGCGTCGCCGCCGCGGCTGCGATCCGCCCGCGGGCGGACCCGTTGCTCGCCGCCGCCGCAGAGCCGAACGTCGTCTTTAGAGACGAGCGTGCGCATCGGACCGATCGCCACCAAGAGGTTCTCACCGTTGACGGCAATCACCGTCCCCTCCTGGCCGAAGGAAAGCACGCGGACGCGGTCGTCCCGCGCGTATACGGCCTGCAGCGGCTCGCCGCCATGCTCGGGCTCGATGCCCAAATCCCGGCGCATCTGCTCGAGCGTGCGCGAAAGGAGCGCGCTCTGCGCCGACGTGACCTTGGGGCGCCGGGTCCGTTCGTCCCGGTCTTCGCGCAGCTCGGCGCGGCGCTGCAGTTCGTTCGTGAACTCTCGCAGCGCTTGCTGCATGCGAAGCTCGGCAGCCTCCGCGAACGCGCGCCTCTCGCCGGCCAGTGCCTCGCGGCGCAGGCGGAGCTCCTCGGATTGACGCTCCAGATCGACGCGTTCGCGAACCACCTCGTCGCGCTCTGCGTGAAGCGCCGCGTTCGTTTCGGAGAGCTCCGCCAGCGCATTTTCGTACTCGCGCTCGCGCGTACCGATCAAAGACTCCGCGCGCGCGACGAGTTCCGCCGGAATGCCGAGCGACCGCGCCAGCGGAAAGGCTAGCGACAGGCCCGGCATGCCGACGTCCAACTGGTAGGTCGGCGCGAACGTCTGGGGATCGAAACGCACTCCAGCGTTGACCACGCCAGGCGTGGCATGCGCGAAGAGTTTGAGCTCCGTCGCGTGCGTCGTAACGATACCGCAGGCTCGTACCGCAAGCAGCCGCTCCAGTATCGCAATAGCCAGCGCCGCGCCGCCGGCCGGTTCCGTACCGCCGCCGATCTCATCGATGAGGACGAGCGATCGGTCGTCGGCGGCGTCTACGATCTCACGAATGCGCCCGAGATGTGCCGAGAACGTCGAGATATTCTCGAGGATCGATTGCTCGTCGCCGATATCGGTGAAGATCCGGGTGAAGCGCCCGATTCGCGTACCGCTGCCAGCCGGCAGCTGCATGCCCGCGTAGGCCATGGCCACGAAGAGCCCGGCCATCTTTAGCGCGACCGTCTTGCCGCCCATGTTGGGCCCGCTGATCGCGATCAAACGCGTCCGCTCGTCGAGCGCGAAGGACTGCGGAACCGCACGCGCGCCGAGCAGTGGATGGCGACCCTCGCAAAGTACGATAGTCGACTCCTCGACCAGCTCCGGCGCGACGGCGTCCATCGCTACGGCGAGGAGCGCTTTCGCCGCGAGCACGTCCAACCGCGCGAGCATCTCGACGTTCGTTTCGATCTGCGCCGCGGCGGCGCCGACCCGGCGCGAGAGTTCCTCGAGAACGCGTGTGACCTCGCGCTCTTCGGCCACGCGAAGCGTGCGCAGCCGGTTGTTGGCCTCGAGCGCCGCGAGCGGTTCGATGAAGAGCGTCTGCCCGGTGGAACTGGTGTCGTGCACGATTCCCGGAACCGCGCCGGAGAACTCGGCCTTCACCGGCACGACGAAGCGGCCGTCGCGGATCGTGACGACGGTATCCTGGATCGCCTTGGCGTAAGCGGGCGAGCGCAAGAGCGATGCCACGCGGTCGCGCGCGTCGGCGTTCGCCTGCTTGAGGTCCTTGCGCACGCGGGCAAGTGCCGGCGACGCGCGATCCAGCACGTTAGCGCGTTCGTCGATAGCGTCGACGAGCGCGCGGTGCAGATCCGGCAGCGCTCGATAGGAGGCAGTCAACGACGCGATCGTTTCGCTCGGCCGTTCGCGCGTCTTCTTGAACGCGGCGGCCGCCGCCGAGATCGCATCGGCCACCGAGCGCAGAGCCGCAGCCGGCAGAGCCATCCCCGCCTCGGCAGCCGCCGTCGCGTCCGCGGTGTCGATCGCCGGGAGCGCGTAGAAATCCGCTCCCGAGATCAGCTCGCGCATCTCTGCGGTAGCACGCTGCTCGAAACGCACGCGAGCGAAATCGCCGAACGGCGTCAGCTCCCCCGCGATGCGGCGTCCGCGCTGCGTGCGCGCGCCGGCGGCGGCGCGTTCGCGAATCGTCTGGAAGTCCAGCGTCTCGAGAGTGCGCTCGTCGGCGCACCCGGCTACCCTCGGGGCGGCCTCCACGTACCTATCCCAACTTCTGTGCGAGCAGCTCTCCGGCGAGCGCGGGATTGGCCTTGCCCCGGCTCTGCTTCATCACCTGGCCGACGAGGAATCCCATGACGTTCGTCTTACCCGCCTTATAGTCGGCGACCACCTTTGGATGCGCGGCGAGCACCTCGTCGACGAAGCGCTCGACAGAGCCCGGATCGCTCGTCTGCGCGAGGCCTTCGTGCTCGACGAGAGCCTTCGGCGAGCCTCCGCCGTTCCACATGCGCAGCAGCAGATCTTTGGCGATCTTAGAGTTGATCGTCTTGCTCTGCACTAAGCCGATCAATTCGGCGAGATCCTGCGGCGCGACGGAGGATTCCCATACGGGCGTCTGCGTTTCGTTGGCCAGGCGAGAGAGATCGCCGAGCACGAAATTTGCCGCCTGCTGCCCGCCGCCCCCGGCGCCGACGCAGGAGTCGAAGTACTCGGCCAACTGCGGCGTATCGACGAGCTGCGTCGCCTGCGCGACGCCCAGGCCGTAGCTCCCGCGGTAGCGCTCGAAGCGCGCGATCGGCAGATCCGCCATCAGGCTGCGAAGACGCTCTACCACGGTACGATCCACTTCGATCGGCACCAGATCGGGATCGGGGAAGTAGCGATAGTCATGCGCCTCTTCCTTGCTGCGCATCGAGTGCGTCGTGCCGGCCAGTTCGTCCCACCCGCGGGTCTCCTGCACGACCCGTCCGCCCGCCGCGACGACCGCAATCTGCCGTGCGATCTCGCTCTCGATCGCACGGGAGACCGAACGGAACGAGTTCATGTTCTTGATCTCCGCCTTCGTACCGAGATCCTTCGACCCTACCGGACGGATGGAGACGTTGGCGTCGCAGCGCAGCGAGCCTTCCTCCATTTTGACGTCGCTCACGCCGAGCTGCACGAAGGTGCGCTTGAGCGCATCGAGAAAGCCGACCGCCTCCTCCGCGCTGCGGATATCAGGCTCGGAGACGCACTCCATGAGCGGCACGCCGGCGCGGTTGAAATCCACCAGCGAGTAGCTGCTGTGCGCGATGCGGCCGTCGCCGCTGCCGGCATGCGTAGACTTCCCGGTGTCCTCCTCCAGATGGATGCGCGTGAGCCGGCACTCCTTCGTGGTGCCGTCGTCGAGCCAGTAACGCACGACACCGCCTTGCGCGAGCGGCATGTCGTACTGCGAGATCTGATAATCCTTCGGCATGTCGGGATAGAAGTAGTTCTTCCGGTCGAACTTCGAGAAAGCGGGAATCTCCGCGCCGAACGCGAGCCCCGCACGAATCACCTGCAGGATCGCTTCCTCGTTCGCGACCGGCAGAGCGCCCGGCAACGCCAAGCAGACCGGGCAGACGTGGGCGTTAGGTTCGCCCCCGAAGCGGTTTGGGCAGGCGCAGAACATCTTGCTCTTCGTTTTGAGTTCCACATGACATTCGATGCCGATCACGGCCTCGTACTGCGTCATAACGCACCTTCCGGGCGCCGTTGGCGCGCGTGCTGCGTCGCGCATTCGTATGCATTTGCCGCCGCCAGCAGTTGCGCTTCGCCGAAGAGCGGCGCTGCGAGCTGCAACCCCATCGGCATCGGCCGGCTCGATCCTTCGGGCAGGACGTAGCCGCATGGCACCGAGAGCGCGGGCAGCCCCGCGAGCGAGATGGGAATCGTGTAGTAGTCCATCATATACATGCTATATGGATCGCTCTTGGCGTCAAACGCGAACGCCGGCGAACTCGCGGCGGGCGAGGCGATCAGATCGCAGCGCTCGAACGCGCGCTTGAAGTCGGCCCCGAACATCGTGCGGGCCTTCTGCGCTTTCACGTAATAGGCGTCGTAGTAACCGCTGGAGAGCGCGTAGGTGCCGATGAGGATCCGCCGCTTCACCTCGGGCCCGAACCCCTCGGCACGCGTGCGCTCGTACATCCGGCCGACATCCTCGCCGTCGACGCGCAGCCCGTAGCGGACGCCGTCGAAGCGCGCGAGGTTACTCGAACATTCGGCCGGTGCGATGAGATAATACGTCGCCAGCCCATACTCGGCGGTCGGGAGCTCCACGTCGACCAGCGTCGCCCCAAGCTTTTCCAAATCGAGGTACGCGCGCCGGTAGAGGCTATCGATCTCCGGACCGAGCCCTTGCGTGCCGAACTGCTTGACGATACCGACGCGAACGCCGCGCAGATCGGAGCGCAGCGCCGTGGCAGCCGGTTCAACCGGACGATCGACGCTGGTGGAATCCATCGGGTCCTTGCCCGCCATCACGTCGTATGCGAGTGCGGCGTCTTCCACCGAGCGCGCGAGCGGACCGATCTGATCGAGGCTCGATGCAAACGCGATGAGGCCGTAGCGCGAGACGCGCCCGTACGTAGGCTTGAAGCCCACGAGATTGCAGAAGGCCGCCGGCTCGCGAATGGAGCCGCCGGTATCGCTGCCCATGCCTATCGCCGCTTCGTAGGCCGCGACCGCAGCGGCCGAACCGCCGGAGCTGCCGCCCGGCACGCGCCCCAAATCGTAGGGATTGCACGTCTTCCCAAGCGCGCTGTTCTCGCACGAACTGCCCATCGCAAACTCATCCATATTCGCCTTGCCGACGGGCACCGCCCCGGCATCGAGCAGCCGCGCAACGGCGGTGGCGGTATACGGCGCTACCCAGCCTTCGAGCATCTTGGAGCCACACGTCGTGCGCGTGCCCGCAAGGCACATGTTGTCCTTCACGGCTACCGGCACGCCCGCTAGCGGCAGATGCTCGCCGGCTTTGATCCGCGCGTCGACCCGGCCGGCAGATACGCGCGCCAAATCGTGCAGCCGCGTGAGGTATGCGCCGAGCCGGTCGTCGACGGCATCGATCTGCGCGAGCGCGGCATCGGTGACTTCACGTGCCGAGACCTCTCCGGCATTAACGCGGCGCGCGATCTCTGCGGCGCTCAGTTCCATCGCCTCGCTCATCTCCGGTGGTCCCGCACTTTCAACTTTCCTCGGAGATTATGCGAGGCACGCGGAAAAACGCACCCTGGCGCTGCGGCGCCATCTGCATCACGGTTTCGTGCTCCAGGCATCGGCCGACCGCGTCGGCGCGCGCGACGTTGCGGGATTCGACCACTTGCGCCGTAGCGGGCACTGCGGCGGTGTCGAGGTCGTGCAGCGTCTTTACGTGCTCGAGCAAATCGCCGAGCTGCCGGCCGAACCGCTCCACTTCATCGTCGGTGAGCTCGATGCGGGCCAACTTCGCTACGTAGCGGATATCGATATTATCGGATGACAAACTCTGGATACTCCGATGCGCTCCGGCTGCGAGTAAAATCGTCGTCGGCCGGCCATTGCGGGACCGGCACGTTCTCGAAGGCCTCCTCCACCCGCGTGGCGCTCGCGGGCCGTTCTCGATAGAGGGTGACGAACGTCTCGACGTGCCCGGTGTAGGGGAACATGTCGAACGGCTGAACGACCCCGAGGGCGTATCCTTTGGCGGCCAGAAACTTTAAATCCCGGGCGAGCGTCGCGGGATCGCAGGAGAGGTACCAGACGTTGGGCGTTCCGGCCGCTGCAATCGCCTCGAGGACCGTTTCGTCGCAGCCCTTGCGCGGCGGATCCAAAAAGACGATCTGCGCGGCGCGAAGCGCCTCGCGCCCCTCGCGCTCGCGTACCCGGTCTTCGACTCGTCCTGGGCGGAAGGCAACGCGCCCGGCTAAGCCGTTGAGCTCGGCGTTCTCATTCGCTTCGGCGATCGCACCAGGGCTCTCCTCGATACCGAGCACGTCGTTGCCGTGCCATGCGAAGTAGAGGGCGAAGGTCCCGGCGCCGCAGTAGAGATCGACGATCCTGCGCGGGACGGTCAGCCCGGGCTTCATGAATTCGAAGATGCGCTCGAGGATCTCGACGTTGACCTGAAAGAACGAGCCGCCGGAGACGCGGTAGCGCACGCCGGCGATCTCCTCCTCGATCTGCGGCTGCCCGGCAAGGAGCCGCTCCTTGCGGCCGACGACCGCATTCGCGCTCGACGGATCGTACGAGTTGGTCAGGCCGACCGCGCCGGGCAGGCGTTCGAGCAGCGCGGCGGCCACGCGGCTCAGGTCTTCGTCCGGAAGGGCCGTCGTAAAGGAGACCACGCTCTGGCCGGTGGCTCGGGCGCTGCGCGCGACGACGTGCAGCGCCCGAGCGAACGCCGGCGCCGTAGCGGGATCGTCGCAGGCGGCGTTCAGCCGCTCGATATGCGCGTTGAGTTGCGGCGTGACGACGGGACAGGCGTCGATCGGCACGATATCGTGCGAGCGCTGCTGGTAGAAGCCGATCTGCGGCCTCCCGAAGCGGTGTTCGATCACCAGCGACATCTTGTTGCGGTATCCGCGCGGATCGGCCATGCCGATGGCATCCCGTACTTCCGCGTGCGCGAGGCCGCCGATTCGCGCCAAGGCGCCGCGCACGACATCGCGCTTCCACGCGAGTTGACCCGCATAGGCCAGGTGCTGCACCTGGCAGCCGCCGCAGGCTCCGAAGACCCCGCAGAACGGCTGTGCGCGCAGCGGCGAGGCCAGCGTGATCTCGCTCATCTCGGCTACGGCGTACTTGGGTTTGACGGCCGTGACGCGCACGCGGGCGCGCTCCTGCGGCAGCGGACCGAAGCAGAAGATCACCAAACCGTCGGCACGACCGACGGCCTGCCCGTTCGCTAGCAGGTCGCTGAATCCAAGTTCGACGTCGGTCCCGACCCGTAGTGCGGCGGGGCCGGGCGGCTTACCCAGTGCTCTTCTGATCGTCAAGCGTCTTGAGGAGCGTGTTGGCTTCGTCGATCAACTGCTGGATGCGCAAACTCGTCGGATCGGCGGGCCGACGCTTGACGAGTGCGCGTACGAGGGCAAAAGTGAGCGCCGCCGAAAGGCCGGCCACGCCGATCCACATCAGCGTGCGGCCTAGGGCCTGCCGGTCGCGGTACCCCGGTCCTCGGCCGTTGCTTTGCATCTCTGTGGGCTGCGCCTGCGTCAAGGTCTCCTGCTCCTATTGTCGTGCCGTGGGCTCATTCGCTACGCGGCTGCAAAATGCTTGCGAAGCCGCCCCGCACGGCAAATCGCTTGCACAACGGGTTTCTCCGCAACTTGTTAAGGAATGTCGTTTCCAAAAACGGAACAGAACGGCATGCTGAGATTAGCCGGCACCCTGGCGGCGAGCGCCGTGCTCGCCCTGTCGCCCGTTTCAAGCGGCAGCGTCTCGGTCGCCTACGCGGGTTCACTCGTGCAGACCATGCAGGGTCCGCTGGCCGCGGCCCTGCAGCGCGATACGGGCCTGCGGTTCGCAGGCGAACCCGGGGGAAGCAAGGAGCTCGCAAACCTCATCCGAGCGGGATTGCGCGAGCCTGACGTTTTCATCACAGCGGATCCGTCACTGTTGCGGAGGCTACCGGTCGAGGACGTACAGGTGCTCGGTCACGCGCGCCTGCTGATCGGTTACTCGCCACACTCACCCTACCGCAAGCTCTTCGAACAAGCCGCTCGAGGGCGACGTTCTATCTTAAGCGTGCTAGAGACGGCCGGCGTGAAGATTGGGCGCACCGATCCACGGCTCGATCCGAAGGGCTCGCTCACGATCCGCGCGGTCGAGATGCTGGCCCGCGACGAGCACGATCCCGGCGCCGCCGCAACGATCCTGCGCCGCGCAGCGGTCTTTCCCGAGGAGAGCCTGTTCGTGCGCGTAGAGACGGCGAATCTGGACGCGGGTTTCTTCTACTCGACGGAGACGAGCGGAAAGCGCCTACGCGCGATCGAGCTGCCGCCGAACGCTGCTCTCTCGCACGAGATTACCTATGCGGTCGCCATTCCGCGCGCCGCTCCGCATCCGCGCGCCGCGCGCATCTTCGTCCACTACATCATGCAGGGACGCGGGCGAGCTATCTTGCAGCAAGCCGGACTCGACACCACCTAACGGTGCGCCGCTTCCGGAGCCGCGCGCAGCGCGTCTTCATCTGGGCACTCGTGCTCTCGACGCTGCTGCATTTTGTCGCCGGACCGCTGTTCGCGCGTCTCTTCGGCTTGCCGGTGCCGTTCTCCAAAGCCCAGCGGCCGATGCAAACGTTCATCGTGACGTCGAGCGCACGCAAGATCCGTCATCGCACGCACCCGCTCTTGCCCCAACCGGTGAGGCCGCCGGTTCCGCAGCCGCAGCCCCCGCAGCCCCGGCCGCAACAACCGCAGCCGGCACCGGTGCGGCCGCAGCACCGGCCGCCCCCGGTGCTGCTCTCGCGGCGGTCGCGCAATGCGCCGCCGCAGCCACGACACGAGAGTCTCTCGCCTTCGACGATCGCGCAGCAGGAACAACAGTTTTCAAAGACGATCGCGCGATTGCGAGCTGCGAACAACCCGGTCCTTGCGGCGACGCAAAAAGACGTGCGCCCTTCGACCATGAGGCGCTACAACCTCAACCTCTTCGGCATGCAGGGCGCGCCGAACGAGGGGCAGGGCATCCTCTATCCGCTCAAGCGGTGGCGCGTAGGCGGCTACAACTACTACTACGTACGCTATTGGGTGCAGTATCCCGACGGAAGTTCGGAAGAGGGAATCGTGCCGTGGCCGATCCGTTTCCCGGTGGGAAACGATCCGCTGGCCGCAGGGGCACGCAGCATGCCGCTGCCCGGACCGATGTCGAATTACGTTCCGCCGCCAGGAACCATCATGAAACCGCTGGTGCGGTTCTGTTACGAACGCCGGTTCGCGGACTGCCCGATCGCTCACGGCTAGTGGAAATCGTGCGAACGCAAGCCTTCGAGCGCTGCACCGAGAGCGAGCGGCCAAAAGCGCCGTGCGAGCAGATCGACGCAGCCGCCCTTCTTCTGCAGCGTGCCTTCCACGAGCAGCGCTCGCGACCGCCGGATCGTGCGGCGGTAGCGTTCGTACACGTCGGGTCTTACGATCACGTTCACCAGCCCCGTCTCGTCCTCGAGCGTCAAGAACACGAAGCCCTTGGCCGTGCCCGGGCGCTGGCGCGTTATCACCATGCCGCCACTCCGGCACGAACGATTCGCGGGCACTGCCTGTATCTGCATGGCCGTCAGCGCGCCGCGCATCTCCAAGAATGGTCGAACGTGTGCGATCGGCTGTTGTTTCGGCGTGATGCCGGTCGACCAGAGATCGAACGCCGTCTCCTGCAGCGGGACGAGCCGCGCGAAATGCGCTTGCGGTTCCTCGATATCCATCCTACGGCCGAGTTCGCCGCGCGCCTCGCGCTCGTCGAGCCCGCGTAACGACCACATCGCTTCGCGCCGCGACGCGAACCACGGCGCGAACGCGCCCGCGACCGCGAGGCTTTCGAGCGCGTCTTTCTCGAGCCGCGTACGGATCGCGAACTCGCGCAGATCTTCGAAAGAGCCGCGCGCGAGCGCCGTCTCCAAACGCCGCCGCTGCGCTTCCCCCAGATCGCGCACGAGGTGGAACCCCAAGCGCAACGCGCCCTCCGCGTCGACGTAACTCCAAAACTCGCTCGCGTTCGCCTCGATCGGCTTGACCGTCACGCCGTGCCGCTTGGCGTCGTTCACGAGCACCTCGGTCGAATAAAACCCCATCGGCTGCACGTTGAGGATCGCGGCCGCAAAGACCGCCGGATAGTGGCATTTCACATACGCCGACGCGTAGGTGAGCAGCGCGAAACTCGCCGCGTGCGATTCGGGAAACCCGTAATCGGCGAAGCCTTCCAGCATGTGGAAGAGCCGCTCGGCGGCGGCTCGGTCGATGCCGTTTTCGACCATGCCTTCGACCAGCTTCGGATAGATTTCGCGCATGCGCCCCTGCGATCGCTTGTGGCCCATCGCGCGCCGCAAGCGATCGGCCTGCCCCGGCGAGAAGCCGGCCGCTTCGATCGCCATGCGCATCCCCTGCTCTTGAAAGAGCGGCACCCCAAGCGTGCGCGCGAGAATCGGTTCGAGTTTCGGATGGGGATAGGTTACCGGCTCGAGCCCTTCACGGCGACGCAAAAACGGATGGATCATCCGGCCTTGAATCGGGCCCGGGCGGATGATTGCGATCTGCATCACGATATCGAAAAAGCACGCAGGCTTCATACGCGGCAGCATCGACTGCTGCGCGCGCGATTCGACCTGAAAGACGCCGATCGTGTCTGCTCGCTGCAGCATAGCGTAAGTTTCGGGATCGCCGGGGGGGATGCTGTGAAGCCCTAGCGGCGCAGGCCGGGGGAGTGCCCCCGCGGCACCGCTCTCGGTGCGCGCTTGAAGGGCGAAGGCCTCTCTCAAGAGCGAGAGCATGCCCAGGCCAAGTAGATCGATCTTGATGAGACCCAAATCTTGGAGGTCGTCTTTATCCCATTGGAGGACCGTACGGTCGCGCATCGTCGCCCACTCGACCGGCGCAACGCGCACCAACGGATCGCGCGTGATGACCATCCCACCCGAGTGAATCCCCATGTGACGTGGGAAAGCATCGATACGCTTGCACAACTCGAGCAATTGCCTGCCGGTTGCGCCGGCGAGCGATTCGCACGTATCGTATTCGCGCGCGACCGCTTCGACTTGCGCGAGCGTCATCCCGATGGCTTTGCCTACGTCTCGAATCGCCGAGCGGGCGTGGTAGGTAACGACCTCCGCCGCCATCGCCGCGTGCGCGCGGCCGTACCGCTCGTAGACGTACTGAATTACCCGCTCGCGGTCTTGGTGCGCGAAATCGACGTCGATATCCGGAACTTCCCTGCGCTCCTCCGAAAGAAAACGCTCGAAGAGCAGCCGGCTGCCGATGGGGTCCACCGCCGTGATGCCGAGCGCGTAACAGACCGCCGAGTTCGCCGCCGAACCGCGGCCCTGGCAGAGTACGCCCATCTCGCCGGCCGCGCGCACGATATCCCATACGATCAAGAAGTAGCCGGCCAGATCGAGCTTCGCGACGATCCCCAATTCGTACTCGATCTGACGTTCGACTTCCGGAGCGAGCGCGCTTCCATAGCGTTCGGCCGCGCCGCGGTAGACGAGTTCGCGCAGGTAACGTTGCCGCGTATATCCTATGGGAGCCGGAAACAGTGGAAACTGCCCGTCGAGGCGATCGAGCCGAAACGCGCACCGCTCGGCTATCGCCATCGTGTTGGCGACGGCTTTTGGATAGCCGGCAAAGATCTGCGCCATCATGCGCGGCTCTTTGAGATGGTACTCCGCGTTGGGGCGCAGCAGCGTTTTTGCGCGCGCGTGTGAGAGATTCGTTTTGTGCTTGATGCAGAGCAGAACGTCGGCCAGGCGCGCGTCGCTCTTGCGCGCGTAGACGACGCCGTTAGTCGCAACGCACGATACCTGCAGATCGCGCGCGAGTTCGAGCAGCGCCTTGCAGCGGCGCGCGTCGGCGGGGTGCAAGTGCATCTGCAGTTCCAAATACAAACGCTCGCCGAAGAGGTCGCGTAACGTCGAAGCTAGTCGAACGGCTTCCGCCCGCTCGCCGCGGAGCAGCGCGCGCTCGATCGCACCGCCCGCACCGCCGGAGACGAGCACGATCCCTTCGGCCCGCCCGTCGAGATCCTCGACCCGCAGGCGCGCGTCGCCTTTGCTTCCTCGTAATTGGGCGACCGATATAAGTTCGCAGAGGTTGGCATACCCCCGCTCGTTTTCGACCAACAGCACGATGCGGCCGCCGTCTTCGAAGGCGAGCTCGCTTCCGACGATCGCCGGTAGGCCGCGTGCCTTCGCGTGTTTGGAGAAGCGCACCGCAGCGTAGAGGCCGTCGCGATCGGTCAGCGCCAGCGCTCTCAGGCCGAGTTCCAACGCCCGGTCGACCAGATCTTCGGGATGCGACCCACCCTCGAGAAACGTAAAATTCGACCAGCAGTGCAGCTCGGCGTATTCATTTGTGCCAATCAATCATACGCCCCCCGCACGTACCAGCGCTCGCCTTGGCGATAGATGCGATAGAGCGCGCCGTCTTCGAGAAGAACGTCGAACTCGTCGCGCGCGACGGGCGTATCGAACCAGCCTTCATCGATACGCCACGGCCCCGCGCAGTCGATCACCGCTCGCGGCGGAGAACCGACGAACGACGGCGCGTTACCGCGGAGCACGACGTCGATCTCGCGTACCGCTAGCAAGCGCAACTGCGGAACGGTAGACGGTGCGACCGGCTCCGCAAGAGCGTCGTGCGCAAAGGGCGCCGGTGGAAGGAATACGTCGTACGCGAAACGCGCCTCCACGCGGCGCGCCGGCACGACGCGCGCGCGGGAACCGCTCGCACCCAATACCGCTTCCAGCCGTGCGAGCGCCACGGCCACGGCCTGTGGATCTGGTTCGCCGCACGCAAAGAGCGCGGCCGGCGTGCCGCCCTCTTCCAACCGTGCCGCGCGCAGATGCAAGCCGGATATCGGAGCGCCGAAGGACGCGCCTTCGATCTTCGCGCGCAGGACGTCCAGCATCGCGCGCGGATCGCTCGTCGCTCGCGCTAGCCCAACCTGCAACTCGCGCACGTCGCCGTTCTCACATTCGAGAGTCACCTGCAACAGCGCCGCGGCCTTACCCGCACGGGAGAGATCGCAGCAGACGCGCTCGACGAGCAGGCGCAGCGCGAAATACACCTGCTCCGCACGCTCCGCCGTACCTTCGCCGTAGAGCGATGCGTCGATCTGTAGTTCGCGCGCGCGCGGAGATACCGGTTCCGGGTCGACGCCGCAGGCGTGTGCGTGCCAAAGCGACGCCGCGCGGCCGAAACGCCGCACGAACGGACCGTGCGGCAGGCCTGCCAGTTCTCCGAGGGTACGAACGCCGAAAAGGTGCAGGCGTTCCAGCGTCGGCGGATCGAGCCCGAGCAGATCGAGCGGCAGCGGTGCGACCAGCGCCCGCTCGCCTCCCGGTTCGCAGATGCATCCGTCACGTACGCTCGCCGCCGCGCGGGCGACGAACTTGTTCGCGGCGACGCCGACTCGTAATGGGAGGCCGAACTCCGCGAGGGCGCCGTGCGCGCGCCGCACCCAGTCGCCGGGCGCGCCGTCGATGCCGCGCATATCGAGGTAGGTCGTGCCTTCGGCCAGGTCGTCGACGAGCGGCGAGAGCGCGTCGAGAGCGTCGAGCATGGCGTTCCACACCTCGCGCGTGCGGGTAACGGCCACCGCAAAACCTGGAACCTGGATGCAGAGCAACATCGTGACGCCGGCGCAGTTAAAGCGCGCCGCCGCGCTTTGCGAGCGCGTGCACGCGCGCGACCGTGCCCGGTATCGCGCGCCGCCGCTTGAGCACGCGCGCGCCGATCTCGTATCCCGCGAGTTCGCAGAACGGCCCCGGCGCACCGGTCCACGAAACGCGCTCGATCGCACAGTGCAGGCGCGCGCTCGCAAACGATGCGAGATCGCTCTCCGCCTGCGTGCCGACGACGAGGAGCAGCGCGGCGGCCTTCTGCGCGAGATCCCGAAGGCGAGACCAGAGCGCCGTCCGTAACGGCGCCTGCGCGAGGAGCACCACGCCGAAGGCTCGCGAGCGCAGCAGAATATCGGCCGCGCGCGCAATCTCGAGCGGGCGTTCGGCCGGGACCACCAGCAGCCGCTCTAGGGCCACGCCCGCCCGCGCGAGATCGGGCGGATAGAGCCCCCCGTCGTCGACGGCCGCAGCCAGCCCGCGCGCCGTCGCTTGCGCCAGGAAACGTGCGGCGATGGCCATCCGCCCCGAGCTCGGATTCCCTTCGAGGATAGCGATCCCACCCCGCGGCAGCCCTCCGCAAAGGGCGCGGTCGAGCTCCGCGAAGCCGCTGGGCAGGATCGCCTCGTCCTCCACGGCCGTCGCCGAGCGCATATCCAGGCTCGCCTTCAAGGCCTGAAAGATCTCGGACCGGGCGGTTGCGGAGGGGGCCGTCAGTGCCATGGGAGACCATCCTAATCGAACATACGTTCGATGTCAATGCTCCGCTGAGGGAGGCTCGCAGCGCCCGAGGCCTGCCGCAACGCCCGTTGAACCACCGCAACGATGCCGCTCACACTGCGCGTCGGGATCGACGTCGGGGGAACGTTCACCGATCTCGTCGCCGTCGACACGCATACGGGCGATCTGACCGCACTCAAGGTCGCCACGACTCCACGCGCCCCCGAACTCGGTGTGCTGGCAGCGCTCGATGCGCTCTTCGCACGCCACGCGCAAAGACCGGTCGTCGAGTTCCTCTCGCACTCTACCACCATCGCGACCAACGCACTGCTCGGGCAGATGCATCTCGAACTTCCACACGTTGCGTTCGTCACCACGCACGGGTTCCGCGACGTCATCGAGATCGGCCGCCAGAACCGCAGCGAGGTCTATAACCT
This sequence comes from bacterium, assembly GCA_021790935.1. Classification (GTDB taxonomy): domain Bacteria; phylum Vulcanimicrobiota; class Vulcanimicrobiia; order Vulcanimicrobiales; family Vulcanimicrobiaceae; genus JAJYFL01. The sequence continues at coordinate 166,839 of JAJYFL010000003.1, forward strand.
CTTCGTCAAGCGACCGCATCCGCTCGTAGCACGTGAAGACCGCATCCCCGTGAGGGAACGCATCGACTATCGCGGCGATACGATCGTTCCGCTCGACGATGCCGAGATCGAACGCGTCGTCGGCGAACTGCGCGCGCGCGGAGTGGTCGCCGTCGCGATCGGATTGCTGCACAGCTACGCGAACGACGCGCACGAGCGCCGCTTGGCCGATGCGATCGCACGCGCGCTTCCGAATATCGCGATCGCGCGATCTTCGGAGATCGATCCCGAGTACCGCGAGTACGAGCGTTTTTCGACGGCGATCGTGAACGCAGCGCTGCTGCCGATCGTTCGTAGATACGTCGACCGGCTCGCCGACGGGCTGCGGCAGCGCCGCGTCGATGCGCCCCTCTACGTCATGCAGAGCGACGGCGGCATGGCTACCGCCCGCCGCGCCGCAAGCCGTCCGGCAAGCATCATCGAAAGCGGACCCGCGAGCGGCGTCATCGCTGCGGCGAGTGCCGCCCGTTCCCTCGGTATGCGCCGCCTGCTCTCGTTCGATATGGGCGGCACTACCGCGAAGGCCGGCACGGTCCTCGACGGCGTCGTGCAGGTCGTAGGGGAGTTCGAAGCGGCCGGTATGACGCACGGCGGACGCGCCGTCAAGGGGAGCGGGTACCCCGTTCGCTTCCCCTTCGTCGATCTGGCCGAGATCAGCGCTGGCGGTGGAACGATCGCCTGGATTGACGACGGCGGTTCGCTGTGCGTCGGCCCGGTCTCCGCCGGGGCGGATCCTGGTCCGGCGTGTTACGGCCGCTCAGAGCGTGCGACGGTTACCGACGCGAACGTCGTGCTCGGGCGCCTGAACCAAACGCACCTGCTGGGCGGCACCTTCCCGATCGACGCGCGCCGCTCGCAGCGAGCCATCGCAAAGCTAGCCGGGCGGCTAGGAATGACGCCCTGCGAGACCGCCGCCGGCATCGTCGAAATCGTCGATGCCCAGATGGCCAAAATTTTGCGCATCGTTACGATCGAACGCGGATTGGATCCGCGCGATTTCACGATGATCGCGTTCGGCGGCAACGGCCCGCTGCACGGTTGTGCGCTCGCCGAAGAGCTCGGCATCGCGCGCGTCTTCGTTCCCCGCCATCCCGGCCTCTACTCCGCTCACGGCTTACTCGTAGCCGAGCTGCGTGCGCGGGCTGTTGCGCCGGTCCTGAGGGAGGCGGCACAACTCGACGTCGGCGACCTCGAGAGGCTCTTCGCGCGCCTCGAAGACGACGGGCGGCGTACCTTACGGGAGCAAGGCGTTGCGGAAGATGCGATCTCTTTTTCTCGCGAGTACGACGCGCGCTACCGTGGACAGAGTTTCGAGATCGGCCTCCCGCACGAGCCAACGATCCAAGCGCTGATCGCCGCTTTCCACGAAAGGCACCGGCAACGATACGGTTACGCGGTGCCCGAAGAGACGGTCGAGATCGTGAACGCGCGATCGACGGCGATCGGAACGTTGCCGGAGCGCGTGCGCCGGCCCGTAGCCGCGCGCGCTCGGACCGGCGCTCCGGCCGCGTCGCGAAAGCTCTGGCTGGAGGGTGGCTTCGTCGAAGCCCCGGTCTACGCGCGCGACGGCGTGGCGCGCGGCGCCGCCATAGACGGCCCGGCGTTCGTCGAACAGTACGACGCGTGCGGCTATGTGCCGCCGGGTTGGAGCGCGCGAGATGACGGCGAGTATCTGCGGTTGGAACGCGGATCGCATGCCGCTCGCTGAATCCGTCCGCGCGTGGGGCGGCGCGCTGGTCCGTACGCAAAGTGAGGCCGCCGAGGACGCCTTGCGCAGCCTGCGCGAGAGACCGCGCTCGGCGCGGCGGCTACATACGGCGCGGATCGCGCTGGCGCGCTTGCACGCGGCGCTCGAGGATCTTGGCGGTTGCCTCCCGCGCGCCGCAGAACTAAGGGCTCGCGTCAAAGCCGCGAGGGACCTGTGCGGCCGCGCACGCGATGCGGACGTACTGCTCGAGCGTCTGGACGGCTATCGCGCCGCTACCGACGGAAGGGAACGCGCGGAATTGGAAGGTCTCGCACGCGCCGTACGCAAACGCCGCGGGCGCGCCCTCAGACGGCTCGAGAACGCGCTACGTCGCGGGCGTGCGGAGCTTGGCGCGTGAGCGCCCGCAGCATCGACTTCGAAGACGCGCGCGATCCGTTCGAAGCGACGGGGCGCATCGTTGCGATTCGGTTTGCCGAATGCTTGGCGGCGGGCGTCGCGATCGTTTCCGAAGATGAAGACCGCCTCCACGCGTTGCGGATCGCGTGCAAGCGCATGCGCTACGCGCTCGAGCGTTTCGCTCACGAGCTGCCGCAGATGCAACCGGCAGCCACGCAGCTGGTCGAGATCCAAGACGCGCTCGGCAGCGTGCACGATTGCGCCCTGCTGCGGGACCTCGCGCGCAAACGCGGCGCCCACTCGATGCTACGGCGGGCCGCGCACGAGTACGCGGAGAACCTACGCCGGGCGCGGCAGCTTTGGCGCGATGCGTTCGCGTACGGCGGCCCGTTTGAAGCGCTGATTCGTTATGCCGGATTCGAAGGATACCGGGATGCAGATCGACCCGATCGCAACTGAGCTCATCAAGAGCTCGCTCGTCTATGCGAGCGAAGAGATGGGCATCGCGGTGCGCAACAGCGCCTACTCGCCCAACATCAAGGAGCGCCTCGACCACTCGTGCGCGCTCTTCGACCGCCACGGCCGCCTGACGGCACAAGCCGAGCACATTCCCGTGCATCTCGGCTCGCTGCCCTGGGGCCTGCGCGAAACGCTGCGAACGATTCGAGAGGAGTATGGCGGCGTCCGGGAAGGCGAGATGTGGGTCGTCAACGATCCGTACGTCTCCGGAACGCATCTCAACGACGTCACCGTGGTGCGCCCGATCTTCTTCCGCGGTGCGCTCGCCGGCTACGCGGCCAATAAAGCACACCATGCAGACGTGGGCGGAATGGCTCCCGGCTCGATGCCGGCCGACGCCCAGGATCTCTTCGCCGAAGGCCTCATCGTACCGCCGACGCGCCTTGTCGAGCGCGACGAAATCGTCGCGGCGACGGTCGCACTCTTTCGCGCCAACTCGCGGACGCCGCAGGCACGCTCCGGCGACCTGCGCGCCCAGATCGCGGGAGCGTTTACCGGCGAGCGACGGCTCTTGGAATTATACGAACGTTTCGGAGCAGCGCCGGTCGAAGCCGCAATCGAGCGGATTCTCGGCGCAAGCGAGCGGCGCATGCGCGCCGCGCTACGCACGTTAGGGGACGGCGTCTTTGAAGGCGAGGACTTTCTCGAGGACCGCAATGGAGCAGCGTCGATCCGCATCGCGCTACGGCTCGAACTGCGCGACGGCACGGCACATTTCGATTATGCGGGCACTAGCGCACAACTGCCGTTCCCCATGAACGCGGTATACGGGGTCACGCTCTCGGGAATACATTATGCTCTGCGCGCGGTAACGGACCCGACGATTCCGATGAACGACGGCTGCTTCCGGCCGGTCTTTGCCGACGTGCCGGACGGCACGCTGCTCAACCCGCGGCGGCCCGCCCCCGTTTCGGGCGGCAACGTCGAGACGAGCACGCGAAATGCCGACGTCGTGCTCCAGGTTCTAGCGCTTGCGGCGCCGGAACGCGTGCCCGCCGCAAGCGGCGGCACCATGAGCAACGTTACGATGGGCGGCGTACGCGGCGACGGCACCGGGTGGGCTTTCTACGAAACCAACGGCTGCGGAATGGGTGCGCGACCAACGATGGACGGCATCGACGGCATCCAATGCCACATGACCAACACCCGCAACACACCGATCGAAGCGATAGAACGCGACTATCCGCTGCGGGTCACGCGGTACGAATTCGCCGATGGTACCGGCGGTGCCGGCCGGCATCGTGGCGGCGACGGGTTGATTCGCGCACTTCAGATAACCGACGGAACGGCACGCGTCTCGCTGCTAGCCGAGCGCCATACCCTTCGGCCGCCGGGCGCGCGCGGCGGCACGCCGGGAGCGACCGGCCGGCATGCAATCGTGCGCGGCGACTGCGAAGAGGGCGTGCCCGCCAAGTGCACGCTAACGCTCGCGGCCGGCGAAACGCTCGTAGTCCAGACGCCGGGCGGCGGCGGTTACGGTGTTGCGGAGGGTCCCGGCGACGGCGCCTCGGGCGTGTGACCGCCGCAGAGCGAGACAGAGGCGAGGATCGTTTTTGCAGTCTTCCGTTCGGTGACGCCGATGCGCTCCTGGAGCAGCCCCACCTCTTGAACGAACGGCGTCAACGGGTTGGCCCCGACCAGCATTTTGTTGTCCTTGAAGCGCGGATCGCCTTTCTTCGTGCTGTCGGAGAGACCGGCGTTGAGCAAGCCGGCATCACCGCTCGTGCTGGAATTGCTCGTGTTCGTAGGCGAGTTCGGGTTCGCCGGGCTCGGATTGGCCGAATTGCCGGCGCGAACGTCGGCGGTGGTGAGCGCGGCGTTATAGCGCGTTCCTTCCTGCTGTAGCTCGCCGAGTTGCTGCGTGTCGACGAAACCAGAGATGAGGTTGAGCGCGTTCTTCTGCTGCGCGAGTACGCTCCGCAACTGATCGCGCATAGCCAGCATCTTGCGATCTTCGTCCGTGCGTGCAACGGCCGGAAAAGCGCCGGGCTGGTCGAGCAGCCGCTCGATCGAGCTCACGTTGGCGACCATCGGCGTTATCAGGCTCTCCATGCGCGCGACGTCCAAATCCTTGCCCGCCCGAAAATCCTTCGTCGCCGTAGCACTCGCCGTATAATAATTTGCGAAGAGCGGCTTGCTGGCTGCGATCATCCGGTCGTTCTGCAAGACCGCTCCGATGGCCGGCCCGATATTCCGCTTCAACGCGCTGCAAAACATCGAAGACTTTACGTGGGCGATCTCCTTGAGCGGCGTGGGGCTCGGCGCCGGGACGACGGCGGCAGAGACGGGAGCGAGCGCCCCGAGGACGAGAACGGCGATCAAACGGGTGTGCATGGCACGTCCAGTATACCGTCACCCGGGCTCAAATGGCCTGCTTTCCTTGCCGTTACTGGGCGGGCGGACTCGCTTCCAGCGCCTCGAGCTGGCGCTTCTCCTCGCCGCTCATAACCATCGTGAGGTCGAGCAGCACGATCAAGCGGGCACCGATCTTACCCACGCCTTGAATGTACTCCGTGCCGACGCCGGCGATCATCTCCGGCGCATCTTCGATGCTTTCGATCGGAATGTTACAGACCTCGGATACGCTATCGACGACGATGCCGACGCGCTTGGTTCCGATCTCCGTTACCACGATGCGCGTGCTCTTGGTATGTTCGGCCCGCGGCATCCCGAAACGCGACCGAAGATCGACGATCGGAATCAACTGCCCGCGTAAATTGATGACGCCTTCCATGAAATGCGGCGCGCGCGGCACGTGCGTGATGGCGACCATGCGGATGATCTCTTGTACCTGAGAGATATCTACTCCGTACTCTTCGCTGCCGAGATGAAACGAAACGACTTTCACGGCGTCGCCGGAGAGCTGCTGTCGGTCGAGTTTTTCCTGCATTCAGACCCCCGAATATTCGGCCCGCGCGACGCGGCCGTTCACGTTTGCTTCCGAAACCAGCGAGTGGACGTCGATGATGAGCGATATGGCGCCGTTTCCCAAGATCGTGGCCCCCGAGATGCCGGGGATGCGGCCGACGACGTCGGAGAGCGGCTTGATCACGATCTCCTGTTCGCCCTGGAACGCGTCGACCACCAGCCCGACCTGGCGGCCCTGCAGGCCGACGACGACGATCATGGCCTTCTCCGGATCGCGCCGGCCGCCGAGCTCGAAGACCTCGGCGATACGCACCAGCGGAACGACCTGGCCGCGAAGCGTTATGACTTCGTTGCCGTGCACGGTCCGCATCTCGCTCATCTCGACGCGCTGCGACTCGATGACCGAGTCCAAAGGAATGGCATAGAGTTCGTCGGCGACGCGTACGAGCAACGCCTGGATAATCGCCAGCGTGAGCGGCAGTTTGATCGTAAACCTCGTGCCGACGCCCGCCTCGGTGTTCACGTCGAAGACACCCTTCAAGCGCGTAATGTTCTTCTTCACGACGTCCATACCGACGCCGCGTCCGCTGACGTCCGAAATCACCTCAGCGGTCGAGAATCCTGGAGTAAAGATGAGTTCGACGATCTCGCGGTCGCTTAGCCGATCGTCGGCGGAGATCAAGCCCTGCTTGATGGCGCGGGCCCGGACCCTCTCCAAATCAACGCCGCTACCGTCGTCGGTCACCTCGATGATGATCTGGTTTCCCTCGTGATAGGCATTGAGCGCGATGGTGCCGGACCGCGGCTTGCCGAGCCGCTCGCGCACCTCGGGCAGTTCGATGCCGTGATCGACGCAGTTTCGCAGTAGATGCATCAGCGGCTCGCCGACTTCGTCGACAATGGTTTTGTCGAGATCGGTATCGGCACCGGAGATTCGCAATTCGGCCTCTTTGTGCCGCGCCTTGGCGATGTCGCGCAGCACCCGCGGAAAGCGATCGAACACCTGCCCGATCGGCACCATGCGGACCTTCATGATCGACTCTTGGATCTCGCTCGTGGTTCGCGCCAGCAGCGCCGAACTCTCCGCGAGGTCTTTCGCTAACGGCACGAGCGCGCCCGCAGAGCCGTCGGCGGCGCCGTTCTTACGGCCGAACGAGCGATCCAGAGTCTCGGCGATATCGGAGATACGCGTGCGGTTGATGACCAGCTCGCCGACCAGATTCAGCAACGTATCGAGGCGCTCGATATCCACGCGAATGGTCTGGTGCGCGTTCGCGCGGTGCTTTTGCTCGCCTGCGGGCTTCTCGATAGCATTCGCGGCAGGTGCGGCCTCCGGCTCGGGGGCCCTCGCCGTCTCTGCCGGCACCACACGTTCCGCCGGCGGTTCATCGCGCCGCGCCGCCTCGGCAGCGGCGAGCATGCGAGCCACTTCGGCCTCGAAGGCCTCGATTTCCGCAACGCCGGCGGCCCGAATCTCCGCCTGCGCTTCCTCTTCGAAGCGATGCGTCGGACCGACTTCGCCGTCGATGACCTGGGACGTCTCCTCGTAGACCGCCACGAAGCGATCGAGACGCTCTACGACCTGCTCCACCCCTGCGGTATCGCCCTCGCGCCCGGCGATCGCAGCATCCACCAGATCCTTCAGCACGTCGCGCCCCAAGAATAGGATGTCGACGCAGCCTTCGGAGAGCGGCATGCGCTCCTTGCGCAGCAGGTCGCAGAGGTTTTCGAGTTTATGGGCGAGATTCGCGATGCTTCCGAATTGCAGCATGCCGGCGCTGCCTTTGATCGTGTGCAAGCCGCGGAACAATGCGTTTACGATCTCCGGATCGACACGCTCCGACGAGACGAAGTTCTCCAACTGCAAGAGATTTGCATCGATCTCTTGCAGCAGATCTTCCGTTTCGTCGCGAAAATACGCGACGAACTCGGACCTATCGAACAGATCGTCAGACATGCAGCCGACGTCCTTCGGCTACTCTACCCCGAAAACGGAGAGCAGCGGGCCCAAGGAACTGGTCTCTGGGATCAGGATAAACTGGCCGGCAACTTCCTTCTCTTTATCGAGGAAGCTGCTCTCGATCAAGAAGACGTCCTGATCGGGCAAGATCGACATCAGGGTGCGGAAAGCTGCTTGGATCGTCCCGTACGAAAGGGTCGGCACGGAGGGAAGCAGGTGATGGCCGGTGAGCTGAACGATCGCCGTAAGATACGCTCCGGCGATGATGTTGCCGAGCTCTTTGAGCGTCGAGTCGGCGATGGAATCGAAGATCTGGATGTCGCCGATCACACGTTTCAAGAACACGCCGACGAAATCGATCGCCTGGTCGCGATCGAAGAGCACGACCATCTGCCCCGGAGCTTCCCCGCGGATGTACATGTGCAGCGCCGCAACGGTACGGCTCTCGTGGCCAACGCGGCTAGCCAGATCGCGGAACTTGATTACGTCGATCCGAGGTTCGCGCAGATTGATCTTCGTGTTGAGAAGTTGCGAGAGCGCCGTCGCGGCATGACCCGCGCCGATGTTGCCGACCTCCTTGAGCGCATCCTTTTGCAGGTCGCTAAGCGTGATCCCCGGCGCGTTCAACTCAGCACCTTGCTGATCGTTTCGAGAATCTTCGGCGGCTGAAACGGCTTCGTGATGAACGACTTCGCCCCGGCTTGGATCGCCTCTACGACGAGCGCCTGCTGCCCCATAGAGGTACACATGATGATGCGAGCGTTCGGATCCTGGCCGATGATCTGCTTGACGGCAGTGATGCCGTCCATCTCCGGCATGACCATATCCATCGTCACGAGATCGGGCTGCAGCGTCCGATACTTGTCGACGGCCTCGACGCCATTTTGGGCTTCGCCGACGACATCGAAGCCGTTCTTGCTGAGGATCCCTTTGATCATCATGCGCATGACGACCGCGTCGTCGACGATGAGGACCCGCTTGCTCATGGATATCTCCCTGTCCCAAATCAAGGCACGCGCACCGCGGGACGCGCACCTTCTCTTGACCTCATCGGTCGAAGCTGAACCTTTCTTTAAGGATGGGCCCAGAAGGAGGCGGTCGACCTCCTACGCCAGGCCCCGGCTGCGCAGATCCGCGAGCTTCTTGTTGATAAACGCCAAGATGGCTTGATCGTCCTCCGGGCGCAGACCGTGGAAGCGCAGCCCGTGCGAGTACTTACCGGAGGTCGGAATCTGCTCGGAGCGTACGACCTCGCCGAGCGCCACTAACGGCACCGCGGATCGTTGCAGATCCAGGCGCACCTCGACCATCTGGCCGGTTTTGAGCATTCGGTCGTTGATCAGAGCGCAGCCGCCGCGGCTGATATCCCGCACGCTGCCGCGCATGAAGTCGCCGACTCCGGCGCCGCCCGGAGCCAGCCGCCACTGCCCGGCGACGAGCGTATCCAGCCGGAGGCTGCTGCGTTTCTGCGCCGTTCCGCTCAGCGCCTCAATGCGCTTGGGAAGGTCGAAGACGGTCGCTCCTTCACGCACGGCGGTAATGCGGCTCGTGAAACGGTAGCGCCCGCTCGGCGTGCTGTAACTAAAGGCGGCCGAGTCACCCACGCGCCCGAGCACGCCGCCGAGGACGATGGCTCTGGGGCCGACCTCCTCGACTGAGGCCGACTTCGCCGGCCGCCCCATTACGGCGACGTCGACGAAGGTAAGCGGCACCGGAAGCCGGTCGGTCACATCCGGACGCGAGCGCGCGCCGAAGATTCCGCGAAACATCAGCCTGCCTCGCTCACGGCGTGGAGGTCTCCACGGGCTCGGCAACTTCGTCGGTGGTCGATACCTGCCCGATGGACTCGACACGCATGCCCGGTGCGATCTCCGAATACGAGAGGACGACCAGCTGCGGAGCGGCTCGCTCGGTCAGCCGCTTGAGCGCCAAGCGCACCGGCGGCGAGCTGAGGACGATCGGATGCAGGCCGGCGGCCTGCGCGGCCTGCATCTGCGTGGTGAGCGAAGTATAGATCTTCGCGACGGTGTTCGGATCGAGCAACGCGTAGGCATCCTCTCCACGCCGTACGGCCTCGCCGAGCAGCGCCTCCAAACGCGGATCGACGGTGATCACCGAGAGCAGACCGTCTTCGGCATACTCGGCGCAGATGTGGCGCGCCATGGCCGCACGCACGCGTTCGGTGAGGAAGTCCACGTCCTTGCTCGCCCGCGCAGAGTCGGCCAGCGTCTCCAGAATCAGCAGAAGGTTACGGATGGGGATGCGCTCGCGCAAGAGATTTTGCAGAACGCGTTGGATCTCGCCTACGGTGAGGAGCGCCGGTACGAGTTCGTCGACGACCACCGGATAATGGGTCTTAACGTTGTCGAGCAGCGCCGACGTCTCTTGACGCCCCAGGAGATCCGGCGCATGGCTCTTGATGATCTCGGTGAGATGCGTCGCGACGACGCTGGTCGGGTCGATGACGGTGTAACCGGCCATCTCCGCTTCGGTCCGCGCGGACTCGGAGATCCAGAGCGCCGGCAGGTTGAAGGCCGGCTCGGTCGTGGAAATGCCTTCGATGGCTTGCGTCGCCGTACCGGGATTCATCGCCAGCAGGCGGCTGACCATAACCTCGGCGGAAGCAACCTCTAGCCCGTAGATCTTCACGACGTAGCCGCTCGGCCGCAGTTGGAGATTGTCGCGAACGCGGATGGGCGGAACGACGATCCCGAGATCCCGTGCGGCATGCCGGCGAATCAGCGTAATGCGTTCGAGCAGGTCGCCATTTTGGCTGACGTCTACCAGCGGGATCAAGCCGAATCCGATCTCAAGTTCCATCGGGTCGTACGAGAGCAGCGGGATCACGCTCTCGGCCGGCTTTGCTTGGCCTGCGCCGGCACCCATTGCGAGTGCTCCGTGTTGCGTCCCACCAGCCTGCCCGGGGATCGCCGCGGGTGCGGCAGCACGCTGGCGGAAGTAGAGGTATAACAACAAGCCGGAGGCGAGCCACATCAGCGGGCGCACGAGTCCGGCCGCTCCGAAGATGAAGGTCATGATTGCGGCGATCAACGTGGCGTTGGGCTGGGCGAAGAGCTGCTTGGTCAGGTCCGAGCCGAAGTTGCCTTCGGCCGCCGCACGCGTGACGATAATGCCGGTCGCGGTCGAAATCAGCAGAGCCGGAACCTGCGTGACGATGCCTTCGCCGATCGTCAGCAGGGTGAAATGCTGCAGCGCTTGGACGATCGACATGTGCATCTGGGTCATGCCGATGATGAAACCGCCCACCGTATTGATCGCGACTATGATGAGCGCGGCGATGGCATCGCCGCGAACGAACTTACTCGCACCGTCCATCGCGCCGTAGAAGTCGGAGGAACGCTGGATATCTTTCCGGCGCTGCCGCGCCTCGGCCTCGGTGATCAGGCCGGCGTTGAGATCGGCATCGATCGCCAGCTGTTTCCCGGGCATCGCGTCGAGCGTGAAGCGGGCGGCGACTTCGGCGACGCGCGACGCGCCGTTGGTGATGACGACGAACTGGATGACGATCAGGATGAGGAAGATCACGAAGCCGACCGCGTAGTTCCCCCCTACGACGATCTGCCCGAAAAAGTTGATGACCTGACCGGCATACCCGTGCAGCAGGATCAGGCGCGTGGCGGTAACGTTGAGCGAGAGCCGGAAGAGCGTGATGATCAGCAACAGCGTCGGAAAGACGCTGAACGCGAGCGCGTTCTCTGCGTAGAGCGAGACGCCGATGATCAAGAGCGCTACGCAGATGTTGATCGTGAGCAAGAAATCGAGCACCGGGAAGGGCACGGGAACGATCATCAAGATGACGAGCATCACCGAGGCGCCCGCAACCCAGACCGGCGCCGTATCGCCGATCTTCCGAAGTACGCCGCCCGCGGTCGTCGTCACGCGATCGTCCTTTGCTTGAGGCGGAAGACGAACGCGATCACCTGAGCGACGGCCGCGTAGAGATTGGGCGGAATCGCCCGCCCCAGCTCGACGCTCGAGTACAGCGTACGGGCCAGCGGCGCGTTCTCCATGACGGGGACCCCGTGCTCGGCTGCAATCTCACGGATGCGCTTGGCCAAGAGATCCGCGCCCTTGGCCGTAACGACGGGAGCCTCCATCTTCTCCTCATCCCACTCGAGCGCGACGGAAAAATGCGTCGGATTGGTAACCACGACCGTTGCTTTCGGAACTGCAGCCATCATCCGCCTGCGTGCGAACTCGCGCTGCCTGCGTTTGAAGGCGGCTTTGGCCTCAGGACTGCCTTCGGACTGGCGCCATTCGTCCTTCACCTCCTGCTTGGTCATCTTCAGGTTCTCTTCGAACTGCCAGCGCTCGTAAGCGTAGTCCAGCAGTGCCACGACGAGCAGCAGCAAACCGAACTTCCAGGCGATGCCGTAGACGACATCGCTTACGTACTGCACGACTTGCGGCGTCGTCAGATCGGCGACCCGGTAGAACAGCGAGGGGTGGAGGGCAACGCTGGTGTAGACAATAACAAAGACGGCCGCAAGCTTCAAAATCTGCTTGAGCAGATTGACCGCGACTTGTTTCGAAAACAGCCGCGCGATGCCGGCAGCTGGATTGATCTTCGAAAAACTCGGAGCCAACGGCTGCAGAGTGAAGCGGAATCCAACCTGCAGCACGTTGGCGCCTATGCCGGCGAGCAGCGCGGCGCCGAAGAGCAGCGCGAGAACGATGCCGATCCCACCGAAGGCCTGCGCGAAGAGCAGCCACACCGACGCCACCGTAAGATGCGGGCGGCGCGACATATCGTCGAGCACTGCCCGCATCGTCTCGCCCAGCCCCCCGATCGCACGCTGGGCGCTCGCGTGCAACACAAATACGCCGACGAGAAAGATGGCGGCACCGGCCAGGTCCGGACTCTTCGCGACCTGGCCACGCTTACGTGCCTCTTCGCGGCGTTTTGGAGTCGCCTTTTCAGTCTGCTCCGGCTTAGGCACCGTGCGCGCTGCACAGAAGCATTATGACGTATAATCGGCGCCGGTTCCGAATCCCTGTAACCCGAACGCAGTTTTTGACGGACCGACGGCGAATAGCGCGGGGTTCGCTCAACCAATGATTTTCAAGGAGAGTTCATGCGGCGATCCCTCGGCCTGCTGGCCACGTCACTCATCGGCTTGCTCGCCCTAGGCGGCTGCGCAGCTAAGAACAGCCTCATTACCGCCGCGGTACCGACCAGCCCGCCCGTCGTCCCCAAGGTCTCTGCCGAATGGGCCGTGCCAACGGCGGGCAGCCAGCCGACCGGTATCACCAAGGGACCCGACGGGAACCTGTGGTTCACCGAGCTCCAGGGCGACAAGATCGGCACCGTGACGACGACCGGCATCTTCGTGGAGTTCGCCGTTCAAACCCCGAACGCGCAGCCGCTGGGCATCGCGACGGGACCCAACGGGAACCTTTGGTTCACCGAGAACGCGGCCGACAAGATCGGCGAGATCACGCCCGGCGGCACGATCACCGAGTTCGCCCTGCCAACTCCCAATGCCAAGCCCGGGTCCATCACGCTAGGCCCGGATGGTGCCCTCTGGTTCCTCGAGGGCGGTGCCAACCAGATCGGCCGTATCGATACGAGCGGAAACATCACCGAGTTTGCCTCGGGGCTCACGCCCAACGCGGGCCTAGCCTCGATCGTCGCGGGACCGGACGGAGCCCTCTGGTTCACCGAATCCGCGGTTTCGCAGATCGGGCGCATCCCGGCTAACGCCACGCCGGCGAGTCCCGGCATCACCGAGTACAAGACGCCCACGGCCAACGCGCAGCCCGGCCAGATCGTGCTTGGTCCCGATGGCGCGCTTTGGTTCAACGAACAGAGCGCAGGCAACCTCGGCCGGATCGCGACCAACGGCACCGTCACCGAAGATGCCCTGCCCGCCGGGGCGAAACCCGTCAGCCTGGTCCTCGGCGCGGACGGGAACTTCTACCTAGACGATGCCGTCAACGATCAGATCGATCAAGCGATCGTCACGGGCACCTTCGCCGTCAAGACCTTCGCGGTCCCAACCGCCGCGGCCGGCCTCGGCCCGATGACCCTCGGTCCGGATTCGAAAGTCTACTTCACCGAGATCCAAGCCGACAAGATCGGCCAGTTCACGTACTTCTGATAACGCACGAGCACCAAGCGCAACGTCGCGTCACTCAAGCCCTTCGACAGGCTCAGGATGACACGGGGCCAGGAAACGCGGGTTGTGCGACGGTCCCGTGCGTGGGTAAGGGGGCCGTTGCACGAGCGGCTGTGACCGACGAGCGAAGCCAGGATGGCGAGAGCGAGGAGGCACAGCAGTAGGAGCGCAGCCCGGAGGGCGGAGCGACGAACGGCGCTCGTGCAACGGCCCCCTTACCCACGCACGAGCGCCGAACCCACGCTCGCCGTCGTCCTTCGACGGGCCCGGAGCCTCGTTAGGGCGTCGGGGACGGCGAGGGAGACGGCGGGATCATGCCGCGCATCACGGTGTCCATCTGGTGCGGGACCTGAGCGAACAATTGCGGCGCGACGTAGCCGAGCAGCGGAATGCCGATGCCGAGCATGATCAGCCCGACGCCGATCTGAAGCGGGAACCCCACGACGAAAACATTCATCTGCGGTGCGACGCGCGCCATCAAACCGAGCGTGACGTTGACGAGGAAGAGTGCAACCGAGGCGGGCGCGGCTATCTTAAAGACCACCACGAACGCCTGAGATACGAAGAGCATCACGTTTCCGGCAACGCTCGGATCGAGGTTGATGTACGGGAGCGGGAGCAGGTGGAACGAGCCCCCGATGCCCTGCAGTAAGAGCAGGTGCGAGTTCGTCACCAAGAACAGCAGCGTCGCCATCGCAAGCTCGAACTCGCCGACGATCGTCACCTGCTGCTGAGTTTGCGGATTGATCACGTTGGCAACGGCAAAACCGATCTGCAGGTCCACGATCTCGCCGGCAAACTGCACGCCCATGAAGACGAGAAACGCCACGAATCCCACAATCAGCCCGAGGACCACCTGGCTGATGACGGCCGCAGCAAGCGCATACAGCGTTCCGAGCGGCGTTACAACCGGAACGGTATGGTAGATGACGAACGAGATCAGCAGTGCGAGACCGACCCGCGCAAGTTTCGGGATCTGCGCCGCCGAAAACACTGGAAAGACCGAGAGCATCGTCGCGGTCCGCACCACCACCAGCAAGAACGTTTCGAACTGCGCGGCGGTCAGGCCGAAGACGTCGACCATTCCGCCGTCACCTGGTAAAGGTGTGTAGGTTCGTAAAGACTCGGGTCGTAAAATCCGTCAGCAACGCGAGCATGAACGGCCCGAAAAACAACAGCGCCAGCGCCGAGACCAAGATTTTTGGAATGAAGGTGAGCGTCGGTTCCTGAATCTGGGTCACCGCTTGAAATATCGAGATGACCAAACCTACGATCATCGAAACGATTAGCACCGGAGCGGTAACCATCAGCGCGACGAAGATCGCGTCCCGGCCGATTCCGATGGCATCCGCGTAGGTCATCGGTAACTCTGAAAGAGTGCGGCGACCGTCAAGTTCCAACCGTCGACGAGCAGGAAGATCAGGATCTTAAAGGGCAGCGAAATAATGACCGGCGGTATCATCATCATGCCCATCGAGAGCAAGATGCTCGCGACCACCATGTCGATCACGATAAAGGGAATGTAGATCGCAAACCCGATCTCGAAGGCCGTCTTGAGTTCGGAGATGACG
Source organism: bacterium (assembly GCA_021790935.1). GTDB lineage: Bacteria > Vulcanimicrobiota > Vulcanimicrobiia > Vulcanimicrobiales > Vulcanimicrobiaceae > JAJYFL01. Next base: position 182,040 of record JAJYFL010000003.1, read on the forward strand.
AACGCCGGTACCAGGATATAGAAAGGGACGTCGGCTCGCGTCTTCGGCTGCGGCTCCTTCGAAAGACTATAGAAGAGCGCCAGATCCTTCTCCCGCGTCTGCTTGAACATGAATTTCCGTAACGGTTTGGCAGCGCGGTTCAGTGCCTGCGACTGGCTGATCTGGTTCTTCATATAAGGCTGCAGCGCGTTGTGATTGATATCGTTGATGACCGGGTTCATGATGAAGAACGTCAGCAGTAGCGCCAGCCCGACGAGCACCTGATTGGGGGGGACCTGCTGCGTGCCAAGCGCAGTACGCACGAAGGAGAGCACGACGATGACGCGCGTAAACGACGTCAGCAGCACGAGCAGCGTCGGAGCGAGGGACAGGACCGTCAGCAGGAGCAGGATCTGCAGCGCCGTGGCGACCTGCTGGGGGTTGTGGGCCTGTCCGATGCCGATGTTGATCTGCGGGATCGGAACCGTTGGAGCCGTTGGCGCGACGGCCGCGGCGGCGATCGCGGGTATGACCCAAAGCGCCAGCACGGCAACCCCACCTGCGGTCAAGAACGTCCGGTGGCGCCGCCAGATCTGGCGCAGGACCGTGCCCGTCATCGCTGCGGCTTGCGCAGGTATTTCAAAAAGCCGGTCAACGACTGCGTTTGGCCGGCAAAGAGCTTTCGCTGTTCCTGCAGCCACGGCTCGACGCTTTCGCGCGGCACCTCGGCTAGCGCCGTCACGTGCCCCGAACCACCGCCGATCAGATAATATCGATCGCCAACCTTGACGACGTGTAACGTCGTGTTCTGGGCTACGAAGGTCGACTCTAAGACGCTGACGAGGCGTTTGTCGCTGACGGCGAGCAGTCGCCCACGGCCGAGCGCCCGCACGAGCGAGTAGAGCCCGAAGAGCATCAGCCCTACGACCAGCAGCGCCAGCAGGTACTGGCCGAGGAAGTTCACGATTGCACTGCGTCGATCACGGCACGCCTACTTCGCGACGCTGGGGTTGAGCTCGCTGATCTTCACGGCGTATTTGTCGTCGACGACGACGACCTCGCCGCGCGCAATCAAAATATTGTTGACGTAGAGGTCGATCGGATCGGTCGAGAGTTTGTCGAGCTCGAAGACGCTCCCGGCTTGCAGCGATACGACGTCCCGCAGCGTGAGTGCGGTCTTGCCGAGCACGGCGCTGATCTGCAGCGGCACGTCGTGGACGAGATCGAGGTTCGCCGGGCTTGGCTGAACCGACCGCATCGGGACCGACGACATGGCGGCAAACGAAACCGGCTGGGCCGCCGCCGGCGCCGGCTGCGGCTGCGACCGGCGGGAAGGCTCGGGCCGGCTCGGCTGGCTCGGCGGCGCTGCCGACGGCGCGGTCGGGCCCCCCGCGAAGAGCTTCGAACGTGCCACGCCGTCAAAGTCGATCGTCACCGAGGGTGCCGCCGCACTGCCAACCTGGATCATCCCCTCGTACGATTCAAACGGCGGAGCCGGCAGTGAGGCCGCGTCGCTGCAGCATTCGGCCCGTATCCCCTCCGTCGGTGCGCCCACGGCCGTCGCCAGGCGCTCGGCCATGGCGGCGGTGATCTGTGAAACCGTCTCCGAAACGATAGAGAGCTGCACCGCGCCAACGTCCCCGGCCCCCTCGGCCCCACCGAGCATGAGGCCGACGACACGCTCCATATCGGCAATCGCGTAGCGAACGACGACCCCGATGCCGAGCGACGGGATCTCCGCGCGCGTCACGAGCTCGTCCCCATCGGTCCGGATCGATCCGTCACGAACGTGCCGGCTAGCCGCCGAGGCATCGACAGGCTGATCGACGAGGCGACCGAGCACCGTCGCGGCGGCGGCCAGCATCGTATCGGCTAGTTGCTGCATCTCCGGCATAACGGGCTATTCGTCCTCGCCTGCGATGGCCCCGGCAACCTGGACCGCTAAGCGGCCCTTATTCACGCCCGGAAAGACCCGAAACTTGCGCATCTCGTTTACCTTGGCGATCAGCGGCCGATCTGTGGGCTTGTCGAAAAGGATCAAGTCTCCCGGCGCGAGCGCGACCAAATCCCGCAACGATACCGTCGTGCGCCCGAGTTCGACCTCGACGTGCACGCTCGCGCGCTCGACGTTGCGCGCCAACTGCTGGATATCTTCTTCCGTCAAGCCGCGCCCCGCAAGAACGCTCGGCGACCATTGGAAATCCGCCAATTGCGTTCCGATGGACTGGAGCACGAGGTACGGCAAACAGAAGTTCATCACGCCGGCCATATCGCCGACCTTTAGTTCCAGCGATACGTACGCAACGATTTGATCCAGCGGAATAATGCGCGGAATGAACTGCGGATTCGAATCGAGCGCCTCGATCTTCAGCGAAAGCGTCAGCAGGTAGTTCCACGATTCGCGATAACTGTTGAGCATCCGAGCCATGAATCGCTGCATGAGCGTCCGTTCGATATCGGTCAAATCGCGCAAGCGTTGCGGAAACCAGCCGGGTCCCCCGAGCAGCCGGTCGATGATCGAGAACACCAGGTTTAAATCGACTTGCACCATTCCGCTTCCCGGCAGCGGATCCATCGAAAAGATCGAGAGAATCGACGGGATGCCGATCGACGCGATGAAATCTCCGTAGCTGATCTGCTCGATCGAGACGATCGTCGCTTCGACGCGCGTACGAAGGTAGACCGATAACGAGTTGTTGAGCAAGCGCGTGAAATTCTCATGCAGCGTCCGCAGCGTCTGCAGCTGGTTGTTGGAAAACTTGTCCAAACGCTTGTTAAAGCGGAAGTCGAACGATTTGACGCGCCGCCCCTCAACCAGACTCGTGGGTTCCTTGGGCGGCTCCTGCGAAAGCTGGTTGATGAGTGCGTCGATCTCTTCTTGCGATAGGCTCGACATACGCTGCGACTACCCTTTCTCGGCGCGAGAGAGGCTGGCATTCAAGAGCACGATATCGACCCGGCGGTTTTCCTGGCGATGCGCCGCCGTATCGTTGGGAACCCGCGGGCGGTACTGCCCGTAACCGGCAGCCGAGACCCGGGTCGGGAGCATCCCGTCGCGCTCGACGAGGTAGCGAACGACGTTTACCGCGCGCGCGGTCGAAAGCTCCCAGTTCGATGGATATCTCTGCGTATGTATCGGAACGTCGTCGGTGTTTCCTTCGACGCGAATTAAGTTGTCGTCTTGTTTGAGGAACTGATAGACCCGGTTGAGGATGACTCTGGTCTCCGGTCGCAGCCGGGCACTCCCGCTGTTGTAATACGCTTTGTCCGAGAGCAGCGAAATCACCAGCCCCCGATGGTCCATGCGCAGCTGCACTTGGCTCTGCAACCGGTTGCGCTCGACGTAGCGGCGTAAGTGCTTCAAGATCGTCGGGATGGACGCATTCGCCTGGAAAGGCCGATGTGCGTTCGTGCCGCCGTTAGGCGGCTGGTTTACCGACCACACGTTATCGAATCCGCCGGATATCGAGGTGGCAAAGCGTTGAAACTTGACGCGGCTGATCGTCGACATAGCGAAAAGGATGATGAACAGCGCCAGCATCAGCGTGATCATGTCGGCATAGGTTAGCAGCCAGCGCATCATGCCGGCGGTCTCGACTTTGCGCTCCTCGGCTTTCTTGCGGAACCTGCTCTCCGCCGCCCGCGCGGCCGCCTTGATCGGCTGCCCCACTTAGAGTATCTCCTGCATCGGAATCTTACGTCGAATAACTCGGCTCGGGGACGATCCCGCCCTCCTCGACTTCTTCCTCGCGTTCGGCGGGGTCGATGAAGGCCTGCAGCCGCTCTTCCAACAGACGCGGGTTGTCGCCCGCTTGGATCGAAAGAATGCCCTCGATCATGATCTCGCGCAGCAGCAGCAACTGGCCGTAGCGCTCCTTGATTTTGTTGGCAATGGGCAACCACAACAGATTTGCGAACAGGATGCCGAAGAACGTCGCGACGAACGCCTGCGCCGTGGCTACACCGATCGATCCGGCGAGGTTGGTGCTCGTGCCCATGGTGGCGAGGCCGCGCAGCATGCCGATCAGACCGAGAACCGTGCCGATGATACCGAGGGTCGGTGAGTAGCCGCCGAGGTTGGTGAAGACCGCTTCGGCTTTGGTGCCGCGCTCCTGAACGTGGCTCACTTCCGTCTCAAGAACTTTCCGGATCACCTCCGTGTCCCGGCCGTCGATCACGAGCTGGATGCCCTTGCGCATGAAGTCGTCGTCGAGATCCGCTGCCTCGTTTTCGAGCGCGAGCAGACCCTCGCGGCGCGCCTTCTCGGCGAACGAAACCAACGTGGCGATGACGTCGGCTTCGTTGTAGACGGGCTCGACGAACGCCGTCCTGAAGCCGCCGAAGAAGCCCTGGACGAACGTTTTGAGCGGGAAGGAGGTCAGCGTCGCGCCAACCGTTCCGCCAAGGATGAGCAAGAGTGCTTCCCAGCGGCCGAAAATTACGTGGGGGTCGCTGCCACCCACCCAGCCGGCCAAGAAGATGGCGCCAAAAGCGATAACGAGGCCGAAGATAGTGGCAAAATCCAAAACTCTCTACTCCACGGCTTCAGACGGCCGGTAGCGCACTCTCTTTCCTGTATCGGCCGCCGGTCCCAAAGATTCAACCCCCACGCTCGGGTGCGGGAGGCGGGCCGTAGATCCTTCGCTTGAACTCTACGATGCGCTGTGCGATCGTCTCGATCGATTCGCGAACGATGAACTTATTGCCCGAAGTGAGCGTCACGACGGTATCGGGCGTCGCTTCGGCTGACTCGATGAGATCCGCGTTGACCGCGATCGCCTGTCCGTTGAGGCGCGTAAGCGAAATCATCGTTTCCTCGCTTCTCCGGCGCCGGGCGGCGGCCTTCGCGGCCCCGCCCGGCGCCGAGCACTAGTTCTCGGACGCGCGTAGGTTGATGAGGTCGATCAGGTTCTGGTCGGCCGTTGAGATACCGCGCGAGTTTGCCTCGAAGGCGCGCTGCGCGACGATCATCTTGGTGAACTCGGTGGCCAGCGAAACGTTGGACTGTTCGAGCGAACCTGAGATGATCGCGCCCAAACGGCCGCTGGCCGGAGCGCCGACTTGCGCCTCGCCCGAGCTGACCGTCTGGCTGAAGGTATTGCCGCCCAGCCGATGGAGCCCGTCCTCGTTTTGGAACGTGGCCAGTGCGATCTGCGCCAGCGTCTTTTGCTGGCCGTTTGTAAACGCGCCGGTCACCGTGCCGTCTTGTCCGATCGACACGTTCGAGAGTATGCCGGCCGCATAGCCGTCCTGCGCCAGCACGTTCGCCGTCGACGTTCCCGAAAGAGCGGACATGTTCGAGAGATCCAGGCCGATGTTATCGGGGACGGCCGCGTTGTTCGAGGAGGTCGGCGGCAGCGCCGCCCCATTCCACGAGGTGACGTCGAGAAGGTTGCCCGCCGCCGCGCTCGGAGGCGTGCCCTGCGCGTGCACGGTGGTACCCGCAGCGGTGCCCGAGGTGTTCACGAACTGACCGTTCGCATCGAAGAACGAGTAGCCTACGGTCGCCGGAGCGGCTTGGGTCGCGGGGGCGCCGTTGACCTGTGTCCCGTCGCTGAAATACACCTCTACTTTATAGCGGGTGGCGAGAGTGTGCGAGTTGCCGGCGGCGTCGTTCATCGTCGCGGGGAGCGGGCCATCGGTAGCCGGCGGCGCCGGTACGTACACGAAGGTCGCCTGATGCGGATTCCCGAGCGAGTCGTAGATCGTCGTCGTTAGCACCTTGTTGAGGCCCGTGCCGGGCGCGTTTTGCTGCTGCGTGTACTGCGTGGAGTCCAGCGACCCGCCGAAGCTGATGTCGAACTGTTTGTCGTTGGGCGGACCGAGCTTCACGGCGTTGCTGCCGCCGGTGGCCGTCGCTTGGTCGGCGAGCCCGATGGGAATCGTTATCGTCGTCGGCGTGCCCGAGCTGTTCACCGTGCCGTTGGCGCCGGCTGTGTATCCCTGCACGGCCAGGCCGCTGCCCGGGTCGTACAGAACGCCGTTCGCGTTGATGGAGAACGCGCCGTCGCGCGTGTAGACCGGCGACCCGGTGCCGTTGAGGTTGTTCAAAATGAAAAACCCGTCGCCGTTTATCGCCATATCCGTATTGATGCCGGTCGTCTCCAACCCGCCTTGCGCGAAGTTGGTGTCCACTGAGTTCGTCTTCACGCCAAGGCCTAAGTCTTGCGGGTTGATCCCGCCGCTCGTCTGCGTCGGGCCCGACGCGAACCCTTGAGACTGGTAGAACAGGTCCGCGAACGTCATGCGCTGGCCTTTGAAGCCGTACGTGCCGACGTTCGCGATGTTGTTGGAGATCAGGTCGATCTGGCTCTGATATGCGTCCAGACCGCTGACCCCCGTGAACATCGAATCGAATGCCATTGCGTTGACCTTTCTCTCGAGGATCCGCAGCGCCTCTGTCGATCGACGCCGCGGCCGAGGCTCCGCAAGCGGTCCGCCTCAGTAAAGTAAAGAATGCGGCAGCGCTTCTGCCCTAGGAGTTTGTCTGACTTGAGCGCGTTTCCGTCTCCGGGTCGCTTTTTGCCGAATACATCGTTGCTCATCAGTCACGAAGCTACGGCTTCGCTCCTTCTTCGCGCCTCGTCTTCGAACAAAAATCGCCTCCGGATCCAAAAACGGCCCAAGTCAGACAAACTCCTAAATAATCGCCGCGGAATCGATGTTCGTAAAGACGTTCTCCTTCATCGATTCTCCGTCCACGGCGGTAATGACGGTGCGGTTTTGAATGCTCACCACCATCGCAACATTGCGAAGCATGAAGAGCGACTGTTTCGCACCTTTAGCCGCGGCCTTATCCGCCATAGCGTTCATTCGCGCAACGTCCTCGCTGCTGAGATTGATGTCGCGAGATTGGAGCCGCGCCATGGCGTGTGCCGAAAACTTGAGCGCGCCCGTCGCATGCGTCTGCTTCTCGAGCACCTGGCGAAAGTTCGGTGCCGACGTAGGCGGAATCGAAACGGGCTTCCCGGCCGGACGCGCTGCCGGCGCCGGAAGGATGCTCGGGCTGTTGACGGCGCTGATATCCTTGGGGTCCACGATTAGCCGCCGATGCCCACGATCTGGCCGGTGCTGAAGAGCAGCGGTTGACCGTTACTATCGGCAATCGGATTGCCGCTCGCGTCGTTCATCGAGAAGTACGGCGCTCCGTTTTGCACGGAGATCGACGCGACGGTCCCGGTGACGGTCGAGGAGTTTCCGGTCCCGTTAGGCGTTACCACGGTGACCGACTTCCCGATCAGCGTCGACGCTTGCAACACGCCGAAGTTGGACTGGAAGTTTTGGAAAGAGGTGTCGAGTTGATTTTGCGCCTGCAGCGTCGAGAACTGCGCGAGTTGCGCGACCGATTGGGTATCGCTCATCGGCTGGAGCGGATCTTGGTTCTGTAACTCCGTCGTCAGGAGTTGAAGGAACGCGTTTGCGCCGAGCTGCTGCACGGGCGATTGCGACGACGAGGTCGGCTGGTTGGTTTGCGTAACCGGAGTCGCGGGCGTTGTCCCCGTCATTCCGGCGAGGGAAGTCAGCATATCGTTCTCCTATGCCAGGTGGTTGAGTAGCCCGATGCCTCCGCGGGGAGGTGCCGGTGAAGCCCATCGGGGTTCGATCCATTCCCCGCCGCCGGGCTGACCGGGCGGACGAGGCACGTCTCCGAAGTGACCGTGACGGGATCCGGGTTCGCCGAATTGCTGCTGGCCGGAGCCATGCGCGTTTCCGCCGGAGACGTCGACCGAGAAGTGCCCGAGCGATAGCCCGGCATCGGCCAAGGCCCGTGCCAGTTGGTGCTGGTGAGCGAGCAGCATGTCGCGAACGTCCGCGCTCTGCGCGGTGATACTCGCCCCGATCGTTCCGCCGGTCACGGTAAGATTGAGCGAAACGTCGCCCAAGTGCTCCGGCTGCAACCGCAGCCGAAGCCGCGAAGTCGCGCCGTCGCTATGCAGCCTGATGCCCACCACCATCTGCTCGATGACGAGCTGCGGGTCGACCGGAACGTGAGCGGGCGCAGGGCCAGGTGGGAGCGGACCCGTTGCCGGCGCGGATGCAGGATGCGCCGGCAAGGCTGCGAGTTGCGCCGCGAAGTTCGCCGTATCCCCGGCCGCGCCGGCGACGCGCGCGCCGGCCAACCCGCTCTTTACAGGCGTTCCGCCGAACGCGAACGACGGCGTGCGCCCGCCCTCGCCCCCGCCGTGCGCATCGCCACGCGCGGCGGTGCCCTCGGCGATGACGCTCGATAGCCGCGCGAGAGGCGGGGCCGGCGCTTGGGCGGTCGTCTTCACGCCCGCTTGCGCCGCACGACCGAGCATGCGCGCAAGAATATCCGGCGTCTCCTGCGGCACCGGAAGCGAATGGAGCACGCCGGCCTCTGCGGCCTGCGTCTGCGGCTTTGGAGCGGGCATAGCGCCGCGCAGCAACGCTTCGACGAGCGGAGCGAGCCGCGCCGAACCGGTGGCCGGAATCTTCGTTTGCTGGGCCGGGAGTTCTCTCGCCGCGTTGGCGTCCAAGACCTTTCCCGAGATTCGTTTCTGCTGCCCTGCATCCGGTCGTTCCGTCTCCCTCGCCAGCACGCTCAGAAGGTCTCCGAGTCGTTGAGCGAGGGCCGAGACTTGCTCGGCGGTGCCGCTCTCCGGCGGCGATCCCCTTGGTGGGGCGAGCGCCGAAGCGATATGGTGTGCGAGCGTATCGCGCGCCGTGCCGCGGATCTCGCTCGGCAGCGCGGCCGCCAATCGAGCCGCGATCTGCGCGCCAAGAGCCGCAGCCAGTTGCGCCGGCATATCGGACGCGACCGGCGTGATGCCGAGTTTCATCCGAAGCGTGGCGCCGAAGTGCACCCCCCCTTTCAATTTCGGTAATCCGGCTAACTCCGTCAGGCCGTTGCCGGCCGAGAGCATACCGCCCGCGGGTCTCACCGCGGCAGCCGTAAGGTTCGATAACTGAATGCTCGTGTGGAACTCACCTCCTTGTCTCTAAGGCTCGTACTCTTTTCATCGGCATGCCGCCAACGAAAACTGAGGCCGCACCATGGCATCGAGCCGGCTCATCAGGTGCTCGAAGCCCGCAAAGTCGAGCGACTGCTCGGCGTCGGAGAGCGCCGCACCCGGATCGGGATGGACCTCGACGATCGCGCCGTCGAGCCCGGCAGCTGCGGCGGCCAGGACCAGCGGCTCGACGAGCGTGCGGCGGCCCGTGGCGTGGCTGGGGTCCGCAATAACCGGCAGATGCGTGAGCTCCTTAAGCCGCAAGGCTCCCCCTATGTCGAAGAGGTTGCGCGTCTGCGGATCGAAACCGCGCACCCCGCGCTCGCACAAGACGACGTTGGGGTTACCCTCGAGCAATACGTACTCGGCAGCGTAGAGCAGCTCGTCGAGCGTCGCCGCAGCCGACCGCTTGAGCAGGATGGGTTTGTGGGTCCGTGCCGCGGCGCGCAGCAGCGCGAAGTTCTGCATGTTCCGCGCGCCGATTTGGATCATCGCCACATGCTCGCACAGCACGGAGAGTTGCGATTCCGCGAGAGCCTCCACCACTGCGGGCAACCCCGATTGCGCGCTCGCGCGCGCGATCATCCCGACACCTTCGTCCCCGAGGCCCTGGAACGCGTACGGCGACGTGCGCGGTTTATACGCACCGCCGCGCAGCATCTGCGCGCCGCAGCGCTCGACGAATTCGGCCGTCGAAGCGATCTGCGCGCGGCCTTCGACCGCGCACGGCCCGGCGATCATCACGAATCCGCCGTCACCGAAGGCGGCACTGCCAACCCGGACGATCGAGCGTTCCGCCACGCTCTTGCTCGCTAATGTGTACACGTTGGGACCCCTGCAATCTTTACAACGAAGAAGGCCGCCCGGTAAGGGGCGGCCTTCGAAAGTTCGTATACGGATGTTCGAAACAGCGCGCTTAACTCACCGGCACCACGAGTGCGGCGTCTGCCACCAATACGAGTAAGAGCGCGAAACCGAAACCGTCATTGTGAGGCAATCTATCACGCCCCGATGCCCGTGTCAAGCGCCAAACCAGCACTCGCCCTTCGCCCTTCGCCCTTCGACAAGCTCAGGGTGACACGGTGACGCGCGTAGCACGAGACGCAGCTAGCGGCGCTCGTTATGCGACGGTCCCGCGCGAGGGGCGAGGAGGGTGCGGCACGAGCGGCTGTGACCGACGAGCGAAGCCAGGATTGGCGGAGCGAGGAACGGCGCTCGTTATGCGACGGTCCCGCGCGAGGGGCGAGGAGGGTGCGGCACGAGCGGCTGTGACCGACGAGCGAAGCCAGGATGGCGAGAGCGAGGAGGCACAGCAGTAGGAGCGCAGCCAGGATGGCGGAGCGACGAACGGCGCTCGTTATGCGACGGTCCCGCGCGAGGGGCGAGGAGGGTGTGGCACGAGCGGCTGTGACCGACGAGCGAAGCCAGGATGGCGAGAGCGAGGAGGCACAGCAGTAGGAGCGCAGCCAGGATGGCGGAGCGACGAACGGCGCTCGTGCCACACCCTCCTCGCCCCTCGCGCGCGCACCAAACCAGCCCTTCGCCCTTCGCCCTTCGACAAGCTCAGGGTGACACGGCTTATAGGGCTGATAGGAAGTTGCGGACGAGGGCGTCGCCCGCTTCGCTCAAGATCGACTCGGGATGAAACTGCACCGCGTGAATCGGGAGCTGGCGGTGAACCACGCCTTGAATGACGCCGTCCTCACTGCGGGCGGTAACCCGCAGGACCGCCGGCAGCGTTGCCGGCTCGAGGCAGAGCGAATGGTAGCGCGTGGCGACGAGCGGATTCGGCAGCCCGGCGAAGAGACCGGTGCCGTCGTGGACGATCTGCGACGTCTTCCCGTGCATGAGCTTCGGCGCGTGCGTCACGCAGCCGCCGAAGGCCTCGCCCACGGCCTGCAAGCCGAGGCAGACACCCAGTACCGGGAGACGCAGCGCGGCGGCGGCGCGCAGCACCGCGAGCATTAGGGGCGCGTCGCTCGGCCTGCCGGGCCCCGGTCCCACGACCAGCGCATCGTACCGATCGAGCGGCGCCTCTGCCAGGCGCTCCTCGTCGTTCAGAGCGACGTCGACGTCGGCGCCTTGCGAGGCGATCAGATGCACGACGTTATACGTGAACGAATCGAAGTTGTCGACGAAAAGCACCCGTTTCAAAGGGTCGCCCCGAGGACTTCGCGTACGACGCGCGTCTTGTGCAGCACCTCGTCGTACTCGAATTCGGGCAGGCTGTCCGCAACGATACCGGCGGAGGCCTGCCAGTAGGCGTACCCATCGCGCACGTGCACGCTGCGCAGCGTGATGCACGAATCGAAATCGCCGCCGTAAGACCACCGGCCGATGCTTCCTGCGTAGTATCCGCGCGTCACGGGCTCCAACTCGTCGACGATCTGCATCGCGCGGATCTTCGGCGTACCGGTAACGGTACCGGCCGGGAATCCTGCCGCGAAGAGGTCCAGCCCATCGCAGCCTTCGCGGAGCTCCCCGACGACGTCGGAGACGATGTGCATGACGTGGCTGTAGCGCTCGATCTGCATCAACTCGCCGACGCGCACCGAGCCGAGCGTACAGACCGAGCCAAGGTCGTTGCGCCCCAGATCGACCAGCATCACGTGTTCGGCGCGCTCCTTCGGATCGGCCAAGAGTTCGGCGGCTACGGCGGCGTCTTCGCTCTCGTCGGCACCGCGCGACCGCGTGCCGGCCAACGGCCGAATGCGTGCTCGGCGTCCTTCGAGGCGTACCAGAAACTCCGGCGACGCGCCCAGGACCTGACCGAACGGGGCGTCCACGTAGAACATATAGGGTGAGGGGTTGCGCGAACGCAAAGCTCGGTAGAGATCGAACGCGTGCCCTTCGAGGTGCGCCCCGAACCGGATACCGAGCTGCAACTGGTAGACGTCACCCTCGTAAACGTGCTCCTTGACCCGGCGCACCAGATCGAGATAGCGCTCGCGCTCGATCGACTGGGTTACCGGGCCCACGGCCGCGACCGGCTCGGGCAGCACCGGCCGCGCTTGGAGCAGCCGCTCTACGTAGCCGTCGATACGGCGCTCGAGTTCGGCGGGCTCGTTGCCGGCGGTCCAGATGGTGAGCCGGTCTGTGAAGTGATCGAAGATCAGCCACGTCGCCGGGATTGCGACGTAGGCGGCCGGCATGGCGGGAGGGTCGGCCGGCCGCGGCGCAAGCCTGGCGCGTGCGCGTGCGGCATCGTAGGAAAATGCAACGAGCGCTCCGCCGAGCGGCCTCTGCCCGCCTTCAACGATGCGATGCGCGGCCACGAAGGCGCGCACTTGCGGGAAGATCTCCGCATCCCCCTCAAACGAGCGTTCCTGAAGATAGTCGATGCCCACGAACGAGTAGCGTGAGATGCGCCCGCCGCTCTCGACGCTCTCAAGCAGACACGAGGCGCCGGGACGCCCGAGCGCCAGATAGGCCCCGATCGGCGTCAAAACATCGCTCGCGATGCTGCGCGTCCGCACGACGGTGGGCCGGGTGGTCTCGTTCGCGATCGTCATCCTTGGCGCAGACTAGCGCCGAAGGGTCGGTCGCTCCTGCGTCAGGCCCGCCGCAAAGGCGGGCGGAAGATCTTCGAGTATGGCACCGACTGCATCCGAAGGCATAACCGCGAATACCCGCGCGACGTACTCTACGGGCAGGCGCTGCACGATCTTCGCCGCCGCTCCCGGATCCATCGCGGCCCAATACTCGCCGGTACGCCGCATATCCGGCGTGGCCGACGCCGCTAGGCTGCTACCCGACGCGCTCCCGAACGCGGCCGCCACGTGTGGCCGCGTTAGCGGCGCCGCCTTACGAAGCGCCGCGCCGTTAGCTCGTGCGAGCTGCTGGTCGATTTGGTTCATCTGCGTCTGCAGCGAGGCTATCTGCTTGTCGCGACGCGCTAGGCGCGCCGCCGCCACGGCTAGCCGCCGGTTCAGCGTTCGAATTCGCGCCGCTTGCGGCAGCGGCCCTCTGAATATCCACTCGTGCGACGGCGGCCATAGCAGCAACGCCGCTGCCACGACCGCAAGTGCCGCCAGCGTCCAGAGCACACGGTGCCAAGGAAGAGCCTTACGGCGGCGGCGCGTGACGATCATGGGGAGCGCTCCGAAGCGTGCATCGCCCGCACGTAACGGCGAGCGTTCGCATCGTCCAAATCGCGCTGCTCGACGAGGCTTGCCAGCGCGTCGTGCTGCTCGCGCCGGTGTTCCTTCAACTTTTCGATCACCTTGCGATCTTTGCTCGCATCCATCACGTCGAGCCGCGCCCGCTCGCAGGCGGCCTGGCATCGCGCGACGGTCTGCCGCTGCGCCGCGATCGAGCGGTCGAGATATTCCAAATGCGCGTAGTGCAGGCGTAACTGCTCGGTATCGAAGCGGCGATGGTCGCCACGCAAGGCCTCTGCGTGGTTCCGAAACTCGGCGTCCAGAGCGAGGAGGACATCTTGCGCCGCGACCAGCTCAACGTGTCGCACCGCAAGGGCTTGCTGCGCCTCGTCCTCGACGCGCTCGCGGTGCTGCAGGACCGGCTGCAGGCGAAACGCAAATCGGCGCGTCACGCGATGCTCATGAGCCGGCTGACCGTCTGCTCGAATGAGGACGTTTCGTAGATGCCTTGACGCAAGAAATGCCGGATCGCCTCGATCTTCGAGAGCGCGAGGTCGACGCGCGGGTTGCTGCCGGCCACGTAGGCACCGATATTGATCAGGTCTTCGGCATCGCGATAGGTCGCCAGTACGTCGCGAATCGCCGACGCGGCCGAGCATTGGTTCTTATCGACGACGTCGGGCATGACGCGGCTCACGCTCGCCAGTACGTCGATAGCCGGGTACTGGTTGGCCGCGGCCAACTGGCGAGACAAGACGATGTGTCCATCGAGAATCGAGCGCACGGCGTCGGCGACGGGCTCGTTCATGTCATCCCCATCGACCAAGACGGAGTAAAGGCCCGTGATGGTGCCGACGCAAGCGGTGCCGGCGCGTTCGAGCAGCCGCGGCAGCAATGCAAAGACCGAAGGCGTGTACCCACGCGTCGTGGTCGGCTCGCCGATCGCGAGCCCCACTTCGCGCTGCGCCATCGCGAAGCGCGTGACGCTATCCATCATAAACATCACGTCGAGCCCCGCTCCCCGAAAGAACTCGGCGATGGTAGTAGCGACAAAGGCTGCCTTGATGCGCACCAGCGCTGGCTGATCGCTGGTCGACACGACGACGACGCTGCGGCGCAGCCCCTCTTCTCCCAAATCCCGTTCGATGAAATCGCGCACTTCTTTTCCGCGCTCGCCGACCAGCGCGATCACGTTGATGTCGGCGGAGGTATTGCGCGCGATCATCCCGAGAATCGTCGATTTCCCGACGCCGCTGCCGGCGAAGATGCCGACACGCTGTCCTTTCCCGCAGGTCAAGAGGCCGTCGATAGCGCGAATGCCAAGAGAGAGCGGCTCTGCGACACGCTTACGCGTGAGCGGATCGGGCGGAGCGGCGAGCACGCGCGCGCGGCGCTCGGCGACGATGCGGCCCTTGCCGTCGATCGGGCGACCGAGTCCGTCCAATATACGGCCAAGCAACCGGTCGGTAACGCCGATCTCGAGCGTCTTCCCAAGCGTTACGACGTCGGATCCCGCTCCGATGCCGGTGAGATCGCCGAGCGGCATGATCAGCACTTTGTTGTCGCGGAACCCCACGACTTCGGCCAGCACCGGTTCGGCATCGGGCTTGTAGAGCAGATGGCAGGTCTCGCCGATTGCCATGTTCGGGCCGAGGCTCTCGATCACGACGCCGATAACCTGGCGAACCTTTCCGTTCTGGCGTACCAAATCTGAAGATTCGATCAGACCGATGTACTTGTCGGCGGAGAATGCCGGGAGCTGCTGAGGTGAAAATGGCGCCTCCGCGCTGCGCGCTACGCGCGAATTTTCAACCGCTTCCATGTGGCTCTCAAGTTCCATGGGTTACTAACTGGCTTGCGCGGGCGGGAGCAGGGACGCGGCGCGCTGGTTCGGCGGCGGGGCGAGCGGGAGCGGGTCCTCGACGCCTAGCACGCGCCGCGCCTCGCGCATCTGCGTCGAGATCTTCGCGTCGAGCGTCCCACCCTCGGTTTCGATAACGACGCCGCCCCGGTCGACCCGGTGGTCTTCGACGACGCGCAGGTTTTCGAGATCGTCGAGAGCCATGATGCGCTCGCGATGCTCGCGCATCGTTCCGATATCTGCCGGATTCACGCGCACCGTCACCTTTTCGCGGCTCACGAGGCGCCCGATTGCGGCGCGCGTCATGTCGAGCACGACGTTCTTATCCGCATCGATCTGCCAGTGGAGCACGCGTTCCGCGATGGCCGTCGCCAGACGCACGAGCTCCGGCTCGGCGCTCTCGATGATTTTGTGACGCTCGACGCGCGCCATATCGATCAGTCCGCGCATGGTCGAAAGCATCTCGTCCATCTCGACTTGCGCGGCCTCCCGCCCCTCACGCTGGCCGCGCTCGAAACCGGCGCCGCGTGCATCGGCTTCGATCCGCGCGACCCTCGCGTTCGCCTCGGTTGTCAGCTCGAGTGCCTGCGCCCGCGCGCGTTCGACAAGCCGCTCGGCCTCACGGGCCGTATCGTCGAGCAACGCCCGAGCCTCGCGGGCCACCGCCTCCCAATCGACCGAGGGAACCTGCGCCGGCAACGGCTCGAGCGCACCCGTCTCGACAAGCGGCGAGATCGCGTTCGCCGGCAGCTCTACCGGCGGAGCCTGCACGCAATAAACCTCCGCTCGGAAGCGCGCCCCCTTGAGGACGCTACCCACCCGCAAAGACCTTACCATAGCGGCCCGACCGAGCGGGGCGCATCACACGAGCCTCTCGTCCTTGGCACCGCGCGCGATCACGATCTGGCCGTTCTCTTCGAGCGTGCGGATCACGTCGACCACGCTCTGCTGCGCCTTGCCGACCTCGCGCATACGGACCGGTCCTAATATCTCGATATCTTCGCGTAACGTCTGACCCGCGCGGGACGACATGTTCTTGAAGATGCGCGCCAGCAGTTCGTCGTTGGCGATCTTCAGAGCGAGAGCCAAATCCTTCCCGTCGACCTCCTTGAGAATGCGCTGGATGGAGCGATCGTCGAGCGTGACGATGTCTTCGAAGACGAACAGCAGGTTCTTGACCTCGCTCGCCAGATCCGGATCGCGTTTGTAGAGCCCTTCGAGAATGTTCTTCTCCGTCTCGCGGTCGACGAATCCCATAACGTGCGCGAGCGACTGGACGCCCCCGGCCTTCGCGAAATCCGCGCCGCTCACGAGCAGACGCCGCCCGAGCAGTTCGTCGAGCTGTTCCAGCACCTCCGGCGCTGTCTTCTGTAGGATCGCGATGCGCATCGCAACTTCGGCTTGCAGCTCCGGCGGCAACGCCGACAGGACCGAGCCGGCCTGTTCGGGGGCCATATAGACGAGAATGAGCGCGATCGTCTGCGGGTGCTCGTCTTGAACGAACTGGAGGAGCTGCGCGGGCTCCGTCTTCTTGATGAGTTCGAGCGGGTTGCCGTGCTTGAGAGCGGCAAAGAGGCGGCTCGTCATATCGTCGGCTTGCCCGGCCCCGAAGGAGCGCTCGAGAATCTCCTTTGCGTACTCGATGCCGCCTTCGTTGATATACTTCAGCGCGATGGCGCGTTGGTAGGCCTCGCTGATCACGGCGTCCCGTCTCTCGATGTCGACCGTAGAGATCTTCGCGATCTCGAGCACGATGCGCTCGACTTCGTCCTGTCGCAGAAACTTAAAGATCGTCGCGGAGAGTTCGAGCCCCAACGTGATGACCAGGATCGCAGCCTTCTCCGGACCGGCGACCTCAAGCGCCGCAGGTCCGGCAACGATCGGTGGTTCAACGCTCATTACTGGGCTGGTCGCAAGGTTCACGATCGGCGACTCCATCATTGTGCCAGCCACAACTTCACGAGCTTGGCAACGCTGTCGGGGCTTTCTTGCGCAACCGTTGTAACGTATTCGATCATCTGCTCGCGGGTCAGGTCGGCAGCCGACCGAATCGGCGCGGCGATGCCGGGAATACCATCTAGCATCGGATGGTCTTCGAAGGGTGGAAGTTCCTCGGCGAGCGAGGAGTCGAAGGACGGCGGGCCCATCGACGGCGAGAACCGATGCGAGCGCAGGCGGCCCGCCAGCAGCCCCAGCAGCGCCAGCAGCGCGACGACGCCGACTGCGGCCGCCGCCCACGTGGGGATCCCGAACGCGGTGGCTGCCGACGGGGCGCTCGACCGCGGGGCGCTCACCGCCGGGTTGAACGGAATCGCTTCAACGGAGACCTGATCGCCGTTGGCAAGGTTCAAACCCGCCGCGGCGATCACGGCGTTGCGCACCTGAGCGATGTTGGCGGGCGTCAGCGAGTACGAATTCGCACCGCCGCTCGAGTTCACCAGGACGGCGACGCTGGTCTGCAGCACCTTGCCGGGCGCATCGATGTGCTTGGTGCTCTGCTCGGAGATATCGTAGTTCGTGGTGTTCTCGGACTTATTGTATTTGCCGGCGCCGGACGGCCCCTGGAGAGCCTGGTAGGTTCCGATGTTGCTGGTCGTGCCCGGAACGCCGACCGCGCCACGGATCGGCTGCGTTCCGCTGTACGACTCGCGTTTGTTCTGCTGCGAGAGCACCGTGCCCATGGGAGCGTAGTTCTTCGTCTCGGTCGAGTTGGCGTCGAAATCCATCTTGGTCGACACGCGCGCGACGGCGTGACCGCGACCGATCGTCTGGTCGAGCATCGATTGGATGCTCGCCTGCAGCGACGCTTCGTAGCGCTGCTTTGCAACCAGCTGCTCCTGGGTGAGGTTGAGCGGATCCTGCGCCGCCTTGCCGGCGATTTCGCTCGGGGCTGGCAGAAGCACTTGCCCGTCCTGATTGATGATGGTGACGGCTTCCGGCTTGAGCCCCGTAACCGCACGAGCGACGAGCATCGTGATGCCTTCGACTTGCCGCGACGAAAGGCCCATCCCCGGCTTCGTGGTGATCGCGACCGAAGCGGTCGCCGCCTGCTGCGTGGTGGAGTAGAGCGACGGCTGCGGGCTCGCTATGTTTACGCGAGCGGCCGCGACCGGATCGAGGCCATCAATAGTGCGTTCGAGCTCACCTTCGATCGCACGCGTCTTATCGATGCGCTCTTGGAAGGCCGTCATGCCAAAGTTCGTCCGGTCGAAGAGCTCGTAGCCGACGCCGCCGCCCTTGATGATGTTTGCCCCGGCGATAGCGACTCGCTCCTGTGAGAGATCCTGCGAGGGTACGTAGACCGTGCGGCCGCCCGGCGAGAGCTGGTAGGGAACCTTATCTTCTTTGAGACGCTGCGTCACAGCCGAGGCATCGCTCGGAGCCAAATTCGAGAAGAGCACTTCGTAGTTCGGTTTATCGAACAGGTACAGCGCCCCAACCGCCAAGATCGCAACGGAAACGACACCGATCCCGCCGGCTGCGAGCATGCGCGCCTGGCGGTTTTGGCCGTTCCACATCGTTCGCAAGCGTGCGACGAACGCGTCCCACATTAACGCGGTACGATCCACAGACTCACCCAATTCGGCAGCCGGCCGACCGTGGCCCAACGCGGGACGTCCATGCCCTGCGTGTTCCGTCCGAACACATCCGAGTGGTACGGACTATTACACCCTCTATCGGACATTTTGTCCAATTCTTTACTCGTACCGTTCAAGACGCTAACTCCGACCGCTCGGCACCGAGCGAGACATGCTCGACCGGCACCCCGAGGAGCCCTTCCAAGCGTTTGACGTAGGCGCGCGCGGCCAGCGGTAGATCGCCGATGCGGCGGACGCCCGAGATATCGTCGGACCAACCTTCAATCTCCTCGACCTCGACTTCGAGTCCGCTGCAAGCGGCCGAACCGAAGCCGACCGGGCGACCGTTCAAGCGATAACCCGTGACGATGCCCACACGTTCGAAACCGGTAAGAACGTCGAGCTTCGTGACCACCGCGGAGGAGAGCCCGTTCAGCCGCACGGCGTAGCGTGCCGCGACTGCATCGAACCAGCCGCACCGCCGCGGCCGGCCGGTGACGGTACCGAACTCGACACCTTGGCGCCGGAGACGCTCTCCGCGCTCATCGTCGAGCTCCGACGGAAACGGTCCGGCGCCGACCCGCGTCGCATACGCCTTCACGACGCCGATGACGCGGCCGATGGCCGTGGGGCCGATCCCGAGACCCGTACAGGCGCCGCCGGCCAGCGTATGCGAACTCGTCACGAACGGATAGGTGCCGTAACCGACATCGAGCAACGTGCCCTGCGCGCCCTCGATCAGCACCTTGCGCCCGCTTTCGAGTGCGTCGTGGATGTAGGCGACGCCATCGACAACGTGCGGTGCGATGCGCTCGGCGGCCTCCAGCGTCTGTGCGATGGTATCTTCTTCCGTCGGCATCTCAGCCGAGCTCCGCGGGCGACCGAGCAAATTCGTGCGGATGCGATCTGCGACGACCTCTCTGCGCTGCAAGTCTCCGAAGGTGATTCCGCTGCGCGCGACCTTGTCGACGTACGCCGGACCGATTCCGCGTCCTGTGGTGCCGATAGCCGCTGCCCCGCGCGCCGCCTCGCTCGCACGGTCGGCCGCCGCGTGGTACGGGAAGACGATGTGCGCGCGGTCGGAGATGCGAACGCGGCCGATGTCGACGCCGATCGCCCGCAAAGCATCCAGTTCGGCGAGCAGGCCGGCAAGGCTCACCACCGTCCCGCCGCCGACGAACAGCTCGCACTCCGGGTTCAGGACCCCCGACGGGACGATGCGCAGCGCCAGCCTCCGGTCGCCGAGGCGAATGGTATGGCCGGCGTTGTCCCCGCCGCCGAAGCGCGCGACGATATCGTAGCCGCTCGCCAAGTAGTCGACGATGCGGCCCTTCCCTTCGTCGCCCCACTGAATCCCTACCACGATATCGGCTTTGCCCGCGGCGCGGGCGCTATTCACTACGGAACTCCAGATCGCTCGTATCGCCGAACGGAATCTGCGCGACGCCTTCAAACTGCGTCAGGATGAACTCGCTGAAGAGCGCGTTGGGCCAGACGAAGTCGACGCGCGTAAAATGCTTGGGATCGTTCGGATCGAAGGACTCGTGAAGCAGATGGTCGCCGGGATCGCTCGCGAGCAGCTCCGAGAGCACGTCTTGTTTTTCGGCCGGAGAGGTAGCGGTGAGACCCTCCATCACCAGCGACATCGGCCAGACCCAGTGATCGGGCGTGTGGTAGCTGCCGATGCCGCGAGCGACGGAACCGGTATAATACGACGGGTTGTCCTGCGAAAGCAGGAAGGCGCGCGTGTTGAGATAGTACCGGTCGTTCGCGGTGGTATAGCCGATATACGGTGCCGATAGCAGGCTCGGCACGTTAGCGTCGTCCGTGAGAATCGCGTGCCCCAAGCCGTCAACCTCGTAGGCATAGATGTAGCCGTATTTCGGGAGATAGACCAGGCCGTACGTTTGAATGCCCTGCTGCACTTCATTGCGCAACGCGCGTGCTTCGTGTGCTTTGATGATGTTGTGGTAGACGTTTTGCTCGATGTCGGCCATGTCGCCCAACGCCACCACCGCGAACATCTCGTCTGGGATGAGGTAGTTGTAATAGCAGGCGTCGTCGGAGGGGCGGAAACCGGTCCAGATCATACCGGTGTATCCGACCGGCCGTCCCGCGCCGTTATCGGCAAGTTCCTTCTCCGTGTAGTGCGAATCGCGCGTATGGTCTTGCTCGCGCTGCATCGTCGCGAGCACGGTATCGAGCGCCTTCGACTCGTCTTCGGTGAAGATCGAACGGTCGCCGGTCGTCTTCCAATAACTCCAAGCTAGCGTCACCGGATAGGCGAGCGAGTCGAGCTCGAATTTCTGTTCCCAAACCCGGTAATCGATCGTGAAGGCATTGGCGTAGGGATCGATCTGGATGTACTTAGCCTGGCGAGCGATGATGCCGCGCAGGAGCTGGCGCACGTCGGGGTCCTGCTTAGCGTAGTAGAGATAGGGCCGCGCCTCGGCGCTGGCGTCACGCAGCCATTCCGCGGGTATGTCGCCGGTCGCGACGTAGACGGTGCCATCGGGCGTGAACTGCGCGAGTTTCTCCGTATCGAGCAGTGCCGCGCGAAACATCTCCTCGAGGTGGACGTTGGGGTTGCGGTAGGCCTCTGCAGCCCGCTGGATCGAGTCGAGTTCTAGGGCAGTCGAGCGTAGCGGCAGGACGATCGCGCAGACGAGCGCCGCGGCGACGAGTACGCGGACGAGGCGGCAGCGAGGCTGTCCGGTCACGTTACTGGGGCCAACTCCCGTGGACGTATAACGCCGGCAACTCGCGGTAGCGGCCGTTGTAGTCCAAGCCGTACCCGACGACGTAAACGTCCGGAATCTCGAAGCCGCGGTACTTCACGTCTATTCCGGCGAGCCGGCGATGCGGCCGGTCGAGCAACGTGCAGACTTCGAGCGACGCCGGGGCGCGGGCGCGCAGAGCCTTCACGACGTACTGCAGCGTCAGCCCCGTATCGATCGTATCCTCTACCAACAAGACGTGGCGTCCTTCGACCGACGCCGAGGTATCTTTCTCAAAGCGAATGCCTTCCGCGTCGTTGTAGCGCGTTAGAGCGATGAAATCGAACTCGCATGGAATATCGATCGCCCGCGTGAGATCGGCAACGAATACCGCCGAAGCGTTCATAATGCCGACGATCATCGGAAGTTTGCCGGCATAGTCCCTTGCTATCAGAGCGCCGAGGTCCCGAACCCGCGCTTGAATGGTCTCTTCGTCGAAGAGTTTTTCGGAGATCATCCGGCGGCGCTCCGCGGCGCCAAACGAGAGAAGAGGCGCTCGACGTCGCGACGCGTGAACAGTTTGACGTTGATCCCCGGGTGCGTCGCACGGAGCAAGCGCAACTTGCGGTTCTTGCGCGTTTGGAGGCGCGGCCTGAGCACCGTGACCTCGAGATACAGGTCGAACTCCGGCAAATAGAAATCGGGCGTGAACGATTCGACGACGTTCCC
Source organism: bacterium (assembly GCA_021790935.1). GTDB lineage: Bacteria > Vulcanimicrobiota > Vulcanimicrobiia > Vulcanimicrobiales > Vulcanimicrobiaceae > JAJYFL01. The sequence continues at coordinate 203,976 of JAJYFL010000003.1, forward strand.
GTGGCGATCTCGGGCGATGGGGAAGCAGCGCGGCTCGTAGCGCCAGTCCACCCTATAAAAATCGAGGAGCTGGGCGAGTTCTTCTTCGCTGCGGTGAGCGAACCGGGGCGCACGCATTGCCACGGACCGACATCTACGACGCCGGCCCCTCGGACTCCGCTCGCACTGGGAGCACGACTTCGAATCGAGCGCCACCCAGCGGCGAGTCGGAGGCACGAACCTCGCCACCGGCCCGCTCGGCGATCATGGCGACGATCGCGAGGCCAATGCCGCTGCCCCGACGCGTGCCGGCGCGCGAGCCTCGCACGCGCAGCCCGAAGATCGACGAGCGCTCCTCGGGAGCGATACCCGGTCCATCGTCGTCCACGACGATGCAAGCGAAGGCTCCTTGCGAGTGTGCGACGGCACGAACGATCCCTCGCTCGCGACCGTATTTGAGCGCGTTGTCGAGCAGGTTGACGGCAATCTGCAGGCAAGCGTCGGCATCGAGCGCGACGCGAAGCGCCGGTGGGGCGCCCCACTGGAGTATGATACCACGAGCGCCGGCGAGCGGCCGTACGATCTCGCACGCCCGCCGGAGTTGCTCGCGAACCTCGCATGCGCTCCCAATGATGGTCGCGGCCGTGAGGTCCAACAGCGAGAACTCAAACATGCCGTCGAGCAGCCGCCCCAAACGCAACGCTTCGCGTCGCGCCGTCTCGAGGAAGCGGCGTTGCGTGGGCGGGTCCACGGGCCGGTCGAGCAGCGTCTCCAGATAGCCGCTGATAGAAGTGAGCGGCGTGCGCAGCTCGTGGCCGATCGTAGCAAAGAATTCGTAGCGCTCGCGCTCCCGCGCGCCGCGCTCGAGCGCCGTCTGGATATCGCGTTCGAGTCCGATCTGCGGATCGAAACCGCGCAGCAGCGTCCAGCCGGTCTCCACGCGCAGGCCGCAAGCACAGGCGACGGCCGCCGCCACGCGCTCGAGCGCCGCCCGCACGTCGACGGCCGAGGGTAGGCGCTCGGTTTGCGACGGCACCTCCCGGCGTTCGCCCGTCATGACGATGACGTAGCGGTCGCTCCCGGGATCGTGCCCGAGCGCGTCACCGGCACGCAGGCTTCGCGCCGCCGCCGCCACGATTGCGAGACTGGTTTGGCGCTCGACGCGAAGCGCCATGCGGCGCCCATCGCGCCAAGCGACCCGCTCGAATTGTGGAAGGCGCACGACCAGCAAAGGAACCGGGCGGTACGCGAGTGCCGCCTCCAGCGGCTCCGCCAAACGCGCGAGGCGCGTCAGCCGCCCGCTAACGCCGGGCGAACTTGTAGCCAAAACCGTGGATCGTCTGCAGCGTGGCCGGCAGCCCGTTGACCTCTTCGACTTTTTGGCGGATGCGCCGCACATGCACGTCGACAGTCCGTTCGTCGCCGTCGAAATCGAAGCCCCAGGCGCGTTCGAGCAGCGTTCGGCGTGAGAGCGCCACGCCGGGGTTGCTTGCGAGCATCAGGAGCAGCGCAAACTCCCGCGGTTTCAGCCGGGCATCGATCCCGTCGACGCGAACCTCGCGCGCCGCTTCGTCAATCTCCAAGCGACCGAAGCGCAGCAGCCGCGGCGGCGCGTCGTAGAGATGGCCCGCGCGCCGAACGATCGCCTTGATGCGCGCAACCAATTCGCGCGGCGAAAACGGCTTGCAGAGGTAGTCGTCCGCCCCTACTTCGAACCCAACGATACGGTCGATCTCGTCGTCGCGAGCGGTGAGCATGAGGATCGGTAGATCGCGCTTCTCGCGCCGCAGAACGCGCGCCACGTCGAACCCGTCAACGCCGGGCAGGCCCACGTCGAGAACGAGCATGTCGGCCAGTTCGCGAGCCGCACGCATGGCCGCGTTGCCGTCGGCAACCGCGAAGATCTCGAAGCCCTCGCGCTCCAGGTGGTGGGTAACGAGTTCCCGGATCGCCGCATCGTCTTCGGCGACCACGATCCTTAGTGCGGACATGCACGGGATAGTGCCCGGTACGCCACGCGCACGGACGCGCGGCGGATCAGCCGTCCTCGGTGGCAGCCTCCGCGAATGGCCCGAATGCCGCCGCATGCTCGCGGAGCTTGCGATAGATGAGCGACGCCGGAAAGCCGAGACGCTCCATGGCGCGCGCGGCCGAGGCATAGCTGATGCCGGGCTTCGTTCGGAAGATCTTCGCGATGGCGGCATCGATGCGCTCGGTCTCACCGGACTCGCTCTCCCGCAACGCATCGTAGGCGGCTTCGCGATCGACTCCCTTGAGCACCAGCTCGCCCACGAGACGCGCGTCACCGATTGCCCTCCGCCTCTGCTCGATGTGAAGCCGTGCGAAGAGCCGGTCGTCGACGTAGCCGTCGCGCTTGCAGCGCTCGACGGCCGCCCGAACGTCCCCGCCGGGAAAGCCGTGACGCTCAAGACGTTGCCAGAGCTGGGCCTCGGTCAGACGCCGCCGCGCGAGCATGCGAAGCGCAGTCACGTAGGCGCTGCGGGAGGCAGCCGCCGCGCGTTCGTTCACTCCTCGCCGGTAACGGTCTCTACCGAACCGTTGCGCGATACGCCGACGCCGAGCTCCTCGCGAATCTTCGTCGTGATCTCGTCGGCCAGATCGACGTGCTCTTCGAGGTACGACTTCGCGTTCTCGCGCCCTTGACCGATGCGCGTCTCGCCGTAGGTGTACCACGAACCGCTCTTGCCGACGATGTTTCGCTCGAGTGCGACGTCGAGAATCGAGCCCATCTTGCTGATGCCGCGGCCGTAGGTGATATCGAACTCCGCCTGGCGAAACGGCGGTGCGACTTTGTTCTTCACCACCTTGACCCGCGTCCGCGTTCCGACGACCTCTTGCCCGATCTTGATCTGTTCGAGCTTGCGCACGTCTAGGCGGATCGAGGCGTAGAACTTGAGCGCGCGGCCACCGGAGGTGGTCTCGGGGCTGCCGAACATGACGCCGACCTTTTCGCGCAGCTGGTTGATGAAGATCATGATCGTCTTGCTGCGCGAGATCGCGGAGGTGAGTTTGCGTAGCGCCTGCGACATCAAGCGCGCCTGCAGGCCGACGTGCGTATCGCCCATGTCCCCTTCTAGCTCGGCCTTCGTGACCAGCGCCGCAACCGAGTCGACGACGACGACGTCGACGGCGTTGCTGCGTACCAGCATCTCGGCGATATCGAGTGCCTGCTCGCCGGTATCCGGCTGAGAGACGAGCAGGTTGTCGAGGTCGACGCCGAGCGCAGCGGCGTAGGTGGGGTCGAGCGCGTGCTCGACATCGATGAACGCGGCGGTACCGCCCGTCTTCTGCGCCTCGGCGATCGCGTGCAGGGCCAGGGTCGTCTTGCCGCTGGACTCCGGGCCGTAGATCTCGACGACGCGCCCACGAGGGAAACCGCCGACACCGAGTGCGAGATCGAGCGCGATCGAGCCGGACGAGACGACCTCGAACGACATCCGCTCCTGGAAATCGCCCATCCGCATGATCGAACCCTTGCCGAATTGGCGCTCGATCTGGGCGAGGGCGTTGGTGAGGGCTACCTGCCGGTCGTCTTGCGTTGCCATCTTCTTCTCCATTCCATCGTTGTCGTTCGGTGCCGCCGTTATAGATATCACGCTACGGGATCCGGGTGCCAACTGGGTGGCATTTCGCCTTTTCGATGCGCTTCCGTGCCCTTGGGGCTAGCCTTTCGGGGGCGAGCATCGAACTCCTGTTCGATTAACACCCCGCCGGCAGGCGAAGGCCTTACGCCGATTCGAAGATCGCTTGGGTGAACTCGGCCGGAACGAAGGGGCGCAGCGTATCGGCCGACTCGCCGGCGCCGACGAATTTGATCGGCACTTCGAGCGTATCGACGATCGCGACCAGGATGCCGCCCTTGGCGGTAGAGTCGAGTTTGGTGACCACGACGCCGGTAAGCCGCGTCGCTTCGTTGAAGAGCCGAGCTTGCGAAATCGCGTTCTGGCCGGTGGTTCCGTCGACGACGAGTAACGTCTCCGCCGGCGGCTCGCCGAGCTCGCGCTCGATGATCCGGCGCATCTTCTTCAACTCTTCCATGAGGTTGGTTTTTGTCTGCAAGCGGCCGGCCGTATCGATGATGATCACGTCGGCGCCGCGCGCTTTGCCCGACTGCATGCCGTCAAAGACCACCGACGCCGGATCGGCACCCTCATTGCCGCGCAGGAAATCGGCACCGCTGCGCTCGGCCCAGATGGCGAGCTGTTCGGCGGCCGCGGCGCGGAACGTGTCGGCCGCAACGAGCAGCACGCGCTTACCCGTCGCGCGCAGCGAGGTCGCAAGCTTGCCGATCGTCGTCGTCTTACCGCTTCCGTTGACGCCGACAACCAGCAGGACCGACGGCTTGCGCGTGAGATCGAGCCCAGGGTTGGGGAGCGTCAAGAAGCGCTCGACATCTCTATGAAAACGCGCCACTGCCTGGTCGCTCGTGCGCCACTGCTCTTGCTTAGCGACCAGCTGCAGCCCGCCGACGATCTTCTCGGTGGTGGGAACGCCAAAGTCAGCTAGCAGCAGCAGCTCTTCGAACTCCTCCCAGAACTCGGGCGTGATGGGCTTCTTCGCCCGCCCCAGCGATTCCACGCCGGAGAACGCTTCCCGCGCTCGGCCGAATGTCGCTCTTAGTCGAGACAGCCAACTCATGACGCGTGCCGTGCGTTCGGGAGGATTGCAAACGGACCTGCGTTTGCGCTAGGCCTTGCCTCTTCGCCCTTCGGCAGGCTCAAGGTGAGGCGGCGAACGCGAATCACCACTCGGGTGACGGGGACCGCGCGAGAACCCGTTAGCGCTGGATGAAGAAATCGCTCATCGCGTGGACGTTGATATTGTCGCCGGCCATGCCGAGGAACGGTAGGCCCCACGATTCCTCGATCGTGCGGAGCATCGCGTAGTGGTTGTACTTGCGGTGCGATACGAAGTGGGGCTTGCCGATGCCGCTGATGACGACGAGGGGTATGATACCGCCGCCGTACATGCCGCCGGACGGAAAGAACGGCGCACCCTTAGGCACGCTCGGTGAATCGCAGCAGCCGTAGGCGTTCAGCCACCCGCCGGTGGCCTTGTTCCCGCCGTCGTAATCGGTTTCGTCGGTCGTAATGAAGATGACCGAGCGCTTCGTCCAAGACTTGGACGACATGATGCGGTGAACCCACGTCGCAACGAACTCGTCTCCCAGGCGCTTCAGCTTGGCATCGTTGCTATATGGGCAGGCCGAGCCGTCCATGCCGTGCATGTCGTGGCAGACGTTGGGACTGATCCAAGCGTACTGCGGAAGATCCCCGGCGCTCAGGTCTTTGGAGAGCTGCCGCAATGGCACGACGTGCTGGCGACGGGCGGCGCTGCGGCGCACGTCGCGGTAGAGCATGAAGGGATCGTGGCGGATGACGTAGAGCGGGTCCTTCGCTCCGGCCGGCGCGAAATTGCCGTCGTACCCGGCGCTCGGGAGGCTCTGCATGTACGCCTTCCACGAGATGTGGTGCGCTTCGAACTGATCGACGATGTTGACGTGATTGAAGCGCTGCGTCGGGTTGTCGCTGTTGCTGTACCAGTTGTTGCCCGACGTCAGTGCGACGTAATTCGGCAGGCTCGGATGCGTCACGCCGTAATACTCGGCCCCGTAGCCGTACGTCTTCGCGAGCTTCGTGATCTGCGGTGCGTTTGGGTTCCCGACGATGCTCGTGTTGCCGTGGTTCTCGAGCATGATGATGACGACGTGATCGAATTTCGGGACTCGAGCGGCCAGAGCCGGGCTCGCGCACGACAGTGCAAAACCGAGTAGCGCCACGATCGAGAGCAGTCTTTTCATTGCCTTCCGTTCCTCCATTGCGATGCTTCGGTGCGCGGTAGCGCGCAGCCTCTGCGGTTACCGCTGCCCGGCGTCGACGCGGTAGACGTACGCGAGGACCTCGGCGACGACCGCGTAGAGCTCGCGCGGAATATACTCGGTGAGGTCCAGCCGGGCGAGCGCTTCGACGAGCTCGGCATCTTCGTGCAGCGGGACGCCGTGCTCTTTCGCGAGGCGCACAATCTCCTCGGCGATCGTACCGCTGCCGGCCGCCACGACCTCGGGCGGTTCGGCCTTGACCGGATCGTACTTCAGCGCTGCCGCCGCTGGGCGCCGCGCGACCTTTTTACGAAAATCGTAAAAGCGATCGCTCATACGCGGAAATCCAGGCGATTTGGCGGCGGCTGCGCAGGCGGCTCTCCGCGCGGCGCCGCGGCGTGAGCGCGGCGCGATGCGACCGCGGCGTCGGCCGATGCGACGCGGTAACGCAGCCGTTCGAGACGGTCGCGCAGTTCCCCGAGCGTGGCGCCGAAACGTTCCGCGCTGCTTGGGCGCTCGGTCTTGACGTTTACGCGTACCGAGCGCCCGACGGTCTCCAGATCGATCGCGACGGTCCCGAGCGACGCGGTGTCGAGTACGAACGCGACGTGAAAGTTGTCGGCGTCCATCTTCTCTTGCTTGCCGGGCGCGTCGCGTGAGATGCGTACCGTCGCCGGCCGGCCGCCGGGATGATAGAACACCGGAAGCGTGAGGCCGATCGCATCCGGCGTGCCGGCGTTAGCCGAGAGCGTATTGAGCTGTGCCGCGGTCAGCATCGTCAGCGTCTCGTTCAACGCTTGTGCGAGCGCCGGCGATTGCGGCGCGCTCGGTTCGCGCGCGAGCGCGAGCACGAGCGCCTTCAGATCGCTCTGGGCGGCAACCGTCCGTTCGACGGCCTTCGCCTGCGCGACGACCGGTGCCGTCGCCGGTGCCCGCGAACGCAGCTGCCCCGCGGCGACGAGACGCGCGCGCGCTGCGGCGGCGAGTTTCGGCTCGAAGCCTTCCAGGACGTTGCCGACGTATGCCGAGATCCGCTGCGCGAACGCCCGTTCGTCGGCCGGATTCAAGCGAGCGACGAAACCGAGGAGCGTGCGCAGCGTCGAGACGCGCGCGTCGCCGCCGCTCTGGGGCAGCAGAGATTCCAAGCGCGCGAAGAGCTCGGGCAAGCGTTCCGCAGCGACCGACAGCAAGCGCGCAGCAGCTCGCGTCACCGGCGTTCGCGGAACGCGTAGAGATTCAAGCTCGGCATCGGGCGAGCCGGGTACGGCGCGCGCAGCGGAGGGCGGGCGCCCGGCGGCGCCCCGCCCGGTTACGAGCCCTGCGGGCGCTTCGCGCTGCATTTTCATATGCGGCGCCGCCGGAGGCTCGCGCAAAGACGTGGGCACGGCAGGCACGGCGGCACGCGATGCGGCGATCCGCGCTTCGAGCGGATCCAGCGGCGCGGCGGGATCCGCGGCAGGGCGGCTACGCCCGGCTCGCTCCGCCGGCGGAGCAGCCCCTGTGGGCGAATCGCGTGGCGTTCGCCGAACCGACGCCGCCACAAAGACGGCGCGCGGTGGGGCGGCGGGAGGGGCGGCGGGCGCACCGGCGGTCGCGGATGCGGCCGGCGGCGACGCTGCGGGGGGCGGGAGTGCGCCTGGGCGCGCGACCGTGACGAGCGCCGCAGTCTGTGGGCTCGCCGGCGGGAGATCTGCCATAACGGTCGCCGGCGGGTTATTCGGGTCGATGAGCCCCAAATTGCGGACGAGGATTCGGTTGCCCGCAAAGGCCGAGACCTGGAGCAGCAGCGTCTGGCCAGGATTAACGCCCGGCGGCAGCTGCGCCAAAATCTGACGACCGAGGATCTGAATCAGATCGTAACCGCCCTGCGGCGCTAGTATCTCGGCGGCAAGCAGATCGCCGACGGCGATCTGCGCCTGCACGACCTCGGCGGCAACGCCCAAGTCGAGTGCCGTGGTCGCCCCGGCGGCGACGGGCAATGGCGGGAAACGCGGCGGGTCCATCTTCGGGTAACCGTGCCGGGCAGCGGGCTAGGAGGCTGTCGGCGTTAAGCACGTTTCCATCTTTGGGCCACCTTTTTCCCGAATACTTCGTTGCTCATCAGTCACGAAGCTACGGCTTCACTCCCATTCCGCACGGAAGCGGAGGTGCCGCGCAGCGCAGGATGCGCGCTGGCGCGGCTTCTTCGCGCCTCGTCTCCGAAGAAAATTCGGCGCCAAATCTGAAAACGGCTCAACTCCGACAGCCTCCTAGGCCGTGACGTCGATGAAGTGGGCGCCGCCGCCGGCAAGGCCCAGCGGCCCGGTGGCCTCAGGCGGCTCTTCGCGAGAGGCGCCCTGCCGGCGCTGCCCCGGCGAGCCATCTGTGTCGTCGCGTTCGGGATCGTGGTCCTCCCGGGCGCGCACGCGATTGCCTTCAGCCTTGCCCGGCTCGTTGACGGACTCTTCTCGCTGCTCGAACTGCGCCGCAAACGCCGACTGGGCGGCCTGCTGCGCCACTTGCGGCGCATTTTGTGCGTTGCCCAAGACTGCCGCATTCTGCGGAGCGGCGATGTACGCGAGCTGGAGGTCTGCCGGCCGGATGGCCATGTCGCCCGCTCTCTCCCCTTTACTTAACCTGCTTTACCTATATCGGTCGACTCCCCGGTCTTCCGCAGGTATTTCTGCTTTACGCCGGGGTCGCCATCGCGATAGCCAAGGTCCGCACGCAGCTCCCGCAACCTCTGCCGGAGGTGGATGACGGCTTGGGCGTGGATCTGCGAGACCCGCGACTCCGAGACGCTCAGCGCGCCCTTGATCTCTTTAAGCGTTAGGCCCTCAAAGTAGTAAAGCGTGATGACGGTCTTCTCCTGGGGCGGCAAACCCTCGACGGCTCGCACCAGCGCCGCTTTGACCTCGCGTTGCTCGACCGCGAGGCTAACGTCGTTTTCGGCGTCTCTCAGCGTATCGACGAGCGGAATCTCGTAGCCTCGCTCGTTCGGCAGAAACTCCTCTAGCGAGAGGACCGAGGTACCGCGGATACGCTGGCGCAACGTGTCGAGATCTTTGTGCGAGATACCCAAACGAACGGCAAGTTCGTCGTCGCTTGGAACCCGTCCGAGCTCGGCTTCGAGATCCTGATAGGCGCGTTCGACTTCGCGGGCGCGCTGCCGAACGGCGCGCGGTACCCAATCGAGCGAACGCAGCGCATCGAGAATGGCACCGTTGATCCGCGTGATGGCGTAGGTTTCGAATTTGACCCCGCGCTCGTCGTCATACTTCTCGATCGCGTCGATGAGGCCGAGGATTCCATCGTTTATCAGGTCGTTGATTTCAACGTTGGGGGGAAGGTTGACCGAGATGCGCCCGGCTACATACTTCACCAGGTGCAAATACTTGTGAACGATCTCTTCTCGTGTAAGTTCGACACCGCCGATGACATAGCGCTCCGAACTACGGGTCAGCTTCATCCACGCTCCACGCTCCGGAGGGCGTCCCGGGGGACGCCGCCGCTCTCCACCCTGATACTTGCAGCGCGCGGTGCGCCGCTCCTACCCATTTCGCAAGACAGAGCGCGTCAACTCGCATAGGAAACCCGAGATCTCCTCGAGAGGCACGACGGCGTCGACCAGACCGGCGTCGGCGGCGGCACGCGGCATGCCGTAGACGACGCAGCTGGCCGCGTCCTGCCCGACGACAAAACCACCGCGGTCATGAATCGCACGCAAGCCGACCAAGCCGTCTTGCCCCATGCCGGTCATGACGACGCCGACGCTCGCGCCGCCGTAGACGCCGGCAACCTCCGAGGCCATGACGTCGAAGCTCGGCACGTGGACCGAACCGGCGGCATCGTCCTCGAGCGAGACCTCAACGCCTGCGCGCGAGCGAAACAGCCGCAGCTGCTTGCCCGCCGACGCGATGATCGCGAGGCCGGGCCTCAGTTGCATGCCGCTACGCGCTTCGGAGATTTCGAGGCGGCTTTGCGCGTTCAGGCGTTCGGCAAAGGGGCGCGTAAAGCCCGACGGCATGTGCTGCACGACGACGATCGGCAGCGGAAACGTGGCAGGCATGCGCGCAAGCACGCGCCCGAGCGCCACCGGACCGCCCGTCGAGGTGCCGATTGCAACGCAGTCGAAGCCCGTGCGGCGCAACCGCCGCCCGGAAGGCGGCGGAGCTCCGGGAAGGGCACGCGCAGGCGATCCGCGCCGCGCGAAGACGCGAACCTTCGCGATGAGATCGCGCGCAACGTCCTTGATGTTGACGTAGGCGGCATCCGGCTTCGGGATGAAATCGACCGCGCCGAGATCGAGCGCGTGCAACGTCGTTTCGGCACCTTCGCGGGTGAGGGCGCTGACCATGATAATCGGCACGAAGCGGCGCTCCACGATCTGCCGCACCGCCTCTAAGCCCCCGATGCCCTGCATCTGCACGTCCATCGTTATGAGGTCCGGGCGCAGCCGCTCCGCTTTCTCGATCGCGTCCTCGCCGCTGCGCGCGGTTCCGCAAACGACGATATCGAGTTCGCCTTCGAGCATCTTCGTTATCGCGCGCCGCATGAAGGCGGAGTCATCGACGACCAGGACCCCTATCGGCGCTCCGCCTGAAGTCTCGAGCGTCACCTTGGCCTCACCCGATAGTAGATTGCCTGCGCCGTGACGATCGGCTCGTAGAGATCGGTCAGGCGTGCAATCGATTCGGCGTGACCGAGGAAAAGGTATCCGCCGGGGCGCAGCGCCCGCGCGAGGTTTTCCACCACGCGCTTCTGCGTCGGCTTATCAAAATAGATCAGGAGATTCCGGCAAAAGATCGCGTCCACCGGCCCAACTGCGGCTACGCCGGGCGAGTCGAGCAGGTTCAAACGGGAGAACGTCACCAACCGCTTGACTTCGTCGGAGAGCGCGAACCCCGATTCGGACGGACGAAAGTAGCGTTGCACGATCTCCGGCGGGCAGGCGCGAAAACTCAGCTCGCGGTAGAAGCCGGCCGCGCCGCGGTCGAGCGCGCGCGGAGAGAGATCGCTAGCCAGAACCGAGATCTGGCCTCTAGCGACGCGGTGGCTCTCAAGCAGCATCATGGCGAGGGTGTACGGTTCCTCCCCGGTCGAACAGGCTGCCGACCAGACCCGCAGGCGCCCCCGAGCGCGCAGCGATTCCTCGAGAACCGGGCCGACCAGGATGTCGAGTTGCGCGCGCTCGCGGAAAAAGTAGGTTTCGTTATTGGTAAGCAGCGATGCTAGTTCGTTCCACTCGTCCTCGCGATCGCGATGGCTCAAGAGGAAGCGGCAGTAGGCGCCGAAATCCGGCACGCTGCGCTTGATCAGGCGAGCCTGCAAGCGGCTCTGCAGCAAGTACTGCTTGCTGTCGTCGTAATCGATCCCGAACCGCTCGCGTATCGCGTCGCGCAGGGCGCGGAAGTCGTCATCGGAGATCTCCGCCGCCGACACGCGCTATGCCCGCGCCGCGCGTGCCGCAAAGCGCAATGTTTGCACGTAGAGATAGAGGCGATCGATCGCGCTGCGCTCGTGGTCCTCACGCTGCAGAATATCGGCAAACCGTGGCGAGCGCTCGAGTTGCTCGAAGAGCATGCCGTAGCGCTGCGGCCGGCGTTCCAGGAAACGCATCAAGGCGACGCGGTTGCGCAGGCGGCCGGAGAAACGCTGGGTGGCGCGGGCCGCGTAACGAGCCGCGGCTCCGCACGGCCGGTCGCGCGACGCCACGACGGCTTCGGCGGCCAGCCGCCCGCTCATCGCAGCCTCGAAGATGCCTTCGCCGTTGGTCGCATCGACCAAGCCCGCGGCGGTGCCTCCGACCATGAGGTGCTCTGCGGCAATCTGCGGACGCGGCAGACCGCCATAGAGCAGATGCCCTTCGGCCTTGGCGGTAAACGGAATATCCCGATAGAGCCGCGCGCGCACGCGCTCGGCGAACGCGTCGAGCTCTTCGCGCAGACGTTCTCCCGACAGCTTTCCGGTGACGCCCAAGCCGATAGCGAGATGGTCGCGCTTGGGGAACGTCCAGGCGACGATTTGGCGGCCGTCACGCGCGGAGTAGTAGTGAAGTTCGAGCGTTTTGTACGCGATGGGATCGGCGGGCCGCTCGAGGTAGACGCGATACTGCAGCGTCGTCATCAACCCGTTCGTCCACTCGGCAAAGCGTAGAGCCGGTTCGTTTTCGAGCTTAGCCGTCGCGCCCTGCGCGAAGAAGACGTTGCGCGCAGCTACGCTCTTGCGTGCTCCCGAGAGTAGGTCGGCGTACTCGACCACCGCGCGCCCCCTTTCGCGCCGGACGCCGCGCAGAAGGGCACGCGTGCGTATCTCGGCGCCTGCAGCAGCCGCCAGCCGTGCCATCGTCCCGTCGAGTTCCTCGCGCGTGGTGGTATGGCCGGGGCCGAAGTAGACTTCGTGCTCGCATCCGCGCGCGTCGAAGAGCGCGAGGCGCGGCGTGTCGCAGTGCACGAGCTCGCGCGGCAGATCGAAGGTCTCGCAGAATCTTGGGCGCAGCCCCGCTGCGCAGACGCGCTTGGCGCCCACGACGGCGTCCTTCTCGAGCACGAGCGTCGCTACGCCGGAGCGAGCCGCTACGCGGGCCGCCTCCGCTCCGGCCGGACCGCATCCGACAACGACGAGTTCCACATCTTCGAGCATCGCAGTGCGTGTTTCGCCGAGGCGAGCGCCGTCAGCCTTCGGCCTGCGCGAAGGCAACGCCACGGGAACTCGAGCAACGCAAGCGCCAGCGCCAAGAGCCCGCCAAGCACGGCGGCGTAAGCCGCGACGACGAGCCAGATCAGCAGCGCGCGCAGCATTGCCACCGGGCCGCGCCACCACATCGGTTTGCGCCGATCGGCGGCGATCGTGCTGCCTGGAGCGTGCGATCGCCGTGCGGCGGTTCCTACGATCGCTCCTACGGCGACGCGGCACCGTGATGACCCTGCGCGCGCCCTTCGTCCTTCGCCCTTCGACGAGCTCAGGGTGACAGGGCCGGTGGGATAGGCTCAGGGGCCTGACGGGCGAAGGCTGGACCGCAAAAAGGTGGCAGGAGTCGTTGGGGTAGGGCTCCAAGGAGAGCGGTCGTCGTCCCGCCTTCTGCGGGGCTGTTTTACTGCGACCACACCGTTTTAAGGAATAGCATGAGTTCTGAGATTGGGATCGGCTCTCAGACGGCCATCTACTTTGGCCTGGGGGCCGGAGTCTTGGCGATCGTCTACGGCCTCCTCCTTATTAGCTGGGTCATGCGCCAGTCCGCCGGCAACGAGCGGATGCAAGAGATCGCGGCCGCGATCCAAGAAGGCGCGATGGCGTTCCTCAGCCGCCAGTACACCACGGTTGCGATCGTTGCCGTCATTCTGGCGGCGGTCATCTACTATGCCCTCGGCTGGCAGACGGCCGCTGGGTTCCTGATCGGCGCTATCCTCTCGGGCGCGGCCGGCTTCATCGGCATGACGGTCTCGGTGCGCGCCAACGTCCGGACGGCCGAAGCGGCGCGGCGAGGCCTCGGCGCAGCGCTCAACGTCGCCTTCCGCGGCGGCGCCATCACGGGGCTCCTCGTCGTCGGCTTGGGGTTGATCGCCGTAAGCGGCTACTATTGGTTCCTGCTGCGCGCCAACAGCGGCAACGTCGGCAGCTCCCTTGCAGCGATGATCGGCCTAGCCTTCGGATGCTCCTTGATCTCGGTCTTCGCGCGTTTGGGCGGCGGCATCTACACGAAGGCCGCCGACGTTGGTGCCGACCTCGTCGGCAAAGTGGAGGCCGGCATCCCCGAGGACGACCCGCGCAACCCCGCCGTCATCGCCGACAACGTGGGCGACAACGTCGGCGACTGCGCGGGCATGGCGGCCGACCTGTTCGAGACGTACGTCGTCACGACGGTCGCCGCGATGCTTCTCGGCAATCTCGTGCTCGGATCGATTGCGGGGGCGGTGACGTTCCCGATCGTGCTCGGCGCGGTCTCCATCGTCGCCTCGATCGTCGGCACGTTCTTCGTGGGCATCGGCACCGTCGATCGCAAGAAGATCATGAACGCGCTTTACAGCGGCCTCGTCGTCGCCGGCGTGCTCTCGGCGGTTGCCTTCTATTTTTTCACCGCAAGAGAGTTTCCGAACGGCATCCAAGGATCACTGCTCGGTCTGAATCACGACGTGACGGCCGTATCCGTCTGGATCTGCGCGCTGGTCGGTCTGCTAATCACCGGCGCGATCACCTGGATCACCGAGTACTACACCGGCACGCAGTTCGCGCCGGTCAAGGGCATCGCCAAGGCCTCGGTGACGGGGCACGCGACCAATATCATCAGCGGCCTGGCCGTCTCGATGCAGGCGACGGCGCTCCCGGGGCTGGTCATCGTAGCCGGCATCTTAATATCGTACTCACTGGTCGGCCTCTATGGCGTCGGCATCGCGGTGATGGCAATGCTTTCGATGGCGGGCATCATCGTCGCCATCGACTCCTTCGGCCCGATCACCGATAACGCCGGGGGCATCGCGGAGATGGCGGATATGCCAGAGGACGTGCGCGGCGTCACCGATCCGCTGGATGCGGTCGGTAACACGACCAAGGCCGTAACCAAAGGCTACGCAATCGGTTCGGCGGGCCTGGCGGCGATCGTTCTCTTCGCGTCGTTCTTGCAGGAACTCGCTAACCGCTGTAAAGATCTGAACGCAGCCTGCGCCAAAAACACGGGCGCGCTCTTCACCATCGGCGATCCGTACGTGCTCGCCGGCCTACTGATAGGCGGCATGCTGCCGTTCCTCTTCGCCTCGCTCTCGATGCAAGCGGTGGGACGCGCGGCCGCAGCGGTCGTGGAAGACGTGCGCCGCCAGTTCCGCGAGAATCCGGGGATCATGGCCGGCACGAGCAAGCCCGACTACGGCGGCACCGTCAACATCGTTACGCTGGCCGCGCTCAAAGAGATGGTGCTGCCCGCGCTGATTCCCGTAGGCGTGCCGATCGTCATCGCCATCCTCGCTTCCCTGCGGGTCTTTCCCGGCGCGACGGCCGCGCAACTCATGGGCGGCGTGCTGGTCGGATCCATCGTCACGGGCATGTTCCTCGCAATCTCGATGACCAGCGGCGGCGGCGCCTGGGACAACGCCAAGAAGTACATCGAGGACGGAAATTACGGCGGCAAGGGCTCGGATGCGCACAAGGCAGCCGTGACCGGAGACACCGTAGGGGATCCGTACAAAGACACGGCGGGGCCCGCGATCAACCCGATGATCAAGGTGCTCAACATCGTCGCGCTCCTGCTGGTGGCGTACCTCGTTCACTAGACGCACTAGCAGGTTGCGCCTCAAGAGGGACTCTGGCTGCGTGCCGGGTCCCTTTTTTTGGGTACGAGGAAGGCCTATCTCGTGCAAGAGGAGAGATCGACACGTTGATCCGCCAGATGCTCGCCGGCTTCTTCGCCGCTACGCTGATGCTGGGCACCGCAGCGCCGGCGCTCGCCCTCACGCAGCAGCAGTGGGAGGCCCAAGTCGGCGCGCAGGAATACCAGAAATTGCAACAACAGGGCGTCATCCTGCATCGATCGCCATACTATGCAATCTTAGATCCGATCGCCGCGCGTATCGCCAAAGTCGCCGATCCGCAGTACGACTTCCCGTTCCACTTCTACTTGGTGCACATGAGCCAGCCGAACGCGTTCGCGGTTCCCGGCGGCAACGTCTACGTGACGGACTCGATGATGCACTTCGCGCAGAACAAGGAGGAACTCGCCGGCGTGCTATGCCACGAAACGTCGCACGACATCCACCACGACGTCTATAATCTCGCGATGAAAAACCAGCAGCTCGGCGTCTTGGCGAGCCTAGCCGATCTGCTCCTCGGAGGCGGCCGCAGCCAAATCGCGAACGCGGTGCTCGGCCTTGGCGCAAACCTCGAGAGCCTCCATTTCTCGCGCCAGGTCGAGCAGAATGCCGACCATAAGGGCGCGTTCACCTGCGCCCAAGCTGGGCTCAACCCCTGGGGCATGGTCTGGCTGCTGAAAAGATTCGAAAACAGCAATATGCCAAACCCGCCGGAGTTTCTCTCCAATCATCCGGACAACGCGCACCGCGTCTCCGCGCTCGAAACGCTCTTCCACGATACTCCGTCGGTCTTCGGACGATTCAATCCCAACATATCGTCGGCAACGCCGTTATCGTATGCGGGATTCCGCAATCCGTTTCTCGGCGCTTACACGCGGGCGCCCGCGCCGTCCGTGACATGCCCGCCGGGATGGAAGTTCTGCCCGCCGCATTCTTGACGGCCTACGCTAGCCCGCGTCAGCTCGCGTCGCGGCCGATGCGCTCGACGGGAGGATGGAAGGCGCTTCCGTCGCGCCGGGCGAGGTCCTCGTACTGGCGATACTTCTCGGTAACGACGGCTTGCGCCATCTCGAGCAGCGCCGCACCCTCCTCGGGCTTCGCGACCGCCAGCGACTTGTAGCGGCCCTCGTTGTACGCATACTCTTTGAAAGGAATCATCGGTCGCGGCGAATCGAGACGAAATGGGTTTGCACCGACGAAGCGTAGCGCCGGATTGAAGCGGATAAGCGGCCAGTAGCCGCTGGCGACGGCGAGATCTTGCTGCCGCATGCCCAGGCGCATCTCGATCCCATGCGCGATACAGTGGCTGTATGCCAGAATCAACGACGGACCGTCGTACGCTTCGGCTTCGCGGAACGCGTGGAGCGTCTGCTGCGGATTCGCTCCCATCGCAACCTGCGCGACGTAGATGTTCCCGTAAGCAATCGCCTGAAGCGCAAGGTCTTTGCGCGCGACTCGCTTTCCCGCAGAGGCGAACTCCGCAACCGCCCCGAGCGGCGTGGCTTTTGAGGCCTGACCGCCCGTATTCGAGTAGACCGCGGTGTCCAAGACGAGGATGTTCACGTTGCGGCCCGCCGCAAGGACGTGGTCGAGTCCGCCGTAGTCGATGTCGTAGGCCCAGCCGTCTCCGCCCACGATCCAGATGCTCCGCCGCACGAGATGGTCGACGACGGAGAGCAGATCGCGCGCGCGCTCGTCGTCGATCTCGATCAGTTTTGCCTTGAGTTCGACCACGCGGCTACGCTGGGCGCGAATCTCCGACTCGCGGATCTGCGGTGCTTTGAGGATTGCGTCGACGAGCTGTTCGCCGATCTCGGTGGCGAGTTCGCGCAGTAGCGCGTGCGCCATCTTCACGTGCTGGTCCGCGGCTAGGCGGAAACCGAGCCCGAACTCGGCGTTATCCTCGAACAACGAGTTGGACCAGGCCGGGCCGCGGCCTTCGGCGTTCTTCGTCCACGGGGTCGCGGGTAGATTCGCGCCGTAAATCGAGGAGCAGCCGGTTGCGTTCGCGATCTGCAACCGGTCGCCGAAGAGTTGCGAGAGCAGTTTGAGATAGGGCGTCTCGCCGCAGCCTGCGCAAGCGCCGGGGAACTCGAAGAGCGGCTCGAGGAACTGCACGCCGCGGACGTTCGCGAAATCGACGTGAGCGCGCTGGTTCACCGGGATCTTCTCGAAAAAGGCGGTATTCGCCCGTTCGGCTTCGACGAGCGGCGTCTTGTCGGCCAGCGCTATCGCCTTAACCGCGGCGTCGGTTACGCTGTGCGCCGGACACGCCTCGACGCACAGCCCGCAACCGGTGCAGTCTTCGACGTAGAACTGCAAGGAGAAGCGCACCTCGGGATAACCGCGTGCGTTTACCGGCGCGGATTTGAACGTAGGCGGCGCGCCTTCGAGCTTCTCCTCGTTGTAGTAGCGCGCGCGGATGACGCTGTGCGGGCAGACGAAGCCGCATTGGCCGCATTGGATGCACAGATCGGGTTCCCAAACCGGGACCTCGTCGGCGACGCTGCGCTTCTCGAACGCGCCGGTCCCGGACGGGAAGGTACCGTCGACCGGCATGAGGCTGACGGGAATCTCGTCGCCGAGCCCCTCCATCATGCGCGCCGTCACTCGGCGAACGAACTCGGGGGCACCGGCCGGCACGGTTGGCGGCCGGTCGGTCGTCGCCGTCACGCGCGCCGGAACGCGCACGTGGTGCAGCCGCGCGAGCGTTGCGTCGACGGCCGCAAAGTTCTTGCGAACGACGGCCTCGCCCTTGCGGGCGTAGGACTTGCGGATCGCGCCCTTGATGCGGTCGATCGCATCTTCGCGCGGCAGGACTCCGGAGAGCGCGAAGAAGCAGGTCTGCAGCACCGTGTTAACGTGCGCGCCCAGCCCGGTTTCGCGAGCGACGCTCGTCGCGTCGATCACGTAGAACTCGAGCTTGCGCCCGATGATCTGCTCCTGCGCGGACTTCGGAAGGTGTTCCCACACCTGGTCGGGTCCGTAGCGTGAGTTCAGCAGGAGGGTCGCCCCTGGTGCCGCGAGGCGCAGTACGTCCTGGCGAAGGATGAAGTCGAAGAAATGGACGGCCACGAACGACGCCGAGGCGATAAGATACGGCGCGTCGATCGGCTCGGGCCCGAAGCGCAGATGCGAGACGGTCTGCGCACCCGACTTGTGCGAGTCGTAGACGAAATACCCCTGCGCGTAGAGACCGGCATCCTTGGCGATGATCTCGACGCTGTTCTTGTTGGCTCCGACCGTCCCGTCTGCGCCGAGCCCGTAGAAGACGCACCGCGTCACGTTCGGCGGTTCGATCGAGAACGACGTGTCGACGTCGAGACTCGTGTATGAAACGTCATCGTAGATCCCAACCGTAAACCCGTTCTTCGGCTCGTCTTTAGCGAGCTCGTCGAAGACGGCCTTGACCATCGCGGGAGTGAAATCTTTCGAGGAGATCCCATAGCGACCGCCGATCGCGCGCGGCATCGCCGAGCGCACGTGCCGCCCGAGAGCCGCAGCGAGCGTCGTAACGACGTCGAGGTAGAGCGGCTCCCCGACCGAGCCGGGCTCCTTCGTTTGTTCGAGCACGGCGACCGAGCGCACCGAGGCCGGGAGCGCGGCAAGGAACGCGTCAGCCGAGAACGGCCGAAAGAGCCGGACCTGCAGGACGCCGGTTTTCGCGCCTGCGGCGTTGAGAACGCGAACCGTCTCCCGCGCCGTCTTGGCACCCGAGCCCATCAGGATCGCGACGCGATCGGCGTCGGGCGCGCCGTAATACTCGAATAGATGGTAGCGGCGCCCGGTCAGCTCGGCGAAACGGTCCATCGCCGCCTGCACGATCGCCGGAACGCGTGCGTAGAATGGGTTCGATGCCTCGCGCGCCTGGAAGTAGGTGTCGGGATTGTGCGCGGTCCCGCGAATGAACGGATGCTCGGGACTCAGCGCTCGTGCACGATGCTCGCGCACGAGCTCGTCGCTTATCATGGCCCGGATCTCTTCGTCCGTAAGGCATTCCAGCGTGTTGAGCTCGTGCGAGGTGCGGAAACCGTCGAAGAAGTGCAGGAACGGGATGCGCGACTCGAGCGTCGCGGCCTGGGCGATGAGCGCCGCGTCGTGCGCTTCCTGCACGTTCCCCGACGAGAGCAGCGCGAACCCGGTCATGCGCGCGGCCATCACGTCGGAGTGATCGCCAAAGATGGAGAGCGCCGAGGTCGCGAGCGATCGCGCCGCGACGTGAAAGACCGTCGACGTCAGCTCGCCCGCGATCTTGTACATGTTGGGGAGCATCAGCATGAGGCCTTGCGATGCAGTAAACGTCGTGGTCAGCGCCCCCGACTGCAGCGCTCCGTGCAGGACGCCCGCGGCGCCCCCTTCGCTCTGCATCTCCTGGACGACCGGGACGCGGCCCCAGATATTCGGAAGGCCTTCGACCACCCATTGATCGGCCAGCTCAGCCATCGTCGAAGACGGCGTGATGGGGTATATCGCGCAGACCTCGTTGACGCGGTAGGCCACATGCGCGACGGCCGTGTTGCCGTCCATCGTCGTACGCATGCTCACGAGGCCGGTTCCGCGATCATCTCGATCGCATGGCAAGGGCATTGATCGAAACAGGTCGAGCACCCGGTACAGATGGAGTAGTCGAACGCATAGCGTTTCCCGGGCCCGAGCTTGATCACGGCATTCTCCGGACAGGCGGCGTAGCAGTTATCGCATTCGAAGCAGTTGCCGCAGGCGAGGCAGCGCTGCGCCTCGCGCACGGCTTCGCGCTCGGCGAGTCCCGCGACGATCTCCTCAAACCCCGACATACGCAGCTCGGGCGGAATCTCGGGCTGGCTCGACGCGAGCGTGTCGTTGTAGATCGGCAGATGGAGCATCGAGAAGTCGACGACCGGATGCTTCTCCGGCGGCGCATACGCGCCGCCGCGCAACCAGGCATCGATGTGGCGTGCGGCCAGCTTCCCGTGGCCGACCGCGACCGTAACGGTCCGTTCGCTTGGGACGAGATCGCCGCCCGCGAAGATTCCTTCGTGCCCGGTCATCATGTTCGAGCCGACGATCACGGTGCCGTCGCCCTGGAATGCGATCCCGGGAATCCAGCGCAGGAACGCGCTATCGGCATCCTGCCCGAGCGCGAGCACGACGGAGTCGGCCTGCAGAGTCTCGAACTCGCCGGTCGGTTCGGGGCGCCCGCGTTCGTCGAGCCGCATCTTCTCGACCGTCAGGTCGGCGCCGTCGATCGCAGAGATGCTCGTCAGCCATTTGATCTTCACGCCTTCGGCGAGGGCTTCGTCGGCTTCGAACGCGTGCGCAGGCATGTGCTCGCGGTCGCGCCGGTACACGATGAGCGCTTCCTCGGCACCGAGGCGCCGCGCGGTACGCGCGGCATCCATGGCCGTGTTTCCGCCGCCGTAGACGATGACGCGCCGCCCCAGCAGCGGCGCGTCGCCGTTCTCGACGCCGCGCAAGAGCGTCACCGCGTCGAGCATCCGCCCGGCGTCGCGGGCCGGGATATTCACGTGCTTGGCAACGTGGGCGCCGATCGCAAGGAAGACGGCGTCGAAGGCGCCCGCGTCGCGTTCGGCGAGAACGTTGGTCACCTTGTGGCCGAGAACGATGCGCACGCCCATCGCCTCGATCCGGGCGATCTCGCGGATCAAATCGCCGCGCGGCAGCCGGTACGCCGGAATCCCGAAGTGCAGCATCCCACCGGGCAGTGGCCCCGCCTCGTGGATCTCGACTTCGTGCCCGAGCCGCCTGAGGTGGTAGGCAGCGGAGAGCCCGCTGGGACCGGCGCCGACGATCAGCACGCGCTTGCCCGACGTTGGCGCCGGCGCCGGCAGATCCCAACCGCGCTCGATCGCGAGGTCGCCGAGGAAACGCTCGACCGCGTGAATCGCGACCGGCTCGTTCAATTGCGCGCGATTGCACTTCGTCTCGCAGGGGTGGTAGCAGACGCGCCCATGCACGGCCGGGAGCGGGTTATCGCGGACGAGTGCTTCCCAGGCTTCCCGGAAACGACCGGCCTGGGCCAACCCAAGCCACGATTGGATGTCCTCGCCGGCGGGGCACGCTGCATTGCACGGTGGGAGCAGATCGACGTAACGGGGCCGCTGCGAGCGCACCGGCCCCGTTCCAACGTCGCGCGTCAAGTCGACGACCGGCGTCATATCGCGTGAGCGATGGCGTAGCGGCATATCCTACCTACGGCTCCGCATATCGACGCGACGCCTGGTGCAACGACGAATCATTTCTTCACGCATTCGACCGTGGGCCCGCACCTCCCGCGTCCCGCGCCTGTAACGACATCGTAACGCTACGGTGCTACGATAGTATCCATGAAGCGGCTCGTCTTCGTTGCGGCGGCATGCTTGCTCTGCGCCACCCCGGTCCACGCGCATCGCGACCGCTTGCAGCGCGCGTACGTAGCAACGGGCGGGCAGCTCAGCACGTACCTGGTCGAATCGAACGGAGAGATGCTGCCGATCGGGTTTAAAGGCCTGCCCGCACGCTTCGGCGGGTTCTTGCGTTCGAAGGTCGCGGTACCGACGCTCGAGCAGGCCGGCTCGATCGTCGCAACGCCGAACGGCAGGTTCCTTTACGTCGCCGGCTGCGCGCCGACCCCGCCCGGCTACACGGGAAACGCCGGCAGCGTGGAAGAGATCGAGGCCTACCGAGTCGGCCTTGCGGGCGTCCCGCGCGAGATCGCTCCGCCCACGCAGATCGAGGGTTGCCTAACGGGCAACGCACCGCCCTATCAAACGCTGGCGGTGAGCGCCAACGGCCGCCGTCTCTTTGCGGCGGGTGGAATCTCTTACGACATCGCCTCCGGCGGAAGCAAGGACAGCATACACGTACACGCCTTCCGCATCGAGCCGACCGGGCAACTGCTTCCCGCCGGAGACGCACAGATCGCCGGCCTCCCGGACCCGACTCCCTACGTCGCGTTGGATTCGAGCGGGAGATGGCTCTTTGTGGCGGGTCTCGTGATGCTCCGCGGCGGTTCGGGGATGCTGCTTGCGGAGCTGCGCGTCGGCGCCCGCGGATCGCTAAGGCTCGCAGCGGCGATCCGATTTACCGACGCGAACGAGATCGCGTTCAACGGCCTGGCAGCGTCGCGCAACGGACCGTTCCTGTACGCTTCCGGCACGCCGCTCTCTGGCTCGGCGCTCTCGACGCACCTTTTCGGTTACCGCATCGCTGCCGGCGGCGCACTCGAACCCATCCCCGGAGCGGCGGCCGACACGCACCTGATTCCGACGGCGCAATCGAACTACGAGTCGCTGGCGCTGGCTCCGTCCGGTCGCAGGCTCTACGTGATGGGAACCTCCACCACCGCTCGCAACGGCGCGCTCATCGCATCGTACCGCGTTGCGCGCAACGGTACGCTGCGTCCTTCGCGGGGGTCGACGGCAGCGACGAAGCGGATCGCGCGGCCGCAGACGATCGTCCTGGACGCGACCGGGCGTTACCTCTACGAGATGGACCGGGCCGCCGGTTTCATGGGAGGGCCCGCCGTACTCGAGTTTCGCACCGGAGCGCGCGGAGCGATCGTAGATAACGACGCGTGCATCGGCGGCGCGATCGCCTTCTGCGGGCGCATCCCCGTACGGACCGGACCGATCGTCATCGTGCGGTAGCCGGCATCGGTCTCATTCACGCCGCGCGAAGGCGTGCCGGGCAATCACGAGCGTCTCGTCGGCCGGCACGACATGCACGCCGACGCGGCTCTCCCCCCGCGAAACTATTGGGGCTGAGGCTGCATTGGCCGCGTCGTCGAGACGCACGCCGGCGTAGCCCAGCGCCTCGCACGCCTTCGAACGAATCGAAGCCGCGCGTTCGCCGATGCCGCCCGTAAAGACGAGCGCATCGAGCCCGCCCAGGACGGCAATCATCGCCCCAAGGTGCTTTACCAACTGATACACGAAGAGCTCGACGGCCTCACGGGCAGATGCGTCCGATGGCGCAGCGGCGAGCAATGCCTCCATGCTTGCCGACGATCCCGAGACGCCGAGCAGACCGCAATGGTAGTTCAGCAGGTCGGCTAGATCCGCCGCCCGGTAGCCGCCCGCCCCGAGCAGATAGAGCAATACACCGGGATCCATATCGCCCGGACGCGTTCCCATCATTAAGCCACCGAGCGCGCTGAAGCCCATGGTCGTGTCCATCGGCAGACCGTCCTTCAGCGCGCATAGGCTGGCGCCGTTCCCCAGGTGGGCGATGACGACACGCCCGCACGACGCCTGCGCGACTCTCCAAAGAACGTACTCGTACGAAAGACCGTGGAAACCGTAGCGCTGCAGCGCGGGGTCCAGGTTACGCGGAAGGGGAAGCCGTTTCGCGACGTCCGGCATCCGCCGGTGAAAGGCCGTATCGAAACACAGAATCTGAGGAACCCCGGGAAAGTGGCGCTGCATCGCGTACACCGCGTCGAGTTCCACGCGCAGGTGGAGCGGTTCGAGGGCAACGAATTCTTCGATCCCTCGCAGGACCTCCGGCGTCGCAAGGACCGGCTCGACGTGATTGGGCCCGCCGAAGACGATGCGGTGTCCCACCGCCGAGAGATCTGCTTCGCGTTCTCTTACGATGCCGAGCACGCGCTCGAGCGCGATGGCGGCGTTCCATTCCGCCGCTACTGCCTCGTCGATGAGTACGATCTCCGGCGTTGCGACGCGCAGATGACCCGGCGGCTGTCCGAAGCCGCTCGCCTCGCCGCTCAGCGTGGGTGAGAAGGCATCGCCGGCCACGGCGTATAGCGCAAATTTGAGCGACGAGGACCCGCCATCCAGCGCCAGAACGCGCATGCCTCCTAGCCCGAACCCGAATTCCAGCGCCAGTCGCGAATCTCCGGCATGTCTTCGCCATAGCGTTCGATATAGAGCCGGTGCTCGACGAGTTTATCGCGAATCAACTGCTTGACACGCGCCGCGCGGTTGTGCAGCCGCGGAACGCGATCGATCGCGTCGCCGGCCAAGTGAAAGCGGTCAAGGTCGTTGCGCACCGTCATGTCGAACGGCGTCGTCGTCGTGCCTTCCTCCTTGTACCCACGGACGTGGAGGTTGCCATGATTGGTTCTACGGTACGTCAGCCGGTGCACGAGCGCCGGATATCCGTGGAACGCGAAGACGATCGGTACGTTGGCCGTGAACATCGAATCGAAGTCCCGGTCGGAGAGGCCGTGCGGATGCTCGCTCTGCGGCTGCAACGCCATCAAATCGACGACGTTTACGACGCGCACCCGCAGATCGGGGAGCTGCGCTCGCAGGAAGTCCACTGCAGCCAGCGTTTCGAGCGTCGGTACGTCGCCGGCGCAGGCCATCACGACGTCGGGCTCCGCGCCCTGATCGTTCCCGGCCCACTCCCAGATGCCGGCGCCCACCGTGCAATGCCGGATCGCCGCATCGATATCGAGCCACTGCCATTCGGGCTGTTTCCCGGCGACGATGACGTTGACGTAGTTACGGCTGCGCAGGCAATGATCGGCCACCGAGAGCAGGGTGTTCGCGTCGGGCGGAAGGTAGACGCGCACGACGTCCGCCTTCTTGTTGACGACGTGGTCGATGAAGCCTGGATCCTGATGGCTGAAGCCGTTGTGATCCTGGCGCCACACGTGCGAGGTCAGAAGGTAGTTGAGCGAGGCGATCGGACGCCTCCACGGGATCTGTCGGGTAGTCTTCAGCCACTTCGCATGCTGGTTGAACATCGAATCGACGATGTGGATGAACGCTTCGTAACATGAGAACAGTCCGTGCCGGCCGGTGAGCAAGTACCCTTCCAGCCACCCTTGGCAGAGATGTTCGCTCAAGATTTCCATCACCCGGCCGTCGGGCGCAATGTGGTCGTCGATCGGGACGATCTGCGCCGTCGAACAGCGGTCGGTCACTTCGAAGAGCGCGTCCAGACGGTTGGACGCCGTCTCGTCGGGTCCCATAACCCGGAAGCGTCCCGGATTCGCCGTCACGATATCGCGTAGGAACGCGCCCAGCGCGCGCGTCGCCTCGGCCTTGACCGTCCCCGCCGACGGCACGCCGACGGCGTATTCGCGGAAATCCGGCATCTCCAGATCGCGCAGCAGCAATCCGCCGTTGGCGTGGGGGTTCGCTCCCATGCGCCGCCGCCCGCGCGGCGCGAGAGAGGCCAGCTCCTCGTTGAGGCGGCCGCCGGCATCGAACAGTTCCTGCGGCCGGTAACTCTTCATCCACTCCTCAAGCAGACGTAGATGCGCGGGCTTCGTGCGCACTTCCGCAATCGGAACCTGATGCGCTCGAAAGGTTCCTTCGATGGGAAGGCCGTCGACTTCTTTCGGACCGGTCCATCCCTTGGGCGTTCGCAAGACGACCATCGGCCAGCGCGGGCGTTCGCGGAAACCGTTAGCGCGCGCATCCGATTGAATGCGGCGAATATCCGCGATCGCGCATTCGAGCGTTGCGGCCATCGCTTGGTGTACGAGCTGCGGGTCGTCTCCTTCAACGACGTACGGGGCGTAACCGTACCCCGCGAGGAGCGCGATCAGCTCCTCGCTCGGGATACGGGCCAAAACCGTCGGCCCGGCGATCTTATAGCCGTTGAGGTGCAGCACGGGAAGCACTGCGCCGTCACGCACGGGATTTAGAAACTTGTTGGAGTGCCAGCTGGTGGCGAGCGCGCCGGTCTCAGCTTCGCCGTCACCGACAACACAGCACGCAATCAAATCCGGATTGTCGAACGCGGAACCGTACGCGTGCGCGAGCGAGTAACCGAGCTCGCCGCCTTCGTGAATCGAGCCGGGCGTCTCCGGCGAGGCATGACTCGGCACGCCTCCCGGAAACGAAAACTGTTTGAAGAGGCGGCGCAGCCCTTCGGTATTCTGAGGAACGTTGGCGTAGAACTCGCTATACGTGCCCTCGAGATAGGTGTTGGCTACGACGGCGGGGCCGCCGTGCCCCGGACCGGCGATGAAGATCGCGTTGAGGTCGTACTTGACGATCAGGCGGTTGAGATGGGCGTAGATAAAATTCAAGCCGGGCGTCGTGCCCCAATGGCCCAACAGGCGCGGCTTGATATGTTCGGGCCGCAGCGGCTCCGCGAGCAGCGGGTTCTCCATCAGATAGATCTGCCCGACGGAGAGATAGTTCGCCGCGCGCCAATACGCGTCGATGCGGCGCAACTCGTCCGCCGATAAAGCGGCTGCTTGCGAAGGCGATGCGGAACTCTGCATGCATCCAGCATACCATAGAGGGGAGGCGGCGGCGATAGAGCCGCGCTCCGCCAGTACGCGGTTCTCCACGCGGATTCGCCACCACAAGAGAAACGCGTTCAGGACCGAAAAAACGATCGCAATCTTCACGGCGCCGAAGACGAGCGGTACGAGTGCGATCTCTGCGGCGACGATAACGTAGTTCGGATGGCGCACGTAGCGGTATGGGCCTGCCCGTACGAGTGGAGCACCCGGTAGCGTAACGATCCGCGTCGTCCAAAACGGACCGAGACTTGCGAGTACCCACAGCCGCGCGCCTTGCAGTACGACGACGACCGCCAGAAGCGCGAGATTCGGTCGTGCCCCCGGCGAGACGAAAACGGCCAGCGAGATCAGCCACGCACCGTGAAGCACGAGGAAGAACGGGTACTGCTCCGCACCGGCCTCGCGGCCGCCGCGTGCGAGCAGGCGACGCGTATTCCGTGCTGCGTAGAACAGCTCGGCGAGCCGCTGCACGGCGAGTACTCCGAGTACCCAATACAGCGTCAGCGGGCGGGCTCCAAAAGAAGAAACGCCGCAGTGAACCCAGGTCCCAGAGCCGTCATTAGTGCGCTCCGGCCTTTCGGAAGCGATTGAAAGGCGCGTTCGAGCACGAACATGACCGTCGCCGCGGACATATTGCCGTACTCGCGCAGAACCGCGCGTGAGTGCCGCAGATCGCCGCTGCCGATCCCGAACGCGGTTTCGAGTGCGTCGAGGACCTTTGCGCCGCCGGGATGGCACAGGTACTCGCCGAGTTCGTCGGCGCGGCGTTCGTTTCGCCCGAGAAAATCGTCCAGCACGCTCTTGAACCGCGTCGTAACGAGCGCCGGAATATCGCGCGAGAAGATCGCTCGCATCCCGTCGGCCTTTACGTCCCAGCCCATGATGCCCAGACTCTTCGGCCACGTGTACTCGCCGGAGGCGCCGATCTCCGGGCCGTCCCCGCCGCACGAGAGTATGGCCGCCGCGGCGCCATCCCCGAAGAGCGCGGTCGCGACGACGTTGCTCTTCGAGAAGTCGTCGCGACGAAACGAAAGCGTACAGAGTTCGACAACCAAGAAGAGCACGTTCGCATCGGGATCCATCGCCGCCATGGTTGCGGCGCGCGCCAAGCCGATAACGCCGCCCGCACACCCGAGTCCGAATATCGGCAAGCGCCGGATCGTCCGTTTTAATTTCATGCGCTCGGCAAGTAAGGCGTCGAGGCTGGGCGTCGCGATCCCGGTCGTCGATACGACCACGACGGCGTCGATATCGTCAGGGCTCAACGCCGCGCGATCGAGCGCGGTCGTCGCCGCACGTTCCAAGAGGTCGAGCGCGGACTTCAGGTACGTGCGGTTGCGGTCCGGCCAATCGTGATCTCGCCCGTACCACTCGATCGGAACGCAGGAGTACCGAGTTTGGATGCCGGCGTTGAGAAAGACCGGCATGAGCCGTTCGATATGGCCGGCACGCGTGGCAAAGGCGCCCCGAAAGCGCTCGGCAACCTCCCGCTGGTCCAAGACGTATCGCGGTACGGCCGTAGCGACGGCCCCCAGGCGCGGTCGAGTCATCAGATCTGGTCCGGTTCGTTCGCGGGCTCGGGCATCCCCGCGCGCCATCCAGGCGCCGGTTTCGCGCGCCCGGCGCTTGAGCGAAGCCTTTTTCGGATACAAGGTAGAGTCAGGCAACCGCACACCGCAAAGGGGTACCCAGCATCATGCGCATCTCCTCGATCCTCGGCCTCACCGTGCTAGCCCTACTTTTCAGCAGTCAGGCGGCTCTCGCCACGCCGCCTCCCGGAACTCGGCTCAGCGGAACCATTCAACAGACGGTCGACACCGCGCACGCCTACGTCGGCCAAAGGGTCCAACTAACGGGCGTCACGTCCCCGGGCGCTAATGTCCACGGCGCGACGATGTACGGCCGCGTCACCAGCGTCGTGCGTGCCGGCCAAGGCCGCGCCGCACGCCTGCGAATTACCATGGACCGCCTGACGCTCCCGAGCGGCGAGAGCTACGCCGTCACCGGCGTCGTCACGGGGATGACGGCTAACACGAAGAGCAACGCTCTCAAGGAAGCTGCCGGTGCGGTCGGCGGAATGATCGTCGGCAACATGCTCGGTAAGATGGTCTTTCACGCGAGCGGCGGCGGGCTCGTTGGAGCTGCCAGCGGCTTCCTTCTGGCAAAGAACAATCGCGAAAACATGACGGTCCCCGCAGGATCGACCGTCAACGTCCTTCTTTCAACGGCACGCCGCCAGGCAAGCCGCCCGTAGGAGGCAAGCTCGCGCGGGCGTTCTCCAGGATTTTTCCTGGAGCGCCCCGGAATACGGTGCTTCGATGTTCGCACCGATCTCGGTCGAGGTGCTGCCGCGCGAGGATGGTTCGCTGCTCGTGCGCTCCGCACTGGAGCTCGGCTCCTACGCGAACGACGTGGGAGGCGTGCTCGCACAGTGGGCCGAGCGCGTACCCGATCGCATCTTTCTGGCCGAGCGCTCCGGAGATGGGTGGCGCCGCATCAGCTATGCAGAGACGTTCGGTCGCGTGCGCTCGATCGCGGCCGGGTTGCTCGAGCGTGGGCTAGATCGCGACACCCCGGTTGCGATTCTCTCCGAAAACTCGATCCGGCACGCGCTCCTTACGCTCGCCGGCTATTACGCGGGCGTTCCGATCGCCCCGATCTCGCCGGCTTACTCGACGCAGTTCCGCGATCTATCGCGGCTCAAACTCGTGCTGGACGCACTCGGTCCGGCGTTCGTTTTTGCAGAGGATCGCGACCGCTACGCAGACGCGCTCGCGCTGGTCGACGCACGGCACGTGCTCGCGCTGGACGATATCGAAGCAACGCCGGCAAACCCCGGCGTCGAGACGCGCCGCGCGCGTATAAAGCCGGACGATTGCGCGAAGATTCTCTTCACCTCCGGCTCGACCGGCGAACCCAAGGGCGTCGTGACGACGCATCGCATGCTCTGTTCCAATCAACGCAGCCTCGCGCAGCTCTGGCCGTTCCTCACGGAACATGCACCCGTCTTGGTCGATTGGCTGCCGTGGCACCACACGTTCGGCGGCAGTCACAACTTCAACATCGCGCTCTTCAACGGCGGTACGATCTACATCGACGATGGGCGTCCGGTCCCGCAACTGCTCGCTCGTACCGTGCGCAATCTCACCGAAATTGCGCCGACGCTCTACTTCAACGTGCCGCGCGGCTACGCGCTCTTGGCCGAGGCGATGCGCGACGACGAGCGGCTCCGCCGTTCGTTCTTCTCTTCGCTGCGCCTGCTCGCAAACGCGGCGGCCGCGTTACCGCGCCCGACGTGGGAGGCTTTACGAGCATTCGCCGGAGAGACGCGGCGCGAGATCCCGTTCGTAGGGGAGTGGGGTGCGACCGAAACCTCGCCGATGGTAACGGCGGTGTACTTTCCGACCGACGACGCGGCCAACATCGGCCTGCCGGGCCCGGGCACGGAGGTGCTGCTCGTGCCATACCAAGACAAGTTGGAGGCGCGCGTGCGCGGTCCGCTGGTAACGCCGGGCTACTGGAGGCGCGGGGACCTCACGGCGAAAGCCTTCGACGCAGGGGGCTTCTACCGCATCGGCGACGCGCTGCGCTTCGCGAATCCCGACCAACCGGCTCGCGGGCTGCTCTTCGACGGGAGGACCGCCGAGAATTTCAAACTCTCCTCGGGATCGTGGGTGGACGGCGGCGCCGTCCGTCTCTCGGTGCTAGCCGCAACGGCGCCGTACGCCGACGAAGCGGTCGTCGCGGGTGTCGATCGCGACCAGCCGGCGGTACTGCTATTCGTCCGGCAGAACGATGCAACGACACGCGCGGCGATCGCGCGCGGCCTGGCCGCGCGCAACCGCGAGATCGCGGCGGCGTCGCAGCGGGTGACACGCGCACTCCTCATCGAGGAGCCGCTCGATCCCGCACGCGGAGAGCTCACCGACAAAGGCAGCGTGAATCAACGGCGCGTGCTCGAATGCCGCGCGGACGCCGTCGAGCGCCTGTACGCGCGCGCACAGGACCCCCACGTCATCGTGCTCGATGCCCGCTAGGACCGGCGGCGAAGGTAACGCGACGCGCTACCTCATCGTCTCTGCCGATGATTTCGGGCTTTCGCTCGAGGTTAACGAGGCCGTCGAGCGCGCGCACCGCAATGGCATTCTCCAGGCCGCGAGCTTGATGGTCGCAGGTCCGGCGGCGGCGGACGCGGTGCGGCGCGCGCGAGCGCTTCCGTCGTTGAGAGTAGGGCTGCACGTCGTCACCGTGAACGGCCGCCCGATCCTTCCGGCGGCGCGCGTTCCGGCGCTCGTGGACCGCGACGGCAACCTCCCAAGCGACCTCGTCGAAGCCGGAGTCCGCTATTTTTTCAACCCGCGCGCACGGCGACAACTCGAAGCCGAGATCGGCGCGCAGTTCGAAGCGTTTGACGCAACGGGCTTGGCGCTCGATCACGTCAACGCGCAGAACCACATGCACGTGCATCCCACCGTAACGAGCATCATCCTCGAGATCGGACGCCGCTATGGAATGCGCGCCGTGCGCGTTCCGTTCGAGCCGCTGCGCTCACCGGGTACCTCCGTTCTACAGCCGTGGCTATGGCTGATGCGCGAGCGGCTACGCCGGGCGAAGCTGATCGCAAACGATTTCGTTTTCGGCATCGCCGATAGCGGACATATGACGGGCAGCCGCGTCTTAGAACTCTTGGCGCGCATCCCCGAGGGCGTTTCGGAGATGTACTTTCATCCTGCCACCGGCCCGTGGCCGGCGATCGATCCGGCGATCGCCGATTACGACTTCGCAGGCGAACTCGCCGCGCTGACGAGTCCCGCGGTGCGAGATGCCCTCGCTTCATCGAACATCCGCCCCACGACGTTCGGCGAGCTGGCCGCGGCCGATGCTCCTTAGCGCGTTGCGGCTTGCTACGCTCGGCGGGATCGCCTATCTCGGCTTCGCGCTATTTCGCGTGACGACGTATCGCCGATCGCGGACGAACGCCGGAGCGCTCGCGCCGCCCCTGACGCTCCTTAAGCCGCTCTGCGGTCTCGAACCGCAGCTCTACGAGAACCTTTGCTCCTTCTGCGACCAAGAGTACCCGGAGTTTCAAGTAGTCTTCAGCGCTGCCGACGCGCATGACCCTGCCCTCGAGGTGGCACGCGCCGTCGCCTCACGATTTGCCGGACGCGATATCACGGTTTCCGCAGACGCCGCTAGCACGCGCGCCTCGAACCCGAAGATCGCGAATCTGCTGGGGGCCATGCCGCACGCGAAACACGATATCCTCGTCGTCGCGGACAGCGACATGCGTGTGGGCCGCGGCTATCTGGCGGCGGTCGCCGGCACGTTCGCCAGCGCGCGCATCGGTGCGGCGACCTGCCTTTACCGAGGCCGAGCCGCAGGCGGTTTCGCGGCGGCGCTCGGCGCGGCGTTCGTCAACGACCAGTTCGCACCGTCGGTGTTGGTGGCGACGGCGCTCCAGCCGATGCGCTTCTGCTTCGGGTCCACTATGGCGGTGCGCCGCGAGGCTCTCGAAGCCATCGGCGGGCTCGAGGCGTTGGGCGAGCAACTTGCCGACGACTACGCGCTGGGAAGACTCGTTGCCGCGCGTGGCTGGACGGTGGAGATTGCACCGTACGTCGTGGAGAACGTCATCTACGACGAGAACCTGGCCGCGCTGTGGCGCCACGAGCTGCGCTGGGCGCGCACCATCGCCTCGCTGCGCCCCGCCGGCTACGCGCTCTCGATCTTCAGCTACGGCGTTCCCATCGCCCTTGCCTACCTCTTCGTTGCGCCGGCGTCGCTCTTTGCCTGGACGCTTGCGTGCGCGGCAGCCGCGCTGCGCCTGACGCTGCACTACGCGGTGCGCCGGCCCTTGGAGCTTCGCGACTCACCAAAGCCATGGCTCGTTCCCGTGCGCGACCTCTTCGGATGTGCGGTGTGGTTCGCCGGTCTCTTCGGCACGCGCGTCCTCTGGCGCGAGCGCCGCATGCGAACCCGTGCCTGAAAGTACCGGCGCGAGCAACGCGCCCTTGCTGCTTCAACCTTTGCGGTGGGCCGCGGTACTCTGCGTCAGCGGCTACTACCGGCTAGCATACAGGATACGCGGATGGGGACGCCTGCCGCACCACCGCGGAGCGACGCTCGTGGTCGCCAACCACCAGCACGAGATTGAAGCGCCGGTCATCGTCGCGGACCTCGCGCTGGCTTCGTTTTCGTGGCGAGAGCCGATCTACACGGTCTCGTCGCGGCGCATGTGGGAGCCCGGGTTCTTCGCCGAGCGCGTTCCTTGGCTGCGATTTGCGTTGCGCGGCGTCAACCTCGGATCGCTCTTCGCAGCGATCGGCATGCAGCCGATCGAAAACGACCTGCACGCGCGGCCTTTCGCGAGCATCGCATACTCGGTCCACGCACGCCACGGTGACCTGGCGGCGGATGCCGTCTTCCGCGAGGACGCGCTCGCGCGGCTGCCGCGAGATGCGCGCCGTCTTTCGGACCTATTCGGCGCGAGATACTTCGCAGCCGGACGCACGATCGTCACGCTCTCGGAGCTGCGCGAGCCGCATCGCAGCGAAGCGCTCGCCGCCACGCGCGAGCAAGTCGAAGCCGATCTGCGGAAGTTCGAATCGCTGATTCGCGAAGGCGCGACGATCTTCTTGGCGCCCGAGGGTTCTTACACGGGGGACGGGCGGATGCAGCGGCTGCGCGGCGCGTTCCCGCGCCTGGCGCCGGCGGCGGCCGTGTGGCTCGTCGGGGTTAGCTACGATCCTTTTGCGGAACGGCGCCTATCGATGCTGTACCGCCTCGTACGATCGCGCCCTGGGGCGACGATCGAGGCACAGATCAAGGCCGCACGGCCGGTCACCACGAGCGCGCTCCTCGGCACGTGGCTGCACGAGCGCGCGACGCCGTTCTCCGAACGCGGGGCGCTCGACGCGATAACTCGGCAACTCGCTCATCTGCCGCCGGCGCTCTTCGTCGATCCCAAGCTGCGCCGGAACCCCTTGCGACGGCTGCGGTCCGCCTTGCGGCGTATGACGGCCCTGGGAATGCTGACGGAGCGCGACGGCGACTACGCGCCGACCGGGCGGAACGCGCATCCGCAGTTTCCGCGCACGCGCGATACGATCGCCTATCAGTTCAACTTTCACGCCGAGACGCTCGACGGCGCGCGCCGGCTCGGAGAGAGCGGGCCGTGAACCGCAACCCGGTGCGGCCGGCGTGGATTATACCTGGGGAAACCGGTCCATTTATGCATGAACCATCGGAGACCTTCGGTACGGATGATACGGTCAGCCGCATTTTTGCTCGGCATCGGCATATTCTTGGGGAGCGTCGGAGCGGCGGGGGCGCCGTGGCCAGCGTCGCGCGCCTCGGCGGCAACGGACGACGCGCTCGCAGCAATCTCGAGCGTCTACGCGCGCAACGCCCACCTGCAGGCCTATACGTTCGACGCGCGCGTGTATGTGATTATGCGGCGTTTCCCGTGGTTCCGCTTTCATCTGGACGGGCGTGGCATCTATCGGCGCGGCGGACCGTACCGGATTGCATTCTACGACCTTCCGTGGTGGGCGCAGGCCTTGCACATCGATCACTTCAGCATGCGTTCGCTCGACCCACGCTCCTGGACCACACAGTACGACGTGCTCTCCGTGCGCCATTCCGGCGACGCAACGTTGCTCGAGATGCGCACCCGCAAGCGGTCGTCGCTCTCCGGCATATCCGCCACAATCGATCCCGACGGCGTGCGCCAACTCACCTGGTCGTACGATAATGGCGGCTACGTGAAACTGCACGTCACGCCCGGCACTTCGACGTACATTTTGCCGGCTGCGATGAATGCGGACATCGTCACCCCGCGCATGGTCGCGACCGCGACGGCCGAATTCGACCACTATCGCCTGGTTACGGCGACTGCTTCGACGCCGCATCCTTGATGCCAGTCGCTCCGGATCCGGAGGGGGCTCCCCTGGGCCGGACGCTCGCGCTCAACGCGTATTGGCTGCCGCTCGCGCTGCAGGACGCCGCGCTCCTGGCGATTGCCGTACCGGCGGAGCTCGTCCATTTCGCGCCTACGAACTACCGCAACAACTACGCAGTGCTGGTCAGCTTGGTAGCGCTGGTCAACACGCTGCTTCCCCCGGTGGCGGGCGGCATCTCCGATAGGCTTCGGCGCATCGGCAGCCAGCGGCGAAGCATCGTCTTCGTTGGCGCGGTTCTCAACGTCGGCGGGCTAGCGCTCATGGCACGCGCGAACTCGACGCTCGGGCTCGGCGTTTTCCTGATCCTCGCATGCGTAGGGCAGACGGTTGCCGTGGCGGCCTATCAGGCTATGCTGCCCGAAAACGTGGCCCGTGCGGCGTGGGGCATAGCCTCGGGCGTACGCGGCGCGGCGACGCTCGTCGGCACCGTCGCGGGACTGGCGCTCGCATCGATCGCCGCTCCGCAGACCGTCTTTATCGTCACGGCGGCGCTGGCGGCTACGGGCGCACTCGCGCTGCTGCCGTTACACGAAACGGTGAGACAGGAGGCCGACCACGCGACGATTCGCGACTGGCACGATTTCATCGTCGTCTTCGCAGCTCGGAGCTTCGTAACGTTTGGGCTAACGCTGCTGATGACGTTCGTGCTCTACTTCTTCCGCGACGTACTGCACGCCGGCAACGCGTCGGCGGGGACCGGGCTCGTTGGGCTGGCGGCGCTCGGCGGGGCGGCCGTTTCGAGCATTTTCCTAGGCCGTCTCTCCGACCGCTTCTCGCGTAAGATCATCGTAGCGCTCGCCGGCCTGCCGATGACGCTCGCCGCGGTGGGCTTCGCGGTCTTTCCGCGCGAGAGCGACGTTCTCGCGTTCGCCATCCTCTTTGGGCTTGGCTACGGCGGCGTACTCTCGACGGGCTGGGCACTCGCGCTCGATTCGATGCCGCAGCTCGGCGACGTAGGGCGTGACTTGGGGATATGGGGACTCGCCACGCACGTACCCGCCGTCATCGCGCCGCTGATCGGCGCGGCCCTGCTGGCGGCATACGGCGGATCGATCGACGGCTATCGCGCCCTCTTTGCGCTGGCAGCGCTGGCCTTTGCAATCGGCTCGACCTCGGTGCTGGCGGTACGCGGAAAGGTGCGGAGCGCGCTACCCAAATGCAACGCGTAGCACGTCGGCCGCCGTTCGCGCGCAGCGAGGCGCCTCGCGCGCGAGCCAGAGCGCCTGCGGCCAGTTGTGTGGCCGCAGCAACGCCGCGGTCGGATGCAACCAGTCTTCGGAAAGTTCGCGCGACGGCGTATCCAAGACGACGCGTACCGATGCCACGCGCGAGGCTTCGAGTAACCCCGTCTCCATATCGGCCCCGGCATAGCCGCGCGCTGCCCACAGAGCGCGCGCCGAACCACGCACGAGGGCGGCACTCGTAACCAGCGGATGCGAGAGCGGTTCGAATCCGAGCCGCCGCGCTGCGGCCTCCAGGAGTGCGGCGAGTTCCGGATCGCAACGCAGCATCTCGCCGTTCGGGCGCCGTACCCATGCCGGCACGAGTACCGTGCCGGTCGCCACGCTGGTGAGCAGTCCACCCGCGACGCCACAGCTGATTACAATATCTCCGCATTCCGTCCCGTTCGCGCGCGAGAGGGCGACGCCGGTGCGCAGGACGCGCGCCGACGGCAAGGCCCGTCGCACGGCACGCGCTTCCATGCGCGTCGCGGCAACGACCGTCAGCGCCTTGCAATCAATCGAGGTAGCCACGCGCCCGATACCACGCGACGGACCGCTCGAGTGCGGGGCGAACGGGCTGCGGCTCGTAGCCGAGTTCGCGTCGCGCCTTGGCACAATCGACGTACATCCGCTCGACCGACATACGCACGCCCTCGAGCGGCACGACCGGCCGCGCACCCGGAAGCAAGCGGCAACGCAGATCATCGGCGAGCCCAATCCCGAGCGCAAGACCAAAAGGCACGCGCACGCGTGGGAGAGGGCGCCCCGCAATCTCGGCGATCGATTCCCAGATGCGGTCGAAGCTGAGATTCTCCCCGCCGATGAGATAACGCTCGCCCTCGCGTCCGCGTTCGAGCGCCGCAACGTGGGCGCGCGCGGCGTCCTCGACGGCGACGAGATTCATCCCGCCGCCGGCGGGCGGCTTCGCGACGATCGCACCGCGTGCGACGTCGAGTACCATGCGGCCCGTCGGCGTCGGTTTCCAATCGCCCGGACCCACGGGCGCTGTCGGCAAGACGGCTACCACCGGGATGCGCGCGGCGAAGGCTGCGCGCTCCTGCTCGAGCTTGGACCGGTGATAGGTTCCGTTCGCGGCGGCGCCGGACGGGTAGTCGTTTTCGTTGGCGTTACGCCCGTTTGGCGCGTGGCCCACCGTTGCCGAACTCGACGTAATGACCGCGCGCTCGACGCCAGCGAGTTTCGCGGCTTCCAGCAAGCCCGCAGTACCGGCGAGGTTGACCGCGTCGATGGCGGCGCGATCGCGCGGAGAGAACGAATAGAGCGCGGCACAATGCACCAGGTAGCGGCATCCTTCGATAGCGCGCGCCAGGTCGCCGGACCGACGCAGATCGCCCACTACGACCTCGCAATCTTCGAGTGCGGCACGCGAGCGCATGAGCGCGCGTATGGGATAGCCCGCCGCGCGCAGCTCGCGCAAGACGTGGCCCCCGACGAAACCCGAGGCTCCCGTAAGAAATACGCGATCAGTGGCCAACGGCGGCACGAACCGATTCTTTGACCGATGCGGTGGTCGCCAGCACCGCGGTCGGCTCGTAGCCGCAGTGCGCCATGCAGTTCTCGCAATTCGGATGCTTGCCGCGACCGTACTTCGACCAGTCGGTCTGCTCGAGCAGCTCCGCGTACGTCTTCGCGTATCCATCGTCGCTCATGAGATAGCACGGCCGCTGCCAGCCAAAGACCGTGTAGCACGGGATGCCCCACGGCGTGCACTCGAAATCGATCTTGCCCTCGAGGAAATCGAGGTAGAGCGGACTGTGGTTGAGGCGCCAGCGCTTGCGCTTCCCGCCGGCGAAGGCCGCGCGAAAAATCTCGCGCGTGCGCTTGACGCCGAGGAAGTGCTCCTGGTCGGGAGCTTTTTGGTAGGCATACGCCGGCGATATCTGCATCATGTCGACCTGGAGCTCGTCGTTCAAATAGTCGAGCACGTCGCGAATCGACTCGGCGTCGTCCGTATCGAAGAACGTCGTGTTCGTGAAGACGCGAAAGCCTCGCGACTTGGCGAGCCGAATCGCTGCGACCGCCTTATCGAAGACGCCGGCGCGACAGACCGAGGCATCGTGGCGCTCCCTGAGACCGTCGAGGTGGATCATCCACGCGAAGTAGACCGACGGCTGGAAGAGGTCGATCTTCTTCTGCAGCAGAAGCGCATTGGTGCAGAGGAAGACGAATTTTCCGCGCGCGACGAGTTCCGAAACGATTTGCGGCATCTGCTCGTGTACCAGCGGCTCGCCGCCAGCAATCGACACCATCGGCGCGCCGCACTCCTCCACGGCGGCCAGGCACTCTTCGACGCTCAGGCGCCTGCGCAGCGTCTGCGCGGGGTGCTGGATCTTTCCGCAGCCGGCGCACGCAAGGTTGCACTGCAGCAGCGGCTCGAGCTCGAGTACGAGCGGATACTTCGACTCGCCTTTCAACTTCTTACCGGCGATGTACTTCGCCACGGCAATCTTCTGTTTCATCGGCATCGTCATGTGCGCGTTACCTGCGAGCCTCGGCACCACGTTCGCCGGCGAGCGCCATAAGCGGAAAGAGATGCCGATAGAGGTGATAGTTGATGTAAAAGTCTCCCGGGAAGCCCGTGCCGGTGAACTCCGGCTCGTCCCACGTTCCGTCGGAACGCTGGCGTTCCCGCAGGAATGCGATACCGCCGCGCGCGGCCGGATGTTGCGCCATTCCCGCGGCTTGGAGCGCCAGCACCGCCCAAGCGGTCTGCGAGGGCGCGCTCGGGCCTACGCCCGCGAACGAGTCGTCGGCGTAGGAGCGCGGGGTCTCGCCCCACCCGCCGTCGCGGTTCTGCACCGAAACGAGCCAGGCGGCGGCTCGCTCGACGAGAGCGCGCTCCACCCCGAGCGCGCCGAGCGCCGAAAGCACGCACCAGGTCCCGTAGACGTGGTTGACGCCCCAGCGCCCATACCACGAGCCCCACGGTCTCTGCGTTTCGCGCAGATACTGCAGGCCACGCGCGACGTACGGGTCGCGCGCGTCGCAGCCGAGCGCGGCGAACATCTCGAGTACGTGCGCCGTAACGTCCTCCGTCGGCGGATCGATCAGCGCGCCGAAATCGGCAAAAGGCATGCGATAGAGCAGCGAGCGCGTATTGTCGCGGTCGAAGGCGGCCCACGCGCCGTTGCTCGAACGCATAGCGAGCGTCCACGCGCGCGCGCGCTCGACGGCATCGGCGACGGCGCCGCGGTCGCCTCCCTCGAGTAAGGCGAGCACGACGATCGTCGTGTCGTCGATATCGGGATACGCGTCGTTATCGAACTCGAATGCCCAGCCGCCGTTTGCGACGCCGGCAGCTTTCACGCGCCAGTCCCCCGGCGCATCAGCCGGAATCTGCTCGCTCAGCATCCACCGTACGGCGCGCTGCAACGCGGGATGCGAACGGTCTAGGCCGGCGGCCGCTAGAGCGCGCACCGCCCAAGCGGTGTCCCACACCGGCGACATGCATGCTTGGAAGCGCCAACCCCGATCCTCTCCATCGAGCACGAAGCGCACGAAGCCTTCGATACCCTTGCGCATGACCGCCGTATCGGGGCCGTACCCCTCGAGATCGAGCGCGATGAGCGAATAGACCCATGGCGGTTGGATCCCGCCCCAGCTTCCGTCCGCTTCCTGGCGCTGCACGACCCAATCCGCGACCGCGCGCCGCGCACGCGCGCGGAATGGCTGCCACGGGAGCCGATCGTAAATTTTGAGCGCGCGATCCAGCCACCACAGCGGGCCCGTGCCGGGCACGCGGTGCGTCGCGGCGCGCGTTTGCTCGAGCATGATCTCGCCGAGCTCCACGCCGAGCTCGCGCACCGGACGGCGCGAAACCACGA
Organism: bacterium; assembly: GCA_021790935.1. Lineage (GTDB taxonomy): Bacteria > Vulcanimicrobiota > Vulcanimicrobiia > Vulcanimicrobiales > Vulcanimicrobiaceae > JAJYFL01. Next base: position 243,307 of record JAJYFL010000003.1, read on the forward strand.
CCGTTAGCGGCGCGACCGTACCCCGGGCCCAGCACGCAAAATCGTAAAGGTTGAACGGTATCTGCGGCGGCAGAAAGATAAGTTCCGGCGGCAGAGACGGAATGCCGTCCCACGGGTATTCACCAAAGAGTGCGAGCCAGATCTTCGTGAAGACGCGCGCCTCCGCCACGCCTCCCAGACGCAGGATGACGCCGAGCGTGCGCTGCATCGCCTCGGAAGACGGATCGGCGCCGAGCACTTTGAGCGCCGCGTAGGCTTCGATCGTCGTGCTCAGATCGGCAGGGCCGTCGTAGTAAAGGGCCCAGGATCCGTCCGCACGCCGGTCGTGCACGAGATGCCGGGCGGCGCCATCGCGAATCGGATCGAGATCCAAGCCGAGAAACCGGTACAGCAGAACGTGTTCGGCCGTCATCGTGACGTTCGTCTCGAGTTCCGCCGTCCACCAACCCTCCGGCGCCTGACGCGCCAGCAGCCAGTCTACGCCTCGCTCCAGCGCATCACGCAACCGTTCGTGCCTCCGTTCCAGCGGTCGGCCCGAGCGCCTCGCGCAGGACGTCTGCGGCGGCGGTGCCGCTGCGCACCGCCGATTCCATCGTGTCGGGCCAACCCGTATCGGTCCACGAACCCGCAATCGCGATTTCCGGATAGGCGGTTCGCTGCGGCGTGCGGCGCATCCCAGGGCGTGGCAGAAAGGTTGCCTCCGGGTTGCGCGTCACCGCGGCACGTACCGGCGCGGCACCGCGCAGTGCCGGGAAGAACGCGAGGAGCTCCTCCCAGACGAGCCGTTCGAGATCTGCCGCCGGAAGCGTGAGATATTCGTCGGCGGCGCTGACGCTGCAGCACAGATAACCGGGTCCCTTTTCGAAGACCCACTGCAGCGGCGATTCGAGCAGCGCGGCAAACTCGAATCCCAGGCAACCGCGATCGTGCCAAAGGTGTACGTCGAGAATCGGATACGGAGCATAACCGTCCAATCCGATCACGCCGAAACGCTGCGGATCGCCGAGCAGCTTCGCGACGGCTCGGGGCGGCACGGCCAGCACGACTGCATCGAACGACGCAGCGCGATCGCCTGCCAGGCGCAGGCGCACGCGTGCCCGCTGTTCGGACGCGAGTTCCACGCCAAGCACGGCGGTCGAACGATGCACCGCATCGACCCGCAACGCGGCAGCCTCCGCGAGGTGCGCGAGGGGTACGGTGGAGAAGCCGAAGCGCGCCGCGCCCGCGCCGCGCAGAAACGCCGTCGAGAGGACGAAGAGCGCATCGGCACCGCTCGCTCGGTCCAACGGCGCGTTGAGTGCGGGGATGAAGAACGGATCCCAGAACGCCCGCCGCGTCCGCGCGTCTTGACCGTGCTTTGCGAGCCACACGTCGAAGGTTGCGCCGGGATCCCCGCGCTCGAAAAGCGCGCTGGCGAGCGCTCGGGCTACACGCAGCTTGCCGCCCAGACGCAGGTGGCGGTACCTGCCGAACGACGCGAGCAGGTGCAGCGGCGCCGGCAGCGGCGCCGCACGCAGACGGCTAGCGACGCCGTCGCGCGCAAGCAGCAACGCGTCGAAGCGCCGCTGCAGGTGGAGGCGATCCGCCATGCCGATGCGCTCCGCGAAGCGCACGAACTCGGTGCAGCACCCGAGAAAGACGTGCTGCCCGTTGTCGACCTCGCGGCCGTCGATCTCGAACGAAGTCGCTCGCCCACCAAGCAGCCGACTGCGTTCGAACACCTCCACGCGATAGCCATGGTCCTTCAATTCTAGCGCGGCCGAGAGACCGGCGAGGCCCGCGCCGACGACGGCTACACGACGCGCATCCATGCTTCGACCAGCACGCGCAACTTCTCCGTGCGCGAGAGCGCCGCGCGCGCCCGTAGCGGCAGCCCGGGGTCGCGCTCGATCTTTCCGAGGATGCGTTCGTAGATACCGGCCATCGTCTGCACGCAGGTTGCCGGCCGGCGTGGAATGTACTTCAGGACGCGGTACCCCGACTCGAAAAACGTGCGCGCTCGCGCCGCTTCGTACGCGACCAGCGCGTTCCACCCCGCACCGGGCTCGCCGGCGAGAAGCGCGTCCTCGGAGATGCCGAAACGCTCCAGATCTTCCTGCGGAAGATAGATGCGCCCGAGAGTAGCGTCTTCTCGCACGTCGCGCAAAATGTTGGTGAGCTGCAGGGCGATACCCAGATCGTCCGCGCGCTCGAATGCCGCCGGATCGCACGAGCCGAAGACGCGCACGCACATGCGCCCGACGACCGACGCGACGAGGTTGCAGTAATCACGTAACTCCGCCCAGCTGCGGTAGCGCGTGCGCGTAAGGTCCATCTCTACGCCATCGACCAGCATCTGCAGCTCGCGCTCGGGAATCGCGTAGCGCTCGACCGCGTACCCGAGCACCTGCATCACCGGGTCGTCGCACTCGCCGCGCATGCAGCGCGAGATGCGTTCGCGATGAACCGCCAGACGCTCGGGCAGGTGTGGGCGGCTCGTATCGTCGGCGGCGTCGTCGACTTGACGCGCAAAATCGTAAAGCGAGTAGATCGCGATGCGCCGATCGTAGGGAAGCGAGATGAAGCCCCAGTAGAAGTTCTTGGCTTCGCGCCGGGCCATCTCCCGGCAGTAGCGCTCGGCCGCGGAGCGTTCGGGCATCTCAACGGTTTTCAGCATGTCGCATCTCCCCGGCTCGACGGGCGGGTGGCAAGAGGGCGCGCGCCACGAGCGCGAACTTCGTCGCGCGCGAAAGATGCGGGCGTTCGCGGTCGGTGCGAAAGCCGATCTCCTCGATCGCGTCGCAGATCGCGAGGCCACCCAAGCGGTAGAGCGCGAGCTGCGCGCGCAGCGGCGCGCGAACCGTCGCCTCGAGTTCGCAGCCCGAAGCGAGCAGCTCGCGCGCGCGCTCGACGAGCGAGCGCACCGCGCCGGCGACGCCGCGCTCCGAGACCTCCGACTCCGGAAGGTAGCAGCGGCCTATCGCGGCATCGCGCTTGACGTCCTGCGCGTGATTGGCCAGCTGCAACCCGATGCATACGTCGTCGGAGAGGCGTATCGCCGCGAGGTCACCGATGCCGAAGACGCAGAGCACCATCCGCCCTACGGGGGCCGCGGAGAGCCGGCAATAGGCTTCCAGATCGGGCCAAGCAGCGTACGAAGAGACGTGCTGGTCCATAACGTTCGCGGCGATGAGGTCTAGGAACGGTTGCGCGGGCATCTCGCGGTGCTCGATCGTTTCCGACAAGGCAATCAGCACCGGATGGACCGCCTCCGTACCGGCGAAAACGGCCGCAGTTTCGTCGCGCCAACGCTGCAGCCGAGAGAGAGCCGCATCCTTCGAGAAACTCTCGTCGCCAAGATCGTCGGTTGTCCGGCAGAACGCATAGATACGTACCAGATCGCGCCGTACCGAACCGCGGACCAGTCGCGACGCCACGACGAAGTTCTCGTAATGGCGCCTCGCAACCATCCTGCAATAGGCGTCCGCGGCTTCGAGGTCGATCGCGTTCACAACTTCCTACCGGCCGAGCGGCGCGTCACCGGCATGGTGCAAGAGCGGCGTGTAGCGAAGTTCGCCAAGCGAGCGCACACCGAGAGCGAACATCGCAACGCGCATCACCTCCACGTACTCGCGAGCAAGTTCGCTTGCTTCGTCCAGCCCGGCGTCGGCGGCGCGCAAGAACGGCCCCGCTATGCCGGCGAGATCGGCTCCCAGCGCGATCGCCTTCACGGCATCGAGGCCGCTCCGAATCCCGCCGCTCGCGAAGAGTATCTTGTCAGGCGCGGCGGCACGCGCGGCGCGCACGCACTCGGCGGTCGAGATGCCCCAATCTGCGAACGACGCCGCGACGCGCCCGCGCCAAGGTTCGAGGCTGCGATAACGCTCTACCTCGCTCCACGACGTGCCGCCCGCACCGGCGACGTCCACGGCCGCTACCCCTGCATCGAATAGCGCTCGCACCGCGTCCGGCGCTATGCCCCATCCGACTTCCTTTACGACGACCGGAACCTCGATCTCGCGGCAGAGAGCGGCGATACGCGAGAGCACCCCGCCAAAGCACGTATCTCCACCGGGCTGCAGCGCTTCCTGCAGGGCGTTGAGGTGCAGCACGAGCGCGTCGGCGGAGAGCATCTCGACCAGCCGACGGCAATCGTCGACGCCGTAACCCTTGTTCAGCTGCACGGCGCCGAGATTAGCGAAGAGCAAGATATCGGGGGCGTCAGAGCGCACGTCGAAACTCGCGAGCAACTCGGGGCGTTCCAGAAGCGCACGCCCCGAGCCGAGGCCCATCGCTAAGCCGTGCTCCCGTGCGACGCGCGCAAGGCGACTGTTGATTCGGCGCGCTTTGCGGGTTCCGCCGGTCATGCACGAGATGAGCAACGGTGCGGAGAGCTTGCGGCCGAAGATCTCTACTGACGGATCGACGGCAGCGAGATCGATCTCGGGCAGCGCGTTGTGGACGAAGCGGTACGCATCGAAGCCCGCGTCGATTCCTTTCGCCGCGACGTCGCGATCGATATTGATGAGAAGGTGTTCCGCTTTTCTCGACGACGTTTCGTTTTCTTCCGTCACGGCGTGATGCGCCATTTCCTTAAAAGCTTCCAGGTTCGTCCGGTCGAGCGCACACCGTTCGGCGGCGGCTATCGCTTTTGCGGCAAATCGCTCGGCGAACGCCTGCCGGACCACGTCGTTGCCGCCGACGGCGTGCATCTCTACTGCGACCCCCAAGAAACGACCGGCCCTCCGAAGGTTTCGTACCACCGCCGCCGTGGCCCCGGCCATGACGGCGCCGGCTTCGAGGCTCGCGCCTAGCAGCGCTCCGCTGCGGCCGAACGCACCGCTCAGGCAGCCGCGTAGAGCCGTGTTCGCGCCGTATGCGCTCCGCGGGTCCGGCCGGCGAACCGAGATCGCTTCAAGCAGGGCGTGCGAGATGATCCGGCCGACCGCCAATACGCGATCTGGATGTACGGAGGCGACGGTGAGCGCCTCGTAGGCAAGCGCGCAGAGCGCATCGCCTCCGTTCAGACCTTGAGCGACGCCCCAGCGCGCGACGGTAGACTCCGGATCCGCTTCGATCCGCGCGCCGTCCTGCAGTTCTTCGTGGAGCAACGCGAAGCGGTGGAGGAGCTCCACCGCGGCTGCAACCGGTAAGGCCTCGCCGGGATCGCCGCCGCAGGCCGCGACCGACCAAAGCACCAGGCTGGACTGCACGTAGCCGTCCCCTTGCGCGCCCTGCGCAAGACCGGCCCGACCGGTCCATCCAAATTGATGGGCGACAATCGCTCCCGCGGTCGACGTGAAAGGCAACGGCATCGCTCGCAGGTATTCGCGCACCAGGCTGCCTCCCGCGCGCAGCTGCGGCACGTCACCGGTTAGTCCCATGCCCTTGGCTTCGCCGCGCGGCGCAGCATCGTCTTCCCGTTCACATGGATATCGAGCCCTCTCTGAAGCCGGTTCGGTCGAGCCAAACGTTGACGAGAACCGGCTTGCCCTGCCGGGCGATGGCTCGAGCGCGCGCGAGCGCCTCCGGAACCTCGGCGTCGTTCCGCACGAGGATTCCCTCCGCGCCGAAGCCTGCGGCAACCTCGTGATAGGCAGTGCGCGCAAGCACCGTGCCGACGTCATCGTGCAGCATCTTCACCTGCTCTCGAGCGATCTGCGTCCAGCTCGCATCATTACCGACGATCGCGATCGCGGGGACGCCGTGGCGCACGAAAGTATCGAACTCGACGAGGCCGTAGCCGCACGCACCGTCGCCGTATAGCATCCAAACCTCAGCGTCGGGGCGGCATAAGGCCGCTCCCAACGCAAAGCCGGCACCCACGCCCAGAGTGCCGAAGGCGCCCGGATCGAGCCACGTCAGCGGCCCCCGAGGCCGAACGACGTAGGCGGCGGTGGCCACAAAATCCCCACCGTCGGCGACCAGCAGCGCATTCTCACCGGCGGCGCGGTCGATGGCACGCAGCAACGCGATCGGATTGACGAAATCGCCGCCCTTCCCGGCCTGACGGTCGATCTCCGATTCGCGCGCTGCATCGCGTGCGCGCAGCCGCGCGATCCAATCTTTCCACCGCGAGCCTGGGCCTTCGAAGCGCTCGGAGAGCTTCTCGAGGAACTCTCCCGCGTCGCCGATCGCCGCGATCTGCGGCCGGCGGTTGAGCCGCGCCTCCCGAGCGCTGCGATTTGCGGCGATCACCGTACTGCCACGCCGCATGTGACGGCCGTAGTCTAGCCGAAAATCACAGGGCACGCCGGCGAGCAGCACGCAGTCTGCCTCCCTCAGAGCCTCACGCCGATGATGGCGCATCTGCAACTCGTGGTTGCGCCCCAGCAGACCTCGTGCCATACCGGAAAGGTACGCGGGGATGCCCAGGCGCGCGACGGCTTGCGCGATACGCGGCGCGTTGCCCGGGACGGCGAGCGTCTGACTACCGATGACGACGACCGGCCGCGCCGCCTTGGCTAGCGCAGCCGCCGCCGCGTCGATGCTTGCGCCTGCCGCCGCCGGGAACGCGGCAGCGCTCGTCCGCCGCGGCATCGCGCCTCGCTCTCGCGCGAACATGCGGTCGACGTGTCGTTGCAAGTAGAGACGCTGCAGGCGATCCGGGAGCGAGCTGCCTTTGGCCGACGCATCGGCGTACCACTTGCGGACCGTCGCTTCGTCATAAAGCAGATCCAACGGGCACTCGACAAAGACCGGTCCGGGAACGCCTTCCCGGGCAACGGCGAAGGCTTCGTCGATTGCTGGAGCGAGATCGCGGACGCGCCGTACCTTCTTCACGAGCTTTACATGCGGCGCCACGAGAGAGCGCTGATCGATATCCTGAAGCGCGCCGCGCCCCTGGAGCGCGGTCGGCGCGGCTCCGCCCAGCAGCACGATCGGTGATTGCGCCAGCTGTGCGTTTTTCAACGCGGTTATCGTATTCGTTAGGCCGGGGCCCGCCGTCACGGCCGCGACGCCGGGGATTCCCGTCAGACGCGCTACGGCATCGGCCGCAAAGACGGCGGTCGCTTCGTCGCGCACGTCGACGACGCGGATTCCGCGCGCCTTCGCCGCCGTAAGAATCGGCGAGATGTGCCCGCCGCAGAGCGTGAAGAGCAAACGCACCCCCCGAGCCTCAAGGGCCGCGGCGACGCGGTCGCCACCGTGACTGGGGGGATGCTCGTCTGCCACGTCTACCGGCGGATCACATCTGCGGGGAGTTCATCCCCGTTAGCGGATCTCGACCTTCGCACCGGCTTCTTCGAGCTTCTTCTTGACGGCCTCGGCTTCGTCTTTCGTGACGCCTTCCTTCACCGCTTTCGGCGCGCTTTCGACAAACGACTTCGCCTCCGTCAATCCGAGACTCGTGAGCTCCCGAACCGCCTTGATGACCTTGATCTTCTCGGCGCCCGCCTCGGCAAGAATGACGTCGAACTCGGTCTTCTCGGCCGCCGGTGCGGCCGCAGCGCCGGCCGGAGCGGCCATCATTGCGACCGGAGCCGCGGCCGAAACGCCGTAGCGCTCTTCCAACTGCTTGACGAGATCCGCGAGTTCGAGGACGGTGAGTTTATCGATCGTTTCGATAATTTCGGCAACTGCCATGATACGTTGACCTTTCTCTGACTAGCTTTAAGATGACGCAGCCGCTTCCTTTTGTTCGCGGATTGCATTGAGGGCGCGGACGAGTCCGCTCTGGTTCCCCGACAAGACGGTTACCAAGCCGCGCAGCGGAGCGGCAAGCGAGCCGACGAGCCGTGCGACGAGTTCGATCTTCGGCGGCAACGCGGCGAGCGCGCTCACCTGCGCGGCATCGACGATTTTGCCGTCGATGTACGCCGCCTTGATTTTGAGCGCGTTGTTATCGTCGGCAAACTGCTTGAGGGCCTTGGCCGGTGCGACCGGATCGGTTCCGGCAAAAACGATGCCGGTGGGCCCGGCGAGGAACTGTTCGAATTGCTTGGCGAGTTCGTCGCCGGCGGCGATAGCGAACAGCGTATTCTTTACGACCGCGTACGAGCTGCCGTCTTTACGCAGCTCGTTGCGGAGCTTCGTGATGTTCTCGACGGTCAAACCCGCATAGTTGGTGAAGAACAGGTTTGCCGACTCGGAGAGCCGGCTCTGCAGCCCCGTCACGGCGGCCTCTTTTTTGGCGGTTGGCATAACGCTTCTTATCTTTCAAACAAAAAATGCGCTCCATCCGTCCGGAGGGCGCATTATCGTGCGAACGACACCATTGGGCGGCCCGCCCCGCGGGCGAGGGCCTCTGTCGGGCTTCACGTTTCGCGTCCTCGGTAGGCGCCTGGCGGCATTATCCTTGCGGGACCTACGGTCTTTGGAGCCGTCGGCAATCATACCAAAGTTGCGTGACGGATGCAACTGGGGGCGTCCGCCGGGCGGCTCGGGGGTCTCGGGGCTACGGCATCAGGCGTGCGTCTTCACCTTGTTTGGGTCGACCTTCACCCCGGGGCCCATCGTGCTCGTCAGCGTGATGCTGCGCAGATAGGTCCCCTTCGCGGCGGCCGGCTTCGCGCGCACGATCGCGTCGAGCAGCGTGTTGACGTTCTCGACGAGTTTCGGCTGGTCGAAGCTCGCTTTACCGACGATCGTATGCACGATACCGGTTTTGTCGAGCCGGTATTCGACCTTACCGGCCTTGATATCGCGAATCGCAGAGCCGACGTTCGGCGAGACGGTACCGGCCTTGGGATTCGGCATCTTCTGCGCCAGGATTCGCCCTAGCTCTTTACCTACGGCGGCCATCATGTCCGGCGTCGCGACGGCGACGTCGAAGTCGGTGAATCCCGACTTCACCTTATCGATGAGATCTTGCTCGCCAACCAAATCCGCTCCGGCGGCCTCCGCTTCTCTCGCTTTGTCGCCTTTCGCGAAGGCAATGACCCGTACGGTGCGGCCCGTGCCGTTTGGCAGCAGCACGGTGCCGCGGACGTTTTGGTCGCTCTTCTTCGGGTCGACGCCCAAACGAACGTGTACCTCGATCGTCTCGTCGAATTTCGCGGCGGCATTGTTCTTCACGATTGCGATCGCATCGGCGGGTTCGAAAAATTGCTTGCGGTCGAACGTCTCTACGAGCTTGCGGAAGCGCTTTCCATGCACGCGTGCCATCTTACGCTTCGACCTCCACGCCCATCGAGCGGGCCGTCCCGGCGATGATACGCTTGGCCATATCGAGATCGTTGGCATTCAGATCGGGCATCTTCGTCTTCGCGATGGCCTCGATTTGATCTTGCGCGAGCTTGCCGACCTTATTGCGGTTGGGTTCCTTGGAGCCCGACTCTATTTTCAGGGCCTGTTTGATAAGGAACGACGCCGGGGGCGTCTTTGTGATAAATGTGAAGGTACGGTCTTCAAACACCGTAATCTCAACCGGAACGATCATCCCCGCCTGCGATGCGGTACGCTCGTTGTACTGCTTGCAGAAGTCCATGATGTTCAGCGAATACGGTCCAAGCGCCGGGCCGATCGGCGGCGCGGGCGTCGCCTTTCCGGCGGGAATCTGTAGGCCGATCTTGCCTACCACTTTCTTTGCCATGCTATCTCCTAACGATGCGCCGCGTCGCCGCCGCGCTTCTCCCCCTCCTTAAGGCCGGCTGCGGACGCGGGGGTAAGCGTCCGGCCAAAACGTTCTCGCGACTAGAAGGCTCTCGGAGCCTCCTATACTTTTTCGATCTGGTAAAATTCCAGCTCGACCGGCGTCTCGCGCCCGAAGATCGAGATGAGCGCGCGTACTCTCTCCTTCTCGGGCTGGATTTCGTCGACGATGCCCGTGAAATCGAAGAATGGTCCCGACGTGACCTTGACGCGGTCGCCCTTCTTGAAGTCGATCTTCAGTTTGGGCGCTTCGATGCCCATCTGTTTGAGGATCGTCTTGACTTCTTTTTCCTGCAAGGGAACGGGTTTCTCGCCCGCGCCCGGACTCCCGACGAACCCCGTCACGCCCGAAGTGTTTCGCACGACGTACCACGATTGATCGTCCATGTCCATCTCGACGAGTACGTAGCCGGGGAAGACTTTCTTCGGCGTGACCTTGCGCTTTCCGTCTTTGAACTCCACCTCGTCTTCCATCGGAACGAGGACGCGGAATATCTTTTCCTGCATGCTCATCGAATGGATGCGGCGCTCGAGATTGGCCTTTACCTTGTTCTCATAGCCGGAATAGGTATGGATGACGAACCATTTTCGGCGGCTATCTTTCGCCGGGACGGGTGCGGCCAATTCGCGCGGATCGCCACCCTCCTCGGCCACGGAACCCTCTGCGACCGCGTCCGCTTCGATGACCGGCTCGCTATCGGGTTCGCCACGTTCCCGTTCTACGACGTAATCTTCCATTTTGCGTTAGACCGTATGGAGCTGGGTGAAGAGCCAGCCGAAGAGCTGGTCGCACGCAAATGTGAAGAGGCCGATACCCACGACAAGCACGATCGTAAGCACGGTTGCCGAGATCCATTCTTCCCGCGTGGGCCACGTTACGCGCTTGAGTTCGAGGATGACGCCGCGCACGAAATCCTGCGCGCTGGCCCGGCCGGCCTGACGCGTCGCAACGGCGCCGCTGCGGTTCAACGCGCTCTTTTTCTTCACGGCATCGCGCTGGGTCGGCGCGCCGCCGGGGGCCTTATTCATTGCTACGTCATCTCCTACAAGACTCTGGCAGGGCGGACAGGACTCGAACCTGCAACCGACGGTTTTGGAGACCGCAACTCTACCAATTGAGCTACCGCCCTATACGCCCCACTACTTCGATTCGCGATGGGGCTTATGGCCGCGGCAGAACCGGCAGTACTTCTTGAGTTCTAAGCGGCCCGATGTCTTCTGCTTGTTTTTCTGTGTGTTGTAATTGCGTCGCTTGCACTCCGTGCACGCCATCACAACCATAACGCGATTCTCTTTTTTGGCCACGCTCTGTCACCTGAACCCCGGTTGAGGGCCGACATTAAATAAACGGACCCGAGGTCCGTTCGACGCCCCATCTTAGCATACGGGGGCCTTTGCCACAAGTGTTTTCGCCGGGAAAAGGGCATCCCTCTTTTCTTGGTGCGCCCGACTGGAATCGAACCAGCAACCTTGGGCTTAGGAGTCCCCTGCTCTATCCGGTTGAGCTACGGGCGCACGAACCGCTCCGGTTGCTTACGACCGTGCCCCGATCAGCCCTCCAAGAGCGTTCGCCTAACGGGAGCCGGATCTCGGCTCATCCCATCTAGGAGACCCTCGCAGTTCAGTCGCTTTCGGATTCGGCGCCGAACTTTGTTCGGAGACGAGGCACGAAGCCGTAGCTTCGTGACCGATGAGCAACGAAGTATTCGGGCAAAAGGCGGCCAAGGACGGAAACGTGCTTAATGCCGAGGGCCTCCTAGAGTAACGCGTTGCGTTCGTGGGAAAGAAAGGCTCTAAGGGAGCATGCGAAGTGGGAACCGCGCGCGAGATCGATGCCGTCGACTATCAGACGCTGGAGCGCCAGGTTGTGTCGTTGCTCGAAGACGAGAACGATTTCATCGCCAATACCGCAAACTTCGCTGCCTTCGTCTTCCATGAAATTCCCGCCGTGAATTGGGCGGGTTTCTACTTCCCCGAGGCCGCTGGGCTGGTCTTGGGACCCTTCGGTGGGAGACCGGCGTGCACGCGCCTTCCGCGCGACCGAGGAGTATGCAGTGCCGCCTTCGGCTCCGGCCGAACCGTAATCGTAGACGACGTACTTGCCTACGCGGATCACATCGCCTGCGACTCCTCCTCGCGCTCCGAGATCGTCGTTCCGCTCATGCTCGATCGAACGGTTGTCGGCGTCTTCGACGTCGACAGCCCCATCGCGTCGCGCTTCACGCAGCGCGATGCGCGTGGGCTCGAGCGCTTGATCGAGCGGCTACTTGAACGGACGCCGTTCCCGGAGCGCTACAAAGCATCTCGCGACGTATCTCGCAGCGAAGGGACGCGCATTAAAGAACGCATCGACATACACACGTGCCGCAACCACCACGTCGTCCTTCGTTACCTGGTCGACGAGATTGCGAAGGCAGCGAACGATCCGGCGTCGATCGCCCCCTATCTGGCGCGCCTGCGCTCCATACTGCTGGCTCACCTGAATATCGAGGACAACTGGCTCTACCCGCAGTTGGCGCGCAGTCCGAATCCCGCCGTACGGAGCAAGGCCGAGCGCTACACGCGCGAAATGGGCGGGCTGCGGGACGGCTTTGCGGCGCTCTGGGTGCGCTGGGGAGATCCCGGCGCGATCGAGGGCGCCCCGGAGGCTTGGCAGCGGGACTGGCAACCGTTCGAGCGTGCGATGTCAGCTCGAATGGATGCGGAGGACAACGATCTCTACGCCGCAGCCGAGGCAGCCACCGCCGAGACGGCGTGAGGGCCCGCACGAGGCCCTCACAATCTTTAGCCGTTGATGGGGATTGAACCCATGGCCTCGTCCTTACCAAGGACGTGCTCTACCACTGAGCTACAACGGCGTCCGCACGGCCCGCGATGGAGCGGGCGGCGGGAATCGAACCCGCGACTTCTGCTTGGAAGGCAGAGGCATTACCACTATGCAACGCCCGCACGGGCCTCCGTCAACTTCTTACCGGCGGATGGACTTCCTGTAGCGCACCTAGCCGACGGCCGCCATCGGAGCGATCTCGGCATCGGTCAGGTAGCAGCCCGGATCCGAGGCCCACAAGTCGCCCGTCACGTTATAGGCACGTGCTCGAAAGTTTCCGCCGCAGATTGCCAGGAAGCGGCAGTCGGCGCACCGGCCGTGCAACTTCGTCGTGCGACTGCGCAGAGCGGCCAGGATCTGATTCCCAGCGTCGGTCCAGATCTCGCTAAAGCGCCGCTCCTTTACGTTGCCGAGAACGACGCTCTGAAAGAACTGGTCCGGATGAACGTTGCCTTGGGTATCGATATCGCCGATGCCGATACCCGACGAATTCTTGCCGCCGCCGTTCCAGAGCAGCAACTCGTATGCGCGCTCGGCTGCGCCGGGGTCTTCTTCGAGAAGGCTTAAATAAAGGTACGCCGCATCGGCGTGGTTGTCGACGGTGAGAATCTCACGCGGCGTCCCCTTCGCAGCGAACTCGCGCGTTCGCCGGAATATCGTCTCAAGCGCGGCACGCGTCTCCTCTGGAGTCAATCCTTCGGTGGAACGGCCACGGCCCGTCGGCACCAAATGATAGAAACAAGCGCGCTCGATATCTTCGGCGTCGATAAAATCGAATATCTTGTCAAGATCGGCGACGGTCTGCGAGGTCAGCGTTAACCGTAGGCCGACTTTTTGCCCAACGGCCTTGCAGTTACGGATGCCGCGTACGGCTCGGTCGAAAGCTCCTACGACCCCGCGGAACAGATCGTTGGTCGGGCCGATGCCGTCGAGCGAGATGCCGACGTACGAAAACCCGATCTCGCGGATGCGGCTCGCGGCTTTCTCGTCGATCAGCGTACCGTTGGTCGAGAGGGTGAACTTGAGGCCAAGCGAGCGGCCGTATGAGGCAAGTTCCAGGATGTCGCGCCGCGCGAGCGGCTCGCCGCCCGAAAGCAGCACGGCCGGCACGCCGAATGCCGCAAGATCGTCCAGCAGTGCCTTGCCCTGCTCGAAGGTAAGCTCTCCGTCATATCGCTGCGCTGCCGAATCGCTGTAGCAATGGACGCAGCGCAGATTGCACGTGCGCGAGACGTTCCAGACCACGACGGGCTTGCGGTCGCCGGCGCTTCGTGGGGCATCGGAGCCGCGTCCGTAGCGCAGGCCGTCCATGGGCTGTTCGAGATCGCACAGCAGACGCGTTACGTTAAGCACTTAAAACCTCTCTTGTCGTAGCCGCCGGACGGTAACTGCAGGACGGCTCTTCTGCAAACGCATCGCCGGTGAACCCGTATGCGCGGGCGCGCGAACCGCCGCACATGTACCGGAACTCGCAGAGCCCGCATTTGCCGCCGAAGTCGTCGGGACGGCGCAATCTCTTCATGATCGGATCGTTACGATAGATATCGATCAAGCGGGCGTCCCGCACGTTTCCGGCCTCGTAGGGCAAAAACCCGCTGGGGTAGACCTCGCCGGTATGCGAGATGAAGACGAATCCGCGTCCGTCGCCGATTGCGCCGAAGCGCAAGGGCGCCGGTTCGGCGTTTTCCGGGCGCTCGCGAGGCGGCATCTGCGCTTCGCGCTGCGCGACGAAACGACGGTAATGCGGCGCCTCGGTGGTCTTCACGGCGAAGGGCGCTCCGGTCGCGACGCGGTAGAGTTTCCCGAAGGCCGCCTCGGTCTCGCGGGCGTCCAAACATTCCGACTGCTGCGCGCGCCCTACGGGTACGAGGAAGAATACGCTCCAAAGAGCGATTCCGAGCGGTTTCATCAACTCGCCCATCTCTTCGATGCGCGCGTGGTTGAAACGCGAGATAGTCGTATTGATCTGCACTTGGATGCCGGCGCGTTGCGCCATGGCTATTCCTTCGATCGTTCGCTTATACGATCCGCGAACGCCGCGAAACGCATCGTGCGCTTGCGCGTCGGGGGCGTCGATGCTGAGCGAGATGCGGCGGCAGCCCGCCTGCGCGAGCCGGTCGAGCGCGTTTTGAGTTAGACGGCCGGTCGCACTCGGCGAAACGGCTACGCGTAAGCCCTTACTCGTACCGTACTCGACGATCTTGTAGATGTCGTCGCGCATGAGCGGATCGCCGCCCGTGAGAACGAACAGGGGTTTCCCGCATTCGGTCACTGCGTCGACCAGCGCGAACGCCTCAGTCGTCGTCAACTCGCGCGGATTCCGGTAGGGACTCGCTTCGGCACGGCAATGCCGGCAGGCAAGCGCGCAGGCACGGGTAAGTTCCCAAATAACGATGCGCGGGGCGTCGTCATACGTTGAGGTAACAGGCATCTGCATCAGAACCAGCATAGCATTACGAGGTAGCACGATTGTGAAGAAATCGTGAACGGGCGCCCTAAAACCGTACCCCATCCCGCAATCCCGTTTTCGTTCTTCGCGACCGGATTAGCCGCCATCGGCGGCGCCATCCTGTGGCCCATCGTCCAGGAGCCCTCACGGCTCGCGCTGCTGCACCTGCTCGTCGTCGGCGGCTACGCGACGATCGCGATGGGCGCCCTCTACCAGTTCGTTCCCGTCGTCGGGATGTCCACGCTGCGCGGCGCACCTTTCGCATTCGTCCATCTCATGCTCGCGGTGGCTGGAACGTGCCTCATCGTGAGCGGATTCGCTCTCTCTCGGCCGGCGTTACTGCTAGCAGGCGGCGAGTTGCAGATTGCTGGAATAGTGATCCAAGTCGCCATTCTGGGTGCGACCCTCTGGCGCGGATCGCGCGCCGTCCCGGCGCGCGGCGCATCGTTAGCGCTCGGCTGGTTCGCCGCAACGGCCGTGGCCGGGAGCCTGCTCGCCGACCGCTTGCAGCACGGGCTCCCCACGGGACGCTTGGTCGGCGTTCACGCCCTGCTCGGGCTCGCTGGTTTTTTTGGAACGCTGATTGCCACGGTGTCGTTCAGGCTGCTCCGAATGTTCGAACGCTACGACCTCGAATCGCGCACCGCGCTGCGCGGCATCTCGGTCGGCGCAGCAGCCGCGCTCGCGATTTTTTTCGGGCGCGCCGGCACGATTGCCCTGATCGCGGTGGCACTTCTCCTGGCGGGCGATCTCATCGATGTCCTGCGGCATCGCAGCCCGGCCTACCAACGCGAGACGCTGCTCTACACGATCGCGTCGAGTGCCGGAGCCATCGGCGCCGCTATCGCGGCATTCGCCGGGTGGTGGTATGGTGCGGTCGTGCTGGCGGCGTGGTTCTTCGTCGGCTGTGCCGTCGTCGGCTACATCCAGCGCATCGTTCCTTTCATTTGGTGGATCCAGCGCGCCCGTCGCGAAGGCGTCAAACACATTCCGACCCTCGGCCGCATGAACCAAAGCCAGCTCGGCCACGCGATCCTAGCGCTGTGGGTCGTCGCCGGAGTGTGGATGCTTGCCGCACCGCTGGACCGAGGCCCGGCATTTGTGGCGCTGGCAGCCTGGATCGCGCTGCTCGCGCAGCTCTCCCGCCCCTTCGTTCTTCGGCGCTGACGCACCGGGTAGAATCTCGATACGTGCGGCGATCTATGCGTCCCTCGGGGATGCTGACCGAGGGGGCGCGACCGGGATTTCGGTGATGTCGCGCTCGTTCGCGAGCTTCCCGGTCTCGTCGGCCGCGATGATCCCTTCGTCGCGCAAGCGCTTCTCGCGCTCCTCCTCGGCAGGCTCGCGTTCGGGCTGAGGGAAGGGCTCGAAATGCGCATCTAAGTTCATGCGCCCGGTTTTCCCACTCGGGGAAGCGCTCAATCGCGTAGGCTCTTCCATCGGCGTTCGGGCGCCGGATTCCCCCGTACGATTCGTTCGCGGGGAAACGGGGTACACGAACCGCACGTGACGACGGCGCGCGCAAGCGCTGAAAACCGCAAAAACGACCGGCGTTACCTCGCATTTGCGCAGAAAGGGTGCCCCATGCAATTGCCGGTTCCGCTTCCGCTTCTCATCCTATACGTGGTCGTATTCCTCTTACTGACCTCCTCCGTGAAAATCATGCGGCAGTACGAGCGAGCCGTCCTCTTCCAGCTCGGGCGCTTCCGCGTCGTCAAGGGTCCGGGCCTCATCATCGTGGTGCCTTTCATTCAGCAAATCGTGCGAGTGGACTTGCGCGTCGTCGTGATGGAGGTCCCGAGTCAAGACGTAATCTCCCGCGATAACGTCTCGATGAAGGTCGATGCGGTCCTCTATTTTCGGGTCGTCGATGCGGAAAAGGCCGTCATTCAGATCGAAAATTACATACCCGCGACGAACATGCTCGCTCAAACGACGCTGCGCTCGGTCGTGGGCGAGCACGAGCTCGACGAAATGCTCTCGGAACGAAACAAACTCAACGCCGACGTTCAGAACATCTTGGACGCTCGCACCGAAGCCTGGGGCATCAAAGTCAGCCACGTCGAGATCAGGACCGTGGAATTAACGGAAAACATGATCCGTGCTATCGCCAAACAGGCCGAGGCGGAGCGAGACCGGCGCGCCAAGATCATCCACGCGGATGCAGAGTTTCAGGCCGCGCAGAAATTGCTCGATGCCGCGCGAATCCTCGAGACCATCCCCGCAGCCATGCAGTTACGCTATCTGCAAACGCTGATCGAGATCGGGGCCGAACACAACTCCACCATCGTCTTCCCCATGCCCATCGAAATTATCAAACCGTTCCTGCAGATTCTCGAGCGGAACAGCAAAGAGCCCGGCGCGGCGGGCGAGATTCGGGGCTCCTCGGGATGAGCGCAACGGTGCGACGACCGTCGATCGTCGCACCCGGCTCTCTGGGCAGGGCTGGATTCGAACCAGCGTACCGCTTTCGCAGAGCAGATTTACAGTCTGCCGCCTTTAACCACTCGGCCACCTACCCGCGTAACGCGGCTGGACTGCGTACGATGCATCGTAGCTGGAGTCCTTCGCAGCGGGAGCTGAGCGCCCAATCCCGACGTACGCAATCGGAATGCGCCCGGATCTAATTTAAACGAAAGCTGGCGACGCTGATGGGGCTCGAACCCACGACCTCCGCCGTGACAGGGCGGCGCTCTAACCAACTGAGCTACAGCGCCATCGCCAAGGACCGGCGACCATTATTATAAGTGAGCCGCCTGCGGACCTGCCGGGAGATGGTGGGCACGGTTGGGATCGAACCAACGACCCTCCGCGTGTGAAGCGGATGCTCTCCCACTGAGCTACGCGCCCACGACCATAGGCCGCGCCCGCCGAGACAACGCCGACGAGTCCGCCCATTTTACCCTACTAGGCGCCGGCTGTCCAGCCGCGAATATCTCGACCATGCTGGAAGGATTCCCGTTGACGACCCGCTTCTCGATCCCGTTTGCCGACATCGACATGATGCAGCACGTGAACAACGTTGCGTATATTCGATGGGCCGAAACGATGCGCGCTGAATACCACGCCCAAGTCATGAAAACGCCGATAAACGGCGATCGCGGCATGATTCAGGCGACGATAAACTTCACCTACGAACGGCAACTCGTCTACCGCGAACACGTCGCCATCGGCATAAGGATCCCGCGGGTCGGCAACAAGTCCTTCGATTTTTACTACGAGATTTGGAGCGTAACGCACGGCTACCGGGCCGCGCACGGCATAACGACGATGGTCGCATACGATTTCGTTCATCGCCGCACGATAGAGATTCTCCCCGATTGGCGCACCGCCATCGCCGCTTACGAGGCGGGCCCTACGCACGAGTACATCTAGACCGTAAGCCATGGCCCCAACGGCCCACACGGAACCGGATGAAAATGCGCCATTTTCAGGTTGGCTTGCGCCGAACCGGCATACGGAGTACAACAGAGCCATGATCGTCTGCATCTCGCGCCTGCTCGGCGCCGGAGGCCTGACCGTTGGCGAGGCCCTGGCAGCGGATCTGGACGCAACGCTACTCGACGAGCGAACGATCGTTCGGACGCTGGCCGATCGCGGCGGTTTCTCCACCGAATACCTCTCGGCGATCGACGAACGCCCGCCTTCGCTCGCCACGTCCTTCATTTCAGACTTCGCTCGCGCGACGGCACTCGTACAGGCGTTGGAGTGGCGCACGACCGAGCAGACGATTCTCGACGGAATACGCGATCTCGTGTTGGAGCGTGCCGCTTCCGGCAACGTCGTGCTGATCGGTCACGGCGGCCCGAGACTTCTCGCAGAGCACCGGCACACCTATGAAATTTTCTCGCTGTTGCTCGTAGCCGGGCGCACGTGGCGCACCGAGCAGGTGGCCCGGCGCTTCAGCGTTTCCAAGGAAGAAGCTGCGGAACGCGTACGAAAAACCGACGATCTCCGTCGACGATTCCTACAACACTTCTTCGCCACCGACATGTACGACTCGAGAGACTACGACCTTGCCATCGACACCGAGCGCCTCGGCCTCGGCACCGCCACGGAGATCGCAAAAAAGGCGGTCCGCGCGCTACTCCCTATAGGGTAAACGCAACGATCGCGTTCTCTTTGAAGTCGTTGGCCCAGAAATGCGTGCCGTCGTGCGTCAGCGAGATGCCGGCAAACGGCACATTCGCTATCGGCACTACGGTCGAGCCCTCGGCCCGATCCATTCGCGCGATGCGGCACGCCCGCTCGTCCCGATACCAGAGCGAAAGATAGAGAACTTCGCCGACCCAAACGATGCCGACGATCTCGGCGAGGGCGATTTCGAGCGTGCGTTTCACCGCATACGATGCGTCTAATTCGAGTACGCGCCTGTTGTGCCGCTGGCTGAGCCACAGGTGCGACCCGTCGAAGGCGAGGAACGAACCCGTGTCGTCGGGGCACGGTACGACGTCGCGATCCTTGAAGCCGTGTCCCGGAAGAAAGCGGCGGATAAATCGGTTGTTTGCGTCCCCGTTTTCGCGAAGCACGAAACGCAGCTCGTCACCGACGCAGACGCCGCCGACCGGTTGCCCCGGCGCATTCGCCTCCTCGATAACCGTACCGTGCCGCGGGTCGATCCCGTATATGCGGCGAGTCGCCCACGAACCGAGCCACAGGTGCTCGCCGTCATGCGCGAGCGCTTGAGGCTGCGGCGCCGGAGAAGGCAAGCGCAGCACTTCGTGTATCGATGTCTCGAGAGCGTCCATGGCGGTGGCTTCGGCCCCGCTTGCGGCAACTCCCCGCGGCCTCGCGGAGGATTGCTATCACCGGCGACCAACCTTTCGGTCTTCGGATTCTGGTGCGGGCGGTTAGCTCAGTGGGAGAGCGCTTCCTTGACACGGAAGAGGTCAGAAGTTCAATCCTTCTACCGCCCACCATGACGAACGAAAGGACGACGCGGAGGCATTCCGCCGTCGCTCGTCGCATCCGTCAATAACATGGATGTTGCGCCCTCGGGGCACGCGAAGGAGCATCGAGAGCCCGGGCCGCTTTCGGCCCTCGCGAGATTACCGTCGTATCCCTGGCTCGTCGTCGGCACCGTTTGCATCGGCGCCTTTATGGGTCAGCTCGACGCGAGTATCGCGCAGCTCGTTTTGCCGACGCTCCAAGCCACCTTCAAGGCTTCTCTCCCCGACGTCAGCTGGATCGCGCTCGGCTACCTGTTGGTACTTGCGGCGACGCTGCCGATCTTCGGTCGCCTTGCGGATATCTTCGGTCGCAAGATCCTTTACACCGGCGGTTTCCTGATCTTCATCCTCGGTTCGGCGTTGTGCGGCTTCGCGCCGTCGCTCGCGTTCTTGATCGGCGCTCGCGTCTTGCAAGCGCTCGGAGCGGGCTTGCTGCAGGCCAACAGCGTCGCCATCATCACCGCAGCGGCGGGTCCCGAGCGGCGAGGCCGCGCTATCGGCGTGCAGGGCGCGGCACAAGCGATCGGGCTTTCCTTGGGACCGGCGCTCGGCGGACTCCTCATTCAAGCCATCGGTTGGCGCTGGGTCTTCTGGATCAACGTTCCAGCCGGAATCGTTGGAACGATCCTTGGCTGGTTCGTCCTTCCCCGCACGCAAGGGCTGCGCCACGACGAACGCGGTTTCGATTGGTGGGGCGCAACTCTGCTCACGCCGACACTCGCACTCATCCTCTTGGCGCTGAGCGAAGTCTCGAGTTGGGGCGCCACGTCGCCGGCGTTCGTCATATCGATCCTTGGCGGGTTCGTATTGCTCGCCACATTCGTTTGGCACGAGCGGCACGCGAAGCCGCCCCTCGTCGATCTCGATCTCTTCCGTTCGCACGCATTCAGCGCCGGAAACGCGGCCGGATTAATCTCCTACGGGCTACTTTTCGGCGTCTTCTTACTGCTGCCGTTCGCACTCGAGCGCGGGTACTCTGATTCGCCGTTCGCCGCAGGCTTGCGGCTTACGGCGATTCCGCTCGCACTCGGCATCGCCGCGCCGCTGAGCGGCGCGTTCTCCGATCGCCTCGGACCGCGTCCGTTGACGTTCGCCGGAATGCTGCTCGCGGCCATCTCGCTCGCCGTGCTCGCGTTTTCGCTCAACGGAAGCGCGCAGACGCTTCCGCTCCTCACGGCGATGCTGATCCTCTTCGGCGTCGGACAGGGCCTGTTCACCGCTCCCAACAACAGCGCGATCATGGGCGCAGCGCCAAATCATCGTTTGGGGGCCGCCGGCGGCGTCCTCAACGTCACGCGCACGCTCGGCACGAGCCTCGGCGTGGCCATCGCTTCGGCGTTGCTGGCATGGCGAATCGATGCGTTCCCGGGTATCGCGCGCACGACGCTGAACGCTCCGCCGCACGAACTGCTCGCCGGGATTCGCGACGTGCTCTACCTCTTCGCCTTCCTCGCCGTGGCGGCCGCCCTCATATCGTTACTACGCGGCAAACCGCCGAGCATCGATCCCCGGAGCCGCAAGCAGATCGAGGCGTACGAACCGATCGGCGGCGTCTAAGCCCCGAGCAGATGCGCTATCACGTCCGCCGCGCTGTACTGCGAGCTGCCGGCCGGGAAAAAGCGGCCGATGCCGGCTAGATCGAAGCCAGAGGTCACCAAGCCGCTCTCGACGCGCTTCCCCTTACGAACCTGAGGGTGGCCGATCGTCGCGAGCAGCGAATTGCACAAGCACCGCTTTCCAACCGTGTTCTCGCGCTTTCCGCCCTTGGCTACGTAGAGCGAAACGGGTTCGGCCGGACAACGATAGCCGATCTCGCCGTCGGCGGTCCTGTAGGCTTCGCGCAAGTAGCCCAGATCGCAGATGCGCGGCCTGCTTCGGTACACCTCGGCCTCAGACGTCGTGCCTTCCAGCTCGGCAATCTTGAACGGAAAGCTCGTTGGAGAGGCGCGGACGTCGCTGCGCACGTGCGCCGTTCCCGAGGCGACCTTCTCGAGGAGCAAGCGCTTGTAGTCTTCGCGCAGTCCCGATTCGGTGCAGTACGCGAACGCCGTGCCGACCTGAATCCCCGCGGCGCCTGCGGCCAGCGCTTCGCGAAATTTTTCCCGGGAGCCGTAGCCGCCGGCAAGCCAGAATGGCAGCCCGAGCTCGCGTATCTTGGCAAGATCGACCACGTCGCGCTCGCCATAACTCGCCTCACCGGCCGCATCGAGCTGGAGTTTCCCGCGCGGCGGCGCGTTATGCCCCCCCGCCGACTGCCCTTCGATCACGAACCCGTCGACTCGCCCGTTCGCCTTCTTCTGCATCGTCACGGCCAACGTATTTGAAGAGACGATCGCGAGAAATTTCGGTCGCGTCAGCGGCGCGACATCGCGTTCGATGAACTCGCGCGGATCGAACGTCGTACGGTCGTCGTCGCTCTGCAGGCCGGTAACGTGGAATGGATAGGCCGCGGGCCGGTGCTCCGCGAGCAGATCGAGCACACCAGGTATCCTGAGGGGAACGCCCGCACCCATCAATACGTAGCCGACCCCGGCCAGCATCGCACCGTAGATCGAAGGCAGATGCGGAATGTGAATCTTCTCTAGATAGTTGATGCCGACCGGACGTTCGTGGCCTTCGCGTGCTAGGTCCACTTCGACGAAGTTCGCGACGATGCACAACTCCTCGAGCTCCCGCACTCGCTCTTTGGCGTGCATCGGAACCGCAACGTACGGCTCGTCTTCTCGCTTGCCGCCCGTCCGGTAATAAGCCTTCCAGACGCGCTCTCCCATCTCGCGGAACGGAAAGCGAAGCAAGCCGCGCCACATGTGGCCGCCCGGGTCCCCGTCTTGCAGGCGCCGCGCGAAGATCTGGTCGAGGGCAGTTCCCGAGACCACGCCGAGTTGCCCGAGGGCCGAGACCGCGCGCGCGAGCCGCCACGACGAAACCCCCGCGCCCATGCCGCCTTGAATGATTGCCGGATTCGCGTTCATCGCGGCATTATCTCACGATTGGGCTACCGCGACCAAGCTCTTCGGTACGGATCCCGGCAAGAATATGGCATAGCCCCGTGCCGGGGAGATCCGCACCGCTCGAGCGAAGCCCGCATCCTCGAATTTTTCCGATACGTGAGGGATCGTCATGCGCGTCGCCCCGTCAGCATCCTGGACCGCCATCGCACTCGTCCTCGCGCTTCCTTCGGCAAGCGGCGCGGCGGTCTCTAATGCGGCCGCATTAGCAGCTCCGGTCACGATTCGAGCGACCAATCGTGCCGCCTACACGCACGAACTACCGACCGGGCGGGAGGTTGCGCCCGTCGGCACGATAGCCGCCACGCCGAACTTCCCCAGTGCCGTCGCGCGCGTCGGAAAGTTCGTCGCGGTGCTCGCCGACGGATCGACGCGCACGCAGACCCTCACGCTCTACGACGCAGCGACGCTCGCGCGGCGTGGAACGGTCGTCGCCTATCCGCGACGGTCGCGCGGCGCCTCTAGCGCGGGCAGTCTGATACTCGACCACCAAGACTTCTTCCAAGGTCTTGCGGCCGGCAGCAATGGCACGCTCTACGCAGCGGGCGGTAACGCGGACGACGTGCTCGCGATCGCCACCGTGGGCGGAAACCCGACGCTGCTGCGCCGTTACGCACTCGCGGCACAGCACTTCCCGCACGCGCAATACCCATATATGTACGCGGGTCGGCGCGGCCGCGGAAAACGCCTCTTCTATCCCGACGCCCTCGCGCTCGGACCGCACGAGCGCCACCTGTATGCGGCGGGATTACTCGCCAATGCCGTAGCCCGCATCAACCTCGCGACCGGCGCCGTGCGCTATCTAAACGTCGGTTCCTATCCGAACGCGCTCGCACTCTCCGATCGCGGGCGAGTGCTCGTCGTCTCGCTCTGGGGCGAGAACGCCGTCGCGTTGGTCGACGCATCCACGTTCCGACCGGCCGGCCGCATCTCGCTCGGACCCCGTACCGGCCGTAGCGACACCGCGCCCGGCATTCACCCGATCGCACTGCTCGGCAATCCGCGCTCGGCGCTGGCCTTCGTGGCTCTCGCGAATGCCGATCGCGTCGCCGAAATCGACGTCGCTACTCGCCGCCTCATTCGCACGTTCGACGTCGCGCCGTACCGCGGCGCACGGCCCGGATCCAATCCGAATGCGCTCGCGCTCGAACGCGGTCGCCTCTACGTCGCCGACGCCGGTAACGACGATATCGCCGTCTTCGACGCGCGCACCGGTGCGTTGCTGGGCCGCATTCCCACGGGTTGGTACCCCACCGCACTCGCCGCCGCACCGAACGCACTCTACGCCGTCGCCGCGAAGGGCCTCGGTGCCGGGCCGAACCTGCGCCACCAATGGATCGGCGACATGATGGATGGCCTCGTGCAGCGTATCGCGCTGCCTATCGCAAGCGCCCGTCTCGCTCGCTTGACCCACGATGCGCTCGCGCAGAACCGCTTCTTGCCAACGCAGCGCGCCGCGCTCGCGGCTCGAAACGCCAAGCTGGCTGCAGCGCTGCACCGCAACGTCCACACGGTCGTGCTGATCCTGCGCGAAAACAAAACCTTCGACGAAGAGTTCGGCGCCTATCCCGGACTCGGGCACTGGGCCGATCCGCATCTCGCGCTCTACGGGGCACGCGAACTTCCGAATCTCTACGCGCTCGCACGCCACGGAACGCTCTTCACGAACTTCGACGCCGACGGTGAAGTGACGGCGCAGGGCCATCAGTGGACGACGGCGGCCTCCGATTCCGATTTCGTGCAGCGCACCTGGCAAGCGAACTACTCGAGCCGAGGATTGGTCGCGAATCCCGGGTGGACCGACCCGCTCGGCCCGGCCAAACCCGGTACCGATCCGGACAATCCCTTTGCCGACGCGCAGAACCTTTCCGCGCTCGGCGCTTGGTCGAACCCGTGGATATCCTATCCCGCGGGACGTTTTCTCTTCGACGACCTCGCCGCGCACAAAGTGAGTTTTGAGAACTTCGGCGAGTTTATCTCGCGCGATGAAAGCGGAAGCCTCGTACCCGCCCTCTCAAAGAACACGCTCGAACCCTATCCCGGCTGGGACCGCATGCTGCTCGATACCGGCCGCGCGCGCATCGCCGACGCCTGGATCGCAGCGCACGCGAAGCATCTCCCGCATTTCATCTACATCTGGCTTCCCGACGATCACACGGCAGGGCGGAGCCCCTGCTATTACACGCCCGACGCCTACGTTGCAAACAACGATGCTGCGACCGGGGAAGTGATCGCCGCGCTCTCGCGTACGCCGGCCTGGCGGCACATGGCGGTCTTCATTACCGAAGACGACGCGCAATCCGGAGCCGACCACATCGACGCGCACCGCACCTTCGCCGTCGCCGCCGGGCCGTGGGTCAAGCCCGGACTGCAAGATTCAGCGTACTCGCAAGTCGACATGATCCGCACGATGGAGGCAATCCTCGGCGTCCCTCCGCTCTCGCAGTGGGATCAAAACGCGCGCGTGATCGGTTCCATCTGGCGCACGACGCCCGACGACGCCCCCTTCACGGTCCGCAAGACGCTGACGCCGCTCGCCGTTAATCCCGGCAAATGTTCGATCACGACGCGTCTGCGCCGCGAAGCTGGCGAGTACGGGCGGCTGCTCGCGCCAACCGACGCATTTACACCGACCTCGCTGCTCAAAGTCTCCGGCGCGGAACAGCTGCGCGAAGAATGGATAGCCACGCGCGGCCGCGCAAGTTACGCACGGCTGCAGGCGTACCTGCGCCGCCTCGCCGCGAGCCATCACGCACCGTTGCGCGCGTTTACGTCGACGGGAGAGTGAAGGCCGGCGCCATCGTCAAGAGAGCGGAAGATTCCCCGAATCTTCGCGACCGGCGACCGTATTGTAGACGAACGCGACGAGCGCTCCGGCTACAGCACCGATGATGACCACCCAAGCGAGCATCGCAAAGCCCCAGCCGTAGCCTACTGCGTAGCCCATGCCGTAGCGGCGGTCACCCATCATGCCCCACGCACCGTGCATCCCAAACAGGTGAAGTGCGGCCGGCAGGACGGACGCAATGCTGATAATCAACCCGGTCACCGCAAAACTAACCGCCAGCGCGAACGGGTTGAGCAAACCATAACGAGATCTCATCTCAACCTCCCTTTTCGTGAGTGAAGCACGACGCACCGCGAAAGTCAACGCCGGCTTTGCGTGCCCTCACTTCGTCGCGCTAGGAGCCTGTCGGATTCGAGCCGTTTTCGGATTCGGCGCCGAACGACGAAAACGCGCTCAAGTCAGACAGACTCCTAGTGGAAGGTTATCGTGGTCTTCAAGTCCGTCTTCGGGTGCAGAGGCAGCAGCATCGGGGGAAGCGGTTTCTGGTTGAAGTTGAAATCGCGGACCAGGTTGCCGAGCTGCGGCATATTCTCGCGGACGTCGGGCCGGCGATCCGGGCGCCCGTCGGTCTTCGGATCGATGCGCTCGCCGTTCAGAAAATCGTCTTCGATGAAGCGCAGATACGCATCGAAGCTCAATGTCTGATGGTCGATATACCCCCGGCGCGCATACGGGCTGATGACCATCGCCGGAACGCGAATGCCGTAGCCGTTTATGTCCACGCGCGGTGGAGGCACATGATCGTAGAAACCACCCCAATCGTCCCAGGCGAGGAAGATGGCCGTCGACTTCCAGTCGGGTCCGCTCATGATTGCGTTGATGACGCGCGTTACGTGCGTCTGGCCCACGCTGACGAGCGCCGGCGGATGTTCGCTCTCTAACCCCCCGGGCGTTACCCACGAGACCGCCGGAAGCGTACCGGCACGCGCAGCGGCATAGAAGTGGTCGATCGTCTGGATATTACCGATCTGCCGGTCTTCCCGAACGTCGGTGGCCGTGAGGAGCGGGTTCCAGATGTATGGCGTCGTCTTGAGATTCGTCTGCGCGTTCATGCAGGCTTCGACCTGGGCGAGCGTCTTGCAGCCCGTCGAGGTCTCGTTCGCAACGTAGTATCTCCAACTGACGCCGCGTTTCGCCAGCAAGTACGTGAGGTCGGTCCACGCCACGACGTGCACCATGCTCGCGGAGTTGCGAACTTCGTCCTCGGGCCCGGTGCTTTTCCGGCCCGCCGGCCCGCTCTTCGCCGACTTGGGAGCGAGGGCGATGGCGAAATCATTTCGGCATGACATTGGATTGACGTTGAAGATCGCGTCCAGGTTCGGCAGCGGCGAAGGGACCGGGCACGCCGCCGACCAGGCAGAAACTTCGTAATAGTGCGCCGGCAGACTCCACGAGCGCACCGGCTCGAACATGTGGTCTTGGAGGACGAAGTTCTTCGCGTAGGCCCAGTAGTTGGGGATGTCGCGGCCGTCATGGTAGCCCATGACGTCCGGCACCGCCGCCTTGGCGCACTTGGGGTCGTTGTAATACCACATGCAGCCGCGCTCCGACGCCTCGGCTGCCCGGACGAAACCGTCCATCTTACCGCCGTCGACGTCCTCGGTAGACTGCTGGGCGAGATGCTGTCCCCCCGCATTGTCGTTGGATCTGTCGTGGTAGGGCCTCTGGCACGAGCCCGCGCGCGGATCGGGGATACAGACGGTGAAGTGGCCGCGCGCATCCCGCGGAAGCCCGTCCGCTCCCGGATAGGTGCCAAAATAGGAATCGAACGAGCGATTCTCTTGCATGACGATCACGACGTGGCGGATCCGGTGAATCCCGGATAGCGAGGTGTCGCTAACGCCCCGCGCCGCGCTGCCTCGCGCCGCGATAGTAACGAGCGTTATAGCGACCGCTATAGCGACGATGGCGAACGCACCTAACCAAGCCTGCCAACGATGGAACATCGTGCTCCTCCCCAATCGAACGCCACGGTTTTTCGGTAACGGGGCTGCGCCTCCCGCTGACGTGGCAGGAGTACGCCGCAGCCTGCTGCTCCGTTACGCGCAACTGCGCTGCTTTCTTGACGACCGCCCCGCAACGACGGTGAACTCCATTTGCTCCGAGCCGCCGGTCCTGTGGTTTCGCAACGAGTCGCCTCGATTTGTTGGGCGCGCCGCAAGGTCGCACGTTTGGGGGGATCTCCTCGACCACGCATTCGACGCACGCGGCCGTACGGCGCTGCTCGTCGGTGCCCCCGGCATCGGCAAGACGCGCCTGGCGGGCGAAACCATGGCCAAGGCACAGGACCGCGGAGCGCTGGTGCTCGACGCGGCCCGGTGTGAGGTCTCGCTGCTGCGCGTCGGTCCCCTCAGCGCTCCCGAATCGCTGGCATTAGCGCGGGACTTTTGGGATTCTCCGCTGGAACCACACGTGGTCGCGCGCCGCGCGCACGGTAATCCCTTTGCCGTCTTGGAGCTTTCTAAGGGAGCCGGTCAAGGTGCAGTCCGCACGCGCGGAGTACCCCCGCGCGGCGGACTCCGCGCTCTCGCACGGCCGGCTTGCAAGCTCGTCCGTCAGCATCCGCAACGCTGGGGAATGCAAACGCTATCTCGGAAACTTCTTCGAAGCGCGCGCATGTGCCGACATCGCCGAGCGCCGGGCCGCCCGCAGCGGTCGTCCGATGCTCGTCGCCGAAGCTCAGATGCTGCGTGGAACGATCTTATGCGACGAAGACGCTTTCGAGGCCGGATTCGAAGCACTCGAACGCGCCGCCGAGACGTTCGCAAATAACGCGGATGCACGGCTTCTCACCGACGCGTCGGCGCACGCGCTGATCGCCTGCTGGCGAAGCGCCAACCGCGCGCGCTCCCGGCGCCCGAGAAGCGTCGCTCGAACGACGAACTCCTCTGCAATCGCCTCATCGTATGCGTATCGTTCGAATGCGTAGCTCAGGATATCCAGGGCCGAGGCGGCCTTGCTGCCGGCAGATAGCGCGCGGGCGAAGCGTAGGTGGAGCGCTCGGTGTAGCCGGGCTAGTCTCTCCCGAATCGAAACGGTCTGCTCCCCCCGATCACCCTCGAGATACTCGCCGCCGTAGTATTGTAGCAGCGCGGCCGCCTTGCCGGCAAACTCGGTATTTGATGTGCCGATATCGAGCAGCGCCAACGCTTCTCGTTCGAATTGGATCGCATCGACGACCGGCCCGTAGACCGGATCGATGAACAACATCCCGGACTCTAGGCGAATCGGTTCGGGCAGTGCGTCTTGCGCCATCGTACGGCGGAAGATCGCACGCAACTCGTGCAGGCGCACCCGCACGTTCGTGCGCGCGGCTATCCCCACGGAGTCCGGCCAAAACTCGTCGGCAAGGAACTCGGCCGAGCACCGGAAGCCAGGCCTTCGCAGCAGGGCCTTGAAGAGCACGATCGCCCGCCGGCCGGCGGCCGTCCGATCCAGAACGGTGCGCCCGCCCCAGAGGACAACAAAGTCGCCGAGCGTCCCAACCGCGATGATGTCGGCCATCCGTAACATAGTACGCTCCCGGCGTTACCCAAGCGTTGTCTCCTCGCAGGGCGCAGATGGCACGCTTGTGGAACGTAACGCTTTTGCAACGCTCCTCCTCCTATACTGCTCCCATACCCCGGGAGAGGGCTCGCGGGTCCGGGGCCGCGAAATCAAAAGGTGAGGTATACATTGTGAAGATGCGCTTTCTAGCCATTGCCGCGGCGCTATTTGCGTATGGCGCAGCCACGGTCCAGGCCGCCCCGGCGGGCACGAACCCCTGCGGTGTGGTCACGCGCGCCGACGCCTCCGCTGCGCTCGGAGTGCAGGCGTTCCCGGGGTTCGCCATCGGGGCAAACCGCACGAACGTCAGCCTCGGCGGCCGGATCACCGGCCCGAAGATATCCTGCCGGTATCGCTCGTCGGTCGGTGAGGTTTTCGTTACCGTACACGCCTACGGCGATCCGAAAACGGCGTACGCGGCGTACGAACGAGACCGGAAGAATTGGTGGCCGCGCGAGGACCTTTCCGGAATCGGCGATGCGGCCTTCTACAATCGTGGAGGCCAGATATACGCTCGCAAAGGCGCAGACGAACTCTTCGTTTCGCTAACGTTCAAGAAGAGCATCAGCCCGCTCAGCGCCGACCCGCGCTTGATCGCGCTCGCAAAGAAAGCCGCATCGCGGCTTTAATGCGCCTGCGATACACAATTGAAGGGAGTTCCATATGACATCGTCGTTTAAGCGTGCCGCCCTCGCGCTGGCAGTAGCGTGCATCCTCCCCATCCCGGGTCTTGCGGCTATCAAGAACGCCCCGCTACATAAATACTTTATGGCCGGCGTGGTCCGGCTACGCATCGACAAGATCGAAACGTACCCCGCATCCGGCGTAACGAATGTCCCGGTGCTCGAAGGACAAGCATTGAGCGGCCCGGGCTTTGTCGTCGTCACGGCGACGGCCCAGAATCCGAGCAGCACCGAAGAGACGAGCATCCCCCATATGGAGATCGGCTTCGAACTGAAAGACGGTTCGCAGATGAGCGAGTCCACGCCCGATGGGATGAACCTGCCGCGAAGTAAGGTAGCCGCGCCGACCGACCTCCACCCAAAGCAGCACGTGCAGTTCAGTTGGGTGATTAGCGGTTGGACGGGCTCGCCGCCCACCAAGATGTTTCTGAAGGTATGGGACCAATCCGGTTATCCGGGCTACTGGTTTCGCATCCAGCTGCCTCCGAAAGCCGTCATCAACCACACCTAGCAAACTGTCGGGGTACCACGCGCCTATTAGGTCGTCGAGTGCGGCCGCTGCCGTTCGCGGTCAGGCCGGTGCCCTTCCCGTTCGTTTTGGACTCGTCGGCACCATCGGAGGAGCCGCGCGCGCCGGCGGTCGCGAGCTTGCTGCTGCCGGCGGTGATGAAAATTCAAGGCATGTCATGGCTGCTTCAGTATCGCCACACCGCTGGGGGAGGTCACGGAGTTCCAGATGGTAACCGCCGGCGTGCCGGTGTACGGCGGCGCGTACTCCATCACGGGGCCGGAGAGTTGGGGGGGGCCTGTTCTTACGTTGATCGCGACGAAGAGATTGCCGGAGGAGTCGAATGCTAGGCCAGCGGGACGATAGCCGCCGGAGGGCATCGAGATGGTCGCGGTAGGCGCACCGGTGTAGGGCGGCGCGTACTCCGTTACCGTGTTGCCGGGGTTGTTCGCGACGAAGAGATCGCCCGAGGAGTCCAACGCCACACTCCAGGGATACCACACGGAGTTTGAGACGGTCGCCATCGGCGCGCCGCTGTAGGGCGGCGCGTACTCCGTCACCGTGCTGTTGCCATTGTTCGCGACGAAGAGATCGCCCGAGGAGTCGAACGCCACACCCGAGGGAGAGTTCACGGAGTTCGAGATCGTCGCCGCAGCAGTGCTCGTGTTGGAGAACGGCGGCGCGTACTCCGTCACCGTGCTGTTGCCATAGTTCGCGACGAAGAGATGGCCGGAGGAGTCGAACGCCACACCCCAGGGAGAGTTCACGGAGTTCGAAATGGTCGCCGCCGGCGCGCCGGTGTACGGCGGCGCGTACTCCGTCACCGTGTTGCTGCTACCTGCGTTAGCGACAAAGAGATTGCCGGAGGAGTCGAATGCGAGGCCAGCGGGAGCGTTCACGGAGTTCGAAATGGTCGCCGTCGGCGCGCCGCCGGTGTATGGCAGCGCGTACTCCGTCACCGTGTTGCTGCCATTGTTCGCCACGAAGAGCCACAGCAGATACTTCATGTCGACGGTAACCGTGACCGGGGCGCAGTTGGCGCCGGTCTGCGTGCAACCATCGGTTGCCTGACCCGCGAACGTCGGCGTCACCGTGAACGACGCGGTGGTGCTCGCGAACGTCGTTGGCGGCGTCACCGTAAACGAGTTCGGCGCCGATGCGCTCGTCGTCGAGCCGCTCGACGGCGAGGTGGTGACGGGCGAAAGCGAGCCGGAAACGGCACCGATCCTAAACAGCGGCGCGCCGGCACCGGCGATGATGTTGCCGTCGGCGTCGAGCGACTCGGCGATGAACTTGTGCGCTCCTTGGCCGATGATGTCGTAGCCGCTACTACCGTTCGCGGAGCTGTTCGAGTCCGCCGGTACGACGACCGTGCTCGCCGGAACGCCCGCGAGGGCGATGTTGATGGTATTGCTCTGCCCGGCGGTAATCGTAAACGCAATCGCCTGTGCCGCGGAGAGAACGTTGCCGGTCGCCGTGTTGGTCCCGGAGGTATAGCCGTCGTAGGTCGTCAGGGTCGCGGTGTAGCTGCCGGCCTGAAGCCCCGGAACCGTCAGCGTGCAGATCGTCGAGGCGAGCGAGCTGGTGCAGCCGCTGCTGTTGACGGTGAGGCCGGCCGTCTCGTTGACGGTCGTCGGGCCGGAGATCGCAATCACGATCGACTGCGTCGCGGTCGAGAGGTACTGCGGCCGCACCCCCTTCGTCCGCACGCTCGTGGCCGAGCGGGACGCCGACGACGCGCTCTGCTGCGGAACGTTGATGACGAAGACGGCCGTGCCGGTGCCCTTCCCGTTGGTCGTTGGACTCGTCGGCAGCACCGAGGAGCCGTGGGGTCCGCCGGCGCAGCCTGCGAGTAACGCTGCGGCGGCCAGTACGCCGAGAAACCGAAACCCCTGCGAAGTCATATCCTCTTCTCCTTTGTTACTTGAATCCCGACGCTCGTGCTCGTGACCGTGACGCCGCCGGTCGCGGTTTTGCCGCTGCCGCCGGTGATGATGATCCGAGGCATGTCATGGCTGCTCCAGCATCGCCAGGCCCCAGGGATTGCTCACCGCGTTCGAGATGGTCGCTATCGGCGCGCTCGTGTTGGAGAAGGGCGGCGCGTACTCCGTCACGGCATTACCCCAGTTCGCGACGAAGAGATTGCCGGAGGAGTCGAATGTCAGACCTTGGGGAGTGCCCACGGAGTTCGAGATGGTCGCGATCGGCGTGCCGGTGTAGGGCGGCGCGTACTCCGCCACGTTGCCCCAGTCGTTCGAAACGAAGAGATGGTCGGAGGAGTCGAATGCCAGACAGTTGGCGTGGGACAGGCCGTTTAAGAAGACCGTCGTCGGCGTGCCGGTGTAGGGCGGCGCGTACTCCGTCACCTTGCCGTTGCCATAGTTCGCGACGAAGAGATCGCCGGAGGAATCGAATGCCAGACCAGAGGGAGTGGTCACGTTCGAGATGGTCATCTTCGGCGCGGCGTTGTTGGTGTCGGGCAATGCGTACTCCGTCACGGTGTTGTTGCCATTGTTCGCGACGAAGAGATTGCCGGAGGAGTCGACTGCTAGACCAGCGGGAGCGTTCACGGAGTTCGAGATGGTCGCCGTCGGCGCGCCGGTGTAGGGCGGCGCGTACTCCGTCACGGTGCCGTTGCCGCGGTTCGCAACGAAGAGATTGCCGGAGGAATCGAATGCCAGACCAAGGGGAGCGTTCACGGAGTTCGAGATGGTCGCCGTCGGCGCACCGCCGGTGTAGGGCAGCGCGTACTCCGTCACGTTGTTGTTGCTTCCATGGTTCGCGACGAAGAGCCCCTGCGTCAGATACTTCATGTCGACCGTGACGGTCACCGGGGCGCAGTTAGCGCCGGTCTGCGTGCAACCGTCGGTTGCCTGACCGGTGAAAGTCGGCGTCACCGTGAACGACGCGGTGGTGCTCGCGAACGTCGTCGGCGGCGTTACCGTGAACGAGTTCGGCGCCGATGCGCTCGTCGTCGAGCCGCTCGACGGCGAAGTGGTGACGGGCGAAAGCGAGCCGGAAACGGCACCGATGCTGAACAGCGGCGCGCCGGCGCCGGCGATGATGTTGCCGTCGGCGTCGAGCGACTCGACGACGAACGCGTGCGCGCCCTGACCAAACAGATCGTAACCGCCGCTGGCGTTGCCTACGGTGATGACGCCGGCCGGGATGACGACCGTGCTTACCGGAACGCCCGAGAGGGAGATGTTGATGGTGTTGCTCTGCCCGGCGGTAATCGTAAACGCAATCGCCTGCGCCGCGGAGAGGACGTTGCCGGTCGCCGTGTTGGTCCCAGAGGTATAGCCGTCGTAGGTCGTCAGGGTCGCGGTATAGCTGCCGGCCTGAAGCCCCGGAACGGTGAGCGTACAGATCGTCGAGGCGAGCGTGCTGGTGCAGCCGCTGCTGTTCACGGTGAGGCCAGCCGTCACGGTGGAGCTGTAGCTGGTCGAACCGGTACCGTTGATCGCGATGACGATCGACTGCGTCGCGGTCGAGAGGTACTGCGGCCGCACCCCCTTCGTCCGCACGCTCGTGGCCGAGCGGGACGCCGACGACGCGTTCTGCTGCGGCGTGTTGATAACGAAGACCGCCGTGCCGGTGCCCTTTCCGGTCGTCGTTGGGCTCGCCGGCAGCACCGAGGAGCCATGCGAGCCGCCGGCGCAGCCTGCGAGTAACGCTGCGGCGATCAGTACGCCGAGAAACCGAAACCCATGCGAAGCCATATCCTCTGCTCCTTTGTTACTGAATGCCGCCGACGCTCGTGCTCGTGACCGTCACACCCACGGTCGCGGTCTTGCCGCTGCCGCCGGTGATCGTGATCTGACAGGTGCCGACGGCGGCCGGCGTGACTTTGTAGACCGCGG
>JAJYFL010000004.1 GCA_021790935.1 bacterium
GCTACGCTCTTGGGATGACCGGGACTCGAACCCGGATGCCCTTGCGGGCGACAGATTTTAAGTCTGTTGTGTCTGCCGGTTCCACCATCATCCCATCGCCTGGAACGAGGACTATTCCTCGACTTTCGGAGGCGAGATTTGCAAGAGACCCAAAACGACCGTTAGACGGTCGACGAACTCGCCGTATCCAGCGGCGTGCGCGTCGTCACGCAACTGGCGGATCTCATCGACGGCTCGGCTAACGTTCGGACGGCTCATCTCGCGGAACATCTCTCGCGCCCGATCGAAGCGCGTGTCCGGATCTTCGTCGCGCGCCCGTTTCTCGAACGACGGTAGCACCTCGGAGTGCCCGAGAACGATGTCCCCGACGATCTCAACGATCGCGTCGGCGTGCGGCCGTGCGGCCGTCGCGGCAAGATCGACGTACCGGTCCTCGCGGTCTCGCGCCGATATCGCAATCAGATTTGCCTCGACGCAGAGTTCGATGAGCCCGCTCACCAGCGGCACGGCGTCGGCAGCAGCGTCGAGATACGCCTCGTAGACGTCGTCCTCGTCTTCGTCGGCTGCATCCAGGTAGTCTTGCCACGCACGCCGTGCATCGAGTATGGCGCGATAGGTATCGCCTTCTGACATACGGACCGTTTCGACGGGCGCCCCCTCGATTACTCGGAGGACGGAGCCGCTTTCAGCGCGGCGTTCGCTCTCGCTCGATCAGCAAGAAGCCGTATGGCAGATCGCGCGTGGTCACGGTCGCACGATCGTGCCCGGTCAGGGCAAGCGCAGCCTCGGCGATGCATATGCCGGCGGGCAGGATGTCTGCTCGCTGAGGGTTCATGCCGGGCAGCAGTTTACGCTTTTCGAGCGGCAGCGAGCAGAGCCGGTCGAACCATTCGGCGAGCGTTTCGCGTGCCAAGTCCAAGCGGACGAATGCGGTGCGGCGCCCGCGCACGAGCGCAGCGGTCGTCGTCGCGCTGCCGCCCACGAGCACCAGCGCGTCGACATGCTGGAAGCGGGCGACCGCCGCTAGGCGCTCCCCCGCCAGCGCCCGCGCACGTTCGATGGTCGCAGCATCGACTCGCCCGTGCGCGCCCGAGAGGCCCGGGCACCACTCGGTAAGCCGCACCGCACCGATCTCGCACGAGAGCAGATCCGCCGCATGGGACCGATCGCCGATAGCATACTCGGTGCTGCCGCCGCCCGCGTCAAGCACGCCGGCGCGCGGGCCATCGGAGCCTCGCAGGGCGGTAACGGCGCCGCGGTACGAGGCGATTGCCTCCTCCTCGCCCGTTAGAACGCGCAGATCGACGCCGGCAATCGCCCGGACGCGGGCCGCGAACTCATCGGCGTTCTGCGCCCGCCGCAAGGCGCTCGTGGCGATGACGAACAGGCGATCGCAACTGCCATGAATCGCACGATAGTGGTCGCGCACGGCGGCCAGCGTGCGCTCCATCGGTACCTCCCCGATGCGCCCGCGCTCGCGCAGACCCTCGCCGACGCGCGTCCCGATCGAACGCTGCGTCGCGATCCGCGACCCGTCGGCCACGAGAAAGCGCGTCGAGTTCGTACCGACGGAGATGACGCCCCAGCGTTCGCTCATTCAAAACGCGCCGCGCGGCGCTTCTTCTGCAAGAAATGCCGCTCGTGCGCCGGCGGCGCGTCCGGTCTCTCCCACTCTTGCGTCATCTTCAAGAATCCGGCGATCTGCTCTTCGAAGCGATCGTCTTGCAACTGCGGAGCGACCGTAACGACCGCGTGGCGTCCCGCGACGCGGACTGTGAACTCGAGCGGCCTCTTCGTCGCGAAGGCGCGCGCGTACGCGGGGCGATGGGCTTCGACGTCCGCGTGCAGGGCCGTTGCGAGATCGCCGTTCTCCAAGCGCACCGTCGCACCGAAGGCGTTAACGTCGATGACGCAGCCGCGGATCCGCTCGCTCACCGCGGCGTCGTCGTACCCGGTTTCACGTAGACGATCGCTTCATTCGGCCGCACCAAATGCAGCCGTTCGTGGATGGCGGGAATGGAGCCAAGGGGGCTTTCCAAGCGGCGCAACTCGCGTTCTTGCTCCGCCTTGCGCTCGCGTAGCCGGACGACATCGCGGCGTACGTTCGAGAGCGAGTGGGCCATCGCGACGTCTTCGCTGACGATGCGGCCGAATTGAACGCTCATCAGCACGAAGACGACCGCGCCGAGAAACGCGGCGACAATACGGCCGGCCAGGCGCACGACGCCGTGCGGCCGCCGGTGCCGCGTCATAGATTGTGGTCCACCGCTTCCAGGCGCTCCGCGTGCCACGCGCCTATCCGCCGATATTTCCCATACCGCGCCTCGAGCAATTCCGCCGTCGGCAGCGCCGAGAGCTGTCGCAATGAGGACTCCACCGATTCCAGCACGCGCGCGATCGACCCCGCCGCATCGCGATGCGCACCCCCCAGCGGTTCGGGGACGATCTCGTCGACGATCCCGAACCCCTGGAGATCCTGAGCGGTTAACTTCAATCGCGCTGCCGCTTCTTCCGCCTTACCGGCATCGCTCCATAGGATGGCGGCGCAGCCCTCCGGCGTAGCGACCGAGTAGTAACTATGCTCGAGCATGATCAAGCGGTCCGCTATACTGAGCGCGAGCGCCCCACCGCTGCCTCCCTCGCCGATGACCACCGCGACCACCGGGACGCGTGCCTGCGTGAACTCGTAGAGACACGAAGCGATGGCCTCGGACTGTGCGTGCTCCTCGGAGGCGATGCCGGGATCGGCGCCCTTGGTGTCGACGAAGGTGACGATCGGCAGGCCGAGGCGCGAAGCCAGATGCGCGAGGCGCCGCACCTTTCGGTACCCCTCGGGCGACGGCATGCCGAAATTGCGGCGCAGGTTCTCCTTGGTATCGCGACCCCGCTGCTCGCCGATCGCCATCACCGCGCGCGTGCCGAGGAGCGCGAAGCCGCCGACGATCGAGGGATCGTCTCGGAAATGCCGGTCTCCGTGCAGCTCGTCGAACCGTGCGAACTGCGCCAAATAATCGAGCGTCGTCGGGCGATTGGGATGGCGCGCCATGTGCACTTTCTGCCACGGCGACATCGAACTGAAGATCTCGTGCTGTATCTGCGCGTACTTTTCCTCGAGCGCACGAATATCCGACGACATGTCGACGGACTGGCTTGCGGTGGCCGCTCGCAGCTCCTCGATGCGCCGCTCCAGCTCGAGCAGGCCTTTCTCGCGTTCCACGATGACGTTCACCTATCGGGCTCCGCGGCGACCGGCTTGTCGTCGGCGTACTCCAGTATCCGGCCGAGCGCCGCCTTGAGGTCGTGGCGATCTACGACCATATCGACGTGCCCCTTCTCGAGCAAGAACTCTGCCGTCTGGAACTGATCGGGCAGCTTCTGCCGAATGGTCTGTTCGATGACGCGCCGCCCGGCGAAGCCTATCATCGCTTTTGGTTCGGCTACGATCACGTCGGCTTGAAACGCAAAGGACGCCGAGACCCCGCCGCTCGTCGGGTCGGTCAGCACCGTCACGAAAAGGTTTCCGTCGCCCATGAAGCGGGCGACCGCCCCCGTCGTCTTCGCCATCTGCATCAGTGCAAGCATGCCTTCTTCCATGCGTGCGCCGCCCGATGCGGTAAAGATGATGCACGGAATGCGGCGCTTGCGCGCCTCCTCGAGCAGCATGGTGATGCGTTCGCCGACGACCGTACCCATCGTACCGCCGCGAAAATGAAAGTCCATGACCCCCAGCGCGACGTCGCGACCCGTCAGCGTTCCGAACCCGCAGACGACGCCCTCGCCGAGCTGCGAGTTTTCGCGGTCGGCGGCGAGTTTGGCCGGATAACTCTTCTTATCGACCCATTCGAGCGGGTCGCCGGACTGCACCTCGTTGCCGATCTCGACGAAGTCGTTGTCGACGATCGTACTGATGCGATCGAAGGCATTCATTCTAAAATGGTAACCGCACTTCGTGCAGACCCAGAGGTTAGCCGCCAGATCGGGGCGATAGAGCACCTCGGCGCATTTCACGCATCTCGTCCAGAGCGCGGCTCCATCGTTCTGATTCTTGCTTCGGCGCCGCCGCAGCCATTCGGGCATCGGCATCAGTCTTTGCCGGCCTTTGGAAACAAGCGCGCCGCGTACAGCCGCCGCAGCTGCCGCAGATAGTTGAATATCTCCTTCTCGTTGAGCTTCGACTCGCCCACGACGCGGTCGGTAAAGACGTACGGTATCTCGATCGCCTTTCCATAATGCGCCTTGGCTACCACTTCGAGCCCGATCTTGAAGCCGATCGGATCGAGCCGAACGCCGTCGAGCGCCTCTCGGCGAACGAGGAAATACCCGCTGGTGATGTCCTTCACGCGCGTCAGCGGCGAGGCCAGCAGACACGCGACGCGCGATGTCACGATGCGCGTCCAGGGCCAGTTCGTTATTCCGCCGCCGGCAACGTAGCGGCTCCCGACCGCGAGCCCGTATTCGCCGGATTCGAGCGCCGCGACCATTTTGGGAAGGATGTCGACGTCGTGGCTGAAGTCGGCGTCCATCGCTCCGAGGGCCTGCGATTCCGGCCGCGCGAATTTCCAGCCGTCGATGACGCCGCTCGAAAGCCCCAACTTCCCGGGCCGGTGCAGGCATCGCACGGGCAGCTCCGCGGCGAGGCGATCGACGATCGCTCCGGTTCCGTCCGGCGAATTATCGTCGACGACGACGATCTCGCCGTCCAAGCCGTCGCGACGGAAGATATCGCCGAGCGACCGAATCAGCCGCTCGATTCCACCGGCTTCGTTGTATGTAGGGACGACCATCGAAAACGCGAGATTGCCCATTGCTGATGAGGCTCTATACGACGAGTCCGACCTGTATTCCGTTGCTCTACGGCGAGCAGTCCGTCAGCTTTCGGTCAGGAAGGCGATCGACGCCAATACGACGAGCCCCGCAGTTTCGCTGCGAAGGATGCGCCGTCCCAACGAGAGGATGGCTGCGCCGCCTGCGGCGGCCAGGCGAGCTTCGTCGTGCGTGAAGCCGCCTTCCGGGCCGACGACGACGAGAATGCGAGAGGCACCCTCGATCGCCGCTGCAAGCGTGTGGCGAAGGGGTGCCGGCTCTGCGAGTTCCCACGGGAAGAGCACGCGATCGTAGCTCGGAAAGCGCGCGAGCAACTCGTCCCAGTTCAGCGGCTCTTCAACGGGCGGAATGTCGCACCGCCCGCATTGTGCGGCCGCCGTGCGGGCTAGGCGCCTCCAGCGTTCGATCTTCGCTGTGCCGGAACCGGTAACGACGGAGCGCTCCGACGCGAAGGGTAGGATCGACCCGACGCCGAGCTCCGTGAGTTTTTCGACGACGAAGTCCATCTTCTGCCCCTTCGGAATCGCCTGCGCGACCGTAACCGCAACGGCGCTGCGGATGGGTGCGTTCGCGCGCGTGGGAGCCAGCACGCGCGCGCGCACGGCGTGGCGTTCGATCTCGAGTTGCGCGGCGTACGCGGTCGCGGTCGAATCCACGATTTCGACGGTGTCGCCGCTGCGCTTGCGCAAGACGGTTACGATCTTGCGTGCGTCCGAACCGCCGAGCGCGACGACGTCGCCCGGCGACCGTACGCCCTCGACGAAGAAGCGCTCGCCGCTCACGAATCTACTCCGGCCGGAACGCTTCTTTGAATTTCTCGAAGAACGTCTTGTCGTCGTCGATACGATCGCCGCCGGCACGTGCGTACTCCTCGAGCAACTCGCGCTGCCGTTTGTTCGACTTGGGCGGAACCATCACATGCACCGTAACGACATGGTCGCCGCGCTGCGACCCGCGCACGCTCGGCATGCCGTGCCCGCGCATGCGAAAGACCGTACCGCTCTGCGTTCCCGCGTGGACGTTCAGCGAAATTTCGCCGTCGAGCGACGGCACGTCGATCGTTCCGCCCAGCGCCGCCTGCGGGAAACTGATCGGAACGTCGACGTACGTATCGTGCCCGTCGCGCTTGAAGACCGGATGCGGAGCGACGCTCAAGTATACGTAGAGATCGCCCGGCGGCCCGCCGCGTATACCGGCTTCGCCGCTGCCCGAGATCCGAATGCGGCTGCCGTCATCGATGCCGGCCGGCACTTTCACGGTGAGTTTACGCTCGACCTCACGGCGTCCGCGTCCGCCGCACGCCTCGCACGGCGTCTGGATGACCTGGCCGTCACCACCGCATTTGCTGCACGCGGACTGCGTCACGAACTGACCGAGCGGAGTGTGCCGGACCATGCGCATCACGCCGCTGCCGGAGCAGCGGTCGCAGGCTACGATAAGGGTGTTGGGGGCGGCGCCCGAGCCCTTGCAGGTTTCGCACTGCGCGAGATGGTTGAATCCGATCTCTTTGGTCGCGCCGGCGAACGCTTCGGGCAGCGTTATCTCGAGATCGTAGCGCAGATCTGAGCCGCGCGCCGGACCCGCGCGCCGCGCCTGGCGCTCTCCGGCCGCTCCCCCACGCGCATCTCCAAAGAACATATCGAAGATGTCGCCGAACCCCGCCGCGCCGAAGCCCGAGCCGAACCCGAAATCGCCGAAGCCGCCTGCCGCGCCGTTGCCGGTCGTACCGAAGCGGTCGTACTGCGTGCGCTTCTGCGGATCGGAGAGCACCTCGTAGGCCTCGTTGATCTCCTTGAAGTGCTGTTCGGCAACGGCCTTGTCGGCCGCGACGTCTGGATGGTGTTTGCGCGCAAGCGCGCGGTAGGCTTGCTTGATCTCGTCTGCGCTCGCACTGCGGCTAACGCCGAGGATCTCGTAAAAGTCCTTGGTGGGCATTCGGCTATGAAGGCACTGCTCGTGCGCTCGGCATCATTTTATTTCGACATCGATCAAGCGTTCGGTTAGCGTCTCGGCCGTGCCGGCTGCGAGCGCCATCAACCGGCCGTACGGCATGCGGCGCGGCCCCAGAATCGACAGCATGCCGATCGCCTGCTCGCCGAAGCGGTATGGCACGGTGACGATGCTGAAATCGGTCATTTCGTCCTGACCCAGCTCCCGCCCGATCTTGACGCTTGCCGACTCCGAAGTCATCGAATCGGCCACCAGGTCGTATAACGTCTTCTGCTCCTCAACGATGCGTAAGATCGAGCGCAATTTTCGCAGATCTTGGAACTCCGGCTGATCGAGCAGGTTCTGCGCTCCCGCCGCGCTGACCGTCGGGGCCTCGGCCGAGCGGGCATTGCGCAGAGCGGTCAACACGGCCTGCTTTACGTCCTCTCCGAGCGCAGCTTCGGCGACGGAAGCGGCAACCTCGGCCTCAGCCACCTCGCGCAATACGCGGTTGCCCAAGCGCGCGTTCAGGGCGTTCGAGAGCCGGGTCAGGTCGTCTGGCGTCGCGTCCGCGGCGAGTTCGAACATGCTCTGGGCCGACACCCCGAGCGAGGTCACGACGATCGCAACGCCGGTACGGGCGGTCAACCAGATGAGCTGGATGTGCCGGAACGTCTGCGCGTCGGGCTGCGGCTTGGTGACGAAGGCGAGATTCTTGGAGAGGCGCCCGAGCAGGCGCGTGGCGTTGTCGATGATCTCGTCGAGTTCGCGGCTGGCATCCCGCAGCTCGTCGCGGATGCGATGGCGCTCCTCCGATTGGAGCAGTTCCGGCTCCATCAAGCGGTCGACGTAGGTGCGATACCCCGCGTCGGATGGCACGCGTCCGGCCGACGTATGCGGCTGCACGAGGTAACCGCCCGCCTCCAGTTCGGCCATGTCGTTGCGAACCGTCGCCGAGCTTACGCCGAGATTATACTTCTGCGTGAGCGACTGCGAGCCGACGGGCTCCGCCGTCGCTATGTACTCGTAGACCACCGTTGCCAGAATGTACGCCTTGCGCTTGCCGAGGCCGCCGCCTTCACCGGATTTCATTACCCTCTATCTTAGCAGTCTTGGCGCCGGAGTGCCAACCCTATGCCGACTTATTCGGCAGGCGTGCGCGCGTTCTCCCTGTAATTCGCCCGGATGCCTACCGTGAGTTCGATCGAAGCGCTCTCGCATGAGAGCCGCCGTTTTCCCCCATCGGCCGCCTTCGCCGCAGGAGCGAACGCCCAGCCGGGAATCTACGAGGAGGCCGAGCGCGACTACCTCGCGTTCTGGGCTTCGTGGGCGCGAAAGCTCGAGTGGATGAAGCCGTTCAGCCAGACGCTCGAATGGAACGAGCCGTTCGCGAGATGGTTCGGCGACGGCGAGCTCAACGCGTCGGTGAACTGCTTGGACCGCCACGTTCGCGCCGGTGCCGGCGCCAAGATCGCCTTCTATTTCGAGGGCGAACCCGGCGACCGGCGCACGGTCACGTACCAGCAACTGCTCGACGATGTCTGCCGCTTCGCAAATGGACTGCGCGCGCTCGGCGTCAAGAAGGGCGACCGCGTCGCAATCTACATGCCGATGATTCCGGAGCTGCCCGTCGCGCTGCTCGCGTGCGCGCGCATCGGCGCGGTACATTCGGTCATCTTCGGCGGTTTCTCGCCGGAATCGATCGTCGATCGGGTCAACGA
The DNA here is from genome assembly GCA_021790935.1 of bacterium. Classification (GTDB taxonomy): domain Bacteria; phylum Vulcanimicrobiota; class Vulcanimicrobiia; order Vulcanimicrobiales; family Vulcanimicrobiaceae; genus JAJYFL01. The sequence continues at coordinate 8,475 of JAJYFL010000004.1, forward strand.
TTCGCAGTGCGTCGCGCTGATCACGGCCGACTACGGCTGGCGCCGGGGCAAAAAGCTCGCGCTGAAGGGCAACTGCGATGCCGCCATGACGCAGACGCCTTCGATCGAACACTGCGTCGTCTTTAAGCGAATCGGCGACCCCGTCGAGATGAAGCCGGGCCGCGATATCTGGTGGCACGATCTGGTCAAGGATCGGCCCACGCAGTGCGAACCCGAGCGGATGAACGCCGAGGATCTGCTCTTTCTGCTCTATACGAGCGGCACGACCGGCAAACCCAAAGGCGTCAAACACACCACGGGCGGCTACCTCACGCACTGCACGATGACGCACGACCTCATCTTCGATCTAAAGCGGGAGACCGACGTCTTTTGGTGCACCGCCGACATCGGCTGGGTCACCGGACACTCGTATATCGTCTATGGCCCCCTCGCCAACGGCGCGACCGGCGTCCTGTACGAGGGTACGCCCGATTACCCCGATAAAGACCGCTTCTGGGATATCGTCGAACGCTACAGAGTGACCGCAATCTACACGGCGCCGACGGCGATACGCAGTTTCATGAAATGGGGCAACGAGTATCCGCGCCGGCACGACCTGTCGTCGCTGCGGCTACTCGGCTCCGTCGGCGAGCCGATCAACCCCGAAGCGTGGATGTGGTATCGCGAGCACATCGGCGGCAACCGTTGCCCGGTGGTCGACACGTGGTGGCAGACCGAGACGGGCGGCATCATGATCTCGCCGTTGCCCGGCATCACGGCGACGCCGCCGGGAAGCGCTACGCAACCGCTTCCGGGGATCGGCGCCGACATCGTCAACGACCAGGGCGAGTCGGTGCCGCTCGGCGGCGGCGGATACGTCGTACTGACACGCCCATGGCCCGGAATGCTGCGCGGCATCTGGGGCGACGACGAACGTTACCGGCAAACGTATTGGTCGCGGTTTCCGCACGCCTATCTCGCCGGCGACGGCTGCCGGCGCGACTCCGACGGGAACTACTGGTTCATGGGCCGCATGGACGACGTCATGAAAATCAGCGGCCACCGCATCTCGACGACCGAGGTCGAGAGCGCGCTGGTCGAACACCCGAAGATCGCGGAGGCGGCCGTCTGCGGCAAGTTCGACGACCTCACCGGTCAAGCGATCTACGCGTTCGTCTCGCTGCGCGGCGGCGAGAAGGGAACTTCCGAACTGGCCGACGAGTTGCGAGACCACGTCGCCGAAAAACTCGGCCGGTTCACGCGGCCCAAGTACGTCACGTTCACGCAAGAGCTTCCAAAGACGCGCAGCGGAAAGATCATGCGGCGCCTGTTGCGCGATGTGGCGGAAGGACGCTCGCTAGGCGATACGACGACGCTCGCCGACGCATCGATCGTCACGGAACTTCAGGAGCGCGCAAAAACCGAAGCGGCGAACGGCGAAGAGTAGCCGCCGGTTCGGCACCGCGGCTCACGCGAAGAATCTCGCGAGCTCGCCGAGATCCGCCACGCGCCCGGCCGGCGGCAAGGCGTCCAAAATCGTCGCCCCGTATCGCGTCGACGCCGCGCGCCCATCGAGCAGCGCAACGACGCCGCGGTCGCTCTTACTGCGGATGAGGCGCCCGAACCCCTGCTTGAGCCGAACGATCGCCGACGGCACCATGTAATGATCGAAGCCGCTCAAGCCACGGGCCTCGAGCGCTTCAACGCGCGCCTGCACGAGCGGATCGGCCGGCGAGGGAAACGGCAGCCGGTCGATGATGACGCACGAGAGGCGTTCGCCCACGACGTCGATACCCTCCCAGAACGTACCCGTCGCGAAGAGCACCGCTCCCGGCGTGCGCCGGAACCATTCGAGTAGATGGGTGCGCGGCAGGTCCCCCTGTAGGCGTACGGGGTAGGAGATGCGTTCGTGCAGCAACGCGTACACCTCGCGTAACCGCGCGTGCGAGGTAAAGAGGACGAAGGCGCGCCCGCCCGTGCGGTCGAGACATTCTTCGACGAGTGGCGCCGCCAAGCGCGCAAAATTCGCCGCCTTCGGATTCAGCTCGGGCGGCGCCACGAACAGGCGAGCCTGCGCCGGATAATCGAACGGCGACGGAGCGACCAGCTCCGCAGCCTCACCGACTCCGAGCGAACGCTTGAGAAATGAGAACGGCTCCGCGCCGTCTCCCGCCCCATCGGCGATCGTAGCACTGGTCAGGACGACGCTGCGGACCCGATCGAAAAGCGCGGTTCGCAAGAACTCCGCTACGTCGTACGGCGCGCTATTGATTTCGTAGCAGCCGTCGGATTCGGACCGCTCCGCCCAAGCGATAGCTTCGTCCGCGGGCGCCTGTGCCCGATCGATCGCAGCCTGGTGCGCGAGGATCGCGCGCATCGCCAAGTCTCGCCGCCGTTCGGCCTCGGCATCGTTTTGCGGCGCTGCCTTGAGGGCGTCTTGCCAATGAGCGTGCAGCCAGTTTTCGAGATCGTAGAACGACTCGCGCAGATCGTCGAGCATTGCCGGAACGTCGTCGTTGGCGCGTAACGGATAGCGATCGCCGGGCACGCGTGCCAGCGCCGACTCGAGATCGCGCAAACCTCGCTCGAGTGTGGAAACGAAACGTGCCGGCACTTCGTAGGCCCGATGCAACTTGCGCAGCAGCCGGCCCACGCCGGCGCGAGAGAGCGTTGCGGTGAGCGCGTCGGTCGCCCAGCGCTCGCACTGGTGCGCTTCGTCGAGAACGACGAAGTCGTACGGCGGCAAGAGCCCGCCGCCCATGGCGAGATCCCGGAAGAACAGCGCGTGATTGACGACCACGACATCCGCGTACTTCGCTTCGTCGCGCCTCTTAAAGAAGAAACAGTCACGAAAACGCTCGCAGAACTCGCCCACGCAATCGTCGGCATCCGCGTCGAGCCGCTCCCAGTCGTCGGAGCTGGGCACGAACGCAAGTTCCGCTCGGTCGCCCGTCTGCGTAGCGGCGCCCCACTCCCATATCTGCTGCATCGAGCGCGAGGGCGGAACGAGCCGTTCCGAGCGCATCCGCTCGAACTTCTGGCGGCAGAGATAGTGGTTGCGGCCTTTGAGCAGCGTCACGCGAACGGGAACGCCGATCGCGCGCGCGACCAGGGGAATGTCCTTGGTCACCAGCTGTTCCTGCAGAGCGATCGTCCCGGTTGAGAGCACGACCCGCTTGCCGCTGCGCAGCGCCGGCACCAAGTAGGCGAGCGATTTCCCGACGCCGGTTCCCGCTTCGACGATCGTATGTCCGCCCTCGGAGAAGCCGCGTTCGATCAGCTCCGCCATTTGGGCCTGGCCCGGGCGCGCTTCATATCCGGGCAGCGCGCGCGCGATCGGCCCCCCCGGTGCGAACGCGTCGCCGGTACGAATCACGGATACTGCTGACGGCGTGCGTCGCCCGGAGTCTCGAGCTGCGATTCGAAGCGTTCTCCGGTGTTCGCATCGATGACGTGCGCCCGAACGGGCTTGGGCGGGAAATAGATCGCAAAGGTGAGGACGAAACCGCTAAGGAGTCCGGCGACGTGAGCGGCTTTCGATATCTCCGGAATCGAAAAGGTAAGGACGAGGTTCAAGATCAGTATCCCGAGATTCGCCTTCACCAGTTCCATCCCGCGCCGGCCAAATTTGAAGCCGATCGCGAAGAGCGCGCCGAAGAGCCCGAAGATCGCGCCGCTCGCACCGATCGTCGGGATGTACGGTGCCGAGAAATACACCACGCCCAGACCGCTTACGATCATCGAGACGACATACACGAGCAGCATGCGCGGCGAACCTAGCACCTCTTCGATGAACCTGCCGAGAAACCAAAGCGAGAGCATGTTCACGCCGATGTGGAGGATGCTCGCGTGCAAAAAAGCTCCGGTGACGATGCGCCAGTACTGATGGTCGTGCAACACGGAATACGGCGTCAGCGCTCCGTGAGCGAGGAGCGCGGAATCGCTCGTCAGCGCTCCGGTCCCCACCTCCCAAAGAAAGACGATGACGTTGATGACGATGAGGATACGCGTGATCATGAAGGACCGATCACCGTAACCATGCGGGCGAGCTCGAGCGAGATCGCGTGGCGCTCGTCGCCGACGTCGATGGTGATCGGACCGCCGAGCGGAGCCTTTTCCCGCACGTGTATGGTGGTGCCGGGCCGCAGGCCGATAGCGCTCAGATGCTTGAGGATCTCCGGCACTTCGTCGGTGACGCCATGCACGACCGCGGTCGCACCTTCGCCGAGCTGCGCGAGTGGAGCACCCACCGCGACCGGGTCGCTCAGGTCCGCCGGCGGTATCGGATGCCCGTGCGGGCAGCTCTGCGGGTCGCCAAGCAGTGCGACCAGGCGCCGCTCGACCTTATCGGATATCGCGTGTTCGAGCATGCACGCCTCGGAGTGGACCTCGTCCCACGCCATGCCCAGGATGTCGGTGAGGAAGCGCTCGGCCAAACGGTGGCGCCGCAGAACGGTCACGGCGATCTTGAGGCCCGTTTGGGTGAGCTTTGCCTCGCCTCGTGCCACCTGCTCTATATGGCCCTCTGAGGCAAGTTTCTTCATCATGCCGGAGACCGAGGCCGGCGCGACACCCAACTCCGAGGCCAAACCTGACGTCGAGACGCCCGGCCCCTCCCGTTCGAGCCGGTAGACCGCCTCCAGATACTCCTCGATCGACTCGGAAAAATGGCTATGCCCGGACATGGCGGTCAGCTTCGACGTTCGGCCGACGGTTCCACGCTTGCCGAACGGAGTTGCTCTCCGAGCATTCGCTTGACGTCATCCTCGGCGAAGCTTGCATCGATGGCATTCCGTACGAACCGCCGGAGCGTCGCCTCACCGGCGATTCCGGCAACATACGCATACTCGTCGGTGATGCTCGTGCGAAAGAGCGCCGGATCGTCGGCGTCGATCGCTACGATCGCGCCGGCCGCATCGAGTTCCAGCAGGGGGTGCGGCCGGTCGCGCGAGACGACGCCGGTGAGGAAATTCGAGGTCGGGCAGATCTCGAGCGGCACGCCGCGAAAGGTTACGAGTTCCAGGACCTCGCGACTTTCGAGCGCGCGAATCCCGTGCCCGATTCGCTCGGCGCCCAAAACCTCGATAGCTCCGCGTACGCTCTCCGGACCGTCAGCCTCCCCGGCATGCGCCACCGCGTGCAGACCGTTCGCCCGCGCAAACGCGAAGGGCGCTTCGAAGAGTCTGGCCGGATAGCGCGCTTCGTCCCCACCGAGCCCCACGCCAATCACGCCTAAGTCCGTGAGCGAAACCGCCAAATGCGCGGTACGCATCGCAGCCTCCGCCCCAAAATTCCTCGTGAGATCGCAGATCAAGCGCACGTCGAGCCCGTCGCGGCACCGTGCGGCGTCGAACTCCGCCCGCATCGCAGCGACGCAAGCGCGCACGTCGAGGCTCGGGTGGAAGAACTGCCACACGGACGGCGAGATGAACACCTCCGCGTATCGGACGCGCTGCGCGGCTGCATCGTGCGCGTACTCGGAGGCGAGCCGGCCGTAGTCCTCAGGATCTCGCAAGAGACGGCTTACGGCTGCAAAGGTAAGCAAGAACTCCGCGAAATCGGCGAAACGATACACCTCGTCGAGGTCGCTGGAAACCGGAGACGCGCCGCTCCGGGCCGAGAGCTCGAGGAACGTTGCAGCACGCAGCGTGCCCTCGAGGTGGCAATGCAGCTGGATCTTGGGAATGCGGCGCAGAAACCCGCTCGTATGCATGCTGCCGGGTAGGTTCGCAACCACCGTCCCCGCTTCCGGGTCAAGGCAAGCAGGAGTTCACCACATACCTGAGCGTATAGTAGTGGTCGCGCCGCGGGGTGGAGCAGTCCGGTAGCTCGTCGGGCTCATAACCCGAAGGTCGCGAGTTCAAATCTCGCCCCCGCAACCAACCGCAGAAGGCCCCTCGCGAACGAGCGTTCGCGAGGGGCCTTCTGCACGAAGGTGCGCCGCTCGGGTTATCCGGCGCTCAAGCGAGAGCCGGCGCCTGCAAGCGCTTTTTTCGACTCCTCGAAATTCGGCCCGGCAACGAGCTTGCCGGCATCGTCGAAGCGCAAGAGCTCGGCCCAGCGCGTAAAATTCTCGGCACTCAAGAAATACGCGTCAGGCGGCTCTCGTTCCGTGAGGTTTGGCTTATACCAGCAACGGTACTGATTGTAATAGCGGCAGGTTAACGGCTGCTCGTCCGTGTCGTGGACGCCGCAGCGGTGGGTTTCGCGTTCGAAATGCCGGCAGGTGTCGTGAACGACGATCGTCCAGTCACCCGTGGCGGCGACCGAAACCTCGATGCTGGGAAAATTTACGAGATACTTGACGTAGTCGATCTCGGTGAGCGTCTCCGGAGCTTTGTGCGGGATCATGACGACCCGGCAGCAGGGCGCCGAGCACGCGACACATGGATTCTGCGTCACGCGCTCGGCAAAGGAGGCCCCGGCTCCGATCACTAGCGTTCGATCTTCAGGTAATTCAGCGTAACGTGCTTTTGCGGAGCCACTCGTATCTGCCGGCCTACCCCCCAAGAAAAAGAACCCCTCTCGCCCCGCATCCCCCCGAACTTCATGTAGTCGTACTTCATGTAGATGGCGCCCGTAGTCGGATGTTTGATTCCGGCCAAGCTGAGCTTGTAATAGCATTTGCCACTCGCGGCATTCCCAAACCCGCGACCGTACGTATCGGGGGCATCCGAACTGACGAATTTGAAATATATCGCATCGCAAGCTGTCGGCGCCTTCGATGCCGTCTTGACCGCGACCCAGCCGGTCACTTGGGCCGGCTCGTTCGTGCAACAGGGCAGGGCCGGGCCGGGATGCATCAACTGCGGAGGCGAGTTCGCAAAGGCGGCGCCCGGTGCGCCGATCAGGGCTAGGCTGGTCACCGAGGCGAAGATATTCTTAGCGTGCTTCACCATGCATACTCCTCGCATTACGACCTGAAACTCCCGCAGAAAAGACGGCGGGAGGCCCCTATTATAACACCCAACGCAGCCCGCGAGGTACCCCCCGCCCGGTGCGTCAATCCCGCAGAATGCCGACCGCCCGGCCGACGCTCTCGAAGGCGGCGAGTGCGCGGTCCATCTCGCCCCTGGTGAGCTTCGCTCCGATCTGAACGCGTATGCGAGCGGTGCCCTCCGGTACGACCGGGAAGCCGAAACCGGTGACGAAGACGCCGCGCTCGAGCAAGCGGTCGCTCATCGCAATCGCGAAGGCGGTCTCGCCCACGATGATGGGGACGATCGCGCTCTCGCCGTCGAGAGGCTTGAACCCGAGCCGAAGCAGACCCGCCCGAAAGTATGCGACGTTCTCGCGCAGCCGCGCCACCATCTCCGGGTGCGCCTCCAAAGCGTCGATTGCGGCGAGCGCGCTGCACGCCACCGTCGCCGGCAGGGCGTTTGAAAAGAGCTGCGGGCGCGACTTTTGAATCAGCGTGTCGATCAGCGACGTGCTCCCCGCCACAAAGCCGCCGGCGGCGCCTCCGAGCGCCTTACCGAGCGTGCCGGTAATGATGTCGATCTCCCCCTCGAGGCCGAAGTGCTCGATCGTCCCGCGGCCGGAGTTCCCCATGACGCCGGTCCCGTGCGAATCGTCGACGACGGTTACGGCCCCGTACTTCTTCGCGAGCGCGACGATCTCCGGAAGGTTCGCGAGGCTGCCCTCCATCGAAAAAACGCCGTCGGTGACGATGAGGACCGGCGCGCAGCCTTGCAGCGCCTTTAACTTTTCCTCGAGGTCGGCCATGTCGGCGTGCTTGTAACGCTCGCGCCGCGCCTTGCTCGCAAGCCGGCACCCGTCGATGATCGAAGCGTGGTTGAGTTCGTCGGATATAATCGCCGAGCCGTCTTCGCAGATCGTCGGAAACAGGCCGGTATTCGCGTTCCAACACGACACGTACGTGAGCGAGGCCTCGGTCTTCAAGAACGCGGCGATCCGTCGCTCGAGCGTACGGTGAATGTCGAACGTCCCGCAGATAAAGCGCACCGAGGCCGTTCCCGCGCCGTACGCATCCAGGCCGCGCTTGCCGGCGGCGATCACCCCGGCGTCGTCGGAGAGGCCGAGGTAGTTATTGCTGGAGAGCACGATGACGTCGCCCGCTTCCTCCATGTGCACTTCGGCCGCCATCGGCGTCGTGATATGCCGCAGGTGCTTGTACGTGCCCGCAGCCTTGAGTTTTGCGAGATCGGCATCCAGCCGCGTTTGGAACGCTGCGTTCACGGTGTGCTTTCACCTCTTAGGTCTCCTAGGTCGAAGACGATTTTTGCGGCGGCGCCGGTGTGCATGAGTTCGAAGGCGCGGTCGAACTCCGCCAGGGGCAAGACGTGGGTGATGATCGGGCGCAGGTCGACGCGGCCGCTCTTTACGAGCGCTTGCGTCTGGTACCAGGTTTCGAACATCTTGCGGCCGTTTATGCCCAGTACCGTCAAGCCCTTGAAGATGATGCGCTCGGCCAGGTTGATGCTGACGTCGTCGCTCGGGATTCCGAGCAGCGCGGCACGCCCGCCGTTACGTACCATGCGCAAACCGAGGTCGATCGCCGATGCGCTCCCCGACATCTCGAGCAGCACGTCGACGCCGTCCCCCGACGTGCGGCGCAGGACTTCGTCGATCGCGTTGGGGTCGGTGGCGGAGAAAACTTCGTCGGCGCCCAAACGCTTGGCGAGTTCCAACTTCGCCGGATTGATATCGATGGCGTAGACCGCAGCGGCTCCCGCCGCGCGCGCGACCGGAATCGCCATCAGCCCGATCGAGCCTACGCCCGTGATGGCGACGGATTTCGTGCTGACGCCGGCGGCCATGACCGTATGCACCGCATTCCCAAGCGGATCGAAGATCGCGGCGAACTCGTCCGGGATAGCCGGATCGAGCCTCCAAACGTTGTATTCCGGCATGGCGATGTAGTGCGCGAACGAACCGTCCCGATCGACGCCGATGATCTTCACCGCTTCGCAGATATGCGCTTCGCCCGTGCGGCATAGCAGGCACGTAAGGTCCGCGATATGCCCTTCGGCCGACACGCGCTCGCCGACGCCGACGGAGCGAACCGCCGCGCCGACGGCCGCGACCCTACCCATAAACTCGTGCCCGACGATCAGAGGCGGTCGAACGCGGTGCTGGGCCCAAGCGTCCCAGCTGTAGATGTGAGCGTCGGTACCGCAGACGCCGGCCTTTTCGACGCGGATGAGCACGTCGGTCGGCCCGAACGCGGGAAGCGGAACTTCGCGCAAGACGAAGCCGGGCCCGGCCTCGACCTTGCAGAGCGCAGGCATCGTCTCGGGCAGGCGATCGGCGCTCCGGTCGGCAGCTTGCGGTGCAAACATGACGGGCGGGAGTATTCGCCCCGGCCGCGCGCCGCCCTACGCTGCCGGAGGTGCGCTCCCGTACAGCAGTTCCTGGATGAAAAAGAACCGCGAGATCCGCCGCGTCCGTAACGCGTCGACCGCAAAGCCGGCCTCTGCTATCGCGTCCCGCGTCCGCCGATTGAGGCGGCAGCCGCCGGCCGCGCCCTTCCACAGCGGCGCGACGGCGTCTTGAAAACGGCCGACTCGCCCCTCCGAGCGCACGTGCTCCAAAACAACGAGTTGACCCGACCCTTTCAGAACGCGGCGCGCCTGCTCCAAGGCTCGCGAAGGTGCGTCGATCGTGCAAAGCGATAGCGGAAAGACCACCGCATCGACGCTATGCGGCGCGATGCCGGCAAGGAACGCATCGTCGGCGATCTGCACCTCGATGCGCGCGGCAGCCGAACGGGTGCGGCGCCGCGCACGCTCGGCCATCGAGCGATCGGGCTCGATCGCGATCACGTGGGCGCCCGCTCCATAGTACGGAAAGTCGGCACCCGTACCGGCGCCGACTTCGACGATCTCTCCAGCGAGCTGCCCAAGCAGATCGTGCCGCAGCGCCCCAAAGAGCTTGCGTTCCATGAGAGCCGTCGCTAGATCGTAAAACGTACCGTTCAAAATGCCACCTAGAAATCATACTCGACTTGCGTGCGCGAGTACTTGAAGAGCGGTAAGCCGCCATAGAGCAGGGTATTCGACTGCTCGCGTTCGCCGTAGCGTTCGTGCAGCAGCAAACCGCGATACCGTCCCGTACCCACGCGGTTGAAGTAATACATCGCGTCCACGTCGGTCTCGCGCGTCGGCGACGTCCCCAAGGCGGTCTCTCCGTAGGTGTAGTACGCCTGGCTGACGGAACCCTTGAAGCGCCCGCCGGGCGGCGAAAAAGCGAGCGCAACCTTCACGCCGCGGCCGGGGCTGCGCCGGTCGACCATGCCTTGCGTCATGCTCGTGGTAAAGAGCGGATCGGTCGCGTACGAGTCCGTATACGGGCTTGCGATACCTCCGTAGTAGACCGTCGCCGTACCGTTCCCGTCGTTCGCGCAGTTGGGCGTGCCCCCCGCCGGAAGAAAATACGCGAAACTCGTACCCGGTTTCACCGAAATTTGCGCGTTCGCTCCACACGACACGCCGGCCGGGAGCGCGATCGTATCGCTCTTCGCCGGCACGTCGTCGTATCCGAGCGTGAGCGTCACGCCGCGCGCCGGCGACAATCCGGCCTGCACGCCGTAGGCCGTCGCGGCGATCTTGCCGAGCACCACCCTCCCCGTGCTGCGTTCGTCGCCGATCTGCACGGCGAGAAACGGCTTGCCCGGCGCGCGCTTCCACGCATACCGGCCATCAAACCACACGAGGTTCGCGATGCCGGCCAGCGCATAATAGTGCAGGCTGGCGGTGAGGCCGGCGCCGGCGTACCCAAGCCGCGCGTATCCGAAACCGCTCGTCGCGATCGGCCCCCCGCCCGGCGCGTAGGTATTACCCGGCACCCCCGGCGCGTCGGCCGGGTGACTCGTGAGCAGCGTCGAGCTCTCGAACGCCGATGCGGCGCGGCTCTCAAAACGCGTCACATACGCAGCGGCACCGGTCCAGTGGGCGCTCAATCGGTACGAGAGGTAGCCGCCTTGAAAGGCCGCGGGTTTCAGTCGCGAATCCGAGCCGTTCGCAAACGGCGTATCGATAACCTGATCGCCCAAGCGCGCGAAGGCGCGGCTGCTGTGGTATTGCACGTACGCTTCGTAGAGCGTGCTGAGCTCGAAGGCGGGAAGCGTGTCGTCGGGGTTGAGCGCCGGCGGCGTGAGTCTTCCGCAAGGCGGCGATAGGTGCGAGACGGCCGTCGTGCACCTCCCCAGCGGATTAGCGTAGAGATACGTCGCTCCGAGCGAAACGCCGCTGCGCGAGAGATCGTAGGCGGCGTGCAGGTTCAGCGCCGTGTTCCACGCGGCCTGATTGGCAAGGTGGACGCCGCCACTCGCGTTCTGGCGCGTGAAATAGTACGACCGGACGTACCCGGTGTATGCGAACGGGTTCGGCGTGGCGGTCGCACGCGGCGCCGGTAGGGCTTGCGCGGACGCGGCTGCGGCTGCGGCTGCGGTGCCGAGAGCAACGCACGACGCATATAACAGCACCAGACGCGTCAGATATCTAAGCACGTGTCACTTCCTCATTGAAGGCGGGAGTGTAAGCCACACTCGCACCGCGTGATTCGTGCACATCGTACTCGGCCCAAGTTAAGGCGCAGCTAACGTGCGCTTAACAGGTTGCGGGAAAAGCCGCGGTGTCCGGATCGGGCCCGAATGTTCCGTCGAAACGAGGAGCGATGAGGAAGCAACGCCGTAGCGTTGTGACCGAAGAGCGACGAAGCTTTCGGCGGAACAGGCGGGTTCGAGACGGCGGTGGGGCTTTCCCCGCAACCTGTTAACTCGCGCCGCAGCCGGTCAACCGTACCGGCCGGTGATGTAGTCTTCCGTTCGCTTGTCCTTGGGTTTCGTAAAGACCTCGGTGGTCGTGCCGATCTCGATCAGTTCGCCCATCAGGAAAAACGCCGTATAGTCGCTGATGCGGGCCGCCTGCTGCATCGAGTGCGTGACGATGACGACCGTGTAAAACCGCTGCAGCTCGCCGATGAGGTCTTCGATCTTGCTGGTCGCGATCGGGTCGAGCGCGGAGGCCGGTTCGTCCATCAGAATGACTTCCGGCTCCACCGCGAGTACCCGCGCGATGCACATGCGCTGCTGCTGGCCGCCCGAAAGGTCGAGCGCCGATTTGTCCAGACGATCTTTGACCTCGTCCCAGAGCGCCGCATGCCGCAGGCTGCGTTCGGCAATCTCCATGAGCTTCTTTCGATTGCCGATGCCGTGGATACGCGGTCCGTAGACGACGTTTTCGAAGACCGTCTTCGGGAATGGATTGGGGCGCTGGAAGACCATGCCGATGCGGTGGCGGATCGTCACCGGATCGACGCCGGGTGCGTAGATGTTCGCGCCGTCCAGCAGCACCTTGCCTTCTACGCGCACGTCGGGCGAAAGGTCGTGCATGCGGTTGACCGCGCGTATGAACGTCGATTTACCGCAGCCCGACGGACCGATCAGCGACATCACGCAGTTCTCGGGAACCTCCAGCGATGCGTCCCTAATCGCCTGAAAACTTCCGTAGAACACGCTTAGGCGCTCGATCTGGAGCTTCGTCGCAACGGATGGCTCCGGCGCGTTCTTGGTCGTCGTGACGTACATCAGCGGTTGATCTTCCCGATCCGGCGCTTGAAGCATGCTTCCTCCGGTGTTGCGGGCGACACCAGCGAATCGTACGCACCGCCTCCCTAAGACTTCCTTAACTCAATATTAAGGAATATTAAGCTCTCCATCGCGAGCTCTGCCTTCGAAAGCCTCTTCGAACCACTCCCGCGCCTCTGCCAGCGTCATGCGCGTGCTGAACTCACCGACGAACGCGATGAGATCGTCGCGCAGCGGAGATTCGAGACCGGTCATGTCGATCTGCATCCACATACGCGCAGCTAAACACACGCGCATTAGGACGAGGTTATGGCCGGATTAACGCAACGGGGATGCGCAATAGAAGGCAATCGCGCGGGCTGCATCCTTGACCATGTACCCACTCAAATCCATGCCGGCAATCGAAAACGTACGCATCGCGCCCACTTCGCTCGGCCGTTGCGTTTCACTTGCAGCGAGTCCGCTGAGGTGGCCCGAGAGCGAGCGTCACGGGGCGTCGCGGCCGAGCTCGGCGAGCGCGCCAAAATACTCGGAAAACGTGTGCGGGCAGACGGATTTCGCTCGGGCGAACCGATCCCGAGCCGCGTTGGTTTGGCCGTGCAGAACGTACCACTCGCCGACGTAGAACGCGGCCTCGCAGCGCTGCCCTTGCAGCGACGTCGCATCACCGGAGGTGGCCGCCGCTTCGACGTCCTGGGGCGTTGCGGTACCCAGGAACAGTTTGACTACGGGTGCAGGCCAGGCTTTTGGATTCAGCGCGGCCACGTTGTGCGCGAAACGCGGATCGCTCCGGCCCGCGCGCGCGAACGACAGGTCTTCCCAGATGACGGCATACGCGTACGTCGGCGCCTGGGCGACGATCTGGGCAAAATCCCGCGCGGCTCGTAGATAGCGACCGGTGAAGAACTCGACGTGCCCTCGGCCCGAGTACGCCAGCGGCGACGGCTGCAACCTAATCGCAGAGGTGAAGTCGTCGATCGCCGGTCCGTAGCTTTGCAGTCCTTCGTACGCCAGCGCGCGACCGGTGAGCAGGACCGCCTTGTCGCCGGCGACGCTCGTCGCCGTATTGAAATCGCTCAGCGCCTTGCCGTACGCGCCCATACTCTCATACAAGTACCCGCGCAGTCCTAACGCTTCCCAGTCGTCGGCTCGCAGCGCGATCGCATGCGTGAAATCCGCCAGCGCGCGATCGCGTTCCTCGAGCGCCTCGTAGGCCATACCGCGGTTGTAGTACGCAGCGGGCAGATTGGGCTCGAGAGCGATTGCGCGATCGTAATCTTGGATGGCCCTTGCATGCCGGCCGAGGGTGTCGTAGGCATTTGCGCGATCGATATATATGCCCGCGAGGTTGCTCGCGCTGCCGCCTCCGGTCTCGATCAGTGCCGTGCACGCTGCCACCACTGCTTGCGGCGTGCCGTGTCCGCTGCAGGTGTCGGCCTTCGCATCGGCCAGGACAACGGTCGGCGATTGCGCAAACGCCAAGAGGGCAGCCATCAGAGCGCCCGCAACCACCCGATGAACAAGCATGAATCGCCCTCCCGGATTGGCCGCTTCGCCCACGCTCGTTACATCCCTTCGATGCTTTGCCGGACGTGACGAGACCGGTGCCGTCGGCGCATGTGTCGGTGCATGCGGAAGAGGGGCAGAGCTGAGGGCCGCAGGCACGGAATCCCCTGCAACGCAGCGTTAGGCAGACACGCGATTGGATACCTCAATCAGATTCATGTCCGGGTCACGGAGATAAACCGGCAGTATCGTTCCTGTTGCTCCTGTGCGCTGCACTGGTCCGTCTATCACAACCACCCCGCATGAAGAAAGATGGGCTAGCACCTCAGGCAGCGGAACCGAACTACCGGCCCGCCGCGCTCTGCGCGACGGGGATGCGCACGACGAACTTCGTTCCGCTGCCCAGCATCGATTCCGCCGTGACGCTGCCGCCGTGCGCGTCCACGATCTGCTTGACGATGGAGAGCCCGAGACCCGCACCGCTGATAGCGCGCGCGCGCGAACGATCGACGACGTAGAATCGCTCGAAGACGTGCGGCAAATCCCTATACGGAATGCCGATTCCCGTATCGCTCACCGCGATGACGGCGTAGCCGGAGTTGACGTCGAGGCTCGTCGTCACCGATCCGCCGCTCGGCGTGAAGCGCAATGCGTTGTCGATGAGATTCACCAGCACTTGCGCGATGCGCTCGGCATCGGCTTCAAAGAGTACGGGCCGTTCGGCGCGCAGATCCATTCGCACGTTCTTGGCCGCCGCTTGCGGATCGAACGACCGTACGATCGGGCGCGCGACCGCTTCCAGGTCGATCTCCGTAACGTTGAGCGTCAGCACGCCCGATTCCGTGCGGGCTTGCTCCAGCAAACGTTGCACGAGCGAGGCCAGACGATCGACTTGTGCCAGAGCTTGCGGAACGAAGATATCGCGAGCTTCGTCGTCGGGCGATTCGTTGACCGTCTCCAGCATCAGTTTAATCGACGAGAGGGGTGTACGGAGTTCGTGCGATACGTTCGTAAGGAACTCTTGGCGCGCCGTTTCCAGCGCCAGAATCTCCGTCTGATCTTCGGCGAGCACCAGCGCGCCGCGGATCTTTTCGGCCGCACTCTCGGCGCCGGCCTCCGGCGGCGGATCTGCGAGCGGGTAGACCGAGACGGCGTAGGTGCGGTTGCCGGTCTTCCCCGCCACGATCAGCGGACCCATCGACGCCTCTCCCAGCAGCGCCGACGCGACGCGCCGCTCGAGCTCGATCGAGGGTGCGGCCTCGATCACATGCATACCGGCTACGCGCGATACTTCGAAACCAAAGATCGCCGCGGCAGCGCGGTTGGCGAAGCGCACGCGGCCGCCGGCGTCGAGCATGACCACGCCGAGCGGCAGCGCGCGGACCAGCGCGTCGAAACGGTCGCCCACCGGCTTGGATTCGGCCTCGCGCGGAAGATCCGGGCCGCGCTCCTCGGGCACGCGCCGCGCCGTCAGCGGTCGCGCGGCGAACCCGAGGAGCGCCCCGACCAGCAACGCGGCGAGCGCGAGCAGGGCGGCGTCGATACCTACTCCTTGAACATGTATCCGCGGCTGCGGATCGTAATGATGTGCCGCGGGCTGCGTGAATCTTCTTCGATCTTCTCCCGCAGCCATCGAACGTGCACGCTCACCGTCTGCTGTTCGCCTTCGAAATCGTATCCCCAGACCTTATCGAGCAGCGTCTGCCGCGTGACCACGCGCCCTTGGTTTTCCATAAGCACTTTGAGCAGCGCGAACTCCTTGGGCGCGAGCGCAACGTGCGCGCCGCGCACCGTCAACTGCTGGCGCGAGGGATCGAGGACGATGCCGCCGAGCGCGATCGCCTCTTCGTGCTCGTGCTGCAACGGCAGAGGACGGCGCAGACGCGCCTTGACGCGCGCGAGAAACTCGTGCAGCGCAAACGGCTTGGTGACGTAATCGTCGGCGCCGAGTTCGAGCGCCAGCACTTTGTCGATCTCCTGATCCTTGGCCGTGAGCATGATGATGGGCACCGAACTCGTCTTACGGATCTCCTTACAGGCTTCGATGCCGTCTAGCACGGGAAGCATGATGTCGAGAACGATGAGATCCGGGTCCTCGCGTTGTGCCATCGCCACGGCACTTCGTCCGTCGCTCGCGGTGCAGACGGCATAGCCGCTGCGTTCCAGATTGTACCGCAGCGTCTGGAGAATCGCCGCCTCGTCGTCCACCACGAGAATCTTCTTGTTGAAGTCGGGGTGCTTGTTAAACGTCCCCCGTTTGCTTTGGAGCGATCCGTTCATAGAATTTCGCGACGGCGCTGTAGTCGAGAGCGCCGTCTCCTTCTGCAGACTGCAACGTGTACAACTGGTAGGCCAGAGCCGCAACGGGAAGTGGGACGAGCATCGATCGGGCCGCGTCGAGGGCCGCTGCCAGATCCTTACGCAGCAGATCCATGGCGAAGCCCCCCTCAAAGGTACCCGCAAACCAGGTCTTGGGCAACCAGTTCTCCAGCAGATAGTTGGAACCCGTTGCCGTTACGATGACCTTCCGGACCGCGTCGAGGTCGGCGCCGGCGGCCTTCGCGAAGGTCAGGGCCTCGATGTTGGCCAGCATGACGCTGGAGATGATGAGTTGGTTCACGAGTTTGACCGTCTCGCCCAAACCGACGGGCCCCACGTGGAACGGCGTTCCCATCGCTCGCAAGATCGGCTCGATCCGCTCGAAATCCACGTCTTCGGCACCGGCCATGATCGTGAGCGTACCGTCGCTTGCTCGCACGGCCCCCCCGCTCACGGGTGCGTCGACGAAGCGATGGCCCGCCGCCCGTAGTCGCGTTGCGAACGCCCGCGACGCGATCGGCGAGATCGTCGACATATCGATAAAGGTGAGACCGTCGCCAACCGTCCCCCGGTCACTCTGAGCGTGAACGGCCGCGCCCCGCGCCCCGAAGAGCGCTTCTTCCACCTGCGGCGCGTCCGGCAGGCACGTGATGACGACGTCGCTCGCGGCGGCGACCGCCGCCGGGTTCGCAGCTTCTACGGCGCCGCCGGCAACCAAACGTTCGAGCGGAGCGCGATTGCGATGGGCGCAGGCCGTCACGGGGAATCCGGCGCGCCGCAGGGAGGCAGCCATGGGTTCACCCATCGCTCCGACGCCGACGAATCCGATCTTTGCGAAGTTCTTCACGCGAGCGCCTCTTAACGCAGCGGCGAGCGCCTTCCTGGCTCGAAGCCCCGTAGGGGGACTCCGCACGCTGGCCGAAACCGCCCTAGCGCACCACAATCACAGGGGGGAACCTACATCGTGTTAGCCGCCATTCGCCGTCCGACGTTCGACGAGATGAATCTCTCGACGGGCAAGCGCGTTCGCCTGCACCGGCTGATGTACGAGCACGGCCCCGCCAACGGCACCCTGATGATGCTGCCGATCGATCAAGGGCTCGAGCACGGCCCAATCGATTTCTTCTCGAATCCGGATTCGCTGGACACCGATTGGATCTACCGCCTCGCCGTTGAAGGGAACTTCTCCGGCATCGCGCTGCACGTGGGCCTCGCCGAGAAGTACCACAAGGAGTATGCGGGCAAAGTACCGCTCGTACTGAAGGTCAACGGCAAGACCAACGTTCCCAGCGACGACGACTCGTTCAGTTCGCTCACGTCGTCGGTCGAAGATGCCGTGCGCCTCGGTGCCGATGCGGTCGGCTACACGCTCTACGTCGGCAGCCCCGCACAGGACGTCGACATCGCGCAGTGCAACGAAGTGCGCCGCGATTGCGACCGGTACGGCATGCCCCTGATCGTTTGGGCCTATCCCCGCGGCGCCGCGATCAAAGCCAAGGGCGGCATCGACTCGCTCTACGCGATCGATTACGCCGCGCGCGTCGCCTGCGAGATGGGCGCCGACGTCATCAAACTCAATCTGCCGAAGTGGGACGCCGCGACCGCCGACAAGTTGCCGAAACCCTACAACACGCTCGAACTCTCGGACGAGGCGGGACTCGCAAAGGTCGTGAAGTCGGCCGGCCGCTCGTTGGTGCTGGTCTCCGGCGGCAGCAAGATGGGCGACGACGACACGATCCACAAAGCGAAGATCGCGATGGAGGCGGGATGCGTAGGGCTGATCTTCGGACGCAACATGTGGCAGCGCAGATGGGACGACGCCCTAGCTATGGCCGCCCGCATGCACGCCCTCATGAAAGCCCACGCCCAATAACCCCCATGTCATCACACGCAACCCCATGCCATTATGAGCGCATCGCCGTCCTCAATTGAAGAGCGCGTCAACGCCGCGCTGGACAAGGTGCGCCCCGGCATCCAAATGGACGGCGGCGAGGTGTGGCTCATTAAAGTTGAGGGTGCAACCGCGTTCGTCCAAATGCTGGGCGCCTGCGGCGGCTGCCCGGCGTCTAACCTGACGCTCAAGGGCGCGATCGAAACGATCGTCTGCGGCGACGTGCCCGAGATACGCGAGGTCGTCCAAGTCTAGCGCGCCTAGCGCGGGATTTCGATATCCGCGAACAGCTCCGCCACTTCGAAATCGAGCCACGGAAGAGCCGGATGCGCGAAGCGCGCGCCCGCCTCGTAGGTTCGCGTTTCGCCGAACGCATGCGCCACGATCGTGCGTTTCATCGGATCGACGTCGAGCACGATCGTCGCACCCGTCGCCAGATACCGCGCGATCTTCCTGGCGAGCAGATCTAGCCGCTGCGACGGCGAGCGCACCTCGGCGGCGATATCCGGCGCGAACGGCGGCTCGTCGGCCTCCTCGTCGCTCAGCGGGCGCAGGCGATCGTACGAAACGTACGCGACATCCGGAACGAACGACGTGTTCGTACCGTCGACCGCCCCCACTCTGAAGCGCCACTCCGTTCCGACCAAACCGCGCCGCCGCGCGCAGCGGTCGATCGCCGCGGCAAGCGCGAACTGCACGCGCGCGTGCACCCGTTTGGGGCTCACCTTGGGATAGCGCCGGCCGTCGAGATATTCGGTCTCGGTCCGGTCGTCCAATAGCACTGCCATCTCTCGCACTCCATCGGCATTCTATCACGCCCGGCCGCCGGTCGTGCGAGCCCGTCGGCTCAGAGCAGCTGTGCCTTGCGCCATTTAGACTGGTCTGTTAGACTGGCCTATATGAAGACCGTAGGTGCATTCGAAGCCAAGACCCACCTTCCCGAGCTGCTCAAGCAGGCAGAGGCCGGGCAAACCATCGTCGTCACCCGCCACGGCCGCCCCGTCGCGCAAATCAGCCCGGTAGTTATCGAATCGCCCGGCGTCTCGCCTAGAGAAGCAATGCAACGGCTCCGATGCCTCGGACTGCGCATCGACCGCGACGAGATTCGCGGCTTACGGGACGCCGGGCGACGCGCGTGACCGGCGCTCCCGGACCCGCAATCGTTGTCGATGCGTCCACCACTATCGGGTGGACCCTCGCCGACGAACGAGATCGGTACGCTCTCGCCGTCGCGGCTTACGTCGTGGAGAACGGCGCACTCGTGCCTGCGCTCTGGCGTTGGGAAGTGCAGAACATTTTGCTGACGGCTTGCCGGCGCGAGCGGATAACAGAGGCGCAGATGACCGAGGCTGTCATGCTCCTAGCGCACTTGCCGATAGAGATAGACCCCACGATGACGTTCGGCGCGGAGCTCGCGCTTGCGCGTCAATACGGCCTCACGGCCTACGACGCCGCATACCTCGAACTCGCAATGCGCTCCAATTGCAAAATTGCAAGCAACGACAAAGCGCTCAGAAAAGCCGCGCGCGGTGCGGGCCTATTCTACGAAGTCGAATAGAGCGCGCCCTGTCATCCTGAGCCCGTCGAAGGGCGCGCCTAGGAGCCTGTCGGAGTTAAGCGCGTTTCCGTCTTTGGGCCGCCTTTTGCCCGAATACTTCGTTGCTCATCAGTCACGAAGCTACGGCTTCGCTCCTTCTTCGCGCCTCGTCTCCGAACAAAATTCGGCGCCAAATCCGAAAACGGCTCAACTCCGACAGGCTCCTAGCGCGGGATCTCGATATCCGCGAACAGCTCCGCCACTTCGAAATCGAGCCACGGAAGAGCCGGATGCGCGAAGCGCGCGCCCGCCTCGTAGGTTCGCGTTTCGCCGAACGCATGCGCCACGATCGTGCGTTTCATCGGATCGACGTCGAGCACGATCGTCGCACCCGTCGCCAGATACCGCGCGATCTTCCTGGCGAGCAGATCTAGCCGCTGCGACGGCGAGCGCACCTCGGCGGCGATATCCGGCGCGAACGGCGGCTCGTCGGCCTCCTCGTCGCTCAGCGGGCGCAGGCGATCGTACGAAACGTACGCCACATCCGGAACGAACGACGTGTTCGTACCGTCGGCCACGCCCACTCTGAAGCGCCACTCCGTTCCGACCAAACCGCGCCGCCGCGCGCAGCGTTTGATCGCCGTGGCAAGGGTGGACTGCACCAGTGCGTGCACCCGTTTGGGGCTCACCTTGGGATAGCGCCGGCCGTCGAGATATTCGGTCTCGGGCCGGTCGTCCAATAACATCGCCATCTCTCGCACTCCATCGGCATTCTATCACGCCCGGCCGCCGGTCGTGCAAGAACGCGCGGTTCGTAATCCTGCGAAATGCGCGCGTGATGCACTTGGGCGTTGGGGCGAGCGCCATCGCGCTGGTTCAATCGTGGCTGGTTTCGGCTCCGTCGCTCGGCATGCGCGGGCTGACCATCACCCCGAAGTCGAAGTCTTTGACCTGACGGCGAACGGCCCGGCCTCCGCCGCCGGACTGCGCGCCGGCGACATCATCACCGAAGTCAACGGCCAAGCCTGCGTTTCGATGGACCAACGGCTCTCACTGATACGCGATCGACGAGACGGTATTCCGACGCAGTTCGTGCTCATCCGCAACCATCAAAACATGAACCTCACGGCCCCGGTCGGAAGCAACTCGTGGACACCTCCGGTCGCCGGACCCGGCTTTATCCCACCGGCGACGCCTCGACCGTCCTGAAACGTCCCGGAGCATCCGGGACGAACGCGCTCTTCCCAGGACGTTCCCGTAGCTCCTATACTATGTAAAACCCCAGTTGGCGCCTGATTGAGGCGCCCTAGCCGCTCGGGCTGAATCGTTGGAGGGCTAGTCGTGTGTCAAACCCGTCGCCTTTTGACCATTTGCTTTTCAGCCGCCACTCTGGTGCTGTCCGCGTGCGGAAAACACCAGGGGCAGGGCGTGACCGCTGCCGCGAGTGCGCCGGCCTCGGCAGCCGCAACGGGAACGGCCGCTGCCTCACCGGCCGCCGGAGCGCTATCCGCGGCGCCGCCCGCCGCTACCGCGACGCCGCAGCCGAATCTGCTGTCATGGCAGAGCGGCACGATCGTACGCGAGTATCCGGTCAGCCCCGACTCGGACCAGAACCCACAGGAGGCTCCTGAAGGGGGCTACTCCCCCGGCGACGCCGAGAAGGGGCCCTGGGTCTACCTCTATGAACTCCCAGGCCCGGCAAAGCTCACGGGCATTGCCGCAGCGATGCCGGACAAGACCGAACAAGGCGACGGCGCAACCGCTACGTTCGCCGTTTCGACAACGGGCCCGGAGACCGGTTTCTCCGACGTCGGCACGATCTCGTCGCCGGCGACCCCGTTGCCGTGCTGTAGCGCCGCGCAGACTCTCGCGGTGAATTCGAACGCGCGCTGGGTGCGCGTGACCGTGAACCGCACCGGCACGGTAAAGCCAATCTCCTCGATGGCTGCCTACGGGGAGATCGCACCCTTGCCCGCAACCGCACATCTAGCCGGAACGTACGTGCAGTACAGCAAACCGTACGACAAGAGCGGAAAGTTCCGCAACGCGCCGGACCAGAGCGATCCATGGTATCTGCGGGCCGTCACGGCCGGCACCGACGGCGCCAACGGCGAACAGTGCTTTGACGGCCATTTAGGCGATTCGTATCCCGGTACGCGCAACGGGCGTGTGTGGAGTTGGCAAAGCGGCGATCAAAAAGGGACGTACGTCGTAAACGACGAGGCGACCCTGCTCGTCGGTACTCAGGACGATGAGTCGAGCTACTGGGTGCGCACCGACAAACGGCCAAAGTATTGCGTCCCGCAAACGGCCGGTGCCGGTCCGGTGAACGTGGTCGTCCTGCAGTCGAAGGTGTGGGACGCCAGTCTATACCCCATGGACGGGGACAGCGTGAAAGACGCACCGCGGTACAGGTTCTCGCATATCGGTGCAAGCATGGTCGATCAGGCGCTGCTCGATAGCGCCTCGACTCTCGTCTTCAACGGCCTATGCACCTCCGACGATCTCTTCGACGCCGCGCAGAACCAGATGATCTCGCAGTGGGTAGCAAACGGCCACAAGCTTCTGATCTACGATGCCGATATGTGCGGCAAGCCGACGCACTACGCCATGTTGCCGTATCAGTTCCAAAGTAACAACCCGGGGGCGCAGGGCGCAAAGGGCGACCGGCTCATTCTCGTTGAGGACGATTCGCTCGGCACGTCCGATAAGAGCGAGAAAGCTCATTATTTCGATCCACTCCCGTATGCGCACGATGAATACAATCAACTCGGTGACGCAAACACCGTGGTCACGCACGATCCCAATTGGTGCGGGCACCTGTTCGGCACGAACGTCAATCACGTCAACGGCTTCATGCAGATGTACGCGAATTATGGGAAAGGCCTTATCATCTACGACGGCTTCGACCACGACGATAGCAACCTCGCGGGATACCGGCGGGTACGCATGCTCGAGCTGACGCAGCCGATTCCCGCCGACTTACCGTGCACGCAAAAAGCCTCACTGGCTTTCGTCATCGAACCGAACCGCTCGGGCAAGTTCGTTCCGGGCAAACCGATCACGCTGACTTTCGCGATGGAACTCCTCGCGAATCAGGGCTGGAAGGGCCACGTGAACGTGACGACGAGCGGGGATTTCAAGGCGAACGTGACGCCGAACTCGTTCGATACCAACGGCGGTACGCAGCCGCTGAAGATCGCGCTCGGCGTTCCCGGCAACGCGAAAGCCGGCACCTACGCCGTCATCGTTAACGGTGACGGAGGCAACAATCAGACCGCACAGGCGACGATTCAATTGACGGCAGCGGTTCCCGCCGTCAAGCAGTTCCAGCAGCGCCGCATTCGCATTTACGGCATCCATTTCGACGTCGACAAATCGACGATCAAGCCGCAGTCCGAGCCCGTTATCGCGCAAATCGCGGCGGTGATGAAGCAGAACCCGTCGTGGCGCTTCCGCGTGGAGGGGCACACCGATTCGGATGGCGGCTATCGGCACAACATGGTGCTCTCACAGCATCGCGCGGAATCGGTCGTCAACGATCTTGTCAAACGCTATCGCATCGCGCGCTCTCGCCTGGTTCCGATCGGATACGGTTACTCCCGGCCGGTCGCGCCGAACACGACCGATGCCGGCAAGGCACTCAACCGCCGCGTCGAGCTCGTCCGCCTATGAAGCGCGTTGCGGTACTTCTCGTCGTGGCGATTTTCGTCGTCGCAGGTATCTACTCGTATCGCCTCTTCAGCGGGCGATCGGCACGCGGTATCTCGTCGGCCGACGCGGCGATCTTCCCCACCGCGCCCGCACCGTGTCCGTCCGACCCGAACGATCTCGCCGGCATCGAAGGCTACGCGCCCGGCGCGGGCGGTGCGGAGAAGATCGGCCAAGCCGGCTCCGGAAACATGGGTGGCTTAGGGGGAGCACTCGGCGGCGGGGAACGAGCAACACCGAGCCCGCAAGCCACGGAAGCGTGCAGCGGTATCACGCCCGAAGTCGCACAGTATTTCGATCGCATGGACAAGCGCATGGCGCTCATCCCGGAAGACGGGTACGACCCGAATCTACGCGCCACGGAGCTCGGCGACGCCAATGCGGTCTTCGCTTTCGTGCGCGATCATATTCGCACCGAAGCTTACGAAGGAGAGATGCGCGGCCCCAGCGGCACGCTGCAATCGCGCGGCGGTTCGCCCATCGACAAAGCGTATCTGCTGGCCGGCATGCTCGGCGCAATCGGGGTTCCGGCGCGGCTGGTGCACGGGCAACTAGGCGACTCCGAAATGCTGCAACTCGTCAATCAGGTGGCCACGTCCAGCCCCGTTGGACTGCCCGAATCGCCGCAGCTCGCCGATGCATTCAAACAGCTGGGCATCGACGCAAACGTCGCCAGGCGGCAGGCGTTGGACGGCGTTGTGAAAACCGACGCACGAGTCGACGCGACGATTACAGCGGCGCAAGCGCCGGCCGCCGAGCTCGCAGCGGCACTGCAGCAAGGCAACGCAGCGCTTTCAGCAGATGATACTGCGCTGCGCAAAGCGTGGGCTACGAATCTGCGCGACCACTGGTGGGTGCAAGTACGGCAAGGCGGCACGTGGAGCGATTGGGACCCCAGTACGCCCGACGCCAAACCCGGAACTCATCTCGGCGCCGCGCCGACGGCCGACGGCATCCCGGAGCCCGGTCGAGATCAGCAAACCACGCTCGCTATTCGGGTTATCGCCAACTACGCAGGCGCATCACCGCAGAGCAAGACGCTCGTCGAAGCCTCCGCGCCCATGGCGAAAATCTACGGGATGCCGATCTCGCTGGCGATCGGCGATCGCTCGAGGGGGACGCTGGACCTGAAGGCTGCCACGTCGTTCACGCCGAGCATCAGCATGGGCAGCGACGAAACCACCGGCGACGCCTTCGCGCTGGACCCGCCCGGCGGGCCCCGCATCGCGGCGCTACACTTGCAGATCGAAACCGATATCCCGGGTCAAGCGCCCCGCATCGTGAACCGCACGATCCTCGATCGCCGCAACGCGCAAGGTGCAATCGACGACTCCTGGACTTCCGAGCGATCGGCCTACGCCGTGACGACGACCTACTCGATGCTCGCCGTTTCGGGCGACTTCGACCCCGGCTTTGCCGCACAACGTGAAGGCGAGGGACTCAAGGCGGTGCACGCTTTCGTGGAATACGTCAGCGCCGGCGGATACGGCAAACAACTGCCGCCTGCCGGTATTGCGGCAGCATATCCAATGGAGGACCTGCACTACTACGAACAAGATGCCCTCGTGCGGCACCGTTTGGAGGCGGCCGCCAACGGGACGCTGCACTTCTTCTTCGACCGCCCGCAGATCGTAATGATGCACCGCGCGCTGGCCATGCGCGATGGAAAGATCAGCGGCATCGAGCAGTTCGATATCGTCGAGAACGGCATGGCGGCAACGGGCGCCGACGCGCAGGCCGCGATCAAAGCTAACTTCGTGCGCGGCTACGTCGACACGTCGATCGAGCAGCATCTGCTTGCCGCGCCGGGCGACGGCGGCACCATCGCTCTGTTTGCCGCAGCAAAACACGCAGGCATCGCGGCCACTGTCTCCACCGATCCGAAATTTGGCGGTATTGCGATAGTACCGGCCGCTCCGGTTGCACTGGAAGGGCACGATCGCGTCGGCTGGTGGCAAGTCGAACCGGCCAGCGGCAACCTCGTCGGGCGCATGGACGACGGCGCGGGACAGGAGCTGGTCGAGTACGCCATCGCGCGCGCGAACGACTGGTCGACGCTGTATTCGATGCTGCAATTCTACGGCGACTTCTTCCGGTGTATCGCCAGCGCCGTAGAAGCACCACTCGCCGGTGAAGGCGGTACGCAAGCACAGGCGGCCTTCAAGCAATGCGCGGGAGCGGCGCTTTGCAACTATTTGGAGGCGCTCGGCTCCGGGGAGGCGTTCTCGCGCCTGGACAGCGATACGCTCGCACTCATCTACAACATCATGGACCTTAGCGTTCCCGGATCGAAGGATTCGTGGCCTGGCACGCTTGGCGCCGCGTGCAGCCAACACTTTAGCAACCCATAGTAGTCATCGCAGAAGGCGAAAGAGGACGGCAAGCTCACCGAAGAGGTGATGCTCGACACGTTCAACTTCGGCCCCGCACCCGCAGGCGGCCGCGAGATCGCCGTTCTTTTCGACAAAGCACGCGGACTCATCGTCGTCCGGGCTTCCGCACGCCTGCAGTCCGCGGCATCGGCGCCATAGCCTACTGCCAACGCAGCAGGATGTTCGCACAGAAGGGCCAGACCCTCCTCACCGCTGCAACTTACAAAGTTAGAGTTGGGGGTTGCATCGGTCGTAGCGTCCGCCATAGGCGTTTGTGAACTCGTGAACGCGCTGCAACTCCTGTTGAACGCGCTCGATCATCGTCGCTCGGACGGCCAATAGCCAGTACTTCGTTCGCTTCTCGTACGTTTCCGCGGTCGTGGCCGCGAACCCGTTCTTCGTGAACACCTCGATGGCGGCAGCCCGGTTGCGCGGATCGTTGAAGTACATCTGATGTTCGAGGACGACCACTTCGGCTCCGGCCGGCAACCGCAGACGAATCGAAGCGATAATCTGATCCCAGCCCCGGGACTCGTCGCGCGCCCGACCGCGGCCTGCGCGGTTCCGGAAACGCCGAACGGCGAACGATGCCGAAAATGTGACGGCCATCATTACAATCGCGGCTAGAAACGGAAACTGGTTCAATTCACCGGCTCCACGCCACGGAACGCTTGGGCGAGCGCTTGACGCTTTCCACTCAGCCGAGGTTCCCCATATGGCCGAAATTTCCGGCCCCGGCTCCTAGGAGTTTGTCTGACTTGAGCGCGTTTCCGTCTTCGGATCCAAAAAACGGCCCGAGCCAGACAAACTCCTAGTAGACGCCCAGGATGCGGCTGTCGGGGCCGAGACCGATCGCAATATCGGCTGCGTCCGCGCCGCTCGGGCAATCGAACTCGATGTAAAATCTGTATTCGAATGGCACGCGCCGGCTCGGCCGGGCCACGAGGTTGCGAAGATTTAATGATTTCTCAGCAAGCCGTCCCAGCGCTTCGTGCAGGCTGCCGGCGCGGTGCGGCAGCTCGAAAGCGAGGAGTGCTCTGCCCAGATTGCGCCGCGCCATACGTTGGCGCGCGATTAGAAAGAAGCGGGTGAGGTTTTCGACCGGGTCTTGAATCGCTTGCGCCAAAATCCGGCCGCCATACCGGTGCGCCGCCAGTGCCGGGCCGATGGCGGCGAGATGCATGTCTCCAGTCTCGACGACGGTACGAATGGCGCCCGCAGTATCGTCGGCAGTTTGTATGCGCAGATCGGGCCGCCTGGAGAGAAACTCACGGCATTGTTCGAGCGCCACCGGATGCGAAGCGATCGTGGTGATATCTTCGGGAGAAGAGTTCGGCGTTCCGACCAGGACCTGCACGATTGGATGGGTGGTCTCGTCGACTACCCTCAACTGCGGGTGTTCCGCGATCAGATCGTAGGACCGCGCGATCGATCCGTACATCGTATTTTCGCACGGCAACAGCCCAAAACCGACCTCCGCTGAAGCGACCGCTCCAACAAGATCGTCGAAGGTACGATACCCGCGCGTCGGGAGATCGCCCATGAGAGCGACGATCGCCTCCTCACTGAAAGCGCCGGGTTCGCCCTGGAACCCGATCGCACTCATGAGGCGCGAGCGGGGTGCGGATAGTTCAACCGGCGTCGCTTGGAACGGGCGCTTCTGCGCGAAAGACACGAAGCGCCGCCGCTACCCCCGCGCCCGCGCGAATCGGCACGCCGAGTTCCAGCAGTTCGCACTCGATCGCGCCGAGCGCACCCAGCACGTCGGCCTGCGACAGCTCGCCCATCGTGCCGATGCGCAGAATCTTGCCCTTCAACTCCGCCTGACCCCCGGACAGAACGATGCCGCGCTCTTCGCGCAACGCGCGTAACAAGCCGCCGGCGTCGATGCCGTCGGGAACGCGAGCCGCGACGACGGTCGGCGAATGCGCCCCCGGCTGCGAGAAGATCGAGATGCCGAGCGCCTCGAGACCCGTGCGAATAGCGCGTGCGTAGGTCTCCAGGCGCATCCAAACGTGGCGCGCACCTACGCGGCCATAGCGATCCAGCGCCTCGTCCAGCGCGAAGTACGCGCTGACCGGCGGCGTCCACGGTGTCTGCCCTTGCCGCGCAAACTCGCGCGCTTTGAGCAGATCGAAATAGAAGCGCGGCATGGGATTACGTTCGATTCGCTGCCAAACCTGCGCTCCGACTGCAACCATCGCCAATCCCGGAGGCGCGGCGAAGACTTTCTGCGGAGCCGTCACGACGACGTCGAATCCCCACTCGTCCATTCGGAACTCCGAGGCTCCCATGCCGCTGACCGCGTCCACGATCGTAACCGCCCCGTGCTCGCGCGTCACCGCAGCGATTGCCGCCATGTCGTTTTGAACGCCGGTGGAGGTCTCGTTTTGCGTGAGCAGTACCCCCGCGATGCGCCGGCTTGCATCGGCTTTTAGGCGCTCGGCAAGTGCCTGCGGATCGAGCGCGTAGCCCGGCGCCGTCTCCAGCGTCTCCACCTCGCAACCGTGGGTCTGGGCGATCGCGGCGAGACGGCGGCCGAAGAAGCCAACCGGGCAGGCAAGCAGTCTCTCCCCGGGTGCAAACGTATTCACGACCGCCGCTTCGAGGCCACCCGTACCCGAGCAGCCAAGCAGCACGACGTCACCCGTCGTGCCGAAGATCGGGCGCAAGCGCTCTACCAGCCTCCCCTGCATCGCTGCGAACTGCGGGCCGCGATGATCGATCATCGCCTGACCAGCAGCCGCGAGGACCGATTCGGCAACCGTTACGGGCCCAGGTATGAAAAGGATTTGTTTTCTCACGAAACGGCCCCTCCAATCGCGCCGTGCCGGCCTTTCGAGCCTCCGTTCCGTATCCTTTGCAGGCGATACGTAACCGTTCCCGCCCGGAAGACGCTCCACATCAGAGGGCCTCGCTTTGACGAACGTAGCCGACTTCCGCCGCCAAACGGATGAGATCGACGTCGCGGACCGACCGTCGTTGCGCAGCAAACTCTTTGAATCGCTCTTCGAGGGCGTTACCACGCGACTCGTCGCCATGAAATCCGAGCCGCGCGGCCCGCTTCAGGAGCGCATGGCGGCCGGAGTTTCGGCCGAGCGGCAAGCTGGTCGCGACGCCTACCGAAGCCGGATCGACGATCTCGTAGGTCGTGCGCTCTTTCAGCACGCCGTCTTGATGGATGCCCGATTCGTGAGCGAACGCATTCTTACCGACGATCGCCTTGTTTTTCTGGACGGGCATATGCGTTGCCGCAGATACAGTGCGCGAAAGCCGTTGCAATTTTGCCGCGTCGAAACGCGCATCACACAAAAACAGATCCCGTCTCGCGCGCAGCGCGCAGACGATCTCCTCGAGACCGCAGTTGCCTGCGCGCTCGCCGATACCGTTGATCGTGCATTCGACCTGCTGGACGCCTCTTTGAACCGCGGCTAGTGCGTTGGCCGTCGCCATACCTAAGTCGTCGTGCGTGTGAACGCTCATCGTAACTTCTCCGGCGCGATCGACGTGATCGCGAAGATAGCCGATCAGTTCGGAAAACTCGGCAGGCGTCGTGTACCCGACCGTGTCGGGGACGTTGATGATCGTGGCACCGGCGGCGATGACGGCGGAGAATACCTGCGCCAGATATGCTGGATCCGTGCGGGTCGCGTCCTCCGCGGAGAACTCGACCTCCGCGCAGCCTTTGCGCGCGTAACGCACGCTCTCGACGGCTAACTCAAGCGCGCGCGCGCGAGAGATGCATAACTTACGTTGCAAATGAATGTCTGAGGTCGCCAGAAAGACGTGAACGCGCGAGCGCTCGGTGCCGCGTAAACTCATCACTGCCGCGTCGATATCGCCCCGGGTGCAGCGAGCGAGCGCCGCAACGCGAGAGGAGCGTACCGTTGCCGCGATCTGCGCGACGCTCTCTGCTACGACGGATGAGGCGGCCGGGAACCCCGCTTCGATCGTGTCCGCGCCTGCGGCGTCGAGCATTCTCGCGATCCTCAAGCGCGCGCTCACGCTCATTGCCGCGCCCGGCGACTGCTCGCCGTCACGTAAGGTCGTATCGAATATCTCGATCGCTCTCACGGCTAACCTTGCTCCTCGTTAAAGCAGAAGCCCCCGCCGGACGGGCGGGGGCTTCTGCTTGGTCGAATGATTATCGCGTTCTGCAGGGAGCAACCTCGACCGATCCGGACGACGGGCATCTTCGACTACGCTATCACGGCGGCGCACGGCCGGTCAACGCATTAACGAAGGTTAATCCATTTGACAGCCGCACGTTTTCTCTGGTATGGAGAGTCATCATGGAAAACGTAGGAATCATCGGACTGGGAACGATCGGCACGGCCATCGCCGAGGGTCTGCACGCCGCGCTCCCGGATCTCGAGATTCTCGGGACGCGGCGCCAAGGCACCATGCCGGCGTACGTAACACCGTGTGCCGGTAATCGCGAGTTGTTGCAACGGGCGCGGCTGGTCCTCTTCTGCATCAAGCCCCAGCACGCAACGGCGATCCTCGAGGACCTGCGTCCCGGACTCGGGCCCGAGCATCTCGTGGTTTCGACCTGTGCCGGGCTCGATATCGACACGCTCTACAAACATGCCGGTAACGCGAAGGTCGCGCGGGCGATGCCGAATCTTCCATGTCAGATCGGCGAAGGGATGACGGCGCTCTGCTTCCCGCCCGCCTGGACCGCCGCAGCGCGCGATCTCGTTACCCGTCTTTTCGATGCGATCGGCAAGACCGTCGTCGTCGAAGAACGGCATTTCGATGCCGTAACCGCGCTCAGCGGATGCGGGCCGGCGTACGTCTATACGATCATCGAGGCTCTAAGCGACGGCGGCGTGAAGCAAGGCCTGCCCAGGGATATCTCTAAGCTGCTCGCCGCGCAGACGGTTCTCGGCTCCGCGCAGCTCGTTTTGAGCACGCATCTTCACCCCGCGGAGCTGCGCGACCGCGTGGCCACGCCGGCCGGCTGCACGATCGACGCGCTCGCGTGCCTGGAGGACGGGCGTCTGCGGGGCACGCTGATCTCCGCGGTCGCGGCGGCGGCCGAACGGAGCGCGGTTCTCACGCGTATAGGAGGCTGTCGGAGTTGAGCCGTTTTCGGATTTGGCGCCGAATTTTGTTCGGAGACGAGGCGCGAAGAAGGAGCGAAGCCGTAGCTTCGTGACTGATGAGCAACGAAGTATTCGGACAAAAGGCGGTCCAAAAACGGAAACGTGCTTAACTCCGACAGCCTCCTAGCAGCCAGCGCTCGCGCCGCCGATTCTGACCGCGCGTCGCCTTCAGGTACGCCGGGCGCAGGGATCCCGTAATCGGGCGTGCGGCCGGGAACTGCGCGCCGTGAGCGCGCCGATGCGATCATCGAAGATGACGCGCGCTCGTCACCGCGCCGTCCGCGGCGGACCCGACGAGTGCAACGTATTTTGCAAACACCCCACGGGCATAGCGCCCTGGCGGAGCAACCCAGCTCTGCAGGCGTTCGCGCAGCAAAGCGTCCTCGACCGCGACGTCGATGCGGCGTGCTGCGATATCGATCGTGATGACGTCGCCGTCGCGCAGTACCGCAATCGGCCCGCCGGCCGCAGCTTCGGGCGCGGCGTGTCCGAGCATGAATCCGCGCGTGCCGCCGCTGAACCGACCATCGGTGACCAGGGCTACGTCGGGGCCGAGGCCGGCACCCACGATCGCACCGGTAACCCCGAGCATTTCGCGCATCCCCGGCCCGCCTTTGGGCCCTTCGTAACGAATGACGAGCACGTCGCCCGCGACAATGCGCCCTTCCATCACGGCGCGCATGGCGTCTTCCTCGCAATCGAAGACGCGCGCCGGCCCCTCGTGTCGCGTCCGCGTGAAGCCGGCGAATTTCATGATCGCGCCGTCGGGCGCGACGTTACCGCGCAAGACCGCCAAGCCCCCATTAGGTTTGAACGGACGGCCGGCGGTAGCGATGACGCCCTGTCCCGGCGATTCGACTACCGTCGCCACGGCTTGCTCGAGCGTCGTTCCATGCGCAGTGGCAGCCCCGCCATGGACGAGATTACCCTCGACGAGGCGCTTGATTATGAGCGCCGTTCCGCCAGCCCGATCCACGTCGAGCGCGACATACTCTCCAGCCGGGCGAAGATCCGCGATGACCGGCGTCTGCCGGCTGATGCGATCGAACTCATCCAACTTCAAAACGACGCCGGCTTCCCACGCAATTGCGATGAGATGCAGGACGGCATTCGTCGAACCTCCGGTGCCCGTCACGAGCGCGATTGCATTTTCGAAGGCTTCTCGCGTCAACAGATCGCGCGGCACCACGTTTCGTTCCAGCAGGTCCATGACGAGCGCTCCGGCTGCGCGCCCGACCTGCTCGCGGCGCATATCGGTCGCACCGACGCTCGAACTTCCTAGCGGCGAGAGACCGAGCATCTCGAGCGCCATGGCCATCGTATTGGCCGTATATTGCCCGCCGCATGCACCGGCGCCGGGACACGCGCTATCCTCGATGCGTTTGAGTTCCACCTCATCGATCGTGCCTGCTCCACAGGCGCCGATCGCCTCGAACACGTCGACGATCGTCAAATCGCGGCCGTCGAGCTTTCCCGGAGCGATCGGGCCGCCATAGAGAACGACCGACGGAATGTTTAGGCGAGCGAACGCCATCGCGGCCGCGGGAATCGTCTTGTCGCAGCCGACCAGCCCGATCATCGCATCGAAGAGGTAGCCGCGCCCACAAAGTTCGATAGAATCCGCGATCACTTCACGCGAGACCAGCGAGGCCTTCATGCCCTCGGTGCCCATCGCGATTCCATCACTGATGGCGATCGTGTTAAATTCCATCGGCGTCCCGCCGGCAGCACGAACGCCGGCCTTCACGTGTTCGGCGAGTTCGCGGAGGTTGTACCCGCACGGCATCGTCTCAGCCCACGTGTTGGCGATGCCGACGAGCGGCTTTGCCAGATCGCCGTCGGTAAACCCGATCGCCTTGAACATCGCCCGCGCCGCGGCGCGTTGAGGCCCCTGCGTGAGCGCTGCGCTTCGAGGTTTCAACATACGCGAAACTTCAACTCCTCGTCCTGCGGCGCCAGCCACGGCATCAGCGCCCGCAACCGTTCGCCGACCTGCTCGATCGGATGCGACCGCGCGGCTTCGCGGAACCGGTCGAATCCACCGGAGCCGGCCGCATGTTCTCGCACCCATTCGCGCGCGAAGCTCCCGTCCTGAATCTCGCCGAGCACCGCTCGCATGGCCTGGCGCACCTCTTCTCCGACGATGCGCGGTCCGCGCGTATAGTCGCCGTACTCGGCGGTGTTACTGATCCCCTCACGCATGCCACCGATACCCCGTTCGTGCATGAGATCGACGATCAGCTTGAGCTCGTGCAAACATTCGAAGTACGCCATCTCCGGCGCATAGCCCGATTCCACGAGCGTCTCAAAACCCGCCGTAACGAGCGACGAGACGCCGCCGCACAACACGGCCTGCTCTCCGAACAGATCGGTCTCGGTCTCGTCTTTGAAGGTCGTTTCCAGGATCCCCGCACGCCCGCCGCCGATGGCGCCGGCATACGCGAGCGCCAGCTCGCGCGTGTTGCCGGACGGATCTTGGTGTACGGCGATCAAGCAAGGGGCGCCGCGCCCTGCTTCATATTCAGAGCGCACGAGCCGCCCGGGGCTCTTCGGGGCGACCATGAACACGTTGGCGCTCTTCGGCGGGACGACGGTCCCGAAATGGATGGCGAACCCGTGTGCGAACGCAAGATAAGCGTTCGGGCGCAAACGGTCGCCGACGGAGTGCAAATAGACGGCCGGTTGTTCTTCGTCGGGAACCAACAGCATCACGACATCGGCCATCGCGGTTGCTTCCTCGACGCTCGCGTAGCGCAAGCCGTCTTCGCGTGCGATCGCTTCCGATCGCGAATGCGCACGCAAGCCTACGACGACGTCGGCACCGGAATCCTGCAGGTTACGCGCGTGGGCGCGCCCCTGGCTGCCATAGCCGATCACGGCAATCGTCTTGTTCGAGAGCACGCGGCGGTCGGCATCGCGGTCGTAAAATACTTTCATGGGTTGTTCTCCTTGTCTTCCCGAGCGAGTTTGTCTATTTGCATACGCAGACGTGCGAGCGCCTCGGAGGGGCCGTCGAGGTGGATACGAACGCGAAACGAACCATCGCGCTGCAATGCTTCCGCACGCGTGTAGACGCAGCCGAAGCGATGCGCGAGATGAATGAGACGCGCGAGGATCCTACCGTCGCGTACGTCCAACGCTGCAATCATCGCTCCGCCTCCATCATCTCGTGCATCGCCTGGCCGGCCGGAACGATCGGCCAAACGTTCTCCTCGGGATAGCAGGCGCAGTGCAGAAGCATTGCCGACGGATGCTCTATCAGCCGGTTGAGAGCGTCGGCGAGATCCTCCGGTACCCGTACCGATTCGGCGCGTATCCCGTACGCGTGCGCGATCTCGCAGAACTCCGGGTTGTCGCTCAGGTTGGTCGCCGAATAACGGGCGTCGTAGAACAACTGCTGCCATTGCCGCACCATACCGAGGTTGCGGTTGTCGATGAGCACGATTTTTACCGGCAGATCGTAGCGCCGAATCGTCGCGAGCTCCGCGAGCGACATCTGAAATCCACCATCTCCGACGATCGCCACCACCGGGCGCCCCCCAGGAACAAACGCCGCTCCGATCGCCGCGGGAAGGCCGAAACCCATCGTACCCAGTCCCGCAGAGGTCAGAAAATTGCGTGGATGCGTCGGGCGCGCGCGCTGCGCGGCCCACATTTGATGCTGGCCCACATCGGTCGCCACGATGGCGTCCGGCGCTAGCCGTTCGAAGAGTCCGCCGATTGCATCGGTAGCGCTGAGCCTCCCAGATTGAGATCGGTCGCGCGGTAGTGGTCCTCCGAGCGCGCGCACGCGCTCGCACCAGTCGTCGAACGTGGGAATCTGCTGCCCATCGAGCGCCGTAACCAATTCGCGGAGCGTTTCGCGTAGATCGCCGTGCAGGCACACGTCCGCGCGAACGATCTTTCCGAATTCGCTGCTGTCGATATCGGCGTGAACGATCTGCGCGCCGGGCGCGAAGCGATTGGCCGGCCCCGTCACGCGGTCGTCGAACCGCATGCCAAAAGCCAAGATGAGATCGGCCTGCGCGACGGCGAGATTGGCGGCTTTCCATCCGTGCATTCCGAGCATCCCGAGAAAGCGTCCGTCCTGCGGATCGGCGGCGCCCAATCCGTTGATCGTCGCCGCATGCGGCAGGCGCACTCGCTCGCAAAAGCGCCGGTAGACCGCGCTCGCATCCGCAGCGCGCACGCCGCCGCCGATTATCGCAACGGGCTGCCGTGCGCTGCGAATCAATTTGACGGTCGCGGTAACCGCCGCGTGCGACGCACGGGGCAACGTCCTCGAAGCAAGCGAACGAATCGGCGGCGAATCCTCCAGGACGATCGTTTTCAAGACATCGGTCGGCAGATCGAGTAACACGGGTCCCGGGCGCGGTCCGCGCGCCAATCGAAACGCCGTCCGCAACGCGGGCAAGAGATCGCACGCGTTGCGCACGACGAGGTTGCGTTTGGTGATCGCATGCGTGATTGCGGCGATGTCGGCTTCTTGAAAGCCGTCGGTTCCCATCAGGGTAGTGCTGACCTGGCCCGTGATGGCGACGAGTGGAATGCTGTCCATCATCGCATCGAGGATCCCGGTAACGAAATTCGTGGCACCGGGACCAGATGTCGCCACGCAGACGCCGACCTCGCCGCTAGCGCGTGCGTATCCGCCCGCTGCAAATACCGCCGCGGCCTCATGGCGAACCAGAACGTGGCGAAGCCGGTGTCCGAAGAGCGCGTCGTAAAGCGGCATGATCGCGCCGCCCGGGTAGCCGAAGATCACCTCGACGCCCTCGGCCCAAATCGCGTCAAGAACGACCCGCGCGCCGGTACGCTGGGCTCGCTCGGCTCGCTCCGCAATCACCGCATCTGCCCTCTTCCAAGAAAAAGGCCCCTCGCCGGACCGGCGGGGGCTCCTGCGTCTTTCTTCATCAGAGTCTTACGCAAAGGCCGATCTGCACGGATCCGAACGGAACCGCCTGGTAAGGAGTACGCGTACGAGAAATCGAGTCGCTGTCGGCATGTGCAGGAACCGTATCACGCGCGCCCCGGCGCGTCAACGAATCCGGTTCATATTAATCGGGATTAACGTTTTCACCACCGACGTACGTTCCCAGGCCGCTGCGCAGGCCAATAATGCGCAGGCTCGTCCCCGTTCGGTATGCCAATTCCGCGGCGCGCTCTTGCATCACACGTGCGCCGCTGCGCGCGAGATCGCGCAATTGTCGCAGCGATAGGCGCTCGAAAGCAGAGGCGCCCGGCTGTTCGCGCGGGTCCGCGTCGTACACACCGTCCACGTCGGTATAGATTTCGAGCGGAACGTTGCCGAGGGACCAGGCGACGGCAACGGCGGTCAAATCGCTGCCGCCGCGCCCGATCGTGGTGAGCCGCCCATCGCCGGTCGAGCCCTGGAAACCCGCCACCACCGGAACGACACCCTCGGCAACGAGCCGCTCGAGCAGTACCGGGCGTACCGCGACGATCTCGGCATCGCCGTGCGCATCGTCGGTGACGATACCGGCCTGCGCTCCGCTCAGTGCGGTCGCGCGGACGCCGCGCGCACAGAGTTCCTCGGCAAACAGGCCCGCACTGATCAATTCACCGCAGGCGAGCACCAAATCGCGATTCGCGCTGCCCGGCGCACTTCCGACCAAGGCCGCCAGCGCATCGGTCGAATACGGCGAGGGCGCTCGACCGAGTGCCGACACGACGACCACCGGATCGCGTCGTTCCCGAGCGGCGGCCAGCACTCGCCCGATGGCGATCTCCCGCAGTTCGCGAGTCGCAAGCGACGAACCACCGAATTTCTGAACGATCATAGGCGACTCACTGCGACCAAATCGCCGACGATGGCCGACGCCGTTTGCTCGCGCCCCGCTCCAGGACCGATCAAGGTTAGAGTACCGCATCCACGCCCAATCACGCGAACCACGTTCTGCGCTCCCGTCGCCGCGGCCATCGGATCGGCAAGCGGCACGACGACGGGCTCGACCGCCGCGTCCAATCGAGTGCGATTCCCTTTGAGCGTGGCAACCAGACGCAACGCGCCGCCGCCGGCACGCGCGTCGCGGACCTGCCGGCGATCGATCGCCTCGATTCCGGTGCGCGCAATGCTTTGCCACGGGAGCCAGCGCTCGAACGCGGCGTGAGCGAGCAGCGAGAGCTTTTGCGCGGTGTCGGTGCCGTTGAGATCGTTCGCGGGATCGGACTCGGCATATCCGTGGGCCCGCGCCGATTCGAGCGCGGCGCCGAAGTCGCAGCCGGCTTCCATTGCGACCAAGATGTAGTTGGTCGTGCCGTTCAGGATTCCGGATATTTCGAGGATCTCTTCGCCGGCCAGCGCCGAGCGTAGCACGGAGAGCGCCGGAATAGCACCGCCCACGGCTGCGTCGAACAGCAGCTGGACGCCGCGATCGCCGGCAAATGCGATCAGTTCCGGTCCGTGCGTTGCGATAAGCGCTTTGTTGGCAGAGACGACGTGCTTGCCGCAGGCTATCGCCTCCTTTACGAGATCGTATGCCGGCTCGAGCCCGCCCATGCATTCGACGATCACGTCGGTGCGCGAGTCTCGAATAACATCCATGGCATCGGTGGTCACGTGCGCCATAACGGCCTGCGGGCGACGCGTCTTTCGAACGTCCCGCACGAGTACGCCCCGAAGCGAAAACGCCGCTACGTCGCGATCGTGCGCCTGTAGTAGACGCTCTGCTACGCCGCTGCCGACGGTTCCGCAGCCAAGGAGACCGACGTTCAAGGCGCGCTTCATGCCGTAGCCTCCGTAACGAGCAATCCTTGCGATGCGATCGCCGTGGGCACGATCCGCGCACCGACTCCGGCACGCCGAAAACAGGCAGCTACGCGATCCGGCGCGTCGCCGGCGCCACCCTCCGAGAGCAGCAACACGCTTGGCCCGGACCCGGAAAGCACGACGTGCACGCCGGCAGCCGATTGCCCCAGCGCCTCCGACAGGCCCGGGAAAAGCGCTGCCCGGTACGGTTGATGAACGCAGTCGCGAGTGGCGAGATCGAGACGTGCGAGGCGTCCGCTCGCGAGGCACGCCGCCAGCATGCTCGCGCGCTGCAAGGATCGGCCGACGTCGGCGCGCGCGTACGATGCCGGAAGCGCCCGTCGGGCGGCAGCCGTATCCAACGGCCGATCGGGTACGACGAGCGTGCAGCGTAGCGCCTCCGGCGCCGGCAACGGCAACGCGCAGAGATGCGGCCCTTCTTGCAGCACGAAACACAAGCCGCCGTAAAGTGCCGCCGCTGCGTTATCGGCGTGACCTTCGGCCCGCACGAGCAAGCTCAACATCTCATCTCTCGAGACGGCGTCGCCCCGAGCTCGGTTCGCAATCGTCATACCGCAGAGCAAGGCCGCAGCGCTACTCCCCAAACCGGCTCCAAGCGGAATATCGTTGTGAATATCGACTTCGAAGGCAAACGATTGTGGACCCTCGGCGATCAACGCCATTCCTGCGCGAACGCGCTCGGCCAACCCGCCATGCGTCGGAAGCTGCGAGCCGGTGACGCGTACCTGCAGCTGAGCACCGCCGGCTCTCGCGCGCGCCGTCATGCGCAGGTCGAGGGCCACTGCGACGGCATCGAAGCCCGAGCCGAGATTCGCGGAGCTAGCCGGGACGCTGACTTCGATCATCGAAGCGCCTCCGCGATCGCGCGTTCCAGCGACGCCATATCGCCGGCAACGCGGCGTAACGGATTCGCTAACGTCTTGCTAGGATCGCCGTGGTAGCGCTCGATGCTCGCTACGTCTTTAAGGCTCGACCCGGTAAGAAGCGCGACGACGTCGGCGGCTTCGTCGATCGTGCCGCGCTCGCGTAACGCCAAGGCGCCCGCCAGCGTTGCGGCCGAAGCGGGCTCGCACGCCAGCCCATCGCGCGCGAGCACGGCACGCGCTTCGGCAATCCGATCGTCCTCGATTGCGATCGCGGTGCCGCCAGTCGCATGCAGAGCGCGCAGCGCCGGACGCCAGGAGACCGGATTGCCGATTTTGATCGCGGTCGCGAACGTCGTGGCATGCACCGGGACGAGCGGCTCGTTCTGCTGCCATGCGCGCACGAATGGCGCCGCACCTGCAGCTTGCACGACGGCGATTCGGGGCACGCGCTCCGCCAAACCGAGCGCTTGCGCTTGCGCAAATCCTTGCGCGAGCGCGACGCAATGCCCGAGATTGCCGCCCGGAACGATCACCCAGTCGGGGACCCGCCACCCACGGGATTCGAGCAATTCGAACGCCACGGTCTTCTGTCCCTCGCGCCGGAACGGATTGAGGGAATTGACGAGATAGACGGCGCCGCGTAACGCGAGCTCACGCGCGGCCTGCATCGCAACGTCGAAGTCGCCGTCGATGCCGAGCGCGATCGCGCCGGCATCGAGCGCCTGTGCGAGCTTCGATGTCGGCACGTGCCCCGCAGGTAGGAGTACTACCGCCGGCAACCCCGCGCGCGCTGCATAGACGGCCAAACTCGCCGAAGTATTCCCCGTGCTCGCGCACGCCAGAACCTTTGCGCCGGCGACTCGCGCCCGGGTGACGGCGACGGTCAT
This sequence comes from bacterium, assembly GCA_021790935.1. Lineage (GTDB taxonomy): Bacteria > Vulcanimicrobiota > Vulcanimicrobiia > Vulcanimicrobiales > Vulcanimicrobiaceae > JAJYFL01. The sequence continues at coordinate 47,991 of JAJYFL010000004.1, forward strand.
CCCAGCGTCTTTGTACGAACCTGTCGGGTTGCAACCGAGATTCTTGACCGAAAGTCCCTCGAGCCCGCTCCAGGCCGCCGAGCGTTCCGCAGGCAACTCCGGAGCGTTCCCTTCTTGAAGCGTCACGATCTGCGAATCGTTCACGGGCGGCAAGAGCTCGCGAAATCGCCAAACCCCGCTCCGTTCGTGCAATGCATGCGATGTGAGCCTCGACCGGAACACCACGCGCGCGTCGCGCGGCAGCGTGAGGCCTCGGTCGTACGTGACGTTAAGCACGTCACCGCATGAGGCACACGGCATGCATTCCGATCCGTCCGGCGCATTTGTCGCGCACGTCCCGCACGATAAGACCAGCATCGGGTATCGCTCCTCTATAAAACGGCCCTCACCGTCTCGGTGAGGGCCGTCGTCGACTGCTACTACTTCCTGCACTTACGACAATAGCACGCTCATCGAGCTCCAAAAGGCGCTCGTAGACATCGTCTGCAAAGTGCTAATCATCGCGGCTGCGTACATGTGAGGCTACCCTAGCATGCTACCGGTACGGTGTCAATCGTTCCACGGCGGTATTAAATCATATTAACGATCTCGCCTACCGCACGAACAGATAGCCTTGGTTCGGAATCGTCAGGATGTAACGAGGATTGGCGGGATCCTCCTCGATCTTCTTCCGGAGGTTGTGCATGTGGACGCGCAGCGCCGCGAGTTCGTCCTTACCGTCCGAACCAAATAGGCAACGCGCTGCCTCCTCCGCTTCGACGACGCGCCCGACGTTATCGACGAGCACCTTGAGCAACGTCGCTTGGCGCACTCCTAAACGCACTTCGCGGCCATTGACCCGCAGCTTCCGCAACTTCAGATCGAACAGTATCGACGCCGCAGCCGGGAGCGTGCTGCCCGTAACGAACGCTTCGTGCAGGGCCTGTTCGGCTACGGCCGCCTCGTGCTCCTGAAGCAGCAGTGAAATCGTGACGTTGCTGTCCGTAAAATGGAGGACCGTGATATCACGCTCCCGGAGCGCGGCAAAGACTTTGCAGAAGACACCGACCGTGCTTCTGATCCCACTTCCAACGACGCACACTTTCGCGCAATGGGTCGTGGCGTGCGAGTGTAGCGAGAGTTCTGCAGCGATGTCTTGCGCGAGATCTACGCGATCCGCGTCGACCGTGAACCGCATTCGCTTGGGAAAGAACTGCAACATCTCGAGCGACACGCCGCGTGCCGCAAGCTGCTCGACCATCCGCGTCCGCTGCCTCCGCCACCGATCGCCGTCGTCGTGCGTCGGGCGCACGCTTACGAATGCAGCCCCCGTCGATATTGTGATAGACGTAACTGGCTTCGACCGTTCTTCGAATGCGTCATCTCGAACGATCGTCCCGCGGTTTTCAACAATGCTGCGGATTTCGTAGGGAACGCCCAACGCACGTGCCCGCTCGGCCGCGACTGGCGGAAGCGCTCCGGCGCGCAGGTCCGCCAGTTCCATCAGCTCCATGTAGCTTGCGAATTCGACGGGGGTCGCCGTCGGCACGCGTTCCGGATCCGCAGACATTACGCCATGCGCGTCGGCGAACACGATGACGCGTGCCGACTCGAACGTAGCGGCGAGCGCCATCGCCTCCTCCTGACCGCCTCCGACCAGGAGCGGGATCCCGCTGCGCGCTAGCTCGTCGAAGGATCCTACCGCGAAATGATCTGGAAGCCGCATCGACGCGTAGCCCCGCTGTGCAAGCGCATCGGCGACGACGGCGGGCGATGCGCAGACTACGATAACCATCGCTCCACCGTCCCGAAGGTCGGCGATTCGCACGACGATTGCGTCCGTTAACCGCGCACTTTGCACGACTGGGCGCCCGAAGGTGACGACGTTAACCATTGGTGAGAATGTTGGCTAAGAGCGTCATGGAATCTCCGCATCTTCCAAAACGAAGAAGCCCCCGCCGAACCGGCGGGGGCTTCTTCTGCTGTGAACCGCTGTCTCTACGCAGTCGCCATCCATCGCCGGTCCGATACGGAACCGAGCATCGTAATGGTAGCAAGCGTAAAAGCACTGGACATTTCTGGATACTCTACCATGTGAGACCGGCAGGCGTCAAGCCGAGCGGACGCCTCGCGCGGCGCATCCGCCGCACGCGACGGGCGCACCATAGCGAACGCAAAGTATATCTGGCAACGACAACCGGTCGAGCATTCTCTGCGCGCGATGCTTCCGCATACCGGACGATCGCCGCCAAATCGACGTTGCACGTAAGCAGGCGATGCGCGGCGCCACATCTCCGCAGGCGATGCCGGTGCCTAGGGGGAAAGGCAACACCCTGAGCGTCGCACATCTAGAAGGCCTGGTCCGCACGCGGAGAACACCCGGAGGAGAACGGGCCTTACGAATAGGTATTCCAGGGCGGCGCTAGCAGGTCCGTGACGCCGGGGGGCTCTCGCTGGCTCCCAGCCGAGGGGAGGGCGCTGCAGGGCAGCAACGTGCGGTCATGATCGCTTCGCCACGCCGGCAAGAACTGGCGAACGAGCTGCGGCGTGCAGGGCGCCCGATAACGTTGTGCGCTCCGCCGGGCTACGGCAAATCAGCGTTTGCCGCGATGCTGCGCGATAACGGCGTGCACACCCCCATCGAGGAGTCCCGTGCGCGTCCGAAGCGGAGCGGAGCCGTGATCGTCGGACCTTCGCAACTTGCCTTCGACGAAGTTGAGATGCGCCTGCTCTTCGCCCCCTTCGGCCTCTCGCGAGCCGCACTCGGGCAGATCGTGGAGTTGACGCGTGGCTGGCCCGCCGGGGCGCTTTACTTCCGTCGCCTGGTCCATCTGGGACTCCTCGATGAGGCGCTGACCGACCTCCGCTCGGCGGCATACGACGATCTCTACGACTACCTCGAGGAACAGGTGCTGCGGCCGTGCACGCGACGGACGCGTGGAGCGCTGCTGCTTCGAACCGCCTGCGAGCGCGATGAAATCCTGCTCGTTGAGGATCCGGCGTCACGGGTGACAGACGTGCCGATGCTGCTCTGCGATGCCGATGGGCACAAGTGGGTACATCCGTTGCTGAAGGCCGCCGTCCGAGCGCGGCACGGAACAGCACTGATCGCGTACTGTCTGCGGCGTTCGTTCGCGTCCGAGCGGCACGGTAAGCCGCTGCTCGCGGCGCGCTGGGCGATCGTAGTTGACTATTTCGAGCGCGGGGCGAGGTTGTTCGATGGGATCGCGCTCGGCGAAGACGACCGAGCCAGGGCGGCGACATTGCCCTTTGTGGTACTCTTGCAGCACCCACGGCTGTGGACGGCGGCGCTCAAAGAACGAGAGGCGCGCAGCACGCCACACGAACGATTGGCCGAAGCCACGGCAATCGCCCAAGTCGCCTCGCAGACGCTGTCGCCTGCGGCGCACGCGACCGTGATCGCCTGCGTCGCGCGCGCCCACGCGGCGATGGGAAACGTGACGGCCGCAGTGGCAGCATGCGAAGACCCGCGGATCGCGGACCACGCATCGTCCGAGGTTCGTGCGCTGACGCTCTATCGTTCCGTGCTGCTCGATCGCCTGCACGGCGGTCGAGCAGCGGAGATACGGGCGGAATTGCAGGCCTTGGCGGAAGAATGCTCGGCGGTCGTCGCCGTGGCACACGCGCAGTTGGCGCGCAATGCTGCGTTGCAGGGCGCCCAGGGTATCGCGGACGAGCATTGGACTATTGCGTGCGCGATCGCGCAGGCATTGCCGGATGCGGCGTTGGTATACGAGGTGCGCGCCGAGCGGGCGCTCGTGACGACGTTCCTCGGAGGCGACGTGCCGCGCATCCCTATCCCGCCAGGAGAGGACGAATCGAGCATTCGTGCGCAAGCACTCGCCGCACTCCTGCAACTCACCCGCTCGCCGACGAATGGCGCGCGGCAGATAGAGGATGCTTTGCGCTTGGCGTTTGAAATCGGCGACCGCTTCGTCGAAGATGCGGCGCGTATGCTGGCAAACCGCGAGCGGGGCCGTGGAACGATCGAGATAGCGCTTTTCGGAGGTGAGGTTCGAAAGAACGGCATCGCGCTAGCCTGCTCGCAGCGAGAATGTGCCGTGCTCTTTACGCTGGCCGCCGCCCCCGATCGGACCATGAACGCAGAGCGGTTAGCCGAAAGCATATGGACCTATCACGACAGCCAGTCCTCGCGGCGGGCCCTCAAGGTCGCCGTCTCGCGGCTGCGCGCGCGTACGGAAGATCCTGCGCTGGTGAGTTTCCGGGACGGCGGCTATGTGTTGTCTGCGACCGTTACGATAGACCTGGCGGATCTTACCGCCGCCTTGAGTGCTGCCACAGCAGACGGCAACTACGAGCGACTTTGGCGATCCCGGAACCTGGTGAAGGCGGTTCGTCCGCCGCGCCTGCGCGACGCCGAATGGTTTGCCCCGATCGAGGCGCACTTGCGCGCCCTCAGTCACCAACTTGCGCGGGCGCTGGCAGATTCCCCGCGTGCGCGCCACAATGCGCAAGAACTGAGCGCGCTCGGCCTGGACCTGTTGGCTGCCGATCCCTGCGACGAGTACGGCTGCGAGCTGGTGCTCCGCAGCTATGCATGGGAAGCAGACGGACGAGCAGCCGTCGTCGCGTACGAACGCTTTGCACAGGTGGTGCGCGACGAACTCGGCACCGTGCCGTCGCCCGCGCTACGTGCCCTTGCGGAGCGCTTCCGGCAATGATCGTTACGTCGCCACACGTCGTCGAACGCGACCTCATCGATGCGCTCGTCGCCTGCGACGCCAAAGTCTATCGATTGATCGCTCCAGCGGGCTTCGGCAAGTCCGTCATGGCGGCGCAGATCGCAAGCCGCTTTCCGAAGAACGCCTCCTGCGATTGTCGCGGAGTACGGGATACCATCGAGCTGACGCGGCGCTTGATCCACGCCTTCTCGATCCTTGCGGGCGAACGTGGCCGGCGAATCAAAGACGAGGAGGCGACTCTCGCATTTTCGAACATCGACGATCGGCGAGCCTACCTGGAACAGATCTGGGATGTGTTGCCAGAATGCGGCGTCTTGATCGTCGAAAACTTCGAGGATATCGGCGAGCGACCGGAGGCGCTTGCCCTATTGGCAGCGCTGTTCGCGAAGCGCCCGCGCGGGAGGCTCGTACTGTGCAGTCGCGGCGACCTTCCCGTGCGCTGGGGCGATGCGGTATTCCCGCACGAAAACCTCGCCGTACGCGAACGGCACCTACGCTTTTCGAAGCGCGAGTTCGCGGCGCTCTTTGACGACACTGCAGTTTCTTCCGTGGAGATCGCTCGCACGTACAGATGGACTGGCGGGTGGCCGTTCGCGGCGGCTCAGGCGGCACGATACATGCGTGACGGCGGTGACATAACGGGCCTCATGGCGAAAGGAACGTCGCCGCCGGAGCTGGCCGATATCCTGCTAACGCAGTTGTTCGGCTCGCTGCCGGATGACCTGCGTGCGGGAGTGGTGTGCTGCGCCGCGATCGAACGGGCCCGCGAGGAAGATCTTCCCGGCACCGGCGATGCGCTCGCAACGCGGGCCTTCGCCGATCGCCTGGTGAGCGCGTTTCCCTTCATTACGCGCCGCAACGATGGGATCTACGAGATGCATCCGATAGCGCGTACGGCGCTCGCGCGCCTGCATGGAACGGCGTACGACCAGATAGTGGCAGACACCGTCGCACGCGCGCGGCACCGGGGCGACCATCTGCGATGCGCGGAGCTGCATCTGCAATGTGGCAACGACTACGAAGCCGCACGCGCCCTCGTTCGCCTGAAGACGGACATGATGGATATTCCAACGCCCCGGTACCTCGCGGTACTCGAACGTTTAGGGCGAACCGTCGTCGTCCACTTCCCAAAGCTTTGGGCGCTGTCGTCAATCTATTGGCAGAATCGCTTCGGCACGCTCGCGCGGGAGGTTCGCGATATCGTCTTGCGGCTGCCCCAGAGCGTTCCCCTGGGGACCCGTGCCGCATGCATTGCGATTGCGTGCTATCACCTCTCCGATCGCGGAGAATGGCAAGAGGCATCTCGCCTGCTCGATTCGTTCGAGGCGTTACCCCTCCCCAGAGGGAAAGCGGCCGAGTGCGACGATGCAGGCGCGTATATTCCGCTCTTTCGTGCGTACGCTGCGGTCAGCAACGGGAAGGAGTACGATGATGCAGAACTGTGGCGCCGTCACGGCTCTGCGATCTCGCGTTCCAACATTGCCCTGACCGAACATTATACAACGGAAGCGCGCGTTGCTATCTTGCGCGGACGGCCCGAACTCGTTGCAGCAGCGCTCGAGCGAATGGTCGCCGCGGCTCGCCGAACTCGCTACCCCGTACACGAACGAATCGCGCTCGGCAAGGCGATACAAACCGCATGGCTGCTCGGCGACGACAGAGCGCTCGAGCGCTATCGTACGGATCTCCTGGCGCTGCTGTCAGATCCTACGGTTCCGTACGATCTCGCCGCACATGAGGCGCAGCAAATGCTTGAGGCTTCGTGGGGTTTGCCGTGGAGCGGCATGGAGCGCACGAGGGGCGATGCGTTTTTCCTACGTTTGATGTACGCCGCTGCCGTTCCGGAAGAGAACGCCGCGTTGGCTGCGCTTGAAGAGGCGCATCGAATCGCCACTGCGACACGTGGCTTCTGGGGGGTCACCCTCGCATATACCGCCCTGGCGTCCTTCGATCCCGAACGAATCGCGTTGCTCGACGAGGCTTTGAGCTATGCCGAGCGCAGCGACTTTCCTGCATATCGAAGCGCCATCGCGTCGGCCCGAAACGGTCACGCTTCGTGCGGTTCTCTGACGCGCTTCGCGCAACGGTTCCGCGAAGCCGGAGTACGCGCGCGTACGTGCGTACACATCGATCTCGTGTCGGGGTGCCTACGCCGCAACGGCGAGGTGCTTCGCCTGGGGAAGCAGGAGCGCGAGCTCGTCTACCTGCTCGCGGCCCGCGGCCAGCCCGTTCAACGCATGGAACTGGCCGACACGCTCTGGCCGGGGCGCGACGAAGACGCCGCATTCAACGCGTTGAAAGTTTGCGTGAACCGAATACGCCGGCGCACGCGCAGCCAGGAGTTGATCGTGGCGACGGCCGGCGATTATGCGCTCTCCCCGCAGGTCGCATGCGTCGATCTCGACGTCGCGGAACACTATGCCGAGCTTGCCAAGCGCGGCTGCTTTGCCGCTATGCGCGCGGGTAAGAAGTTATTGCGCGAGGTCCCCGATGGACTCGACATGCCCGCATCGTGGGGCCTCCGGGCGGCGGAACGCGTGCGCGTTATGCGCGCACGCGCGTCAAGAGCCGCGTCTGTCCCGCTCGCGGCTCAGTGGGCATACTGACTACTCGGTGCCCGCTGCATCGCCATCACATGAACGGTGCGACTCACGAAGGCGGTAAAAGTTTTTGATGGAGCGAGCACCACGTTGCGCCCTTTCACCCAGTTGTGAAAGAACAGCCCGCCCAACCCCAGCGTGGCGTACCCGACGATCGTAGCAGTCGAAGCCGCGCCGGTCTTTTGCTCGCCCCGTACGTTACCGCTAGCGTTGGAGAGCCGTACCTTCTCGCCGTCTACGGCGTAGACGAAGTCGAACTTCAAGCCGAGGCTTCCAGAGTGCCCGTTCCCACCAGCACGATCGACCGAGACGACTTCGCCTTGGCCGCCGGCCCCTTTGGGAATGACGATCCAGCCGTTCGCGGTAACGTCTGCGTCTACGGCGAAATTGAAGATATCGCCGACCTTGGCCGTTCCCGAGTCGAGCTTCTGAACCAGGCTCACGGCCACTGGTGTGCCTCCGGGGATCGTCACGCGGGTAGCGGCCATGACCGGTCGGGCGATTAACAAGAAGATCGTCAGCAGTGCGGCAAGCGCGTGCCGTCCTACGCGATCGATTTCGTGGTCACGAGGGCTACGCAGGGCCGACTTATCCGCAAGGTCGCCCGTATTCCTAGCCATCGAAGTCCCCATTGTGCCTCCACTGTGGGAAAAGGACGTCGCCGCACGACATTTGTTGAACGCCTGAGTAATACGATGACGGAGTCCCGGCGCCGAGCTGCACCGTTGTTTGGATGACTGGTGCAGATCCTTGCAGCGCGACGCTTGTCGAGCCTCCGCTTCCCGCTAGCACCCGCTGAGAGAGATTCATCTCGAACGTCAACCAACGACGAAGTGGGCCATCACCACGATGATGGCGACCTGCATGAGGCCTTGGGCGCCGGCCAAGATGACGTTGGTGCGATTGAGTCGCATGATGCGCTCGCGATTCGGCTCGGGGCCCCGTAGCTCGCGCCAGATGCGCAGACTGTTGGGCAGCATAATGGCCAGTCCTTGGATCGTCATGATCGTCACGAGGACCAAGGCAGCGATCGCCCACGGGAACTGTGCGTTGCCAGGAACAAGGAAGCCCAACGATGAGGCCAACAGCCAGCCGGCCGTGCCCGTGGTGAGCGAAACCATCGGAAAGTAGAGCAGCGTGCGCGGCACGAGGTAAGCGATGACCGCCGTGCGCGCGCGCATGTCAAGGCTTCTGAGGACCGGCCCGATGACGAAGCCCATGAAGAGATCGGCGCCAGTCCAGAGTGCTCCCGAGAGCACGTGGATCCAGTTGAGCAGATAGAAGCTGCGCTCGACGACCGCGACGATCATGACGACGGGGAAGGCGACCGTCCACCACATCAGTTGGCGGTGAAGTGGAAGCGGGGCGAAGAGCGGTTGGGCTTCGGCTGTCGCCGTCACGATCAGAACCCCTCACGGCCTCCTGGCGGGTTGCTGGGGCTCGAAGAGGATGTACGGTTCCGTGGGCTCGCGATTGGGCGGAACGTAGGCTGCGGCCTCGGCGCCAGCCGGGCCAAGCGCTTTAATGAAGGCGTAGATCGCTCGCGCGTCCCTCGTGCTCAAGGCGTGCAGGTTCGTCCACGGCATCGGTGGGTTGCCCGTGCCAGCGCGCACGAGGTGCAGCCACTCCGCCTCCGAGATGTGAGCGACGAACAGCCGCAGGTTTGCCGGAAACGACGTGCCCCAGGGCCCGCGGAAACCAACGTCGCTCCCCATAAGCCACTTCGACTCCGGAAGACGGCCCTGAGACTGATCCCAGCCCGGGGTATGGCAGTCGTTGCAGCCGCCGGCGATAACGAGATATCTCCCCGCATCGAGGGTAGAGTCGGCGCGGACGTACGGCCGCGACGCCGCGCTTGCGCGAACGATCGGCCCACAGGCCGCCAAAAGCCCCAGAGATACCAGGACGATCGCGATTCTCATCCGCAAAGCGCTCACGGTGATGTGCCTCCGCTCTGAATAGGTCGAGGACGAGGGAGGGCGGCTTATCCGCTGAGACGCCCCCTGTTCCCCGTCGTCCGCGTCTTCATTTTACGTCCCGCGCGGTTACAGCGGAGTTACAAATTGGATCGGGGGGATGCCCAGCCTGTCTGTAACTTTGCTGCAACCGCGCGCGAGGTACAATGGGAACCCGTGCATGCTTGATGCGGGCATATCGAGCAGATTCTTTCGGGAAGATGCGAGTGTATTGTATGGAAATTTTGAAGCGGCAAGCCATTCCGCTCGTCGCGCTTGTCATAGCGGCAGCTGCCGCGTTGGCGGGCTGCGGACCGACGGGCACGGTCTTTCAACCTCTGCGTCCGTCATCGTGGCAAGTGATAGCCGGCTCCTCGAGCCAGCAGGAAGCGCTCCAGGCGCTGCAGTTCTTCCCTGCCACGATCACCATCAATGCTGGCGACACGGTCACCTGGACGTTCCCCGCGGGCGAGCCACATACCGTGACCTTTCTCGGCAACGGGCAGGCGACGCCACCGCCCCCAACCGATCCGAACGATGCTAAGCCAGCGGGTGGATCGACCTACGACGGCTCAACGTATACGAGCTCTGGTTTCCTGCTTAGGGGGAAGAGCTACTCGCTGACGTTCACGAAACCCGGCACTTATTCGTACTACTGCCTGATTCACGTGCCGGAGATGGAAGGCAGCGTCGTGGTGCAGCCCGCGGGTTACACATACCCGGCAACTCAGGCGGTCTACGGCGCACAGGCACAGGCGGGCATCGCCACCGCCCTCGGCTCCGCCACCTCCTCAATCGCGCTCTTTCCATATGCGAGCGGCGGACCGCAGTTGGCCAACGGTATCTCCCCCGGACTCGCCACGGGGACGCCGGCGCCTGCGACCGTTATGCGCTTTCTCGACGGCCCCAGCCTTAGCGCCACCTCAGTCACGGTGGCAGTCGGCACAACCGTCACGTGGACCAACCTATCCAACAACGCGCCGCATACGGTGACCTTCCCGCCGGCGGGGCAGACACCGCCTCCGACGTTGAGTCCGTTCTCTCCCCCTTCCGGCGGCTCGTCATACGACGGAACCACGTTGACGAACTCCGGCGTGATGTGGCCGGGCGCCAGCTACAGCCTGACGTTCACCAAGGCAGGTTCGTACACGTACTACTGTCTGTTTCACGACGACGAGGGCATGATCGGCACGGTGAATGCGGTTGGGGGGACTCCAGTATGACCAACCGCATCCGGGAACGCTCCCAGTAGGCGCAGGCGCCGCACGCCGCGCTCCTGGAGTAGCCGAGGCGGCGGCAGGCCCCGGCGCACGCGAAGGTGGAAGCCACGCGGATGCGCTCCTCCGGCAGCGGTCTCTAAAGCGGGCGGATCTTTCGTGGACGCCTTGGCGCTACGCGAGCGCATGGTCGGCCGCCTCAAAGCCGCCGGCACCATCCGCAGCCCCGCCGTCGAACGCGCCCTGCGTGCCGTGCCGCGCCATGCCTTCATACCGAACGTACCCATGGAGGAGGCGTACGCGGACGGCGTCGTCTTCGTCAAAGCCCACGCCGGGCTTACGATAAGCTCCGCATCGCAGCCCACGATGATCGCGCTAATGCTCGAACAACTCGAGGTGGCGCCCGGTTCGCGAATTCTGGAGATCGGTACGGGCAGCGGCTACAACGCGGCGCTGCTGGCGCACCTCACCGGCCCAAACGGTTTCGTAACCACCGTGGAACTGGAGGCAGATCTCGCCGGCGCCGCGCAGCACGCACTCGCGCTGTTCGGTACCGCGAACGTGCGCGTCGTAACCGGCGACGGATCGGGCGGATACCCCGGGGACGGACCCTACGATCGCGAGATCGTTACGGCGTGCGCGCTCGATATTGCGCCCGCTTGGTGGGAACAACTGCGCGACGGCGGGCGCCTCGTCGTCCCGCTGGCGCTCGACCAGGTCCAGCGCTCGATCGCCTTCGAACGCGACGGCTCGCTGTTACGCAGCGCGAGCGTCATCGATTGCGCCTTCGTCGCACTGCGCGGAAGCGCGGCCCAAACGCCACATGCCGCCGGCGACCGGGCGATGGCGATCGCATCGGGCACGATGCACGTCACCGCGATGCGCCGCAACGCTATCGATCCCGCCGTCCTCGCACGCGCCGAGATCGTCCTCGAACGCGCGGCGACGATCTTTGCGATCGGTAGCCGGCGCGCCTAATTACGATTTCTTGAAGTAGGCGGCGTTGATCTCGACGTAGTTCTCCCACTTCGCGGGGACGTCGGAATCCGCGAAGATCGCTTCGACCGGGCAGGCGGAGACGCACGCACCGCAGTCGATGCAGACCTCCGGGTCGATGTAAAGCATCTCATCCGCGTCCTCACCATGGATGCAATCGACCGGACAGACGTCGACGCACGACTTGTCCTTCGTTCCAATGCACGGTTCGGTGATGATGTACGTCATGTGAGCCGATCGACCCCTCTGTCCGGTTATAGTGAAGTGAAGCGAAACGCTATCGGCAACTCTATTAGAAGCGCTCGGGCCGGAGGCCTTCCCCGAAAGCGCCCTCGAGCGCGGGCCGAAGCGGGCAACGCGGCTCCGGCGGTCGAAATCAGGCTGGTGCCGGCTGGCCCCACCGCCCGCATCGGCTCGCCCGTTCGCTTGGAGAGGTGCCAACCGCTATGAAAACGATGCTCGTAATCGCGACCGCGCTGCTCCTCGGTACGGCCCCGTTGCCGGCGGGAGCCGCGGTTCCGCCCGTTGATATCACCGTTACCGGGACGGGCAGCGTATCGAACGCCCCAAACGTCGCGACCGTCGACGTCGGGGCAACCACGAACGATGCCGTCGCGAACGTCGCCACCTCGCAGAACAACGCCATCTACGAAAAGACCGTCGCCCGGCTCGCTGCGCTGGGCATCGCTCGCGCCGACGTACGCACGACGTACTACAATCTGAATTACGTGCCGCGACCGAAAACCGAAGGCGCCCCGGCGCAGCCCCAACCATATGCGGTCCGCTACGGCTACGTGGTCACCCGCAGCATTACCGTAACGGTTCACGACACGAATATCGTCGGCAAGGTCGTCGACGCGTGCGTTGCAGCCGGAGCGACGAACGTCAACGGCGTCTCCTTCGGCCTCTCCGACACGCGGGACGCCTACGTACGCGCACTCGGCCGCGCGGTGGACGACGCAAGGACGAAAGCACAGGCCATCGCCGCCGCCGCGCACCTGCGCATCGTCGGCGTCAAGTCGATCGACCAAAGCACGGGCTACGCGGGCCGGCCGATGCTGAGCATAGCCGCTGTACGGGCGGACTCATATGCCGTACAGCCCACCCAGATTCAGCCGAGCAACGTGAACGTGCAGGCGACGGTCACGGCCACGTACGAAGCGCAATAGATATGGAGACGCTTTGCGAGCAGTGCGGGCAGCGCCCCGCTCGCATCTTCGACCCGGTCGCACGGCCCGGGCAGAACAACCTCTGCGAGGCGTGCGCGGGCCGTGCGAACGCCACCGCAGCGACGCTTCCGCTGCTCGGCATGGCGCTGGGTGCCGCCGCGCTTGTCGCCGGCGGCGCGTTTCTCGTCGACCGGCTCCAGCGCGGCGGCGGCGAGACGCCTGCGGGCGTCGGCCCGTTCGAGGAGTTTACGCGACGCCTGCGCAGCGCCACGCCGACGCTCTCGGCATTTTCGCGCGACCTGACCGAGCTCGCGCGGGCGGGCAAACTCGACCCGGTCATCGGCCGTGACACCGAGGTCGAGCGCGTCGTGGCCATCCTCGCGCGCCGCAGCAAGAACAATCCCGTTCTCGTCGGCGAGCCCGGGGTTGGCAAGACCGCCATCGTCGAAGGCCTCGCGCAGCGCATCGTCGCCGATACGGTTCCGCCGACGCTGCGCAACAAACGCGTGCTCGCGCTCTCGCTCGGCCCGCTGGTTGCCGGAACGAAGTACCGCGGCGAATTCGAAGGCCGTGTAAAGAAGATCCTGGACGAGGTCCGGCGCGCCTCCCGCGACGTCATCTTGTTCATCGACGAACTGCACACGCTGGTCGGGGCCGGCGCCGCCGAAGGCTCGCTCGACCTGAGTTCGATGATCAAGCCCGAACTCGCGCGCGGAGATTTGCAATGCATCGGCGCGACGACCTTCGACGAATACCGCAAATACGTCGAATCCGACGCCGCACTCGAGCGGCGCTTCCAGCCGGTGATGGTCGAGGAGCCCACCATCGCTCAGACCGCGCGAATTCTCCGCGGCCTGCGCGACGGCTACGCCAAACATCACAACGTCGAGATCCGCGACGACGCGATCGAGGCAGCCGCCACGCTCTCGGCGCGCTACATCGCCGACCGTTTTCTGCCGGACAAGGCCATCGATTTGATGGACGAGGCCGCCGCGTCGGTAGCGTTGGCCAACAAAGGTGCCGTGGCACGACCGCCGGTAACGGCCGAGAACGTCGCGGCCGTCGTAACGAAGTGGACCGGTATCCCGCCGGCTACGCTCTCCGAATCGCAGGCAAATAACCTGCTCGCGCTTGAAACGACGCTCGCCAAACGTGTCATCGGTCAGAGCGGCGCGATCGCGGCCGTCAGCGAAGCGATTCGCCGCGCGCGTGCCGGCCTGCACGACCCACGCAAACCGCTAGGAAGTTTTCTGTTCCTGGGTTCGAGCGGCGTCGGCAAGACCGAACTCGCGAAGGCATTGGCAGAGGCGCTCTTCGGCAGCGAGGCGGCGCTCGTGCGCATCGATCTCTCCGAGTTCACCGAATCGCACACCGTCTCGCGCCTGCTCGGAGCGCCGCCGGGATATCAGGGGCACGAAGAGGCGGGGCAACTCACGGAACCCGTCCGCCGGCGCCCGTACTGCGTCGTGCTCTTCGACGAACTTGAGAAGGCGCACCCGGACGTCGCCGCGCTTCTGCTGCAGATTCTCGACGATGGCCGCGTCACCGACGCGAAGGGGCGCACCATCGATTTCCGCCACGCGCTCCTCATCATGACGACCAATCTCGACGAAGCCGAACTTCCGCTAGCGTTCCGCCCGGAGTTTCTCAACCGCGTCGACGAGACCGTGCGCTTCAACGATCTCGGCGTCGTACAGATCGAGCAGATCGTGGCGATTCACGTGGACGCATTGGCCGAGCGTTTGGGCGCGCGCAAGGTGACGCTGCGATTATCTGAAGACGCGCGGGCTTTCCTGGCACGCGAAGCGATGCAGGCCGGCAGCGGCGCGCGCCACGTTCAGCGCACGGTTGCGCGGCACGTAAGCACGCCCTTATCGACGGCGATCCTGCGCGGCGATCTGCGCGCCGGAAACGCCGCAGACGTCACGCTCGAGGGTGCGTCTTTGGTCGTGAAAGCGGCATAGGTCTCATCGCCAGGCTTGACACACGGGCCTCACTTCGTGAGCCACGCATATCGCTGGAAGTTGAACGTGACCGTTGCCTGCCCGGGAGCCATTCCGGAGCCTTGAACCTGGATCTCGCCGATCAAGACATTCGTAAAGACATATTTCGTGCCGGGCGTGAGCAGAGTGACGTGCTTGAGGGGATGACCTTCGAAAGCCCATCTCTGCAGCATTGCCACTTGCGAGCCGAGGGTGGCGCTGAACGTCAATTGTGACGCCCGTCTATTCGAGGTGTTAAGGCTCCAGGAGCCCACCACGATCGGTCTCAATTGCGGAAAGCAGATCAGCGGGCTGGCGTCCGCCGCCGGACATGGCGCCGTATACGTGGTGCCGCCCTGCGTCGTCTCCTCGATCCTCGCGGAACTCAGTGTGAATTGGGCAGTCGTTTGGTTCCCCGAGCTGTTGATGGAGAACGACGAGACGCTTGCATTCCTGAGCGTGAACGTCTCGTTGGGCGTCTTGAGTACGACCGTTGCCTCGAGGCGGTTCGCGGCGGCATCTTGCTGGAGGAATCGCGAAGTCTTGTCAAGCGGCACCGTCACGTTGGCCGTCATTTTGACCGGCGAGATACCGAAGCGTGAGGCACTCATGCCGCTCTGGCCTCCCGAACCGACGGAGGTGGAGGTCGACCAATTCAAGACGGCGACGGCACCATGTCCCTTGACGGAGAGGGTCGCTCCCGAGCTGAAGGACGGCGCGGAGTTGAATCTTGGAAAGACGGGGCTCGGGCGTCGTCCGAGCTGCGGAGGGCCTGGAGCCGCGTTGCTCGCCAAGGGCGGCGAAGTGGCCAGCATGCAGATCAGCAGAATCAGAAAATTACGCATTCCAAATCACCGGTGCGGCAGTGCAGAGTACCAGCGCTCGGCCAGGCGCCGCGTGATGCCCTCGCATGCAGACGATGTCTTGCCGAACGGTGCCGCGCAGAACACGTCGCCGACAAACGGTCCGCGAGCGAACTGCAACTCGAAATAACTCCCCTTGCTCCCCTCTTCGAAGGCCGAGCGCTTACCGGTCAGCCCAGGATGCAGGCCACCCTTTCTCTTGGCATCGTTGATGAAACTCTGCACCCAGGAACTCGCCCCGGAAGGCGAGGCGAAGCGAAACAGGACGACGCTCACGTCGTTCTGCGGCACGTTGCCCGGCCGATAGGTGCGCGTAAGCAGCGTTCCCAACCCATCGCGCTGCAGCGTGCGCAGCGTCTGCTGGGGATTGTGGCTGCTATCTTCCACCGCCCACGCCGCGGCGGGAACGCTCGTCGTCCCGACCACGCGCCACGGCGCAGCGCGCGACGAGGGCAGCAGCGCCGCCTCCGGCGCGGAGAGCGCCGGTGCGTGCAGGTGCCCCGCGAGAAGCGCTCGAGTCCGCTGCGAAACCGGGCGGAAGAGCCCCGCAAGGGTACTCGCAGTCCAGGGTTTGCGGTCGATCAAAGCAACGCGCCCGACCGCCTGTCCGATGCGCCAGCGCAGCGTGAGCTCCGTCAGTTTGCCCGACGTTTTCCGCGAGTAGCGCCACTGGCTCGCATCGACGCGCGGGCCTGCAATCGTTCGGCCGCGATCGTCGACGCGCGAGTAACGCGCGTAGGCGGCTTGCGCTTGCGCAGAGTTGCCGAGGACGACGACGGTACTATCGATTTCGGCGCCGGCGCGCTCGGCGTCGGGGCCGACGTAATCGTACAGCTGCACGGCCTCCGCGACCGGCAGCGGTCCTGCCTCCAGGCCGAGGTTGAATTGCGGCAGGACGGGCCAGAAATCGCTTCCGCCCGGCAGTTGTTTCACCTCGCTCCATGTGGTCGCGGCCGCGAGCGCATCCTGCCCGGCGATGGTTGCGCCTCTGGCAGCCGAAGCGCACACAACGCCGGCGCTGGTGACGAACGCGAAAAGAGCCAGCGAGCAAAGAACCTTACGCTGAAGCATCCCACTCTCCATCCGGCACCTACTGCGCGGACAAGCGCGCTCGCGCGGAGCCGTGCCGGTCGCTTTGGCGCCCCGCCTTAGGCCTCCTCTGTCCCCGGGCTTCGTGGTGCTGCAACGTACGCGCTCCATCAATCTCGCCGGGACCACGTTCGAAGACGGCGCAACCGGTACCCGTGCATCGGAGCAGCCGAGGATCACCGCGAACGGCTCCTGGCCCCAAGCGAGTTCGGCTTGCCTAATGGCGGCCATCCCTGCAGCGAAGCGGAGGTTGCCCTCGAGCAGCAGGTCGAGGCAGGCCTAGGCGGTCTCCGGCATACGGCCCGGATTGCTGGCGCCAGTCGTCTCGGCGTCCTCCACCCGCTGGAGAAGCGCGGGAGCGTGCGAAGGCACGCCGCTCCCGCAAACTTACCTCACCGCGTTGCGGGCTTCACCCGCCAACGCGAAAATGCGTGATGTAACTCCATAATCCAAAAACTCTGAGCAACCAGATGACGACGAAGATCACCACGACGGCATTCAACAGGGACTTTATCGAACCAGCCATCGGTATGAAGCTGTTAATCAGCCAGAGAAGAACTCCAACGACTACGAGAACTATGACGACTTGGATTAGTGCCACGACCCACCTCCCCTATATTGCGAAGAGCGCCTAGCTCGGCTGCCTAGCCGGACGTTCTAGTCTACCCCGAATAGGGACGTTTCTCACGCGCGCCCACGCACGTCACAAAATAGATTCGATCGCCCGTTTGATCTCGGGGCGCGTCATCTCGCCGATCTCAATCTTCTTTATCACGCCGTCCCGCTCGATGAAAACGTGTACGGGCAAGCCGTTGACGCGGTACTGGCCTTCCAACTCGCCGCTATCGACGACGATCGGATAGACGAGGCCGTATTTCTCGCGAAACTCGTTGGCATTCGCCGCGTTCTCGAGCTCGTCGACGCCGATCACCAACAAGCCGTCTTTCGAAAATTTCTTCTGCAGCGCGTTGATCGTCGGTGCTTCCTCGTTGCACGGGGGGCACCAAGACGCGAAAAAGTTCAAATAAACCGGCCTCCCGCGTAGCGACGCTGAATCGAGCGTGCCGCCGGTCGACAGCGGATCGCTGAAGCGCGGAGCGTCTTGGCCGACCTCGGCGATCGAGGAGGCGCCCGGGGCCGATCCCCCCGTCGTGCCCGTCCCGCGGCTGCAGCCCGCCAGGGCCGCCAGCAACGCAGCCACCGCAAGCAACGCAATCGGTCGACGCATCAATGCTCTCCTGCTGCTAGCCGTATGACGGGAACGCCACCGCGTTTTGGTCTTCGTTCATCTGCTTGAGAAGCGCCGCAACGTCGTCGTACTTGCGCTGCTCGCGGATGTAGCGCAGATCCCGTATGACGAGCTCGCGCCCGTATATCGTTTCGTGAAAATCGCGCAACCACGTTTCGATCGTTCGCGACGAGCCGTCGAACGTTGGGTTCGTGCCGATCGAAACCAGCGCCGGCCGATCGCAGCCGTCGTAGCGCGCGGTCGCAGCGTATACGCCATCCTTGGGCAGCAGTTTGGAGGGCGGCTCGAGGTTGGCGGTCGGGAAGCCGAGGTCGTGCCCGCGACCGGCACCGAGCACCACGCGGCCTCGCAGTTCGTAACTGTGCCCGAGCAGCCGGTCGGCATCACCGGTACGGCCCTCGCCGACGAGCCTACGAATCCGCGTGCTGGAGATGCGCTCCCCGCCCTCCGTGGTGTCGGCAACGCGCACGAGCGCTACTCCGCGTTCCGCGAAGAAGCGCGCCATGAGTGCGGTATCGCCCGCGCGCTCGTGCCCAAACCGAAAGTGCTCGCCGACGACGACGCCGCGCACGCCCAGACCCCCGATCAGGACGTCGCGCAAAAAATCTTCGGCGATCCGCGAGGCCACCGAAGCATCGAACGGTATGAGAAAGCATTCCTCGAACCCGTAGCGCGCGAAGAGATCGACGCGCTCCTCGCGCGTGCAGATGAGCGGCGGCTGGGAGTCCGGGCGCAAGTATGACGAGGGATGATTTGAAAAAGTGAGCACGCCCGCTCGCCACCCCGGCTTGCGCAGGCGCAGCGTCTCCCGCGCGATATCCTGGTGCCCGCGATGCATGCCGTCGAAGAAGCCGATCGCCAAGACGAGCGGGTCGCCGGCATCGCGCTGGAGCGCGTGGCGAACGTTCACACGAACACCTTACGTGGAGCGAGCAACGCCCCGCGCATCTCGCCGATGCCGACCAGCGTGCGCGATTCGTCGCGCACGAAGACATGCTTCGCACCCGAACCGGCGGGCAGCGGCACGAAACGTCCGGCACGGAAATCCGCCGACCCGCGCAGGTCGAGCACGATGGTCGGAAACGGAATGATGTTCTCCGGAGGGATAAGCGCTTCCGATGGCCGGTCCGCGATCTCCTCGAGCGTCCAGCTCTCGCACAGCACGAACGGTCCCGACCCTTCGCGTACGAGCGCACCCATATGCGCCGGCACGCCGATCGCCGTTCCGAGGTCTTCGCACAGCGTTCGCACGTAGGTACCTTCACCGCACGCTACGCGCAGGCGCGCGACGGCACACGTGCTCGTCGCGGGATGGCGCTCGACCCCGAGCAGCGAGATCGCGTAGACGGTTACGGGCCTGCGTTTCCGATCGACCGTCTTGCCTTCTCGCGCCAACTCGTAGAGCCGGCGCCCTTCGTGGTGCACCGCGCTATACATCGGCGGCGACTGCTCGATCCTCCCGATAAACCGCGGCAACGCATCGCACAGACGGCGCTCCCAGTCCTCCGGAACGGGCCCGGTCTCCAGCGTCTCGCCAAGCGCGTCGCCGGTCGCCGTCGATCGCCCGAGCACGATTGTGCAGACATACGCCTTCCGGCGATCCTCTAACAGCGCGATCAAGCGCGTGGCTTTGCCGACCGCAATCGGCAACACGCCCGCCGCCTGTGGATCGAGCGTCCCAAGATGCCCGACCGGGATTTTTCGGTCGCGCGCGTACACACAATAGATCCGTCGCAGGCGCGCCGCCACATGCGCCGAGCTCGGGCCGGCCGGCTTGAACACGTTGACGAACCCTAACACGATCCCCCGTTCACAACCCTTCGGCAACGAGCGCGTCGTCGACCGCTTTCAGCGCATCTGCGACCGAACCACGGAAGGTCAGGCCGGAAGCGCGAAAGTGTCCGCCGCCGCCCAAACGCGCGGCCGCCGACTGCACGTTGACGCGCCCGCTGCTCCGCAGGCTGACGCGCACCTCACCGTCGAACGCCTTGAAGAGCGCCGCGACCTCGACGTGCTCGATGGAACGCAGATGGTTCACGATCTCCTCCGTATCTTCCCCGTCGGCACCGCAGCGCTCGAGCATCTCATCGTCGATGCAAGCCCAGATGTAGCGGCCTTCGTGCGCGACCTGCGCCGCGTCGATGGCGCGCCCGAGCAACCGCATCGCCGGCCATCGCTTGTTGGCAAATATCTGTTCGGTTATGAGTTCCTTATCCGCGCCCGCGAGCATCAGTTCGGCAGAGAGTCGCAGCACGTCGGGAGTGGTGTTGCTGTGCATGAAGCCGCCGGTATCGGTCATGATCGTAGCCAGCAGGTTGGTGGCAATATCGCGGTCGATCTCGATATCGAGTCCGCGCAGGAGGCGCATCACGCAGGTACCTGTCGAACACTCCGACGGTAGCACGTAATTAAGCTTGCCGAAGTGCGAGTTTCCCAAGTGATGGTCGATATCGAGCATATTTTCGCGGGAGATCGGCGGTAGAAACTCGCCCGCTCGTGAAAAGTCGCTCATGTCGCAAAAGACCCAAAGCGTATCGGCCGGAAGATCGGCGGGAACGGAACGCGAAACGAACTCCGCTTCGCGAAGAAAGCGTAGATTTCGCGGCACCTCGTCCTGCTGAAAATAGTGGACGCGTTTGCCGATCTTCTTGAGCGCGAGTCCAAGCCCGAAGCCCGCTCCCAAGGTGTCGCCGTCCGGTTTCACATGACTGACCATCACGAAAGCGGAGCGCCGGCGCAACTCCGCGACTACTTCCTCCGTCGTGGCGGCTCCGGCGCGTTCGTCAATCATGCGAAGGTTCCACCGGCGCGGCGCCGCGCGTATCGTTGCGTAACTTCTGCGCGAGTACGATCGCGCGTTCGACGGAGCGGTCCTCGACGAACTGCAGCTCCGGTACGTGTCGCAAAACGATCTGATGTCCGAGTTCGCCGCGCAAGAACTTGCTCGCGTGTTCGAGTGCGTCCATCGACTGGCGCGCGACGTGCCGGTCGCCGATGATCGAGACGAAGACCTTGCAGTGGTGCAGGTCCTGTGTGATCTCGGCGCGCGTTACCGTCACAAATCCCAAGCGCGGGTCCTTGAGCTCGCGGGAGATCAACGTCCCGAGCACGCGGCGGATCTCGTTGTCGATCCGCTGCATACGCTGCTGCTTCATCGATGCTTCGATGCACTTAGCATAACGCGAGGGGCATCCAGCCTCATGCGTTGGCGAGCTCCGCGGCTACTTGTTCGGTCGTATACGCTTCGATGACGTCACCCATCTTGAGGTCCTGGAACCGCGCGACTTGGATGCCGCACTCGTAACCTTCGGCGACCTCGCGAACGTCGTCTTTGAAGCGCCGCAGCGACTCGAGCTCGCCGTCGAAGACGACGGCGGAATCGCGTAAGACGCGTACCTTGGCGCTCCGTGCGACCTTACCGTGCTGCACGTAGCAGCCTGCGATCGTCCCAACCTTGCTGACCTTGAAGACTTCGCGCACTTCGGCGCGGCCGAGCGTGATCTCGCGCGTGATGGGCGCGAGCATGCCGCGCATCGCCTTCTTGAGATCGTCCTCAACGTCGTAGATGACCTGATAAAACCGCAAGTCGACGCCTTCGTTCTCGGCCAGGCGCTTGGCGGTCTCGTCGGGGCGGATGTTGAAGCCGATGAGGACCGCGTTGGACGCGCTCGAGAGGTTAACGTCGTTCGGCGTGATCGCACCGACGCCCGCGAGGATGACGCGAATCTCGACCTCCTCGGTCGAGAGCGACTCCATGCGCGCGCGCAGCGCCTCGACCGAGCCTTGCCCGTCCGCCTTGATGATGAGGTTGAGCGTTTTCTTGCCTTCGGTCGGCATCTGCATGAAGGTTTCCAGCGATACGCGCTGCGAGCTCGTCGCGGCGATACGCACGTCGCGGCGGCGCGTCTTACGTTTCTCGGCGGTCTCGCGCGCGACGCGTTCGTCGCTCACCACCATCATCGTGTCGCCGGCGGCCGGAACGTCCTGCAGCCCCATGATCTCGACAGGAATCGACGGGCCGGCCTTCTTGACTTGCTTTCCCTTGTCGTCGACCAGCGCGCGAATCTTGCCGAACGTGCCGCCGACGACGACGACGTCGCCGACGCGCAGCGTGCCGTTCTGCACCAAGACCGTAGCGACGGGGCCGCGTCCTTTGCTCAGCGCCGATTCGATGACGACGCCGGTCGCGCGGCGGTTCTTGTTGGCCTTGAGGTCCCTGATGTCGGCTTCGAGCAAGACGGTCTCGAGGAGTTGATCGATCCCCGTTCCCGCTTTTGCCGAGACCGGGACCATCTCGATCTTGCCGCCCCAGTCGACCGGCTGCAGACCTTGGTCCATCAGCTGCTGCTTGACGCGGTCGGGCTGCGCGTCGGCCTTGTCCATCTTGTTGATGGCCACGACGATCGGCACGCCCGCGGCTTTCGCGTGGCTGATCGCCTCGCGGGTTTGCGGCATCACGCCATCGTCCGCCGCAACGACGAGCACCGCAACGTCGGTAACGCGCGCGCCGCGCGCGCGCATCGCCGTGAACGCTTCGTGACCCGGCGTGTCGATGAACGTGATCTTGCGGTCGCCGTGCTCGACGGTGTACGCGCCGATCTTCTGCGTGATACCGCCGGCTTCGCCGCCGGCGACGTTCTCGCGGCGGATCTTATCGAGCAGCGACGTCTTGCCGTGATCGACGTGACCGAGAACCGTCACGACCGGCGGACGCGGCGTGAGCATCTCGGGCTTGTCTTCCTCTTGCTCGACGGTAACTTCTTCGCCGGCCTCCTTGACGACGGCGTTGAACCCAAACTTCTTCGCGACTTGGATGGCTACGTCACTTGGAATATTCTGGTTGATCGTGGCCATCGTGCCCATCTTGATGAGCTCTTTGATGACGTCCTTGGCCGGAACGATCATCGACGTCGCGAGTTCCTGGACCGTCAGCAGGTCGGGAATCTCGATCGCCTCCAACTTCGTCTGCGCAACGGCCGGTGCCGATTCGACGCGCCGCTTGCGGTTGCGCTCCTTCTCGAGCAGCAGATCCTTCTCGCGGTCCTTCTTGTTGATCTTGTCGTCGCGGTCTCGGCCGTGCGGACCGGGGCGTCCACCGGCCGAGCCGGAGCTCGGCGCAGGCACGTCGCCCGGCAGCGGCACGCCGGCCGGGCGTGGGGTAAACGGGCGCGTACCCGGACCGCTGAGCGGACGGAACGGACCGTTTCCTTGCGGGCGGCGCTGCGGTGCGGCTTGGATCAGGCGTCCGGGTTGCGGCACACGCGGCTGGCCAGGGAGGCCGACGGCGCTCCCGGCTTGGCCCGGCGGCGGCGCGACCCCGGGACGCCCCGGGATTCCCGTCTGGGGGCCTGGGGAGGCCGATGCGCTGGTCGTCGGTGGCGGCGGCGCAGGGCGGTGCGGAGGTAAAACGGTTGATTGCCCGGACGGGACCGGCCGCAGTTTCGAAGGCACCGGCTCGGTGCGCGCGGGTGCGACGGGTTTGGGCGCGGCAGGTACCGCAGCCGCCGCACTCTCGACGACGGCGGGCACCACGACCTCGGCCGATGCGGAGGGGGGCGCGGTGGCGACGGGGGCGGACGGAGGCGCGGCGGGTGCGGCGGCCTTCGCAGCAGCCGTGCGCTTCGCAGCGGTGGGGACGCGGCGTAGCTGGGGGATCGGCTCGACCGTTGGAGGGGGTGTCGTGAGCCGCGGCACCGCCTTCTTCGCAGCGGAGGTCTTAGCGATGGCGGGTTTCGCCGCTTCTGCGGGAGCGGGTTTGGCCGGGGCGGCCGGCTTGGCGAGGACGCTTCGAACCAGATCAGCGATGTGATCCGGGACGACGCTCAACTGATTTTTCGCCTCGAAGATGCCGCCCAAGCGCTCGTTGAAGAGCGTCACCAACTCCTTCGAGGAGAGCCCAACCTCTTTTGCGAGCTCAAAAATCCGTACTTTTCCCGTAGCCAAGATCTGCCTTTCTGTCCCGGCGACGCTCCGCGTTCCGGGGATCCCA
This sequence comes from bacterium, assembly GCA_021790935.1. Lineage (GTDB taxonomy): Bacteria > Vulcanimicrobiota > Vulcanimicrobiia > Vulcanimicrobiales > Vulcanimicrobiaceae > JAJYFL01. The sequence continues at coordinate 71,803 of JAJYFL010000004.1, forward strand.
CGTTACCTCATCGGCATGGCCTCCGCATCGAAGCGGCTCGCCTGCAACCAGGCTCCGTAGCGCTGCTACCAAGCATGGTCGTCGGTCGTGGCGTTCATTTCAGTACAAACATACGTTGACGATCAACCTCTGTCGAACCCATATTCGGCGGCGGCGGATGCAAGACCCGGATACTTTCGATTTTTCGCCGTCCGAGCTCCGCATTCGCGAGAGCAGAGGTAGGCTCCGCGCCCCGGGCGGCGCCTCGCGCCCGGCGGATCGCCCTGCCAGCCCTCGGGCGTCCGCACGAAGCGAACCAGCGCCGATTGCTCCCGCACCGCGCGGCATCCCACGCAGCTGCGCTTTGGAACCCGCGCCACTCTTAGGAGCCTCCTACGCACCGTCGCCCAAGCGCTCGCGCTTGAACTCCTCCAACTTACGAATAAGGTCCTCGTCGATAGCCGGTGCCGCGAGCGCTTCCTCGCCCGGTGCCGTCTCGACTTCCTCTTCTATGATCTCGGCGGCCGCGGCGGGCTCCGCCTGCCGCTCCGCCCTCTCCGCGAGGTAGCGTTCGCGGGCCTCTTCGGCCTCGCTCTCGCTTGCGATATCTAATCGCCAGCCGCTCAGATGTGCGGCCAGACGCACGTTTTGCCCGTCACGCCCGATGGCGAGCGAAAGCTGATAGTCCGGGACTACCACGAGCGCCACGCCATCGTCCTCGAAGAGTTCGACCGAAAGCACCTTCGCCGGAGCGAGCGCGTTCATGATGAACGTCGTTACGTCGGCGTCCCAGCGGATGACGTCGATCTTCTCGCCACGCAACTCATCCGATACGTTCGCGATGCGGCTGGATTTCGGTCCCAGGCACGCACCTATCGGGTCGACTTCCGGGCGATTGCTGCGTACCGCAACTTTGGAGCGGCTGCCGGACTCGCGCGCGATCGCCATGATCTCGACGATACCGTCCTCGATCTCAGGCACTTCGAACTCGAGCAGCCGCTGCACCAACCCCTCAGCCGCACGCGAAAGCACGACCGTCGGCCCTTTCGGCGAGCGCCGCACGTCGCACACGTAAGCGCGAATAAAATCGTTGATGCGAAAGTTCTCGCGCGGCACCTGTTCGGAGAGCGGCAGCAGCGCCTCGTCTTTACCGTCGAGCAGCACGTACATATTGCGCTGCTCGTAGCGCTGCACGGTACCCTTCACCACGTCGTTCAACTTCGCCGCATACTTGTTGTAGACCGTGTCGCGCTCGGCTTCCCGGATTCGCTGTACGATAACCTGCTTGGCGGTCTGCGCGGCGATTCGGCCGAAGTCTTTCGGTTTGACGACTTCGTCGAAAAAATCGCCGACCTGATACTGCGGTCCGGCCTGCGACGGCGAAACCTCGAGATTCGGGTCGACGACCTCGCCGACCACCGTGCGGCGATGGAATACCTTGTATTCGCCACTCTGCCGGTCGACCGTCACGATGGCGTTCGCTTCGCCTCCGAAATGCCGTTTGTACGCCGTCAGCAACGCCGCCTCCAGCGCTTCGACCAGCATCTCGAACGGAATGTTGCGTTCCTTGGAGATGAACTGCAGAACGTCGATGAGTTTCTCTTCGCTAACCGTTTCAGCCATTTTTCTGACCTGCTTTCTTGTGGCGGTTGAGGTCGTTCCGAACGTCGTACTCGAGATGAGCTATTCTTATCGTCGCGAGCGGCAGGGGCAATTCGCCCGTGGCGGTCTCCAGCACGACGTTCGTGCCGCGGACTCCGCGCAGCACCCCGCGGTGCGTCTTGGCGCCCTTGACGAACAGCGTCGTCACGATCTTGGCGTTGCGGCCCGAGAAGCGCTCGTAATCGCCGGGCTTGGTGAGCGGCCGGTCCAAACCGGCCGACTCGACTTCGAGCACGTACGGTGCATCGCAAGCGTCTAGCCGCGCGTTGATCGCGCTCGCAACCCGCTCGCATGTGGCGATATCGACGCCGCCCTCACGATCGATCGTGACGACGAGCGCGCTCGCGCGCTTTGCGCGCCTCACGGCGTGCCGCACGAACTCGACGTCCGCGAAGAACGGATCGTGCGCGAGCGCGTCGACGCACCGCTCGAAGGCGGTTCCCACATCGATTATCTCCATGGCGTTACGCCCTTCGCCCAAAATGCTCCTAGACAACAAGGAAGCGCGGGACCTGCCCACGCTCATCAAGACCAACCTCGTCTAAGGATACCCTAAACGAGCGGCGGGCCGCAAGCCCATCGTGGGTGCGGCCCCCCCTCTTTGTTCCAAGCTATTCCCACGAGCATGCGCCGAGATGCCGGATACGTCCGGCGGCCGTCGAGCGCTCGTCTAGCGCCCCTTCGTACGGCGTGCCCGTCCAGGCTCGGTGGCCCGGTGGATCCTGCGGTTCCAACCGCCCTCCTTTACGCTGCTATGCTCGTCTGTCTCGCAATGGAGACGCCTTTAGTTTACTGCCGCTGGAGATAGGAGCACAACAGGCGAGCGGCGCATCGGTAGCGGCGCGTGCCGGGCGGCACCGCTCGCCGCTATGGGGTCGGCGCCGGCTGTACGAAGGGCTCGAGATGTCCCGTGCAGAGCGCAGTCACGTTGGGCTCGACGATCGCGAATGCGTTGCCGGCGGCCGGCACGCGCACGAGCCAACCGGTGCAGAAGACCGCCGGACCCACCCGCCTGATCGAGGTAACGTACATCTTGATATAGCGTTCCTCGGGCGCCGCGCCAAACGGCCAGATCTTCCAGTGCTGGGCACCCGGCGACTCCTGGAAGATGTACTTCGTTCGCGCCAAGACTGAGGGCGGCGGCGTCGGCAGCGCAGGTACCATCGCGCCCAGGTTACCTTCGTACCTCTTGCTCCGGGGCGTGACGGGCCCCGTAGGAATCAGTCCCCGCAGGCGAGCGTTGAGCCCCGACGGCCGCTTCGCAGGCGGCTGCGAGGTGGGCCTGGGCGTCGGCGGCACCTGTACGGGGCGGACGGGGCTCGGGCGGGTGGCCCGGCTGCGCGGGCTCGGCCCCGGCGACCCGGTGGCCTTCGGGCCCGGCTGCAGGCTGCGGCCATGCGCCTGCAGTGTAGCGGAGGGTGCCGTCGTAGGGCCGGGACTCGGTACGCCGGGTTTGCGCTCGCGAACCTGCGCCTTGGGTGCCGTACGCGCGAGGACAGCGGCCGGCTTCGCCGGTGCGGCGCTCGGAGCGGGCGGCGCAGGCGGGGCGGGCGTCGCGGGCGCCTGCGTCGGCGCAGCGCTCGGAGCGGCGCTTGGCCCGGCGGTGGGCGGAACCTTGATCGCTACCGCTACGGCCTGCGCGGTCGGCACGGAGATCGGTACGGCCGCCATCGTTGGCTCCACAACCGGTGCGGAGACCTGCTGAGTCGGCATCGGGTTGGGCAGCGCCGAGGCCACCGGTGCCGGCGTCGGGTTGGGCGGTGCGGTCGGTGCAAACTTTGTGAGCTCGTGCAGCACGGGCGGATGGTGGGCAGAGGCCTGCCGAGGCCGAGCTCGCGGCGGCGCCGTCGCCTCCGCGTGGGGGACCGGAGGTGCGGCGTGCCGCACGGGGACCGGCCGGCTTGGAAGGAGCGCGCGGCTGCTCACGGTTACGATCTCGTTCCCCATCACCGACTCCGGCGACGCCTGCTCCGACGACGAGCTCAGCGTTGAGATCACAAAGAGCGCGATGAGCGCGTGCAAGACGAGCGAAGCTAGATAGCTCCCAGCCAACCGTTCGGATCTTCGCCGGTCCGTTGGATCGCGCCGCATTTTGCACGCATTACGACGGGATGTCGGCAACGGCCCGCTAACAGTACACTCCGGTCATGAAAACAACGCAAGACAAACGCACCAAGATCGTCGCAACCATAGGGCCGGCCTCGCGCGACCCTCAAACCCTCCGCGCCTTGATCGCCGCCGGAACGAACGTCGTCCGCTTGAATTTCTCGCACGGGACCCCGGAGGAGCACGGCGAGGTCGTCGATCTCGTCCGCCGGATCGGCGCCGAACTCGACGTGTATGTCGCCGTCCTACAGGATCTCCCCGGGCCGAAAGTGCGTACGGGGCCGCTGGCCGATGGGCTGGCGTCGGTGCACCTCGAGCGCGGCGCCGCCTTCACGCTTGCAACGGACGAGGTTGCGGGGACCCCCGAGCGCGTCGGGGTCTCGTATGCAGACCTGCCGAACGACGTCACCGTCGGAACGCGCCTCTACCTGCAGGACGGCGAGATCACGCTACGCATCACCGGTGCGACCACAACGCAGATCCACACGACGGTCGAAGTCGGCGGCGAACTGCGTGGACAGCAAGGCATCAACTATCCCGACGGCACGCTCAACCTCGAAGCCGTCTCCGAACGCGATCTCGCCTTCCTGGAATACGGCTTGCAGAAGGACGTCGATTACGTCGCCGTCTCCTTCGTGCGCAGCGCCGAGGACGTCAACCGCGTAAAGCAGTTCATCGCCGAGCGCGGCAAGAAAGCGCGGGTGCTGGCCAAGATCGAAAAACACGAAGCGCTCCAAGACATCGACGACATCGTCGACGCGGCCGATGGTATCATGGTGGCGCGCGGCGATCTCGGCATCGAGGTGCCGCTGGAGACCGTGCCGATCATCCAAAAGGATCTCATCGCACGCTGCAACCGTCTGAGCAAACCCGTCGTAACCGCGACGCAGATGCTCGAATCGATGATCGCGAGCGCCCGGCCGACGCGCGCCGAGACGACCGACGTTGCCAACGCGATTCTCGACGGCACCGACGCCGTGATGCTCTCCGGCGAGACGGCGCGCGGCGCCTATCCCATCGAGGCCGTGCGCGTGATGGCTCAAATCGCGCGCGAGGTCGAGAAGCACTACCCGCACGCGGCGATGCGGGAGCGGCGCATGGAAAATGCGGGCGCAGGCATAGCGACGTCGATCGCCGAGGCGGCGACACGCTCGAGCGAGGAGCTGCAACTGCCGTTCATCGTCACGGGCACGACCACCGGGAACGCGGCACATCACATCTCGGCGTTTCGGCCGCGCGCGCGGATCATCGCGCTTACCCCCGAAATCCACGTCGCTCGGCGGCTCGCGCTGCTCTGGGGCGTCGAGGCGATCACGATCGAACGGTACTCGTCGATCGACGTGCTGCTGCACATAACCGAGCAGCGCATGCTCTCAGAGGGTTTGGCGCGCAGCGGCGACTACCTCGCCTTCACGACCGGCATGCCTGTCGGTGCCGGCGGCACCAACCTCCTCAAGATCCACCAGATACCCTAACATTTTCACCGCATAGCGCGGCGCCGCTTCGTCTGGTCGAGCAGCGCGGCCGCGTGTCGCACGGCGGCGTCGTGCGCCTCGCCGGAGAGCATGCGCGCAAGTTCTGCGGTACGTTCCGGGACGCTATCGGCTCGCCGAAGCTCGATCGTCGTTCCGCCACGCCGTTCGATCTTCTCAAGAACGTAGTGGCGGTCCGCCCAGGTAGCTATCTGTGCGAGGTGCGTCACGGAGACGACCTGCGCCGCGGTCGCGAGACGGCCCAAACGGACGCCGACCGCGGTGGCGGTCGCGCCGCCGATTCCGGTGTCGATCTCGTCGAAGACCAGCGCCGTGCGTTCGCGCGTCGCGGCGAGCACGACGACCAGCGCCAGCAGCACGCGCGAGAGCTCGCCGCCCGAGGCGATGCGAGCGAGGGGGCGCTCCGGCTCACCCTTGTTCGCGGCGAACACGAATTCGACGCGCTCGGCACCGCCCGGCCCGATCTCCGGCAACACTTCGAAACGGACGTCGAAGCGAGCCGAGGGCAGCGCCAGGTCGGCGAGCTCCGGCGCCATCGCGCCGCGCAGATGCTTGGCCGCCGCACGGCGAAGGCGCGCGAGTTCGGCGGCCTCGTCTCGAAGCTGCGCCCGCGCGGCATCGAGTTCGGCACGAACCTGCGCGCGGCGCTCGCCGCGATCGCCGCACAGTTCGACGGTGCTCGCAAACTCGGCTGCCGATGCCAATACCGCTTCTATGCTACCGCCATACTTGCGTTTGAGGCGGTCGAGTACGTCGAGCCGCGCGTTGATCTCCTCGAGCTCCGCCGGGTCGAACTCCGTCGACTCCAACTCCCGCGCTACGCGTAGAGAGAGGTCGTTCGCTTCGCTCTGCAGCGCCGCCGCCTGCCCGGCCATCTCGGCCAAATCGCCACCGATCTCGGCGATACCGCGCAGCGCTGCCGAGGCGGCACCGAGCGCGTCGCCCGCGCACGGCTCTCCTCCGGCAAGCGCCTCGTACGCGGTTCGCAGGGCGCTCGCGACGCGTTCGACGTTGTCGAGAAAGCGGCGCCGCCGCATCAGCGGCTCCTCTTCGCCTACCGCCGGCGCGCTCTTCTCGATTTCGTCCAGCGCGAAGCGAGCGAAGGCGAGTTGTTCCTCCGCACGCCGCTCGTCTCCGTCGAGCGCGTGCAGCCGTTGCGCAAGCGCCTGAACGCGCGCGTGCGCCGTAGCGACGCGCTCGCGGGCGCGCTCCGCCGGATCGCCGGCAAAACGATCGAGCAGCTCGACCTGATAGGCCGGCGCGAGCAGGCGCTGCGCGTCGTGCTGGCCCACCACGTCGGCGATCGACGTCGCGATCTCGCGCACGTACGCGGCCGTCGCCGGCCGACCGTTGAGCCGCAGCGCCGATTTACCGCTCTCGCTCAGTTCGCGCGCGAGCACCGCATCTTCGCCCGGGTCGAGTTCGTACCCATCGCGCCCCAGCCGCTCGCGCAGCGGATCCGAGGGTTCGAACTCGAGCGTTACGACGGCGCGCGGCGCGCCGCGGCGCACCGCCCCGGCACCGGCGCGGTCGCCCAGCACGAAGCCGAGCGCGCCGAGCACCATCGTCTTGCCGGATCCGGTCTCGCCGGTGAACATCGTGGCTCCCGCGGCAAACTCGATCTGCGCGCGAGCGATCAAGCCGTAGTCCTCGATGGTCAGCCGGCGCAGGCTATCGGGCACGGTCCCCTTGCTTGATCGAAACGCCCCAGCGCATCTTCTGCTCCAACCGGTCGAAAAAGTGTAAGCGAGAGGTGCGAGCAAAGCGCACCGCTCTCGGATACCGCTCGATCACGACGCTGGCACCGGGCGCAAGCTCTGCGACCAGACCGCCGTCGCACTGGAGGTGCGCGCCCGCGATCTCGGATCCGCAACTCACGACGATGCGCGAGGTCGCCGGCACGATCAGCGGCCGCGAAAAGAGCGTGTGCGGCAGCAGCGGTACGATGCCGAATGCCTCGACCCACGGGGAGATGATCGATCCGCCCGCCGAAAGGAAATAGGCCGTCGAACCGGTTGGCGTCGCGACGCAGATGCCGTCGGCCGGGATGTGCACGGCGTCCTCGTCGTTCAGGCGCAGCCCGAACTGCACGATGCGTGAGAGACCGCCTTTGCTCGCGACGACGTCGTTGAGCGCAAAGTATGTGCGGCCGTCGTACGCCGCTTGAAGCGCCACGCGCTCCTCTATCTCGAGCCCCCGTTCGAGCGCCTGCGGCAGATCGTCGATGCGCGCATCGTCCTCGTCGAACTCCGTCAGGAAGCCGAGGCGGCCCGTGTTGATGCCGAGCAGCGGGATGCCGTCGTCGACGGCCAGGCGCGCGGCCCGCAGGAGCGTGCCGTCGCCGCCGACCGTGACCAGCAGCGCGGCATCGCGAAGTCGCGCGCCCTCGGTCGCAAGCGTCAGCCCGTCGCAACCGGGGCAGAGCGCGATACCGTATCCCCGCGCCCGAAACCGTTCGGCGACGCGGGCCGCGATCGCGCGCGCGTTCTCGCGGTTGACGTCGACGTACAACGCGACGGTCTTTTGGGTGACCTCGACGCTCTCCATCAGCCTGCCGCTTCGCCGACGACGGCGTCGATCGCGTCATCGTTCAGAGGCGTGCCTTCACAGCGAAGCTGCACGAGGAACTCGCGGTTCCCAGCCGGACCACGGAGCGGAGAGGCGACCAGCGCCACGGCGGAGAGCCCTAAAGCCTTCATAGCATCCCGGACTTCGCGCAAGACCGCACGGTGTACTTGCGGATCGCGCACCACGCCTCCACGGCCCAGGCGCTCCCGGCCCGCCTCGAACTGCGGCTTGATAAGCGCCACGATCTCGCCGCCGGGGCGCAGGTAACCGAGCGCGCGCGCGACGATCGTGCGCACGGAGATGAACGACGCGTCGATGGCAACCACGTCGAAGCCCCCGGGGAACGCGCCGTCGGGAAGGTGGCGAAAATTCGTTCGCTCCATCACCACCACGCGCGGATCGTTGCGCAAGCGCCAGTCCAGCTGCCCGTAGCCGACGTCGACCGCGGTGACGCGCGCCGCGCCGCGCTGCAGGAGAGCGTCCGTGAAGCCGCCGGTCGAGGCGCCAACGTCGAGCGCGTCGCGCCCTCGCACCTCTATCGCGAAGGCCTCCAGCGCGTAGTCGAGTTTCTCACCGCCGCGGCTGACGAACCGGCGCGGCCGCTCGATCTCGACCTTTGCGCCCGCGGGAACGTGATGTCCCGGCTTTGTGGCCGGCTGGCCGGCGACGCGCACGCGGCCCTCCATGATGAGGCTGCGCGCCTGAGAGCGGGTGAGCCCCGACAGCGCCGCAACCACCCCGTCCAAACGCTCTGCCGCCATGCCCAGCCGCTTCTCCGGGCACAGCGGGCTCACCCGGGCGCGAGAGGTTTCCGGTCGATCGGTATCGGAGCGACGCAGATGCCGACGAGCGCCAGCACGCAGCCCCCCGGCGCGGTCAATCTGCGCCGCCTCGATCCCATCGACTTCCTCGAGCGCAGCGCCTACGTCTATCGTGAGAAGGCGGCGGTGGTCGACGGGGACCTGCGACTCACCTATCCGCAGATGCTCGCGCGCGTCTACCGGTTCGCGCACATCCTGCGCGACGCCGGCGTGCGGCCCGGGGATCGCGTCGCCGTGCTGGCCCCGAACGTCCGCCAAGGCCTCGAGGCACACTTCGCAGTACCGCTGGCCGGCGGAGTGCTCTGCGCGCTCAATATTCGCCTTACGCCCGGCGAGATCGCCTATATCCTCGAACACTGCGGCGCGACGGTCGTCGTCTACGACGGCGAGCTCGAACGCCTGCTCTCCGAACGGCGCACGAATCCGACGCTGCTGCGGATCGGCGACGGCACCGGCGATGGCGCGACCGACTTCGAAGCACTCATGGAACGTGCGTCCGACGAGCCTTTCCGGCATGCACCCATCGACGAAGATGCGACCATCTCCATCAACTACACGAGCGGCACGACCGGAACGCCTAAGGGCGTAATGTACACCTATCGCGGAGCATATATGTGCGCGCTCGCGGAGATATTCCACGCGAACTTGAGCCCCCAAAGCGTCTATCTGTGGACGCTGCCGATGTTCCACTGCAACGGCTGGACCTTTCCGTGGGCCGTCACCGCCGCCGGAGCGACGCACGTCTGCCTGCGAAAGGTCGAGCCTGCGAACGTCTTGGCCCTGATCGCGCGGGAAGGCGTCACGCATTTCTGCGCCGCACCGACCGTTCTCGTTGGTCTCGCCAACCATCCCGGCGCGCAGCCGTTCCAACGTCCGATTCACGTGACGACGGCGGGCGCGCCCCCTGCACCCCGCACCATCTTACAGATGGAACGTCTCGGCGCGACCGTCACGCAAGTCTACGGTCTCACGGAAACCTACGGGCCGATCACGGTCTGCGCGTGGAAGAGCGAAGTATGGGACGACCTTACCCCCGAGGAGCGCGCCCAGCTCAAGGCCCGCCAAGGAGTCGCGATGATCGCCGAAGCGGCGCACGATATACGCGTCGTCGACGAAGCGATGAACGACGTGCCGCCTGACGGACAGACGCAAGGCGAGGTCGTGATGCGCGGCAACATGGTCATGAAGGGCTACTACAACGATGCCGAAGCGACGGCCAAAGCGTTCGCCGGGGGATATTTCCATAGCGGCGACATCGCGGTAATGCATCCCGACGGATACATCGAGATTCGCGACCGAGCCAAGGACATTATCATCAGCGGCGGCGAGAACATCTCGACGGTTCAAGTTGAGAAAACAATTATGGAGCATCCAGCCGTGCTCGAATGCGCGGTGGTCGCCATACCGGACGAGACGTGGGGTGAGGTCCCCAAAGCGTTCGTCACGCTCAAAGCCGGCATGCATCTCGACGCGGTAGAACTGGTTGCGTTCTGCCGCTCGAAACTGCCCGGGTTTAAGACGCCCAAAGCCGTCGAGTTCGGCGAACTCCCGAAGACCTCGACCGGGAAGATTCAGAAGTTTCTCTTGCGCGAACGGGAGTGGGCAGGCCGCGACAGACGTGTGAACTGATCGCGACCCGCCCCTCTGCCCTCACGGCATCTTGTGCGTGACGCTCAAGAAGAACGACGGCGGGCCCAGCGGCATACCGACCTGTACGGGAACCGTGTTGCCGTTGACGTCGGTAAACGCGCTGCTGATGTAACTGAACACCTCGCCTTGGTCGTTCAGCAGATTGGTTCCGCTGAGCTCCAACTGATAGGCTCCCGACGGATCCAGGTCCATCGAGAGATACCCGTCCATGACCGAATACGTCGGCAAAGCCACCGTCGACGGCGCACCGGTCGTGTTGTCGAAGATCTGCTGGGGCCCGACGATATGCACGCCGAGCCTTCCGCTCACGCGCGCGCCCCGATAGTACATTCCGAAGTTCCAGAGATGATTCGGCGTGTACGGCACGAGCACGCCCGGCGCGATCGACGCGCCGGCTGCGGACGTGTACGGGGAGATGTAATCGGCCGTGTTCTGCGAGACGTTGAAGTAGCCGAAGAGATTACGCGGTGCAGCGATCAGGGGAATGTGGCTCACCGAGAGCTCGTAGCCCTTGTAGCGGGCGTTTCCGGCGTTCGTCGTGAGGGAGATGGCGCCGCTAGCGGCGGATTGCTGCGCCTGCGCCGGCGTCTCTCCGAGCCCGATGTAATACGCGACCGAAGCGGGCGACGTCGAAAACGTGTTGTTGAAGCGATCGTTATACGCATCCACGGTCCAATCCATGCCGTGCAGCTTCCCGCGCAGGCCGAAATCCATGTCGAGGGAGTACTCGGGCTGAACGACCAACGGCGCGACCCTCCCGGTATATTGGTCGAGTACGTCGTTGTAGTAGGCCGAGATCTCGGGTGGCTTAGCGCTCTGTCCGAAGCCCGCGTAGGCAACCAGGTTGTTGTTGAAAGCGTAGCGCGCGCCGACAGACGGTTCCGTGAAGTTGTAGGTGTTCCCGACGGCAAAGGGGGTGCTGTAGAAATATCCTACCGTGGGCGTGTAATCGACCGTCACCACGTTGTCAAAACGGATGCCGGGGTTAAAGAGCAGCTTCCCGCTGTGGAACTTGTCTTCCACGTACTCGACCGTAGAGTTCCGGTCACCCGGCTGGTTCCACGCATCGTTGGTGCCGTTCAGCGGGGTGAAGTTGAGCGTCCCGCCCCAGTACTCCTGGCTGATCTCGTAGCCGTGCTCGTACTGCGACCCGAAGACGATCGAGTTTTCCGACGACGTGTTGTACACCCCCCGGAAGACGTAGCCGTTGCGCTGGTCGCCGTTCCGGTACAAGTGGAACGCGAAGTCCGCCGGATTGCTCGAAATCGTGCCGTTCATGTACGGCTGCGCGAAGGTCGGTGCGAACGGGCTGTTCGGCAGGTAGAAGTCGTTGGCGTTCGTGTACGACATACGGTGGTAGCTCGTGTCGTATCTGAAAAACGTAAGGCGCGTGGTGAACCGCGGCGAAAATTCGTGTGCGAAGTCGACGATCGCCAGGCTCACGTTGGCGGTATTGAACGAATAGGTCTGCGATGCAGGCCATTGGAAACCGATGCCGCCGTTCTGAAGGGAGTAGGGAGGGTAACCGGCCGTCGGGATATTGTCGATCGGCACGTCGTGCGGAACGTATCCCACGTTCTGATCCCGGCTGTAGATCAGCCTTAGGAAGTTATGCCCCTTGAGCGGGACCACGCCATTGATATACACGTACCGGTTGGAATCGGGAACATCGCTCTGGAAGCCCCGGTAATAATCGCTTCCAAGCCCGATAGCGAACTTGGTGCCGAAGAGCGCCGTCGGCCCGGTCTGGATGAATGCGTCTCCGCCGAGTCCAACGTTGTAGGTCAGCCTGGTCGAGGGCGTGTTGGTCGGGTCGATCAAATGATAGGCGACGCTGCCGCCCAGCGAGTCGATCGAGGTATGCTGCGGATCGTTCACACCGCGGTAGATGTTGACGCTGTTCAGCAGGCTCGTGACGAACGGCGTGGCATTGCGCTGCGATGCCGAGTTGCTGACGCCTCCGTTGAAGAGGCCGTTCAGCGGAATGCCGTCCATCGTTTCGCCGAACTGCCCGCCCGTGAAACCACGGAACGAAAAGTGCGAGCGCACGTAGGGGCTCCCGCCGAAGCCGAAGACTTGCACGCTGGGCTTGCTAGAGAGAATGCTCTGCATGCTCTCCTGCGGCCCGAGCTCGCGGATGTCTGCGCGGTCGAGTACCGATCCGCTGTACGACGACTTGAACTGTTCTTGGCGCGAGGCCGAGGCGCCGGTCACCTTGACGGACTCGATGACCCGTAACGGTGCGGGGCTCGGCGACGGACTCGGTGTTGCGCCGGGCGATTGGGCCGCCATCGCGGGTGCGACGGCGGCGAAGAGTGCGACGACGGAAAGCGCTGCACCGCGTGCGAATCTTCGCATAGTATCCCCCTCAAAGAGCTGCGGTATCTTCAGTTGCGACCTGTGCCTCGTAGATTTCCCCGGCGAAACAAAACCTTCCTAGGCTAAACAGCTCAAAATGCCAAGACGCCGTCACTTAGCGCGATAGGCGAAGTGCTGAATGAACGAACCGTTCGGTGCGCTCCAGACCCCCCAGATGTCGCCCGTCTTCGGATCGATGGCCAGCGAGTGGAATCCCGGTGAGACGTAGCGCTGCGCGAGCACGACGGGTGCCGAGCGCGCCGCGAGCTTGACTAAAGTTATGTTCTTCCCGGCGCATGCGAGCATGTGATCGCGCGGGTCGAGGTTGCACTGGTCCACCCAGCCCGCGAGGCCGATCGTCCAGCGGTGCCGGCCGGCCGAATCGTAGACCGAGAGTCTTCGGTTCTCGCCGGCCACCACGAGCTCGTCGAATGCCGGATCGTACTGCAGCGGATGGTCGTTCCGCAGCTCGGGCGTTCTGATCGTACGCACGATCTTGAGACTGTGAGGATCGATGACGACGATCTCGCTGAGGTTCGCGATATTTTGGTAGACGTCGTGCGTCTTGGGGTCGACCGCCAGATATTCGGGTTTGTGCCCCGGCAACTGCACCGTAGCAACGACTTTGAAGGTTCGCGAATCGACGACGAAGAGGCGGTTGCCGTCGTCTTCGTCCGCATAGATGCGATGCATCCCGGAATCGTAGGCGATCGCGTCGACCGGGCCACCCACCTTGACGCGCCGGATCTCTTTCATCGTCGTGGGATCGACCTCCGAGATCGCATCGGCGTGATCCCCGGTATAGACGTTCCCGTTCGCCTCGTTCACGGCAAGGCCGTGCATACGCCCGACGCGCACCGTACCGACAACCTTCCCGGTCTCGGCATTCACGACGAGCAGTCCGTGGGTCCCGGCGTCGGCGGCGTAGACGCGCCCTCGGCGTGCGTCTACGGCGACGTAATCGAAGCCGCCCGGAGCGGATACGCGAACGGGCGGCGCGGCGGCAAAGATCGGCATGGGTATTCCTCCGAACGCAAAAACGGCAGCTAGCAGCTAAAAGGGGATCTCTTCTCCGGCGGCCGGATCGGCGCTCTGCGCGGCGCCGGACTCCATCGCCCGATCGATCTGTTCCTGGGCGACCTTCAACAGCGACTCGCATTCGCGCGCCAGCGCCTTGCCCTCTTTGAAGAGAGCGACGGCGCGGTCGAGCTCGACGCTCCCGCCCTCGAGCTCTTTGACGATCGATTCGAGGCGCTGCACTCTCTGCTCGAAGGCGCCTCCGGCCGGTTCAGTCATCGAGGGTGACCCGTTCGACGCGCGCGGCGAGCGTCCCGCGCCTCAGCCTAGCCTCGATCGTTTCGCCGGGAACGACGCCGGCCGCGCTGCGCAAAGCGCGCCCGGCAACCACAACGATCGCGTAGCCGCGTTCCAGCGGAGCGCTGGGATCGCTGCCCGTCAACCGGGCAGCGGCAAGCTCGAACCGTTGCCGCGCATCCGCGAGCGCGCGTCCGCGCGCCTGCTCGAGGTCTCGCCGCGCCGTTGCGAAGCGCCGCGCCGCAGGAGCGAGCGCGTATTGGGCGGCGGCCTGCAGCCGCGATGCGGCGCGGTTCAAGCGCTCTGCACGCCGCGCGACGCGCAGCAGCGGCGTCTGCGCGTCGAGGCGGCGTTCCAGGAGCAGCACTCGCTGCCGGCGCCCATCGGCGTACCGCTGCGCGACGTGCCGCAGCGATTCAGCGGCGGCGTCGTATCTCTGCGCGCGCCCGGTCGCGAGCGTTCGCACGGCTCGCTCCAAGCGCGCGGCGAGGCTAGCGAGCAGTTGCACGAACGAGTCGCGAATCGCGCCGAAGTAGTGCGCTGCATTCGAAGGCGTCTCGCACGCGCGGTCCGCGACCAGGTCGCAGAGATGAACGTCGCCGGTGTGCCCGATCGCCGAGAGCACGGGGCGCGCAGACTCCACGATCGCGCGCACGACCGGCTCGAGATTGAACGGAAACAGGTCTTCATAGGAGCCGCCTCCGCGCGCGACGACGATCGCGTCGACGTCCATCCGCGACGCCGCGCCGATCGCCGCAGCGATCTCGTACTCCGCACCCTCACCTTGCATGCGGGTCTCGACGAACTCGACGACGATCTGCGGCGCGCGGCGCGCCAGCGTTGTCAGAAAATCCTCCGCCCCCTTGGCGCGCGCGGAGACCAGCGCCACCCGCAGAGGGAATGCGGGCATCGGCCGCTTGCGTTCGGCGGCGAACAAACCTTCCTTGCGAAAGCGCTCTTTGAGCGCCTCGAACTGAACGTACAGCTTGCCGAGGCCCGTGTGCTCGAGCGACGTGACGTACAGCTGGTACGTGCTGCGTTGCGCGTAGGTGCCAAAATCGCCGCCGGCAATCACCTCGTCGCCGTCTTTGAACGGCGGCAGCGCGTCCGCGTTGCTCGACCACACCACGCACTTAAGGATGTCCGTATCTTCCTTGAGATCGAAGTAGACGTGTCCTGCGGCCGAGCGCGCCCAGCCCGAAACTTCGCCGCGTACGAGCAGGCCGGCCAGCGTCTTGTTCTGCGCGACGAGCCGTCCGATGTAGGCTACCACGCGGCTGACGGACTCGACTCTCCCGGCGGGTGCGCCGCTCATGGCTGCGGCGACGCCTTCGGGGGCGGGGAGCCGAGCAAGATGTAATGCGTGCCGTCCCCGACGCTGTTGGGCGGCTGCGTAGCCGAAGGTGGCTGCGTGACCGAAGGCGGCGTCGGTGCCGAGCTCGCGGTTGCGTATGGATCTGCCTCGATCGGTACGCCGATACCCTTTGCGCTGGAAGCCGTCGGCTTTCCGGTGGGCACCGGAGCGGCGCCTCGTCCACACGCCGTCTCCGGCTGCGTGCCGTCGAGATAGTATTCGTAGCCGCCGCGGCACGATGGAGCCTTTACGACCTCGCCCGTGGGGAACGGGAAACGGTGTTTGGGCACCTTGGCGAGGGCCGCTTTCATGAAACGTGCCCAGATGCGCGCCGGGATGTCGCCGCCGTAGGACTCGTTCATCGGCGAATAGTCGTCGTTGCCGATCCAGACCGCCGTCACCAAATCGGGCGTGTACCCTACGAACCATGCGTCGCGAAAATCCGACGTGGTGCCGGTCTTGCCGGCAGCGGGGCGGCCGATGATCGCGTTCGGGTAGCCGGTCCCGTGCTCGATGACGTCTTCTAGCATCGTATCCATGATATACGCGGTACCGGCGCTCACGACTTCGGTCTGCTGCGGATAGCGATCGTCGAGAACGACGTTGCCGAGCGAGTCGCGCACGACCGTCAGCGCCGTCGGATCGATATGCACGCCTTCGTCGGCAAGCGTTTGATAGCCGCTGGCCTGGTCGAGCGGCGTAACCACGGACGTCCCCAGAACCAGCGATAGATCGGCGTCGAGCGGGGACTTGACGCCCATTCGGTGCGCGTACTCGATTGCCCGGCCGATCCCTACCCGCTGTAGCAATTTGACGGCGACGACGTTACGGCTCAGGGCCAGCGCCGTGCGCAGCGTGATCGGCCCCATGAACCGGTCGTCGTCGTCGTGAGGCGACCAGGTCTGCCCGTTACCCGCCGGGTAGCTCACCGGCGAATCGTCGATGATCGTCGACGCCGGCATGCCGCCGTCGATCGCCGCGGTATACACGTAGACTTTGAAAGACGAACCTGGCTGCCGCCGCGCTTGCCAGGCACGGTTGAATTGGTTGTCGATCGAGAAATTCGTGCCGCCTACCATCGCCAGAATCTGACCGGTCGCCGGCGCGATGGCGACCAACGCGCCCTGATGGGCATCGATCCCCTCGGCTTTCGCGGCAGCGATCCCCCAATCGATCTGACGCTGCGCGATCCGCTCCAGATGCGGGTCGACGGTCGTATAGACTTGCAGACCGCCTTCGTAGAGCTCGCGCGTACCAAACGCCTTCTCGATCTTCGCTATGACGTACGTTGTGAACCACGGATCGCGATAGCTCGCGAGCCCCTGCGGCCGCGCGCCGATCAAACCGAGCGGAGCAGCGAAGGCCGCGGCAGCCTGACCGCGCGTGATGTATCCGCTCGCAACCATGCGGCCGAGAACGTGTCGCTCGCGTTCGCGAGCGAGTTTCAAATTGACGTACGGAGAGTAATCCGACGGCGCAGCCACCAAGCCGGCCAGCAGCGCGCCCTGCCCAAGGGTCAACTTCGAGACGCTCTTGCCGAAGTACGTGTGCGAGGCCGCGTCGACGCCGTAGGCTCCCGCGCCCAGATAGATCAAGTTGAGATAACGATCGAGGATCTCGTCCTTGGTGTAGTAGCGTTCGATCTCCATCGCCAGCAGCGCTTCTTCGATCTTGCGCGATATCGAAATCTCGTCATTGAGGAACAGCCCGCGTGCCAATTGCTGCGTGATGGTCGAGGCGCCCTGGAACTGCCGGTGCGTGAGATCCGCAATCGCCGCGCGCGCGATGCCCTCGAAGTCTACGCCGTCGTTATAGTAAAAACTGTGGTCCTCGTTCGCAACGAAGGCTTCGCGGACGAGATTCGGGATGCGCCCGATCGGCACCACGATGCGGTTTTGCGTGTAGAGCGTCGCGAGCAGCTGCCCGTTGCGGGCGTAGATGCGCGTCGACCGCGCCGGCTGGAAATCCGCCATGCGGTTGATGTTTGGAAGATTGCGCGAGTAGGCCACCACGATGCCGGCGACCGTTCCGGCGGCAAAGAGCGCCAGCAGCAGCGCCCCGACGAGCGCGAAACGCACCGCGCGTCTCCAGCGCTCCCGCTTCGGCCTACGCTTGGGCATCGTCACCTTGCAGTGCGACCGCGACGACCGCAGCGAGTACGCCGTTCACGAACCGCCCGGAATCTTCCGTCGAGTACTTCTTCGCGAGTTCGACCGCTTCGTTAATGACGACCGGTCGCGGCATCGCGGGGCGGTGATGCAACTCGAACGTCCCCATGCGTAACAGAAGCCGATCGATCGTGGGCAGCCGGTCCACGCTCCAGCCTTCGAGCAGCGGGCCTACGGTGAGATCGCTCTCGCGGGCGTACTCCATCGTACCCAGCACCAGATCTTTCACGAAACGGCGCTGCTCGCTCTCGCCGTAGGAGGCCAAGTATTCGTCGAGTACTTCGACGACGTCGCGGTGACCGATTTCGATGCTGAACAGCGCCTGCAGCGCGAGTTCGCGAGCCATACGACGCGACGGCATGCCTATCGGCTCCCTTACGCGACCGGTGCGGCGTGCAGGAGGCTCGGCAGAAAATCGATGTCGTAATCGCCCGAGCGAAAGCGCTTCGTGGCGAGGACTTCCAAACACTGACCGATCGTCGTCGGCGTTCCTTTAACGACCGTTTCGCGCAGCGCGCGCTCCATTCGCGTGATGGCCGCATCGCGCGTCTCGGCGAACGCGACCACCTTCGCGATCATCGAGTCGTAGAAGGGCGGCACGGCAACGCCCGAATAGACGTGCGTGTCGACCCGAATCCCGGGGCCACCCGGAAAAACCACGTGCTCGAGCGTTCCGGCAGCCGGCGCGAAATTGTTGCGTGCATCCTCGGCATTGATGCGGCACTCGATCGCGTGTCCGGTCGAACGCAGATCGCCCTGAAGGTAACCGAGCGGCTCGTCCGCGGCCACGCGAATCTGTTCCTTGACCAGATCGATGTTATAGACCATCTCGGTCACCGGATGCTCGACCTGGATGCGCGTGTTCATCTCCATGAAATAGATCTGCTCGCCGCTCACGAGGAACTCGAGCGTTCCGGCATTGGTATACCCGACGTGCGCGCACGCACGGACCGCCATCGCGTGCAGCGCGTCGCGCGTCTTCGGCGGCAGGTTCGCCGCCGGCGCTTCTTCGATCAGCTTCTGATGCGACGGCTTCTGCACGGAGCAGTCGCGTTCGCCCAGGTGGACGATCGCGCCGTAATTGTCCGCGAGCACCTGAACCTCGATGTGGCGCGGCCGCAGTATCAATTTCTCCATATACACCCGGCCGTCTTTGAAACTCGCTTCCGCCTCGGCCGTTGCGCTCGCGTAAGCCCGTTCCAACTCCTCGGGGGCGTTGACCACGCGCATCCCCCTTCCGCCGCCTCCTGCGGTGGCTTTCAGCAATACGGGGTAGCCGATGCTCTCGGCGGCACGGGCGGCTTCCCGCACCGAAGCGAGGATATCCGTGCCGGGGGTCGTGGCGACGCCGGCCTCGCTCATGACGCGCTTGGCCGTTGCTTTATCTCCCATCGCCGCTATGACGCTAGGCTTCGGGCCGATGAACGTTATGCCGTGGTCGTTGCAGATCTGCGCGAACCGAGCGCTCTCCGAGAGAAACCCGTACCCCGGATGAATGGCGTCGCAACCGGTGATCAGAGCGGTCGAGATGATGTTTGGAATGTTGAGGTACGAGCGCGCCACCGGGCCCGGGCCGACGCAGAAAGCCTGGTCCGCGTGCCGCACGTGCAACGACGTGCGGTCGGCTTCGGAATAGATGGCAACCGTATGCACGCCCAGTTCCCGGCACGCACGGTTGATGCGAAGCGCGATCTCGCCGCGGTTGGCAATCAGGACTTTCTTGAACATCGTCCCGGCTAACTCCGGTCGATCTCAAAGAGGACTTGGCCGTACTCGACGGCCTGTCCGTCCCGGCACGCAACCGTACGAATGCGCCCGCTCCCCGAAGCGCGCACGGGGTTGCGTATCCCCAACGCCTCGACGTAGGCGAGCTCGCGGCCGGCGTCGACCTCTTGGCCTTCGGCCGGCGCGGGGCGGCCGAGATGCAATATCCCGACGAGGTCTGCCTTGACCGCAGCAGTCTTAAGCGGCGATCCGCTCTCCGGTTCGGCCATCGCAGCCCCCGTCGTGGCGGCCGGTACTCGGGTCGAGCGGCGCAGTTCCACCGCATCGCTGCCTGGGCCCTCGATGCGCAGCCGGATGAGATCGGTCGCTGAGAAGGCCTCGGCCAAGGCCCGGACGCGCAAGGCGGGGAGACGGGCGCCGGCGCCGGCGGGTGAGAGGTCTTCAGGCATGAGCGCTACCGATTCGCCCCCCCCCGCCCGAAGAACTCCTAGGAGCCTGTCGGGGTTGAGCCGTTTTCGGATTTGGTGCCGAATTTTGTTCGGAGACGAGGCGCGAAGAAGGAGCGAAGCCGTAGCTTCGTGACTGATGAGCAACGATGTATTCGGGCAAAAGGCGGCCCAAAGACGGAAACGTGCTTAACTCCGACAGGCTCCTAGAGCGGGGAGACCCCGCGGAGCTCGCGCTCCGGCAGCGCGTCGCGTGCCGCCCCGAAGCGCGGGTCGACCTCGGCTAGCGGTACCAGCGCAAAGGCTCGTCCGTACAGGCGCGGGTGCGGTATCTGAAGATCCCGCTCGTCCACGCGCGCGTCGTCGTAGGTCAGGATATCTAGGTCGATCGCGCGCGGGCCCCAGCGAAAGCTCGGCCGGCGGCCCAGGCGGCGCTCGAGACGCTGCAGCGCGGTCATCAACGCGCGCGGAGCGAGATCGGTCTCGAGAAGCACGACGGCGTTGATGAAATCCGGCTGGTGCGTGAAGCCCCAGGCGCGCGTCTTGTAAAGCCTCGAGACGCGTACGACGCGGCCCGCCGCCGAGAGCGCCTCAATGGCCGCGCGAACGCTCGCCTCCGCTTCGCCGAGGTTCGAGCCGATTCCGACGGCCGCACAGCTCACCTACGGGACGAACGGCGCGCCGTAGCGCGGATTCTTGCGATGCAAGGTCACGCCGGGCGTCGCACCTCCCAGAAGCCCCGGCTTCGCGACCGAGAGCTCGACCGAGCGCA
Organism: bacterium; assembly: GCA_021790935.1. Lineage (GTDB taxonomy): Bacteria > Vulcanimicrobiota > Vulcanimicrobiia > Vulcanimicrobiales > Vulcanimicrobiaceae > JAJYFL01. The sequence continues at coordinate 92,219 of JAJYFL010000004.1, forward strand.
CGCGCGCGTCGGCCAACACGGTCGTAGCGAGCGCGCCGGCCAGCGCCTCCAGCAAGAAAAACGACGTGGACTCGACGATCTCGACCAGCGCCCGGCAAAGCGCATCGTAATCGAGCGTATCGCCGAGTTCGTCGCTGCGCTCTGCCGCCCGTAAATCGATCTCGAGCGCCATCTCGATATCGAAGGGCTGCTCGCGCTCGCGCTCGCCGGGGTTGGCGCCGTGCCGGCCGTAGGCGCGTATGCCGCGAAGCGTTATGCGGTCCATCCGTCGGGCCTCCAATCGCGTACCAGCGCGTCGCTTACCCGCACGACGTCGCGCGCCTCCGCCACGTCGTGTACGCGCACCATGTCGATACCGGCGGCGATGCCGAGTGCGAGCGTGGCGGCGGTTCCGTAGATGCGCTCCTGCGGTCCGCGCCCCGTCAGGCGCCCGATGGTCGACTTGCGCGAGGTTCCCAAAAGCGTCGGAAACCCCAAGGCCGTCAAGCGCGGCAGGCCGCGCAACACCGCGATGTTTTGTTCGGCGCTCTTGCCGAAGCCGATCCCCGGATCGAGGATGACGCGTTCTGCCGGAATGCCCGCGCGCACCGCGCGATGCGCCGCGCCTTCGAGAAAGGCGAGCACTTCGTCGATCGCGTCGCCTTCGTACCGCGCCTCTTCTTTATTATGCGTGATGACGACCGGCGCGCCGCATTCGACGGCGACCGCCAGCAGGGCGCCCGGCATCCCCCAGACCGAATTCAATACGTCGGCGCCCGCTTCGTGCGCGGCACGAAAGACCGTGGGTTTGTACGTGTCGGCAGAGATGATTGCATTCGGCAGCCGAGCGCGCACCTCGCGCACGACCGGCACGAGCCGCGCGATCTCGGTCGCGTCGTCGATTACCGTATGCCCCGGCCGCGTCGACTCCGCACCGATGTCGAGCAGATCGCTCGCGCGCTCGAACTGCGCGATCGCATGAGCGACGGCATCGCCGGTGCGCGGGCGGCCGTCGCCGGAGAACGAATCCGGCGTTACGTTGACGATCCCCATCAGGTAGGTCCGCGCTCCCCATCGCAGTTCGCTGCCGCGCAAGCGCAGGGCTCCCCGGCCGGTCGCTTCCACGTCAGCGCGCGGGCTCTCGAGCGGCCGCGTTCTCGATCCACCATTCCCGCAGCTCGGCGACGACGAACGTCGAGCCCGTTACGACGACGATTTCGTCGGCGGCCGCGTTGCGCCGTGCGGCCGCGAGCGCCTCGCGTGGATCGGCGATCGCGCTTCCCCAAAGGCCTTGCGCCTCCGCGAGGCTCGCCAAACGCTGCGGCTTGGTTGCGACGCGCCCGGCCGTAGCGAATGTCGTGAAGACGAACCGGGCGCGCAGGTCCGCGAACGCGCGCACGATAGCGGGCGCGTCTTTGCCTTCGCTCACGGCGATAACGAAGGCGAACCGGCGATCCGGAAACTTCGAGCGCAGCGACGCCGCCAGGTGTGCCGCCTTGTCCGGGTTGTGCGCGATGTCGAAGACGACGCCGGGGAAGCCGGCAAAGTACTCCATGCGGCCCGGAATCACGACGTTTGCCAATCCCCGCCGCACAGCGTCCGGCGAAGGCCGCAGCTCCGTGCCTAACTGCTCGAGCGCCAGAATCGCGGTCGCCGCGTTGCGTTCCTGGAACTTCCCGAGCACCGGAAGAGCGATCTCGTATCGAGCACGCGCGGTGACAACCGCAAACGTCTGCCCGTATCCCAGCTCGTCCTTAGATAGGACGCGCGTCGCATCGAGGACGTGAACGAACGGCGCACCGACCGCGGCGCAGTGCGCTTCGATGACGCGCCGGGCTCCGGCATCCTCGACCGCGCTGACAAGCGGGACACCGGGTTTAGCGATTCCGGCCTTATCGCCGGCGATCGCGTCCAAGGTGTCTCCTAAAATCTCGGTATGATCGAGACCCACGTTCGTGATTATGCAAACCTGCGGCCGCAGCACGTTGGTCCCGTCGAGCCGCCCGCCGATGCCGACCTCGATGACGGCCGCGCCAACCCGCTCGCGCGCGAAATGCGCGAACGCGAGCGCCAGCAGCGTTTCGTAATATGTCGGCCGTCCGTGGGCGGCCGTCGTCCGCTCGATCGCGGGCATCATCTCGGTCAACAGCTCCGCGAAGCGTTCCTGCGCGATAGAAAGGCCGTCGACGCGCGCGCGCTCGGTCATCGAGCGTAGATGGGGCTTCGTGTGCAGACCCGTTCGCACTCCCGAAGCCTGCAAGGCGCCGGCGATCATCGTCGACGTGGAACCCTTTCCGCTGGTACCGCCGACGTGAACGGTCGGGTAACGTTCTTGCGGGTCGCCGAGCTCGCGCAAAAAGGCACGCATGCGATCGAGCCGATGGGGCTCGCGGCGCGAAGCGGTCTCGTTGATCGTTCCGAGCAGGTAGGCTTGGGCCCGGCCGAAGTCCATGCGCTTAGCCGTCGACGACCTCGTCGGCCAGCAGCGCGAGAGCGTGGGGGAGTACCGGCAGAATCTCGTCGAGCGCCTCCGCAACGGCCTTGGGACTGCCCGGCAAATTCACGATCAAGGTCCGGTTGCGCACGCCTGCGACGGCACGAGAGAGCATCGCGCTCTTGACGGTGCGGACCGACGCCGCTCGGATCGCCTCGGCGATGCCCGGAACCAGATAGTCGACGATCCCCTCCGTAGCCTGCGGCGTGCGGTCGCGTGGAGAGAGCCCCGTCCCACCGCTCGTGAGGACCAGATCGACGATGCCGCCGTCGCACGCATCGATCAGCTCGGCCTGCAGCGCGCCGGGATCGTCGGGCATGATGCGTTCGCGCACGATTTCATAGGCGGCCCCCAACCGCTCGCGCATCACCGGCAGAGATCCATCCGCACGTAGCCCCGCGGCCGCCCGGTCAGAGAGCACGACCAACGCCACCCGCCCCCTCCTCATCCCCTGTCATCCTGAGCTTGTCGAAGGGCATCCTGAGCTTGTCGGAGGGCATCCCGCTCTTGCCGAAGGGATTTTCCGCCGGTCTTCTCCAGCAGCCTCACCGACTCGATATCGATCCATCGGTCGAGCGCCTTGGTCATGTCGTAGATGGTGAGCGCCGCGACCGCCGCGGCAACCATCGCCTCCATCTCGACCCCGGTCGGGGCCGTCGTGCGTGCCGCGGATTCGACCCGCAACAGGCCATCGTCATCCCAGGCGAACGAAACATCCACGCTGGAGAGCGCAATCGGATGGGCGAGCGGTATCAGCTCCGCGGTCCGCTTGGCGGCCATGATCCCGGCGATCTGTGCGGCGACGAACGCATCGCCCTTGGGCAGAGTCGCTGCCGCCAGCGCAGCGCGCGCGGCGGCGCTCATCCGCACGCGCGCTTGGGCGCGAGCGGTTCGCAGCGTTGGCGGCTTACCGGAAACGTCCACCATGGAAACGTTGCCGGTACTCGTAATATGTGAGGGTTTCTGCACGGCAATTGTAAAACGAATGGATGACGATGACGCTATTCGAGCGTGTAGGCGCCAATTCGAGCCCGGAACCCGGGGCCCTAGCGGACGTGCTATCGCTCTTTGGGGCAGTTGCCGATGCTGCCGCCGGATCCCCGCCCGAAGCGACTCCGAGCATCGCATCGCTCGCGGTCTGGATGGCTCGGCTCGCCGAGCTCTCGCAGGAAGAGGCCGACGCGCTGTACTTCGCCGCGTTGCTCCGTAATCTGGGCGCGCTCGGTAATCCGGCTTTTGGAAAGGGCGAGCCGCTGCCCGCACGCTTAGCCGAGATGCATCGCTGGGATATCCCCGTCAGCGGTGCGCGACTCTGCGAATCGATACGGCCGCTACCGCGGCCGACCGCCGACCTCGTGCGCTGGAGCGCAGAGCGCTGGGATGGGACGGGGTACCCCGATCAGCTCCGCTGGCACGGCATCCCAAGAGCCGCGCAGGCGCTCCACCTGGCCTGCACCTACGTGCGATTCGCCGACCGCGAAGAAGCACTCGCAACGATCGCCGGCGAGAGCGGCCAGGCGTTCGCGCCCGAACAGACGCGCACGTTCGTCATGTGGTATCACGCGTGCGGCGGTGAGATCGAACCGGTCGGCATTCCCCTGCACGCGCTCGACGCGAAGCTGGCGACGACCGGCGAGATCGTCGATACCCTCGCCGACCGCATAGACGCACACAACGGCACCCCGGGCCGCTGGAGGCGCGTCCTCCAGCGCGCCGAGCACGCTGCGGCGGCGCTCCAGCTGTCGCCGAGCGATCGCACCCAGCTCGCTTGCGCCGTGCGCTTCTTCGCAGCGGGCGAGATCGACGACGCAATCCTCGAAGCGGAGCGCTTCGGGCCGATGGCGCGTCTCGGGGTGAAGAACCGCGCAAAACACGCGGTCGCTGCCGCCGCACTCCTCGAACGCTCGACCACCCTCGGAGCGGCGGCGCCGCTGCTGCGCGCGCGCGCCGAGTGGTACGACGGCACGGGGAAACCCGACGGCCTCCGGCACGAAGCGATCCCGCCGGCCGCCATGGTGCTCTCGGCATGCATCGCCTACGATGCGCTCGAACAGAGTGCCCGCGAAAAAACCCGCGAAGATCATCGCCGCCCGCTCGACCGCATCGAAACGGCCTCCGGAACGCAGTTCGACCCCCGCGTCGTAAGCGCGCTCGCGCAGACCGTGCAGGAACGCACGTGATCGAGCTGCACGCACGCACCCGCCGTATCAGCGGCTCTCGTCTCGAAGAGCTGCTCGGCCGCTACGACGCCCGCAGCGTCGTAGACCCACTGATGGGTCTGCCCACGCACTTGAATTATCTCAAACGCCACGGCATCGCCGTACACGGCGGCGACGTACTCGAATGGTTCGTACGCGCCGGGGAGGGGCTCGTCGTCAACGATTTCACCATATTGCGCGACATCGAGGTCGCGGAGATCGTCGAGATGCTGCCCGGCCGCATCTATCCGCTCGATCGCTTCAAAGCGTGGGAAGGTGTATTCTTCACCGAAGAACAGTGCGCGTATCTGGGCGTGTGGCACGACAACGTGCGCAATCTGCGAAGCGACGGCCAGACGGGTCTCGCGATTCTTGGGCTCTGGTTCGTCCTCTCCTACTGGCTGCAGAAAGCGCACTACCCCGACGATATGCAAGATCTCCCGCCCAGCGAACTCGCGTGGAATTACCTGCGCAAGACCGAGCGGTGGGTCGGGAGCAACATGCTGCGCAACACCGTGCGCCAAAGCGACGTGCTGGCGACGGTCTCCTCGCAGCGAGCCGACGCGCTCTTCTTAGCTCCGCCGGCGCGCAATGCGTTCCGTAGCTCCGACGCACGCATTTGGATGTGGGAGGCTTGGTGGCAGGGCAACCCCTACTACAACATCGAGCATTCCTACCGCGATTCGCTCTTCGGCGCGCGCAGCGCCGACGAACACGGCTATGCCCGCGCCTTCGCCACCGTGCTATCGGCCGCGCGAGAGTATCCGGTCATCATCGTTCAGGCGACGAAGGAGCGGCTTCACGAGTTCGAACCGCATCTGCGCAACGCGCGCCGTAACGTCGATATCGTCACGCCATACGGCAACGAAGTCTACCTCGTCGGCACGAAGTAGCCGCGAGTCAGCGCGAGGGCGCGGACTGGAAGCGGGCCCAGATCAACGCCAGTACCGCCAAGACCCAGAGCAGGATTAGGTGCTTGATATGGTGCCCGTGACCTGCCGACGTGAGCACGTTGACGATGCCGAGCCCGTAGAGCAAGCCCAGTACGAACAGAGCGACGGCCAATACGATTGCGAGAATTTTCAATGTATGACTCCCATGCGGGCGAGGGTGAAACAGAGAGCGCCGAAGAGCAGGCAGTACCACCCGAACGGGCGCAGATCGTTCGATTTGAAGTAGCGGGTCAAAAACGCGACGGAAGCGTACGCCGCAGCGCCCGCCACAGCGCCGCCCGCCACCGCTTCCCCCAGTGCGACGTGCGCGCCTGGTGCGAAGAGGTCGGGAATCTTCAGAAGCGCCGCCGCAAGAATGACGGGCGTTGCGAGCATAAAGGAGTATCGAGCGGCGTCTTCGTGGTCGAGATCGAAGAGTAGGCCGGCGACCATCGAGGCTCCCGACCGCGATATCCCCGGCAGGAGCGCAAACGCTTCGCCGACGCCGACCCCGACGCTCTGAAGCCAGGTGAGTTTTTCCAGCGGTTTGTACGACTTGCCGCGATCCTCGTGCTGGCGCCTGCGCAGATACTCGCCCAGAAACATCACCAGGCCGTTGATCATCAAGAACGCCGCGGCCGGCTCGACCGCGCCGAAAAGGCGCTGCACGGGCTTCTGCAGGGCGAGCCCGAGCAGACCGACCGGAATGGTGGCGACGACGAGCAGCCAGCCAGTGCGTTCGTCGCGGCCCTCTCCGAGCCGCCCGCGGACGATCCCCGCCACGACCGCCTTGGCGATGCGCACCCAGTCTCGCCAGTAGAATATTGCCAGCGCGAGAGCCGTTCCGCAATGCAGGGCGACGACGAACGGAAGAAAGGTTCCATTATCGCGCTTGACGTTTTGCCAGTTCAGCAGGGCGGGGACGAGGATCGTGTGGCCGAGGCTGCTAACGGGGAAGAGCTCGCTCACCCCTTGCAAGAGCGCGAGAATCAGCGCTTGCGTGAAAGTCACGCAGCCGAAGATACGCTACCGGAAGGATTGCTCCTGGGAGCGGACTAAGGCGTTTGCGATGGCAGAACCGTCAGGCGAGGAGCAGTCGCAGGACGCGTCGGGAGGGGCATCTTCCCGCGAGCGCGAGTTCGAGCGCGTCGGCGATACGTTGCTGGTCTCCTACAGCATCGCTGAGGAGTTCGAACCGGAGTTTACGGAGGCCTACGATATCGCCGCCGGCGGGATGGCGATGATCACGAACGCCGAACTGCCTAAGGGCGTACCGGTGATCGTGCAGATCGAACTGCGGGGAGATTCGCGCCCGGTCATTCGCGTCGCCGGCATCGTACGGTGGTCGCACTTCGATACCATGCTGCGCCGCTACCGCACCGGCGTTTCGTTTATCGACGTGGACGACCAAACGCACGGCGATCTGTTGCGTTACATCGATACGCTGCACCTGCTGCGTGATATGGGCGTTCTCTAACCGCGGCCTCTACCAGGCGACGAACTTCACCGTGAAGGTGTAGGTTCCGGGCACTGCCGCGCAATTGACGTAACGCGGTGCGTAGACGGAGTCGCGAGCCATCTGCAGCGCAACCATGTCCAGGTCACCGCTCCCGGAGGTCCCTACTACGGTCGCTGCGGTGACGCGTGCGTTGCGATCGAGCGTTACGCGGATGCTCGTGATACCGCTGGTGCCGGCCGCACGAGCCTCCGGCGCGATCTCGGGCGGCGGAGGCAGTTGCAGCACGCCGGGCGGGGCATCGGGGACGCTGCACGGGGGGCGGCTCGGCACTGCGGTCGGCAGCGGGGATGGGCTGCCGGTCGGGACGGCGGCCCGTTTCGTGCCACCGCCGGCAGGTGCCACCGCGATCTTCGACGGCATACGTATTCGCGCGCGCGATCGAGCAGGTTTGGCGACCCGCGCCGGCAACGGGTGCGGTAGGTGACGTACCGGCGGGCGCGGAGACGGGGTCGCATGCGTCAGCGTCAGGATCTCGCGCGTGCTTAGGCTTACATACTCCGGTTTTTCGCGCTGCAGGCCGAACGGCCATCGAATCAGCCCAGCGACGAAGAGATGCAGCAAGAGCGACAGAGAGATCGCGAGCAGGAGGGCCGAACGACCGCGCTTGGAGACCACCGCATAGTGCTTGTGAATGCCGAGGGGCGCTCCCTTCCGGGAACGCCCCTCGTAGTGCGGGCTGCGCGTAACCTACGACAGGCTAGCTGTTCGGGTCGAACGTCGCTCTAAAGAGATAGGTTCCCGTCGTTGGTTTACAGGCGACGATCTTGGGCGCGTAGGTCGATTGCCGCGCGGCCGAGAGCGCGGAATGATCGATGGCCATATTGTCGGAGCTCTGATCGATCTTCGCGTGGACGAGATTCCCAGACGGCCCGATGGTCACGGCGATGAGCACCGTAACGGTTCCGAGCCCCAGATTGCGAGCGCTATCCGGGTAGTTCGGGGCAACGGGCTGGACGACGGTTGCGTCCTGGTAGGGCACCTTGCAGGCCGGCGGCGTCGCGGTCGGCGGCGGCGCGGGGGGAGCCGGCGAGTTGGTCGCCTGTCCATTCGGGACGCCGTTCTCACTACCGTTCTTGGGCGGAACGTACGCCGGCTGGCTCGGCGAGTTCGCGCTGTTGCTCGTCGTCTTGGGGACGTTGAGCTTCAACTTCGGCGGCGCCTTCTGCTGTTGGTGCGGCGGCGGCGTTGCCTGCGGCGGCGGCGTCGGGGTCGGCGGTGGTGTCGGGGTCGGCGGCGGCGGCGTCGGCGCCTTCACCTGGATCTTCTTGGTGACCGAAACCTTTTCGACCGTCTGCTTCGAGTGCTGCTGCGTGAGCACCGGAAAGATCGGCGAGAGCACGAGGTGAATCACGATCGAGATCACGAAGGCCCAGCCCAGGAAGTTACCTACGCGCTCGCCCGTCGTGATGAAGGGCGAATCGTTTTTCTTATCTGCCATCGCTTAGGTCTTGCTTCCCTGTATGTGGTTCGCCAGGCCGAACTCCGTGAGGTTGACCGATTTGGCGGCGTCCATCACCTGCAACACGATGCCGTAGTAGGCTTTCGGGTCGGCTTTGATGATAACGCTCTTGAAGTTGTTACCAGTTTGATTCTGAAGCGCCTGAAACGCGGCGTGGGCTTGTTGAATAGTCACGACGGTCGAACCGATTTGTATGTTGTTCTTGGCGTCGATGATCACGACGATCTGCGACGGCACGACTTTATCCCGGTTCATCGCGCTAGGCAGCGGCGGTTCTTTCGTAACCGCGGCGAGAATGATGAAGATGATCAGCAAGACCAGCAGCACATCCGTGAACGGCGTGATGTTGATCGTCGACATGACCTCTTCTTCGCCTGGACCTGTTGAAACGGCCACGAGTAGCTCAAACCTCCACTGCTAAGACGTTACGAAACCGACGTTGTCCAACCCGGCGATCTTGGCCGCATCGAGGATGCGGATAATGATGCCGTACGGAGCCTTGGCATCGGCAATGATGGATACGTGCTTGTTTCCACGTTTCGCACGCACCTGGGCCATGACCGCGTATACACCCTGTGCGTTGGTCTTATGGCTATCGACGAAGATGACGCCCTTGTCGTTGACCTGAACCTGAATATCGTTGTGGTTGATATTTTGCTGACTCTGGTTCGGGTTGCTGTTAGGAAGCTCTTTTTCGAACCCCGGAGGCGTGACGATCGCAGCCAAGATCATGAAGATGATGAGCAGCACCAGCAGCACGTCCGTAAACGGCGTGATGTTGATCTCGGCCATCACGTCTTCGTTTTGTTTTGCCGATAGGAGTCCCACGGAACCCTCTCTAGCGCCGCGCTACTTGCCGGCCGGTGCGGGCTTGCCGGGCGACGGCTGATACAGGTCCGTCGGAATCGGCGCGCCGGTGTTATGGAAGTGCAGCATCTCGGCGAGCTGGTTCGCGGCCACGATCATCTCCTGGTTGTACGTCTTGATTCGCGTCTTGAAGTAGTTGAAGAAGATGACCGAGGTGATGGCGACGATGAGACCCGCAAAGGTCGTGATCAACGCCTCCGAAACGCCTGCGGCCACGACGGCCGGCGTCGAGTTCCCCTTGAGGGCGATATCCTGGAACGCGCGTATGATGCCGAGCACGGTGCCCGAAAGGCCGACGAACGGCGCGATGACCGCGATCGTGCCTATGACGCCGAGATTGCGCTCGAGCGCGTTCAAGTGCTCCATCAGGGCGATCGAAAGCGCGTCGGTGATGTCCGCGCGGTTTTTCTCCCCACGCAGCAGCCCGAACTCAAGGATACGCGGCAGCATGCCCTTGTTCTGCGCGCAGACCTTTCTGGCGCCCTCTATGTCGTCCTGCGATATTTTGGCGCCAATTTGGCGGAGCAGGCCTTTGGTGTCGCCGTGCTGCGCCGAAAAGAAGACCAGGCGTTCGATGACGATCGCGACGGCGACGATGGAACAGATGAGCAGCAACCACATGGCGAAGCCGCCCCGATCCATCACGCTAATGAAACCGCTGAAAATCCACACTATATCTCCGACCCCTCCCACGTATGGGAACGTGTGTGCGCTAAGACAGTACAAAGTATTGGGGGCAAGGCCCCCATCCGTGCAGGCCGACCATTGGCCCACACTGAGGGAAAATCCTCGTCCGAATCCCGCCGATTCGAAATTTACTTGAACGTGCTCTTAATAAAGTTTTCTATCTGCAAAGAAAGGCTTGTGTTCCCCGCCGCTTTAGCGAGCGTATCCGCCTTGGCGAGCGCGGCCATCGACTGCTTCTTTAGGTCGGGGTTCGACCTGCCGGCGGTCGCCCACTCGCCGGCGAGCGCGACGCCCTCGGCAAAGTTGGCCAACGGATCGTCTGCCTTCGCAGCGAGGGCCTTATCGGCGTACCCCTTCATCTTCGTGTAGTTGGGCGTGGACCTGTTGCTCTCTTGAAACGCCGCTTGCGTATAGGCTGTGACCACTACCACGGGGTCACCTACCTCAGCCGCCTGTTCGAAGTACGCGATCGCGCCGTCGTGCTTCTTGGCCTTGCCCGCCGCGATCCCCAGCTCCAAGTAATGGTTGCCCAGAACGCGCGCGGCCGCGGTGCTCGAAGGGTCGAGCCGTTTCATCTCGTCGGTCGTGCCGGTAGCGTCGGCCATATCGCCGGCCTTGAGGTACGCCGCCAGCAGCGAGGTATCGATGATGACCTTGGTGCGCGTGCTCGTCTTGCTGTTCGCAAACGCGCTCGAGCGCGCTCGTTTCAGGTCGGCGACGGCGGCGGCCGCATCGCCGGCGTCGTACTCCGAAGTCCCCAGCGCATAATATGAATTGCCGCTCGGGTCGAGCGCCACGGCCTTCTTGCCCCAGGCAACCGCCTGGGCGGGGTCGTCGTTCTCGGTCTTAACGGCGGCCAGGGCGTACGCGTGGGCCGCCACCTGCCGGTATTCTTTCAGAAGCGTCGGGGATTTATCGAAGGCCGCCGCGGCGCCCGCATAGTCGTTCAGAAAAAAGTCCGCCGCGCCAAGCTCCTGTTGCGCGACCGCATCGCTCGGGTTGAGTGCGAGATACGCGGTCACCTTTGCCTGCGCTCCGGTGTAGTTGCCCGCGCGTATCATGCGCCCGATCTGAGCGGTGGGGCCCGATTCACCGGCAATGACGCTGCTCGCTACCGCCTTACCGGTAAACTTGAGGGTGAAATCGTAGAACGCCGTCGTCGGTTTATTACCGCGCGTGCCGACGCGGTAGGCCGAATTCTTCGCGATGTCGATGGCGGCGGCATCGTCGGCGCGGTTGCTGGTGCGGAGGACGCGCATGACCTCGTGCGTGCCGTTGGCGTTGACCCGCACTTGGACGACGACGGTTCCGGTCCCGGCGATCGCCTTGGTCGTCGTTCCCTGCCGCAGCAACTTCGGCGGCGTATACTGATTGGAATATTGTGCCGAAGCCCTCGCGCCGAAGAGTGCGGCGACGGCGAGCGTACAGACGGCGGCGGCCAAGCGTTTGGTGCGGGTCATGCGGGTGTTGACTACCTCGTATTGTGGTGCGGTGCGATTCGTGGATTACCCAGCGGGATTAGGAGGCTGTCGGAGTTGAGCCGTTTTCGGATTTGGTGCCGAATTTTGTTCGGAGACGAGGCGCGAAGAAGGAGCGAAGCCGTAGCTTCGTGACTGATGAGCAACGAAGTATTCGGACGAAAGGCGGCCCAAAGACGGAAACGGCTCAACTCCGACAGCCTCCTAGGCAACGAGACTGGCGGCTGGAAGGTTGCGCCCCACGGCGCGTGCGACGACGGGCAGACGCAGCATCAGCAGCGCAAACTCCTCGAACCCGAGCGATTGCTGCCCATCGGAGGCGGCGGCGGCCGGGTCGGGGTGGACTTCTACGAGCAGCCCGTCGGCCCCGGCCGCGACGGCCGCGAACGCCATCGGCTCGACCAGCCGGGCGATGCCCGTTCCGTGGGAGGGATCGACCACAACCGGGAGATGCGTCAGCTGGTGCAGCAGCGGAACGACGGCCAGGTCGAGCAGATTCCGGGTAGCAGCATCGAAGGAACGCACCCCTCGCTCGCAGAGCACCACCTGGTCGTTCCCGGCGAGCAAGAGGTATTCGGCGGCCATCAACCACTCGTCGACCGTTGCCGAGAGCCCGCGTTTGAGAAGCACCGGTTTCCCGGCTTCGCCCACCTCACGCAGCAGGCTGAAGTTTTGCATGCTGCGCGCACCGATCTGCAGCATATCCGCATGGGCGGCGACCAGTTCGACGTCGCGCGGGTCCAGGACTTCGGTCACGACGCCGAGCCCGTTGCGATCGGCCGCATCGCGCAGCAGGCGCAGACCCTCGGCACCCAATCCCTGGAAGGTGTAGGGCGACGTTCTCGGTTTGAAGGCGCCGCCGCGCAGCACGTTGGCACCGGCAGACGCAACGGCCTTCGCCGTCGCCTCTATTTGGTCGCGGCTCTCGACGCTGCACGGACCGGCGCAGATCGCGAGGACGTCGCCGCCGAAAGTCGCCCCGGAGGCCAAGCGCACGAGCGTACCGAGCGGCCGGGCATCGCGGTGGACGAGGGCATAGGAACCGGAGGGAGAGGTCACGCGAGCGCGCGCAGTGCCGCGAGCTCGCGCTCGCTCGGCGGGCGAGTGGCCCCTGGCGGCAGATCGCCTAAGCGAATCGGGCCGAAGCGCAGACGCACGAGGGCCTGGACGCTATGGCCGACGGCCTCGAACATGCGCCGCACTTGCCGGTTCTTGCCTTCGTGCACCGTGATGTCGACAACGGAGGTCTCACGCCGCACCGCGACCACGCGCAGCTGAGCGCCTGCGGCACGGAACTCTTCAAGATGCACGCCGCTGCGCAATCGTTCTATCTCAGCGGGCAAAAGGCGTCCTTTGAGGAGCGCTCGATACGTTTTGTCGACCCCGTAGCGAGGGTGGGTCAGGCGGTTCGCGAGTTCGCCGTCGTTGGTGAGCAGCAGTACGCCCGAGGTATCGAAGTCCAGCCGTCCGACCGGCACGATGCGCGGCAGCCCCTTCGGGATGAGATCGGCGACGGTGCGCCGCCCTTGAGGATCGCGCATCGTCGTCATCACGCCGGCCGGTTTGTGCAAGACCAGATACGTCGTCTCCAGGTGTAAGACGACCGGCGCCCCGCTGACGTCGACGCGGTCGCCAACCGCAACGCTGGTGCCCATCTCGCGCACGACGCAGCCGTTCACGCGCACCTTCCCGCGAACGATGAGATCTTCGGCAGCGCGCCGCGAAGCGATCCCCGCATGCGCGAGATACTTCTGCAGCCGCATCGCGGTCGCGTCCGCCGCGTTCGCCTCTTTCATCGGATCTTTGCGAAAACCATCAGATCGTAAATCTCGCCGTTCTTTACGACGGCCCTGCGCATCACGCCCTCCCGCTCGTAGCCCACCTTTTCGAGCACGCGCTGCGACGCCGTATTGGGGTGCATGACGACCGACGAGATGCGCTCGAGCCCATGGGTTGCGAACGCGTAATCCGTCAGCGCGCGCAGGGCGGCAGAGGCGATGCCGCGCCCCCAATGCGGTTCCGCAATCCAATAGCCGACTTCGGCAGTTGTTCGTTCTTCGCGGTCGTGCAAAATGAAACCGGCACCCCCGATCGGTACGTCGTCGATCGTAACGGCAAAGTGAGTCTGCGGGTCGGAAGATTCGTTGATCTCGATCCACGCACGCGCGTCGTCGAGCGTATACGGATGCGGGAATCGATCTCGCAAGTATCGCGCCACGTTGGGGTTATCCGCCGCCCGCACGAGCGCCGACTCGTCGCCCCTACGCCACGGCCGCAGCCGGCAGATCCCGCAATCCAAGACCATTACGAAACCTCCATCCAACTCGTACCGAGCCGCCCGGCCCGCACGACGCGTCGCCGCGAAATGTGCGAACTACTGAAACTTCGCTCAAGTCTGAGGGCCACATGGATGTGGCCCTCAGACGTCTTCGCGGCGACGCGTCGTGCGGGCCGGGCGGCGACGTATGAGTACTAGTACTTTCCGCTGCCTTCTTCGTACCCGCGCGAGAGCGAGAGCGCCTCTTTGGTAACCGTCTGGAGGAATTCGTCGTTGGTGCGAGTCTGCGCCATCTTGTCGAGAATGATCTCGGTGATGTCGCCCGTGTTGAGCACCGATGTCGCACGGCGGAGCATCCAGATCTTGCGCATCTCGTCGGGCGTGAGCAGCAGCTCTTCGTGGCGCGTTCCGGAACGCTTGATGTCGATGGCCGGAAAGACGCGCGACTCGGCCAATTTGCGCGTGAGGTTGAGCTCCATGTTTCCGGTGCCTTTGAACTCTTCGAAGATCACGTCGTCCATCTTCGACCCGGTCTCGACCAAGGCCGTAGCGATGATCGTGAGCGAGCCGCCCTCCTCGATCTTTCTCGCTGCGCCGAAGAAGCGTTTCGGCTTGTGCAGCGAGGCGGTGTCGAGGCCGCCCGAGAGGGTACGGCCCGAGGTCGGTATCACCTGGTTGTAGGCGCGCGCGAGGCGCGTGATCGAGTCGAGCAGGATCACCACGTCCTTACCGAGCTCCACCAGGCGTTTGGCGCGTTCCATCGCGAGTTCCGCCACGGCCGTGTGATTCTCAGGATGCTCGTCGAACGTCGAGGCGACGACCTCGCCGTCGACCGTGCGCTGCATGTCGGTGACTTCTTCCGGGCGCTCGTCGACGAGCAATGCGATGATGTGGGCGTCGGGGTGGTTGATCGATATCGAGTTCGCGATGTTCTTCAGCAGCGTCGTCTTGCCGGCTTTCGGCGGAGAGACGATGAGCGCGCGCTGGCCCTTGCCGATCGGGCAGAACAGATCGATGACGCGCGTCGAGAGCTGCGTAGAGCGCACCTCGAGTTTGAAGCGCTCCTGCGGGTAGATCGGCGTGCCCTTTTCGAAGAGCGGTCTTCCCTTGATCGCTTCGGGATTCAAGCCGTTGACCGAGTCCACGCGAATCAGCCCGAAGTATTTCTCGCTCTCTTTGGGCCGGCGAACCTGGCCGTCGACGAGATCGCCACGCCGGAGTTCGAAGCGGCGGATCTGCGTCTGGCTCACGTAGATGTCGTCGGGGCCGATCACGTAGCCGTCTCGGCGCAGGAAGCCATAGCCTTCGGGCAGGACGTCGAGCACGCCGTTGGCGGTTTCGATACCCGAGCGCGCCGCCTGTATCTCGAGAATCTTCGCGATCAGCTCGTCCTTCTTGAGTTTGACGGGCGTCGCCACGTCGAACTCTTTGGAGATCTCGTTGAGCTCGGTTTTTGTCTTCTCGGCGAGCTGCTGGGTGGTAAGCATCGGCGGTCCCGATGCTTCCGCCTGTGGGAACTGCTCGTTATGCGGATGCTGTCCGAAGGGTTGCCGGTGGCGTCGCGAACGCCGGCGCCGGCCGCCGTTCTGGGGCCGGTTGTTGTCGTTGGGGCGATTGTCGAGTTGCAGCGGAGTATCTCTCTCGTCAGAGTCGCGCACGTCTGGTAACCAAAACGCACCGGCGGGGATGCCTGTCGTTAAGCAATGACGCGGCGCTGGGGAACGTAAGTGTCGCGGAAGTCGATCGACTGCCTCGCGACGAGGCAACTATAGCATAGCGCTCACCGACTATCAAGCCGTCGACAGCGCTTTGCGTCCGCTGACGAACGGATTCCCTACCTCGTAGAATCGCAGAGCCCGGTCCGCAGCCTTACTGATGCCGATCCGCACGCTCCGGCCGACGCTCGCGCGGCCCGCCGGTGCCGCGAGCCAAAGCCGGTCGCCCAGGAGCAGGTCGGAGCCGTCGAAGCTCGCATCGATCGCCAGCGCCTGGCAGAGTCGCCCGGGCCCGCGGCAGAGATCGCGCTCCGCGTCGATCCCGCGCCGGCGCCGCATGAGATCGTGCCCCACGATCGGTGCCAGCGCGCGTATCAGAATGGCCGCGCCGACGCACTCGGCTTCGCTCGTAACGTTCGCGCACGTCGCCACCCCATATATCTTATATATGTAAGCACGGTGGGGCGGGAGGAACATCGACGCGTTGCGCTTGGTCTTGCCGCAATAGGCGTGAGAGGCCGGATCGCCGATCCCGTACGCCTCGGTCTCGACGATTCGTCCTGCCGCACGGCCGTCCGAAGAGTCACGCACGAGCGCGCAGCCGATCAGCGCCTCCGCCAGAGCGGCCGTATCGACCGGCAGGCTCCCCGGTCGCAGCCGGCGCAGCGGTACATCGAGGTTCACGCCGCGACGTGCAGCGCCGCTTCCGCCTTTGCCCGAGCCGTCAGGTCTCTGGCGTCGTTGCCCGCATCGACCTCGATCGCTACCTCGCGCAGCTGGTTGAGCGCGCACCCGAGGCGAACGTAGGCCATCGAGAGCGCCTGCGGCACGGACCGGCGTTCGCGTAGATCCTCGACGACGCGCCCATCTTCCAGCGAGAGGCGGACTCGGTCGACGCCGCGTTCGTGGAGGCGCGCGGCGACGGCCGTCAGCGCCGCATACCCTATCTCACGCTCCAGGAGCGCCGGACATCGCTTCACCGGAAACGGGATCCGCAGCAGCCGCCCACGGCTATTGCCCTCAGGATGCGCGAGGGTCAAACGCACATACGCGACGCCGTGACCTTGCTCGTCTGCCGCGAAGCCGATCGTCGCCGCCAGCGGGGGAGTCGTCGTCTGTTTTCCCATGGTAGCCACGTACCCATTGTATAATCGAACGTATGTTCGCGTCAACTCCCGGCCAGAACGGTCTTCTCCTCGGCGAGCAGCCTCGAGTAGAGCGCGACCACCCGAGCCGTCTGCTCGTCGATCGAAAAGCGCGCCGCCTGGCGGCGGGCACGCTCGGCGTAGCCGGTAGAGTCGGCCGGAAGACTCCGCATCGCTTCGGCAAACGCGGCAGCTTCGGCAGGCACCACGCGCCCCGCGTCCCCCAAGACCTCTCGGTTCTGCCCGGCATCCGCAGCGATGACGAACGCCCCCGCAGCCATGGCCTCTGCCAAAACGAGCCCTTGCGTCTCGCTGACGCTGGGGAAAACGAAGACGTCGGCGCTCGCGTAGAGATCGGGCAGGCGATCGCGGTCGATCGCGCCCAGGAAGTGGGTGCGGTCTTGGATATGAAGGAGCCGGGCGCGTTCCTCGAACGCTTCGCGGTCCGGACCGTCGCCGGCAACGACCAAGTGCAGAGCTGGGTCGCCGCCGCATGCCAGCGCCTCGAGCAGCAAGGAGACGTTCTTTTCGCGCGCGAGCCGCGAGACGAACAGCGCCATGCGCTGGCCGGCCCCCACGCCGGCCTCGCGCCGCACCGATTCGCGGCGGGTTCCGGCGCCGAAACGGCGCAAGTCGATGCCGCTGTGCACGACCTCGACGCATGCGGTAACCCCGACTTCAAGCAGCCGGTCGCGCATGGCCGTCGTAGGAACGATGACGGCATCGGCGTGATTGGCGAAGTTGCGCGTGAGCCGGGTCGCCGCGCGGCGGGTCGCGTGCGGTTCGAACGGAATGTAGTGGGCGTACGCCTCGAGCCGCGTATGATACGTGTAGACGAGCGGAATCCCGAAGCGGCGCGCATAGTGAACGGCCATCCAGCCGGTGACGAACGGCGAATGTGCGTGTATCACGTCCAAGCGCTTGATGACGCGGTTGAGGTTGCGGCGGCTGACCAGGGGCAACGTCAGCCGGTAGGGCGTCGAAGTCGGCAGCGGCAGCGACGGCATGCGGAAGACGGGCCCGTCGGTTTCGCCGTAGCCGGGAGCCCGCGGCGCGAACAAATACACCTCGTGGCCGCGCCCCCGCAGCCCTTCGGCCAGGCCGTCGACCGAGGCCACGATCCCATTGACGATCGGGCGGTAACATTCCGTGAAAAAGCCGATCCGCATATCTTCTCCTGCGAAGGTTCACCGGGCTTCGGAACGCGCCTGCGCTGGCGCCCTCATATGACTTTTGGCATATTCCCATCTTCCGCGGATCGTGGTATAGTGCCCGGGTTAGTCAATGGCCGGGCGATCGAGGTCGCCTGGCAGTAACCACCTCGACTGCGCGAAGGACTCTCCGGAGCCGGCGCCGTCCAGGGTTCACGGCACCAACGCTCGCTGGTTGAAAGTGCTTCCACAGGCTCGAGACGAGCCTGGGCTAAGCCGTTGCCACCTCGTTGTGGTGCCCCTCAGGAAAGGAGTCGCGTTGATCGGACGCGCCCCATCGAAGGCGACCCGCGTGCTCGCCCTCAGCGTTCTCTCCGTCGGGCTGGCAGCCACGAGTTTCGCCGCCCAAGCGTCCGCCCGCGCGGCCGTTATGGCCGTGAGCGGCCCGGCAGTGCCGGTTACCGTCGTGACCGCTACCAAATCGATACGCGTCACGAGCTCTGCGCCCGACGTCGGAGCCCTGCTCGAAGAGGAAGGCATCCGGCTCGGCCGGTACGACCAGGTACGGCCGTCGCTCGCCGATCCCGTCGTTGCAAACGGCGTCGTGCGAGTCATCCGCATAACGAAATGGGTCGCGATTCGTCGGCGCACCATCGCTCCGCCCGTTATCCGGCGCATCGATTTCGCGCTGCCGCCCGGCAAGACGAAGATCCTCGCACGCGGAGTCTCGGGCGAGCGCCAAGTCGAGATACGCTATAGCGAACGCGACTTCGAGAAGATTCACGCGCGCGTCGTAACGCAGCGCGTGATTCGGCAGCCGAAGGCACGGATCGTCGACGAGGGCGTCGGAGAGTATGCGGCGCTCGAATATTTCGCCAAGCGCGGTATGCAGAAGATGTCCTACGTCGCCGGCAGTGCGATGAGGATGGTCGCGACGGCGTACACCGCACATTGTTACGGCTGCAGCGGCATCACCGCGAGCGGTTATCCGGCCGGCCACGGGATCGTCGCCGTCGATCCGCGCGTGATTCCGCTGGGCACGAGGCTCTACATCCCGGGTTACGGCCCCGCCATCGCCGGCGACACCGGCGGAGCGATTCTCGGCAATCGCATCGATCTTGGATTCAATTCATTGCACGACGCAGTTGAATTCGGCCGCCGCGTCATCACGGTGTACCGCCTCAAATAGAACACCCGCGCGCGCTGCTCGACCGGTACGGCTACAAACCCAAGAAACGCCTCGGGCAAAACTTCCTCGTGGATGCCGGCTCGGCGGCGCGCATCGCGCGGCTGGCCGTGCCGCACGCGGATGCGGACGTGCCGGCGGTGCGCGTATTGGAGATAGGTGCGGGAACGGGGCAGCTCACCCGCGCGCTCCTCGCGCTCGGAGCCCCAACGTTCGCCATCGAGATCGACGCCGAGATGGTGCGCGTGTTGCGCGACGACCCACAGCTGCGCGCAGCGGCGCTCCTGCAGGCGGACGCAATGGCGTTCGACTACGCGGCCTTTGCGGCCAGCGGCCCGTGGATCGCCGCCGGCAACCTCCCCTACAACGTCGCAACGCCGCTGATCGTGCGGCTGGTCGAGATGCGCGAGGGACCGCAACTATTGGTCGTCACGATTCAAAAAGACGTCGCAGACCGCCTGGCCGCGCGGCCCGGTACGAAGGCGTACGGCAGTTTAAGCGTTGCAGTGCAGTATGCGATGGAGGTGGAGCGTGCATTCTCGCTCGGCCCTGGCGCATTCTACCCGCGGCCGAAGGTGGATTCTACCGTCGTGCTCCTGCGCCGCCGCGATCGCCCGGCCGCAGCGGTGAGAGACGAAGCGTGGTTCCGGCAGGTCGTCCGCGCCGCCTTCGCGTACCGCCGCAAGACGCTGGCCAACAGCCTTTCGCTGGCTCTGACCGTGCCGCGGGCGGCGGTTGCAGGCGCATTGCAGTCGCTCGACATCGATCCGGAGATTCGTGGAGAACAGCTCGACATCGCAGATCTCGCCCGATTGGCCGACGCGTTGGGAACCTGACGCTTTCGCGTTTTGGCCGACGCTGCTCGCGGCGCTCGGCATCGTGCTGGTCGTCGTGGCGGTTGCGGCCCTCATCGCCGTCGTCCTGGGCATCTACGCCGCGTTGCGGCATCTCCCGAAGGCCGCATTGCAGCACCTGCCGGTATCCGCGCAACTCGATCTCATGGGCGTGCTCGATCTTTCCGTCGCGCTCTATCTGGCGCTCCTCCTCCCGGTGGTTGCAAAAGCGCCGCTGCGAGCTCTCGGCTTCCGCCTGCCGACCCTCCGAGATGCGGGCATCGCGCTCCTCGGAGCGATTGCGATGCTCGTCGTCGTCAACGGCCTAGCGACGCTCATCGAGTCCGCCCTGCACGTGAAGCACGAGCAAGAGGTCGTGCGCATGTTCGCAGGCATACGAACGCCGCTGCAGCGCTGGCTGGTAACGCTCTTCGCCGTCGTCATCGGACCGATCGGCGAGGAGTTCGTTTTCCGTATCTTTGCCTTCAATGCGCTCAGGCGGCATTGGGGCTTTTGGGGCGGTGCCGTAACGAGCGGCCTTCTGTTCGGGCTCGCGCATGCCGATCCATACGCCTTTCTGCCGCTCGCGATCGGCGGGATGATTCTGTGCGGCGTCTACTATCTCTCGCGCAATGCCTGGGCATCGATGCTGACGCACGCGCTCTTCAACAGCGCCACCGTTGCAGCCATCTTTCTAGCCCCGCATCTCTTGCAAAAGTGAACGGGGCGGCGTAGTGCGGTTGGGGGTCGATGCGCTCAATCTCGTCGCCGACCGGCGCGGCATGGGACGCTTCGCCCGCACGGTGCTTGACGGCCTTCAATCCGCTCCCGACATCGAGGTCACGCTGCTGGTGCGCGACCCCGCCCACGCCGAACTCTTGCGCGCAGAGTTCCCCTTCGAGATACGCACGCTGCTCGAACTACGTGCCGCGCGCCTGCATTGCACGTGGTATCCGTGGAACGGCGTCCGCTTCGACGCGCGCTCCTCAAAGATCGTTACGATGCACGACGCCTTCGCCTTCACGCATCCGCATCCAAATCTGGTCGCGCGCTGGCGAGAGCAGCTTCCCATTCGGCGCGCCCTGCGCGCGGCGAACGTACTGACGACCGTTTCGCGCTGGTCGGCTCGCGAGATCGCGCGCATCGTCTCCGTCGACGAGGCGCTCTTTACCATCGTCAACCCCGTTCCCGACGCATTTTGGCGGCCGGTACCGTCGGCGCGCGCGGCCAAGCCCTACATCCTGGTCGTCGGCGGCCCCGACCGCCGCAAGAATCTGCCGCTGTTCTTTGGCGCATTCGAGCGCGCGTTTCCGGACGGCGACGTGACGCTCGTGGTCGCCGGAACGTTGAGCGCCGAAGACGAAACGGCGCTGCGGGCTGCGCGCCTCGTCTACGAACGCGTGCGCCCGGACGACGAAGGGCTGCGCGAACTGTACGGCGGCTCGCTCGCGGTCGCCGTACCCTCTCTGTACGAAGGCTATGGCTTGATGTGCGTCGAGGCGATGGCGTGCGGTGCCGCGGTCGTCGCAGCCGATTCGGCCGCGTTGCCCGAAGCCTGCGACGGCGCGGCGCTCTTGGTCGCTCCCATCGATATGCAGGCCTGGAGCGCGGCGCTGCGCCGCATCGCCGAAGACGACGCGTTGCGAACGGCGTTGCGGACGCAATCGCTCGCGCGCTCCGAGCGCATCGACAGAGCCGCCCCAGCGCGCATCATCGCCGCGCTCGCTCGACGATGCTCCGCAGCCGTTCGATGAAACGCTCGGGAGCGAACGCCTCGGCATGCGCGCGCAGCCGCCTCGCGTCGTAACGCGAAGCGTCGAAACGGCGCAGCGCCTCCGCTAGCGACTGCGCGTTGGGTTCGTCGAAATACTCGCCGGTGACGCCCTCCACGATGGTCTCGAGCGCGCCGCCGGCACGATATGCGACCGTAGGCCGCCCGGTCGCGGCCGCCTCGACCGGAACCAGACCGAAATCTTCCTCGCCCGGCAAGATCGCGGCGCGGGCGTTGCCGATGAGGGCGTCGAGGCGCCGGTCGTCTACGTAACCAAGCATCGTCGTCGTCGTACCGCGCGCCAACTGCCGTAGCCTCCCCTCCGCGGGTCCGCATCCGGCAACGAAAAGGGGGACGTTCGCAATCTGCGCGGCCCGAATCGCAAGATCGATGCGCTTGTACGGCAAGAGCCTCGAGGCAACGACGAAATACCCGCCGGCACCCGGACCGGCCGTGAAGCGGGCTACGTCCACCGGGCAATGCAGTACCTCGGCATCGCGGCCGTAATACCGGCGAATGCGCTCGGCGACGTTGGCCGAGTTAGCGACCAAGAGCGTCGGGCGCTGCGCCGCGCGCAGGTCCCACGCGACCAGTCCGCGCACGAACGGGCGCGCGAGCGCCCGGGCACCGAAACCCCCGACGTAACGGTCGTAGGCGAACGTGAAGCGGCTGACGGTATTGATGTAACAGACGTGCACGGCGCCGGGTGGTACGCGGATGCCCTTGGCCCAGGCCGTCGTCGAACTCACGATCGTATCGTAGGCCGAAAAGTCGAATGACTCGAAGACGCGCGGATAGAGCGGGGCGAGATAACGGAAATAGCGATTCACGCCGGGTAGCCGCGCCAGCGCCGATGCGCGCACCCTTGCGGGGTCGACCAGATCGCCGGTCGCTTTGGGGTCGAAGAGC
Source organism: bacterium (assembly GCA_021790935.1). Classification (GTDB taxonomy): domain Bacteria; phylum Vulcanimicrobiota; class Vulcanimicrobiia; order Vulcanimicrobiales; family Vulcanimicrobiaceae; genus JAJYFL01. Next base: position 114,820 of record JAJYFL010000004.1, read on the forward strand.
GCCGTATAGACCGGGGCCTCCGGGTAGGCGCGTGCGATGTGCGCGAAGACGCGCTCGGCCCCACCGCGCTGGTTCAGATAGTCGTGAACGAGCGCGACCGCCATCGAAACGGGAGGCGGTCAGATGCCGTGCGGTACGGCCGCGCGCGGCAGGATCACTGCCACCGTCGGCGATCCGAGGTAGCGATGTGCGACGCGCTGCAGATCGGCGGGCGTTACCACTTCGATGGCGGCGACGGCGCGATTGAGGTAATCGGGCGAACCGTGCTGCAACGCAAAGACGCCGGCCAACCACGCGCGATCCTCCAGCGTGACCGCGCCGTTGATGAAGTCACCCTCGGCCATCGACTTTAGGTCTGCGATGCGCCCATGCAACTTCGTATGCCCGAGCAGATCCACGACGGAGAGCGCGGTCGAGAACGTACGCGAAGGGTGCCCGAGCCCGCCGTCGACGTAGACGATAACGTTGGCCGGCCGCGCGTCGAAGTTGTACAACGCTCCCACACCGCGCATCGCAAACGGCCGCGTCGCTATCGACGGCAGTTCCGCAACGTCGGAGAGCGTATGCCCGATGAAAGCCGTCAGGACGAGCATCGCACCGAAGTCCGGGCTGTCGGCCTGCGGAGCGCGGTACTGCGCGACCAACCACGGTACGGAGATGTTGCGCTCCGCGCGCAGCTCGCGCGTGTGCCCGGCCAGCGGCAACGTCGAAACCCGAACCGGTCGCGAGGTTCCGGGCGGTAGCGCGTCGATCACGCGCTCGAGATCGGCGAGCGCGAGCGTGCTCGTATCCCCAACCGCACTTGCGACCGCGCCGTTTCGCCGGTAATACGCGGCGTAAAACTTTCGCGCGTCGGCGGAGGTCAACCGCGCGACCGTCGCCGGCATACCGAACTCCGGCAGCCCCGCATTGGACCGGCTGTAAAAGCTGCGATCGAGCATCTCGATGCCGGCGGTCAGCGGAACGCGTTCCAGCGCTGCGAATCTGCGCTCGAGCGAGGCGCGCGCGGAGGCTAGCATAGACTCGCCAAACTGCGGCTTCGACAATGCCGAACGAAACATCGGTAAGAGCGTGGTAGCGTAGACTTGCTTACGGCCCTCGAGGTAGAAGTGCACGTCGTGGCCGCTGACGCCGTACGCGATCGAACCGCCCGCGTCCGCTACGGCAGCGCGTAGCGGTATCGGCGCGGCGCCATCCAGCGCGACGGGAGTGCGCAGGATGGCCTCGGCCACGAGCGCCGCCACGCCGCTCTCCCGCTGCGTTTGGCGGTCCAGCCCGGCGGAGATGAAGAACTCGGTCCCCACGAGGCCGCTCGTCGGGTCGTCCTGTTCGATGATGGTCGCCGCGCCGTACGAAAAGACGCTCGGCGCCGGCACTAAAGGAGCTGCGGCCACGCGCCCACCGCACGTGAAAGCGGTCATCGCCAGCAGCGCCGCCGCAAGAATCTGTTTCATCGAGCTGCTTCCTGGTTCGCGGGAACGGTCAATTCGACGACCGCTGGGTGTTCTAGGTATTCGCGCACGACCTTCGCGACGAACTGCGGGTCCAGCGACTCGACCTCTCGCAGGTAGGTGTGCGATTGGTCTCCCGGCGCGTAGGGGCCGTCGCCCTCAGCCGTATACCAGCCAAAGTTATCGGCCTGACTCGTAGGCGTCTGGGCGTTGCGCAAAATGCGGTACTCGAAGGCGTTGCGGGCTGCGGCGAACTTCGCCGCCGGCAACGGATGCCGCAACGCCGCAACGGCTTCGATTAATTCCGTTTTGACGGCGCCGTAATGCGATCCGGATACGGTCACGAGCAGAACGCCCGGCGCGTGCAGCGTGATGAACTGCCCGTCTACGAAGATCTCGGAAGGCTGCGCGCCGGCCGTCTTCGCAACGATTCCGTCCTCTTGATTGAACAGATAATCCGCCACGAAATCGAGCGCCGTCGCCTCACGCGCGTCGCCGATCGGCGGTCCCAGCCAGCCGAAGCCGATGCCCGGAACCGGAGCCGTCTGCAGCAGCGGCTTCACCGCCGTCGCCGGCTGCGAATCGAACGGCTGGTCCATCGGCGGCCCGCTGCGGCCCGCCGCCACCGCCGTTAGGAGCGACGAGTCGACGTTTCCAGCGAGCGTGAGAATCTCATTTTGCGGGCGAAATGCACGTTCGGCAAACGTGCGAACCTGCGCGAGCGAGATGTGCGCGAGAGCGGCTACGTCTCCGGGCGTCGCAGGATAGTGCGCCGGTCCGCCGGCAAAGAGCTGCGCGAACAACCTATCGCGCAGCGTGAGATCCGCATCGAAACGCCGCTCCCCGATCGAGAAGGCCGCGTCCAGCACGGCGGCGTTTAGGCCATCTTGGTCGACCGACGGCGCGGTGTACGCGGCCGTCATTGCGGCGACGACGCGCCGCGCGTCGCCGGCCGGTACGCTGGCAGCAACCTGCACGATATCCGGAAACACGTTGACCGAAAACACGCCGCCCATGCGTTTCACGAGCTTCGATAGCGTCGTGCCGCCGGGTGCGGAAGAGGCGGCCGCGGCGTCGGCCGCAAGCCGCGATATACCGGGCGTGCGGCTATCGTAACCGGCGCCCGGAGCCCGAAACCACAGTTCCACCGCCGCATCGCCCACCGTAGGATCGGAGCGCAGAACGAATGCGCCGCCGCCGGGCAAGGCACCCGATATCTCTACAGGTACGGGCGCGCTCCCCGCCGTGGCGGCGGCCGGCGCGAGCGCGGAGGCCGCCAGTACGATGCAAAGGCAGATCGCCGGCGCGACCCGCCACCCGGCCCTCATGCCGGTTCCGGAGAAACGTTCGGCGGCAGGCGCTGGGGCGGCTCGGCGCGCTTGCCTTCGTCCACCGGGCCGCCGTCCGCAACCGGTGCGGTTCCGGAGCCGGCCCCGGGCTCGTCGCGCTGGTAGGGGCGGCCCTCGAGGATCGCTTTGGCCTCGTCGGCGTCGACGGTCTCGTATTCGAGCAGAGAGGTCACCATTCGCTCGACCTTCTCCCAGTTTTCCTCGAGAATCTTACGCCCGCGCTCGTAACAGCCTTCCATGATGCGCCGCACTTCGGCGTCGATCTTGGAGGCAATCTCTTCGGAGTAGTTCCGGTCGTCGCCGAAATCGCGTCCCAAGAACACCTGATGGCTGCCGCGGCCGTACTGAATCGGGCCGAGCGTATCCGACATCCCGTACTGCGTCACCATGCGGCGCGCGAGCGCAGTGGCTTTTTCGAAATCGTTGCTCGCGCCGGTGGTAACGTCCTTGAACTTGATCTCCTCCGCGACCCGTCCGCCCAGCGCCATCGTAATGTCGGAGAGAAGTTCCTCTTTGGTGCGGCTGTGGCGATCGTCCTCGGGTAACGACCAGGTGATGCCGAGCGCCATGCCGCGCGGTATGATCGTGACTTTGTGGATCGGATCGCCGTGTTCGAGCAGCCCGCCGATGATTGCGTGCCCGGATTCGTGGTAGGCGGTATTCGTCTTCTCTTTCTGCGTCATCACCACGGAGCGGCGTTCCGGACCGACCATCACGCGGTCGATCGCCTCGTCGCAGTCGTTCATCTCGATGACGCTCTTGTTGCGCCTCGCCGCGAGCAGCGCCGCCTCGTTGAGAAGATTCTCGAGATCCGCACCGGAGAACCCCGGCGTCCGCTTGGCGAGCGTCTCGAGCGAAACGTCCTTTTCGAGCGGCTTGTTGCGCGCATGCACCTCGAGAATCTTCTGCCGGCCACGCACGTCCGCGCGATCGACGACGATCTGCCGGTCGAAGCGACCCGGGCGCAGCAGCGCGGGATCGAGGACGTCCGGACGATTGGTCGCCGCGATCAGGATTACGCCGGTATTCTGGTCGAAGCCGTCCATCTCGACGAGTAACTGGTTGAGCGTCTGCTCGCGCTCGTCGTGACCGCCGCCCAGGCCCGCGCCTCGCTGGCGCCCGACCGCATCGATCTCGTCGATGAAGATAATGCAGGGAGCCGACTTCTTTGCTTGGTCGAAGAGATCGCGCACGCGCGATGCGCCGACGCCGACGAACATTTCGACGAAGTCTGAACCCGAGATCGAAAAGAATGGGACGCCGGCTTCGCCCGCGATCGCACGGGCCAGCAGCGTCTTGCCCGAGCCTGGCGGCCCGAGCAGCAGCACGCCCTTGGGGATGCGCGCACCCAGCGCTTGAAACTTCTTCGGGTATTTCAAGAACTCGACGATCTCTTCGAGCTCTTCTTTCGCTTCCTCGACCCCGGCGACGTCGTTGAACGTAACCTTAGGGCGGTTCTCCGAGAGCATCTTCGCGCGGGAACGGCCGAACGAAAGCGCTTGGTTACCGCCGCTCTGCGCCTGCCGGAAGATAAAGAACAGCACCAGACCCAGCAGCGCAAACGGCAGCAGTCCGCCTAAGAGCGAGATGAGCGAGCCGTTGCTCGCAGCCTGCCAATCGATCGTTCCCCGCACGTGGTTCTGGACGTCTTTGACGAAAGCCGCATCGGTATTTGGAATCGCAACAGTGTACTGCTTGCCGTCGGTCAGTTTCCCGCTGACCTGCAAGCCTACGGCGTGGAGCGTCTGTACCTGCCGGGCCTCGAGCTTATGGTAGAAGACGTTGTAGTCGAGATGGGTCGTATCGCTCGGCGGCATCACCAGCCGCTCGACGATCAAAAAGACCACGACGCAGGCGATGACGATGAGGAAGACCGACCGGAGATATTTGCTCACTATGCTTTTACGACAACCTTACTCTGAAAATACCCAGGACCGAAGCTGCGCGAGGTACGGCAGATTGCGGTATTTTTCTTGATAATCCAAGCCGTACCCTACGACGAACTCGTCCGGCGCAACCAGCCCGACGTATTCGATGGGCACGTCGACGCGCCGCCGGTACGGTTTGTCGAAGAGCACGCACGAGCGCAGATCGGCGGGGCTTCGCCCGCTCAGCAGCGCTTGGAGATACGAAAGCGTGAGGCCGTTGTCGACGATGTCCTCGACGATCAGGACGTTCTTGCCGCCGACGTTCTCGCTCGTGTCCTTGAGCATGCGAACCTCGCCGCTCGAGCGCGTCGAGTTGCCGTAGCTCGAAACGACCAAGAAATCCATCTCGAGGTGGCTCGGACCTCCGGGCGAGCGCGCTATCGCTCGCGCAAGGTCGGCCGCGACGTACAGCGCCCCCTTCAACACCCCGAGCAGCAGCAGAGGTTTCCCGGCATAGTCACGGGCGATCTGCCGCCCCAGCCGCTCGATCGCTTCGGCGATCTCGGCTCGGTCGAAGAGTATCCGCTCGATCGTTCCCTCGTAGGTCTGCAGCTCCGCTCCCGGCGTCGCGCGCCGCGCTGGTTCGTTCATCACGCTCGGTGTACCGTCAACTCGCCCTTCTCAATCACGATATCGATCCCGTCCTTCATATAGAATCGGCCGGAACCGCCCCGCTCCAACACGCGCACGACCGCCTCTACGTGCTCGAAGTCTACGTCGCGCAATGCTTCCTGCTCGCGCAAGGCCTCCCGGACCTGCCTGCGCAGTACGGCCACCGAGCTGCCGGCCACTTCGGCCGCCGCCAGTTCCGCCGCCCGCGCTGCAGCGGCATCGAGACCTGGAAAGAGCGGCCGCAGCGTTTCGAGCGCCTGCCGAACGGCGTTTCGGCGGTAGCCAGGGTCGGCATTGGTCGGGTCCACGGCGTACGGCAAACCGGCACGCTGAACGTATCGCTGCAAGGCCGATCGCTCCGCGCGCAAGAGCGGACGAACCAGTTCGATCCCTTCGGCCAGCGAGCGCCGGGACGGCATCCCGGCGAAACCCGCGAGGCCGCTGCCCCGGAAGAGCGCCAGCAGCAGCGTCTCGGTTTGATCTTCGGCCGTTTGTGCGGTAGCTACGGCCCCGGCGCCCACATCGCGCGCCAGAGCCGCCAGCGCCGCGTAGCGCGCCTCACGCAGCGTCGCCTCGTCGGCCTTACCCGACTTCAGCGCCGCGATCCGAACCGGTACGCGCAACGCGGCTGCGACGCGCAGCACGACCGCCTCGTCTTGCCAAGCCGAACGGCGCGAGCCGTGATTGACGTGACCTAGAGCCAGCCGCAGCTCGAGCGGCTTCGCGACGGCATGCAGCACGGCCGCCAACGCCACCGAATCCGATCCCCCGCTGCAGGCGACCAGCAGGCTCTCGCCGCGGCGGATGGTACCGCCGCGCTCGACGGCTCGTTCGAGCGCCCGCTCCGGGTGCGCGCCTCTCATGGGTCGCTCACTTGCCCGCGTGCCGGCCGAGCCAAGCAACGATCGTCTCCAGGACGCGAGGATCGATGCGGCCCGGAACGGTGAGGTATTGATGAAGTGCGGCCATCGGCGTTCGCGGTTCGCCGGCCGGCACGTGCATGAAGAGATGATTGTCGTCCGAGAAGAGCCGGACCGCGACGTGATGGTTGGCCGATCTCGCCGCCTTCACGAGGCGCGGCAAGTCTTTGGGGAGCACCTGCACGTCCGCGCTCCCTTCCAAGATCAGCATCGGACAACGAACGCGCGCGATATCGGCAGCGGGATCCACATCCATCGACGACCGGTACCACGCCATGCCCGCGCCGGTTCGTTCACCGCTGCGAATAGCGGCCAGCGCTTGCAGTTCCCGCCGCCGCGTCCGTGCCCGTTCCTTCGGAGGCACCGACTCGAGCGTCTGTTCCAGCGAGATTCGCCACAGCGGCAGCGCCGGCGGCGCCATCAGGATGATCCCGGCTACGCCGGGTTCCCGGGCTGCGACGGTCGGCACCAACTCGCCGCCCTCGCTGTGGCCGAGCAGATAGACGCGCTTGGGATCGACCTCGGGCTGCTTGCGTGCGAACGCATACGCGGCTTCGACATCCTCAAGCAGCTGCCGGCGCGTGGTGGTAGATGCCGATCCGCCGCTCTCTCCGATGCCGCGCTTATCGTATCGCAACACGAGGTAACCCGCATTCGAGAGCGCGTTGCTCAGCTGCAGGAAGACCGGATTCGGGCCGACCGCTTCGTTGCGGGTCTCCGGACCGCTACCGGCGACCAAGACCACGGCGGCGAAGGGACGCCTTCCGGCATTCGGGATCGTCACGGTGCCTGCGAGGCGCGTGCCGTCAGACGACCTGAAAGCAACGTCTTCGCTCCTGAAGTGCGGTTGCGGGGTGGGCAACATCGTTGCCACGGGGGCGGGCGTGCCGATCTGCGTAACGGTGGGGCTGCTTGACGTCAGCCTAAACTCTGCCGACTGCGCCGGAATCTCGATGGCACGAACCAGGTACGTGCCGGGATCGTACCAATAGATCTCTCGCAGGCCGCTCGCGCCGATATCGACGACCAGGTCTGCATCCGTGGCCGGAACGAAGACCGGGCGCTTTTCGCTGACCTTCGCAACGACGTGGGCCTCGATTGCCTTCCCGCCGCTAAGGACGGCCAGCGTGAAGGCTTCCGCGCCCGTTGCATGGAGGAGCGCCGGTATCAGGAGATTCGTGCCCACGAGATTGTCGGAGACGATCTCCAGCGGTGCCGAAGGATCGGCTTTGATATCGACGCTCTGGCCGGGAACGCGGACGTTTACGGCGCCCGGCTCGAACGTGACGGTCGTGTGCTGCGGCCCCTGCGGCAGATTGAAGTCGGCGGAGTAGGCCGTCTCCGCGAGCGTCGCGGCATCGTATTGCGTGGCCGCCGTGGCGTTGACGTTTAGCAGCCGCGCGTTCTCTCGTACCGTAATCGTGCCGGGCACCGAGCCGATGACGATGGTACTCTTCCCGAGCGTGCTGCCTCCCACGACGATCTCGTAGACATACGTACCGTTGGGTGGGCGTACCGGCAAGGATGACGGCGCGGCGGCCGTGCCGGCAAGCAAGACGAGGGAGAGGAGTGCGAGTCTCCTCACTATTGCGCGCTCCCTTCCGGCAGCTGTTGCTGCAGCTGCGAACCGGCGAGCCCGGTCAGGCCCGTGATCGTGCCCAGACCCATCGACTCGACCGCCGTGCTCGGCACCACGATCATCGCGCCCTTCTCCTTGAGCCCTTCGTAGAGCATGTTCATGGCGCGCAGATGGAGCGCGGTCGGGTTGCCCTCGTAGGCCTTCGCGGCGTCGACGAACGTCTGCGCGATCTCTTTCTCCGCCGAGCCCAAGATCACGCGCGCCTGGCGTTCGCGTTCGGCCTGGGCCTGGCGCGACATCGCGTCCTGCAGCACGTCGGGAATCTTGATGTCGCGTATCTCCACCGATTGCACGGTGATGCCCCACGGGGTCGTTCGCGCGTCGATCGCCTTTTGCAGATACTCGTCGACGGTTTGGCGATTCGAGAGCAGATCGGCGAGCGTGGTGGTGCCGATGATATCGCGGAGCGCCGTCTGCGCCGCCCAGCCGATAGCCGCTCCGTAGTCGGCGACCTCGAGCGCGGCCTTCTGCGCGTCCCAAACGATCCAGAAGAGCACCGCATCGACGTCGACGGGAACGGTGTCTTTGGTGAGCGATTCTTCCGCGGTGAAGGTCGTGGTCTGCACGCGGTGGTCGATCCAGTTGGCGATAGCGTCGACGGCCGGGATCAGCCAGAACAGCCCCGGGCCGACGAGCCGCGAGAAGTGCCCCGCACGCAAGACTACCGCTTTCTCCCACGCCTTCGCCATCTGCAGCGACACCAAGACGATCGCCGCGACGACGACCGCAACGGCGATCGGCCACGCCTGGTTCGTGGCGGCCGTCGCACTCGAGCCGATCGCGATGACGATCGCGGCGACCGTCCAGGAGATGGCGTTGCCGAAATGCGCCGCGGGCCGGTTGACCGGCTGCATCTTCGGGGCGCCCGAGGTCGGGGGAACGACCGCTCTAACGAGTTGCATATCTCTCCTATTCGTTTATCGTTGCTTACGAAGTTGTGCCTCGGCGGCGCGCCCGATCTCGTCGGCTTCGAAGCCGAGCGACCGTGCCTGCGCGACGAAGCGTTCGGCGAGTTCCAAGAGTTTGATCCGATGCGGACGCCGGTCTCCCCGCGCGTTGCCGGCCACAAACGTGCCGCGCCCCCGCTGCGTCTGCAAGATCCCTTCGCGTTCGAGCTCGGCGTATGCGCGGTTGACGGTGTTCGGATTGACGGTCAGAGCTACCGCAACTTCGCGCACGGTGGGCAGCTGGTCGCCGCGACGAAGCGATCCGCGTGCGATCGCATGCAGGACCTGGTCGCGTAGTTGCAGGTAGACCGGGACGCCCGAGCGCTCGTCCAACCGGAGTTCTTCTGTCCGCATCTCAATTGTATTACTGTATTAATACACTAGGACTCTAGCCCAGCCGGGCGGGTCTTGTCAAGTCTCGCGGCGCGGCCGAGGCGCTATCGCCGTACGTGGCGGGCCATCTCGCGCTCCACGTCGCGCTTGGCGACGGCCTCACGCTTGTCCCAGATCTTCTTTCCTCGTGCTAAGCCGATCTCGACCTTCACCTTGCCGCGCGTGAAGTAGAGGCGCAGCGGCACGATCGTGAGTCCCTTTTCGGCAGCCCGGCCGCCCAGACGCTCGATCTGCTCCTTGTGCAGCAGCAGTTTGCGCGGGCGGTTTGGCTCGACGTTTGAGAAACTGCCTTCTTTGTACGCCTGCACGTGCATGCCGAGCAGCCATAGTTCGCCATCACGCATGCGCGCGTAGGCTTCGTTCAAACTGACGCCGCCTTGACGGATCGACTTGATCTCCGTCCCCGTGAGGGCCAGCCCCGCCTCCATCGATTCGAGGATATGATACTCGTGGCGCGCACGGCGGTTGTCGACGGCCGGCGCGTCGGTCTTACGCTGCGCGCTCTCTTCGGCGCGCTTGCTCTTCATCTTTGCCATCGCGAAGGGGCGTCCGGCTATTCCCAGCTGCCCTTGGTGACGAAATGCCCCGAAGCTTCGACCAAGAGGTTCCCGTCGCCGTCACAAACGCGCGCGTCGATGGCGAGGACGTTGCGGCGACGCCATTTGACCTCGCCTTCCAGCACGAGGGGCGCGCCGAGCGGAACGGGTTTGCGGAAGCGCGCCGAGATGCCGGCGGTCATCCCGCGAAAGCCCGCAGCGGCGGCGGCGTGCGCCATCGCCTCGTCGAGCAGCGCCATCGCGATTCCGCCGTGAGCGATGCCTTGCCATCCCTGGAACTGCGGCTCGAGTTGCGCGCGGGCGCGGACGCTCTGCTCGCCGCTGCGCTCGAAGTGTAAGTGCAGCCCGATGGGATTCTCCGGACCGCACGCAAAGCACCGTCCGTCGTCGATCGGCCTTTCGGCGTTGTCGATCACCGGCCGACCCCGAGCCGCGCAGCCAGCAGATCCGGTAGCGCCGCCGCGTGGATCTTCTCCTGGACCTCGGCGATAGGGTACTCGTAACGCACCCATTCGACGCGCCTGCGCTCGGGTTCGTAGAACACCATCGAAGCCTTGGGATTGAGGTCCCGCGGCTGGCCGACGCTGCCGACATCGACGATGTAGCGCTTCCCCTCCTCGAGTTCGAGCTCGCCGCCTTGCTGCACGTGTTTGTGCGAGATGCCGCCGTCGGCCTCGCAGACGTAATACTCGGCGATGTGCGTGTGGCCGATGAAGATGAGCGACGCGTCCGTATTCGCAAAAGCCTTCGCGGCCGAACGTTTGTCGAGAACGTACTCGAAATAATCCACCGGCGCGCCGTGCACCAGTAGGAACTCGCCCTGGCGCACTTCGTAGCTCAAGGCGTTCAGCCAGGCAAGGTTCTCCGGTTCGATCACGGTCTGCGTCCACGCGATCGCCTTGCGCGCGGCTTCGTTGAAGTACTCGATGCCGAAGTTGTCGATCGCAGCCACGTCGTGGTTGCCGAGCACCGTCGCGTACGCGCGCTCGCGAATGAGACGCACGCACTCGTTGGGATTGGGACCGTAGCCGACGATATCGCCCAAGCACAAGACGCGGTCGTCGGGCGTCGCCAGCGCGAGCGCCCGCTCCAGCGATTCGATGTTGCCGTGCACGTCCGAAACGATCGCGTACCTCACGAAGGCAGCGCCTCGGCCGTAGCGGCAAGGTGACGCGCGAAATCCCGCCGCTGATCGGGCGTCCCGACGCTGACGCGGATGAAGCGATCCAACGGCGGTGCGCCCGGCTTGCGGATGAAGACCCCGCGGCGCAGGAGATCGCCTACTACCAGCGTGGCGCGCTCCGCGCTCTCGAAATCGATGCAGACGAAATTCGTATGCGATTGCAGGTACGCGCGCCCGAGCGATCGGGCCAGCGCGTAATAATCCGTGCGGCCGGCGGCGACCTCGGCGACGACGCGTTGCTTGAAGGCGTCGTCGCCGAGGGCGGCGAGCGCTCCGACCTGCGCGTTACGGTTCACGCCGTACTGCAGGCAGATCTTCTGCAGCGTGCGCACGTTCCGCTCTGCGGCGATCGCGTAACCGATACGCGCCCCGGCCATGCCGTAAACCTTCGAAAACGTGCGCGCGCGCAGCACCTGCGGGCTATCGATATCGGCGAAGGCGCGCTCGTTTTCGGCAAACTCCGCGTAGGCCTCGTCCAAGAAGAGCAGCGTCCGTTCCGGCAGCGCCTCGCAAAGCCGCTCGATCTCGCCGGCAGGCAGCACGCTCCCGCTCGGGTTGTCGGGGTTGGCGACGTAGAGAATCGCCGGGCGCACCCGGTGGGCTGCGGCTATCAACGCGTCGACGTCGACGAACCCGTCCGGCGTATAATCGACGGTCGCGAGCTTCCCGCCGTAGCCCGCGACGTGGTAGCCGAACGTCGGGTAGGTGCCGCGCGTGGCGAGCGCGCTTTCGCCCGGCGCCAAAAACGCGCGCACGGCGAGCCCCATGAGGTCGTCGATGCCCGCCCCAACGCCGATCTCGCCGATCGCCCGCCCGTGCTTGAGTGCCAGCTCCGCTCGCAGCGCGTACGACTCCGGGTCGCCGTACCACCAAAGGCGCGGCAACTCTGCAGCCATCGCCTCGATCGCCTTGGGCGAGGGGCCGAAGGCGCTCTCGTTCGCTCCCAGGCGAAGAAGCGAGGCGAGGCCGGCCTCGCGCATCAGGTGCTCGGGTCCGACGAACGGCGTGGTGAAGGGTAGCGCTTCAACGTGCGGTGCGGCCAGGAACGCTTTCACGCCGTTCTCTTGGCCTCGGCACCCGGCGACGCCTATCTTCGCGCCGTACGAAAAGCGACGACACTCACGCGCTCGCCCGCGCCCACCTTTGCAATCTCCTCGCCAAGCAGCAGATACCCGTGCGCGCGCGCCAAGAGGCTGACGTGCGAGGAACGCATCGGCAGCGGATGCACGACGGGGATGCTTCCGGCCTCCCGTTCGACCGGTACGATCCACGTCCAGCCCGCACGCTTCTCGATATCGGCGCCAAGCGTCGCCTCGAAGACCGGCGCCGGCACGAGCGCACCAAGGAGCGCCGCGACGATCGGCGCTACCACGGCTTCGAGAATGAGGAGCGCCGAGGCGGGATTGCCGGGCAGACCGATGGCCGGCTTCCCGCCCACGGCGGCCAGGACCGTCGGTTTTCCCGGTTTCACCCGAATGCCGTGAACGATGACGCCGGGAGCGCCGAGCCGCTCGAGCACCTGCGGCGTCAGGTCTCGCTCGCCGACCGAAGAGCCTCCGGTCAGGACGAGACCGTCGCAATCGCAGAGCGCCCCGCGCAGCGCACCTTCCATCGCCGCCTCGTCGTCGCGCACGATCGGATAGAGGCGCGCTAGCGCCCCCAAACCTTCCAGAGCCGCGCCGATGGCCCAGCTATTGGAATCGCGAATCTGGCCGAGATCCGTTGCCTTCGCAGCATCGACCAACTCGTCACCGCTGGAGACCACGCCGAAGAGCGGACGCCGAAAGACGGGGACCTCCACGATGCCCAGCGTCGCCAGCACGCCCAATTCGGCCGCACCGATGGTACGTCCGCACTCGATCGCCGGCTCACCGGCGCGCATATCCGAGCCGCGCGGCGTCACGCAGTCTCCGGCATCCACCGCGCCTTCGACGACGACGCTCGCGCCGTCGATGCGCGCATCCTCGATGGGAACGACGGCGTCCGCACCGGCGGGGATCATGCCGCCCGTCGGGATGCGCCACGCGCTGCCCGGCGCGAGCGCCTCCGATGGGGCGCTTCCCATGCGCACCTCGCCCGCGAGGGCGAGCCGTCCCGGCGTAGCGCGCGAATCGACGGCAAAGCCGTCCATCGTCGAGCGCGCTCCCGCGGGGTAGTCGGCATCGGCGGCAATCGGCTCGGCGAGCACGCGGTGCAGAGCGCGCGAGAGGGCCACGCGTTCGATCTGCGGCGCCGCCAACCGCGCGCGCGTTAAAAACGCGATCAGCGCCTGCTCGGGTCCGGGCAGCCGCGCGGCGTCGAATCCCGTTTCTGCCAACCTCGGTAGGAGTGGCTTCGCACCTCGCATAATGCCGCGGTTCTCCACTATGTTAGATATCGTGCTCGTTCGTCGCGATCCCGAACGCGTCCGGCGTTCGGCCGAGCGCCGCGGACTCGACGCATCGTTCGTCGACCGGGTTCTGCACTTGGATGCGGAGTACCGCTCCGCGCTCGCCGATGCGCAGCGGGCCAAAGCCGAGAAAAACGTACTCTCCGCCGAGATCGGCAAAGCCGCCGACAAGGCCGCCGCGGCGCGTGCGCTGCGCGCGCCGCTCGATGCGCTCGCCGAGCGCATCGCGGCCGGTGAAGCGCGTGCCAAGAGCCTCTCCCCCGATGCGGCCGAATCGCCGTTGCGCGAGTTGCTCGCGCAATCGCCCAATCTGCTGGACGACTCCGTCCCCGACGGCGCGGGCGAGGCGGACAACCCCGTCGTGCGCGCGAGCGGAACTCCGCCGCAGTTCGATTTCGAACCCAAGCCCCATTGGGAGCTCGGCGAATCGCTGGGCATCCTCGATTTCGCGCGCGCCTCACGCCTTTCGGGGAGCCGGTTCTCCGTGCTGTCGGGCGCGGGAGCCCGGCTGCAGCGCGCCGTCGCGCAGTTTTTTCTCGACCGCGCCGGCCGGAACGGCTACCTCGAAATCGCGCCGCCGCTCTTGGTGACGCGCGAGACGATGTGGTCGACCGGGCAACTCACCAAATTTTCCGACGCGATGTTCCAGGACCGGGACGCGGATCTGTTCATGATTCCGACGGCCGAGGTTCCCCTCACCGCACTGCACGCCGGCGAGATCCTGGATGCCGCCTCGCTGCCGCGCAAGTTCGCCGCGCACACGCCGTGTTTTCGCAAAGAGGCCGGAGCCGCGGGTAAAGATACGCGCGGCTTGATACGCCAGCATCAGTTCGAAAAGGTCGAACTCGTGTGGCTCGCTCTTCCCGATCGCTCCTTCGAGGCACTCGAGACGCTCGTGCGCGACGCCGAGGGCCTGCTCGTGGAACTGGAACTCCCCTACCGCGTGGTCGCGCTCTGCTCGGCCGACACCGGCTTCAACGCCGCCAAGACCTACGACCTGGAGGTATGGCTGCCGAGCGCGCGCACCTATCGAGAGATCAGTTCCTGTTCGAACTGCACCGACTTCCAAGCTCGGCGCAGCGCGATTCGCTTCCGCCGCGATCCGGCCGGCAAGCCCGAATTCGTGCACACGCTCAACGGCTCCGGCCTCGCGGTTGGGCGCACGCTGGTAGCCATACTCGAGAACTACCAGCAGGCCGACGGCACCATCCGCGTCCCAACTGCCCTCCAGCCGTATCTGGCCTGCGAGACGATCTCCGCCGCGACCCGTTAACTAACGCCCGCGCTCCAGGAACTCGGCGAGCCGTTCCACGTAGTCGGAACGCTCCGTGGCCTGCGGCAGCGCGCCGCGCCGGCCCGCGATGCGCACGCGCGTGCGCCCCTCGCCCGTCGCTTCAAACGAGCACGTCAGCCGCTCGGAGAAGGTGAGCCCAAAGGTCGCTTCGATCGTCCCGCGCGCGCGGTCGCTCTCGCGCACGACGCCGCCCAGCACCCGATCGATACCTTCGAGCGTACGGTCGAAGAGCGCTTCAGGAGGCTCGTCGAACTCGAGCGCGCGGTGCGGGTGCAGCGATACGTGCCGAGACTTCTCGATGCGCAGCCACTTCAGAAGGAAACTCACTTACGACGGGTTCAGGACCTCGACCAATTTCTCGCGATCGAGATACCGAATGCGCCCGCGCTCGCGCTTGAGCGCTTCGCGGCCCTCGAGATCGGCGATGGCGCGCGCCGCCACCTCCTTCACCGTGCCGGCGGCGGCGGCGATCTGCGACTGCGTCATGCTCGGTAGCGGCGCGAGTACCGCGTGCAGCCCTCGCTCCGAGGCGGCGTACGGCAGCAGCGCGTTGGCGACGCGCGCGATGATCGGCAGCGAGACCTGCGCGTTGAGCGCGTCGGTCAGCAAGCGAGCGCGCTGCGCGCACACTTCGCCCAGCGCCGCCAGCAGCGTGTGATTGCGCTGCGAAACCAAACGCAGAACGCGGCTTGGAATGAGCGCGTAGCGCGCGGTCTTAGATATCACGGCGATACGCCCCATCGTGCGCCCGCGGTCGAAGAACTCCACGATCCCGAACATCTCGAACGGAAGGTACTCATAGAGCAGCCGGTCGCGATTGATGCCGCTGCAGGAGCGTGCGAGCGAACCGCTCCACACCACGCCGACGCCGCTCAGCAATTCGTTTTCGCGAACGACGACGTGCCCCTTGCGCTCTTCGTGCTCGTCCATCGCGTCGATGATGTGCTGGAGAACGGCGCGATCGACGTGCGCGAAGGGGCGGATGCGCCGTAGCCGCTCGAGCGCCGACGGTTCCGCCGAATCGCCATCGACGCGGGTCATCTCTCCGAGCCACTCGCCGCTGCCGACGTGGCGATAGCGCCATAATGCCTGCCGGGGCCGGATGCGATCGAGGCTGGCGGCCAGCGTGCGCGGGTGGTACTCGGCGACGACCGTGAGCGAGCCGCCGACGTCGAGCGCGTCGAGGGCCGTTGTTACGAGGGCCGGGCGATCCCACATGGGGACGCTCCGTAAGTCGATCCGTGATTCGGTCATACCCCTATGGTAACTCGGAACCGCCGCCGGCGGTAGCAGGAGAGGCCCGGAGGATCGCGTCGGCACGCGCAATGCGAGCGCGCATCTCCCGTTCGAGCCGCCCGAGAACCTGCATCTCCGACGCGGTTGGGGCGGCGTCGGCCGACGCCGCGTCGCCCGCCAAGCTGCTCAAGCGGCCATAGACGTGTATCGGGTAGCGCAGGGCGTCTTCGGGCTGCGTCACCTCGGGCTCGTAGATGCGGTGTCGCAGCGCGTCGATCTGCCCGGCGAGCGCCGTTTGTGAATGCTTGCGCGCCACGGCGAGCGCCGCGTTGAGCCGGTCGATTGTCTTGGTAAGGCGCTGCTCGTCGGAGCGGATGCGTAACAGGAACGCAAGCTGCGAGCGCAGTTCCGCCTCCGTCGCATGCGATCGAGGGTCCTCCAGCACGCGAAGGCTCTGCGTACGCGTCGCCCCCGCGGCATCCAGGCGCACGGTATAGATTCCGGGAAGCGCGAGCGGGCCGCGGAATCCGCCGCCGTCCCACGGTACGAATCCCTTTACGTGATGGATCGCGCCGTAGCGAAGATTCCACCACACGCGGTTGACGCCGGCGTGCGGTTTCTTCACGTCGATCGTGCGAATGACGGTCGTACCGTCGAGGATCTGCAGCGTAACCTTCTGCTTCTTGGCCGGCGCCGATTTTAGATAGAAGTTGACGTCCGCGCCGTAGGGCGGGTTGGCGCCGTTCCAATAATTCGCGCCCCGCGTATAATCGCCGATACGGTAGCGATAGGCCTCCCGAACCGGGAACAGATACGCGCTCTGCGAGAGCACCTGCGCGTCGAGGTGCTGTAAGGGGGAGATATCGTCGAGAATCCAGAGCGCGCGGCCGTGCGTACCGACGACCAGATCGTCGAAGTGCCTCTGCACCGTGAAATCGTAGATGGGGACCGTCGGCAGATTGTTTTGAAGCGGCTGCCAGGCTCCGCCATCGTCGAACGAGACCCAGAGCCCCGTCTCCGTGCCCACGTAGAGCAAACCGCGGCGGAACGGGTCTTCTTTTATCATGCGCGCGTAGCTGGTCCGCGGCAGGTTCCCGGAGATCGACGTCCAGTCTCTGCCGTAATTCGTGGTCTTGTAGAGATGTGGAGACCGGTCTCCGCTCTTGTGGTAGTCGACCACCATGTACGCCGCCGCCGCATCGAACGGCGACGGATCGATGTAATCGACGCGCCCCCACGGAGCGAACCCGGCACCCGTCGGCGTGACGTCGCTCCAATGCGCGCCCCCGTCGAGCGTGAGCCAGGCCAAACCATCGTCGGTTCCGACCCAAATCTCGCCTCGGCGACGGTGCGATTCGGCGATCGAGAAGATCGTGTCGTAATACTCGACGCTGGTATTGTCGTGCGTGACCGGACCGCCGGAGAAGCCCTGCCGCGCCTTGTCGTTACGCGTGAGATCCGGGCTGATGGCCTTCCAGGTTTGGCCTCCGTCGGCGGTCTCGAAGAGCCGGTTTCCTCCCATGTAGAGCAGGTCCGGACGAAACGGCGAGAGCGCGAGCGGCGCGGTCCACTGGAAGCGGTACTTGAGCTTGCGCGCGGGCCAGCCCATGTCGTCTTCGGGCCAGATGTTGATGGCGCGCGCTTGCCGCGTGCGGCGGTCGTAGCGCGTCACGTCTCCGGTGTAACCGTCTCCGTAGATGACGTTCGAATCCGTGCGGTCGATGACGATCCAGCCGCTCTCGCCGCCGCCGGCCGAGAACCATGCGTCCGCGCCGATGCCGCCGTTGGAGAGACTGTTGCTCGGTCCGCACGCGCTGCCCGCATCTTGGTCTTCGGAGCAGACGGTATACGGCACGCGATCGTCGACGGCGACGTGATAGGACTGGGCGATGGCGATCGGCGCCAAGAGCCACGTCTTGCCGCCGTCGACCGAAACCTCGGCGCCCTGGTCTCCGCCGGCGACCATGCGCTTAGAATCGTGCGGGTCGATCCACATCGAGTGATAATCGCCGCCTTTGGTATTGCGAACGCGCGCGACCTTGCTCCCGCCGTCCGTCGTCTGCCACATGCCGACCGACATGAAATACACGTGGTTGCGATCGTTTGGATCGACCGCCATCGACGTAAAGTAAAACGGCCGCTGATCGATGCCGTGGCTCGCGTTGACGAGCTTCCACGTCGCGCCCCCGTCGTCGCTGCGCCAGAGCGTTCCCGCCTTCGACTCGATCAACGCGTAGAGGCGTTGCGGGTCGCTCGGCGCGAAGGCTATCGCGATGCGCCCCATCGGCCCGGCCGGCAGGCCGTGGCCGCGCAGGCGCGTCCAGGTGTCGCCGCCGTCGGTCGATTCGTAGAGGCCGTCGCTGCGGCCGCCGCTGTTCAGATGGTAGGGATTGCGCCAGCCTTCCCATATGCCCGAAAAGACGATCTTCGGATTCGCCGGATCGATTGCGACGCTCGACCCACCCGATCGCTCGCCAACGTAGAGCACCTTCTTCCACGTCTTGCCGCCGTCGGTAGTCCGGTAGATCCCGCGCTCGGTCGTCGGTGCGTACTGATCTCCGAGCGCCGCAACGAATGCCGTGTTCGCATCGGTGGGGCTCACCGCAATGGCCGCGATGCTCCCCGTAGCGTCGAGCCCGACGTGCTGCCAGCGTGCGCCCGCATCGGTCGATCTCCACACGCCGTCGCCGAACGCGACGTCGTTGCGCAGGTTCGCTTCGCCCGTCCCCGCATACACGATCTTGCCGTCGGAGGGCGCGGTCGCGAGCGCGCCGATCGAACTGACGGGCTCGTGCGCGAAGATCGCTTTCCACGTCAAGCCACCGTCGGTGGTCTTGAAGATGCCGCCGAGTCCGCCCGCGTAGTAAGCGAGCGAGTTGCCGGCCACGCCGGTGACGGCGTCGATGCGGCCGCTCGTCGGCCCGATGTTGCGGAAGTGGAGCGCGGAGTAGGAAGCGGCGGGAATAGAAGCCGCGCGCACCGGTGCCGAACCCGCTGCCAGCGCGCCGAAGAGAAAGAACAGGGCCGTGCAAACGATCTTCATGCTCGAAGATTGCCTACTAACGGCAGAAGTTACCTTCGTGTCCGAAACCTGGCACACGCAGCCGGTGGCCGTCTCCCAACTCGGCTTCAGCACCGGTACGCGCATCATGCGCGCCGCGCGACGGTCACGTAAAAGACGAGCGTCCCGAGCCCGGCCAGCAGCGCTGCGCCGAAGAACGTCGCTTGCGGGGCCAATCGCCACAGCGCGCCGCCGACGAGCGATGCGGGGAAGACGGCGAGCCCGCGCGTGAGATAATACGAGCCGACGTCCACGCTGCGCCGGTCCGCGCGCGCCAGATCGACGATCATCGCCTTGCGCGCCGGCTCGCCGATCTCGCGTAAACCCATGAGCGCGAAGGCCAGTACCAGCATCGGCAGGCTCCGGCTCGAGCCCAGCACCATCGGAAACAACGCGAAGAACGCATACGTCAGCGTGACCCACGGCTCGCGCCCGCGGCGATCGGCGATGCGGGCCGCCGGAACGTAGACGGCGATGGAGACCAGCATCGCAAGCCCGACGAGCCACCCGAAGGTAACCGTCGAGAAGTGCAGCTCGCTCACGACGTAGAGCACGACGAAGATCTCGCCGACACCCTGCCCGAATCGCACGACGATATCCGAAACCAGCAACGCCTTCAGGCGCGGGTGCAGCGATGCGGCATCGCGGACGAGTTCCGCAAGCGTCGCGCCCCCTGGTGCGACGGCGCGGTGACGCGTCGCTTGCAACGCGATCGCGGCGACGCCGATGGCGGCGGCGACCAGCAGCGCGGTTCGCATTCCTGCAGTGGTTCCGAGACGCGCGATCATGAGTCCGCCCAGCAGCGGAGCGACGACGATCGGAACGCGCCGCACGATCGATTGGTAGGCGAAACCGAGGCTTCGCTCGCCGGTCGGCAAGCTGTCGCCGATCGATGCAAACAACGCGGGAAGCGAGAGACCCTGCCACGCCACGACCAGCGGTAAAGCGATCAAGAGCACCCACCAGCGCTGCGCGGCCGCAAAGGCGAGATAGCCGCACACGGCGAGCACGTTGAAGAGCAGCAGCGCCCGCCGGTACCCGAGGCGCGCACCGGCCAGGCCGCCCGGAAACTGGTAGAGCGCTTCGAGTAAATCCTTGAGCGCCCCATAGGCCGCGACGCCGGCGATCGACGCCCCCAGCGCCGTGAGATAGTTGGGGACGAAGCGCGACCACAGCTCTTCCGCCGATGCGATAAGAAATGTCGCACCGAAGAGCACGATCAGATTCGGCGTGAGCCCCCGCTTCGAGCGCACTTACCGCGCTGGTTGCACGCGCATCCGGCAGAACTCATAGAGCGCGTCGTACGCCGGGAACTCCGCTACCATGAGGGCGTGGTCGTCGGCGTAGCGAGAGGGCGAGAGCGCGTGGAATCCGCTAGCGAACGCGTAGAGACCCGCGGATTCAGCAGCGAGCTCGCGGTCGGACGTATCGGCGCCGCGCACGATCTTCGCAAGCTCCGCCAGCGCCGGATCGTCCAGCCCGTATTTTTCGATAACCGCGTCGAACGTGCAGTAAGGACCGCGATGCCCTAGTGCGGCGCCCGGAACGTCGAAAGGGATGGCGCCTTCGCGTTCGGCCGTCTCCATCACGCGGTCGGCTTCGACGAACAGAAATTCGGCCTGCGGATCGACGAACCGCCGTATGAGCCACGGGCAGGCGATGCGGTCGACTTTGGCGTGCGCTCGAGTAACGTATTTCATGCTTACATCCTTAACAGGTTGCGGAACGGGTTCCCGTACGAGGCAGGCAGGCGTTTCCCCACGATGCGGGCAATCGAGGCACCGCCGCCCATACCCTTCCCTTCTTTACGGAAACGAGGAGTTGGACTCGAAGAACGCAGCGACACCCATACGACGCAGACGCCGCCCGCGACGCATTCTCCTCACCCTGCTCTTCGCATTCCTGGCAGCTGCGGCCGCGGGCGCCGCGCTCTTCCTCTTTGACAGGCGCGCCGTTGGGACGATCGCGGCCCGCATGGCGATGGGAAGCAGACCCGTTAACGTCTTGGTCATCGCAAACAACGCGCGCGGCGTTCGGGCAAACGACCCGCTGGGCCTGGGAACCGCCGCCGGTCAAGCCGACGTCATCCTCGTCGCGCGCTTCGATCCACTTTCGGACCGCATCTATGCGATCACGGTCCCGCGCGACACCCTGTTCGCACAGCCCGGATGGAACAATCCGATCCCGAAGATCAAGACGTTGTTCTTCATGGGCGACCAAGAGACGCCGCGGCGTGGCCCCGAGTTACTCGAGAAGGCCGTCTCCGCGCTGACGGGGCTTCCGCTGGATGGCTACGTCGCCATCAATTTCGCCGGATTCGAGCACGCCGTGAATCTCGTCGGCGGGCTGACGATCGACGTAAAGAAGCGTATCTACGATCCGCGCCACAGCGGTGCCGTTTTCGCTCCGGGTATTACGCGGATGAACGGCGCGCAAGTACTGGCGTTCGTCAGAGTTCGTCAGAACGAAGCGGGAAACGACTACCGGATCAACGATTTTCAGCGTATGCAAGCGGAGGTCGAAGTCGCCGGACTTCTGCGCGACAAACTGCTCGATCCACGCACGGTCGCGACCCTGCTGCCCACCTTCATCGCGAAGATCAAACCAGACGTCGCGACCGATTTGCCCCAACGGGAATTGCTTCACATAGGGATCGCGATGGCGGGCGCGCCGGTCTATCAAATTTCGCTCGGTTCGATGCGCGACTCCATGCTGCTGGCTTCGACCGCATTGCCGGGCGTGAACGCGCAGGGCTGGATGGAGGGCGATTACTACGACGTTCTCGATCCGGTACGCGTCCGGCAAGCACTCGCCGGCTTCGGATCGACCTCAAGCAGCACCGGGCTGCCGGCGGCGCCGCCGCCCGCCACGCTGCCGCTCGCGCTCTACGGATCCACGCACATGGCGCTACATCTGGAGCACCAGGGCTTCAAACGAACCGCACGGCTGGCGAGATCGCCGGGCTACGGGCAGATCCGCGTCGTCTATCCCGCGGGCAATCCGGCAGCCGGCTGGGCCGTCGCGCGCGCGATCGGCCGCGGCGACGAGTACGTGCTTCCGGGCGACGTCACGCGCGTTACGGTATACGAATAGTCCGATTCCAGGCTCCGCGAGGGCAGTCTCACCGCATTCCGACACCTCGCGTTGACGCAAATGACCTAGCCATGCTATGGTGAAGTCCACCCATGCGCGATCTTTCGAATGCGATCGAGCCGCGCGCACTTCGAAAGTTCGTCGTCATTCCCACATTTGAAGAACTCGGCCTGCAGCCGGCGCTATTGCGTGCCGTGCGCGACCTGCACTTTACCGAACCGACCCCAATCCAGAACCTCGCCATTCCGCCTGCACTGCAGGGCCGCGACGTTCTCGCAAGCGCCGAGACCGGCAGCGGGAAATCCGCCGCCTTCGGCCTTCCGATCCTCCAGGCGCTCCTCGATAAACCGCGGGGGAAGACGCGCGCGCTGATTCTCGCACCTACGCGCGAACTCGCCGATCAAATCGCCGTACATCTCGCGCTCCTCGCAAAGCACACGAACGTTCGCGTCGCGCCCGTCTACGGCGGCGTCGGCTTCGGCGCGCAGATAACGGCTTTCAAGCGCGGTGCCGATATCATCGTCGCAACCCCGGGGCGCCTGCTCGACCATCTCGCGCGAGGCACGGCGAAGCTCGACGACGTTTCGATACTCGTGCTCGACGAAGCCGACCGCATGCTCGACATGGGTTTCCTCCCGGCCGTGCGCCGCGTCATCAAATACGTCTCGCCGGCCCGGCAAACGCTCTTCTTCTCCGCGACGCTTCCGCCCGCCATCTCGGCACTCGTGCGCGATATGCTGCGCGATCCCGTGCGCATCGAGCTCGCGCGCAAACCGGCGCCGGTGGAGACCCTCTCGCAAACGGTCTACGCCGTTCCGCAGGAGCGTAAGACCGATCTTCTTCTCGAGCTGCTCAAGAGTAGCGATATCCGCTCGGCCATCGCATTTACGAGGACCAGAGCCCGCGCCAACCGCCTGGCCGCAGCCCTCGAGAAACATCACATTCCCTCGGATCTGATCCACGGCGACCGTTCGCAATCGCAGCGCACGAGCGCGCTCGACAACTTTAAGCGCGGCAAGTATCGCGTACTGGTGGCGACCGACATCGCCGCGCGCGGCATCGATATCGCCGATCTCGGGCACGTCATCAACTACGACGTTCCGGGCGCGGCCGAAGACTACGTTCACCGCATCGGCCGAACGGCTCGCGCACACGCCGCAGGCGATGCCATCACCTTCGTATCCTCAGACGAAGAACCGATGATGAAGTCGATCGAATACGCCCTGGGCAGGCCCCTGACCCGTTCGCGGAACCCGCTCTTTCCCGATGCCAGCATCGAGCCGCCCAAGGCTCGCGTCGTCTACAGCTCGCGTAACAAACGCCGCCGCTGACGAGCCGGAAGACGGCATCGTTCTGGAGGAGAGAGTGGGATTCGAACCCACGGAACGCTCGTCGCGTTCAGCGGTTTTCAAGACCGCCGCCTTAAACCACTCGGCCATCTCTCCGCAATCCAAGAGCCCTTAATCTATCGGACGTTTCTATACATCGCCCCGGCGGGAAATGCCCGGCCGAGGCGACTTGCTAACCATTTGCTAGCCCGCTGGCGCGCCCTCCTGAGGCGCAAACAGTGTCCGTTCCAGCCCCTGTGCCGCCTGCCGACCAAGGCCCTCGCCTCCGCATCCCTACGTCTGCAACGCAAGCCACGAGCCGCTTTGCCCATCAAGGTCGTGACGCCTGACGGATGACGAACGCTCTCAGGAAACGAGCGCTCGGCGTGGTTATCTTCCTCCAGGGCCTAGCGCCCTGCATTCACACTTTCGTAATAGGTTTCGGCCGGGAGCTTCCGGCGGTAGAATGGGGGAACCACGACATGCTGACTAATTGGGAGACGCTGTATGACGGCTACCTTCGAAGGCCAAGCCCTCTACGATTTCAACAAACTCGGTGTCGAGTCACCGTATAGAAAGCGCTACGACAACTTTATCGGTGGAAAGTTCACTGCGCCGGTTAAAGGGCAATATTTTGCGAACATCAGTCCCATCGTCGGTCACCCGTTCACCGAGGTCGCGCGATCGACTGTCGACGATATCGAGCTTGCGCTCGACGCCGCTCACAAGGCTCGCGAAGCCTGGGGGAGGACCTCGGCGGCCGAACGCGCGCTGATTCTCAATCGCATCGCCGACCGCATGGAAGAAAAGCTTCCACTGCTCGCGCTTGCAGAGACGATCGATAACGGCAAACCTATTCGCGAGACGACGGCAGCCGATCTTCCGCTTGCCGTCGACCACTTCCGGTATTTCGCCGCCGCCATCCGCGCGCAAGAAGGCGGTATCAGCGAACTCGATCACGAGACGGTCGCCTATCATTTCCACGAACCGCTCGGCGTGGTCGGGCAGATCATCCCATGGAATTTCCCCATCCTCATGGCGGCGTGGAAACTCGCGCCGGCGCTGGCCGCCGGCAACTGCGTCGTCCTCAAGCCAGCCGAGCAGACGCCGGCGTCGATTATGGTCTGGCTCGAATTGGTCGCCGACCTGCTTCCGCCGGGCGTCCTCAACATCGTCAACGGCTTTGGACTGGAAGCCGGAAAGCCGCTCGCATCGAATAAGCGCATTGCGAAGATCGCGTTCACCGGCGAAACGACGACCGGCCGGCTCATCATGCAGTATGCCTCGCAAAACCTCATCCCGGTCACGCTCGAGCTCGGCGGCAAATCGCCGAACGTTTTCTTCGCCGACGTCATGACGCATGACGATGACTTCTTCGACAAGGCGCTTGAGGGCTTCGCCATGTTCGCGCTCAACCAGGGCGAGGTCTGCACCTGCCCCTCGCGCGCGCTCGTGCAAGAGTCGATCTACGACAAGTTCATGGAGCGAGCCATCAAGCGCGTGCAGGCGATCAAACAAGGCAACCCGCTCGATCCGACGACGATGATCGGCGCGCAAGCCTCGAGCGAGCAACTCGAAAAGATCCTCTCTTACCTCGACATCGGTCGCCAGGAAGGCGCAACGGTTCTCACCGGCGGGAAACGGGCGGCGATCAACGGCGCGCTCAAGGACGGATACTACGTCGAGCCCACCATCTTCCAGGGCCACAACAAGATGCGAATCTTCCAGGAAGAGATCTTCGGACCGGTCCTTTCCGTAACCACCTTCAAAAACGAAGCCGACGCGTTAGCGATCGCGAACGACACCCTCTACGGATTGGGTGCAGGCGTCTGGAGTCGCGACCTCAATACGGCATATCGCATGGGGCGCGGCATTCAGGCGGGACGCGTCTGGACGAACTGCTACCACGCGTATCCGGCGCATGCCGCGTTCGGCGGCTACAAGCAATCGGGAATCGGCCGCGAAAACCACAAGATGATGCTCGATCACTACCAGAATACCAAGAACATGTTGGTCAGTTACAGCCCAAAGAAGCTCGGCTTCTTCTAGGAGGCTGTCGGAGTTGAGCCGTTTTCAGATTTGGCGCCGAATTTTCTTCGGAGACGAGGCGCGAAAAACGAGCGAAGCCGTAGCTTCGTGACTGATGAGCAACGAAGTATTCGGGCAAAAGGCGGCCCAAAGATGGAAACGTGCTTAACTCCGGCAGCCTCCTAGCGCGTGCAGACGGCCACGCGCGTTGAGGCAACGCCCGCGGCGCTCGAACTCATCGAGCGCCTTCGGGCGAAGCACGGGCCGCTCATGTTTCATCAGTCGGGGGGCTGCTGCGACGGCAGCAGCCCGATGTGCTATCCGCTCGGTGACTTTATCGTTGGCAACTCCGACGTTAAGCTCGGCGAGATCGGCAACGCGCCCTTCTATATGAGCGAATCCCAGTTCGAGTACTGGAAGCACACGAAGCTTATTATCGACGTCGTCCCCGGCCGCGGTGGCATGTTTTCGCTCGATAACGCCGAGGACGTCCGTTTCTTGACGAGGTCGCGCGTCTTAACCGACGAAGAGGTGGCGCTACTACCGCCGGTCGAGTCCGTCTCCTGATCGGACTGGGCCTCGCGATCTTCCCCGGAGCGATTCTCTCCTGGCGGAGCCGCGGTTTGAGGTATCGAAACCCTGTCTATGATCGTCGAGCAATTTGCGTCCGCAGACCCGCATGCTCGCATCGCGGCGGCCGTGCTTCGCCTGCTCTTCGGAGACGCGTACGCCAGAAACTTCGCCATCCGCCTGTGGGACGGCAGCCTCATCCCCGCAAGCGAGCAGAAGCGCTTTACGCTACTGGTAAACTCGCCGGGCGCGCTGCGCACCGCGTTCCGTCCGCCGGTCGATCTCAACGCCGGCCGGGCGTTCGCCGCCGGCGCGATCGATTGCGACGGCCAGGTGGAGTATGCCGTCGACGAGATGTACGGTGCGATGCACCGTATGCCGCGTTCGGCACTTCCCCGCATGCTGACGCTCTTGCTGCGCCTGCCGAAAGAGCCGCGTCCGGATTTGCGCGAGGCGACTCTGCGGGGAAAGTTGCACTCCGTGGAACGCGACCGCGCGGCGATCGGCTTCCACTACGATCAGCCCGTTCCATTTTACGCGTCGTTTCTCGACCGCGAGCTGGTCTATTCGTGCGCGTATTTCGACGACGGCGTACAGACGCTGGATGACGCGCAGATTGCGAAGCTCGACTATACCTTGCGCAAACTGGGCGTCCGGCCGGGGGAACGCGTGCTCGACATCGGCTGCGGCTGGGGAGCGCTCGTCATCCGGGCAGCGCAGCGTTTCGGCGCCCGCGCGCTTGGCGTCACGCTCAGCCCCCGGCAATACGAAGAAGCCAACCGGCGCATCGCCGCGGCGGGGCTCGGCGATCGCGCGCGCGTAGAGTTGCGCGACTACCGCGAACTCAACGGGGCCGAGTTCGACAAGATTGCGAGCGTTGGCATGTTCGAGCACGTCGGGCGCTCGAAGCTGCCGGAGTATTTTCGCGTCGCATACTCGTTGCTGCGGCCGGGCGGGCTCTTTCTCAATCACGGCATCGCAAATCAAGATCCTACGCTCTCCGACGGCAAGGCAAGCGGTTTCATGAATCGCTTCATCTTCCCCGACGGTGAACTCGTGCTCGTCTCCGAAGCGCTGCAAATCGCGGAGCGATGCGGATTCGAGGTGCGAGACGTCGAGAACTTGCGCGAGCACTACATGCGGACGCTGCGTGCGTGGGTTGCCAATATCGAACGCAACCGCGCGGATGCGATCGCGGCGGCGGGGGAGCAATCCTACCGTACGTGGCGGCTCTATATGGCGGGAAGCGCCCAGGGCTTCCGTATCGGGAGAATCGGCCTCTTCCAATCGCTGCTCGCAAGAGCGAACGGCGACGGCAGCGTCGGCATCTCGCCGACGCGG
Source organism: bacterium (assembly GCA_021790935.1). Classification (GTDB taxonomy): domain Bacteria; phylum Vulcanimicrobiota; class Vulcanimicrobiia; order Vulcanimicrobiales; family Vulcanimicrobiaceae; genus JAJYFL01. Next base: position 142,139 of record JAJYFL010000004.1, read on the forward strand.
CGCGATCTCTACATAGAGGGGGCGGCCGTAGCCGCCCCTTGCGATCCGCCGTCGAGAGACGGTTAACCGAGTTTGCGCAACTCGTCGAAGATCTGTTCTTCGTCTGGCTGCTCGCCGATATCGTGCACGTCGACGTAACGGACGATTCCGTTCTTGTCGACGATGACGATCGTGCGCTCCGCCATCCCTTCGGCGCGGAGTACGCCATATTTTTCGGCGACCGCGCCGTGCGGATAGAAGTCGCTAAGCAGCGGATACGTTATGCCGCCAAGCGTCTTTGCCCACGCGGCGTTCACGTGCGTGCTGTCGATCGAGATGCCCACAACTTGAGCATCGTAACCTTCGAAACGATCGAGATTCTCTTCGTACGAAGGCATTTGACTGGTTCAAACCGGCGTAAAGGCAAACGGATAGAACGCCATCACGACGTTCTTCTTTCCCTTGTTATCGGATAGCTTGAACGTGCCGCCGGTGTGCGACTTGAGTTCGAAATCCGGCGCGACGTCGCCGGCCTTCAGCGTCTTGGTGCTGGAGGCCATGGATTTGCGTCCCTTGGTAACTGCCATACTTGATTCTCACCCCCTCTCTCTGGAACGATGGCGCACCCGCTCGGGCGCGCCCTCCCATGATTCTCAGATCTCGCGAATGGTTCCCGGTTCGACCGGATGGAGTAGCGAGTCGAGGGCGGCCAACAGCGTGGCCCGCTGATCTGCGACCTCTCCGGCCGCGCCGATCGGGGTCCCGATGGCATGGCGCACGGGATGGACCGCGCGCGGCGGACGCGCGGCCGCCGATTGGGCGGGCTCGACGGTGATCAGCATCGTCGGGATACCGGCGGCTTCGATGGCTCGTTGAACGTGCACGACCGTGCGGTGGCAGAGCGGTCAACCGCCGGTCAAGATCACCAGGTCGGTCTGGCTGCGTTCGATCTTGCGCGCGATCTCGGGAGCCGTTTCGTCGAGCACTTGCTTGAGCCGAAGCGTGTAGCCCATCATGCCGAAGAACTCGTGATTCAAACCTTTAATGGTACCGTCGGCAACGAACTCGCGCAACCGGTCGATGGGAAAGACGCAGTTGATATCGCGGTCGGCTTGCTCGTGGTCGTAATGCGCGTGCGTAACCATCAGCTCGCCGGTCGGCGTATCCGAGGCGATGACGCGATACGAGCCGTCGCCATCGACATCGTAGGGCTCTTGCGAGCGCAAATGGACTCCTGCGGTGCTCACGAGCGCCACCGTCGTCTCGGTCAAGTCGCGTGCGAACGGCGTATAGGGGATCGCGCGGCGTGAAAGTTCCATTCCTCCGGGTTCGGCTCCGGCGGTGCGCCGGGCCTGCGCAAGAAAATAATTGACATTTATCAATATTTTCGCTACCATGGGGCGTAAAATTCGGAATGGCGCCGCCCGCACGATTGGAGATCCCGATGAGCCTTCGCAACCTCTTTGCGCTCACCGCCGTAGCGCTCTGTCTTGCCGCAACTCCGAAAGCGAAGCCGTTGACCTTCGCCGAGACGATGCGAACCGCGATTGCCGCGACGCCCTCGGATTTCGCCTCGCTTCGGGGCGCGGCCGAGCCGGCCACGCAATTCGAGCGGGAGTACGCCACGCGGCCCGGCCCGCTCTCGTTCGTGACCATCGCCGATGAGTTCGCAACGCTATCGGAGCGCGAGCACTGGCTTCTGAGCTTCGATTGGAAGTTCGACCCTGGAACGACGACGGCAACGACTGTCGCCCGGACCGTCGCCGAGATGACTCCGCTCGTGAAGGGCTATCGTCTGACGCGATCGACGACGAAAGCGGGCATCGTCCGCTTGTTATGGAGCGGACCCGCCGGACGCTCCATCGCGATTCACACCTACACCGTCTCGGCCACCAAGAGCGAGCCCGCTCATAACGGCGTTTCGGTCGCCGTAATGCAGACGCTGCCCAAGAACCTTCACGTTGCCGCGTACGTTCACGGAATCACCGCGGCTGCGCGCGCGACGGTCGTTCGCGCCGTGGGACAGTCGGTCACCCTTGCAACGAGCGATGCGTCGACGAACTTCGCCGCCCTGCGCGGCGATGAACTCCCGCTCGGCGCCATCGATGCAATGATGGCGTCGGCTTTCGGCGATACGTTTCATCGGTATAAGACCAACGTCGCGTTCGACCGCGCGCTCTATACCTGCCAAATCGAATCCATCCACTTTCCCGCGAAGGAAAAGAATTTCAGCTCGAAGGACATCTTTGGATGCAAGACGCCGGTCTTCGGCGGCGCAAACGCCGCGTTGACTGCGTCCTTACGAGCGTCGATCCAAAACGCTCTCGGCTCCGCGTTTTCGTTCACGCCCGCGGATCCAAAGGACGCGTTCTCGGAGGATACGTGGAGCCGGACCGCCGACCAAACGGAAGTTACATTCGGCGCGAGTGATTCGCACGGTGGCGTCTATTACGAGATCAACGTCTACCACTACTTCCCAAACGGGACCTAACAGGTTTCTAACGGCCGGCCCCCTTCGGATCGTAGGAGGCTGTCGGCCTCCTACGGCGCCTGCCCAGCCGGGGTCGGCACGCTCACGCTGTGCGTTACGACGATGTCGGTTTCATCCTTCTTCGACGTGATCATGATCGTCGTTCGATCGTTGGCGTCCTTGGAAACGGCGAATTCGGCGATCGAACTATCGCCCGACTCCACCTTCATCTGCTGGCTTCCGGCAGGCATTTGACTCTTGTACCACTGGTAGACTTTCTCGAAGGGATCTGTCGTGGTCAGCGTGGCCATCTGGCCGCTGCCTTGCGGGCCGCTCATGGCGTAGCCCCCGTCTCCCACCACGGCACCCGGATAGACCGGCACGCCCAATTTGGAGACGTCGACGGCGCCCTTGCCCAGCGTCATCGAGCCGCCTTTGGTGGTGATGGTCGCTGTCTTGTTGTCTTGGCTGGTCGTCACGGTGGCCGCGCCGTTCGCGGTCAAAATCGTCGTCTTGTGGCCATGGCTGCAAGCGGCGAGGCCGGCGACCAGCAGCACCGGTGCGAACAAGCGAAACTTCCGCATGCTTCAACCTCCTTCGTGGTGAAATGCCGCGCTACGTGCCGGAAAAATGCCACTCACACGCCTGCAGTCCCTGCCGCCTCGGGAGATTCTCTATCTCCGTGCCGACGCCACTGGGCCCTACGCTATTGGTAGCCGCAGACGAGCGCGGCATCGTCGCAAGCGCTTTCCACCCGGCCAAGCGCCACGGCATCTCGGCAAACGGTACGCTCCCGTTGCTGATCGAGGCGGAGCGGCAGGTACGCGCCTATTTCGCGAGGCGCCTGCGGCGCTTCGATCTGCCGTTGCACTTGATCGGCACGCCCTTCCAACTCGCGGTGTGGCGTCTGGTCGCGCAGCTTGAATGCGGCGAATGCATCTCCTACGGCGAGATCGCGCGCGCAGTTGGTCACCCGCTCTCGCACCGCGGGGCAGCTGCGGCGATGCGCGCGACGCCGCTGGACCTCATCATCCCCGCCCACCGCGTCCTGGGAAGCGACGGGCGCATCAAGGGCGCCGCACCGGGTTCGATGCGGCGGCGTCTGCTCGCATTCGAAGGCGTCAAGATCCGATGAGGCGGCGCCACTCCAGCATGAGGCCGGCGCCGTTATTGCGGTCTGCCGCTTCACCCGTGCGCGTGAATTGCGCCGAAAAATCGATCGTGCGTATGCCGACGAGTAGTTCGGATTCGCGATACCGGATGCCATAAGCGAGCGTCGCATCCACCTCGGAGGCACGTTCGTCTTTGTTCACTGCCGGTGACCCGTTGCTGTACAGGAAGCGATCGGCCCCGAACAAGCGCGGCGCGGCGCCGACCAATACTTCAACGAACCGCGCCGCGCGCAGCGGTTGCTCGTACGCGAGTTCGTAGCGCGCCCCAGCGAGCCGCGACGATGCAACCTGCGAGATGTTGGGCAGCGGCGTGCGCTGGTTGATGACCGTCGTGCCGGCGCCGATCCAGAGGCGCCGATTGCGGTCCACCGCGAAGCGCGCCGCACCGTTGAAGATGCCGACCGCCGGCGTCGCCTGCCCGTAATACGCGGAGGCGCGCTGCGGAATCGACACCGGTGGAATCCCCTCCAGCACGATGCCGACACGCCCCATGCGCGCGCCGAACTCAAGCAGGGCGGCGCCGCCGACGCCGTACTGGCTGCCCGCAACATCGCGATGCACGCCGGTTACGAACAGCACCTGTAGGCCGGCATAAGCGTGGACCCGCACACGCGCCGCCGTTTTGGCTTGCACGCTCGTCCCCGTTAGCAATGCAGCCGCGCTAAGCGCAACGGCGAGCGCGCGCACGCGGCGGTTACTGTTTGGTTGCATCGACAAGCAGTATCCCGCGCCGGTTAGCGTTCGTGAAGTGGCGCATCGCTGCGACCGTCGCACCGATCGGATTCTCCGGACGCATCAGTTCCGAGACGGAGTAGCCGGTACGTTTGCGGACGGCGTCGTCGAGCGGCCCGCGCAGCGGCCCAGGTAGGCTTTCGTAGGTGCCGAGCAGCGAAACGAGCGGGCCCAGCCGCTTATCGACCTGCACCGGATCCATCACGACCACGAGCAGCCGGGTCGGTTTACCGGCGCCGGCACCCCTGAAAGCCGTGAAGTCCAGTCCGAAGCGCCGCATCGCTGTCCTCGCGTCCGAAAGATCGGCAACGTCCGCGCGAAGGTAGCCCGCCGGCGGGCGGTCGTCGAGACCGTTGAGCCACGCGCGCAGCTGCTCGAAAGATCCCGATGTCGACGCGATGACCTCACGGCTGCGGTAGGTTCCGGCGGGAAGCGCGAGCGGCGGATTCCCCGGTACGGTACCCTTGACGATCACGTGCGTACCGGCTGGAACGGCCAGCACCGTCGCGCCGGCATAGAGGGGGAAGCCGATCGGATCGGCCAGCGGCGCAACGGTCGGTGACGCGCGCCCCGCGTTACGCACTCCCGACTGCGACTGCCGAGAAGCGCAGCCTGCCAGTCCGCACGCCGCAAGCAACGCGATCGCAATAAAGATTCTCCGCACGTCCCGCCCCCTTTCTCCCCCGTCACCCTGAGCCGAAGGTTTCGAGGAGAAGCCGTGCCGGACCCGTAAGGCTTGCGATACCTTTCGGCGGTACGACATGACCGAGATGATCGTCGACCACACAGACGCAGGCGCCGCATTTCGGCGCCTTTCGCTTCCCCTTGCCGTTACGATGCTCGGCGATCAACTGCTGGGCATCGTCGATACGATCGCGATCGGGAGCATGGGCACGGTGGCCCTCGCCGGAGTAACGGCTGCGGCCGCCGTCTTCGTCGCGGCAATCTATGGCATCAGCGGATTCTCGAGCGGTCTTTCCATCGTGGCGGCTCAGCGAATCGGCGCGCACGACGTGGACGGTTTCGCGCGCAGCGTGCGCGCCGGCGCGATCGTTCCGATGCTCTGCGCGATCGCGTGCGCGTTGCTCAGCATCCCGCTCTCGCTACCGATCGTACACGCCATGGTCGGCCCGCTGGCCAGCGTCAAGGCGAGTGCCGAGTACCTGACGGTCCGCTGCTTCTCCCTCATCCCGATCGTCGTCTCGGGAACGCTGATCGCGGGGCTCGGCGCCGCAGGTAACCGCAAGATGGGCGTCTACGTGTTGGCGCTCATCAATCTCGTGCACATCCCGCTGCTGCTCGTCCTGGCTCTAGGGTGGGGAACCCATCACCCGCTCGGCATCGTCGGAGCCGGCATCTCGTCCCTCACGTCCGAAGCGATCGCCGCCGCGTACGCCCTGATCTACGCGGCACGCCGGCCGATCTATCGCATCTTCGAACGTGCGCGCAACATCGAATGGAAGCTCGCGTTGGAGATCGCACGCCTAGGACTGCCGGAGGCGATCTTCCTGATAGCCGTAGTTCTGCCCGACACCCTGATGATCGCGATGCTGGCGCAATTCGGCCCGACGGTCATTTCGGCGTTACGCGCGCTCAACATCGTCTCGGATCTCACCTTCGTCGTGCCGAGCCCCCTGCAGGCCGCCACGCAGACCGTGATAGGACAACGCTTGGGCGCCCGCGATATCGAAGGTGCGCGCCATTTCTTCTACCGAGCTCGACGGCTTTCGTTCTGGATTGCCGGGTCAATGGGACTCGTCATCGCGGTCTTTGCCTGGCCGCTGGCTTACGTATTCACCCTCAACGCAGAGGTCGCAACTCTGGCCGCGCTTCCACTTGCCCTGCATATGACCGCGCTGCCGATCAAAGGCTGGGCGATGGTATCGCTCGCTCCGATACGTGCCTCCGGCGACACGCGGTTCTCGATGTTCGTAGGGCTGCTGTGCGGCGCGCTCGTGCTGCCCATCGCCTGGATATGCATCAATCGCCTGCACGTCGAGCTCTATGCAGTGCCAATCGCGTGGATCGCCGCGTGGCTGGCGCGAGCGGCCCTGACGCAGTGGAAACTCCACGGCGATTCGTGGACGCGCGGCGCGCTCGCGGTCTAAACCGAACCCGCAACCGGTTAAGCGAGGGAGGGTCAGCCCTCCTGGCCGTATAAGGGCTCGAGCAAGGAGCGTGCTATGATGAAGCTTTCGACACCCTTTTCTATCGCGTGCCTTGCCGCAGCGCTGTTGATGCCCTTCCCAGCGCGCGCGCAGCTTTCGTTCCCCTCGCTTCCGGGGGCGGGCAATTTGGCCGTGCAGGCCGCGGCCAAGCAGCTCGCTCCGTACGTCGAACAGAATCAGCCGGTGATCCTCGACTGGAAGGCCATCTACCCGACCGTGCCGGTCCTGCCGGGCGCCGCCTTTCACCCAACCAAGAGTCTCCGCGTGCAATCGGCGCTGGAAGCCGCCGTCGCCAGGCAGTTGCACAACTCGACGACCGGCACCGTTCTGCTGCCGCCCGGCGATTACGCGATTCCCGTGCGCCTGTTTTGCACCGACATCCATCGCCATGCCAACTCGCCGTTCATCTATCTGCTCGGGCCGCTGCGCGGGTCGCGTGCTGGCCTCTTGACGCGGTTGTATGCGAACGCGGCAACGGTGCTTCCCCCAACATTCGACATGCAGTCGCTCTCATGGGACATGCAGGCCGGCATGAGCTACCCGCAGTTGGGGGTAGCGCAGCAGGCGCTCTACAATCGCTTGCTCCCCGGTGAATCGGGCCTCATCGCGCAGAACTTCCTGTCTATGGTTCGCGATCGCTGGAACACGATCTCGGGCACCATTCCCGGCGTACCGTCCTTCGACGGCGCAATTGGCCAGATGGGAGCGACCGGCGCAACGATTGAGACCCTGCAATCCGCGCAGAACGAGATCATCGCCGATGCCGGAAACTTCGACGCCCTGCGTAGCGCGCTCGTTCTCGGCCCTCTTGGAACGCCAGATTCGAATATCATGGACACACCGTGGAGCGTACCGTCGGCGCGCGTCTATCTGCGCGTGTTGACCGAAGGCGCTTTCATGAGCATCGGGCTGCTGGAGATTCGCGTGGTCGCTCCGGACCGTGCGCGAGTACCGATTACGAGCAACATCTCGTATCCGCCGGCCTGCCTGCAGTGCCAGCCGCTGACGATGCACCCATTGCGCGGTGACCAGCCGCAGCCGGCGTTGCCCCAGTCTGTGGGCGTCTTCGCACGGTAGGCTCCTAGGGCTCTCGCAGCACCTCGCGCAGCTGCTCGTGAATCGCTCCGTTGCTAGCGAGAATCGACCCCGCGTCGACGCGCGCCGCCGAACCGTCGACCTGCGTGACCGTGCCGCCGGCCTCGCGGATCAACAGCGTGCCGGCGGCCACGTCCCATGGGTGAAGGTCGAACTCCCAGAAACCGTCGTAGCGTCCGAGGGCCACGTAGGCCAGATCGAGCGCGGCGGAGCCATCCCGCCGGACGGCCTGCGCGCGAGCCGAAACCGCGCGAAAGTACGGGCCGTTCCGGTCGAAATCCGCCGGCATGAAACCCGTGCAGGTTAGCGCGTCGCCAAGGCGAGCGATGGCGGAGACCGCGATGGGCGCTCCCTCGAGGCACGCGCCCGCACCGCGTTCCGCCGCGAAACATTCGCGCATCAGCGGCGCGTAGACGACGCCCGCGATGAGTTCGCCATCGCGTTCGTAGGCTATCGAGACGCAAAAGAACGGATATCCGTGCGCGTAGTTCGTCGTTCCGTCGAGCGGATCGACGATCCAGCGCTCGGACGAGGTCCCGCCATACAGCCCGCCCTCCTCGCCCAAGATCGTCGCGTTCGGGAAAGCGCCGCGCAGGCGCGCGACGATGCAGCGCTCGCTGGCCCGATCCGCATCGGTTACGATATCCGCACGGCGCGTCTTCTCGGTAACGTGCAGCGGCTCGTGGAGGTAGCGTAGCAAGAGATCTCCCGCTTCGCGCGCGGCCTCCAGGGCGACGGTCAACGGATCTTCCATCGCGTCAGTTCGAGATGAAGGTGTACGTGATGACGGAGGTCTGCCCGGTCGTCGTGCCTCCCTGAATGTTCACCTGATAGGTATTGACGATGTCGTAAGGTATTCGGCGCGGGCTCAAACCGCCGGCCGGCGTGCCCACGAGCGTCAGCCCAGGAGACGTCATGGGAATCGTTGCCAGCGTCGTCTGGTCGAACGTCAGTCCCGTTCCCGTCGACGACGTGCCTTGGTCGACCGCGGTAAGCAGCTCGTTGGCCGGCGTGCCCGTGTTAGCCGGATTATTGTTGGTGGAGACGTACAAGTTCCAGCCGACCGGATTAGCAGCGTCGGTGTAAACGCTGACAAGCGCGACGTCGGTCCCCGTATTCGCCTGCGCGTTCGCGATCGACCCGAAGTCTAATTGGTTGGACGCCTGAACGTAGCTGCACGCGAGCGTGCAGCTCGGGACGGGATTCGACCCGCCCGGCCCCGGCGTCGGCCATACCGAGATTACGAGCTGCGCCGTCAGCACGACCTGCATGTAGGTATCCTTCTGCCAGTTTGCGCTCGCGTCGACGCTGCCGTTGACCACCGCTGGGAACTCGAAGGTATCGTTGATCTTGTAGGGTGCCTTCATTGGGAAATTGACGTCCAACTTCCCATTCGGCGTCAGCGTGCAAGTGCCGGAACCATCGTTCCCAATGACGATCTGGCCGTTGCCGCCGCCGCTGGTCGCGCTCGTGTACGCCGTCACCGCGCAATGCGTCCAGCCGGTCCCCGAGAGGGTCGGCGCCGCCGTGATATCCCAGTTCGTCGTGCCGTCGTAACCGTTGACGCCGCTCAGGTCGGTACCGGGGATGGTAATCGTTGCGGAGTTGACGTTGTTGCCGCTCGAACTCGTGTTGTCGATCTGGTAGACGAACGAGTTGCCGTACGTCGTGTTGCTGTCGGCGCCGATCTGCGGCTGCGCTCCTTGCGGGATGGCCGGCGGCGAGCCGTACGTCCCGGCGTTGACGAACCCGGCCGTCGCCGCGACTGGTGTCACGTTCAGGTTGAACGTATGAGCTTTCGACCAGCCGTTGCCGTTGGCACCGTGCGCGTACATTGCGGCGGCGATCGTGCCGGCCGCCGATCCAACGTTCATGTTTCCGGTGAACTGGAAGGTCGCACCCGGAGCGAGCGAACTCTGCTCGACGGCCGAGCCGCACGAAGGTAGCGCGGGGTTGACGGGCGGCGGATTGGCCGCCGGCCCGTCGGCGGGGTTGAACTGCGCGGCGCATAACCCGAACCAGTAATCGGTCGTCGAACCGCTGCCGGGGGAGTTCCCAACGTACGACCAGCCCGTCGTCAGACCGGTGAAGTTCGACGGATTCGCAATGCCATTGGGAAGTTGCACGACGATCGCATCCAGGTAATCCGGGAACGGATCGGCGGAGGTCGACGTGTTCTGCACCGATACGGTGACCGGGTTATTGGTGTTGGTGCCGACCGACGTCGGCGTGAAACTTGGCGAGATAAGGTTCGCGTCGAGCGAATACGCGCCGACGGCGGTCGCATCCACGATCTCCGGGTTGCTCGATCCGACGAGGACGGTCTGCTGATAGGCCGGGTCCGGCGTCAGCGTATAGGCGACGGGCTTCAGCGCTTGAATCGAAAAATCGGTGTACGAGAACGAGGATGGCGGCAGGTTCTGCAGATCGATGTAGATCGTTTGATTCGTTCCCGGGGCAATACCGGTGTTGCTGCCGTTGGTTTGAATGCAAAACGTGCTCGTCGTCGAGAAGCCGCTGGGGCAGGTCATCGGCCGCCACGCGGTGGGGCTCGATCCGTCGACCGAGGGTATGGTCTGCAGGCTTCCGGTCGAGTAGAGGGGCGGGTAGGTGATCGCGAGCTGCGTGATGTTGCCGGTGGTCGCCGTCGAATCGTTGGTCGCGAGCAGCGAATAGACATCCGCATAGGTATTGGGCGCCGCAAACGGCTCGTCGACCGCGTAAAGCGACTGTCCCATGCGCGGGTAATAGCCGTGATCCTCTTCACCGGCTTGCGTCCCGCCGACGTACGGGGTTCCGACGTTCGTGATGCCGAGATGGAGAAACGTCGCGGTGCCCGCGTACGTGTTTGTACCGGCATTGGTGAAGTACACCGGATTGCTCGCCGCCGACGAGTTGAGCGGCGACCACGTCAAGCCGTCGGTTGGAAGGATCGACGTCTCACCGGTGCAGACCGGCTTTCCGCTCGAACAATTGCTGTTGCCGGGCGCATTATAGAACGTCAGGTTCGGCAGCGTGATGGTGGCGCCCATCGCGAGGTGTTGCCCGGGCGTCGCCGGAAGGATGGTCAGGTTGGTGCCCGCATTGGACCCGCCGCCGACCTGCGTGACGCTAACGTTCCAGCTCTGCCCCATCGAATCGACCACCGTCTCCGCGGCGCAGTTGCATGCCAGCGTCAACGTGATGCCCTTACGCCCCGTGGAGAAGTAGACGCCGCTAAGCGTGTCGCCGTTGTTCGTTCCGTAGAACGAATCTCCGTCGTTTGCAAACCGGAGCCCCGCCGTGGCGTTGGAGCCTCCGGGGAGAACGAGCGCGGTCCCGGTGACGGAGGTACCGCCCGCATTCGTGAAGTCGGTCGTCGCGTTGTAGCCGAGCACTTGGAACGCGCCGGATCCGCCAATGGCGTTGCTGTAGTAATCGTACGCTTGCACCGTGTAACTGTTGGGCGCGAAATTGATCGGCGACTCGGTGTTCATGAACTGGTCGACGATGCTGAGCGTGCCGCCACCCGGGAAACCGCATAGAAAATTTTCGTTCCCGTTGGCGTACTGTTGGATGACGGTTCCATTCGGGTTCGAGATCGTAAAGCAATAGTAGTCGCTGGAGTTCAAACCGGTCACGGTCATCGTGAATCCGTAGTCGGATTCGTCGGAGGTATTGTCGAAAGCGAAGCGGCTCCCGGGAGTCGCGACAGGCTGCGGATTCGGCGATGGGTTCCCGCCAATCGGCGTTATGGTCACGGTTCCGGCAGCGGCGCTGACCAGATCGACTTGGCTCTGCGCGATGCGCCGCTGCGCGGTCTTATCCCAAAGCACCACCGAGTAGCTGCCGGGCGCATACCCCGAGGTGACCGCCCACGTAACCTGCACCTGCAATTGGCCCGAGCTCAGCGTCGTCACCGGGACCCCAGCTGCGAGATTCGGGTTACACGGGCCGGCTGCGTAGGGGCCCGGCACGCCCACCATCCACGCGCAGTTCACGTCGATAGCGGTCGATTCGATATAGACGACGTAGGTATCGCTGGAAGCGAGCCCTCCGACCGCATTGATGTAGACGTCGGTCGTGCCGCCCCCGGTCGGCAAGTTGAAGTTCGTGCTTGGAAAGATCAGGGTCGGGTCTGCGAAAGTGGCCAGCCCGCTCGCCGAACCGACGGTGACGTAGACGGCGGTAACCCAAGCACCGGCCGTTTGATCGTAGCTCGCGAGGACGTAGGTGCCTTGGTTGGCAAGCGTTAGTTGGTGGCTCGGGCCGTAGTCGCCGTTCGCGTTGGGCGTATAGGGCGTGCCGATCGTCTGTGCGGTAGCGCTGGTCGCATCGATGTAGTAATCCTGAAACGTATCCGTCGGGTTGATGGAGTAGTAGCCGCCATAGCAGTTTGCGCCAGGGTTGTTCGGATTGCAGTACGCCAACTGAAACTGTATGACGCAGCCGACGTTGAAGATCGTGCCGACCGACGCGCCACAGTTGCTGACCGTCGAGTAGCTGATCGAGGTCGCGGTCGCCGAGAGCGTCCGGCGCCCGCCGGCAAGCGGAGCGGCCAGCGTGTTGCGCGCGGTCTGCTTCGGCAGCCGCGGAAAGCGCCCGAGCGGCACCGGTGGCCCGAGCTGCGACTGCAACGCCAGGTTGCCGCGCAGTTGCGGCTGCGGGCTTGCCCCCGGCGCGGCACTCTGTAACGGCAGCACCAGCGCAGGCGGCGTCGCAACGGGTGCGCTCGGCGCGATCGTCGGCATCGATATGGGGCGCAGCGTCGCACGAGGAAACGGTTCGCGCGGCGGTGGAAGCGCGGGCCCGGGGTGCGCCGTCGATATCGCAACCGCAACGCCCGCGAAGACGAACGCGGCGAGCACCGCTCGGACCTTTGCGTCAAACCGCATCAATAATACAGCGAATAGACCGCATTGGTGCTATACGCTCCGCCCGGAACGTTGCCCGGGACCGTCAGAACCAGATCCACGCAATAGGTGTGCTGGTAGCTCGATTTCTCGACCACCGCCCAGTTGTCGTTGTTGTCCGGATACACGTAGAAGGGCGTCGCTTGCGCGTTCGGCGTGCCTCCTTGGAGATAGGTGTTGTTCGCGAGCGAGTTCCCCGGAAAGACCGGCGAGAAATCGTTGGAGAGGCCGTCGTAGAGCGTCCATGAAGACTTTGCCGTGTCCACCGTCACGGTATAGGCGCAGGTCTGCGTGACGCTCGTTCCGGCGGTGGCGGCAATCGTATCTGCTGGGACGTTCGAGTAGAGCATCGTCGCTTTCGGGTTCGGCGAAACCTCTGCTTCAACTTTGACGGACTGCTGCGCTTGTGCCACTACGAAGGGTCGCCCCGGCGCGAGCGCGTCGAAAAATCCGCTCGAACCGCGCGCGCGCAACGCTACGCGAGTCTCGATTCTCCGCGCATCCGTCTGCCGCGCCGGGTTGTAGACGATAGGTGCCGGGGTGACGTTGACCAAGATGTAAACCGATATCTGGTCCTGAATCGTCTGGAGGAAGCTCGCCTGTGAGTTCGAGGCGGCGGCCAGCACGAGCGCGAGGCCCAGCAGGCACAGGAGCGCCGCGCGCGCTGCAGTCGGTTTCATTTCGCAACTACCGTATAGACGATCCAAACGTAGTACGGGCCGTTGGTGGCGGCGCTCGGCACCTTGAGTTGATAGTCGATATAGTAATCCGCAGAGGCGGCGCTCGAGGAGTACGTTGGCAACGGATACGTCGTGTAAGTGATGGTCGGCGGCGTGCCGGGCCCGCCACCGGACACCGCGCCCGCAGTCTTGTAGAACGGCAAGGACGGCGAGTAGCCCGTATTCAAATCGGATGTCGATCCGCTGGTCGAGGGCAGATAGTACAGCGTCTGACTGAGCGTGTAGGTCGAACCGTCGGCTTGATTGGTGAAATCCGCCGCGCCCTCGCCGTAGACGTCGAAGCCGGCCGCGTCGTTGGTCGTAACGTTGAGGTGCGTCGCATACTTATAGAGATAATCGTCGCCCGCCAGCACGGGCCCGAAGTCGACGGCGCACCCTTGGAAGCAGGAGCCCGGACCGGGAACCGGGCTCGGCTGCGTGCCGAAGACGGCCGGCACCGTTCCGAATCCCAGCGCGTAGTTCGGCGTGAGCGCCACGGTCACGATCGGCATCGCGCTCCACTTGAACGTTACGGCGCCGGTCGCATCGGCGCGTGCGATCGCACCCGCGACCGCCGACACGGCCAGGATGCAGATGGCAAGCCAGGTTCGCAACGTTCACACTCCTTGTGCCGTATCGTTTACGAGCTAACGCGCATCGAAGACGATCTCTCCGCCGGTCATGCTCTTGCCGCCGTAGTCGATCGTTGCGATTGCCCGGTACTTGCCGGGCGGCAACCGCTTTCCGGTCAGCTCGATCAAACGGTCTCCGCCCCGCTCCACGAGCATCTCGGCCGGCATCGCCACACGTTCGACCGTCGTTCCGGCGCGGAGGATCTGCAGGCTGCCGTTCAGATAGACGTGAGCGTTACCGGTATTCCGGAAGAGCACGCGGTAGATCTCGCCTCGCGGATTGGCCGCCGCCGTCATCTTCGAAATCGCTCCGTCCACGCGTACCGTGCCCGGAATCGAGGCATAGATCTTCGTAGCGATGCGCGTCGAAAACGAGACCGCGCCGGCCCGCCGGGTCGGCCGCGTTTGAAAGAAGACGATGCCGGCGTACTCGCCGCTCAACTTCTCTTTAGGGATCGTCAGGGTGAGGCGCACCATCTGCGAGGTCCCGGCCGGGAGGTCGAACTCGCGCGGATTGATCGACGCCCATCGCAGCAGCGAGTCCGGTCGCGCACCGATCCGCTCGAACGTATAGTTCCCGGTGTCGGTAACGTTGAAATCAACCATGCTTGCCTGAACGTGGGTCATCTGACCGCTTGAATTGCTGACCGTGATTGGGATGTTGTACGTAGTGCCGGCGGGTATCGAGAGATCGAGTTTGGCGGGCGAGACGACCAGTCCCAACCCGCCGATTTCGGCCGGGACCGCGGCCGGAGCCATCATCGCGGCGGCCCCGAACAGCAACCCCAGCGCCACGAAGGCGCGATACTTATTCATGCGAGGAACTTCGTTGCGCTCTCCCCGAAAGCCCCGCCGCACCACACCGAGCTAGTTCGTAACCAGCGTGTAGGTGACGACCGCCTGATCCGCGCCCTTCGCGGTGAGTTTGGGAACCAGCAGAACGTAGTCCTCACCGATATAGGCGGGGTTCTGCGTATCGTTGTTCGTGTTCACGATGTCGGTCGCCGCAGCCGGAACCGCCGTCGCGTTCACGGAAGTGCCGGCATACGTCAGCGCGGCGCACGTCGCACCCAGCCAGCTCGCAGCCGCGACGTCGGTCGTGTCGGTGGCCGCCGCGGCCGTAAGGCCAACCGAGCTGATGCCGGTCGCACTCCACGCAGCAGGCTTGTTCGCCTGAATCGCGATGCCGCAGAGCGACTCACCGTTTGCCGGAGCGGTCGTCAGCGATTCTTGCACGGCTACGCCGGCCGTGTCGTTGGTCGACACTTGCGCTTCAGCTGCGTTCAGGCCCACGCATCCTGTGGTCTGGGCGAGATCCGGCGTAATGTTGCCGTAATCCAACGTCAAGGCCGTGGTGCCGTTGCCGACCGGGGCCGCACCGCCGCCCGCGCACGTGCCGATGCCGGTGTTGGCGATCGTCAAGGGCGCGATGGCCGTCGCTCCGCCCGCACCGGTGTTGGTGTAGTTGCCCTCCAAAATAAGGGAGGCGGTTGCTTGAATGTTCCACTTGATGGTGACGGTGTTGGCTGCGGCAGCCGGGAGCGTCGTGGCAACGATCGACGCGATCGACGCAGCCGCCGCGAGGGTCAAGAGCTTTTTCACGATAAATCCTTTCAGAACACGCGATTTGACGAGCCGTCCTGGCTCTTTGCGAAAAGCGCTACCTGAGGGTTATCGGCAGATCGCCCTGCTTGGTTAGCAGAACCCCGCGCATCGGTTGTATAGAAACCTTTACAGTGAAGCGGTAGACGCGGCCGACCACCGGCTCGCCCAAGCGCGTCACCTGGCCGTCCTGCCAGCGGATCTCGTCGCCCGGGCGGACGTCGGCCAAGAAGCGCGCCTGTACCGCGACGTATTGCCCTCGCGCCGGGTTGTGCGGCGTCATGGTAAAGACGACCAGCGGCACCCGGCCATCGATGGTCAGCTCCGCCGAAGCAACCTTCCGCCCGGCGATGAGGGCGGCGACCGCCGTTCGGCCGTCGCGAGCGGTCTGCGGCACATCCAGCATCCCCAGCCAAGCCTCTTGCGGCTTTACGTACGTCAGCGCGAAGGTGTCTCCGAAGCCCGTGACCTCGACGCTCTTCGCAGCGCCGGCTCCCCGGACGCTCACCCGAGTCGCGCCGCCGGGCGGCAGGCGATCCTCGAGCAGCGATAGGGTGACCGGCGGCGCCTGATTTTCCAGCAGGCTATAGACCACCGGCTTCTGCTTTCGGCCGATCCTGAAGAGAACGCCCTTCACATGCTCGTCGCCTCGGACCGATATCGTTTGCGGGCCCGACGTGTTCCCGAGGCCTTCGGGGACGGTCTCGGGATCGACGTTCAGCGAATACGTACCGGCCGGCAGGTTGTCGAGATAGAAGGCTCCGGTCTGGTCGACGATGGCGGCGTAGTTGCCGGGCTCGGCGACGACGTACGCGTTCGGCGGGCTCCCGGCGTATTCGGGCGCCAGCGATCGATCGTAGACGATCTCACCTTGGATCGAACCCAAGGGGCTGGCAACGAAGTTCAATCTCTCGATCGCGCCATTTTGGACGTCGACGGTCTTGGTCGCGTCGGTCTTCGAAAAATTCACGGTCGCCGGCAGTGAGGAGGTCTGTACGGTCAGCGTATGCTTGCCGGCGGCCAGACGGCCGAAGCTATAGGCTCCGAAGACGTCGGTCTGCGCGTAGAGGTTGCTGTCCAGGCGCAGACGTACCCCGGAGAGCGGATAGAGAGAGCCGGAGGCGTTCCGCGCGAAAACATGCCCGGCGATGCCGCCGTAACTTCCGATGCGGAAGAAAACCTGCCCGGTCTGCCCGCCGAAGACGGTAATGCTCGCATAGGGCTGGTCGGTCGTCACGCCTCGCGGCAGCGAGGCGGTTTCGACGCTCACCTGATGCTCTCCGGGCGAAACGAAGTTGAACTGGAAGTGACCGGCCAGGTCGGTTCGCTGCACCTGCTGATTGTCGAGCACGACCTCGACGTTAGCGACTCCCGCTGCCACGGCGCTATTGAAGCCGAACTGATTCTCATTGGCGGCGCCGTTCAGCACGCTTCCGGAGATGGTCGCGGGCAGATGCGGGTTGATGCGCCCCTGCACGCCGCCGTTGCCGAGCGCAAACGGCGCCGCGAACTGGATGCTGAAGATGCGGGTATGCCCGTCGTTGGTCGGGTTGATGCTGTCGCGCATCACCTGTAGACCGTAGGTTACGCCGACCGAGAGCGCCGGCGAGATCTGGCGCGTCACCGAGAGCAGCGGCGTTATCTGCACCGCATCGCTCTGCGGGCTCACGGTATGCGTAAGTGCGGTAGTGAAGGTAAGCGAGGTCGCGCCGAAGGTGCGGGTCAGCGCGAAGGTGCCTGCCGAGATCGTCGAACTCTGCCCCGCGCCCACCTGTCGGGTGGCTTGGTAGCCGGCGCTCGCGGAGTAGTCTCCAAACTGCCGCTGGAGCTCGCCGCTATAGGCCACGAGCGCGATCGGCGACCCGAGGGTCGCCGTCGTGCGGGAGAGCTGCGATCCTACGATCGCACTCATTCCGCCGCGGAGGGTGAACCCCAGCTGCATGCCGGCCGTGCCCGTCCAGGCTACGCCGTTCGCCGTCTGCGAGCGCTGGTCCGTATAGTTGAAGAGCGTCGCGATACCGGGGCCGAAAGTTCGGCCGAAGCTGAGGGTGTCGCGCCGCTGGTCGTTGAGATTGCTGCCTTCGCCGGAGCGCTCGAGGGCCTCGTCGATGCCGTAGGTCGTCTTCCCGTTGCCGCCCTGTAGCCCAAACGAGGCCAGGTCGTCGCGCTGCATGAGGCCACTGCCGAAGTTCAAGAAGCCGTTGCCGACGCGCCGCACGGTCAAGGTCGAGTAGAGCGCGTTGCCGCCGTAATCGGCTCGGTACTGGTAGGAGAAGGCGCTGGTCGGTTCGCCGGGATCGGGGTGCGCGCGGCGTTCGACGGCGCCCTCGAAGAGCTGGTTGAGTTTGCCGCGGCTGGCTGCGACTCCGAGGATCCCCGCGTCCACGGTCTGCGGAGAACCGATGAAACGCCCGCGATCGAGGCCGAACTCGAGGAGTGCGCTGCCCAGCAGCCGCCGTGCTCGCAGCCCTATCACGCGCATCAGGCGGTATTGCTCGCCGAAGGCCGGACCCTCGAAGAGCGTCACGTCGCCGCCGCGCAGCGGCATGACGAACGAGAGGCCCCGCAGGGTCGCGCCCAGCGGAACGCCGCCGAGCACGGTCAGCGGTTGGCTGCCCCACAGCAGCCCGTAGGTCGGCGTATAGTACCCGGCCTGAAGCTCCCCGAAGGCCGATTCGCGCGCAGAGAGGGCCAGCGGCACCCCAACCGTGAGCGTGGTGGTAGGCGTCCGGCGCTCGATCTGCCCGAGCATTCCGGCATTCTCGGTCTGTAGATTCGAATTGTAATTCGAGATGCCGACCGCCGCGTTGCCACGCGTCGAGCGCTGGAGTTGCTCGCCCAAGGCGAGGTTACCGGTTAGTTTGAACGTCAGCGGGCCGCCGCGCCCGGTATGCGGCTCCGGCGAGGCAGCCGGCTTGGCCGCGCCCGGGGTTGGGGCGGGGCTGGCCGTGGGCGCCGGCACCGGCGCGCCGGTTGCCACCTGCACGCCGCTCGCCAGCACTCGCCCTAGGGTGCTCCAGGCATCGGGGTAGGCAGAAGCCGGCCGCATCACGGGCAAGGCCACCAGGGCGAGCCCGGACCAGGCCATGAGCAGCATCCCCAGGAGTCGTAGGCCGTGCCCCAGCCGGCGCATCACGTAGCGACCTCCCAAAAATGACCCTCTCCTTGATTTCGGAGCCGCGGAGCGCAGCCTTAACACAAACCGACATGCCGCATGCAATATTTTGCCGCCGGATGCCGATAAACGTAATCACAGGGGAGTTTCACGGAGGAAACATCTCTCTTCATGGATGTGCTGGGGAGCACGGGGCCGGTTCTGCTGAACCTGGCCCGTACTCAATTTGACGAGCAGCGGCAAGTAAACGCGCTGGCCAGTGGCCTGCGCGTTCAAAGCGCTGCCGACAACCCCAGCGGCTACGCGATCGCGCAAACCATCCAAACGCGAGTGAGCGGTCTTCAGCAGGGCGTCCAAAACGTCCAGGCCGCGAGCAATCTCTTGAACGTCGCCGACGCGACCATGGCCGGCGTGCAAGCCATCCTGCAGCGCATCCATACCCTCATCGTGCAGTCACGTTCGGATCTCCAGTCGAACAACGATCTCCAGAACATCCAAACCGAGATCAGCCAGCTGCTCAACGAGATCGACAAAATCGCGAGCGACGCGCAGTTCAACGGACTCCAACTCTTCGGCGGTCAGTTCGACAACACGGCCGCCATTGCGCCGAGCGTTACGATCGTTCCGTCGCAACCGAACGCCGACGGTTCGGCCCCAAGCCCCAACGTCACGAGCGCCGACGGATTCGGTAATCCGGGCCCGCTCGTCAGCAACCTCCAACCGCCAATCGCGGGCATCTCGATCCCGGCGCTCATGGAGTACCGCGTGGTCGGTTACGCCAATCCTGCGATCGACCCGGACAGCGGCACCAACGTCGGTCCGGGCGTCTACCTCCAACTCATCGCCTACAGCACCGCGGGAGCCTCGTTCGGCGCCGGACCGCAGATGGTCGATACGGCGGCCGTGCCCGTCAATATCGGTCCAATCTCCGGCGTGAGCACGCCGACGCCTTCCGGCGGCGGCACGCTCCTGCAGAATTATACCATCGCGAATCTGACGGCAAGCGATGTCGGCACCGCGATGACGGTCGTCACATCGCTTGGGAAAGCTGCTGGCACCGGTACGGCGCTCACGGTCAACTCCGGCGGGCAGGAAGGCTCCACCGTTTCGATCGGCATTCCGACCCTCTCGACCAGTTCGCTCGGCGTTGCGGGCATCTCGGTGTTGCCGCCCACGGTCGTCAACTTCAACAACCAAGTAACGGGGTCCAGTTCGAGCAATCAATATGCCGCGAGCTACGCCGAGATCGCCGTGCAAAACGCCATCGCGCAGCTCGGCCAACAACGCGCACAAATCGGTGCGCAAGCCGTCATGCTTCAAGAAGACGCCGGCGATGCGTCGACGCAGATCGTAAACCAAGTCGCCGCGATAAGCGCCATTCGCGATACCAACATCGGCGCCGCGGTGACGGCGCTCACGAAGGATCAGATACTCAATCACATCGGCACGAGCGTGCTGGCGCAGATGCAAGGTAACGCGCATCTCGTCGTGCAGTTAGTTGGTCGATCGTTCGCACGGGCACCGGTGCGGGGATAGCGGTCGGCGCTCCCCAGCACGCCGCTCTACCCCGCACGGCCCAGCGAACGATCGACCCCGCCCCGTTAACCGCCTGACGTCATGGAGAAGTGCGGGCAGAGCAGCGTACGGTCTGGCTTGGTCGCGATAGCGTCGATCATGCCCATCGTCACGTCGAAATGCTGGAACGAAGCCCAGGCCGCCGGCGAGGGAGGGAAACGCACGGGGATACGAATGTAGTGGTGGCCGCCGCTTGCGGAGGTAAGGCGCAGCGCGACCACCCGCGAACCCGGCTCTTCGATGCCCTTCAGCGAGAAGATCGACGCGTAATACGCCCCGAAGCTCGATTCGTTCTCCACCAGATCGGGCACCGGCTCGCCCACGGGTCCCTTGCACTTCACGGTCCGCGGAAAGACGACCACCGTCGGATGGACGTATATCGGTACGCCATCCTTGATCGTTCCCGCGACGATATCCGGCGCGGGTTCGGGCGAGGTCGTGCCGCGTTCGGCGAGGTTCACATAGACCTGCCGGTCCTGCAAGGGCAGGACCGCGAGAAACTCCACGGCGCTGCAACCGTACTGCGGCACGTCGAGCGATAGATGGTAAACGCCCGTCGGCACCTCGACCTCGATCGTCTTTCGTTCCGAGCTCCCACGCCTAATGTGGAGCACTTCGTCGACCTGCGGCTTGCGCACCGGATTGGCAAGCACCACGTGCACGGCGACCGACGTTTCGGGCGCGAGCCGCGCAACGGATTTGCATAGCGCGACGTGCAGGATGACATGCGAGAACCCGTACATGCTCGACACCTTCCGCGCCGAAGCAGCGCCCCCCGCCAAAGCGAGAGAGCGCCGGGCAGCGCCCCGATACGCCGGCGATTGACCTGCCCGCGGTCTGGGAAAGCGTGTGGCATGAACAGCAAGCAAAAAAAAGCTGAGGGAGAGCGCGAGAAGCGCCTGCTTGAGCAGGCGGTGATCTCCGCCGACGACACCGGCATGCTCGCGAACGAACGCGACATCACCGAAGAGGAACTGCATCCACCCCATAAGGACGGCCGGTCCACTCGTCATCGTTAACTGTCGTACGACGTACAACTCTTGAGAAGCCATCCGCCGCAAGACGCTGAGAGCACCGCGCGGATCGAAGCGCTCAGCGACAGCATCTTCGCCGTTGCGATGACGCTGCTCGTTCTCGACATCAAGGTTCCGGCGCATGTGGGCGACAAGAACCTCCTGCCGTACATCGCACCGGTGTGGCATCATGTGAGAACGTTCGCGGTCAGCTTCTTTATCGTCGGGCTATATTGGGTCTTGCACCACCGCGTTTTCGCGTTCATCCAGCGCTCGGACCGGGCGCTGCTGTGGATCAATCTCGTGTTCATGCTCTTCGTCGTGATAACGCCGTTTTCGACCGGGTTGCTGGGCGCATTCGACGATAGCCGTACCGCGATCACCATCTATGGCCTCAACGTCATCGTCCTGGGTCTCGCGCTCCAAGGCACGTGGTGGTACGCCACTCATCGTCACCGGTTGGTCGCCCCCGGGCTCGAGCTGCGCCTGATCCGCTCCGAGACCCTGCGCATCCTCGTCATGCCGGCCGTCTGCGTGCTGGCAATCGCGGTCTCGTTCTTGAGCACAACGGCCAGCATCGGGCTCTACCTCCTCGCACCGCTTCTCTATCTGTGGCCCGCACGCCGAACGACCGGCGCGAGCGATGATGCGCTGCAGACGGAGCAGACGCATCGATGAACTACTCCACCTGACGCTGCGCGTACAGGGTGGAATTTCGTGTTGCTCACGCGAATTGCGCGAGGCACCCGGTCGGTTCCCGGCCGGTGCGGGCTAGCGCCCACAAGAGATTGACGCGCGCGGCGTTTTGATCGCGCGAAAGAACCAAGCCGCAAGAGCAAACGTGCTGCCGTACCGAGAGCGCCTTCCCCGTGCCGTCCCGGAACGGGACAGGCTTGCGCTGCTTCCCGCAGGCGCTGCACGTTTGGCTCGGCTTGACCTTGCGCGATGGAACCTCGACGAACGCGACACCAGCTTCTACCGCTTTGTATCGGACCATATCGAGAAATGCGCGTGGGGCCGTCGCGAGAATCTCGCGATTCAAGCCCGCTTTCTGGGCGACGTTGCGCCCCGGTGATTCGGCCGTTCCCTTGGCGGAACGGACCATATTCTTGATCGAGAGGGACTCGGTGGCGATCAGATCCACCGCCGCAACGAGCTTTGCCGAGCGTTGGTGCAAGAAGTCCAGCCGTTTGGCGGTGGTCTTGCGGTGGATCGCGCTGACGCGTCTGCGCGCCTTGGCGCGATTGTTCGACCGTTTGGCCTTGCGTGCGAGGTCTTGCTGCGCGCTTTCGAGCCTCGCCTTCATGCGGGCGAAGAAGCGCGGGTTCTCGATGGCCGAGAAAGCCTGGTCTTCATGCGCGAGCGTGGCGAACGTCTCGACGCCCCAATCGAGGCCAATCGCGTCGGTCCCGCCTTTACGTTGGGGCTCGCAGGCAAGCGTGAGGCTCGCATACCAGCCTCCGGCCTTGTGCGCAATCTCACACGTCTTGACTTCGCCCGGCGTTCGCGCGCGTCCGCGTACCGGGATTGTGCCGATGCCGGAGAGGCGCAACCGGCCGTGCCGGTTGCCGGCTCCCGGCACGAACCGAAAGCCGTCGCCATGCGTCTTGTATCCCCAGCCGGAGAAACGGTCGAACGCTTTGAACCGCGGGAAGCCTGGCGTCTCGCCTCTCTTGCAACGCCGAAAGAAGGATGCGAACGCCAGATGCAGACGGTGCAGCGTGACCTGCGCCGACTGCGCGTTGAGCCCGGCATAGCGTTCATCGCTGGCGCGCAGGTCGGTGAGATCGCGCATCTGATCGTACGCCGACAGACTCTTGCGCTGGAGCCGCCAGGCCGCGATACGCTGTTCGAGTGCGGCGTTATAGAGCCGTTGGTGCAAGCCGAGCATGTCAAGCAAGGCTGCTTCTTGTGAGCGCGAAGGATAGAGGCGATAGGCGACCTTGCGCGAGACGGGTTCCATCCTCATATAGTGTACCTTCGTTATGGTAGCCAAACAAGAGATGAGGGCGCTCTGCCACAGTGTTTTCAATCTCCATCGCCATTATAGTTCTCGTCACGGAGTATCGTCGCCGTCGCATCGACGCAGCGATCCTCGCACGCCTCCAAACGATCTTTGGGAATCTGGCAAAGCGGTGGGGCTACGAGCTTCTGGAGTTTAACGGCGAGGTCGCGTCTGATCCGTCTTCTGGAGCCGTTCGTATTGCATCGTCAGTTGCGGCGGCGCTCCGCTCTCGGTGCTCAAGCAGTACGTCCAAGGCCAAGTTGGCGTGGAGAGCGGCGAGCCTTGAGCGCCCTGCCGGGCGCTCAAGGCGCTTCACCACCAGCCAACGGCGGGAGACGCCGTATGGCTGGAGCACTGCGCCGCTCTTTGGTAGGCGGCGGACTGGCTTAGCGGATTTGCGTTAAGACGTATAAGGAGATATCGTGCAGGTCGCGTTTGGACATCTTCCAGCGCGGCATCACGGGGCTCAGCGTATCCCCATTATTATCGACTCCAGTCGAAATCGCACGCTCGAATAGCGCGACCGTCCACGGTGTCGTCCCTCCGTTCATGGACCCCATCGAGCCCATCGAACCCATCGAGCCCATCCGGTCTAACATGTGCGCGTGAGGGCCGAGTCTCGCGCTGACCGCTCCATCTGCGAGCCGCACGCCGCCGGCGCCGTTGGGACCGTGGCAAACCGCGCAACTCTGATAGAATCGCGACGGGTCTGCCGTCGTGATTCGCGCGCCGTTCACGTCCTTACCGGTAAAGAAGATCGAGCGTCCGTTCGCAATCGCAGCGGCATCGGCGGACGCCGGCACCGGTATGGCCCTCGCGATCGTTCCAGGTGGGAACCGGTTACGATACCACGGACCGGCCCAAAGCACTTGATAGTTCAGCGCCGGTCTCTTGCCGGCGCTCGCGAGATCCTCGAGGGTTACGATGACGTTCGGCCGTAGGTTGAAGGCGGCATCGGCTATATAGTTGACTGCCGAACTGCCCAGCCCGTCGTCCGTATGTTCGTACCGAAGATCGACGTGCAGCCACGGCAGCGGGCCGTAGATCGTCTCGAACGAGACGCCGTGGCTGTTGGCCGGTGGCGACGCGCCGTCGTTGGGATTATCGTCACGGCCAACGATTCCCATCGCCATGAGTTCGTATCGATCGCCGCTGTACGAGGCAAGCGCCGCCTCACGTGTATAGCTGTCGTTCGCGCCGGACGGCAGAGGATACGAGCCACGTAGTCCGGCTATGCCGCCGGACCATCTCGATTCGGGAGACAAGTACTGTATCGAACCCGTCCAGGCCGCGCCCTCGCCCGCGCTGTGAAAAGCGCTCTCGATCGGCCCAGCCCCAGTCAAATAGGACACGTTGCCTATCCATCCAAGATGCCCGACCTGCGTGTACGATGCACCCCACCGGTTGTCGGCAAGCATCGAATCGTTCGATCCAACCTGCAAGTTCGCGAGCCCATACCCGGAGAGCGAGAGCGGCTGGCTCGTCCATGGCGCAAAGACCGGTGTCGGGAACTTCCCGATCTGCAGGCTGCCGTCTCCACGGGCGAGCCCGTTGTAGGCGACCCATAGCTGATCGACCGCACTAGCAGGGAAACCGCCCGTTTCGACCGGCACCGATGCGAAATACGAAACCTTGGGTCCGATGAAACCGGCGGATAGGAACTGCACGAGCGCGCTGTGGACGCTCGCTTCCAAGGCCACCGGCAGGCTCCGGTTCTGCATCATCTGCAAGTGTTTGTTGAGGCCTCTGGAAAAATTCGTCATCAAGACGTAGCGGCCGTACCTATTGAGTTGAGGCACCGCCGTGTGGCAGAGACCGCAGTTCACGCCGCCTTGTCCGTTCGCAAGGACGGGGATCGCCAGCGCCGGTTTCGGGGCACCCAGCGACCACGCGAAAACCATCGCAGTGGAAAGCGCCGTAGCTTTCGTGATGATGCAAGAAAACGGTTTCATTTGCGCTAGCGACGACAAACCTCGGTCACGATGTAAGCGTGATCGGCCGACTCGACAACCCAATCGAAGCTGCCGTTATTTTTCGGATGCATGGAAACCGTCGCACCGTTGTCGTTCCTTGTGCTGGTAAACACTCCGTTAACCCAGCCTTCGACGGTCTTGGTGAAGACCCCGCCGGGCGTGAATTGATATGCGACGAGCTTACCCTTCCGAGAATCGAACCCCCACATCTGGACCTCCCAGTCTCCACCGGTCTGGCGCTCTTCCATCCATTTCCCGTCAGGAGAGAATGTGTAGGTAAGATCGAACGCCTCGCTATTGGATACCCCGCCCCGAACGACGCATCGCCAACTCCCCGCCATAAATCGCAGCCTCGCAATGGCATCTGCCGATTGTTTGGCCGAGGCAGAGCCCATCAAGAAAAATGCGAGCGCCGCGGCTGCGAGGGGAAAAACTACAACAGTACGTCGGAGCAAGAGCATGCACACCTCCAGGCGGCTTGGGTTCGGCAGTCGGCCTTTCGAACCTAGCAGGTTGCGGGGAAGCGAGAGCCCGCGTTCCACGCTTCGCAGCGATGCAAAACGGTGACGAGCACAATCGCGAGCTGACGGCAGATCAGTTGGACCCATCGCCCTTTGACCGTTTGCCGATCGCAAATCACGTGGCCGGCCTCATGGTAGATCGTGATGGGGAGCGTCACCACAAGGAGTGCGAGGGCAATGTCGGCGCGTGCAGAATCGACGGTCTGTCATGTCTAGGTTCGCGGCTTTGGCGTTGCTGCTGCTCGGTATTCCCGGCGCGCTGGCCGGTGCTGTTCGACCGCAAGCCGCGGCCGGCGCGAGCCGACTCTTCGTCGCCAATGTGGATAGCGATACCGTGACAGAGTACGTGAGTCCGTCCACCAAACCAATAACCATTCGCAAAGGCATAAACGCCCCAGAGGCTCTAGCGCTAGATGCTTCAGGCGATCTATTCGTCGCGAACTGCGGCGAGCCGTGTGGAGGAAGAGGCAGGGGCGAGGTGACGGAGTACGCGCCGCCTTACACCGGTACGCCGATCACCATTGTCGTTGGCGTAGACGTTCCAGAGGCCGTGGCGCTCGATGCCTCGGGCGATCTATTCGTCGCGAACTCAAGCACGATAACGGAATATCGCCCACCTTACACGGCCGCACCGGCTGCGACGATCGGCAATGGCTGGGGCGCCTCCCATGCCCTGGTGATCACTAAGTCGAGCAACCTGCTCGTCGCCAATTGCGACTTGGGGTGTATGGAAGGACACGACCCCGGCACGGTAACGGTCTTCACGCCGCCTTACGCTGGTACGGCGGCGACCATCGTTAACGGCATAAAGTACCCAGAGGCCTTAGCGCTGGATTCCTCAGCCGATCTCTTCGTCGAAAACGCTCGCACGGTGATGGAGTACACTCCACCGTACACCGGAACGCCGACGACCGTCAGCACGGGCGAGATAGGCGGAGGCATAGCCCTGGACGGCAAGGATAACCTCTTCATAGCGAAATGTATCTCGTCCTGCGCAGCAAACCGCAGAGACGCCGTGCTGCTGTATGCACCGCCCTACACCAGCGCACCGAGAATCATCCGTAAGTGCATAAGAGACCCTCTTGCCATAACCTTGGATGCCGTCGGTAATCTCTTTGTCGCAGAAGACGGTTCGGAGTGCGGGGGAAGAGGCACGGGCGAGGTGACCGAATACGCGCCGCCCTATACGGGCGCGCCAACGACCATCAGTAACGGCGTGAATCATCCCGTGGCTTTACTCGTGACGCGCTGATGGCGCCACAAGAGCGTCCCCGCTACACCGGTTAGCATCGATGATCTGAGGTCCCCGCGCCACGCTACAAGACGCTGCGAAGCCCGCCATCGCTTTGAGCTACGCGGCCGAGAGGCCTCGCATCCCCGATGAAAGCGCCAGGGCTGGAGTTGCCCCGTTTCGGTTCGCTTAACTCCTATCCCGGCCCGGGTTGACCGCTGCCCCTATACTTAAGGGGAGATACCTCGCTTGGTGAGGCCTCCACGCGATACAAAGGCCGCTGCCCGGAAACGCCGAGAGGCGGCTTGAGCCGGCGGCGGCTCTACGGCGCGTGGTGCTGAAACTTGCCCGGTCACTGCGCCGTGCGGACGGTATACTGTATAGAAAGGCGGTGATATGCGGTGGCGTTTCAGGGCGGATTCATCTCAGAGTTAGTCGGGCGCAAGGCGACGGTGAACCAACTGTCGATCGGCCGGGTCTCGGATTTTCTCATCAACGACCCCGACGATTCGTTCCCACAGATCGACGGCCTCGTCATAAGAACGTCGCAGGGCCTGCGCTTCGCGCCCATCGCGACGGTCTCCGACGTCGATGCCGAGGGCACCGTCGCGCTCACCGTGGCTCCCAAGGAGCCCGCACCGCCCGACGCGGACGCCCTCTACCTCATCTCCGATCTGCTCGACAAACAGATCGTCGACGTCGACGGCCGCAAAGTCGTCCGGATCAACGATCTGGAGATCGCCAACACCGGGGGAACGCTGCGCGTCGTAGCCGCCGACGTCGGCGTCGCGGGCCTGCTCCGCCGGCTCGGGCTGAAAGCGTTCGGTAAGCGCTTCACGCCCTGGATATACCACAACGTGCCGCGCTCGATGATTGCGTGGGATTCGGTCGCGCCCATTCGGGAGAAGAATCCGTCGCAGGTGCACCTTGCCATCAAGGAGAGCAAACTCGCGCGGCTCCACCCCTCGGAGCTCGCCGAGATCATCAGCGACCTCTCGGCTCGCGGAGCCGCGGCCGTCATCCACCAACTCGACGACGAAACTGCCGCCGACGCGCTCGAGCACCTCGACGCCGAGACGCAAAAATCGATCATCGAAGATGTCGGCACGGAACGGGCTGCGGACATCATCGAAGAGATGGACTCGGACGATGCCGCCGATCTGCTCTTGGAGCTCCCCGAAGAGCAGCAGACGCAACTACTGGCCGAGATGAACGAATACACCGCCGGCGAGTTACGCGAGCTCGTGAAGTACCCGGAGGACACGGCCGGCGGCATGATGACCACCGACTACGTGTGGATCTATCCACACCGGAGCGCCGAAGCGACCATCCGAAAGATTCGCGAGATCGCGCCGACCTCGGAGTTCATCTACTACCTCTACGTCCTCGACGAGCGCGACACGCTGCTCGGCGTCCTCACGCTTCGCGCGCTGCTGCTTGCGCCTCCCGGTGCCAAGATCGACCACATCATGGAGACCCATCTCGTTACGGTGGCGACGGACACGCACGCGCGCGACGTCGCCGCCACGATCGCCCGCTACGATCTGCTCGCCGTTCCGGTCGTCGACGAATCCGGCAGAATGCTTGGTATCGTCACGGTCGACGACGCCATCGACGCGATCATGCCCGAAGACCTCGCCAAGAAGCTGCCGCATTTCACCGCGCGATATCACAATCCAGCCGCCGTAGCCGCACCCGGCAGTTAACGCAGCGTTATCGGGGATCGGCCGGTTCTCGGCGCCGGAGGTCCGGACTCTGCGGCGGCCCGATCGAGGCGTCTTCGTCGAAAAACACCCATCTGTTTCTGCCCGCATTCTTAGCCCGATAGAGCGCGCGGTCGGCCTTCTCCACCAGATCGTCGACGCTATCTCCGTCGTATGGGTACAGCGCCACGCCGACGCTCACGTACACGCGATGCGCCACCCCGTCGAGTACCAGAGGCTCGGCCATCGCGGCGACGAGCTTGCTCGCCAGGTCGCTCGCGTTGCTCGTGCTCTTTACGACCGGCTGCAAGATGACGAACTCGTCCCCACCGAAGCGCGCTATCGTATCGCTTTCGCGCAGCGTGACGAGCAGGCGGTCGGCCACCATCTTCAGCACGACGTCACCCACGGCGTGCCCATAGCCGTCGTTGATCTCCTTGAAGTGGTCGAGATCCAGATACATGACGGCGAATCCGTGGCCGTAGCGTTTGCTGGCCGCTAGCGTCTGCCGAATGCGATCGGCGAAAAGCACGCGATTTGGAAGCCCGGTCAACGAATCGAAAAACGCCAGGTGCTCGATTCGCCCGGCGTGCTGCGCGCGCTCCAGGATTGCGCATACGAACAGCCCCATCAACTGAATGAGCTCGCGGTCGCTCTCGTCCAGGCCGGCGGCCCGCTCGCGATGGCTAGCGAAGACGATGGCCCCGCAGGCTCGCCCGCCAACCACGAGCTTCGATGCGAACAGCGTGCGCCACGGCGGCTCGTCGAACTCGGTTACGAGTGCGGTCTGCAGATCGTCGTCCAGTAGTTGCGAGAGCGAACCTTCCATCGGCAGCAGCATCCCGGGCGCGACCGGCGGCGCCTCACCGACCGCGTTGAGAATGCGCTCCGCGCCCGCGTCGAACTCCGTGAGATACCCGTACTCGAACCCAAAGATCCGGCAGCCGAGCGCAAGCGTTTTGTCGATCTGCTCGGCCTCCGAATTGCCCTGCTCCGTGGCCACGAGGTAAAGTTCGCGCATGCGCTCGTTCTGTCGCTCGATGGCGCGTTCGGCCCGGCGCTGCGCGGCCACGTCTCTGGCAATCGCGTAGGCGCCCACAACGCGCTCGCCGTCGCGAAGCGGCACGACGTTCATGCGCACCTCGGTGCGATCGCCGTGCCGGTCCAGCAGGAGCGCGTCGAACGCCGACGCCGTGCCGCGGCTGGCCTCGCGAAATGCCTCCTCCGCCGCCGCCCGGCCCTCCGGCGCGATGAGTTCGGTCCAGGGCCGGCCGGCCACGCTCTCCGAGGCGTTTCCAGTGACGCTCTCGAGCGCCGCGTTGATGCGCACGATCGTACCGTCGGCGCCGACCGAAGCAATCGCATCGGGGTGATAGTCGAAGAGCGTACGCGCGGGTTCTCGTGGGAGACGCAGCTGCTCGAACGCTCCAAGCACTTCACCGCGGCGTTCCGCGGGCAGCCAGCAGGAGTCGACGGCTACGCTGGAACCGTCCTTACGGCGAAAGGACGTTGCGAACCGCCGGCTGTTTCCGCGGAGCGCTGCCTGCAGCGCAGAGTCCGCCGGGCCGCGATCTCCGAGCCTTCGGTCGTCGTAACGCCTGCCCACGAGCTCTGAGGCGGGGCTCCCCAGCAGGTCGCACGCTGCCGCGTTGACGGCCACCACGGTCCCCGCGCGATCGTAGAGGAGTATGCCGTCGGGGTTGCCGGCGTATAGCGAAGGAAGCAGCTCTCGCAGCACTTGCGCGTCCATCCTGTCGAAGTGTCCGTTCGGCTCTTCGCCGAAGATGCCGGTATGACCGCCGAGGACCTCGTCGCGTTCGCCGAGAGTCTGGCCCGTATCGCCGCCGACGGCGGCGGTGCCACGGCCTTGGCCGCCCAGCTCGCTCGGCGGACCGGCGTCGGAGTTCTCGTCGAGGACGCGCAGTGGCGGAGGCTAGCCGCCGCGGGCCCCGCGGCCGGGGTGCCCGGAACCGTTCGCGACCTGTTGGCGGCGGCGGCCGCACCTACGCCCTCCATCCAGCGCCTGATCGACGGCCGCGCCGGGCGCGCGCTCTCCATTCGGGCAGGCGAAGCGCATCTCGGCTACCTCTCCATCTTCCCGAGCGATCCCTCGCAGCAGCCCGCCGACGGCGAGTTCGATACGCTCGAACACGCGATGCGCTTGACGGCGTCGGCCATCGCGCTGGAGCTGGCGCGCGGCCCGGCCGGGGGACGGGGGTCGAGCCGAACCTTTTGGGAGCAGCTCGAAGCGCGCGCCTACCACGATGCGACGGCCGCCCGCGACGACGCCGCGGCACGCGGAATCGTGCTCGCAACGCACTACGTCGCGATCGATATCGAGCCGGAATCCACCGTCGAGATGCGCGCCGCGGCCGAGCGCGCCGAGGTTCGGTCGCTGGCGCGCGAGGCCTTTCACGGCGGCGAGGCGGATCTCGGCGCGCTCGAGCGCGGGGCATCGCTCCTCTTCTTCGTTCCCTGCAACCGCGAGATCGATGCCGCCAACGCGCGCACCGCCGCTGCCCTGCTGCCGCGCGGGCTCGCGAAGAGAGCCGAGCACCTGCGGATCGGCGGCGGCGTCGGCAGCCGCGTCCCGCTGCTCTCACTGCACCGGTCGATCGAACAAGCCGCCGCCGCACTCGCCATCGCACGGCGCATCTTCGGCGCCGGACGCGTGGCGGTCTACGAGGATCTCGGCGCATACCCGCTCCTACTCGAGGGTGCCGGGATGCCGGCGCTTCAGGAGTTCGCGCGGCGCACGCTCGCACCGCTACGCGCCTACGACGAGAAGCACCAGACCGAACTCGAGCGTACGCTCAAGCGCTACTTCGCCGCGCGACAGAACGTGAAGGTCGCGGCCGCCGAGCTCAACGTCCATCGGCACACGGTCCTCTACCGCTTGCGCCAGATCAACGAAATCTGCAGTTGCACGCTAGACGATATTCACGATCAACTCACTTTCCGAATGGCGGTAGCAATCGATGCACTCAACGGATAGCGGCTACAAGCGCCCGGCAGCCAAGCGCGACGCGCTCAAGATCGCGAAAGAGCGCAACGTCCGGTTCGTGCGGCTCGTTTTCGCCGATATCCTCGGCGTCAGCAAGAACGTCTCTATTCCCGCAGGCGAACTCGACGCCGCACTCGACGGCAAGGTTACCTTCGACGGCGGCTCGATCGACGGGTTCGTGCGCGGCGAGGAACTCGACATGGTGCTGCGCCCCGACCCATCGACGTTCGCGCTCTACCCGTGGGCGAGCGGTGACGGAACCGAGGCGCGCTTGCTCTGCGATATCTCGATGCCCGACGGCTCTCCCTTTGAAGGGTGCCCGCGCACCACGCTCAAGCGAGCCGTCGAGGAATCGCGCGCGACGCTCCCCGATGCCGCTGCCGGCTTGGAGGTCGAGTTCTATCTCTTCGAGTCGCACGAAAGCGAGTACGGTTCGACGCGGACCGCCGATGTCGGCTCCTACTTCGATTTCTCCGCCAACGACCGCGGTGAGGACGCTCGCAACGCCATCGTCGCGGCCCTGCAGTCGATGGGGGTCGCCGTCGCCAGCGCCCACCACGAACACGGGCCCGGACAGCACGAGATCGACTTCGCAGCGGGAACGTTGCTGGAGGCCGCGGACAACCTCCTCACGCTGCGCACGATCGCCAAGCACGTTGCGGCGCGGTACGGTCTGGACGCCACCTTCATGCCCAAGCCGTTGGAAGACCGCGCCGGGAGCGGCCTGCACGTCGATTTCCAGATGGAGGCGCCGGAGGCAGAACTCGACGATCTCACGCTCTACTTTGTCGGCGGACTGCTTGCGCACGCTCCGGCGGCGACGGCGATATGCAACGCCACGGTCAACTCGTACAAGCGGCTGGTCGCCGCATGGGACGCACCGATCTACACCGTTTGGTCGCAGCGCAGCGCCAACGCGCTCGTGCGCGTTCCTGCGGCGCACGGGCCCTCGCACGTGGAGATACGCAGCCCCGATCCGGCGTGCAACCCGTACCTCGCGCTCGCCGTGCTCCTGCGCGCGGGCATCGACGGCATCGCGTGCCGAACGCTCCCAGGCGATCCGCTCGTCGGTTCTACGTACGAGCTTTCCGAAGGCGAGCGCCACGAGCGCGGCATCGGCACGTTGCCAAAATCGCTGCGCCAAGCGATCGTGGAACTCGACCGGGATCGGGTCGTGCGCGCCGCATTGGGCGATCACGTCTATCACGCGTTTCGCGACGCGAAACTCGCCGAGTACGAGCGTTACCGCCGGGCCGTCCACCCGTGGGAGCACCGCGCCTACCTGCGGCTCTATTAACGGGCTGCTAAGCCGCTCGCGCGGCCTCGCGCAGGATCCCCCACGCCGCCCGCACGTCATCGCTCGTCGTCTGCACGTTGCCGATGGCCATGCGTAGCGCGAAGGCTCCGTTGATCTTCGTATGCGAAACGAACATCTCGCCGCTCGCATTGACCGTCTCCATGATCCGCTCGTTCAGCGCGTCGGCGGCGGCCAGCCCCGAGGCCGTGGCGGGATCGAGTTCCGGCGGGCGGTACCGGAAGCACACCACGGAGAATGGATGCGGCGCGAGCACCTCCCAACCCGGTTCGTCCGCGATCCATCGCGCTAGTTCTTGCGCGAGCGCGACGTGCGCGCGCAAGCGTTCGCGAATCCCTTCGGCTCCCAAATGACGCAACACGAACCACAGTTTGAGCGCGCGGAAGCGGCGCCCCAGCTGTAGGCCGTAATCCATGTAGTTTCGCACGCCGTGCTCGGGAGTTCGCAGATACTCGGGAACCAAACTAAAGGTGCGGCGCAGCATCTCGGGGTCGCGAACGTAGAGCGCCGAGCAGTCCATCGGCGTGAAGAGCCACTTGTGCGGGTTTACGACGATCGAATCGGCGCGTTCGACGCCATCGAGCACCGCGCGAAACTCCGGCACGATG
Source organism: bacterium (assembly GCA_021790935.1). Classification (GTDB taxonomy): domain Bacteria; phylum Vulcanimicrobiota; class Vulcanimicrobiia; order Vulcanimicrobiales; family Vulcanimicrobiaceae; genus JAJYFL01. Next base: position 175,663 of record JAJYFL010000004.1, read on the forward strand.
GCGGCCGCGCCCGCATAGGCCGCATCGACGTGCAGCCATACGCCGTAGCGCTCGGCGATCGGCGCAATGCGCTGGACCGGGTCGCGCGCGGTCGTCGAGGTCGTGCCGACGGTCGCGACGACGCACATCGCCTTGTATCCCGCTGCGGCGTCGACCGCGAGCGCCCGGTCGAGCTCCTCCGGATCCATCGCGAACTCGCTATCGCACGGCACGCGCACGACGTTGTCGCGCCCGATCCCGAGAGCGATCGCGCCCTTTTCGATATGCGAGTGCGTGTGTTCGGTGACGTAGACGCGCAGCACCGGCAGATCGCGGCCAGCCATTCCTGCCTCTCGGATACCGAGGTCCAGCGATTCGCGGGCCGCAGCCAACGCCGTGAAGCCTCCGACCGAAGCGGTATCGTAGATGATACCGGTAAAGCGGTCCGGCAAACCGAGCAGCCGCCCGAGCCAGCGCATGACGACCTCCTCGAGCTCGGTCGCCGCCGGGGAGGTGCGCCAAAGCATCGCCTTCACATCCAGCGCGGCGGCCAAGGCCTCGGCGGCGATACCGGCCGGCGTGGCGCTCGTGGCGAAATACGCGAAGAAGCGCGGATGGTTCCAATGCGTGATACCGGGCATGACGATCCGCTCGAAATCCGCCACGATCGCCTCGAACGGCTCCGGGCTTTCGGGGGCGCTCTCCGGCAGCAGTGCGGCCACCTCGCCCGGCCGCATCTTCGAGAGCACCGGATACTCCCGCACGTTCGCCAAATATCGCTCTATCCAGCGGGCAGCAATCGCGCACTCGTTATCGAACGTATCCATGCAGGGTTTCTTATTTTTGCATCCTTTCAGGGGGTCCCGCCGTAACGATGAAGTACCGAACGTATCCGAACACCGACCTGACGGTCAGCGAGATCGGCTTTGGGCTCTGGACGACCGCCACCGATTGGTGGGGCGGGATCTCAGACTCGCAAGCGGTCGCTATGCTGCAGGAGGCGCGGGATCTGGGCATCACCCTCTTCGACGCGGCCGATGTCTACGGCAACGGTCGCAGCGAAGAGCAGCTCGCCGCCGCCTTCAAGCACTGCCGCGACGAGGTCGTCTATGCAACGAAGTTCGGTTACGATTTTTACAACAACGGCAGCACCAGACGTGGAGAACGCGAACTGCCGCAGGATTTTTCGCCCGAGTTCGTGCGCTTTGCCTTGGAAGGGTCGCTACGCCGCCTACAGACCGATCGCATCGACATCTACCAGGTCCATAACGCGCGCCTCGAACACATCCTCGACGACCGGCTCTTCGACGTGCTCGAAGCGCTCAAACGAGAGGGCAAGATCCGTATGTACGGGGTCGCGCTCGGACCGGCGATCGGCTGGCTCTACGAAGGCGTCGACGCGGCCAAGCTGCGCAACGTCTCGAGCCTCCAGATCATTTGGAACATCCTCGAGCAGTTCCCCGGGAACCGGCAGATCGAAGCGGCCCGCGAAGCCGGGGCCGATACCGGCTACATGATTCGCGTTCCGCATTCCAGCGGCATGCTCGAGGGCCACTACACCGCCGAGACGGTCTTCCCGGAGGGCGACCACCGCCGCCATCGTCCCAAACACTGGCTCCTCAACGGCGTGCGCAAAGTCGAAGCGTTGCGTTTTCTCGAGCGGCCCGACCGTACGCTCGGGCAAGCCGCCGAACAGTGGCTGCTCGCCGAACCGCGCGTCATGACGGTGCTGCCGAACATCTACAACCACGAGCAGCTGCGGGAGTTCGCGAAAGCGCCCGAGACGCCGGCGCTCACGCAAGACGAACTCGACCGCGTCGCCGAGCTCTGCGCGGCCAACTTCGGCATCGACGACGAGCCGCCGGGAGCGTTCAAGGGCACGATGGCGCGCGACGAAGCCGCCGTATGATGGAGGCCATCCGCTCGAACGGCGCGCCCGCGCCGATCGGACCGTACAGCCAGGCGATCCGCAGCGGCGGCGATCTCTATTGCAGCGGGCAGATAGCGCTCGATCCCGAGACGAGCGATCTCATCGCCGGCGACGTCTCCGAGCAGACCGATCGCGCTTTGCGCAATCTCGGCGCGGTACTCGAAGCTGCCGGCATGGATCTCGGCAACGTCGTCAAGACGACGATCTTTCTGGTCGACATGAACGACTTCGCCGCCGTCAATGCCGTCTACGCGCGTTACTTCGAACGCACGAAGCCCGCGCGCTCGACCGTTGCGGTGGCGGCACTTCCCAAAGGCGCTCGCGTCGAGATCGAGGCGCTAGCGCGCTCCGCTACGGCTTCTTAACCGGCGGCGGCTGCATGCGCGCGAGCCGAGCTTGAGCGATGCGCCGAACGTCCGGGTCCGCAGAGCCGGTTGCCGCCTTGAATTCCGAGAGCGCGAGCGCCACTTTGCCTTGGTCCGCGTACGCCTTCCCCAGCAGGAAGTGAAGGCGCCCGTCGTCGGGGGCGACTGCGAGTCCCTTGAGCAGCGCCGATTCGGCGAGCGCATAGAGTTTGTGTTGCTGGTACTCCCAACCAAGATCGATGTAGGCATCTACGGAGTACGGGTAGACGGTCAGCGCCTCGACGTAGTACCTTATCGCACGCCTCCAGTCGCCGCGCGAATCGGCGAGATAACCAAAATTCACCAGCGCCTCGGGGCGTTCCGGGCGCAGACCGTGCGCTACGACCAGCGCCGCTTGAGCTTTGTCGAGCCGGTTCTCCTCGAGATACGCGGCGCCGAGATTGACGATGCACGAGTACCCGCGCGGTGCTTGCGCACGGCAGCGCTTGAAGTAACCGACGGCCTTGGCATAATCCATCTCGTCCAGATACGAGAGCCCGAGCCCATTGAGCGCCAGCAGCGAGTTGGGCGCGTTATCCATCGCCCGCTTGAAATACAGAATCGCCAGATCCGGGCGGTACAGCGCGCGGTAGACCTGCGCGAGCTGGATCTGCGCGTTCGGATCGGCCGGATACGCCGAGGCTTCACGTTTTGCCTCGAACACGTATTCCGCAAGGTCGCCTTTGCGCTCGTGCAAGCGCACGAGATTGGGGACCGAATCGGTGCCGGGCAGGCTGAGGTCGAATTGGCGTATCGCGGCGTCGATGCGGTTCTCGGTCGCGTATACCGAACCCAACCGGTTGTGCGTCTCGCGATCGTTCGGATGGCGTGCGAGGATCGCTTTGTAGGCTGCCTCGGCGTGTGGGAAATCCCCCTGGCGATAATAGAGATCGCCCAGCAGGCGAGCGGGACCCGACTGGTCTGGATGTGCGGCGACGTACAGCGCGAGCAGTCGGACTGCTTTCCCCAGGTTACCCTCTGCGACGAATCCGCGCGCTTGCAGCATTGCGGCACTCGGTTCCGACGGCATATGGATGACGATCGGCGGGTTCACCTCGACCTGAGCGGCCGGAGCCGCGACCGGCAGAACGGCCGCCGCCAGCGCCGCCAAGATTGCCAAACGAAGAGACTTACGCATCGGTCGCCTCCTCCGCTTCTCCCGGAGAACTCCGCTACCTGAAGGATTCTACACCAAAGCGCGGATGCCCACGCGGAGCCGGTGGCCGCCGCATGGAACTCCCCCGACTATGCCGCAGGCAGAGTTGCTCGGATTGGGCGGCGCCTTTATCGCGGGCGTCGTATTCGTGGTGGTCGCCGCGTGGCCGCGCCGGGCCGCGGTAGGCGACCTCCCGCCCGATCTCGGCGCACCGCCCGAAGATATTTACTGGCCGCTGCTGCTGGGAACGGGCGAGCGGAGCTTCGAACCGAGCATGCGCCTGCGCATTATCATCGAGCTCGGCAGGCGCGGCGAAGAATGGTGCGTCCCGGTGCTGCTCTGCGCGAGAGAACAGGAGCACGACCCGGCTCTGCTCGCCGCTATCGACCGCGCGCTGGGACCGGTCGGGCGGCCGGTCTTCGCGCCGCCGCCTGCACGGTGAACGCGCCGTGACGGCCGTCACGTACTACCTCGCAGCGGCGAGTGCGGGCGCGTACGCCGCCGGAGCGCTCCTCGTCATCGCGGGACGCTGGCGGATCTCGCTCCGAGCGCCGCAGCTCGTGCTTCCGGCGATCGCCTTCTTCCTGCTCGACCGCTACGTGAGCGAGGGCCGCGCCGTCACCTCGATCCTCGCCGCAGCTTTGCTCGCGGCCTCGCTGCTCTCGATCGCTTCGCGCCCGCCGCGCTCGATGCTCGCGGCGATCTTCGCCGTCGCGCTGGTCGCGACGATGCTGGACGTCGTGGTCGCGGGGTTCTTCAACTACACCGACGCGGGCGCGTTGCGCGCGGCGGTTCCCGTTCTGCTTGCGATTCCGGCATTCGCCGCCGCCGTGGCGGCGCTCTTGGCGATCACTTCCCCCATCCGAAGATACGGTCGATCAGAGTCGTGAGCGTCACGTACAGGCCCTTGCGCTGTGGAGCGCCGGTCAGCGTGGGGTCCGCGGCGGTCGAGAGGTTGTACCCAACGGCCAGTCGCGCGCTGTTCCCGAGCTGGTAACCGACTTCAACGGCGAGATCGCTCGTCCGCCCGCCCGAAACCTGCGGAACGAAGATTTGGCGGAGCGCCGCACCAACGTCGAAGCGCGGGCCGAGGTTTTGCCGCGCTCGCAGGGAGAGCATCGCCGTTCGCGCCACATAGTAACCGCCTCCGTCCAATTTATACGCGGCGCGGCCGGCCAGCTCGAATCCGCCTCCGGGCCGGAATATCTCTTCGAGCGACGCTACGTCGCCCAGAGAGCCGAAGGCGTAACCGTTTCCGGTGGTGCGCCGGTAGTCAAAGAGCGAGATGAAGCGATCGTTCCGCGCGGGCCGGTACGCGAGCGAGAGCCGGTCGTTTATCGCAACGTTGCCCGGGGAATACGCGTGCGCGATCGTTCCGACGATGGAGACGTTGGGTGAGATGTGCCCTGCGATTCCACCGGAGAGTGTCGACCCGCCGGCAAAGCCGCTGCGGGTCTGGTATCCGAGCGACGCACGCAATGTGCCGGCATTGGCATAGTCGAGCACGCCACCCCAGACCGAAAACCCCTGCGCGTTGCGCCCGACGGCGGCTGCAGACTGCACGAAGAAGTTTCCGCCGAGGTCGTGCCCGATCTTGAACTTCTCGTGTACCCCAAGCGCGCTGTAGATATCCTTGCTGCTGCCGGTTCCATCGATGAGATAATCCGAGCTGACGGTCGTCGCGGGGCTGAGCGCGCGCTCGAATCCGATCTGCGTGGATCGGGTCGACGCGCTCCCGTACATGAGGTTCGCCGTCGAATCGGCAAACGACGAGGCCGGTTGGTCGCTCAGTAACTCGCGTACGTAGAAACGGCCGTGCTTCTTCAGATCGTACGAGAGCTGCGCCATCGTCTGCGTCGGCATCGTCGAACCGGCGTCTTTCCCTCCGACCGTCAGGTTCTGCTGCACGTGGAGCGCCAGCCGATCGGTGGCCTTATAATCGACGCCGAGTTGCACCTGCGATTGGGTCCCACTCGCAAACGCGGGAGCTCCGGGCGAAGGTGCGGCGGTCGGCCGCGTCTGGGGTGTTCCAATGCTCTGCCGGTGTTCGTCGAAACCAAGCAATACCGAGAGACGCCGGCTGAGAAACCGCTGGAACGCTACGGTAAGATCGCCTTGCGCGGCAGCCTGACCGAATCCGCGATTCGTTTGCCCGTCGACCGCGATGCTGAGCGAACTTCGATTGGGCGTTGCGCGCGTCCACGCGAGGCGGTACGACTGAAGCCCGGGCGCGGAGAGACCGCCGAATGGGTTCGCGAATCCTGAAGAGGTGCTCTCGTAGGATGCATCGAGCCGATCGCGCGGCGTGCTCTCGGTCAACATGAAACTCAACGCGTCGCCTCCCGTCCCCGCGGGAAACGGATCGATCGGATTCGGAACGGCTCCACGACTGGTCGCGTGCGTCAGCGTCCATCCTCCGCCACGAAGTTTCTGAGATATGGACTGCGAGAAGAGCGCAAAATTCTGCGAGCCGTTGGCGTCGTTGATGTATCCCAGCCGCAGTTGCGTGGCGCCGCCGCGCCCGATGCCGAACTGCACGCTGCCGCCCGTCGTTCGCGAACGCACGCCCGGACCTTCATACTGATAGGTGATCTCGATCGCCTGTGGGTTGAAGCGGTCGTCGTACGGCAGCGGAATGTTGATGAAACGCAGCGTCCCCGTCGCATAGTCGATCGTGTAATCGACGTTGCGAATGAGCGGCGTCTGGGCGATAACCGCGCCGGTTCGCCGGTCGAGGGTCACGAGCGTGAGGTAATCCGAACCGACGACGATATCCGGCTGCAGCGGCTGCGGGATCGTCGAGAGCCCCGTCACCGGAACGGTCGTCGCCACATACGCGACGTCGTCGCGCGCCGTGAACGCGAGCACGCGGGTGCGCCCCCCTCTACCCGCCGTTACGTCGACCTTGGCGCCGCTCAGCAACTCGTGAAACGCAGCGACGTCCGGCATCCCCGTATCGGCTACGAACTGGCCCCACATGGCGCTATCTCGCCCGCGGTCGATGCGCGCGTAGAGATGATCGTTCGAGTGGAAGTCGCTCGAAAGCGTAGACGAGTCGCCGTACGTCAGGTACGGGCGCTCGTTCGGGTCCTGGACGTATGGGCCGAACGACGAGACGGGCGCGAGCCGGTTCTGCGATTCGTATGCGATCGTGGCCAGCGTCCTCTTGCCGATCTGACCGGTCGCAAAAAAAGCCAGACGCTGGCGCTTGGAACCACCGCCGTCGTAAAGGCCGTCGCCGTTCACCGGTCCGGGCACCGCACCCATGCCGACCGAAGCCAAGCCGTCGACGATCGGCTTGCGCAGGAATGGATAGACGTAAAACTCCTGGGTCTCGGAGATCTGCCCGGCGATCACGTGCAGCTCGATCCCACCCGGAAGCAAACCCGGTACGATCGGAATATCGACGACTCCGCCGACGCCGAGCGGTTGCTCCACGGCGCGGCCGCGCGCGCCGGCTTCGGGCGCAGGCGTTGCGGCCGGTTTGCTCGGAGCGCTTTCGAAACGCGCGTCGCCGCGCACCAGCGTCACGCGGACGCGCGCGCCCGGCATCGCGGCATGGTCCCAGCGGTCGAAGACCCGGATGGTCAGGTGCCGGGCGGTCGTGCCGTCGGCGACGAGCGGAGCCGAGAGTGCGACGCGCACCGAAGCCGGTTCGCCGGGGCCGTAGATCGTCTCGGAGATCGTCTCGCCGCGCGCGCCGCGCGCGCCCAATCCCGTCGCGGTCACGGTGTTGGGCCCCGGACCGACCGGAACGCCGTAAAAGAAATACTGCGTCTCGCCGGTCTTGACGTTGACCGTGCGCTTCCCGAGATGTTCGAGCGAGACGATCTCACCATCGACCGCCAACTCGACACCGGCACCGCGAACGGTCGACACCGTGACTTGGGCCGCCGAACTCGGCGACGCATAGTTCTCCGCGGGGCTCACGAACGAGACGGGCAACGCGCCCGTTGCCGTATACGTGAGATGCGTGAGATCGCCATAGCGCATCCCTCCGCCTTTCGCACCCGCGCCCGCTACGGCGCGGACGGCGACCGGCACGGGCGCGACCGCCGAGAGCGAGAACTCGTGCGTAACGACGACGAGCAAGGCCGCCACGCCGAGCGCGAACGCGCGGTTCGGCGCGGTCGCGCGCCTCACCGTACCGGCTCCAACGCGAAGTCGATCTCATCCATGACGCCATCGTCGAAGATGCCGTGCACGAGCCGCTGCAACGAGCGGTTGGAGTTCATGCGCGCGCCGCCGTAGGGCCGCGCGTTCGCCGGCAGCGTGCTTGCGTCCAGACGCAAGACGTGCATGCCGGGCCGCACGCCGGGAAACGAGTAGCGGCCCTGCGCATCGGTGACGGCCGACGTCCCGTCTTCGAGAAAGATGCGCACGCCCGGGACACCCGTATCGCCGCGTGTGAATCGCCCGGTGCGCATCGCGTCGATGAAGACTCGCCCGACGATAACGCGCCGCTGCGAAAACGCACCGGCGACGACGCGCACGCTGGCGGACGAACTTCCGGAGAATGCCGAAGTCGTTCCGGGGATAGTTGCGTTGACGATCGCCGTGTTGTCGAGGATCGTGCCGTCGGCGACTGACGGATAGACGATCGCCGCATATTCGATCGTATGGTTCGCGCCGGGCGCGAGAGCCGGCAGGGTCCAGGTGAGGAGGCGCCCTCGAACCGTGGGTTCGGCCGGAGTACCGTCGAGCCGCCCGCTCCCGGTTCCGTACACGAGCCCCGCCGGAAGGGTATCGGCGACGGTCGTGACCCCGACCGGGGCGTTCGTCGCGTTCGAGAACGTCACCGTATAGAGCAGTCGATCGCCGGGCTGCGCGATCTGCCGGTCGACGCTCTTGCTGACGACGATGGTTCGCGATGCGAAGAGCGGCACGTTCCCGAACAGACCGACGACGTCGTCTAGCGTGACGGCCTTGGTCGTGAGCGCGTAACCGCCCGCGACGGCGAGCGGCTGGCCGTCGAGTGCCTTCGCCGTCACGTCGTATAAAGAAGCGCCGAGCGTCGGAAGTATCGTCAACGCAATCTTGCGGTTGAGGTATCCGGGCGCAGCTATCGTCAGGTAGAACTGCGAGCCGCCCGCCGCGATCGCCGAGGGCGACAGCGCGAATCCATAGAGGCCGGAGGGGCCGGTAATCAGCGGATCCTGTGCGTTCGCGTTCGCGCTGCCGCTCGCGCCGCGCACCGCGCTCGCTTGCAGCGCCGGCAGTTGACCGTTCGCCGCGAGCAGCGTTACCGTCGCGCCCGCTACCGGGGCTTTCTGACCGGCCAGCCCGCTGTAGACTTCGTCGGCAGTTCCGAGGAGGACGCTAGCGGGCGTCGTGTTCTGCGCGGCGATGCCGTCGGCCGAGATCGACGCCACGTTGACGATCGTCTGGCCGACCGCGTCGCCTTGAAGCACCGTTGCCACGAACGAGACGTCCAGCGTAGCGCCGGCGGCTAGCGCTGGGACGCGGACGGTCAGCATCTGCCCGGAGAGCGCTGCGGCGGCGCCCGCAGGCGTGCCGTCGATATTGACCGTCGACGCGGTCGTCGCGAGCCCAGTCGGAAGCTGGTCGCTAACGACGACGTTGGTCGCCGGAGAGCCGCCGCCGTTGACCGCTACGATATCGAACGTCACGCTCCCGCCCGGCTGCGCCTGCACGATCGTCGATCCATCGACCGATTTGAGCACCGGGGCGTTCGGCCCGGACGGGCCGTGGAGCTGCGGCCCGGTTGCGGTCACCACCCACTGCTCGCCGGTATCGCTCTGCAGGCCGTTGTTCGTCCCCGTCGCCGTGGTCTCTGCGGTAAGCTGGATCGGGATCGACTGACCGACCGAGAGGCCGGCCGTTGAAGCGACCACGACCACGTCGACGCTGCCACCGGGCTGCACCGCCGGCGAGACGCTCGACGTGGCCGGACCGATCGGAGCGCCGGCCGGCGTAACGAACTCCGCCGAGACCAAACGCAGCGCTCCGGTGGTGAGCGATGTGACGCGATATGCGTCGGCGATGTTGCTGGTGTTGGTAATGGCGAAGGTGCGCGTCGCGTTCTGGCCCACCGCGACGCCGTCGGTCGTGGAATTAGCTTGCGTTTCTTTGGGCGTAACCACGAGTGCCGCAAGCTTCGCAATCGTCGCGGTTACGATGTTGGAGGTGATAGCATAGTTGCGATCGGTCGCGTCCGCAAAGGTCGCCGAGACCGTATTGCTGATCGCCGTGCCGCCCGGCAATGCACCGGCACCGCACAGCCCCGGCGAGAGCCAGAGCAGCACGGCGAAGATCGCTACGAGCTGCCGGGCCGGAATCCGCACGGGAGCTCTCCGATGACGATTACTTCACCGTAACGGTGAATGTAATCGCCCCCTGCCACCCTTGTGTACTCGAGAAGCTGCCGCCGTTGTATTTCTCTGGAACGAGTTGGAAGCTTGTACCGCCGACCTGGTCGGTGAACTTCGTATCGCTCGCGGCAAACGTGCCGGTGCCGGATCCCGCCGGGAAGCCGGTATAATATGTGAAGACGCCGCCCGCCATCGTATCCGTCGGCTGCGTTATCGCGCTCGCAAACGTCGCCCAATTGTTCTGCGTCGTGGAGGAGACCGTCACCGTGGTTCCGTCCTCGTCGACCGCGAACGTCCCCGCTTTGGTCGTCGCATACGCAAACGACTGCGTGTTGTCGCTCGTGCCCATCACCAGGTTGCGGTAGTCGACGGTATAACTGATGACGCCGCCCGGACAGACGAAGGTACTCGACTGTTGCGAGACGCCGGACGGGCAGCCAGTGGACGCGATCGTCTCCGATTTCGTCAGCGCGACGAAGCCCGAGTAGAGTTCGTCGTGCGTGTCGTTGCTCTGCGCGCTGCTTCCCACGCTGACGGCGTGCACCAGCGCGTCGAAGCGCTCGAAGTACGGGGTTGCGATCGGAACGACGAATTTGACGTAATAGGTGAGCATCGCGCCCGACGCGACCGCCACGTTGCTAGCCGTCGCCGAGGGGCTGCCGTCGGTCGCGCCGCCCAGCGCCACGCTGCACGCGTTGTCGGAGTAGACGCCGACCTTCCAGCCCGTTACGGGAGTGCCGCCGCTGGTGGCGGGAATCGGATAGGCCGTCGGCACGTTCGCGGTGATGTTGTAGTCGTCGTTGAGGTTGCCGCTGTTCTGCAGCTCGTTCGGGACGCAGAGCGTGACGGCGGCGCTCGTCGTCGCGGTGGTCGCGGGCGTACCGGGCGTCGTACTCGTGTTCTGGACGTTGTCGGCGGCGACTCCGAACGGGAACGCGGTGAAGTCGTCGTTCGTGCTGGTCGCCACAATTCCGTCGTAGGAGCCGGAAGATCCCGGGAAGCCGAGCGGCCCGTTTAGTGCGCCGTACTGCGAGAGCGCGCTGTTGCTCGTGGTGTTCGATGCGCCCGGGACCACGGCGCCGGTGTAGTTGATCCCCTCTCCGCTCACCGTCAGCGCCGTGCCGCTCGCGCTATCGGCCGTCCCGCCGGGGATGCCCGGCCCCAGGATATGTTCGGTTGACTGGTTGTCGCCGATGACGCCGTCGGCAATATTCGAAACGGAGCCGGCATTGCCCGCACCGGCTCCCGTGGGTTGCGCGACGACGAACGACAACGTCACCGCAGACTGCGAACTGACGCTCACCGTGCCGGGCGTGGTACCCGGATCGGAGCAGAGTTCGAGTCCCGCGGTACCTCCGCAAGATCCGCCGTGGATGAAGACGGCGATATACGTCACCGAGCCGTTGGTCGGCAGATTGCCGGTTGCCTTGATCCAATTACTCGACCCGCTGGAGTTGGTCGAGTAATAGAGATCGGCGACGGCTCCCGAGGCAAAGCCGTACGTCGCGTTGGAAGTGACGGTCACGGCACCGGAGTTTGCGAGCGCCAGCGGTGCGCCGCCGAACTGCGGAACCCTGTCGCTAATCAGCACGCCCGGGGTCGCCGCCCCGAGCAGCGTCTGCGCCGAAAGCAGGTCTTTCGCACCGAATTGACCGCCGTTGTTGGCGTAAATCGTATAGGTGATCGCGCCGGTCGTTCCATTTTGCGCGCTGGTCTTATACAGGTCGAGCCGCGCGTCGGCCAGCACGTTATTGGTCTCGGTAGCGGACTGCGCCGCCGACGTCTCGGCCGTCGCCGAGCCAACCGCCGCTTGCGTGATCGTAGCCGTCACGGTCGAAGAGACCGTCTTGCCGGAGCCCGCCGGTGCCGTCGTCGCAAGCGTATAGTACGCGGAAACGACGACCGAGCTCCCGATCGCGATCTGCTGGCCCGCAAGGTAGGTATTCAACGCTCCATACGTCGCGTATTTCGTGGTCGTGCCGCCGATGGTCACGGCGTATTCGCAAGCGCTGCCGCCGCACGCCGTACCCCCGTCGCCAAGCGTCGCCGAACTCGCGTCCGTTCCGCCCAAGACCGCGTCGGCGGTCAACTGGAAGTCGCCGCTCGCGTTACCCGTATTGACCAAGGTATAGGAATCGGTGACGATCTGACCGGGAGCGTAGTTCGCGCCGGTCCCCGCCGCGTTCGTTAAACTGGGTGCGTTCTGCACGGTGATCGTGACGATATTCGACTGCGTCTGGTAGCTGTTGCCGCCGGAGTCCTGGTAGGTCGCGCTGGCCGAGTTCGTGATGCTGGTGTTGGGCGGCGTCGCGGCCTGCGCCAATCTCACGGCGGAGAGGCAACAAGAAATCGCGCCGATGAGTATCACCGCGCGCAGGGTTCTCATCTAACGCGCACCTCGTAGAAGTAATGGAAGACCGCCTTCGGGGCGAGCGCGCGGCTCGTGCGCCAGCGCACCGCGACGTACGCCGAGGCAGGTGCGGGTCTTCGTACGAGGCCATGAGGAGTCTTCACGGCGACGGTCGGGCGGACGGACCAGGTCTTACCGTCGAGCGAGTACTCGAGCACCGTCTGTGGCGCGGGGCTAGCGCTGCCGCTGACGTAGCTCGTGCCCTTGGGAACCGGCCCCACCGTTACGAGCCTCAGTGCGGCCGAGGTGCCCCTATTAACCGCGGCGATCGTATAGCGGACCAGGTCGTTCTTCTTGAGTACGACCTTAGCGACCGGGATCTGCACGGTCCGGCCGTCCGCCTGCTTGGCGATCAGCACACCCGTCAAATGCAGTGCGATTACCGGCTTGCCGAGAGCGACGGCTCCGCATCCCAACCAAGCCGCGAGCAACAATGCTCCGGCGCGAAAGCGATCCATCGCTACCCAGCCTCTCCAGTGCCTCGCACCCGCGCGAGGTCGATTACTACCTTTTTACCAGGATGGGCGGGTTATGTAAAGGGATTGTATGGCTGGCTGACCGACATTTGACCTTTGGTTAAGGTGACCGCTACTTCACGAGCGGCAGTACGTTGCTCGGCGTCAGCGGATAAAACGTCATCACGAGAACACCCGCCAAGCAGATCGCCAGGCTCAGCCATGCGAGCGGCGCGACCGGCCGTACGTCCACCACGCGATGCGACGGCGCCCGGTCGTACATCGCCCGGATAACTTTGAAATACGCATAGAGCGAGATCGCCGTACCGATAATCAGCAGTGCCGCGAGCCACGCGTAGCCCGATCCCACGTTGGTAGCCAAGATGAAGACCTTCCCGAGGAACCCGGCGGTCGGGGGGAAGCCCGCGAGCGCGAGCAGGAAGAAGGTCATCGCGGCAGCCAGTGCGGGGCGGCGATACCCTAGGCCGTGCAGCGCCGCAACGTGCGAACCTTCTTCTTTGTCGGTAGAACAGAGCGCGACGACCGCAAACGCGCCGAGATTCATGAACGTGTACGCGACCAGATAGTAAATCGCGTACCGTAAGCCCTGCGAGGTTCCACCCGCGAGCGCCGCCACGATATACCCGATCTGCGCGATGCCCGAATATGCCAGAAGACGCTTGATATCGGTCTGCGCCAGCATCCCGAGATTCCCGACCAGCATCGAAGCGCCGGCCACGATCCAGATCGGCAGCAACAGATGCGCGGCGGCACCGCTCGGCAGCGCCGCATACGCGAACCGCGCGAAGACGGCCAACGCCCCGGCTTTGGTGACCACGCTCATGAATGCCGTGACCGGAAGCGGTGCGCCCTCGTAAACATCCGGCGCCCAGACGTGAAACGGCACCAGACTCAGTTTGAAAGTGAGGCCGACCAGAAAGAGCCCGCAGCCCATCCAAAAGAACGGCGATGCCGCGACGCTCGCCGCCGTCAGGGCCGAGAGCGCGACGCTGCCGCTCGCACCGAAGAGCAGCGCCATGCCGTAGAGCATGAAGCCCGATGCCGCCGAGGAGAGGATGAGGTACTTGAGGGCGGCTTCCCGCGCGGTCGCCCGCGCGGCCAGCCCGCACAGGCAGTAGAGCGCGAGCGAGAGCAGCTCGAGGCCGAGGAAGATCGTCATGAGATTCGCCGCGCCGGCCATCAGCATCGCACCGCTCGTGCCCCAAAGCATCAGCGCGACGACGCCCGCCATGCGCTCTTCGCTGCCGATCGCGCCATAGAGCACGAGCGAAAAGCCGGCCGCGAGAAGGATGATCTCTTCGAATACGACGGTGAATCCGCCGAGCACGAAGCCGCCGCCGAACGCGGCGTAGTTTTGGCCATAGCTCTGCGCGCAGATGACGGCGGCCGCGCCGAGACCGAGAACGCCGAGGAGTAGCGAGACGTAGCGGTTCGAGTGCCGTTTGGCGAACAGATCGGCAAGCAGCACGACCAACGCCGTGATGCCGACGACGAAGAGCGGCGTCACCGCCGCCCAATCGGCCTGGGAATAGAGGTTCGTCGTCATTTCGTCACCATCGCAAGGGCGCTCGTCAACAGATGTGGATTGACGCCGATCGCTACGAGCGCGGCCAGCAGAGGCGCCATCGCAAGCCCTTCGAGCAGCGTCAAGTCCCGGCGTACCGGGAGATCCGCGACCTGCGGTCCGTTTATCGCGCCTTGCAGTAGCCGCAGCATGTAGGCTGCTGCGACGACGATCGCAACGAGCGCGACGAGCGCCGGCCAGATGTTGCCCGCCTGGACGACGCCCGTGAGGATCACGATCTCGCCGGCGAAACCGGCGAGGCCGGGCAGCCCGAGCGCAGCCAAGGCCGCGATCGTAAAGGCTCCGGCGAGACGCGGGTTGGCTTTACCCAAGCCGCCGAGACGCGCGAGCGAGCGCGACTCTTCGCGTTCCTCGACGTAGCCGATCACGAGAAAGAGCGCCGCACTGAAGAGCCCGTGCGCGATGATGTAGACCAGCGCACCTTGCAGCGCGATCGCATTGAAGCTGAAGATCGCGATGAGGATCAAGCCTAAGTGCGAGAGCGACGAGTAGGCCACGATGCGTTTCGCGTCGGTCTGCGCGAGCGCGGCGAAGGCGCCGTAGAGCAGCGAGATCGAGCCCAAGACGATGAAGAACGCCGACGCGTCGTGCATGCTCGCGCTCGCGAACGGCAACGCAATCGCGATGAAGCCGTAGAGGCCGGCCTTCGACTGGACGGCACTGACGACCGCAACCATCGGCGACGGCGTGTCGGCGTAGGTTGCCGGCATCCACGTGTGCAGCGGCCAGACCGGCGTCTTCACCAAGAAAGCGAAGGCGAACCCGGCGAAGATCCACGGTGCCCACGTACCGGCGAGCGGATGCGCGGCCTGCCCGATAACGTCGGTCGACCCATAGGCCATCCCGAAAGCCGCCGTGGCGAGCAAGAGCGCCAGGCCCCCCGCGAAGTTGTAGATGAGGTAACGCCAGGCCGTATCGCGGCGTTCGCCCCAGCCGGCGAGCGCGAAGAAGACCGGCAACAGCATGAGATCCCAGAAGAGTGCGAACGCGAGCAGGTCTTTGGCCGTGAATACCCCCATCATCGCGCCCTCGAGCAACAGCAGCAGCGCGATGAAGTTACGCGTACGCGGAACGTTGCAGGCGAGAACCGCGCAGAACGTGCACAGGGCCAGCAGCAGCACGATCCAGAACGATATGCCGTCCGTGTTGAAATGAAACGCCGCCGTGAAGGGCCGCGAGAGCCAGCGAACCGTGAAGTCCCCGCCGCCTCGCGCAAAGATCGCTTCGAAAAAGGTCACGGCCGCGACGGCGCACCCTACCACCTTGGAGAGCACCTTGTCGCCGGACGGCGCGAGGAAGAGCAGCGATCCTGCAACGATCGGCAGTACGATGAGTAGGATCGTCATTTAACGCACGCCTCCAGCAAGCGCATAGTACGCGATGAAGCAGGCGGCACCGAAAACGACGATCAGCACGTACGCACGCACCAGGCCGGTTTGGGCACTCCGCACGAGCGCTCCCAACCATTGGCTGGAGACCGCCGTCTCCTGTACCGCACCGTCGATGACGCGCGGGTCGAAGAAGCGGCCGAATATCTCGCCCAGCAGCTGAGCCGGCCGCACGAACAACCATTCGATGGCGTCGTCGAAGTAGAACAGATGCACCAACGGCGCCGGCATACGCGCGGACTCGCGCGCCAGCCGCGCCGGCGCGTTCGCGAGGGCCTCCTTTGTAGCGTAGCGCAGGTACGCGATGCCGATACCACAGAGTACGACGACGAGCGCGATGACCGTCGTCAGCCCCTCGCCGATCGCCGGCCGCGGCAGGCTTTCGGGGGGGAAGGTCTGCGCGAAGAAGCGCGACCAGGGCGATGCACCTCCGCCGATCAGCACGTACCCCGCGATCGTCGCAAAGACCGCCAGAATGCCCACCGGGACCGCCATGAGCCAGCCCGGCGCGTGCGCGGGCCGACCGCCTGGGCCCGCGTGGCCGGCGCCCGGCGCCGAGGTGGCAACGGTGCCGCGGTACTCGCCCAAGAACGTCACGAAGAAGAGCCGGAACATATAGTAGGCCGTGATTCCGGCGGTGAGAATCCCGACTGCATAGAGCCACGGATGGCCGTGCTGCAGCATACCGTAGATCACGGCGTCCTTACTGAAAAACCCCGAGAAACCGGGAATGCCGCTGATCGCCAGCACGCCGGCCAGCATGCACCAAAATGCGAACGGCAGCTTCTTCATCAATCCACCCATGCGGCGCACGTCCTGTTCGTCGCCGAGCTCGTGGATGATGATGCCCGAACCCAAGAAAAGCAGCGCTTTGAAAAAGGCATGCGTAAAGAAATGCGCGACGCCGGCTGCATACGCACCGGCGCCCACGCCCATGATCATGTACCCGATCTGCGACATCGTCGAATACGCGAGGATTCGCTTGATGTCCCATTGAGCGATCCCGAGAATCGCACCGACGAGCGCCGTCAGGCCGCCGATCGTGCCGACCAGCATCTGCGCGTCGGGCGAAGCGTTCCACAGCGGCCAGCAACGCGCCACGAGGTAGACGCCCGCCGTGACCATCGTGGCGGCGTGGATGAGCGCGGAGACCGGCGTCGGACCCTCCATCGCATCGGGCAGCCACGTGTGCAGCGGGATCTGCGCCGACTTCGCGGCCGCGCCCACGAACAGACACAGGCAGACCAAGAACAGCAGGCTGCCCAGCCGGTCGACGTGCGCGAAGACGTCGCCGAACGAGATCGACCCGATCCTCGAAAACATGATGAAGATCGCAAACATGATCGCAACGTCGCCGACGACGTTGATGACGAAAGCCTTGCGCGCCGCCGCAACCGCCGACGGTTTATGGAACCAAAAACCGATCAGGAAGTACGACGCCAGGCCGACCAGGCCCCAACCCACCAGCAAACCGACGAAATTATCCGAGAGCACCAGCGTGAGCATGGCGAAGACGAAAAAGTTCATGTAGGCGAAGAAGCGCGCAATCGCGCGGTCGGTATACATGTAGCCGATCGAGTAGACGTGTATCAGGAAGCCGACGCCCGTGATGATCAGCACCCACAGCAGCGAGAGCGGGTCGAGCAGCAGCCCGAAATTCCATCCGGGCATCCACGAGAAGAGGTGCGCGTGCGCGCCCAGCGCCCCACCGGCGCTCTGCGTCGCCGCTCCCCACGAGAGCAACGTCGCGACGAACGACGCGCCGATCGTCGCGCTGCCAAGCGCGCCTGCCGTACGTTTCAGCTGCGGCCCAAACGCCCAGCACGCAACCGCGCCCAGCAGCGGGAGCAGCCAAATGACGTACAGCAACGGATAGTAACCGTCAACCCCCATGCCGTGATGCATCACGCGAGCAAACTCCCTCTACGCACGCCAGTCTCCAGTAAAACCCTGGTGAGAATGGCGCATCCGCGCTGCGCGCTGCGCGCCCCCCGTCGGCAAAGCCGCCGGGGCCCCCGGCCTTCGGCCCTGATCAGAATGGCGCATCCGCGCTGCGCGCTGCGCGCCCCCCGTCGGCAAAGCCGCCGGGGCCCCCGGCCTTCGGCCCTCGCGCACTTTCATCCGCTTCCACGTGGCGCTCAAGTGCCATGGGTTACTCATCTCTCATCTCTCATTTCTCATCTCTCATCTCTCGCAATTCTCTCGCTTTGATGGTAGGCCGCGTTCCGCACCTCGCCGCGGGGCGTTGGCCGGCATACGTTCCTCGCGGGGGCTCTGAGAATCGCGCGGAGGCAGGATGCCGGGAGCGCGATTTCAGGCAGTAGCGTTTTCGCAAGGATGCGAAAACGCGGGCGTCCCCGCGAGGAACGTATGCCGGCCAACGGCCCGAGACTCCGAGCTACCCCTTCATCAAAGCCACCTCATCCACATCGACGTTTCGCGCCGTTCGGAAGACTGCGACCACGATAGCGAGCCCAATGGCCGCCTCGGCGGCGGCCACGGTGATGACCAAAAACGCAAAGATATGTCCGGCGTCGTTCATCCAAGCACGCGCGAACGCCAGGAAGAGCAGGTTCGCCGCATTCCACATCAGTTCGATGCTCATCAGCATGACGAGCGGGTTGCGCCGCAGCATGACACCGGCCACGCCGATGAAAAAGATCACCGCGGAGAGCCCGACGTAATTCGCAAGAGCGACGGGCAGGAGCGTTTGCGTCATTGCCTCTCACCTCCGCGTAACGCCGCTTCGCGCATCTCCCGCTCGGCGCGGCGCGCGCGCTTGCGCGACGGCACGTATGGCACGGCTTCGCCTGCCAGCAGCACCACCCCAACGACGGCGACCATTAAAATGAACGCCGTGATCTCGAACGGCAGCAGGTTCGTCGTGAAGAGCGCCCGGCCGAAATCGGCGACCGAGCCGAAGACGCCCGGCGCGCCGACCGGGCCGGCCGGCGCCGCCGCCGCGATCGGTACGGGATGCGCGGGCACGCCGCGCGAGACGCCGTACACGAGCAGGCCCAGCGCGATCAGCGCCAGTATCGCCGCCGGCACCGCGGCCTTCGGCATGCGGTTCGGACCCATCGAGAAGGGCGCCACGCCGCTGCTGAGCAACGCGATCACGAACAGAAAGAGGACCAAAATCGCGCCGCTATACACGATGATCTGCACGACGGCCAAGAACTCCGCCGAGAGCGAGAGATACAGGATGGCAAGAGCGGCAAAGTGCAGCAGCAAGCCGACCACGCTGTGAACGGGCTTCTTGGCGGCGACCACCCAGACGGCGCTGCCGATCAATACGATCGCGAGTCCCCAGAAGAGGATCATCCGGCGAGTCCTTTCCGCTGCGTCTTGAGAATCTCACCGCGCTTCGTCGCGGAGTAGCCCGTTGCGATATCCATCGTCGACTTGATGTCGGCAACGCGTCCGAGGTCCTCCGGAATCCCGCCCGGACGCTCGTCCGGCGGCCGGCCGAGGCCGGCCTCGGGCGGCACCAGTAGCCGGTCCTTCGCATAGATGAACGCGCCACGGCGATAGTCGGCCATCTCGAAGCGCGGGGTCAGCACGATGGCGTCGGTCGGGCACGCCTCCTCGCACATCCCGCAGAAGATGCAGCGCAGCTCGTCGATCTCGTAGCGCGCAGCGTACCGCTCGCCCGGCGAGCGGCGATCGGCCGGCGCGTTCTCCGCGCCGACGACCGTGATGGCGTTGGCCGGGCAAGCGCTCGAACAGAGCTCGCAGCCGATGCAGCGTTCCTTGCCGTCTCCGTAGCGCCGCAATTCGTGTAGGCCATGGAAGCGCGGCGCGTGCTGTTTCTTCACCGACGGGTACTGGATCGTCGGTTTCTTGCGGAACATGAACGAAAAGGTGACCGCAAGTCCCTTAGCGAGCGCGATGACGTTGAACAAGCGTTTGCGTGATGGTGCCATCTGCCTATCCTGTAAACGCGACGACGATCGCCGTCACCACGAGATTGAGCATCGCGATCGGGAGCAAGACCTTCCAGCCGAACGCCATCAAACGGTCGTAACGGATCCGCGGGAAGGTCGAGCGCAGCCACACGTACACGAACATGAAGAGCGCGACCTTCGCCACGAACCACGCTACGCCCGGGATTATCGATAGGCCCGCGACCGGGCTCCATCCGCCTAAGAAGAGCAGCGTCGCGATGCACGAGACGGTCAGCATGTTGATGTACTCGGCGATGAAGAATAGACCGAACCGCAGCCCCGAGTACTCGGTATTGAAGCCGCCGACCAGTTCGGCGTCCGCTTCGACCAAATCGAACGGCGCGCGGTTGGTCTCGGCCACGGCCGTGATGAGATAGACCGCGAAGCCCACGAACTGCGGGATGACGAACCAGAGGCGGTGCTGCGCGTCGACGATGCCGGCAAGCGACGTGGTGCCCGCCAGAATCAGCACGCCGATCAGCGACATCGACATCGAGAGCTCGTAGCTGATCATCTGCGCGGTCGCGCGCACGCTTCCCAGCAGCGGGTACTTCGAGCCGGAGGCCCACCCGCCGAGCGAGATGCCGTAGACGCCGATCGACGTGAGCGCGAGAACGAACAGGATACCCGCGTTCACGTTGCCGATGGCCCACAGGTTGCCGGGGGCAGGCTCCGAGAACGGAATCACGGCGTACACCGAGAAGGCCGTCACGAGCGAGATGAACGGCGCCAAACGATAGATCAACGGATCCGCCGTGTTTGGCGTCAGATCTTCCTTCATGATGAGTTTGACCGCATCGACGGCCGGCTGCAACAGGCCCCACGGCCCCACGCGATTGGGTCCCGGACGCATCTGCATCCAGCCCATAACCTTCCGCTCGGCGAGCATCGCATAGGCGAAGCTCGTGATCACGACCAGCAAAAGCACGGCGGACTTGATCAGCACGATCAGCCACGGGTTCATCGGGCCGCCTCCGCCGCGTTACGGCGCACGTTCGTCAATTTTACGAGCGCGCGCTCACCGAGCGCGTTCGCCGGATCGTCCGGCAAGCCGCCCACCAATGCCGCTACGCCCTGCGGCAATCCCGCCCGCACCTCCACCAACACGTCGACCACCCCCTGAGCCTGTCGAACGGTGCCCCACGCGGTTATGTCGACGTAGTCGCCGGTAGCGAGACCGAACCGGGCGGCGTCATCGGGCGCGATCGCGACCTGCGGCAGCGGGCGCAGATCGGCGAGCCGCGCGTCATGCGCGATGGTTCCACCGCCGGCGAAGATGCGTGACTCCACGACGAGGCGCAAGGCATCGCCGTCACCCTCCGGCGCACTCCCGCCGCGCGCTTCCGGCTGTTCGAAGCGTGCGTCGCCGAAAGCAAAGCCCTCCGGCGCGCGCGCCAAATGCGAGATGACGGCCGTCTCCAACTCATCCTGCGCGGGCAAAGCGACGTGCAGCGCCTGCGCGAGCCCGATCAGCATCTCGAAATCCGAGAGCGCGCCCTCGGGCGCGTCGAGACCTTCAGCCGCATTGACCGGCAATGCGTCGCCGGCCACATTCGTCGTGGTGCCGTTCTTCTCGAACGCACCGCGGGCCGGCAAAACGAGCGTCGCGAGTTTCGCCGTCTGCGTCATGAAGAGCTCGCTCACCACGACGAACGGCGTCTTTTCGAGCGCTTCGCGCACGCCCGGTCCGTCGGGGAAATGCAGCGCCGGATTCGCTCCGAGTATCGAAAGGACGCGCATCTTCCCGGCGCGCGCATCCTCGAGCATCGCCGCAAAGCCGTGCCCCGCGCCGCCTGCGGGCGCCGCGTAACCGGGACCAAACGACGGGTGCATCCCCATCGCTTCCGCGCCGCGCGCGTTGGCCTGCTCTCCGGTGATGTAGGCGGCAAGATCGATGCCGGCAGGCAACCGGGCCGCGAGATCGCGCCCCAGCGCGAGGTCGACGCCGTCCCAGATGACGGCGACGCGTTTTGCGCCGGGCGGCAGCTGCTCGACGGCTTCGCCAACGGTGGCGACGTCGGCGCACGAGCCCGAGATCGGCGGGCGGCTCTGCACGGGTGCGACGCGAATCAGCTGGGCACCGCGGCGCATCGCCTTTCGCACGCGCAGTTCTAAGATCGGTGCGCGTTCCGCCGGCGACTCGCCGATCTCGAGAATCGCCTCCGCACGGTCGATATCGGCTAAGCGCCCACCGCCCTTGCCCGGTGTCGCCTGGCGCTGCCGCCCGGCCCGCCAGTCGAGATTGCGAACGCCGGCGCTTCGAAAGACGTGCTGCAGCAGATAGGCCTCTTCGTTGGTGAGCCGGCCACCGCCCAATGCCCCAACGCTTCCGGGATCGGCGGCAACCGCATCGGCGATCGCCCGCGCCCAGAGCGCGAGCGCGTCGTCCCAGCCGATCTGCACGAACTCACCATCGCGCTTGTAGAGCGGCTGCGTGAGGCGGTGGAGATCGTCGTAGAAACCGATGTTGTAACGGCCGCGATCGCAGAGCCAGCCGTCGGAGATCGGGTCGTCTTCGACCAGCATCGTCCGCCGCACGCCGCCTAGGCGCGTGTCGAGGAACGCTCCGCATCCGACGGCGCATTGCGTGCAGGTCGTGCGCGTACGGCGCAGATCCCACGGACGCGATTTGAAACGGTACGTCTTCGAGGTCAGCGCTCCGACGGGGCAGAGCTCGGTGACGTTCCCGGTATAGTTGTGGCGGTACGCGTCGCCGGTCGCCGTCGCGACGATATTATGTACGCCGCGATCCTTCAGCACCAGCTGCCGCTCGCCCACGATGAGATCGTCGAAGCGCACGCAGCGCTGGCAGACGACGCAGCGCTCCTCGTCGAGAACGATCGTGG
The DNA here is from genome assembly GCA_021790935.1 of bacterium. Taxonomy (GTDB): domain Bacteria; phylum Vulcanimicrobiota; class Vulcanimicrobiia; order Vulcanimicrobiales; family Vulcanimicrobiaceae; genus JAJYFL01. Next base: position 198,116 of record JAJYFL010000004.1, read on the forward strand.
GCCCTAAGTCTTCGGCTTTGGGCTTGCCGATCTTCGCATCCGCGCTGCGCGAGAATCCCCGGCCGTAAGCCAGCGAGAAATCCTGGAGATCGCACTCGCCACCCTTGTCGCAGATCGGACAGTCGAGCGGATGGTTCACGAGATAGAGCTCCAGCACCGCGCGCCGCCCGTCGGCGGCTTTCTCGCTCTGCGTGTGCACGACCATGCCGTCGGTTACCACCGTATTGCAGCCGATCTGCAGCTTCGGCATCCCTTCGATCTCGACCAAGCAGATGCGACAGAGGCCGGCCGGGCCCATCTTTGGGTGATAGCAGTATACCGGAATCTCTCGCTGGATCCGTTTGGCAGCTTCGACGACCAGCGTCCCCTTGGGAACGCCGAAGGTCACGCCGTCGATCGTAACGCTGACCATATCGACGGTCGGGTTGTCGGGCATCAGGCAGGTACCGTTTCTTTCAGGACGCGCGCTTCAAACTGCTCCGGAAAACGCTTGAGGACCGACGCCAAGAACGGCTCGATCGAATCGCCCAGCGGGCAGAGGTTCAAACCGGTGATCTCCGCGCTCACCTTGTGCAGCATCTCGATGTCGGATTGCAGCCCGCGACCATGCACGAAGCGCTCGAGCACCGTCTCGAGCCAGTGCCCGCCCTCGCGGCAGGGCGTACACTGGCCGCACGACTCGTGCGCGTAGAACCGCACCAAATTATACGCAGCTTTCACGAAATCCGTCGTATCGTCCATCACGACCACCGCTCCCGAGCCGAGCATCGTACCGGCTTTTGCGAGCGACTCGTAGTCGTACGGAAGATCGAGCTGCTCCTCAAAGATGCACGCCGACGACCCCCCGCCCGGCTGGATCGCCGCAAGCGTGCGTCCCGGGCGCAGGCCGCCGGCGATCTCGAGCAGTTCGCGCACCGGCGTTCCGAGCGGCACCTCGTAGTTACCCGGCTTGCGGACGTGCCCGCTGATCGAAACGATCTTGTAGCCCTTGCTGCGCTCGGTTCCGACCGAAGCGAACCATTGCGAGCCTCTCTTGAGAATCGGTACGAGATAGGCGAGCGTTTCGACGTTGTTGACGACCGTCGGCATTCCGTAAAGCCCCGCGACCGCCGGGAAGGGCGGCTTTAAGCGCGGCTCGCCTCGTTTGCCTTCGAGCGAGTTGAGCAGCGCGGTCTCTTCGCCGCAGATGTACGCACCCGCACCGCGGTGCACGGTAACCTCCAGGTCGTAGCCCGTGCCGAACAGATTCTTGCCGATGTAGCCCGCCGCGCGCGCTTGGCGCACGGCTTCGCTAAAGATCTCGTATCCGCGCTTGAACTCGCCGCGGATATAGATGAACGCGTGGTGCGAGCCGATGCCGTAAGCCCCCAGCAGCATGCCCTCGAGCACGAGGTGCGGCGTCTCCTCGATCAGCATGTGGTCTTTGAACGTACCCGGTTCTGCTTCGTCGCAGTTGCAGACGAGATAACGCGGTTTGTCGTTGCCCGGCAGGAACGACCATTTACGCCCGGTCGGAAAGCCGGCGCCGCCGCGGCCCCGCAGGCCCGACGCATCGCAGAGGTCGAGCACGTCGCGCTGCGACATCTCCGCGAACGCGCGCCGCAGCTGCACGTATCCGCCGCGTTCCTCGTATGTTGCGATATCGCGCAGGTTCGCCTCGCCGATCCCTTCGGTGAGCACTTTGACGACCGGCATCAGCGGGCTGCCTCCGCCTCTTCATCGACGATCTTAGGCAACGTGGGCTCGGCGTTCGCGAGCCGTTCGAGCGTGCGCCCGCGGAAGAGCCCCTCGTTCGCGACGATGCGGTCGAGCATGACGACGCCGCTGCGGTCGCCGAGACCGCTCGCGTTGTTCGGATGGCTCTGCCCCTGCGCCCCGGCCGATTTCGTTCCGTGCGAGACCTGCGCGTCTTGCACCACCGTCCACGTCCTTGCCGGCACTTGCGTCTGCGCCATCGGCGCCGTCGCATAGGTGCCGCCGCGCATCGCCGCGAGCATGTCGTCGATCCCTTGGGGAGTCAGGTGGTAGACGAACTCGAGATTCACCTGCATGCAGCTCGCGCGGTCGCATGCCGCCAGACACTCGACTTCCTCGTACGAAAAGAGCCCGTCGGCGGTGGTTTCGAGATGACCGATGCCCAAGCGCTCGCGCAGGTGCGCCATGATCTCTTCGGCGCCGTTGATCGTGCACGCGAGACCCCGGCAAACCTGCAGCACGTACTTGCCGACCGGCCGGCGAAAGAACAGCGTATAAAACGAAACGGTCGACTCGACGACCGCCGGCGAGAGCGCGAGCATCTCCGCCACCGCACGCATGGCGTCGCGGCTCACGAAGCCTTGACGCTCCTGGAAGAGATGCGTCAGCGGCAGGAGCGCGGAGCGTGAATCTTCGTATTGCGCGACGATCTCCACGCAGCGCGGTCGCAACTCCTCGAGCAACGCGCGGAATCCTTCGCTCATCGGTCGACCTCGCCGAAGACGGGGTCGAGCGAACCGATCATCACGACCAGATCGGCGATCAAGTTGCCCGGCGCAAGACCTTTGAGCGCTTGGAGATTATACATTGAGGGCGGCCTCGTGCGAATGCGGTAGGGACGGTTTCCGCCGTCCGAAACGATGTAGAAAGCCAGCTCGCCGCGCGGGCCCTCGACGGCCTGGTAGACGTCGCCCGGCGGCACCCGGAATCCCTCGCTCACGATCTTGAAGTGATGGATCAGCGCTTCCATCGATAGCGCGATCGTCTCTTTCGGCGGCTGAAAAATCTTTGTGTCGTCGGTCATCACCGGGCCGGGGCGGAGCGCCTTGCGCACCTGTTCGACGATGCGCATCGACTCCTCCATCTCATCCAAACGAACGAGAAAGCGCGCGTAGGCGTCGCCTTCCGAGCGCGTCGGTACGTCGAAACGATAACTTTCGTAACCGCAGTACGGGAACGCCTTGCGCACGTCGTACGCAATGCCGCTCGCACGCAGGCTTGGCCCGGTGACGCTCCACGCCAAGGCGTCCTCCGGCGACAAGACGCCGACGTCGATCGTCCGATCCTGCACGATCGGGTTGCCCACAAGCAACGTGCGTAACGCTTTCATGCGGCCGGGAAACTTCTCGATCAGCGCGTCCAGACGCTCGGTGAAGCCATCCGGCAGATCGCCGTTGAGCCCGCCGACTCGGAAGTAGTTTGGGTGCATGCGGGCGCCACCCGTAGCCTCTTGCAGATCGAGGATATTCTCGCGGAGATCGAAGCAGTAGAAAAATATCGAAAGCGCGCCGAGGTCGATGCCATGCGTCCCCAGCCAAACGCAGTGAGACGCGATACGCGTCAACTCGGCGAAGAGCACGCGCACCTGGCGCGCGCGCTCTGGGATCGCATCGGCAACACCCAGCAGGCGCTCGACGCCGAGCACGTAGCAGAGTGCGTTGGAGAGCGGCGCGAGGTAGTCCATACGCTCGACGACCGTCTGCGCCTGCGACCAGAACAAGTTCTCGGCCGACTTTTCGATACCGGTGTGGAGATAACCGATCTCGGGCTCCGCCTTTACGACGTTCTCGCCTTCGATTTCAAGCATGATCTGCAATACGCCATGGGTCGATGGATGCTGTGGCCCCATCGAAAGCACCATGACGTTCCCGTCCTGCGAGACGAGTTCCGGCGAGAGCGGAGTCGTACCGAACGTCACGCGTTCTTCTCCCGCTGCAGCGCTTCGAGCGTCCGGCCCGAGGGCGGCGCGCCCGCCTGCACGTTGCTCTTCAACGCAAACGCAGGGCGCGGAGAGCGTTCCCGCGCCGGTCCGCGCAGCGGATAGTCCTTGCGTAGCGGGTGCCCTTCCCAGTCGGCAGGCATCTGAATGCGGCGCAGATCGGGATGCCCTTCGAATGTGATGCCGAAGAGATCGTAGGCTTCGCGCTCGGCCCAGTCGGCCGATCTCCAGAGATCGCTCGCCGTCGGCACCGACGGATGCTCGGCCGGGAGCCCGCAGAGCACGCGCACGCGCTCCGGCGTTCCGATCTCGCTCGCGCTCGCGGCCGCCGGCGGCAGCTTCAGCAGATGGTAAACGACGTCGAAACGCGGCGTCCGCTGCGGATAATCGACCGCGCCCAAATCCAGAAGCATCGTGAAGCCTTCCGCCTTCAACGAACTCAAGCGCGCGTGCAGCCCCGCGGGGTCGACGCGTTCGATGCGCGCATCGTCGATCGGCGGACGAAGGCTCGGCGGATCGATCGCAAGCCCCGTGATCGATGGCCTCTGCGTACTTGGCATGCGTCTTCCTTACTGAAGCGTTCGAACGGATGCGGGTTTGAGATTACGCACGGGTTAACAATCCGCCGCGCCCGCCTTCGCGGATCTGCTGCTGAATCAAGTTGACGGCATAGAGCAGGCCGTCGGGCGTCGGCGGACAACCGGGCACGTAGACGTCGACCGGAACGACCGTGTCGACCCCCTGCACGATCGCGTAGTTGTCGAAGACGCCGCCCGAGCTCGCGCAGGCGCCCATCGAGATAACCCATTTCGGATCGGCCATCTGATCGTAGAGGCGCTTGACGACCGGCGCCATCTTCTGCGAAACGCGTCCGGAGACGATCATGAGGTCCGCTTGGCGCGGAGAGGGCCGGAAAACTTCGGAACCTAAGCGCGCGATGTCGTACTCGGCGGAGGTCGCCGTCATCATCTCGATCGCGCAGCAGGCCAAGCCCATCGTGAGCGGCCAGACGCTCGAGCTCTGCGCCCAACGAACGACATCGTCAACGCGTGCCAGCAGAAACTGTCCGGGGCTCATCTCCACTCTAAGCCGCCGTTCTTCCAGACGAAGGCATACCCGATCGCCAAGACGACGATGAACGCGACCATCTCGGCAAGACCGAAGACGCGCAGCACGTGCATCTGCACCGCCCAGGGGTAGAAGGACGCCGCTTCGACGTCGAAGATCACGAACAGCATCGCGATCAAGTAAAACTTCACTGGGAATCGGCCGGAGACGCTCGACGTAGGCTCGACGCCGCACTCGTACGCGCGCTCTTTTTCAGGATTGGGTTTGCGTTGCGCCAGCAGCCCCGGCAACAGGCTGAACGCGAGCGCGGCCGCCACGGCGACGGCCACGAAGACGGCTACCGGTCCATACGGATTCATGTTTGTGAAATTTTTCACAAGCGGATGCATTAACCCTCGTTGGATGGTATCAGTGCGATCTTTGGATGGTTCGATAGGAGAGAACGCGCTCCGGACCGCATGAAATCGTCATGAAGTTGTTGGTATGTGGCCTAGTCTTCCTGCTCGGCGCCGCCAACGGCGGCGGCTGCAGCAATCCCAACTACATCGGCGTTCAACAGTACGGTTCGATCACCGGGCGCGTGCTGGACGCATCGGACAACCAGCCCGTTCCGAGCGCCCTCGTCTCGGTTGGTTCGCTCTATACCGCGTATACCGACGCGCAAGGGGCCTTCACGCTCGGCAGGATTCCGATCGGGCACCAGATGGTAACCGCCACCGCCCCCGGCTACTCACGCGCGAGCCGGACGGTCCGCGTCGTGCAAAGCCAGACGGCGTCGATCGACTACCTGCGTCTCGCGCCGCTGACCGGCGGACCGACCGCGCCGCCGCCCGCGCCGCCACCGACACCGGCGCCGACGGCAGAACCAAGCGCTACGCCCGCGCCGGCCGAAAACGGCTCAACTCCGACAGCCTCCTAGCCGACTCGCTCCGCGGTTGCGGCAGACTCCGCCCCGCGCCATCTAACCTTCGGCAGGACGTGTGCGGGATCGATGCGCTCCACATTCTTGGTGCCGACCTCGATCAGCTGGGCGATCAGCGCGTCGTCGAGATGCCGCGGCGTCAGGCCGAGGTCCATCAAGCGCGTGTTGACGGTTTGGTAGTAATGCTCGTCCTTCTCGGCACGCGGATTGTCGTAGTAGAGCACCGGCACTTTGATGCCGAGCTCGCGCGCGACCACTTCGACCCGCCTCGCCAGCTCGAGCACGCCGAAGACCTCGGTAAACTGGTTGAATACTCGATACTCCCCGGGCTGCGCCGGATTGAGAATCGCCAGCTCGATGCAGGCGACGGTATCGCGAATGTCGAGGAACGCGCGCGTCTGTCCGCCGCGTCCGTAGACGGTCAGCGGGTGGCGCAAGGCGGCTTGCACGCAGAAACGGTTCAGGACCGTGCCGTAGACTCCGTCGTAATCGAAACGGTTCACCAGGGGTGCGGAGAGGAACGTCTCCGGCGTTTCGATTCCGTAAACGATACCTTGGTTCAAGTCGGTCGCACGCAGCTGCCAGGTGCGGCAGGCGAAGTAGATCTGATCGCTGTCGCTCACCTTGGTCAGGTGGTAGAACGAGCCCGGCTGTTTGGGAAACGGCAGCGTATCGGTACGGCCCTTGTGCTCGACCGTAATGAAGCCTTCCTCGATATCGATGTTGGGCGTTCCGTACTCGCCCATCGTACCGAGTTTCACGAGGTGGGTCTCCGGAGCCACCTCGTGCAAAGCCCAGAGCAGGTTCAGATTCCCGACCGTATTGTTCAGATGCGTGCGCAACGCGTGGTCGTGGTCGATCATCGAATACGGCGCGCTGCGCTGCTGTCCGAAGTGAACGACCGCGTCCGGCTGCGTCTCGCGCAGGGTTCTGCAGACGTCTTCGTACACCGTCACATCGCGCGGGAGATAGGCGATCGTACGGCTCGTCCGGTCGTGCCACTCGCGCAGGCGCGATTCGATCGGCGCGATCCGCGTGAGCGACGTTATGCCGAGCTCTGCGTCCCACCGCCGGCGAATCAGATTATCCACGATCGTCACGTCGTGACCGCGTGCAGATAAGTGAAGTGCGGTGGCCCAGCCGCAGTAACCGTCTCCGCCGATAACGAGTATTCTCATGCCGTCCTCTCTGCAAGTACCGCGCCGGGTGCGACCCCCGGAAAGCATATCTGGAAAAAGCGCCGGGCGATCCCTGAAAGAGCGTAGCCTTGGGCACGCCCGAACGCCGCCTCCGCGTACCGGCGCCACGCCCGCTCCGCAGCGAGCGCTTCGATTGCCCGCGCCAAAGCTCTTTCGTCCCCCGGCCGCACGCCGATGCCGGCCCCGTCGATCCACTCCGGAATCCCGCCCACCGCGTAAGCGACGGCCGGACGGCCGCGCGCCTGTGCTTCGATGCCGACGAGCCCAAAGGGCTCGTCCCACAACGAGGGAAGCGCTACCACGCTCGACCGATCGATCTGGGCGCGTAGCGCCGCCTGGTTCAAGAAACCAACGTGGTCGGCGGTGACGCGCAGGCGCTCGGCCTCGGCGAGGGCAAGGCCCGTCTGCGAACTGCGCTCGCTCGCGATCCGCAGGAGTGGGCGCCGCTCGGGCGCGATCGACGCGATAGCGCGGACGAGCGGGAGCAGCCCCTTCTGCGGTACTGCCCGCCCGGCGAAGAGCACGGCGGCCGCAGGCATCGCACCCACTCCCGCCGCGTAGGCTTCCGGGGGCAGCGGCGGCGGAAGGATCTCGACCCGCGTTCGCGCGATGCCGTGGCGCTCGCACTCGCGCCCCATGAACGCCCCGCTCGCAACGACCGCATCGGCGCCGGCTAGCGCCTCGAGCGCCAGCAGCCGCCGCCGCACGCGCGCTATGCTTTCCAGGCGCGGTCCGCAGACGCAGCCGCGGAGCAGCGCGTTGACGACGCACGCTCCTCCGGCGCGCGCCGCGCAGCGCCCTGGGAACTGCGGGAAGACGCGATCGCCGTTCGGGCAGAAGGGCCGGTGGTCGTGAACGCGCGCGACCCACCTGGGGCGCGTCCGCGCCAGATTCAGGATCCCGGTATCGAAGACGTTTGAGGTCAGCACGACGGCGGGCCGGCGGCTCTCCATCAATCGGCGCAGCTCCGCCGCCGCGCGCGCCGAAGGCGCACCATGCTCGTCCGACCAGTCCACCTGCTCCACCGCATCGATCCCGAAAGCGTCCGCCTGCTCCACGCGGCGGGCGGCGATCGATACGCGGGCCCCCAGCGACTGCAGGGCCGGCAAGAGGCGTTCCAGATACCGTTCGGTCCCGCCGGACCTTCCGACCGTATCGCAGAGCACCAGCAGTTCGTGAGAGCGCATGCTTACGTACCGTACACGAACTGTCTGAAGATTTACTGTAGAAAACGTTACAGGCGGGTTAGATTACTAGCCGAGGCCTCGAGGGGCCACCTGTAGGTGGGCGAGCGCAGCGCGCAGGGCGTCGATTCCCTCGCCCGTCTTGGCGCTGAGGAGCATCGCGCCGGCCGGCAGCGGCGGCTCGCCGTGGGGAGCGTCCGCCTTGTTGAAGGCGACCAGCCGCGGCTTGGCTTCCAGGCCGAGCTCGCGCAGGGTCGCGTCGACCGCCTCCATCTGCCGGGGCCAATCGGGGTTGCTCGCGTCCACCACGTGCACCAGCAGATCGGCTTCGTCCAGCTCTTCGAGCGTCGCGCGGAAGGCCGCCACGAGATCCTTCGGGAGGTCGGTGATGAAGCCGACCGTATCGGTCAGGCGAACGTAAGCGCCGGGCGCGAGATAGACGCGGCGCATGGTGGTGTCCAGTGTGGCAAACGGCCGATCTGCCACCAAGACGTCGGTTCGGGCGAGCCGGTTCAACAGCGACGACTTGCCGACATTGGTATAACCGACGAGCGCGACGAGCGGCTCCTGCCGCGGCGCGGCGCGGCGCGTGGCACGCTGCCGGCGAACCTCGTCGAGCTGCCGCCTCAGCACGGAGACGCGCTCTTGAATGCGGCGGCGATCGACTTCGAGCCTCGTCTCTCCGGGGCCGCGCGTACCGATACCGCCGCCGAGGCGCGAAAGCTCGGCGTTGACGCCGATGAGATTCGACTGCCGGTAGCGCAACTGCGCGAGCTCGACCTGCAGTTTGCCCTCGCGGCTGCGTGCGTGCCGCGCGAATACGTCGAGGATCAGCATCGTCCGGTCGACGATCGGCAGCGGCACGACGCGTTCGAGGTTCTTGCGCTGGCGCGGGCGCAGATCGTTCAGCACGAGCAGCAGTCCCGCATCGAGCTCCTTCGCGCGTTCGGCGATCTCGAGCGCCTTGCCGCTTCCGACCAGCGTCGCGGCATCGACGCGCTCGCGCCGTTGAACGATCCGCTCTACCACGTCGGCGCCTGCAGCTTCGGCGAGCGCCTCGAACTCGAGGAGCTCCGGTTCGATGGGGCGGCGCGGATCTTCGATATCGACGGCGACGACGAGCGCGCGCGGCCGCAGGGGGCGGGTGCCGTGCACGGTTAGCGCGCCAACGGCCGCAGGTGCGCGACCAGCCATGCGATCCCCATGTTGTACTCGGGTCCTGGCTGTTCGAGTATCGACGGCCGCTCCACGACGAAGACCCGATGGCGACGAACCGCGCGCAGCGATCTCCACGGTTCGCGATAGAGAACGGCGGGAAGATCCGCCGCCTTCACGGTGACGATCGCGTCGGGCTGCAATTCGAGAAGGGCCTCAGCGCTGTACTGCCCCCAGGGCGCGGGAAGCGCCGTCACCGCGTTCTCTCCACCGGCTAGCCGAATCAGCGTCGACACGTAGGAGCCGGGCCCGGCCGTCCAGATCGGCTCCGACTGCAGCACCACAAAGACGCGCGGCCGGCGGCGAAAGTGCTCGGAGGCTTGGATGCGGCGCGTCCGGCCGCGCAGGCGCGCGATGAGCCGGCGAGCGCTCTCGCGGTGCCCGCTGAGCGCCCCCAACTCCTCGATGTCGCGGAAGATATCTAGGTAGGTATCGTCTTTGAAGAAACGCGTAGGAACGCCGGCCTCGCGAAGCGACTGCGTTAGGCGCGCCTGGGCGGCGATTCCAACCACCACATCGGGTTTCAGCGCGACGATGCGCTCCGCGTCGATGCCGACGGCATCCCCGACGCGCGGCACGTTCTTCGCGCACGGGATGCTCGCGCTGTAGGCGGAGACGCCGACGATCTGGCGGCCGGCACCGATCGCGCAGAGATCGGCCGTCAACGAGGGGACGAGCGATACGATACGATGGGCGGTCGCGGGCACGCGCGGTGCGCGGGCGCCGCTGCAGGCGGCCAACGCCATCGCAGCAGCGGCGACGGCCACGATCCGTAGAGCGAGCGCGGAGTGGTTACGCAAGGCTTCTGGCTGTTCCGGAGACCAGGAACGCCGGCCTGCACCTGCGTAAAGAGTCCCTTCGCGTCTGCGCGGGGAAGCCGGTGGGAAACCGGCACGGTCGCGCCACTGTAAGCGGGGAGCCGCCCGACGTCACTGCCGCAAGAGCGGCGGGAAGACCCGGGCAAACGGGCTATGATCCGCGAGTCAGGACATCCTAGCAGACGACGTGCATTCCGCCTCGCGTTCAAGGAAGGATTTGCTTGTGACCCTACGCGTCTTCACGCGTGCGCTCTGCGCCGTATTTTTCGTTCTATTAGCCTTCTCAATGGCTGCCGGCACGGTTGCCGCGCAGCCGGCACCGTCTCCGTCTGCATCCCCCTCGCCGGCACCGCTACGAGAGATCGCCCACGTCTTCACCAGCGACCGCGCGACCGAGAGGCTCGCGGGCGCGGCCCGAACGACCTACGTCGTGACCAAGCAAGAGATAATCCGCCACGGCTACCAGACCGTTGGGGAGGCCATTGCATCGCTACCGGGCGTGAACCTCGTTCGCTACGGCGCCTTCGGCGCTTCGGCGAATTTCGGCATACGTGGTAGTTCGAGCTCGCAGGTGCTCGTGCTCGTCAACGGCATGCCGGTAGCCGGCGCCGAGATCGATAACGTCGATTTGGAGATCCTCCCAACCAGCGGCGTCGCACGCATCGAGGTCGTCGAGGGGGGCGGCTCGACCCTCTACGGCTCGGGCTCCATCGGCGGCATCGTCAACATCATCACGACGCCCGGTGCGCGCCGCACCTTCGCTGCCATATCTTCCGGTTCGTTCGACACGCATTCGCTCGACGTCGAGACCAAGTACGTCTCCTTCGTGCGCACGATCGCGCGCAACGACTTCGCGCTTCCCAACGGCACCACGCGCCCGAACGACGACAGCGAACTAACCGCCGCACGCTTCACGCTTCATCGCCGGCTCGGCGGAGTCGAAGCGACGTTCGCCGGCGGCATATCGGCTCAGCACCTGGGCGTGCCCGGTCCGGATGGTTACATCTCGCCGACCAGCCGCGAAAACACCGTCGACAAGGACGTCCTACTCGCCTTTGCCCGCCGCACGGCGCACGCGGCGTCGACGCTGGATTTTAGCGCAACGGCGCTGCAGACCGCCTACACCTGCGACACGCCCGTCGACCCGAGCTGCTTCAACAGTTACCTCGGTGCGGGAGCGCCGCCGTTCGCGCAGCTGCTCTCGGAGGGCCGCGTGCAAGCGAGCCTGCGCAACGTGGTTTCAAACGGGCGATCGCGCACGATCTACGGCTTCGATCTCGCGCGCGACGTCGCGCGCGTAGACGACGGCATCGATCCGCTCGCGATCCATGCGTTCTCGCAGACCGCGGCGTACGTTCAGCAAAATTGGCTGCTCGGGAGCGGCGCGAGCTTCTATGCCGGCGTGCGCGGCGAACGAGACGGCACCCAAGGCGGCGCGGTCTCGCCTTCGATAGGAGGCATCGTGCGCCTGTCGTCTGCCCTGACGCTCAAGGCCAACGCGGCGACCGCCTTCCGCGCGCCGACCGCCGTCGATCTCTACTACCCGGGCTTTAGCAACCCCGCGCTGCAGGACGAGCGCACGCGGGTCGGCGACGTCTCGCTGCTCGACTCGACGCTGCTTGGCGGGGCGTCGCTGACGTGGTTCGACACGAGCGGAACCAATCTCATCGTCCTCGATGCGAACTACGTTCCGCGCAACGTCGGCCACGCCTCGATCGCCGGCTTGACGTTCGCCGTGCGCACCGTACCGCTCCACCGCGTCTACGCCGCGTTGAACGTCACCAACCTCTACCGCGCGCAAGATCTCGGCACCAATCCGAGCACCGACATCTACGCCGGTCAGCGCCTCCCCGGGCGCGGCCCGGTCTTTGCGAGCAATCTCGAGATCGGTTACATTGGAAAACCACGCGCGGCGCTGCACGGCGCGGGCGTAACGATTCATACGTCGGGGCAGCGTGGATACGTCGACCCGACGCAGCCGCTCTTCGATCAGCCGGTAGCTTTCAGCTCGATCGACGCGTTCGCGCGCTTTCGGCTGGCGCCGAGCATGCTGCTGACGCTGCGGGGGTACGATCTCGGCAACGAACGGTACGGCGAGATCGGCGGTTATCCGATGCCCGGGCGCTCGTTCGCGCTCGAACTGAGCGATCGGTAGCGTGGCCGCCCGGCTGGCAGCTCTCGCGCTCGTCGCGCTGCTCGCGATGCTCGTCGGCCTGCTGGTCGGCGGCGTACCGCTACCGCTCGCAACCGTTCTCGCAGCGCTCGCACACCCGCATACCCTTGGCGATGCGGGTACCATCGTCTGGGCCATCCGGCTGCCGCGCGTCTGCGTCGCGGCTACGGTCGGTGCGTCGCTGGCGATCTCGGGCGCGCTCCTTCAAGGCATGCTGCGCAACCCAATCGTCGATCCCTACCTTACCGGCGTGAGCGCGGGCGCGGCCGCGGCGATCGCCATCTGCGTCGTGCTCGGCGTCACGCTTGCGCTGCTTCCCGCGATCGGTTTCGCGGCCGGAATCGCGACCGCGCTCGTGGTCGCCGCGCTCGCGCGCCGCGGCACCGGCATCGACGTCAATCGCCTGATCCTAGCCGGCATATCACTCTCGGCGCTCTTCTCCGCCGTCATCGCGATCGTGCTGACGCGGGCACAGGCGAGCGGTTACGCTTCCGCGATCCTCTCGTGGCTCGCCGGATCGATGGCCGGCCGCGGATGGCACGAGCTCGCTTTCGCGTTGCCGTATGCGCTCGGCGGCCTGCTGCTCGCGCTGCTCGCCGTCCCCGCGCTCAACGCACTGCGTTTGGGCGACACGCGCGCCGCCGCGATCGGCGTCGACGTCGACCGCGCGCAGTGGACGATATTGGCGGCGGCGTCGCTGCTGACCGCCAGCGCCGTCTCGCTCTCCGGCATGGTCGGCTTCGTCGGCCTGATCGTGCCGCACATCGCTCGCCGCGTCGTCGGGTCGGACGCGCGGCGGCTCATCGCCGCGTCGGTGCTGCTCGGTGCGGCGCTGACCGTCCTCGCCGACGCCGCCGCCCGCACGCTCTTCGCACCCGCCGAGCTCCCGGTCGGCGTGCTGCTGGCGTTCATCGGCGTACCGGCGTTTCTCTATCTCTACCTGCGCGGCGGAAGGCAGTTCGCGTGATCCAGGCGCGCGAGCTGCGCGTGAGAGCCGGCACGCGCACGCTGTTGGAAGGCGTGAACTTCGACGTGCGGGAGCGCGAGTTCGTGGCGGTACTCGGGCCCAACGGCGCCGGCAAGACGACGCTGCTGCGCGCGATCGCCGGTACGGGGGACTTCGCAGGCGGCACGCTGCGGGTCGGCGGCCGCCCGATCGAATCGCTGGGCGCGAACGAGCGCGCGCGGACGATTGCATACATGGCGAGCGACGACGCGTTCGCCGAGAACATGTGCGTGCGCGACGTAGTCGCAATGGGCCGCTACAGCTTCCATCACTGGTGGCAATGGCACGAAGAGCCGCGCGACCGCGAGGCCGTCGATGCGGCGCTGCGGGCCGTAGGGATGGAACTCTTCGCGGACCGGGCGTTCCCGACGCTCTCGACCGGCGAGCGCCAGCGCATCTGGCTGGCGCTAGGGCTCGCCCAGGAGGCACCGTTGCTCTTGCTCGACGAGCCTACGAGCCACCTCGATATCCGGGTCGGGCACGAGATCCTCGAACTGCTGCGCCATCGCGTTGCCGCGGGAAAGACGGTCGTCTGCGCGCTTCACGATCTCAACGAAGCCGCCGCGTATGCCGACCGCATCATGCTCTTAGGGTGCGGGCGGATGCTCGCCTTCGACCCGCCGGAACTACTGCTACGCTCCCCGCTGCTCGAGGATGCGTACGGAATACCGATGGAGGCGGTCGCCGCACCGTCGGGCATCCTGCGCGTCTTTCCGCGCGTCACCAATCGTCGGAGTCGCTGCTCCTCGTGAAGATGTCGGAGGACTTCACCCAACCGTAGCGCCCGCGATAGCGCCCGCTGGTGATGCGAATGGCAATCGCGTCGTCCGTAGCGAAGTGGTATCTTGCATGGACGACCCCCGGCTCGCAGCGCTCCACGACGGCATACGTCCCCGGATGGGCCAGCATCGCATGCGGCATGAGCGAGGATATCGCGGCAACCGAATCGGCCGAGTACTCGACCAAGCGCAGCTTCGAATCCCAGACGAGTACGTCGGGATCTTCCGCCGGCCCAAAGAGGCGGACGTGCTGATCTCGGCTCACGCTGCAGTTCGCGGCTGCCGCGGGCGCGCCGAGCGCGGCCAGCAACCCGAGCGCTAGCGCCGGCAGCAGCAGGTTACGCATCGCCACCGTCGGCAGGCGGTTCGATGACGCGGATGACGAGGACGGCGAGATCGTCGCGCAAGGCGTCACCGCTGCGAACGCGCACTTGCGCCACCAAGCCGTCGGCAAGCAGCTGCGGGTCCCAGCTGCCGCGCTCGATCAAACGCATCGCGCCATCGGCTTCGAGCAACGCGCCGCGCGCATCGCGCGCCTCGGTCAGCCCGTCGGTTGCCAGCACGATCATGTCACCATCTCCGAGGTTTAGCGTCTTTGTCTCGAACTTCTCCTCCATCACTCCCAGCACCGGGCCCGTAACCGCAAGCTGCCGCACGCCATCTTGTGCGCGGCGGACGTACGCCACATCGTGCCCCGCACTGGCGTACTCCAAACGCAACGTCTGGGTATCGAGCATCCCGACGAACATCGAAACGAACATATACGGATCGTTTACCGTGCGCGGGAACGCCGTATTGAACTCCTGCAGGATGAAACCCGGATCGCTGCGGCGCAGCGCGATGCCGCGAATCGTGAACTTGATGAAGGCGGTCAGGACGGCGGCATCGACGCCCTTGCCGCTGACGTCGGCGATGAGCAGCAGGGCCATGCGATCGGAGAGCTGGTAGACGTCGAAGACGTCTCCCCCTACGGCCAAATGGCTACTGGCTGCGCCGTAAGCGCTGCCCACCTTGCAGCGTGGCAGGGGAACGTGTTCGCTGCGGAATGCGCGCTGCAACGTTTGCGTCGTCATGCGCTCCTCGTCCAGTTCGCGGTTGAGGCGCGAGCGGTAGACGTTAAACAGTATGGCTAGCAGACCAAACGCGACCAGCCAAAACAGGCGCACGTACAGCGATTGGTTGATCTGCTCTTGGGTTTGGCGGCCCACGGCGCGGCTACGGCGGTCGAGCAACGCCTCGATGGCAAGCGCGTCCTTGGTCTCTTCGTCGAGCAGGATCTTACCGCGCTTGTCGATCTCGCGCGGGTGGAGCCCCGGATGCCGCAGGAGCGGCTGCGCTACTTCCTGATGCCAGTCCCGGTGCGCGAGCTCGTAGTCCGCCAGCGCACCTTGCGCCTCTTGGAGGTGTTCGCGGTCGAGTTCGCTCTGCAGCAACCGCACTTTGCTTTCGAACTCGAGTTTGGACGCCTGATACGCATCCAGGTACGCAGGGTCGTGCGTGATAACGAATTTAGCAATGTAATTCTCCTCGTCGAGCTGCAGTTTGAGCGTCTCTTCGAGGGTCAGTTGCCCTTGCTGGATTTGCGTCTCGCGCTGGAACGAATCTTTGATCTGCTGGCGCGTCGCAAGCGCTCCGGTGACCGCTATCGCGAGCGCGAAGAACAGAATCGCCGTAGCGGTGAGGGTGCCCCTCCCGCGCTGCACCTCTTGGAGTACTCGCGAGCGCAAACGCTTCACGCGCCCATCCTCGGTATTCGGCCTCGCCAAGCCTCAGACACGGCACATATCATAGGGGGAAACAACCAAACCTCCGAAGCGTGCTTTATGCAGACGCAGTTGAATACGGCTATCTTCAAGAGTTACGACGTCCGCGGGATTTATCCGTCAGAGCTCAACGAGGCCGTGGCGTACCGGATCGGCCGGTGCTTCGTGCCGTTGCTCTCCGCGAAAACCGTCGCGGTGGGCCGCGACATGCGCCCTTCCGGAACGGCGCTCTTCGAGGCATTTGCCGCAGGCGCGACGCAAGCGGGTGCGGATGTGCTGGACGTCGGGCTGGTCTCCACCGACGCCCTGTATTTCGCAGTAGGGAACTACGCGCTCGACGGCGGCGTCATGATCACCGCATCGCACAACCCCGCCAAGTACAACGGCTTGAAATTCGTGCGCGACCAAGCGCAGGCGATCTCGCTCGAGACGGGCCTCTCGAAGATCCGCGATGAGGTCGCCTCCGGTACGCTTCCACCCAAGGCCGAGCGGCCCGGCAGGACGATCGCCAAGCATATCCTCGACGATTTTGCGAAGCACTGTCTCTCCTTCATCGATCCCACGCAGATCAAACCGTTCAAAATCGCTATCGATGCGGGTAACGGAATGGCCGGCGAAACCGTCCCATACGTCTTCAAACATCTCCCGTGCGAGATCGTCCCGCTCTACTTCCAGCTGGACGGTAACTTTCCAAACCACCCCGCTAGCCCGATCGAGCCGGAGAACATGGTCGATCTACAAGCTGCCGTGATCGAGCACCGGTGCGATCTTGGCGTTGCGTTCGACGGAGATGCCGACCGTATGTTCATCGTCGACGAGAAAGGCGCCCTGGTCGACGGCAGCACGGTGACGGCGCTGGTCGCGATCAACGCGCTCGAGCACTATCCGGGAAGCCGCATCCTCTATAACCTGATCTGCAGCCGCAGCGTCCCGGAGATCGTCGAAAGGCACGGGGGTACGCCGATTCGCTCGCAAGTCGGGCACTCGCTCATCAAGAAAACGATGCGCGAGCTCGACGTCGTCTTCGGCGGCGAGCATAGCGGGCATTTTTACTTCAAGAACAACTGGTACGCGGATTCGGGCATGATCGCGCTCATGGCTTGCCTCGAGGTCTTCTCGAAGTCCGGCCAACCGGTGAGCCGGACGATCGCGCCGATCGATACACGCTTTCGGTCCGGCGAGATCAACACCGAGGTGGCGGATGCTCGCGCGAAGATGAAGGAGATCGAAGGCTACTACAAGGATGCGCAGATCGATCGCCTCGACGGCGTGACCATCTCGTACCCCGATTGGTGGATGAATCTTCGCCCTTCGAATACCGAGCCGCTCCTCCGTTTGAACGTGGAAGGCGATACCAAAGCGCTCATGGAGCGCCATCGCGACGAGGCGCTGAACCTGATCCGCAGCTGATCCATCGGCGATCTCCTTTCGATGAGGAGACCGCATCCGAGCGGCGAAGCAACTTGGGTTCTCTGAAGGAGGCCACCCCTACGTCTGACCGTTTCATTTTGGGTCCCGCCGCGCTTGCGATAGGCGACGGGTCCTCCGTCCACGGGCGCCTCGTCGTCTTGAATGGCCGCATCAGCGAGGTGCTCGCGCCGGATGGCCCGGCCGACTTCATGCTCGCGCCCGGTACGACGATCGCGCCGGGGCTGATCGACATCCACACCCACGGGGCGGGTCAGTTTCTCTTCAACCGCGACCAGGGCAACGCCGTACCCGGCGCCGCGGCCGAATACGCCCGCCAAGGTGCGACGGCCTTCGTCGCCGGCGTCATGACCGCACCGTGGGAATCGATGCTGCACGCGGCAGGCGAGATCGTGGAAGCCGCGCACAGTTTGGAAGAGTCCGCTCCACTCGGCGCTCGATGCCTCGGCATTCACTTTGAAGGGCCCTTCCTCAACGCGAAGTTTCGCCGCGTTCATCGCCAAGAGTGGATCATCCCGGCGACGCCCGAGCGCGCGCGCGCGCTCGTCGACGCATGCCGCGGCGGTTGCCTCATCGTCACGATGGCCCCGGAGATCGACGGCGCCGGCGATGCCGCGCGCCACCTGCTCGAACAGGGCGTCGTCTGTTCGGCGGGCCACACGGGCGCGCGCTATCGCGAGGGCATGCTCGCCATCGGTCTCGGCTTCCGATCCCTGACCCATGCGTTCAACGCAATGCCGCCGCTGGATCATCGCGATCCGTCGATCCTCGCTGCGTTCATCCAGGACAAGCGCACCACGGTGCAACTCATCTGCGATGGCAAGCACGTAGCGCCGGTAATGGTCGACATCCTCTATCGCACGCTCGGCGACCGCATCGTGTTGGCGACCGACAGCATGCCGGCCGCGGGCCCCGGGTACCGCATCGAGGGCGGCGTGATGCGTGCCGAAGACGGCACCATCGCCGGCAGCGCCCTTACCATCGACCGGGCCGTGCGCAACTATATGTCCTACACCGAACTCCCCTTCGCGCGTTCCGTCGCCGCAGCCAGTTACGCGCCGGCCAAACTGCTGGGCTACGACAGCGAGATGGGCCGCATCCGTAAAGGCTTGCGCGCGGATCTATCGTTCTGGGACAAGGACTACCGAGTCGTGGGAACGATGGTCGGCGGCACGATGGTGCACGGCAAGTGCCTCACGCCGTCAGCGGCACAGGCTAGCTGATCGCCTACAAACGCACCTCCACGAGTTCCGAGGCAGCGGCTAGACGAGTCTCCGTTCCAGAAATCTTCTGCGCTCGATGTAGGCACGTTTGATTATGTGCGCTTTCGCGCAGCCACGTAGGTCAACGCCAGCCATGGCATAAGCGCAAGAAATACGACTAGCCAAACTACTTCGACTTTGGGCCGAAGGTAGAGTGACGTAATCGCGATGATTGCGATCGCTGAGTAGAACCAGCGCCGCATCAGCGCGCGCGAAGACTCTCCGCTTTTCGATTCGACGCCGTCAGCCGGAAACTGCCGAGCGAACCATTCCTTGACATACTCCCCGGCCTGAAGGCCGAGGATTCTTCCACGCATCGCTTATGCGACACGCTGAGTTTCCTGCTTCGCCGACTCGCCCAACGGCGAATCTCCACAGGCGATCCGGGCCTGTCCGGCCCTTCGTAGGATGTTGATCGCGGCGTTCGTGTCGGCGTTGGCGACGTGTCCGCACGCAACGCAGCGAAACGCCGCCTGGGTCTGCCGGTTCTCTCGACTGACATGGCCGCACTGCGCGCACGTTCGGCTCGTGTCGCGTGGATCGACGAGCAGCAGCATCCCGCCGTTCCAAGCCAGCTTATAGCCGATCTGTTGCCGGAACTCTCCCCAGCCCTGATCGAGAATGCGCCGGTTCAGCCCGCCCTTGGCGCGCACGTTGGTCCCCGGCTGCTCGACCGTCCCTTTGGCCGAAGCCGCCATGTTGGTGATCCGCAGGTCTTCCATCACGACGACCGCGTGGTTCTGGCTGATCGTCGTGCTGGCCTGGTGAAGCATATCGTTGCGAAGATTCGCGATCTTGCGTTGGAGGCGCGACACCTTGGTTTTGGCCTTGCGCCAATTGGCCGAGAACTTGCGTTTGCGCGCCACGCGGCGCTGGTGGAAGGCCAGGCGTCTCTCGTGCTTCTTGAAGGCGTTGGCACCTTCGATGAACGTGCCGTCCGAAAGCGCGGCGAACTTTGCTACGCCCAGGTCGATCCCGACCGCCGAACCCGAGGCGTGAACCGGCTTGTCCACCTCGCGCTCGGTCTGAATCGTAACGTACCAATGGTCGTCGGCGCACGATATCGTGACGTTCTTGGGAGTTCCTTCGATCTCGCGGCTCATGCGAAAGCCGATCCAACCGATCTTCGGAAGAGAGAGGCCGCTGCCGTCGATGGCAAAGCCCTGCGGAAAGCGGATGCCCTGCGGTCGTCCTCGCTTCTTGAAGCGTGGGAATCGCGCAGCGAGATGAGGATCGGATGCGCGCTGATAGGCTATCGCCAGGTCTTTGAGCGTCTGCTGCAACGGCTGGGAATGAACCTCACGCAAGAACGGGTACTCGCCCTTGAGGGAGACGAGATACTCACACATCGCCGTGTAGCCAAGTCGCCTCTCGCCGCGTTCATGCCGCAGTTCGTTCTGCGCGAGCAGTTCGTTCCAGACGAAGCGCGAGCATCCGACGAAGCGGCGCAATATCGCTGCCTCGGCCTGTGTCGGCTTCAACCGGAAACGATATCCCTGGCAGCGAACCACGTACCCATGATAGCATTGGCCTATGGCGAATGAAAGGCCCGTTCGAAAACCAACGGACGCCATTGTAGGCGCTACGCGCCTAGCGCCTTATATCCCCGGCCTAAACGCCGGGGCTTTACGGCGCGCCCGGTAAGCCGAGCCGCCGGTTCGGCACGAGGTGAAGTCCTCATCGGCCCGGCGGACGCAAAAGACCCTTGCTGCATGGTCATAAGGGCGCACCTCTCCCACCGTTTGCCTTCCAGCGCACGACAGTTGACCTCTACGTCAAAGCGAAGGCACTCTGTGCGCGCATGTAATCACACGCTGCGTGGTGCGTGCATGCGATCATACGCTGCGCAGTACACGCGTAAGCACATGCGTGGCACGCGTAAGCACGGCCCCGAAACGCCTCTCGCCCGGCGCGGCCTACCAACCGCCGGGGCCGACCGGACGTTTGGACCGCTCTGTGTAGTATCCCTCGGCGAAACCCAAGCTCAACATCAAACCCTGGTTCGCGAGGATAGAAGGTCCGATCGGATCGATCGGTGTCCCGACCCCCGTTAGATGGTTGACCGCGTAGGTGGTCGCTGGCGTTCGTGCGCCTTCACCCAGGGGCATTCGGATGCGCTCCGCGAATCCCATCGCATGGCCGAACTGAAGTACACCGTGATATTGGAGCCGGACCAGGATGCCTTTCAAGTCATCGTGCCGGCCCTTCCCGAGATCGCGACGTTCGGGGCCTCGGTCGAGGAAGCGTTGGCGATGGCCCGGGAAGCCATCGAACTCGCGCTTGCGGTCCGTAAAGACGAGGGTGAAGAGATTCCGCCGAGCGATTCTTCGGCCACGCGGGTTGAAGCGGTCGCGGTCACGCTCCCTGCGGCTTGATTGAGCAGGCTCCCGCAGGTTCGCCCGAGCCGCCTGGTTCAAGCGTTGCGGCGCGCTGGCTTTGAACCGCTTGGTCAGCATGGCTCGCACCTTGCGCTGAGGCGTGGTCCCGTGAAGGTCATCGTACCGATGCACGCGGGCCAAGACGTGCCGCCGGGCACGCTGCGCGACATTCTGAAACGAGCAAACCTCACGGCCGACGACCTACGCGATCTTCTGTAGAAGCGGCTCCTGCCCAGCCCCGAGCGATTGCTGGGGCAACCGCGACGGAATCCGGGTCGTTGACAACCTCCCACGATTCGTCGCGCGCATCTGCGCCAGATTCGACTACACAACAAAGCGCCCACTCGCGCGCGCAGAGGGGCAACTTGCGCGCCGTCACCTTCCGAGCCGTTCGCGCGCTCACGCGCTTCCGAGATACGCGTCGGCGACGGCCGGGTCCGCGAGCAGATTCGCACCGGTGCCTTCGAATGCGACGCGGCCCGTATCCAGCACGTAACCGCGGGAGGCGATCCGCAGGGCCTGCCGCGCGTTCTGCTCGACGAGCAACACCGTCGTTCCGTGCGCGTTGATCTCTGCAATCACCCGGAAGATCGTCTGCACGAGCACGGGGGCTAGCCCGAGCGACGGCTCGTCGAGCATCAACAGGCGCGGACCGCTCATGAGCGCGCGACCGATGGCGAGCATCTGCTGTTCGCCGCCCGAGAGAGTCCCTGCAGCCTGCTCGAGCCGCTCGTGCAGCCGTGGAAACGTCGCGAGGACGTACTCCAGACGTTGCGCGAATGCCGAGCGCGAGCGCACGGCGTACGCACCGAGATCGAGGTTCTCGCGCACGGTCATCCCCCCGAAGACGCGGCGCCCTTCGGGCGCGTGACCGATGCCCAGACGCACGATCGCGTCGGGCGAACGCTTGCGTAAGCTCGCCCCGTCTAGCGCGATCTCGCCGCGGCTCGCGCGCGCGAGGCCGCTGACGGCCCGCAGCGTCGTCGTCTTCCCCGCGCCATTGCCGCCGAGAAGCGCGACGATCTCGCCTTCTTCGACGCGCAGGCTCACGCCGCGCAATGCCTGGATGCCGCCGTAATGAACGTCGAGACCGGAGATCGAGAGCAAGCTCACGGCGCCGGCGCGCCCAGATACGCTTCGATGACGTGCGGGTCGCGGCGAACCTCGGCAGGCGTCCCCTCGGCGATGCGTTCGCCGTGGTCGAGCACCGTTATGCGCTCGGCGAGTTCCATGACGAGCCCCATGTCGTGCTCGATCAAAAGCACGGTCACGCCGCGGTCGCGAATCGCTCGAATCAGCGCGACGAGATCGTGCTTCTCCCGCGGGTTCATGCCGGCAGCCGGTTCGTCGAGCAACAGCAACTTCGGCGAGCTCGCGAGCGCGCGTGCGATTTCGAGGTGCCGTTGCGAACCGTAGGGGAGATTGCGCGCGTAGCGCTCGCTCAGGCGTTCGAGACCGACGAACGCGAGGAGCTCGCGCGCCCGCTCGCGCGTCTCGCGTTCCTCCGCCCGCTGCGCGGGTGTGTGCAGGAGCGAGTCCCAGAGCCGGGCACGCAAGCGTGCGTGCTCGCCGACCATCACGTTGTCGAGCGCCGACATGAAAGAGAAGAGGCGGATGTTTTGGAAGGTGCGCGCGATCCCCGCTGCGGCGATGCGGTAGGTCGGCTCGCGGTCGATCCGTTTTCCGTCGAAGACGATTCGGCCCGCAGTCGGCGCGTAGATGCCGGTGATCGCGTTGAAGATCGTCGATTTCCCGGCGCCGTTTGGCCCGATCATTGCGACGATCGCGCCGGAGTCGATCCGCAGAGAGACGCCGTTCGCCGCAACGAGCGTTCCGAAGGTCTTGGTCACGGCGTCGAGCTCGAGCAGCGGCACGGTTTACGCCCGTACGTCTTGGGGGGCAGTCGCGTGGCGCAGCTCTTCGCGGCGCTGGACGCTGGGCAATAGCCCCTCGGGCTTGAAGAGCATGATCCCGACCAAGATCGCCCCGTAGATGAAGAAATGATAGCTGCTGAAATCTACGTGCAGTCCGACGGCGCTTGCGAGCGCGTTCGCCTGCGGCAGCACCACGCTGTTGACGAGCGTCAGCACCAGACTACCGACGACGACGCCCGGGATGTTCCCCATTCCGCCGAGCACCAGCATCGAAACGATCAACACGCTTACCTGGAACTGAAACAAATCCGGTGAAACCAAACTCAACTTCGCCGCGAAGACCACGCCGCCCAGACCGCTGAACGACGCTCCCAGGGCGAACGCGGAGAGCTTCACGAGCGTCGTGTTGATGCCCATGTGGCGGGCGGCCAACTCGTCCTCTCGAATCGCCATCCACGCACGTCCCAGCCGGCTCTCGCGCAAATTACGCGCGAGGGCGAGCCCAAGCGCGATCAGCGCGAGCGTCACGTAATAGTACGGAAGCGCGCGCTGCCCGAACGAGTGGCCGAAGAAACTTGGGAAATCGAGCGCGCTGATGCCGTTGGGCCCGCCCGTGTAGGCCGTGAGATTCTGAAAGATCTGCGGCACGATCTCGCCGAAACCCAGCGTGACGATTGCAAGATAGTCTCCGTGCAAGCGGAGCGTCGGCGCACCGAGTATGATGCCGAAGAGCGCGGCGAGCGCGGCCGCCACGAAGAGCAGCACCCAAAACGGCAGGTGAATGCCAAACTGCGGGCTCGCGAGCATGCCGTACGTGTAGGCACCGATCGCAAAGAACGCCGCGTAACCCAAATCGAGCAACCCCGCGAACCCGACGACGATGTTCAATCCGAGCGCGAGCAACACGAAGACGCCGGCATCGGCCAAGACATTGTAGTCCGAGTCGTTGCGATCGACGAGCGGCGCGAGCAGGAGTGCGGCGCCGAGCGCCGCATAGAGCGCTCGCTTGGCGCCCACGGACGGCACGCGCTCTGCCACGACGACGACGGCGATCGCCGCCAGAAAATAGATGTAGATCATACCTTCTCGGGGAGCGTCTCGCCGAGCAGGCCGGATGGGCGAAAGACGAGTGCGAGGATCAGGATCGCGAAGACCGCGACGTTGCTCCACTGGCCGCCAAGCAGCCAGGTCGCGAACGACTCGACGATCCCGATCAAGAATCCGCCCAGCATCGCGCCGGCGAGATTGCCGATGCCGCCCAGCACCGCAGCGGTAAACGCCTTGAGGCCGGCCCCAAAACCGTTGAAAAACCAAGTCGACTGATAGTAGACGCCCGAGACGAACCCGGCCACGCCGGCCAGCGCGCTGCCGATGAGAAACGTAATCGCGATCGTCTTGTTGATGTCGATGCCCATCAGCTGGGCCGCGTCGCGGTCTTGCGCCGTCGCGCGCATCGCCCGGCCCACGCGCGTTCCATGGACGAAGAGCTGCAGCGCCAGCATCGTTGCGATGGCCAAGCCGACGACGACGAACTGCTGCAGGGAGATCGCGACGCCCGCGACGGTTACCGCCGGATTGGGCAGAATCGCCGGAAACGGCACGGGCGACGGGCCTTTCCACACTTGCATCGCGTTCTCGAGAATGAACGAGACGCCGATCGCCGTGATGAGCGGTGCCAGGCGCGGCGCGTTGCGCAGCCGCCGGTACGCCAACCGCTCGATCAGGACGCCGGCGATGCCGCAGAGGAGCGCCGCTCCGAACAGGGCGAGCCCGGCGTCGATTACAAGGGCCGGCCCGTGGAGTTCGCCGGTCGCCCCGAGCAGGCCGAGAATCGCGAGCGAAAAGAACGACCCGAGCGTATAGACGTCGCCGTGCGCAAAATTGATCAGCCCGATGATGCCGTAGACCATGGTGTAGCCGAGCGCGATCAGCGCGTAGATGCTGCCGAGCGAAATGCCGTTGATCAATTGCGCGAGAAACTCGTGCATGAGGTGGCGAGCCTACTTCGTCGTGAGGTTGCTCTGGCTAATGAAGTACGGCGTTCCGTTCTTGAATCCGTAGAGGCTGATGACCGGGTTTTGGATATCGCCTGCTGCATCGAAGCTCACGGGACCGATCGGCGTCTGCAGGTTATGGGTCGCGGCAACCTGCGCGAGCACCTGCGCGCGGGTCGGCACGGCGCCGCCCTCGGCCGCGATCGCGCGTTCGATAGCCGCGATCGCCACCTGCGCCGCAGCGTACGCATTGGCGCTATACGGGCCGATCGGCTCGTGATAGCGCGCCGTATAAGCTTTCAGGAACGCTCGCGCCGCCGGCAGTCTCTCCGCGTTTGGCGCTGCCAGCGTGAAATACGCCCCATCGGCGAGCTTCCCAGCGACCGTCGCGAGATCCGCGATCCCGTCGCCGCCGATGAACGGCACCCTGCCCAACCCGACGTCGAACATCTGCTTGCGAATCAGGCCGCCGCCCGTGCTCGTAACGCCACCGAAAAAGATCGCGTCCGGTTTGGTTGCGGCAATCTTGATGAGCAGCGATTTGAAGTCTTGCGTATCTTGCGCCAAGTGGTCGTGGCCGAGCACGGTGCCACCGAGCCGGCGAAAGTCGTGGTCGAAGCGGTTGGCCAGGTCCAAGCCGTACGTCTCGTTGTCGTCGATGACGTAGATGCGCCCGAAGCCGAGCTTACGTGCGAAGCGCGCGAGCGCCGCACCTTGGAGCGAATCGGTGGTGCAGACGCGGAAGAATGCGTTGCGCGCGGGATTGGCCCGGCGGAGATTCGCCGCCGCCTTGCCGAGCGTCAGCCCATCGCTTACGACCGATGGGCCGATCTGCGCCAAACCGGCCGCGTTGGTGATCGGGATCTCGGCCGCCGCCACGTTGGAGTTATACGGCCCGACGACGGCGAGCACGGCTGCGTCGCTTACGAACGAGCGCACGTTGCTCGCGCCTTGCTGCGGGCTGTGCACGCCCTGCAGCGAGTCGTCCAGCGGATCCGCTCGCAGCGTAAAGCCGCCCGGCAGACCCTTCTTCTGCGCTTGCTCGATCGCCAGCAGCGCCCCTTGTTCGGTACTGATGCCGACCGATGCGTCGGCGCCCGAGAGCGGCAGATCGATACCGATCTTTACGATCCTACTCGCCGCCACTCGCGACGCGCCGGAGGAGCCGCCCGAGCACGCCGCCAGCAGCCCGGCCGCGGCCGCGACCGCGAGCAGGTTGCGAGACACCGATTTCATCGAACGCATGGCGAGTCTCCCCAGAGCATCTGAAGACGACGCCGGAGGGCGCCGTCGGTACCACGGTGGGTTACGCCGGGTTGGGACGCATCCCTCCGCTCGCCTCGAACGAATCGAGCTCGCGCACCGCAGCGGCATTGAAATACGCGGCGCGCGGGTGATGGAGAATGATGGCAGCCGTCGACTGCTCCGGCACGATCTGGAAAGCAGCCGTCAGCGAGACTCCGATCGCCGCGGTCGCGTCCAATACGCGAAACGCCGTCTCGTGCTGCGAGAGATCCGGGCAGGCGCCGTATCCCCACGAGTAGCGTTTGCCGCGCTCGCCGGGCAGGGAGAGCTCGCGGCGTATGCGCCGGTGCGACCACTCGGCGAGTGCCTCCGCGCTCTGAACCGAGAATCCGTGCAAGAAATACGACTCGGTGTATTCCCCGGCCGCGTGCAGCGCCTCGGTGCGCTCGGCCGCGAGCGTGCCGACGGTGACGACCTGCAGCGCGACGACGTCGACGCCGCGCCCGCCTTCGGGCGCACGAACGTAATCCGCGAGGCAGAGATGTTCGCCACCGAGCTGCCGGGCGAACGAAAAGCGCGCTAACTCGTTCGAAGCGTCGGCCGGGTCGTAGAGGATGACGTCGTCGCCGGCGCCGGCCGCGGGGAAGTAACCGTAGACGACGCGCGGCTCGAGGAGCCCGCCGGCGGCCGCCTGCGCTTGGTAGCGCTCCAAACGCGGCTTAAAATCGCCTTCGATCAGCCGTTCGAAGGCCGCCCCTTTCGTATTCGCCGCACCCCACGAAAGCCTATAGAGGCTGCGTAGATCGAAGCACGGCCATAGTTCCGCGAAATCGATTCCGCTCACGGTGCGCGTGCCCCAAAACGGCGGCGCCGGAGTAGCGGCGGGTTCGGATCTCACCGCAGAGGCGATCGCCGGCGCGCTCGTCTTCGGCACCGCCGCCGAGCGCGCGTCTCGCTGCGCGAACGCCTCGCTGCGTGCGCGTTCGACCAGCGCGGCACGCCGCGGCTCGCCGGCGGTCAGCGTCTCCATGATGGCGAGGCCTTCGAAGGCGTCCTTGGCGTAGAATAGGCCGGGCTCGAAGAAGCGCGCGCCGTCGTCGAGAAGCGCGATGCGCCGCCCGAAATCGCGATTGATCGCGGCACCGCCCACGAGCACCGGGAACGCCAAGCCCCGCGCGTCCTGCTCTTGCACGCAGATCGGCATCTGCTTGCTCGTCGAAACCAGCAGCGCCGAAAGGCCGATCGCGTCGGCTTCGACTTCGACGGCCTTCTCGAGAATGGAATGCATCGGAACCTGCTTGCCGAGATCGTAGACCGTGTAGCCGTTGTTCGAGAGGATCGTGTTGACGAGATTCTTGCCGATGTCGTGCACGTCGCCGAAGACCGTCGCCAGCACCACTTTGCCTTTGCTCGTGCCCTCCTTCTTGTCGAGAAATCGCTCGAGATGTGCGACGGCTTTCTTCATCACCTCTGCCGACTGCAGGACGAACGGGAGGATCAGTTCTCCGGAGCCGAACTTGTCGCCGACTTCCTTCATCGCCGGCAGAAGAACGTTGTTGAGCACGTCGACCGGATCGCGCGCCTGCAGCGCTTCGTCGATCTTCGCCTCGATGCCATCCTTACGCCGGCGCAGAATCGCGTTGTGGATGCGCACCTCCGGCGGCTCCCCGGAATCGTCGTCCTTCTCGCCTTGCGCCTGCCGGACCGTACCCCGCGCTTCGAAGTGTTCGATGACGCGTTGCAGCGCGTCGGGCCGGCGGTTGAAGATGAGATCGTCGCAGAGCTCGCGCTGTACCGCGTCGAGCTCGGCGTAAGGCGTAATCTCCTGAGGATGCACGAGCGCCATGTCGAGCCCCGCCTCGACGCAGTGGTGCAGAAACGTCGAGTTGAGCGCGGCTCGCGCCGCCGGCTTAAGGCCGAACGACACGTTGCTCACGCCCAGCGACGTTAGGGCGCCCGGCAGCTCGCGCTTGATGAGTTTGATGCCCTCTATCGTGGCGATCGCCGACTCGAGAAACTCTTCCTCGCCGGTCGCCAGCGTAAACGTGAGCGCGTCGAAGATCAACGCGCCCGGCGGGAGACCGAACTCCGCGGTCGCGATGCGATAGATGCGCGTGGCGACGGCGAGCTTCTCCTGCGCCGTCTTTGCCATACCGCGTTCGTCGATCGTGAGCGCGACGACGGCGGCCCCATGTTCCTTGACCAGCGGCATGACCGCGTCGATACGCGCGCGCCCGTTTTCGAGATTGATGGAGTTGACGATCGCGCGACCCGGATCGGCTTCGAGCGCCGCCCGGATCACCGTTGCCTCGGTCGAATCGATCATCAGCGGAGCCTCGACCGATTGAGCGAGCCGGCGCACCACCACCCGCATCTGCTCGTCTTCGTCGGTGCGCTCCGTGAGCGCGCAGCAGACGTCGAGCACGTGAGCGCCGCCATCCACCTGCGCGCGCGCGACCAGCACGATCTCGTCGTAGTCGTCCGAGAGCAGCAACCGCTTCATACGGCGCGAACCCTGCGCGTTGATACGCTCGCCGACCAGGAGCGGCCGGGGCTCCTGTTCCAGGCAGATCGCCGTCATCGCCGACGCGGCATATTGTTTGGGCTTGGGCTCGGGCCGGCGCCCGGTGCGCCCCTCGACGGCCTTGCAGAGTGCTTCGATATGGGCGGGCGTCGTACCGCAGCAGCCGCCGACGATATTGACGCCGAACTCGCGCACGAACGCGCCGAGTTCGGCCGCGAGTTCGGCGGGCGTCTCTGGGTAGATCGTCTCTCCGCTCGGTCCCATCAGCGGCAGCCCGGCGTTCGGTATGACGCTGATATACTTGTCGGACATCTCGCTCAGGTAGCGCATAGAATCTCGCATCTGCGCCGGCCCGGTAGAACAGTTGAGCCCGATTGCGTCGACTGCAAGCGCGCCGAGAACCGCGCAGATCGCGCGAATGTCGGTGCCGAGCAGCATGCGCCCCTCGGTGATGAGCGTCGGCTGCGCCTGGATCGGTACGCGCCGCAGCCCGCGGTCGAACTCGCGGACGATGCCGGCGATCGCGGCTTTCAGCTCCAGCAGATCCTGCATCGTTTCGAGCAGCAACAGATCGACGCCGCCGTCGACGAGCGCCCGAGCCTGCTCGCCATAGATCTCCGCGAGTTGCGAGAAGTCGATCTTGGAGAGCGCCGGATCGGACGAGGAGACGAGCATCCCCGTCGGGCCCATCGATCCGGCGACGAAGCGCGGGCGGTTCGGCGTCGCAAACTTCCCGCATGCGGCGCGGGCCAGCTGCGCGGCCGTACGGTTCAGCTCGACGACGCGCTCTCCCAGATCGTATTCGTCGAGTTTCAGGCGCGATGCGGTGAACGTGTCGGTCTCGACCACGTCGGCGCCGGCTTCCAAGTAGCTCTCGTGGATGCTCTGGACGATCTGCGGGCGCGTCAGGACCAGCGCTTCGTTACAACCGTGGTATCTCGCCCCACCGAAATCTTCGGCGGTCAACTCCAACGCCATGAGCTGCGTGCCCATGGCGCCGTCGAACACCAGCACGCGTTCGTCGAGCCGGCGTAAGTACTCACTCAATTCGTGCGAATCTCTCCAACGGGGCGTCCCGCTCGATTATACACGACCGGCCTCGCAAAGCCTCCGAGTTCGGCAAGCTCCGTCTCGCCGAGCGCTCCCAAGCGCTTGAGCAGCTCGACCGCGGCCGGCGCGCGCGCGCGCGAACTCCCGTCGACGATCTTCAGAACCAGGCCGGCACCCCGAGCGATCAGGGCGTCTCCATGCACTCCTTCGGCACCGCCTTTGCAGGCGATCGCGCCGCCTGCGGCGCGCATGACGGCGCTATCGAACTCTCCGGTGCCGGCGATATACTCGGGATGCGCGAGCATCGCGTCGCGAACGGTCCGCAGCGCCCGTGCGTCGGCATCGGCGATCCCGTCGAGCGTTGCCAAGCGCATGAAGGAGATCGCGGCCGCGCGGAGCGCAACGGCGTAGACCGGGATGCCGCACCCATCGACGCCGAGCGCCATCTCCTCGACGCGCGTACCGGAGAGCCGTGCGCAGAGCGCCAGTATCTGCCGTTGCGCGGGGCTGCGCGCATCCAGATACGTGGCCGGATCTGCACCGAGTATGCTGCAGAGCGCTAAGATCCCCGCGTGTTTCCCGGAGCAGTTGTTGTGCACTGCGGTCGGTTCGGTTCCGGCCGAAGCGAGCGCGTGCGCGGCGGCGGCATTATACGGAGCGTGCGCGCCGCAGAGCAGCGCGCTTTCGTCCATGCCGATCTTGCGGAGTATCGACCGCACCGCCTCGACGTGAAACGGCTCGCCGCTGTGCGAGGCCGCCATGACGGCGATCTCCACCGAAGTGAGCCCGAAGCGCTCGCGCGCGCCCGCAGCGATCGCAGCGGCCGCGATAAACGGCTTTGCCGAGGATCGCAAAAAGATCGGAGCCTCGATCTCTCCGAGTGCCAGCAGAACCTCGCCGCGAGCGTCGACGGCGCACGCCGCTACGCGATGCACCGATTCAACCGACTCGCCGCGCGTCACCTCGACGAACGGAACGCCTTGCAGATGCCGCACCGATGCTAGGAGTTTGTCTGACTTGAGCGCATTTCCGTCTCCGGGTCGCTTTTTGCCGAATACATCGTTGCTCATCAGTCACGAAGCTACGGCTTCGCTCCTTCTTCGCGCCTCGTCTTCGAACAAAAATCGCCTCCGGATCCCAAAACGGCCCAAGTCAGACAAACTCCTAGACAAGCGTCGGTTCGACGACGGCCGCTTCTTGGTCTGCGAAGACGGGATTCGAAAGATAGCGCTCGCCGGTATCGCAGCCGATCGTTACGATGACTCTCCCCTTCGAGTCCGGCCGCGCGGCGATCTGCAGCGCCGCCCAGATGTTGGCGCCCGCCGAGATGCCGAGCAGCATGCCCTCCTCGCGCGCCGCGCGGCGAGTCATGGCGAGGGCATCGGCGTCGGTCACGCGCACGATCTCGTCGTAGACCTGCGTATCGAGGACGGCCGGGACGAAACCGGTTCCGGTTCCTTGAATCTTGTGCGGTGCGGGCGTTCCGCCGGAAAGAACGGCGGAGGCATCGGGTTCGCCGGCTACGATCCGCACGCCGGGCTTGCGCTCCTTGAGCAGCCTGCCGACGCCGGTGATCGTGCCGCCCGTACCGACCATCGCGACGAAGACGTCGACCCGGCCGTCGGTATCGCGCCAGATCTCCTCGCCGGTCGTTGCGCGGTGGATCGCGGGATTGGCCGGGTTCTCGAACTGCTGGGGCATGAAGTACCGCGCCGGATCGGCGTCGCGGATCGCGCGCGCCTTGGCGATCGCCCCTTTCATTCCCTCGGCACCGGGCGTGAGCACGACCTGCGCGCCGTAGGCTTTGAGCAGATTCCGCCGCTCGACCGTCATCGTGTCGGGCATGACCAGGACGCAGGCGTACCCCTTGGCCGCCGCCACGAAGGCCAGGGCGATCCCCGTGTTGCCGCTGGTCGGTTCGACGATCGCGCTGCCAGGGCGCAGCCGCCCCTCGCGCTCGGCGGCTTCGATCATCGCGACGCCGATGCGATCCTTGACCGAGCCGGCGGGATTGAACGACTCCATCTTCACGAGCACCGTGCCGGGCAGGCCGCGGTTCAGCCGAGGAATCTTCACCAGGGGCGTATTGCCGAACGTGTCGGCGAGATTATCGTAGATGCGCGTCACTCGACTCATAACCCGGCTCCGCCCCTCCTGGGTTCACGTATCTTCATTCGCCATTCGCCGACAACTCGCTCGACGTGCCGCTTCGCTCGGACCTGCGGCGGGAGGTCGCAGTTCCCGCAGGGCGGTCACTGCCCTGCAGCCAGAAGCTCGTAGCTGCCGTAGGTGGCGACGACGGTGCCCGCTCGCACTTGCGCTGCATGGACTTCTTCCCACTTGCCCTCGCTCCACCCGAGCCGCACCGTCACCGGTACAAACCGCCCGTTCGCGCCCCTGACGAAAACGGTGTAGGCTTGCGTGCTTGGATCCTGTACGACGGCTGAAATCGGAACGATTGGCACACCGGTTCGCACGCCGGTTCGAATGTCGACCGGCAACACCGACCCTATTTGTGCCGGTGCGCCAGCGCTGAAGACGGCAGCGACTTGCGACATTTGTGTCATCGGATTGAGCGGTCGTACGACGTTGACCACTCGGCCGACGGCATTCCCGGCCTTTACGATATCTCCCGGCACGACGCGCTCGGCTTCGTCCGCGGAAACCGCGACGACGAGTTCCGAGGCCTTCGGATTGACAACCGTCGCTATGGGGTCGCCTGGATTAGTCCATTCTCCCGGGCTCTTGGTAACGGCGGTGACGATCCCGGAGATCGGCGCGCGCAGGATACCGTTCGCGAGCGTCGCCCGAGCGAGCGCCGCTCCGGCCGACGCCTGCTCGCGGCTCGCAACGGCCGACTTCGCCGCGATCGACGCAGCCGTCGCATCGGCCAGCGCCTGCGCGTAAGCCTGTCGAGCCTGTAACACCGGATCGCCGGCCTTTGCCCGATCGGCCGCCAGCGCGGCTTCGTCTAGGGCGAGCTGCTGTTGCGCGGCCTCAACGTCCTTACGCGCGGCTACGCCACCTCGGAGAAGCGTCCGTTCGCGTTGCAGTGCCGCGAGATCGCCGCGAACGCGCGCTTCGTCCTGCAAGATGGAGGCTTGCTGCGAACTCAGTTCCTTTCCGCCCGAGCGCGCCAGGCGTTCGGCGCGCGCCAGGAGTTGTCGGGCCACGGCGAGCCGCTCGCGAGCTGCTCGTTCCTGGACGAATACGGGCGACGGACTCCCCGCGGTTGACGCATCTGCCGCCGCAAGCGAACTTTGCGCTTGAACTGCTTGGAGTGCGAGCGGTTGAAGATCGAGACGTGCGATCTCCTGGCCGGCAGCGACGCGATCGCCGATACGAACGCCGATGCGCGCGATCCGGCCGGCCTGCGTGAACGATGCGTCAACGGTGCCGCCAGGCTGGGTCACGATACGCCCAACGCCTCGAATGTACCGCGCTATCGTGCCCACGCGCACGCTCGCGGTTTGGACGTTCGGTCCGCTCCCGGGTCCCGCACCGCCAACGGGGGTTGCTGCCACGTGGTGCGCCCGTACGACGGCGACGAAAAAGATTACGGCAGCTGCGGCGGCGACCGCCGACAGGACGGCCATACGGCGCTTACCTGACTGCATAGGGTTCGACTCCTTCTGCCATTCGCAGTGCGTAGAAAGCCCGCACGGCGCCGGCCCGGGCGGCTGCGAGCGCCCCTCGGGCGGCGGCGTACTGGCTCTGGGCGATGATGGCGTCGACGGCGCTCACAGCGCCGTTGGAGTAGCCCAGCGCGGCGGCGTTGCTCGCGGCTAGCGCGGCGCGTTCGGCGCGTGCACTTGCCGTGACGCCGGCCTTCGCGGCACGCAACTGCGCGACGGCCGTTTCGACTTGCAGCGCAACCGCCCGGGCGAGACTTTCGCGCTGCGCCTGCGTGAAGGAGAGCGCACCTCGCGCGCGCTCGACCTTCGCGCGTATCGCACCGGAGGTATCCAGAGGAAGATTGAGCGTGAGACTCACCGTGCCCCCCGATATCGGCGACCCGGCGTCTAGGCCGCGTTGACGACCCGCGGAGAGATCGAGGCTAGGCGCGTAGGACGCGTAAGCCGCGGAGACGCCGGCCCGCGCGGCACGCACGAGTTCCTCGGCGGCGCGAAGGTCGGGTCTTGCGCGCAACGCTGCGGCGAGTGCCGCCGGAGCATCTGTTTTCGGCGCGGCCGGGGCCACCGGCTCGGTGATGTGCGGCCTCGCGGAGGGTTCGATTCCAACCGCGAGATCCAGTGCCGCAAACGCGGCATCGCGCCGGCCCTGCACTGCCGCCTGCGCCGCCTGAGCCGACGCGAATGCCGCGAGCGCTCGGTCCACGTCTATCTTCGGTCCGGCGCCCGCCTTCTCGCGCAGGCGCGCCGCGTCCAAGGTCTGCTTGGCGGTAGTTACCGCGTCCGCCGCGATATGCGCCTGTTCGCGCGCTACCAGCGCACTCAAATAGACGTCGATCGTATGCATGGCCGCATCGTAGCGCGCCTGCACGAGCGCGGCTTCCGCCGCCGCCGCCGCCGAACGCGCCGCTGCCGCAAGCGAAAGGGTGAGCGCCGGAAACGCGAAGGACTTCGAGATGCCGACTATGACGGTACGCTGTGTCAGAGTACCGGGCGAACCGGCTTGCGGCGCGGCGGCGTACGACTCGAAAATCACCGGTGCGGCTCCGGCGCGTGCCGATAGTGCGTCGGCGCGCGCGACCCGCACCGACGCTGCGGCTGCGAGCACCACGGGATCGCGTGGAACCGCTGCTGCAATCGCGGACTGCATGGTCAGGATGGCTACAATGACGGGTATCAATCTGAACTCCTTCGCATCATCGTCGCATAAAACGTCGGGATGATGCCCAGCGTGAAAATCGTGGCGGTAGACAAGCCTCCGATGACGGCGATTGCCAGCGCCCGTTCCATCTCGGCGCCGGCCCCCAAACCTAGGGCGAGCGGCAGCAAACCGGCTATGGCCGCTAGCGTGGTCATGACGATCGGACGGAGGCGAACGCGTCCCGCTGCGACCAACGCTTCATCGACGGAGACGCCCGACTCGAGTTCCTTGCGCGCGGCATCCAAGAGCAGAATGCCGTTCTTGACCACGATCCCGACGAGAAGGATCAGCCCCATGAATGACGACACGTTGAACGGCGTTCGCGTGATCAGCAGTGCCAGCACGACGCCCACTAACGCAAGCGGAATGGCGAGCAGAATGACCAATGGAGCGCGATAGCTCCGAAAGGTAAACACCATCACGAGGAAGACTAGCGCGATGCCGATGACCGCAACCGTGGCGAACTGCCCGAACGATTGCTTTTGCGCCGTGAAAGCGCCGCCGATGCTTACGGAATACCCGGGCGAGACGGCGACTCCGTTCAGTGCTCGACGCAAACGGCCGATGACGCTGGAAAGGTTTCCCGAGAAATCTGCCGTGGCGACGATCTGCGGCTGGCCGTTGACTTCGTAGATGTCCGTCTGGACCGGTGCCGTGCCGAGGCGCGCAAGGCTAGCGAGCGAGGCGATTTGGCCGGAACTGCCGACAACCGGAATCTCCGCCAACCGATCCGGAGACACCCGCCACGCGCGATCGTAGCGAACGCGCACCGGGACCACGTTGGGGGGCGAGGATATATTTGCGACTATGGAACCGCGTACGGCGGCCGTTAGGGCGGCGGCAAGATCGGCGGGCCGCAATCCTATGCCCCCCGGCAACCCAAGGCGCGGCTGAATGTCCAACGCCCGATTTTCGACGGTCACGCCGTCGAATACGCCGTGCAGGCCGCGGACCGCCGACATCGCCCTCGCGATCTTCGGCGCTATCGCCACGAGCGCTGCTTGTTGTGGCCCGGCAACGGTTACTTCGACTGGAGCGTGCGCATTCGACAGACTATAGATCATGTCGTTGAGCACTTGGTGGAAATCCATCTGTACGTTTGGATACGCTGCCGTAACCCGATCGCGCAACGAGGCGATGACCGTGCCGATCGGCGGGCGCCGGCCGATCGGTTGTAGCGTCACGCGCAAGAACCCCTGATTTTGCGGAAGGGGCGAGAACCCATTCGTGTCGATACCGACGACGTTACCCTCTGCTTGCACGCTCGGTGTAGCGGCAACGATCCGCTCGATGCCGACTACAACCCGCGTCGTCTCCGCGAGCGAGGTGCCCGGCGGCAGGACGTATGCGAGCTCGAACGCACCCTCGTCCATCTTCGGCAAGAAATCGCTTGGAAGCCGCAGCATTCCAAACACGGTAACCAGCAGAGCGAGGCCGGCCACGATATAGGCCTTCCAGGGTTTGGCCAGCGCTCCGCGCAGCAAGGGTTCGTAGAGTTCGAGCAGGCGCTCGACGAGTGCGTTCTGCTTGGTTTCGCCGGCGCCAGCCGGTAAGAAGCGCTCCGCAAGAATCGGTGCGACTATCAGCGCGAGAACCAGCGACGCGACGAGCGACGCCGACAACGTGATTGCGAGCGCACGGAAGAACGCCCCCGAGACGCCCGTCGTAAACGCCAGTGGAACGAACACGATGATGGTCGTGGTGGTAGACGCGATCATAGCGAGCGAAATCTGGCCGCTGGCGTCGACGATCGCCTGTGCTTTGGCCTTACCCATCTGCAAGTGTCGTTGAATGTTTTCGACGACCACGATTGCATCGTCGATGATCAGCCCGACGGCGACGGCCAGGCCGCCCGCACTCATGACGTTGATCGTCTCGTTCGCTAACTCCATGAAGAGAAGAGCAGTAAGCATCGCGAGCGGAATGATGAGGGCCGCGATTGCGGTGATCTGCCAGCGCCCGAGGAAGAAGAAAATCACCAGCACCGCAAGCAACGCGCCGATCACGATGGAATCGCGTAGCGTTGCTTGCGAGTTTCTGATCAGCGTCGTCTGATCCCAGTATTTTCGGATCGTCGTGCCGGCCGGCAAGGCCGCCATCAATGCGGGCAGTTTGTGCGTGAACGCGTCCGCCATGCGTACGAGATCCGCATTCGGCTGGGCGTAGGCGTTCATCACGACCGCTCGCTTCCCCATTGAGGTGGCGTCGCCGGATCTCGGCGCAACTGCCAGGTGGACGTGCGCTAGATCGGCCAAACGCACGGGCTCGCCGGCACGCGAAGCCACCGAAATCGCCGAAAGCGCCCGCACCCCGTGGACACCTGGGTTCACTTGGGCGATGACGCGCTGGTACCGAGCGCTGCCGTGGCCCACCGCGGTTACCGTCGTGGACCCGGCAATCGCCGATTCCACGTCGGCGATGCTCACGCTGCGTGCGGCAAGTTTGAGCGGATCGATGTCGACGGCATACTCGCGCGGCCTCGCGCCGACGACAAGCACGCGCGCGAGGCCGGGGATGCCAGTGAATATCGCGAGAGACTGACGCTGAAGCTCCTCGGCAAGTACAGTGCGCGACACGTTCGGTGCGCGGAGTGCGTAGGAGACGACCGGCTCGTAATTGAGCGCGACGATCTTTGCGCCGATCTGCGCGTCTACCGGAAAAGATCCGGAAAGTGCCGCGATCGCCTGCGTGATGTATTGAAGATCGCGGTTCGCAGAAGTGTTTTCGTTAAAATTCGCTACGATGTCGACGCTGCCTTGGGACGACGTCGCCTGGACCCTGCGAATACCAGGTACCACCGCTAACGCTGCCTGCAGCGGTCGCGAGAATTGCAGGTCCATCTGCTTCGCCGGCGTGTCGCCGCGATTGACGGTCACCTCTATCGACGAATACGCCATATTCGGGAAGATCGCTTTGGGCAGCTTCCCATAGGCCAGAGCACCTGCGACGGCAAGGATCGCGGTGAACAGTATGGCGGCGCGGCGATGATGAAGTCCGAAAGCGGCGAAGTTCACGTCTCATAACATCGCACCGACAGATGAACCCTCGATGAACGGCGCGACTATGCAGATGATGAAGCGGCGGCTCTTTTCGTCACGCTCTGCGAAACGCCACCTCCACGACCGCTCCGCGCTCGTCCAGACGATTTCGCAACGAGATCGCTCCGCCGTTGCCGACCATGATACCTTGGGCAATGGAGAGTCCCAAACCGGTGCCCTCGCAGGTCCCTTCGTCGTCGTCACGCCAGAATCGTTCGAAGGCGTGTTGCAATGCCTCCGGGCTAAAGCCGGGACCCTGGTCCGCAATCTCGACAGCGAGTCCGCCCTCCACGTCGTTGCAACGAATATCGATACGGCCGCCCGGCGGCGAATGTTTGAGCGCGTTGTGAAGCACGGCAAATACAACTCTCGTCGTTCCCTGAACGTCGCATCGAACGTAGCGCTCTCCGTCGCAGTCGACAGCGATACCAACGCCGCGATTTTCGGCCAATGTCTTTACGCGAGCCGTGACGCTCTCAATTATTGCGGACAAATTGACCGTCCCCGGCGACGTTTCGGCCGAGCCGGCTCTGGCGGTCGCGAGCAGGTCCGTTGTCAACGACACCAGGTGGTCAACCTCGCTGGAGATGACGTGCAAGGCCCTGTTATATTCGGCTGCGGTACGTGGGCGACGTAACGCGAGCTCGGCTTCCACCTTCATGACGGAGAGAGGTCCGCGCAATTCGTGCGAGGCGTCCGACGTGAAGCGACGCTCCCTCTCGAACGCGCCCTCCAAGCGGTCCAGCATCCGGTCGAAGGCAGCGCACAACCGACCGAGTTCGTCGTTCGTCGTCGGCGCCCGCAATCTCCGCGACAAATCGTGCGCCTCTATCTCCGAGGCCAACTCGGCCACGCGCCGCAACGGCAAGAGGCCGCGCCGCGCCACGACGCTACCGAGGAGAATCGCGAATGCGACGATGAGCGGCGCGGCTACCGCAAAGATTACGGCGGAATGCCGGTCGAGGTCTTCGATGAAATCGATCGAGCGCCACAAGATCGCTACTCCCGCGACGCGGTTGCCATCCTTGATCGGGACCACCGCAACGCGGAGCCGCTCGTCCCGCGGGCCCACGGTTAGAAGACGCGGGGTAGCGCGCATCTCTCTCGCAACGGCCCGTACGCTGCGTGGAATCGGCTGCGTGCTGCTGATGATGACGCGACCCCGGGCATCGTAAACGGCTCCGCTCAGCTTGACGCCAAGTACGCGTGCGAACTGAGAACGATCGCTTTCGTCGAAGAGAATCTTACCGCGACGAACTTCCAGCAGAGCACGCAACGTCCGCGTATCTGAAAGAAGGGTTTGATCGAGACTCGTTCGAGCGGAATCGTCGAGGATGAAAAGAGATAACGACGCAAACGCGAGCAACCCCAACATTAGCGCGACGCCGTATACCAGCGTTATCTGCGCTCGGAGCGTCAGGTTCCTCATGCGCCCCCGCGGGGACCAAACTTATAGCCCGCTCCGCGAATCGTCGTAATGAGAGGCGGTTCGGCATTCGGGGATAATTTGCTTCGCAGCCTCCTGACGTAGACCTCGATAACGTTCGAGGTCGTGTCGCGGGTCGTTTCCCAGAGAGCGTCTTCGAGCATCGCGCGAGTTATCAGCAAGCCCGCGTTCCGCATGAAATACTCGAGAAACGCACTTTCGCGGGCCGAGAGATGAATGGCGGCCGCTCCACGCCGTACGTCGCGCGTCGTGAGATCCATCGTGAGATCTTCCACGCGCAGTTCGTTCGACAACAGCGGCGGATCTCTTCGAGTGATCGAGCGCAGCCGCGCTTCCAGCTCGGCGAGGGTAAAGGGCTTTCGCAGATAGTCATCCGCTCCTGCGTCGAGTCCGCAGACGATATCTTCCACCGTGTCGCGCGCGGTTAAGATGAGGATCGGCGTGCGTACGCCGGCGGCGCGCAGATTCTTCGCTATGGTAACGCCATCTCTATGCGGAAGCATGACGTCGAGGATCACCGCATCGTACGCCCCCGCTTCCGCGGCGGATTCACCGGAGATGCCATCCGCCTCGATATCGACGATGTGGCCGCTCTCTGCGAGTCCGCGGCGCACGCCTTCGGCGAGGGCGCCGTTGTCTTCAACGATGAGGACCTTCATTCGCGGATACCTCCTTCTTGCCGCTCGGATCAGAGCGCGCGCAGGGCGGCCAGTACGCGTTGACGGGTAAGGCTCAGCGCGACGATCACGGCGGCCGCGCTCGAAGCGATCGCGCAGAAGACCAATAGTGCCAAGTAGCTCCACGGTATGGATAGCTCGGCCGGCGGCGGATCGAAGACGCCGGTCAAGATCTTTACCAAGACTTCGGCAACCAGAAAGCCCAAGGCGATGCCGCACGTGCCGCCTACGGCCAGAACGATCGCGGTTTCGCTCCAGATGAATGCACCCAACTGGCGCGTTCTCGCGCCAACGGCGTAGAGCACTCCAAATGTTCGTATCCGTTCCGTGAAACTCAATGCCAACATCAAGCCCGTAGACGCAGCGACGAAAATCACCGCGAAGAATAGCTCGATCGCCGTGAGCCCCTGCAAGCC
Organism: bacterium; assembly: GCA_021790935.1. Classification (GTDB taxonomy): domain Bacteria; phylum Vulcanimicrobiota; class Vulcanimicrobiia; order Vulcanimicrobiales; family Vulcanimicrobiaceae; genus JAJYFL01. The sequence continues at coordinate 238,103 of JAJYFL010000004.1, forward strand.
GATCGAAGTAAGCCCCGAGCCGATACGCCGCTGGCTTTGGAGAACGTTCGTTACCTTTGCGCCCGGCAGGGTGCCTGCGATGCGCCGCGCCTGCGCGCTGACGGCGTCGATTCCCTTGGGTACGCGAAGCAATACTATCTCCGCGCTCGGGCTCCCGGTCACGCGTGCAATGTAGCTCGCGTTGGCCACCAAGAACGAGTCCTTGGGGGCGGTGGGGAACTCTCTGGTCACGCCAACGAAACGGAAGCGCACGGGCAGGTAACGGTGCGTGCGCTGATCCTGCAGCCGAAGCGTCAGCGGATCGCCGACTCGCAACTGGTAGGTTTGAACGGTTTCTTCCGAGACGAGAACTCCGTCGGGGTGTTCGGCGAGGGCTGCGAGCGTCGATGCTGCGTTCCCATTGCCGAAAAACGCGTTCGACATCGGGGTTACGTTGCCGATCGTCGACGGACTTATCCCGTACAGATCCTGAAGGTCGTTCCCTACGAAGGCAAAGCGGTGTTGCATCGGCGCTGCGGCGACAACGCCCGGGATAGCGCCCAACCGGCCCAACAGGCTGGACGGCGGCGCGGCGGTCGTGCCGGTTACGGAAACGTCCGCGCCGTTGGTCAGCTGTGCGTCGACGCGCGACTGTGCCGAGTATGTGTCATCAAAGACCGCAGTGGAAACACCGAAGGCAAACGCCAAAGCGACAAGCAGCATCGCGCGCGTTACGACCCCATGTTGCCGGCTTACGGACGCCGTCACGATCGGAGCGAGTCCACCCGCCAAGACCCGCGATACCCATGCGAGAGGAGCACTCTTGCGAATCATCATCGCGCGCACGACCCTGACCATCAGCAGCGAGGCGCCGATCCATAGCAGAAAGGGCGCCAAGAACGCCTGATAGTGTACGGATGTCTGTGGAATACCTTCCGGCGCCAGTACGACCTGGTAGCCGGTGCTCGCCGTCAGCCAATAGGCGGCGCCGCCGAGCAGAAGCACGATAGCGTCGACGTAGAACTTCGCCCACAGCGGATAGGAGTAGCGCCCGATCGCGGCGCGTGCCCGAGCTACGGTCGTCGAGCGCGCTTCGATCCACGCCGGCATCAGCATCGACACCACGGCGATCGCCAAACCTACACTCGCCGCGACAAGTATCCACCCAGTCGCATCGTGTGACCATCGAACGCCGATCGGAATGCTGACGAGCAGGCCAAGCGCGACGCCGCCGAAGGCCACGACGATCGCTTCGCTTGCACCGATGGCGGTAACCTGTCCGATCGAGGCTCCACGCACGCGCAGGAGCCCCTGGTCCCGGCGTCTGCGCGCCGAACCCGATGCGGCCACCGCGAATGTCAACAGCCCCGCAAGTACGGCGCCCGGGATGCCGAGAAACAGAAAGACCACGCGGGCGTAAAGCGCATCCGCCTGCGTGCCCAACAACTTCGCTGCCAAATTGTCGCCGATCACCGCGTTACCGGCAATCTGCGCTTCGGCTTTCTTGGCCTCGCCGTTGACGGCCGTGAACGCGGCGATCGGATCCGAGGGAAGACGATGTCCGATTCGCACGTGGAACTGCTCGCGAACGGAGTCCGGCCGCGCGATCGCCTGCCGGTCGAAAAGCCGGTGCCATGACTTCTCGGGCACGAGCAATACGTTGTCGGGAGGTGCCTGCGGAGCCGCGCCGGGGGGCAAACCGACGAGCTGAAAGAACGGGTCGATCTCCGGCATGGCGACGATTCCGTCGACCCTTACGGAGGCATCGGGAAGGCCGTGACGCCGGATCGCGATCGTGTCGCCGACGTTTGCATGGAGGTTTGCGGCTGTCTGCTGGTAGAGCAGCGCTCCGTCGTGCGCTCCGATGAACGGCCGGATCTCGTTGGGGAAAGCTGCCATGTAGCCGGGTCCCAGACCCACGACTTTCCCCACTCCGGTCGTCTGCACCGTGCCCTTTGATGACGACTGGAATCCTCTTACGTCGGCATACCAAACGCGCTTGAGCGCCGTATAAGGCGTCGCGTTTCGCACGGCGGCCAACACCGCGGCACGGTCTGCGGTAGGATTCAGCTGCACCTGCCAGTCGACGCTTACGGCGGCGATTGCATGGCGCGTCATGGACGACGAACTGTCGGCGACGAATCCCCCAAGGGCGGCGAGCAGCGCAACGGTCAACGCAATACCGGCTATGCCGCCGATGAGCCGTCCGGAGAAAGAACGTAGCAAGCCTCGCAGCCAGATGAGTATCACGAGTCCGTCTCTAAGGCACCGTGCTGCATCCGCCACGTAACGTGCATGCGTTGCGCGATGGAGGCGTCATGCGTAGCTATGACGAGAGCGGTATCGGTCTTCGCAAGAGACTGCAAAAGCACATCGAAGAAATGGTGCGCCGTAGCGCGATCGAGTTGCCCCGTCGGTTCATCCGCCAAGATCAAGCGGGGCGCCGTTATCAGGGCACGTGCGAAGGCGATCCGCTGCGCTTGCCCGCCCGAGAGCTCCTCCGGAAGCTTGTCGGCCACATCGGAGAGGCCTATCCGCTCGAGTGCCTCGCGGGCGGCAGAGCGCGCATCCTCCGGTTGCGTTCCTTGCAACAGCAACGGCACCTGTACGTTCTCGAGTGCCGTCAACGGAGGGAGCAGACTTTCGTTTTGAAAGACCATACCGATCTTCGAAGGCCGCAAGCCGCCTTTCGCGCCCAGCCCCGGCCACGCGATACTACCACTTGTCTCTGTGTCGATGCCGGCTATGATTTGGATGAGTGTGGATTTCCCGCTCCCGGATGGGCCGGTGACCGCGATTCGCGCGCCGGCTGAAATGCAGCAGGTGGCATCCCGCAGAGCCACGATCTCCGAATCGGACGTACGATAAGAACGATGCAGATGCTCCGCACGCACGAGTGTCTCATTCATCGACGATGCGGCCGTCCTGTAGGCGTATTATGCGATCCGCCCAGCGTGCCAGTACGTCGCTGTGCGTTACGACCACCGTGGCCCCACCGTTTGCGCCGCGTCGCCGAAGCACGTCGAGCAAGCGGCGTTCCGTTTCCGCATCCACTTCACCGGTTGGTTCGTCCGCCAGCAGAACGGCTGGATCCGCGGCCAGCGCAACGGCCAGACCGGCCCGAGCCGCCTCTCCACCAGAGATCGTGCCCGCCCGCGCTCCAGCGCGGTGGCCGACCCCGAGTTCGTCCAGGAGCGAGCGAATCGGCGTCGCGGACGCGGTTCCGGCCAGCCGGAGCTGTAACGCGACGTTCTCATGCACCGTCAATTGCGCAAACAGGTTGCCGGATTGCAGCATTATGCCGATTTTCCTCGCGCGAATAGCAGCCCGTTCGCTTTCCGATCGGCGCGTCAGGCGAACGCCGTTGATAACGACGTATCCGCCGTCAGGTTCGTCCAAACCGGCAAGGCAGGCTAGCAGCGTCGATTTTCCACTGCCGGATGGGCCGACAACGGCTACGGTCTCTCCCGGCTCCACCCGCAAACTCACGCCGCGCAATGCCAGCGTCTCCTCTTCTTCCGCATGGTAAAAGCGATAGAGATCGTGCGCCTCTAGGCTGCTTCTCGACATCAGTGCCATCGAAAGCCTTGCGAAATGCGGTTCCATTGGTCGACGTTATCCGCACCCACGGGAGCCCACAAGTCGAGCGAAAACGTCTGCCCGTGACGGAAGAACACGTAACTGTGGTTCTCCAGTCTCACGCGCTTTGCGGTGACCGCATTGAGAGGCGATTCGGAGGTGAACGCGACCAGCACGGCCGTACCCCCCGGGAGCGTGACCGACCGCACCCGTGCATCGCGAACTTTGGAAAAAGATGACAGCGTCGCTGCGATCGACGGATCCGAGGTTGACGGCATGGGCTTGTTTCGCGACACCCGCGCGATGACTTGCTCGCCATCGTAATTCGAGACGAACCGCACGCTCGATGCGCCGACCGTCTTCGACCAGCCCTCAGGATACGGGACGGCGTAGCGGCTCGCACGATAGGTGACGAAAAGTTGCGTGTCGGGAATATCTCCGGACGAATTGAGCGCCGCAGTGCTCTGCGTCACCGTCGACGACTGGCTGTGGCTACAGGCCGCGAGCGTTGCAAGCGCGGCGACGAACGCTACCGGGGAAAGTCGGTTCATTGGATTTCCCTCCTGACCCCATCCTATCCGGCGGAGATGAATGCCGGATGAAAGGCCCAGGGCATATCGGGCTATCGCCGGTACTTGCGCTCCCGCGCCTCTTGAATGCGCAGCGCCCGTTCGTACGCGTCGACGACGGGTCTCTCACGTCTGCTCTGGGCCGCCGCGCGCAAGCGCGAGAGGCCGACGACGAGGAGCAGCGCGATCGCAACCAGTGCGAGAAGCGGCCGCGGATGCCCGCCGAATCGAACGGCGGAGAGGCTCGCGAGCGTCACGGCCAGCAGCGCGAGCCAGGTCTCCCAACGTCGCATGCATCACCTTCGAGCGGTTATTTCCCCTTGAAACGCGGCATGCGCTTTTCGTTGTACGCCGCGATGCCCTCTTTGGCGTCTTGGCTCTTGAAGAGCAGCGACTGCAACTCGCGCTCGAGCGCGAGCGCGTCCTGCAACGGGAGTTCGGCGCCGGTCTGCACGGCGCGCTTGATGTGGCCGACGGCCATTGGCGCCTTGTTCGGCGACGTGAACTGCTTGGCGTATGCCAGCATCTGCTCGCGGAAGCTCGCGCCGTCGCCCTCGTAGATATCGTTGATCATGCCCCATTCGTACGCCTGTTCGAAGCTGAACGTGCGGCCCGTGCACATCAACTCCATCGCGCGCGATTTGCCGACCAGGCGCGTCAGGCGCTGGGTTCCGCCGGTGCCCGGGAGAACGCCGAGCGCCACTTCGGGCAGCCCGATCTTGCCGGCATCCTTGCGCGCGATGCGGATATCGCACGCCATCGCGATCTCGAGGCCCCCGCCGACGCAGTGACCGTTGAGCGCCGCGATGACCAGTTTCGGCGTCTGTTCGAGCCGAACGAGTGTCTCGTTCGCGTGCAGGCAGAACATGTATTTGAACTCGGGAGTCACGCTGTTGAGCATCGCGATGTTCGCGCCGGCCGAGAAGAACTTCTCGCCTTTGCCGGCGACCAAGATGACTTCGATCTGGTCGTCGAAGCGCGCGTCGAGCACCGCTTCGTCGATCTGCCGCATCATCTCGTGCGTATAGGTATTGGCCGGAGGATCGTCCATCTCGATGATTGCGACGTGGCCGTCTCTCGCGTAGTTGACGACGCGCTTGCCGTCAAACGCGCGGGCTTCGCGCCCGAACGGCGTCTCCTGCTCGGTCTTTGCGTCGAGTGTCGTGCTCATCTCAGGCCACCATCTTTCCTTTCGGTGCGATCCAAGCCGGATTCTTGAAGTACTGCGCGAGCCGTTCCTCGTCGTGCGGCCCTGGGAGAACGCTCGGCGCGTAGGCCTCCCACTCATCCTCAGTCAGGCGCCGCCCGTCGGTGCTCCAGCGTTCCCCGGCATACTCGCCGATCGTACGGTTGAAGCGCAGATCGGGCAGGTAGATCTTGGTCGGCGACGCGTTGACGGCATTCACGCGTTCGATCGTGGCACCGCACTCCTGCCAGAACTGTTCCCGCGCCCGCTCGTTCAGCCGCTCGCGGTCCGCCGGGCGGCCGGCGAGCCGGTCCTCGTCGACGCGTCCTTTGATGCCCCATGCGTACGCCCACTGCGCCGAACTCGAATGATCGGTCCCGAAGAGGTCGAGCGAGCCGGAGATCCACTTGTTGTAGTACTTCTGCTGCAACTCGACGGGGATGGCGCCCGCCGCGGCGATGCGCCGCAAACCCGAGATGCCGGTTCCCATATGGAACGCCTCTTCCTTCAGCATCGCGAGCACCGACGAGGCCAGCGGGGCGAATCCCGAATGCGAGAGCATGGTGAGTTGGAATTTTCCGTCGCGGTCCATGAAGTTGGTGTAGGCGAAGAAATCCAACCAGTGCGTGACGTCTTCGTTGAATGCGTTGAGCAGGCGGTTTCTCTTCCCGAACGCGCGGCGCTCGAGCATCTTCTGCGCCTCGATCTTTCCATCGGCGCCGAAATGGTCGATCAACAGACGGCACATCTGGTAGCCGTGGCGCGTCTCTTCGACCATGATGCGCACCAGAGACGCAAGATCGTACTCCGACGGAGCGTTGTTCACCAGAAAGCGCTGCTGTTCGTTGGAGGCGAACTCGGTGTCTCCCTGATAGACGATCATATTGAGCAAGGCGTCGCGCATGCGCTGGTCGGGGATCTCGAGAACCTTCTGCCAGCGGCGCCCGCCCTGGAACTCACCGAAGTATATCTCGTCGGTCGCCAGCTCGCCATACTTGGCCTCGAACGCGTACCCCGGCATGTAGCGGTCGATCAGGTCCCGGTCGAGCCCGATATCCTGTTGCCACTGCCCCAGCAGATCCATCCAGTCGTCGAACGTCGCGATCCGGGTCATTCCCCCACCTTTTAATATGACGAAAAAATCTCATGCCGTGGAAATACTGTTATATTAGGCTCTCCTGCGCAGCCTGTCAAGAAGCACCGGCGCCTGCGGACCGACACGGGGGCCGGCCGCCAAGACCCAGCGAACCCCTTCCTCGATCACGATCGGTAACGTAGGAGGCTGTCGCTTGGAGCCACGCCCGGTCACCCGGCCGAACTCATTCATCTATACCCTCTACGGCGATTTCGTGCATCGCGCGCACCCCGCCGGCGGCGAACTCTGGATCGGAAGCCTGATCCGCTTGATGGGCCGGTTCGGGCTCTCCGAGCAGGCGGTGCGGCAGGCGGTCTCCCGCATGTTGCGTCAAGGCTGGCTGATCGCACGCAAACGCGGCAATCGCGCGTATTACGCGCTCAGCGAGCGCGGCGCTCGCCGCATCGAGACGATCGGGCCGCGCATCTACGGCCCGGTGGTCGAATGGGACGGCCGCTGGCGCATCTTGGCTTACTCCGTCGCCGAAGGCAACCGCGACCGGCGCGATCGTCTGCGCAAGAGCTTGACGGTACTCGGCTGGGCGCCGCTATGCGCTGCAATCTGGATCTGCCCGACCGATGCGCTCGAAGCAGCGCGCAATGCCGCGGCCGCGGAGGATCTGCTCGACTGCGTCGATCTCTTCCAAGGCGAGTATCGAGGCCCGCGCTCCGATCGCGAGCTGATCGAACGCTGTTGGGATCTGCCGGCCATCGGGGCCCGCTACCGAGAGTTCGTCGCGCGCTACGAGCCGCGGTTGAACGCCGAACGGACGGGCCATCGTACGAGCGACGAAGACGCCTTCGCCGAACGGATGTGGCTGGTGCACGATTTTCGAAAGTTCACCTACCTCGATCCGGGGCTGCCGAGCGCGCTGCTGCCCGCGCATTGGCCCGGAACCATCGCGGCCACGCTCTTTCGTGCGTATTACGCCGCGCTCTCCAAGCGCGCCGAGCACTACTTTCTCGAAGCGTGCGGCACGTGACGCTATTCGTCCAGTATCCGGCTCTCGCCGTCGAGTTCGGAGCCGTCTTCGTCTTGATCGCCGCACTGGCGTCGCGGGTGCTGCTGCGGCGCTTCGGCGTGCCGTCGATCGTCACGCTCCTCGCGTTCGGGCTGCTCGCGGGGCCTAGCGGCTTCGCCTTCTTTCACGTCAGCCTGACGCAGCCGACTACGCGAGCCCTGCTCTCGCTGGCGGTCGTGATCGTCCTGTTCGAAGCGACGCTCCGGATGGATCTCCGCCGCGTACCCAAACGCGCGCTTCTCTTGCTGAGCACGATCGGGCCGGCTCTAGCGCTGCTCGTCGTCCCGCGCGTCGGGCACGCGTTCGGCCTCACGCCGCTCGTCTCGATCATGGCGGCCTCGGTGTGCGTGGTGACCGGCCCGACGGTGACGGGCCCTCTCATGGCGCGCCTGCGCTTGCGCTCGAACCTCTCGCATCTTCTTGAGACCGAAGGCCTCGTACTCGACGCGCTCGGCGTCATCGTGGCGGCGGCGATATTCACATCCTTCACGACGCGGCCGAACGGCCCGCTTGGAGCCGCCTGGCACGGCGCCTCGCACATCGGTCTCGGCTTGCTGTTCGGCGCGCTCGTCGGCTATCTGGGGCGCTTAACGCTGCCGTTCGCGGGACGCATCTCGAGCGACGTGAGCAAACTCTATCTGCTGCTTCTGGGTTTCGCGGCCTACGCCGGTGCGGAGTTCGTCGCGCGTGAAAGCGGGCTGACGGCCGTCATCGCGTGCGGTTTGCTCCTGGATTTCAGCGACATCCCCCAAGAGCGTCTGGTGCGTTCCTTCAAAGAAGACTTGTCGATGCTCGCGCTTTCGACGGTCTTCGTCTTACTCGCATCGCAGATCGACCTTTCGGCGCTGCGCCCGCTCTTGGGCGTCGGCGCGGCGATCGCCGGGGTGCTCGTCGGCTTGCGCGTCCTCACGGTCGCGTTCGCGACGATCGGATCGGAGTTCGCTTGGCGCGAGCGGATCCTCATGATGACCGTCTTCCCGCGTGGGATCGTCGCGGTCTCGCTCGCGACGTATTACGCCACGCAGCTGCCGGCCTGGGGCTTCCACGGCGGCGAGAAGCTCGCAAGCACGCTCTTTCTGGTCATCGTCTTCACCGTCGTGCTATCGACGGCAGCCGCGATCGCGGCCACGCAAGTCTTCAAACTCCCGCTCCCATCGCTCGTCATCGTCGGCATCTCCTCCAGGGCGATCTCGGCGGCGCAGAAACTCATCGCTCAGGGATATCTGGTACTGCTCGTCGACGACGAAGAGCGCCGCGTTGCTTTTGGGCTGGCGCACGATCTCGACTCGCAGTACGCCGAAGGACCGTCGCGGGTCGCGGAGATCGTACGGGAGCGCGGCGCGCGGGCGGTCCTCCTCGGCCGGACGGCATGGGCGCCGATCGCTCGCGAACGCCTTCCGAGAGACGTGCGGCGCTACACGCTCAATGACGAGTCCCTGCCCGGCTGGACGGCCGTCTCCGAGATCGGTCCCGAGACCTTTGCGACGGTAAGCTAGGGGTTGCGGAGGGACGCGCCGCCCTTCCGACGTAACCGAGGCGTTCATGCGCAAAATGCTCCTAGCGGCGGCGGTCGTCGCCATCGGTCTGGCCGGATGCGGCAAGAACTACGGCGGGCTCGGGACCGTCGCCACCCCCACGCCCTCTCCGGTTTCGACGGCTACCCAAGCCACGGTTGAAGCCACGCTAAAGGGCATCGCGCAACCAAACGTCGTCCTCACGCAGGCAGACCAGAGCGGCAACACCATCACGACGATGACGACCGGTTCGAACGGTCAAGCGCTCTTCACCGGCTTGACGCCCGGCAAGTACTACTGCTGGTCGTGGATCTACGCGCCCAATTCCAAGACCGATACCAAGTACAACACGTGCACGACGAATTGGGGCGCGGGGATCGTCGACGTCGGAACGTGACCTTCTAAGAGATCGGAAAAGGAAACGGCGCTCCGGAGACCGGAGCGCCGTTTCCTTTTCCGCGAGAGCGGGCTATGGGGCCGTGCCGACGTGATACTCGAACTGAAGTCGAACGGTCTGCGGCGCGGCCGGAATGAGCGGAGATAGGATGCTCCCCAACCCCGTCGAGGACTCGCCAACCTGCGGTACGCCCGCATTCGGTTCGGCGAGATTCGAGAACGTGTTCGTATTGAACAGATTCTCTACCGAAAGCTGGACGTCAACCGTGTGGCTGACCGGACGCCGAATGGCGAGATTGTAGATGACGAAGGGCGGTTGATTGTAGGTGTTGTTACGCCCCTCGAAATCCGCACCCAACTGCACGTAGGTGTGATTGGGCGTTACATACCGCAGCTCTCCGTAGGCCTTGAGGTATGGGATACAGACTTGCGAGCCGCCGTTACTGCATTGCTGCTGACCGTTCGCCGGTTGAACGTAGGCGGTCGGCGAGCTGAAGAACGATGCCGGAACGCCATCGACGATCGACCGTGCGAGGGAGGCCGCCAGGAAGTACCCAAGCCCAACGGACGGCTCGTACGAGTACTTCAGGTCGACGCCTTGCGAGGAGAGGTTTGCGACGTTGACCGGCTGATTGATGAACGAGTACAACGGCGAATTTGTCGGCGTGGATATCGTCTCGAAGACATCGCGAATCTGCATGTCGGTGAGATCGACGCTCAGCACGCTCCCATTGCCGAAACGATGGTCGCCGCCGAGATCGAACTCGGTCGCCACCTCCGGGTTGAGATAGGCGTTCTTCAAGGTATAGGTACCCAGCGGCGCGGTCGCCGACCCCCGCGTGATGTACGACGTCCCGCTGACGAGCGACGCGTACGGGAACGTCGCCGACGTGCCGTAGGCGAGCCGATACGAAGTGCCCGCGCCCGGTTCGTAGATGAGCGCAACGTGCGGATCCAGGCGGCTCACGCTGCGATTGAGCGGCGCCGACGCCGTTTTCCCACCGGGGAGCGCGACGGATTGAATGCCGTGCAACTGCCAATCCGTATCGTAGAGTCCGGCTTTGAACGTGAGGTCTGGCCGTAACGCGAAATCGCCGGTGAGCGAGAGCGTGTTGAACTTCGCGGTCGTGTCCGGAACGACGACTTCCGACGCCGTGTTGTAGTAGGCGAACGTCTCATCGCTATGATAGTCGTACGTCGCGTCGATGATGTTGTTGCCGAACGGATGGATGAACGATACCGTCGTGCCCTTGAGTTTATCGGATTCGAGCACGCTGAACGGCCCTTGTAGACATTCCGTCTGCGACCCTTGGACCGGCCCGACTACCCCGTAGTTCGGTGGCCCGGTGCAGTTCTTGGATGGTGTTCCGTTCGGGTAATAGAACTGCGGATAGTTAATCTCGCCTGCACCGTCGATGATGCGGGCGATATTCCCCGCATACGGGCGGATCAGCAGCGTGTTGTTGCCGATCGCCGTGCGGAGCTGTCCGGTAAAGATCGGCTGGTTATTGTAGACGTTCGATCCGGGATAGAAGATATAGCCCGGAATCGTCCGGCCGACGTATCCTGCATCGTTCGGGTTCGTGCACGTCGTGCCGTTGCTCAAGCACGGCGTGATCGCGATCTGACCGGCATACTGGCCGTACGCCGTTCCTTGCGGCTGATAGCCCGCTTGCGAACCGACGAAGCCTACTTCGAGCGACGTCGTCGGTGAGAAGTTATACTGCAGTTTGACGAGTTCGCCTTTCGTGAACAGCGAGCCCGAAAGATCGCCGCAGAACTGAATGATGCCGGAGTTGCCGGGCTCGTTGACGAGCGCGTTGTTATTCGGCTTGACCGTACAGCCGTACGTATGTGCGTACGGACCGTCGTTGGCGCCGTACCCCAAACCGAAGACGTATTGCAGCTTGCTGCCGAGGCTCCCGGTATTCAGGAAATTTGAATACTGCGCGCCGTAGCTATCGATTCCATCGACGAGGCTGAAGGTTGGCTTCGACGTGAAACCGGGCGTGAGGAGGTTGACCGTGCCGCCAACGGCGGTCCCGGCGAACGGCGTGGTATTGCCAGGTCCGGTCTCGGTCTCTACGCTTTGAACCATCCAGGAGCTGAAGAATTGAGAGAACCATACGCCGTAGCGGCCGGCCGAGAGCGGATGGCCGTCGAGCATCACCTGCGTCTCGTAGCCTTGCGCGCCGCCCAGGGAGATCGAGGTATTCGGCGAGGAACTTCCGCGTTCCACGACCGCTCCGGGGATGCGCTGCACGACGTTGTTGATCTGCGGATTTGCGAGCGTCGCGAACTGCTGGCGACTCGTAAAGGTCTCCGCGGCCGCGCCCGTATTGATCGAACTACGCGCCGAGGTGCGGACGCGCGCGATCGTCTTGAGCGAACTGAGAGAGGCGTGTTCCAGCGTCACCGCAACGGGCACCGTTTCGCCCGTGAGCACCGTAATGCTGTTGGTAGCGGCCGGGGTGAAACCGCCTTTATTGATATCGATGCGATAGATACCCTGGGGGAGTTGCGAGAATGTGAAATTGCCCTGGGCGTCGCTCGCGACTTCGCGGTTAACCGGGCCGCTGACGGTAACTTGCGCCCCGGCGACCGGCGCTCCGGCCGTATCGTGGACGCTTCCCGAGATGGTACCCGTCGCCTCGGCCGCCGATGCGGTAAAGGGAACGAGCATTAGTGCAAAAAGCAGCGCTACAAAGAGCGCCAGATATTTTTTCACAAGCTGTCCTTCCTACTGAGAGACGATACTCATAAAGGGCAGACCTTCACCTTGGCCCCTGCCCCTACGTTAGTATACATCGTAACCGAGCCTCGCGATACTACCCCCAAAAAAACGCACGGCCCGCCGGCTCCGCACGACCCCATCGCCATCTCGCCCCGAACCGCGTCACTCTGTCATCACGCTGTCACCCTGAGCCTGTCGAAGGAGCTCAATCTTCGCCTTCGTGCAGGTGGAGGTGAGAGCCGTCCTCGGCGTCGAGAAGGACCGCGCGCGCTTCGTCGATGACGGCTTCCGCTAGCGGGTCCGGCGGTTCGACCGTCCCGAACTCGGCGAGAAAGCCCGTCTCGCTCCACTCCTCCCACGTCTCGAGCGGCTCGCCTTCGACGTCGGCCGGAAAGCGGACGCAGTACCCTTCGTCGAGGTGGAGCCCGACGACCTGAACGTGCGTGCCGCGCGGAAAGTAGGTTCCATCCTTCCACAGCGTACCGTACGTCGTGTCGTAATGCGCGCCGATCTTCAACTGGTCGATGGATCGTTACGCTCCAAACGGGTCGACCGGCTTCACGCCGATATACGTCAGCACGCTCTTTGTCTCGGAGTAGAGGCGCATCGTCTCGAAGCCGAGCTCGCGCCCGTAGCCCGACTGCTTGAAGCCGCCGAACGGCACGCCCGGAAAGACCGCGTAGGGCGTGTTGATCGCCACCGTGCCGCTGCGCAGCGACCTCGCCACGCGGTTCACGCGGCCGACGTTCTGCGACCACACGGTCGCCGAGAGCCCATACTCGCAATCGTTGGCGAGCGCGATCGCCTCGGCTTCGTCTTTGAAGCGTACGATGCTGACGACCGGTCCGAAGATCTCCTCACGCGCGATGCGATGCGACGGCAGCGCTTCAAACGCGGTCGCGTTCCAAAACAGACCGCGCTCCAAACCGTCGCCGAGGTGCGCCGGGACGCCGCCGAAGAGACGCTTCGCTCCTTCGCTCTCCCCCAACTCGCAATACATGCGGATCTTCTCCATCTGCTCGGGCATGGTGATCGCGCCGATCTGCGTCGCCGGATCCTCCGGGTTTCCCAGGCGCAATCGCTGCGCCCGCTCCTTGAACGCGCCGACGAAACGATCGTAGATGCCCTCGTGCACGAGTAGACGCGAGCGCGCCTCGCAGGTCTGGCCGGCGTTGTAGAAGATCCCGTATAAGGCACCGGCGACCGCCGCGTCGATCTCGGCGTCGTCGAAAACGATCGACGGCGACTTCCCGCCGAGTTCGAGCGTGACGCGCTTGAGGGTCGCTGCCGCCGCCGCCGCGACGCGCTTACCGGTCGCGGTACTACCCGTAAAGGCGATCTTATCGATGCCCGGATGCTCCACGATCCATTGCCCGAGGTCCGCCCCCGAACCGGTCACGATGTTGAGCACGCCTTCCGGCAACCCCGCTTCCAGCGCGATCTTGCCGAGTGCGAGCGCCGTCAGAGGCGTCGACGGTGCGGGTTTGAGGACGATGGTGCAGCCGGCCGCGAGCGCCGGCGCGACCTTCCAAGATGCGAGCAGCAATGGAAAGTTCCACGGCACGATTGCGCCGACGACTCCGAGCGGTTCGCGCACGGTATACGCGACGTACCCGGGCATAGGCGCCGGCAGCGTGTCGCCGTAATTCTTGGTGGCCGCACCGGCGTAGAACTCGAAGCAGTCAACGATCGCGCCGAGCTCGCCCTTCGCCGTTGCGATCGGCTTGCCGTTGTCGCGCACCTCCATGAGCGCGAGCTCGCCGGCACGCTCCGCGATCAGTTGCGCCATCCTGTAGACGATCTTCGCGCGGCGCGACGCCGCCATCGATGCCCACTTGCCGGTCTCGAACGCCGCCCGTGCCGCGCGAACGGCGCGGTCGACGTCTTCGCGCGTGGCTTCGGCGACGCCGGCCAGCGGACCGCCGGTCGCCGGATTTGCGTCGGCGTAGGTGGCGCCGCCCGCAGCGTCGCTCCACCGGTTGCCGATGAGCAACTGCGTCGTGTTCGTCTGGGCGGCTGCAGTCATCGAGGCTCGATCCTTTCGAAGATGGTCGCGATCCCCTGGCCTACCCCGACGCACATCGTCGCGAGCCCATACCGTCCGCCGCAACGCCGCAGTTCGTGCAGCAGGGTCGTCGCGATACGCGCGCCGCTCGCGCCGAGCGGGTGCCCGAGCGCGATCGCGCCGCCGTTGACGTTCGCCTTCGCGGGATCGATCTCCAGGTCGCGCAAGCACGCGATCGACTGCGACGCAAACGCTTCGTTGATCTCCACGCGGTCGATCTCTTCGACACGCAAACCGAGGCGCTGCAAGAGCTTGCGGGTCGCCGGAACCGGCCCCAGACCCATGACGTCCGGCGCGACACCGGCCGTCGCCGAGGCGAGCACCCGCGCGAGCGGGCGCAGGCCCAGCCGCTTGGCCGTCGCCGCCTCGCAAAGCAGCAGCGCAGATGCGCCGTCATTGATGCCGGACGAGTTGCCGGCGGTCACCGTGCCGCCTTCGGCAAAGGCGGGGCTCAGCCGCGCGAGCGATTCGAGCGTCGCGTCGGGGCGCGGATGTTCGTCGTCGACGACCCGTTGCGCGGTCTTGCCGGCTCGCACGCCGACCGGCACCAGCTCGTCGTCGAAAGCGTGGCGCTCGCGCGCGGCCTTGCAGCGCATCTGGGATTCGTAGGCAAAACGGTCTTGCTCCGCTCGCGTGATTCCGTAGAGGCGCGCTACGTTTTCGGCGGTCTGCCCAAGCGAGACCGTCCACGCCGCAGGCATCAGCGGATTGATCATGCGCCAGCCGATCGTCGTATCGAAGATCTCGGGCGCGCGTTCGAAGGCGCGTTCGCTCTTGCGCTGAACGAACGGAGCCCGCGTCATCGATTCGACGCCACCGGCGATCGCGACGTCGCCGTCGCCCCACGCGATCGCGGCAGCCGCCTGGGCGATCGCCTGCAGGCTGCTGCCGCACAAGCGATTGACCGTCACGCCCGGCACCTCTACCGGAAGCCCGGCGAGCAGCGCGGCCATACGCGCTACGTTGCGGTTGTCTTCGCCGCTCTGATTTGCATCGCCGAAGACGACGTCGTCGATCCGGCTCGGATCGATGCCCGTCCGCTCGACGAGCGCTTTGACCACGGCGGCGGCCAGATCGTCGGGCCGCACGCTCGCCAAGCAGCCGCCATAGCGTCCGATCGGCGTGCGCACCGCGTCGACGACGACGACCTCGCGCTGCACGAGCCGGTTACTCGCCGTAGGGCTTTCGCAGATGCTGCACGATCAGATCCGCGGCGCGCGGAATCTCAGCGAGATTCAACTTCACCCGGTCGAACGCTTGCGTGTTCGCGATCTCGGCCGCGAGCCACGTCTCGACCCGCACGTCCTTGGGCGGCGGCACGTCCGTCTGATAGTACGACAGCGCGGCCGAGCGATCGAGGATGTTATAGATCCCGACGACGTGCCGTCCGAGCGAACAGAACGCCGCAGTCGTCGACGGCGCTTCCTCGAATACCGAAGCCAACTGCGGCTCCTTTCTAGCGATGAAGCGCGCGAGCTGATCGACCCACGGCACGAACGACATCAGATGCTCGCTCTCTTCCATCATAGCCGCCATCCCCCTATTCCGGCGCGCCCGCCTGCGGATCAGCATCGTCTTCGACGTCGAGTACCCAGAGCGACCGATGCGGCGCGAAGGCCTCTCCTTCGGCTGCCGCTAGGCGATGCAGGATGCGCGAGAGACGCGCGCCGCCGATCTCGCGCCCCCATGCGATCGGCCCGATCGGATAGTTCGTACCCAATCGCATCGCCAAATCGACGTCGTCAACCGATGCGACCCCCTCCTGCACGGCCGTTACGGCCTCGTTGACGATCGATCCTACGAGGCGGCCGAGGAAGAGGACGGGCGTCTCTCCGACCAGGACGACGCGCTTTCCGATCGCCTCGAAGAGTTCGGCGGCCAATTCGAGCGCGTCGTCTCCGGTCGCGTCGGCGTCGACGATCTCGACCGCACGCTGGGTGTCGAACGATCCGAGAATGCCATACCCTACCAGCCGCTCGGGGTGGTTGAGCCTCTTGGCGAGAGCGGCGACGTCCGTCGCATAGGCATCGACGAAGATCGCGGTCTGCGGCGGCAGCAAGCCGTCCAGCTCGCGTATCGTATCGGTCCGGTCGGAGACGCCGTCGCCGACGTCGACGACGACGGTCGCCTCGGCGCCGATCTCGTCGAACAACTCGTCGTTCTCGACCCGCTCGACGTAAGCGAATCGCTGCGACAGCAACTCCGTGAAGGCTAGCGCCGCGTCGCTGAGCCCGATCACGACGATGCGTTCCGCGTCGTCCTTCTCGCCCGCGGAAGGCCGGGCATCGTCTGCGTGCGCGGGCACGCCGTCGGCGTAATCGTAGAATCCGGCCTTCGTCTTGCGGCCCAAGCGGCCGGCGGCGACCATCTCGCGCTGCAGTGCGACCGGGGCGAATCGCTCGGCTTGCATGCGCTCGTAGACCGACTGCGTCGTCGCGAGGTTCACGTCGAGCCCGATGAGATCCATCAGTTCGAACGGACCCATGCGGAAGCCGATGCCGCGCGCCAGCAGATCCAATTCGTCGAGCGGCGCGGCGCCCGCTGCGTACGCCCGAAGCGCCTCCAGATAGTACGGACGCGCGATGCGATTGACGATGAAGCCGGGCGTATCGGCCGCAACGACGCCGGTCTTTTCAAAACGCGCGACGAACCCACGCGCGCGTTCGATCGCCTCATCGCCCGTCTGCTCGCCTCGCACGATCTCGACCAGCCGCATCGCGGCCGGCGGATTGAAGAAATGCATTCCCAGAACGCGTTCGGGATGCGCCACCCCGCGGGCGATCTCGCTCACGCAGAGCGACGAGGTGTTGGTGGCAAGCAGTGCCATTGGAGGCAGGCTCTCGGCGAGGCGCGCGAAGACGTCGCGCTTGAGGTCGAGACGTTCGGGAACCGCCTCGACGGCGAGGACGGCATCGCTCGCGGGCGGCAGCGATTCGAGCAGCCTGACGCGTGCGGATGCGTCGAATGCGCCGGATGCCTTCGCCCGCATCTCGGCATCCGGCTCGACCAGATCGACCGCGTACCCGGCACGGGCCGCCACGAACGCGATTCCCGCACCCATGGTTCCGGCGCCGACGATGAGGATTCGGTCCACGGGCCTTCAATTCGCCTGCGGGCAGAAAAAGCCCACGCGTTGAAGCCCCACCGCGTATGCGGGACGATGCCTGGCGGGTAACCGCCTCCTCCTACGCCATCGATACGCGCTTCCTGCGGCTGCGCAAGGATTCGATCGAGCTGCCCGACGGGACCCTGATCGAAGATTACTACGTTCGCGAGAGCCGCGGTTTCGCAATAGTCTTCGCGATGACCCCCGACGAGCGCGTGGTACTCGTGCGCCAGTACAAGCACGGCATCGGGCGCGTGCTGCTGGAACTGCCGGCCGGTTCGATCGACCCGGGTGAGGACGCGCTAGACGCCGCGACGCGCGAACTCGCCGAGGAGACCGGTTACGAAGCTGCGTCCGTAGAGTACGTGCGCGGCTTTGTCGCCGATCCGACGAACTCGAATACGATCGCGCACCTCTTTCTCGCACGCGGTGCGCGCCGTACGCTCGACCAGAACCTCGACGTTACCGAAGCGATCGACGTCGAGCTTGCGAGCTTCGACGAGCTCCGCGCGATGGTCCGCGACGGAACGATCGACTGCATGCCGCACGTTGCGTCGATCTACGCCGTCCTCGACCTCATCGACCGGCAGCAGGTTGCCGGCGGCGCGGCAACCTGCTGCCGGCCTTCGGAGACAGGCAGTTCGACCGATCGGGCGGATGCCTGCTGGGATGGGCCTCCCGCGCCTGAAAGGTCTTGAGCCGGAGGAAGTGGCATCAGTAGGCTACGGCGATGGAGCTCGCCTGAAACGCTGCATCTCGCGGCTGATGGCTCCTACGTGCATACGTAGGAGTATTCATGCGAGCCCTGATCATCGCGGACATCCACGCGAACTTCGACGCTCTCCGGGCGCTTCCGCGCGCTGATTTCATTATCTGCGCGGGGGACGTCGTCACATTCGGCGCCGAGCCTGCCGCTTGCATCGACTGGCTGCTCTCCACCGAGGCCATATGCGTGCGCGGCGATGAAGACGACGCCGTCGCCCACGGCACGGATTATCCCTTGCCGGCACACTTGTCCCGCGCCGGTGCGGAGTGTCGCCGGTGGACGCGTACCATGCTCTCCCCCAAGCAGATTGCGTGGCTTTCGGCGCTGCCGCCGGAGATGGAGGTGCCGTTCGACGGGGCACGCATCGGCGTCGTGCACGGCTATCCCGGGGACTATAATCGCTACCTGAAACCCACGCCCGAAGAACTCGACCGCCTTACGCGAGCCTTTCCAAGAGCGGATCTTATCGTCCTTGGGCATACGCACCGCGCCGGCGTCTGGCAGCATCGAGGGAAGCTGGTCGTCAACCCTGGGAGCGTGGGGCAGTCGGCCCATCCCGGCAAAGCCTCGTACGCGCTTTACGAACGCGGCCGAATCACATTGGGTCTCGCGCCGTACATGCTTGACCGCGCCGTCGCGAAGCTCGGCTATTCCAGCCTCGATCCCGGCGCCCAGGTGGCATGCATTCATGAGTTACAGCGTGGCAGCGTTCGGCCGGACGACAGGCTAGGCCCAATCACCCGCACGGTGCCGGCATGAGAACCTTCCTGCCCACGCACCAGGTCCGCGTGAGCGCCGCCGTACGCAACGGTGAGGGCCACCTGCTGGTCGTCTGCCACGCGCGCCGCGGCGAGCGATACTGGACGCTGCCCGGTGGGAGCGTCGAACTTGGCGAGTCCCTGAAATACGCAGTCGCCCGCGAGGTGACGGAGGAGACCAACTACCTCGTGGAGGTCGGCAGCGTCCTTGCCATCATGGAGCTACGTCCCGAGCGTTGGAGCTCTCCGCGATTGGAGATCGTCTTTACAGCCACACTGGCCGGCACGAACCACTCAATGCCTCATCGGGCCGAGGGCATTGTGGAGGTCGCGTGGCGGCCCCCGGACAGTCTGCGCCGATGGTTCCGCCCTTCCTCGGTACTGGAACATTTGGCAGGCAGCACGGCCGCCTTCTTAGGAGACGTGACGCAAGCGTCGGGAGAGTGCCCTGATAACGCTCCCGCCGCCGAAGCAGCACGGCCCGCATCGCGCCACGAACCGGAACGCTAATGAAACGCCTGGCCGATTGGTGGAACGCCCGCAAGCGTGACTACGCTTCTCCAAAACAGACCCAGGCTGCGCCGTTTGAGCGCATCGCAGAATTGCAATCGCGATGCGCCGATCTCGAAGAACGGTTACGCTGGTCTGACGAAAAGCTCCGCGAACGTTCGGAGCTCCTGTACGAATTGCAGCGCCAATATTCGACGGAACATTTTTCGCTCTATGAATCGATGCGCGATTTGAAGACGGAACGGTTGCGCAACGCCGGCGCATACGCAAGTCTCGATACGATCCTTTCCCGCGCGCGGGACCTGCAGTCGCGCATCGCCGATCTCAAGCGCCGCTTGCGAGCGTACGAGGCGGTCGATGACTTACACTTCGACGACGAACCCATCTTCATCGAAGAGCCGCCGCATCCAACATGAACCGCATCGTCTTTTGCGACTTCAACGGCACGATAACGGATAGGGATATGCTCGGCACGCTGGCCGCTCCACCACGGCACGACGAGAACTCCGCCGGAACGGTCGATTCGGGCTCCTCCGAATCCGTCACGCTGCGCGCGGAGATCTCATCGCTTGCCGCTTCGATCACCCTCTCGCGGGAGGAAGCGGAGCGCGTCTTGGAGGAGCGCCTCCGCTTCGACGACAGCTTTCGAACCTTTGCGCGCTCGTGCCGGGCCGCCGGCGTCGAACTCGTTGTCCTCACATCGGGGGTCGCAGAACTCATCGAACGCTATCTCACGCGCCGAGGCATCATCGGGCTGCCGGTAATCGGGAACGAGGCGGAGTACTCGCAAACCGGCTGGCGCATCCACTTTCGCGATAGGTCGCCCGACGGCAACGCCAAGTTCCCATACGTCATCGAAGCTCGCCGCCGGCACTGCGAAACGATCGTCATCGGCGACGACGAGTCCGATTTCGAGGCCGCCGTCGTTGCCGATCGACGCTTTGCAAAGCGCAACAGCCCTTTGGACCGTTTCTTGTCGGCAAACGCACTCGCGCACGTTCCATTCGATTCTTTTGATGAGATTGCGCCCGAGATCACCCGGCTCTAACGACACGCCTATGACGTTTCACAGCATACTCTTCCGCACCGCCGAGGACAGGGCAAAAGAGGACGTACGGGAGGCGCCCGATCACTTCGCCGACTTGAATCTCGATCAAATCATAGATGCCATTACTGCGGGCAAAGAGGAATACGATTTGAAACCGTTCTTCTACGCCCCCTCGCGCGACACGGAAACGGTTGCATACCGGCACGACGTAATGCGGGACCTCGAAGGACCAGCCTTACGCGAGCGCATCGAATCGTTTGCGCAGCAGATGCGTGGAATGCGCGGCCATCTCTCCCACGCAAGCAAACGCCGGCATCGATTCGAGAAGGCACGCTGGTTTCTGGACGCCGTTGACCTATACTGCGATGCCGTAAGCCGTCTCGACCGCGATCTGTTCGCCGCCGATGTGAAAGCACAAGGCTTCCTCGCGTTCCGTGAGTATTTGTCGGCCTACGCGCGGTCCGACCGCTTTACGTCGCTTATGGCGCACACGAAAACGCTCAAACGCGAGCTTTCCTCGGTTACGTATTGCGTCCTCATGAGAGATAACAGCGTTACGGTGCGCCGTTGCGAGTCGGAGAGCGACTACAGCACCGACGTGCTGGCCACGTTCGCCAAATTCAAGCAAGGCGCGGTGAAAGGCTACGCGGTCGACTTCTCCGACCTGCCCGACATTAACCATATCGAAGCGAAGGTACTGGATTTCGTGGCCCAACTATATCCCGAGATATTTCTCGAACTCGGTGCCTATTGCAACGAGAACGGCGACTATGCCGATGGAGTGCTGACGGCCTTCGATCGGGAAGTGCAATTCTATCTATCCTACCTAGATTACGTTTCAACGTTCAAGCGCGCGGGCTTGCCAATCTGCTATCCAGGATCTTCAAATGAAAGCAAGGACGTTCACGCCAACGACAGTTTCGATTTCGCCCTGGCCCATAAGCTCCTCGCTGCCGGAACACCCGTCGTGTGCAACGATTTCTTTCTCAAGGGCAAAGAGCGCATCATCATCGTCTCCGGCCCAAACCAAGGCGGGAAGACGACCTTTGCCCGCACCTTCGGGCAGTTGCATTACTTGGCCGCCCTAGGCTGCCCCGTTGCGGGCCGGGATGCACAATTGTGGCTCTCCGACCGGATCTTCACGCACTTTGAAAAGGAAGAGAGCCTTGACAATCTGCGTGGCAAACTGGAGGACGACCTCGTACGGATCCACCAAACCCTCCAGAGCGCCACTTCAGATAGCGTAATCATCATGAACGAGATGTTCACCTCGACCACCGCCAGCGATGCGAGCGCCTTGGCTAAACGGGTAATGGAAAGGATAATTCGCTTGGATGCGCTGTGCGTCTTCGTTACCTTCATAGACGAGCTGGCCTCCATGAGCGAAAAGACCGTAAGCATGGTCAGCACGGTTGCTCCGGAGAATCCGGCAGTGCGAACGTACAAGGTTATAAGGATGCGCGCCGACGGCCTTGCGTATGCTATTTCGATTGCCGAAAAGTATCGGCTTACGTACGAGCGCCTAAAGGAGCGTTTGGGCCCATGAAGGCGTTCCTCATGCACAAGACTCGGGATCTCGATCTCGAGGAGCAAGTTCCGGCCAACGAACCGGAACTGACGCAGGACCTGGAATTGAACACCCTTTACGAGGCCATGGCCCTTGGCGATAAGGTCGTATTCGAAGTCGCCAAGCATACCCTCTTGACCGGCCTAACGGATCGGGCAGAGATACTGTACCGGCAGACCGTACTTCGCGACTGCTTGAACAATTCAGCCGCTGTAAGGGAACTCTATGACATCGCGGCGCAGGCGATCGAGGACGAAAAGAAACACTACTGGGGATTCGGCAGCAAATATCCCAGCTCGATACTGCGCCGCGCAGTGGATCTGTTGGAAATGTTTATGGCCAGCCTCAAGAGATTGCGAAATGTTGCGGAGCAACATACGGGGGCATTCGCCTCGGACGGTTTTGCGACCCTTTTCACGATGCTGAGAAGAGAACTCAGCGACGAATATTTCGCTATCGTCCAGTCTCATTTGAATCGCCTTGCGTTTCGCGATGGCGTCCTGGCCAGCGCCACATTGGGGACGGGAAACAAAGGCACCGGCTACGTACTTCGCAAGCCGCTGGAGCGCAAGCAGAGTTGGGCGGAGCGGATGTTTGCGGGAAAGCCGCCGGCTTTTACGCTTTACATCCACCCTCGCGACGAGGGCGGTGCCAGGGCCTTGTCCGAGATGAGGGATCGTGGAATCAACCTCGTCGCCGATGCCCTGGCTCAGTCCACCGATCATATCCTCAATTTTTTTTCCATGCTGCGGACTGAGTTGGCATTTTACATCGGCTGTGTGAATCTGCACGAACGGCTTGCCAAGAAGGGCGAGCCGATATGCTTCCCTGTCCCCTTGGAACACATAGACCGTAGGCATTCTTTTCGCGCGCTATACGATATCTGTCTTTCTCTAAGCATGGAGCAGAGGGTTGTCGGCAATGACCTAACCGCCGACAACAAGGACTTCGTCATGATCACGGGCGCCAACCGAGGCGGGAAGTCGACATTTTTGCGGAGTATCGGCTTATCACAACTGATGATGCAGTCCGGCATGTTCGTGCCGGCTGAATCGTTCTGCGCCAATATCTGCGATGGGGTGTTCACGCATTACAAACGCGAGGAAGACGCTGCCATGGAGAGCGGTAAACTCGATGAAGAGCTGGGCAGAATGAGCGGTATCATCGATAACATGACGGCAAATCCGATGTTGCTGTTCAACGAATCGTTTGCAGCCACAAACGAAAGGGAAGGCTCGGAGATCGCGAGGCAGATCGTGTGCGCGCTATTGGAAAGACGCGTCAAGATCTTTTTCGTCACGCATTTGTATGAGTTGGCACATGGCTTTTTTGACAGGAACCTCGAAAACGCCATCTTCTTGCGAGCCGAGCGCCAAGCCGACAGAAAACGGACGTTTAAATTGATCGAAGGTGAACCATTGCAAACGAGTTACGGCGAGGATCTGTACGCCAGGATATTTGGAGCGGACGCATCGGGCGCGCCTTGTTCGCCTCCAGCTTGAGGGTCCGCGGTGTCACGGTCGTCGTAAACGACGATGGCCGGCTCCTTGCGATCTACCGCCGCGACTCCGGGCGCCTGCAATGGACGCTGCCTTTTGCGGAGGCGGCCGGTGGCGAGGACCTTCCCGCGACGCTGCGTCGCTCGCTGCTGGAAGATATCGGGTACGAAATCCGAATCGAGGAGGTCGCCGCCGTCATGGAACAGCGCCGGCCGGCGGTTCCGACGCGGGTTCTGAGCATATTCTTTCGAGCCGTTCTAATCTCGCCGGAGTCTACGCGCCCACAGCTAAATCGGAGAGCAATCGAGGTGGGGTGGCTCGATAAGAACAGTTTCGGAGAGGCGCTCGAACCGGTAATCGGCCACGTGCTGGGGCCGCGGTCCACTGGGGTGCCCTATTTTTCAATCGAGTGCGGCTGAATCAGCGAACCGCGGCTGGGAGAAGCAGCGGCAACCCGGATGAAACGGCGCGATCCAATCCACCGAACGCGGCCGAAGTCCCCAGAACGCCCGGCAGAGGCGGCACGCCTCTTCATATCCGTGCACTTCGTACCCGGATGGCTGCCGGTCGCGGGCGACGCGATCGGCATGCGCGAGACGTTGCAGCCAATGCGCGAGGACCTGCAGCAAATGTAAATCAACATACAACTCGTGCGGAGATGCGATAGCGGCGATACGATAGGTGCTTACCGAAGCCGGATAGCCGATCCCCGCAGCCCGCAGTTCGGCTAGCGCCGCGCGCAGGTCGCGGCCCGAATACCCGATTGCCGCAGGCGCGAAGACCCAATCGCTCGCATGCGCCAGCGAGCCCATGCGGGCACGAGCCAGACGTGCATTCAGGGAAAGCGAACGCCACGTTCCGCTCGGCCATCGTGCGGATTCGCCAAACGAAAAGCCCCAGAGATGCGGCCGCTCGCCAGTGCTTTCCAAGTACGTGCGAAACGTTCGCAACGGTTCGAACCACAAGTCTTCGCCCAGCAGGCATGCAGCGGCGTCCATTACCCCGAACGGCGAAGCCGGCACACGCTCGAGAGTCTCGCGACCCTCACGGCCTATGGCAGCGGAGAGTACCTCCAGCGCCTCCGCGAAGCGGCTAAGCGAGCGCGGCAACGATCTCGGCGACGCGTTTTTCGTCGCGTTCAAGGACGTGCAGCCGCCGTTGCGTATCGCCATCGTCGCTGCCTCGCGATGCGTCCGCGAAGGCATCCTCGACGACGCGCCGCGCCAAGCCAAGCCGCTCCGCTACCTGGGCGCGGTAAATATAGCGCCAGTCGTTCAAGTATCCCAGAGCCGCGGACCGCACGCGGCCGCGCGAACGGTCGAGAAGGTTGGGGATGAGCTGACCGTACCGCCGGCGTAACGCGCGAGCCCGAAGCGGACCTGGCAAGGCGGCGACGAGCATTCCCGCAACGATCTCCAAACCGGTAGTCGGCATCGGACCGCGCATCCGCGTGGCCGCTTCGCGCCTCCCAAACACCTGTGCGCCGGCCTCGCGTGGTGCGGCCTGCAGGCCCAGTGCGGCGCAACCCGCTTCGGCAAACCGGCTCTCGAGATCGGACGTGCGCCGCAGAATCGCGCTTTCACGATGCTCGATGCGATCGTCAAGGCTCGCGGCAACTTGTTGAAACCATTCTCCTTCGACGGACGCGATCTGGAGGTACAGCCCGTCTTCGCCTTCTTGTGCCGATTTCGAGGAGACGAGACCCTCCACGCCGGCAGAGATTCGCACTACCGCGGCTTCGTAGAGGTTTCGCAGGAGATCATCGACCGAACACATCTCTTCCGAGGGGAAGCGATCGATCGCGTGGACGAGGTCATCCGCACGGTCCTGAACGTCTTCGACCAGCTTCGCATACTGGGCTTGCGCGCGTTCGCGCTCCCGCCGAGGCAGCAAAAGGGCCGCGCGGCGCAGCTCGATGCCCTGACGTACGAGGGTCGTCGCTCGCAGAATCCGCCTAGCCCGCGAACGCTGAACGAGCACGCGGCCGCTTCCCTCGACGATGCCCAGGACCGCCCGCCGTATCTCGTCGATTCCAGCGTCTTCCCGCATGCTGTTCACCGCATAGAGGTCGACCTTCTCGCTCAATTGCGCGAGCGCGCGTTGGGTAAACGCCAGAATCTGCTGCGCGCCATCGCCGGCACGGTCGATCTTTGCCACGACGACGATGCAGCGCTCTGCCAATCCTCTCACGGTCCGAAGAAATTCGAGTTCCTCCTGCGTAATGGGCGGTTCTGGACCCGTAACGAATAGGGCGAGGTCAATCCTCCCCGCCGCCTCTCGCGCCGCCCTCGTATTGTGCGTCAACGTCGAGCCGATGCCAGGAGTGTCGAGCAGAATCATGTCGCGCAGGAGCGGCGAAGGATAGAGCACGTCGACGTACGCAACGCCGCGCTCGTTGCGCGGATTACCCTCCTCGGTAACATACGATGCAAGCGCGTCCAGCGCGACACTTTCGTTGCGCCCGTCCTGGTAGTGCACCAGCGCGTCCCGCCGTTCGCTATAGATTAGACGCGTAACGATTCCCGTGAGCGGCAACTGCCCCGTAGGCAAGAGATGCGCACCGAGCAACGCGTTGAGCAACGTGCTCTTACCGCGCTTGAACTGCCCCAGGGCCGCCACGGAGACGGACTGGGAGACGAGCTGCTCGGCAATGAACGCGACGTCCTCTTGCACGCTCCGGTCGCCGTACGCCTCTGCAAGCCGCGAGAGTTCTCGCATGGTTTGCGGTGGAAATGGCGCATGCGCTGAAAATGGCGCATCCGCGCTGCGCGCTGCGCGCCCCCCGTCGGCTAAGCCGCCGGGGCCCCCGGCCTTCGGCCCTCGCGCATTTCCATCCGCTTCCATGTGGTTTTGAGGAGACATGGGTTCCTAACGAAATATCCGCCGCGAGCCGGTCCGCGGAGCGGGCAGCGCCCATTGCTCGTCCGTCATGTTCACCAGATACTCGCCGTGTAGGTTATTTTGAATTGCCGCGAGGACTACGCTCGGCAAGAAGTCCTGCTGCGCTTGAGCGAGCGGCAGCCACTTTGCGATACGCCGGCCCGCCGTCGCGTCTTCCGCACTCCTGTTCGTAACGTCGGCATAGAAGTACACCTCGATGCGACGCCGCCCCGTGCGCGCAATGGTGACTTCCCCGAGGCACGCAACATTCCCGATGCGAATCTGCAGGCCGGTTTCAAACGTGACGTTGCGCCTGAGCGCATAGGAGAGCGATTCGCCGACGTTGAGCAAACCGCCCGGGCACGTCCAAAAAGCGGCCTCGGCGGCGCCGTGCCTCACGGCGAGCAAATCACCCTGTGAGTTCCGTACGATCGCAGCTACGCGGACGTGTTCGTCAATCCTCACGGTTCTCACGATCGGCGCGAGTCGACGGTGGCAAAACCACCTTGGCAAGGTCCGTTTCGCGCATAATAAAAGCTCCTATCGAGGCACCGCTATGGGCGCAGATAGGAGCCATCATCCGTTCTGCGGCGGTTCAGGCAGAGCTCCATCGCCTTGTCGTATTTTTTTGCATTTGCCACCCGCCGTTACGCTCCTGCGGAAGTCCGCATGGCCGCAACCTATCGCGAAAGGCTGATCGCCAGCACGATCAGCAGCGCCGCCAAGGCGTATGCCACATAGGCGGGGAGACGTCCATGGTGCATCCGAGCCAGAAGGTGAGCCAACCAAGTCGCGGCAGCAATTGCCGGTCTCGCTACAACGCGATCGGCTACGAAGACGTCCTCGCGCGCGCGTCGTATCGCATCGCGAAAATGCTCGTGGATCGTTTTTCGCTCGTCCGTCCGGGCCGGTAGGAAAACCGCGTTGAAGATAACGCGCACGGGGTTCGAGAAGCCGGTCCCCGTATAGGTCATAGTCGGCGGTATGGAGGAGAGGCCGCCCGCCCAACTCGGCGCCGTCCGCCGTCTCGAACGAGCGAGCACGCGCCGCCCCAGATATGCCGCGCCAAGAAATAGCAGCAGCGTCGCAGCCAGGTACGTCGAGGACATCGCAAAGACAACGGGATTCGCCGAGCCGCCGCGCAGCATGACGACCAGCCCGCGACCCGGCACGATGCCGTAGCCGAGCTGCGCGCCCAATGCGTGAAACGTCGTCAGGAAAGCCGGCGGCAGCTGATCGGCGGGAAGCCGGGCACCGAAGAAAGCCGGTACGAGCGTGTGCTGGACCCAGGAGCCGCCAAGTACGGGCGCAAGCGCTCCGTCGATGGCCGCCAAGACGAACGTCGGAAGGAGACCGAGCAGGGCGCAGGCCGCCACGAGTACGTACATCCCGAACAGCATGCTGCGCGGTGCCTCCGTGATGGGCTGTTTCGGGTGCAGCCGCGAATGGCCCAGAAACGTCATTCCGAAGGCCTTTACGAAGCATGTGATAGCCAGTGCGGCGGTAAGCGCGATCGCCGCGCCGCTGAGCGAGAATACGACGCGCAGCCAAGGCGGTGCAAGTTCCGCGCTTCGAAGCAGTGATTCGAGCGCCAGCCATTCGCTCGCGAACCCGTTGAATGGAGGGATCCCCGAGATCGAAAGCGCGCCGATGAAGAAGCAGAAAGACGTAACGGGAAGCAGCCTCATGAGGCCCCCGAGCCGGTCGATGGAGCGTTGCCCCGTTTGCGCTTGCACCGTTGAGGCCCCGAGAAAAAGCAGCCCTTTGTAAGCGGAATGGTTCAGTAGATGGTACAAGCCCGCGGCAAGACCGATCGCGGCGAGCGCCGTTTCGTGCAGCGCGATGAACACTAATCCGGCGCCCATGGCGGCAACGGCAATGCCGATGTTCTCTACCGAGCTGTAGGCCAGCATCGTCTTTAGATCGTCGTTGATCGTGGCATAGAGGATGCCGGCCAGCGCGGATATCGCCCCCACGATCAACGCCACCGTGCCAAAAGAAACCGATGACACCGGAGCCAGTTCCAGGTTCACCAGGAGAATACCGTAAACGCCGAGGTTGAGCACGACGCTGGAGAGCAGGGCGGAGACGTTGCCGGGCGCGACGGGGTGCGCTCGCGGCAGCCACGAATTCAGCGGCATCAATCCCGCTTTGACGCCGAACCCGAAAAACGAAAGCAAGAACACCGCCCAACGCACCCCCCCGCTCGGGCCGAAAGCCACGCCCTGAACGAAGAGCAGCGAGTGCTCGCGACTCAGTACCAGCAGCATCGCGAGTAGAGCCGCGAGCGTCCCGGCTTCACTCATCGCCAACATTACGTATGCAGCCCGAGCGTTCGCTTTCTCACGCCATTCGTACGCAACCAACGCAGCGGTCGCGATGGCAACGATCTCCCACGCGATGAAGAACGAAACGACGTCGCGCGCGATGAAGACCGCCATGACTGCGGCAAGCGTGACGTAGTACCAGGCTGCAAAGGCAGGCAGCGAATACCGATCTTCGTAGCGCCGAAGATATCCGGCCGTATACACGGAGACGGGAAAGTACACGAGCGCGGCGATGCAGGTGAACAGCGCGGCCAGGTGAGTCGTGCCCAACGCCATCGGGCCGAACGTCGGAAGACTCCACAGCGAGACGAGACTCTCTGGAGCAGCTAGCCCCTGCGCACCGGCGGCGAAGGCGACCAGTGCGGCGCCACCGCCGGCCCAGGCAATCGATTCGGCAGCGCGCTTTGCCGGGACGAAGAAGGCCATCGCCGTGCCGACCGCACAGATGGCGAAAACCGCGAGGTAGGTCCACAGCGCACCCGTCATCGTTCCAGCGGCTCCTGCCCACAGACCGCCCGCAGCGCGTGGAGTATGGCCAGCGGCGGCGGCGGGCACCCCGGCACGAACACGTCCACCGGCACGACGTCTGCCGCGCCCGAACCGCACATGACGCTGGGGCCGAAGAGCCCGCCGTCCACCGCGCAGGCACCCACGGCAACCACGCGCCTGGGTCCCGGCATGGCCTCGTAGGCGACTTTCAATGCCGCCTGCATCTGCTGCGTTACCGGGCCGACGATCAGCAGGACATCGGCCTGCCGCGGCGTCGGCGTAACGAATATCCCGAAGCGGTGCGCGTTGTAAAACGGATCGTCCAAGTGACCGATTTCGTTCAGGCAGGCGCCGCAATCACCCGCATCGATGACGCGTACGTGCAGCGACCTTCGGAACGCCGCCGGCAACGAGCCCGACCCTTCCCCGCCGTGCGCCCACTCATGGTCCACTGTCCACTCCATCTTTGCCGAGCCGTCCGGCGTTGCACAGCGCATGCAATGGATGCAGCGGTCACGCTTCACGCGAGCAACCTCACCGTCGGCTCGAATGGCGCCGGTCGGGCAGCGCGTTTCGTTATCGCGCGCATCGGCCACGCTCTCAAAGCGCGTTTCGCGAGGAAACCCCGGCGTGACTCCGGCGAGCACCGGAGCGTCCGGCGAAAGCGGTTCGGTACGGATTCCGGAGCGAATGCCTCGCAAAAACCAGCTCATGGAGTCACCGGTCGTTCTCTGCGACGGACAAGCCCAGCGTCGCAAGGATGATCGGAAAATCCTGAAAGGCAAAATCTTCGGTCGCGATGTGGAAGCCGTGCCAGTTCCGAAACGACGCTGGGACGAAATGGTAACGCAGCACCGTGCGGTCCGCCGCGAGCTCGACCCAATGCAAAGAGGCTCCCCGCGGCGCTTCGGTCCAGCCAAGTGCGCCGCCGCCTCTACCGTTGATGGCCGCGCGCACGGGCCCTGCCGGAGGGTTCGACAGCTGCCGCAGGATGCACGCAGACTGCTCTATCTCGCGGAACAGCACGCGCAGTCGCGCGAAACCATCCCCCTCGCTCTCGACCGGAACCGAGAACTCGATCTGCGCGTAATAACCATAAGGCTGCAACGTGCGCAGGTCGCAGCCGACCCCGCTGGCACGCGCCATCGGGCCCAGCAGTTCGAACGTGCGAGTCTTTTCCCGCGAAATGATGCCGATGCTCTCTAAGCGGTCCAGAAAACTCCCGGTCTTCTCCAAGACCGCTCGCAGCCGCGCCAGCCGCCGCAAAATCTCGCCCAGCTCCGACAACATCCTCTGGATAGCTTCAGGCTCCACATCGCGCGCCAGGCCGCCGACCGCGAGCGCGCCGTACAGGTAGCGATGCCCCACCAGCCGCGCGGTCAGGCGCAACAGATCTTCCTCCAGCGCTGCGGCCTGATTCTCCGCTACGGTCAGGGCGGTCGATTCGCAGATCTCACGAATGGCGCCGGCGTGATGGCGTATCCGCTCCAACTCCGCGAGCAGCGTTCGCAAGGCCAGCGCGCGAAGCGGGACTTGGATCCCGAGTGCGGCCTCCACCGCGTTACAATAGCCCCAACCGTTGCCGAAGG
>JAJYFL010000029.1 GCA_021790935.1 bacterium
CCTCGGTGTACTGTCGGCAAGCCCTTGCATCCATGGCTGGGGGTTCGCCGCAGGAGGGTCCTGCCGGTAAGATTCTTTCTGGCGCGACGATACCCGGCCCGGTAAGATCTAAAGTGGCGCGATTCGCGCCCTTGACAGACACAGCGCGTGCTTGGTATACTTAGCACACACGAAGAGCACCGCACAGGAGAACGCAAGATCATGACCGTCGACTTCACCGAATATCTCACCAAATTGCAAGCCCAGAGCATCGAAGCCCTCAAGCAGGCCCAGGAGGCCAACGTCGCCTCGCTGACCTCGCTGCGCGACGTTGCAGCCGGCCTGCCGACCTTCCAGACGCCCGTCGAAAGCCTTCCTTCGGCCCAACAGGTCATCGAGATGAGCTTCGGCTTCGCGAACCAAGTCCTCGAACTGCGCAAGGCCTACGCGCTGCAGCTCGCCGAGATGGTCGCGTCAGCCCAAAAGGCTACGGCCGAGACGACTGCCCGCGCCGCCAAGGCCGCGACCAGCCACACCTAAGCCGTCGAAAGCGAATCGCGAGACTCGCATTTCGTGAAGAGCCGCCTCGGCCTTGGCCGAGGCGGCTCTTCACGCTTCCGCGCAACGGACCGGGGTTCGGAGTACCGACGTCTAAAGCCCCGCTTCGATGGTTCACGACTCTCTGAGCGACTACGTCGAGACGCTGCGCCGCTCGGGCGAACTGCACGTTATCCGGGCACAAGTCGATCCGTACCTCGAAATCGCCGAGATCACCGATCGCGTCGTCAAGGCCGGCGGACCCGCTCTGCTCTTCTCGAACGTGCGCGGCTCGCGCTTTCCTGTGCTGACCAACCAGTTCGGCTCCGAACGCCGCATGGCGGCGGCCTTCGGCGCGGAGTCGCTGGCGGAGGTCGCCGAGCGAATCCGATCGCTTCTCAACCTCGCGATGCCTGGACCGTCGTTCGGCCTGAAAAGCATTCTCTCGCTCGCGCCTTTCGCGAGTGCGATCCCCAAGACGGTTCGCACGGGGAGCTGCCAGGACGTCGTCATGAGCGAGCCCGATCTCACCCAACTGCCGGTGCTGACGACCTGGCCGATGGATGCGGGACCGTTCGTCACGCTTCCGCTCGTCGTCACGAAGGACCCACAGAGCGGTAGACCCAACGTCGGAATGTATCGCATGCAGGTCTACAACGCCCGCGAGACCGGCATGCACTGGCAACGCCATAAACACGGGCGCGCGCATGCCGATGCATGGGGGGCGCGCATCCCCGTTGCCGTGGCGATCGGCGCCGATCCGGCGATTACCTATGCGGCGACCGCCCCATTGCCTCCGGTCCTCGATGAGTTCATGTTCGCGGGCATCCTGCGCGGTAAGGCCGTCAAGCTCGTACCGTGCAAGACCGTCGATCTGAAAGTTCCGGCCGACGCCGAGTTCGTGCTGGAAGGATACGTCGACAACACCGATCTGCGCACCGAGGGCCCATTCGGGGATCACACCGGGGTCTACAGCCCGGCCGACTCGTATCCGACCTTCCACGTCGAGTGCATCACGCACCGGAAGGAACCGATCTACGCGGCGACCGTCGTCGGCAAGCCGCCGATGGAAGACGCATGGCTCGGCAAAGCGACCGAGCGCTTTTTCTTACCGTTGCTGCAAATGGTCGTGCCGGAGATCGTCGACATGAATCTGCCCGTCGAGGGCGGCTTCCACAATCTGGCGATCGTATCGATCCGGAAATCCTATCCCGGCCAAGCAAAAAAGGTAATGAATGCGCTCTGGGGGATCGGGCACATGATGATGCTGACGCGCACGATCGTAATCGTGGACGCCGATATCGACGTGCAGGACACCCGTGCCGTCGCCTGGTTTGCGCTCAATAACATCGCGCCCGACCGCGACGTCGTGATGATGCCGGGCCCGGTCGACGATCTCGACCATGGCTCCTATTCGGTAGCGTATGGAACCAAGATCGGCATCGATGCGACGCGTAAGAGCGCAGCGGAGGGGTACACGCGCGAGTGGCCGCCGGATATTCTGATGAACCGGGCCACCCGAGAACTCGTCGGCGCTCGCTGGAAAGAGTACGGACTCGACATAATCGAGCGGACGTTCCGCCCGGACGATTGGTCCGGGCAAGGGCCGGGCGCGCTCGAACGGTTGCGCAAGAGCGGCGATGCTTGAGACGGCGACCGTGAAGCGGATCGGCCTATTTCTCAGAGACATTCGCGTCGAGCATACGCTCTTCGCGTTGCCGTTCGCATACGTCGGCGCGGTGATGGCGGCGAAGGGGTTGCCGTCCTGGGCGGCGCTTGCGTGGATCACGCTCGCCGTGATCGGCGCGCGCACGGCGGCCATGGCCGCAAATCGCTACTTCGACCGCGACCTGGACGCGCGCAATCCGCGCACCGCCGAGCGTGCGCTCGCAAGCGGGCGGCTGCCTCCACAAATCATGCTGTGGGCGATCGCCGGCGGTTTGCTCGTCCTGCTGATCTCGGCGTGGGAACTGAACCCGCTCTGCGTCGAGCTGCTTCCGCTCGCCGCCTTCGGTTTGCTGGTCTATCCGCTCTGCAAGCGCTTCACGTGGCTGGTACACTTCGTGCTCGGTGCGGTCGATGCGCTCGCGCCGCTCGGCGCGTACATCGGCGTGAGCGGAAGGATCACCGTCCCGGCGCTCTTGCTTTTCGTAGCGGTGACCGTCTGGGTGGCGGGTTTCGACATCGCCTACGCCCTGATGGACCTCGACGTCGATCGCGCGCAGGGCGTCCGGTCGCTACCCGCACGCTTTGGCGAGCGCAGCGGCTACGTGCTGCCGCTCGCATTGCACGCCGTCATGATCCTCTCGCTTGCGGCAGCCGGCTACCTCGTGCATGCGGGCTCGCAGTACTACGCGGGCGTCGCGCTCGCGTTCGGTCTCGTCGTCTACGAAGAACGCCTCTTCGGTATGGCGAAGAATGTCTTCGAATTGAACGATCGGATCTTTTTCACCAACATGGCGTTCTCCGTTACGTTCTTGGTAACGACGATTGCCGGATTCACGTTAGGATAAACAGCGATGAAGCGTAGGGATTTCCTCGCCGCCGGCGGCGTCGCCGTGGCGTCGGCAGCCACCGGGGCATCGGCGTTGGCCCAGTTCACGGGTTCGCAGCCGTTCTCGCAGCCGACGACGATCGCCGTGAACGTGCCGCTCACGGGCGACTTGATCCTGCAAGGCCAACAGATCGTCGACGGAGCGAACGCCGCAGTCGACGAAGCGAATCGATTTGCAGGCCCGATCGGGCACTATTTCGCGATCCGTACGTTCGACGACCAGGGTGCGCTCGCCGTTTCGATGGAGAACGTACAGTTCGCCGCCGACGATCCGACGATCGTCGCGACCGTTGGAAACTTGACGGGCTCCGACACGTACGCCACGATGCCCACCTACTCGAACGCGCAGATGCCGGTCATCGTGCCGGCCGCCACTACCGACGAGGTAACGGCGCAAGGGTACCGCAACGTCTGGCGCCTGCCGACCAAAGATTCGACCGAAGGGCGCCTCTTTGCAAGGTATCTCGCCGGCGGGAAGAGGCCTGCGCTGCCGATCGCGGTCTCACAAGACGGCGATTACGGCTTCGACGTCGCACAGGGCTTCGTCAATCAAGCAAAGCTTGAAAAATTAAACGCCGAGGCCTACCTGTTTCCCTACAGAAACCCAGATTATGCGACGGCCGCCAAAACGATACTCTCCAAGAAGCCGGATTACATCTACTTGTGCGGCACGACCCAAGACATGGGTCCGCTCGTCGCCGCATTGCGAGTCGGCGGATTCAACGGAGCCTTCGGTGCTTCGGAAGGTTTCTTCAACGATGCGACGATAGCGACGTATGCCGATGCGCTCGGAAAGGTGATGATCTCGACCTCGCTCCCGCCGGTCGAGCTGGCGCCGAGCGTCTTCCAGCTCCTCCAGGATTTCCGCGCCAGGTATCGCGTGACGACTCTATCGATCTTCGGATACGCAGCCACGCAACTCGCCATCGACGTCGTTAAGCGCTACGGCGTCACGAGCCGCGGTGCGTTCTTGAGCGCGATGCAGACCGGCGGCTCCTACAATACGCTGATCGGCTCGTTTACCTTTACGCCGACCGGCGACCCCGTCGACCCGAATCTTTACTTTTACACGATCGTAGATAAGCAGTTTAAGTTCCAAAAGGCCGCGCATCCTAACGGTTTCATTCTGTAGCGCCTCTACGCGTCATCGCAGAATCGATCGTTACGCGCGCGTGATGCGGCACCGGTGAGGGCGCGCGAGCCGGTTGCGCCTCGTCCTCTTCGAGCATCAGCACGAAGCGCAACCGCCACGCACCCAGTGCGACCGTGAATTTCGTTCCGAAAAATTCCATACGCTAGGCCTCCACACCCCACCACTGCACGATGGCGGCGGCACTATAGGCGACGGTGAGGGCGATCAAGACGAGGATAGATGCCCATAGGGACGAGGTACCGAGAAGCCCGAGTCCCGACAGCCCGCTCGTAACCCCGTCGGGACTGAATCCGGGAAGGTAGATCAGCGGATTCAGCGTGTCGACGGCG
Source organism: bacterium (assembly GCA_021790935.1). Taxonomy (GTDB): domain Bacteria; phylum Vulcanimicrobiota; class Vulcanimicrobiia; order Vulcanimicrobiales; family Vulcanimicrobiaceae; genus JAJYFL01. Next base: position 4,553 of record JAJYFL010000029.1, read on the forward strand.
CGCAGCAGGCCGCTGGCCGTACGGGCCATCACGCTGTCGCCGTACCGGACCGCCGCGAATACCGGCAGTAAGATGGCCACCGGCCACAACATCCCGATGACGGCACCAAGGCCACGCCTGAGCGATGCGCTGCAAGCGGTAACCAGTGCGTACCATGCCGCCGGTACCAGCAGCGCGATCGACAGCGCTTGGAATCCTTGCGTGGTGATGCCGTAACGCGGCATCTGGAAGAGAGCCTGGGCGAGAACGAAGACGACGACGGCAAGGACCTCCGTGGCGGCGAGCGCCGCAACGTCGACGCCCATCGCCGTCAATGCGTAGACGAGGCGCGAAACGGGCCGCGTCCACGCGACCTCGAGGTGCCCGTCGTTCTCTTTGGCGAGGGCTCCGCCGAGAATCGTCGCGACGATGAGCGCGAGCGGAAGCGAGACGATGAAGAGACCTCCGATATCCTCGCCGCCGTTTGAATCCACGACGACCGTCGTCATCCCATTGCCACCACTCTTCACAACGTGCATGGAGCCTATCATGAGGGGGTGCTTTAAATGCATGTCGAGCTGCGACGACGGCGCCGTGATGACGACGCGCTTACCGGCATAGCCGCGGTCGTAGATATCGACGTTCGTGCGTTGGCCTTTGTCGTCGATCGTCGTCTTGACCGTACCGTCTGGGAGGCGTTGCGTACGAACGACGGCCGTGGACGATTGTGCCATTTGGGCAACCCACGCGTCGGGAGACTCCGCGTGCACGGTGGCTAGCCACAGGCGCATGACGACGGCAAGCGCAAGCAAGATTCCAAGGATAATCGCAACGACGCGCAGCGCGCGCAACGCGCGCAGATACTCTACGTAATACATTATGACGCCTCCACCACGTCGGCCGTACTCTGCGACGGCGCGACGGCATTGAGGAAGATATCTTCCAGGTTCAGGTCGACGATGCGCACGCTCTGCGCGCCTTGCGACACGAGATCGGCGGCGAGCCCGTCGCTGCCGTCGCTCACCGTGAGGCGTAAGATGCGGCCCGTCTTCTCGACCCGCGAGATGCGCGCGTCGCGCTCGAAGCCGTTGACCGGGAACGCGTCGCTCTCGAAGATGCCTTCGACGATCTTCCGTTGGTATTTCAGATCGTCAACCGCGCCGTTCAAGACGACTCTCCCGTTTTGCAGAATCGCGATGTGCTCGGCGGCGCGCTCGACTTGGCCGATCTGGTGCGAGGAGAGGACGACCGTCGCTCCTTGTGCCGCGGCATCGATGATCAATTTGAGCACCGCACGCTGGTTGACCGGATCGAGACCGCTGGTCGGCTCGTCCAGGACCAAGATTTCCGGCCGGCTCGCGAAGGCGAGGACGATCGCGAGCGCCGTCTGCATTCCCTTGGACATTGCCCGCACGCGCTTGCGAGCGTCGAGGCTAAAGAGGGCGAGCAGTTCTGCGGCGCGCGCGGGATCGTAGCGTTTGAACGACCGCCGCTGCGCCTCCATATGCTCGCCGGCAGTCATCCATTCGTAGAGGACGCTGCGTTCGGGCACGTAGGCCAGCCGCTCGAAGACCGCGGGAACCAGCGGGGCGCCGTCGATGAGCGTGGCGCCGGAGCTCGGGCGGGCCAAACCGAGCATGCACTTGAACGTCGTCGTCTTGCCGGCGCCGTTCGGGCCTAAGAGCCCGAAGACGCTCCCTTTTGGAATCTCGATGCAGACGTCGTCGACGGCGGGCGAGCGGCCGTAGATTTTGGTAAGATGCTGGATGGAAATCGTACTCATTGGTCCTCCGGAAACCAGCGCTCCAGCGCGTCGTTGAAGAGTTCGCGGACGCGCGAGCGCGTCAGACCGATCGATTTGGCTTCGCGCACCGCGCGCTCGAGGGCTTCGTGGGCGACGTGCGAAGTTGCAGCGCGCGAGGTCTCTGC
>JAJYFL010000010.1 GCA_021790935.1 bacterium
TTAGCGCGGGATGAAGGACGGCAAGGCGAGTCCGAAAGGCATCATGGCGCTCGCGGCGCTCGGGGTCGTGTTCGGCGACATCGGAACCGATCCGTTGTACGCGTTTCGCCAGTGCTTCCACAATGGCGTCAATATCGCGCCTACGCCAGAGAACGTGACGGGCGTGGTGAGCTTGATCTTGTGGTCGCTGATCTTCGTCGTCAGTATCAAGTACTTGACCTTCGTGATGCGGGCCGACCACGAGGGCGAAGGCGGCATCCTGGCGCTGCTCGCGCTCGTACTCCCCGCGCCGGTGCGCGGCGTGCTCCCGAGGGCGACCTGGCTCACGTTCCTTATCGTTATCGGTGCCGGCATGCTTTTCGGTGACGGTGTCATTACGCCGGCCATCTCGGTCCTTTCGGCGGTTGAAGGCCTCAAGGCCGTTACCCCTGCGGCGCAGCCGTACGTCGTTCCGATTACGGTGGCGGTGCTGATGGCGCTATTCGCGCTCCAATCGCGAGGCACGCAGAAGATCGGCCGGATCTTCGGCCCGGTGATGATCGTCTGGTTCACAGCGATTGCCGTGACCGGCGTCGCGGGCATCGCCAAGCATCCGGCGGTGCTCTGGGCGATCGATCCGAGGCATCTCTTGTATTTCATGGCAAGCCACGGCTTCGCCGGGGTGGTCGTGTTAGGAGCAGTCGTCCTCAGTGTCTCGGGCGTCGAGGCCCTCTACGCCGACATGTCGCACTTCGGCCGCGCGCCGATCGCACTTGCCTGGTATACGATGGTTTTCCCGGCACTTCTGTTGAACTTTGCCGGCCAGGGTGCCCGTGTTCTTGCCGATCCGAAAGCGCTCGATGCTCCGTTCTTCGCGCTGGTTCCGAGTTGGGGACTCTATCCGATGGTTGCGGTCGCGACTGCGGCGACCATCATTGCGTCGCAGGCGTTGATATCGGGCGCTTTCACGCTCGCGGGGCAGGCGATCGAACTCGGCTTTCTTCCGAGCATGCGCGTGTTGCACACGTCGAAAGAGTTTTCCGGCCAGGTCTTTGTGCCGTTCATCAACGTGTTGCTTGCCGTCGTGTGCCTTATGCTCGTGATAACGTTCCGGACGTCAACGAAACTGGCCGACGCGTACGGACTGGCGGTGGCGGTGACGATGACCGTCACGTCGATTGGCTATTTCTCAGTCGTACGAAAGAAGTTCGGCTGGAATCTCCTCGCTGCGGTGCCGCTGGTGGGCGCGTTCTTAATCGTCGATGTTTCGTATGTTGCTGGCAGCATTCCGAAGATTCCGACCGGTGGTTGGATTCCGCTTTCGATCTGCGTCGCACTCTTTGCGACCGCGACCGTATGGCGGGCAGGGCGACGCCGGATGGGGCAGAGCTATCTCAACCAGTCGGTTCCCGTTGCGGATTTCCTCGCTGAAACCCGCGGCTCAAAAGGCAGCATCACCGGTACGGCCGTCTTTCTGACCGCCGATCCCGAGGGCATACCCTTCTTGCTGCGGCATCACCGGGCGCACACCGAGGCGATGCATGAACGGGTCGTGCTGCTGACGATCCTCATGGATAACCGGCCCGTGGTGGCGGAGAGAGACCGCGTGGAGGTCGAGACGCTCGCGCCGGCACTGATCCGCGTCACTGCCCGCTTCGGCTTCATGGAACAGCCGCTGCTCGCGCCGATCGTGCGGGCGTGCACGAGATTCGGGCTCGCGCTCGACGATAAGAGCACGACGTATTTCGCGGCAGATCCGGTCGTCGTGCCGGGCGCGAAGGACACGCTGCACGCGTGGCGCCGCGCCCTCTTCGGCTTTCTCTTGCGAAACGCGCAACCGCTGACGGCCACCATGCGGATACCGGCCGACCAGCTGACCAAGCTTGGCCTCGAGATCGCACTCTAAGTGGGAGTTTGGCCGATGTGTTCTTCAATCCGATTGCCGCGCGTACGATTCCGTGGGGCCTTGGCAGTGGTTTGTTCTTGCGTTACGTTTGCCGCGTGCACGGCGCAGCGGCAACCGCCCGGCGGCAGGAGCGCGCGCATCGCCGCCGGCGTTTCCGCGAAGCGGGCCGCTGCCGGCGATTTGCACGTCAAGCCGCGATTGCGCAGAGAAGACCGGGCGCCTGCGAATGCAGGGCGGACGAAGGCTCGAATCTATTACCGCAACGACGTGGTGGTCCTCACCTATCACGACGTCGCGCGCCGGGTTCCCGCCGGGACGGATACCGTTTCTCCAGCACAGTTTGCCGCTCATATCGCCCGGCTGCAGCACGATGGTTTCCACTTCATCTCGTTATCCGAGCTTCAAGCCTTTCTCTCAAAAGGAACCGCGGTGCCGCCGAATGCAGTATGCCTGGTTTTCGACAACGGTTACCGTGGCATCTATCGCTATGCCTTCCCCCTGCTGCGGCGGCAACGCATTCCCGCTGCGGTATTCCTGATAGTCTCCTATGTGGACCGTCTCCGGAATGACTTGACATGGCGGGAGATTGCGACCATGAGCCACAGCGGAGTCTTCCGCTTTGGCACGGAGACGTATAACCTTCACCGTGCCGTGGTTATCGACGCGGCGGGCGATACTACGGCGGCGACGGTTGGGCGCGCCCTGCTCGCCGATGGCCGGCGCGAGACGCTCGCGAGCTATCGTCAGCGCGTACTCAGCGACCTGATTCGAGCGCGCAGGATCGTTGAGGCCAAGACGGGCCGATCGGTCAATGCCATGGTCTATCCTTACGGCCAGTACAGGCCGGCGCTCGTGTCGCTCGCGCACAAGGCCGGTTACGGGTACCTCTTCACCACGCTGGGCTGGGCCATCACGCCCGGCGCGAACCCGAGCCTGCTACCCAGACTCGATGTCGGGGTTTGGAATGAGACGCCTTCCAAGGTTGTAAATGCAATCCTAACCGTAGTCAACGACGCCGGACGAGATTCGTACCGTCCTCCGCTCCGTTACGCCCCGGTGTGGAATTGAAACTCCGGAACGCGTGCCCGGCGCAGCCCGAAAGGGACGGCCGGCGAGAGGGCTTGCCGGAGCGGTTTTGGAATGCGCGGGTTGGAATCCGCCCCCGCGCGGGCTCCGTACTCGTTCGATCCCAGCAAGGGGTGTTATGAATTCCAAGATACTTCGCGTCCTCGTCGCCGGCGTTCTCAGCCTGGGGCTCGGCGCACTCGTCTTTCCGCTTCACGCGGGCGCGCGGTCGCTTACCGTTACGCGCGCGACCCTGAAGAACGGGCTGCGGGTGGTCGTGGTGCACGATCCGCTCGCGCCGGTCGTCACCACGATGCTCAATTATGAGGTAGGCTCCGACGACCAACCGATCGCCGGCCTCGCGCACGCGACCGAGCACATGATGTTCCGCGGCAGCAAAACGCTGTCGTCGTCGCAACTCATGGATACGATCGGCGTGACCGGCGGTAGTTTCGATGCGGATACGCAAAATCAAATCACGCAATATTTCTTTACGGTTCCGTCGCAGTACCTCGATATCGCGCTGCATCTCGAGCGGTCGCGGGCGACCGGGCTCGAGATGGCGCAATCGCAGTGGAACCAAGAGCGCAAGGCGATCACCCAGGAGGTGACGCAGGACAACAGCAACGCGTTCTACCGCCTCTTCGTCAAGATGCAGACCGCGCTGCTCGCGGGTACTCCCTATGCGAAGAACGGCCTCGGAACCGTTTACGATTTCGCGCATACGATCAATCATCCGCAGCTGATCAAGTTCTACGACAAGTGGTACCATCCGAATAATGCCGTCTACGTGATCGTCGGCGACGTGAATGGCCCGGCGACCGTACGAGAGGTCGCGCATCTGTTCGGGAACATTCCGGCGGCGAAGCTGCCGGCTCGAGCCCCGGTCGTGCTGCGTCCGATAACGCCGCACGTCTATCACGATACGAGCGATCAGCCGTTTACCGCCGTGCTGCTCGGTTACCGCATGCCGGGATACGACAGTAAATACTACGCCGCCGGGCAGATCCTCGCCGACGTCCTGAACAGTCCCCGCGGCAACCTCTACGGATTGGCGGCCAGCGGCAAGGCACTCGGCACGCAGTTCCAGGAGCAGTCTTATCCGAAAGCCTCCGTCGGCATCGGCGCCGTCATCGTTCCCGTGACGACCAAACCGGAAGTGGCCGACGCAATGGCCCGCGCGGTGATCGCGCAGTACCGCAAGACCGGCATCCCCGCCGGGCTGGTCGCGGCCGCAAAGCGCCGAGAGATCGCCCAGCTCGAATTCAACGGCAACTCGATCCAGAACCTCGCATTCCAGTGGAGCCAAGCGGTTGCCGTGCAGGGGCTTCGCTCGCCGGACGCCATGATCGCGGCCTATCGCGCCGTGACCCCGGCCGCCGTCGACCGCGTGCTCCGCGAGGATCTCCAGAACTCGAAGGCCATAGCGGCCTATGCCGTGCCCAAGAACCTCGGCAAGATGAGCGCGGGCGGTCCGGGTGGGATGCAAAAAGAGAACAACCAGATCCCGCCGACCAAACACGAGCCGCTGCCGTCGTGGGCGCAGCACGTCCTAGCGCACCTGCGCGTTCCGGAGCAGACGCTCCACCCGGTCGCGATGATGCTGCCCAACGGGATCAAACTCATCGTCCAGCCGGAAAGCGTGACGCCGACGGTCGTGGTGAGCGGCGAGATCCTGAACAATCCGCAAGTGCAGGAACCGCGCGGTCAAGACGGCGTCGCAGACCTCACCGCCTCGCTCTTCCCGTACGGCACGACCACCTACGGCCGCATTGCCTACCAGCGGCAACTCGACAAGATCGCCGCGTCGGTCGATGCAGGTACGAGCTTCAGCCTGCAAGTGCTCGCGCACGATTTCGGCCGAGGCGTTCAGCTGCTCGCCGACGACGAACTCCATCCGCGTTTTTCGGCGAAAGACTTCGCGATCGTCAAGCAACAGGACGTCGGAGCGCTGACCGGCGAGATGACGTCGCCCAACCATCTAGCGTCGGTCGCGCTCGCGAACGCGCTCTACCCGATGGGCGATCCGCAGCGCCGGTTCGCTACGCCGAAAAGCGCCTCGGGGATCACGCTGGCCGACGTGAAGGCGTGGTTCCACAGCGCCTACCGGCCCGATCTCACCACGATCGTCGTGGTGGGCGACGTGACCCCGGCGCAGGCAAAGGCCCAGATCGAACGCTACTTCGGCGGATGGAAGGCCGTCGGGCCGAAGCCGCAGGTCTATCCCGGGCCGGTCCCGGCGAACAAACCGAGCGACGTGAGCGTCCCTGCGACGGGCCGCGTTCAGTCGTCGGTGCAGTTGGTGGAGACGGTCGGACTGCTGCGCAACAATCCCGATTGGGCGCCGATGCAAGTCGCCGACACGGTCCTTACCGGCGGCTTCTACTCATCGCTCCTCTACCACGATCTCCGCGAAGTGCATGGCTACGTCTACTACGTCGGCAGCGAGCTCGCCGCGGGTAAGGTCCGCTCGACGTTCTCGATCGATTACGGTTCCGATCCGCAGAACGTGATCCCGGCCGAGCAGCTCGCGTTACGCGACGTGCGCACGCTGCAGAGACGTCCGATCAGTGCCACGCGCCTGATTCGGGCGAAGGCGCTGCTCATGGGCGAGGTGCCGATTGCGGAAGCGAGCTACGGTGGAGTGGGTTCGCTGCTGCTGCAATACGGCACGCTCGGCATGCCGCTCGACGAGAACCTGATCGACGCGCGGCGCGAGCTCGCCGTCACCGCGCAATCGATGCGAGCCGCACTCGCAAAATGGGTTCGTACCGACGGCTTCGTGCGCGTCATAACGGGGCCTGGCCCAAAGTGAGGGCCGCAGCCCGGTGACGCGATCGGGAACCCCACGGCGACGAGTCGCCGTGGGGTTCGACTTCGATCACACGCTCGGCATCGATAACAACTTGGAGCGGGTGGCCTTCCTGCGGCTGCTCGCGGAGCTCTGCGCCGGCGGCGGCGAACCGCTCGGGACGCTCGCCTCGGAGATCGACCGCATCGATGCGCTACTCCGCCTGCAGCGCTCTGGACGGTATTCGATCGAGGAGGCGGTAGAGCGTTTTGCTCGCGAGCGCGGCGCACGCGACCCCGGCGCCTATCCGGAGCGTTACAAGCATCTTGCGCTGCACAGCGCGGAAGCCTTCGTGGTACCGGTCCCCGGTCTCTCTCGCGCGCTCGCTGCGCTTCGCAGCCATGGGGTTGCCGTCGCCGTGCTGACAAACGGATGGAGCCCGCTGCAGGAACGCAAAGCGGCGCTGGCGGGCTTCGAGGGTCCGGTCGTCGTCAGCGCCGCGATCGGAGTGCAGAAGCCTGCGAAAGGCGCTTTCGAGGCGCTCGCGCGAACGCTCGCGCGGGCGCCGGACGAGGTCTGGTACGTTGGCGACGATCCGGTGATGGACGTAGCCGGTGCGATCGCAGCCGGGATGCACGGAATCTGGCTCGATGCGCGCGGCTCGGAGTATCCGGCGGATCTTCCCGCACCGGAGCGCATAATCCACAACCTGGAGGAATTGGCGGGCGCGCTCCCAATCGCACGGCAGGAGTAAACGTGCCAAAGATTACCGGTGGAAACCTTCGCAGCCGTAAGTTGGGCTCGCCGAAGGGGGCGAACGTGCGTCCGACGCCCGGACGCGTAAAGGAAGCGCTCTTCTCGATTCTCCAGCCGCGCATCGACGGTGCGCGGTTTCTCGACCTGTTCGCAGGTACGGGCGCAATTGGGTTCGAGGCGGCCTCGCGCGGTGCCCAGCGCGTCGTCTGCGTCGAGGCGCACCACGGCACGGCCGACGCGATTCGGGAAGCTGCCGGGGCTCTCGGCGTCTCCGGGGTCGTCGAAGTGGTGGCGGCTCCGGTCGATCGCGCGCTCTACCGGCTGGAGGGTCCGTTCGACGTCGTCTACGCCGACCCGCCGTATGCTGATGGCGTTCCGCTGCAGATGTTCCGCTTGCTGCTGGATCGCGAGCTCCTGGCGCAGGATGCCGTCGTTATTTTCGAGCACGGCGCGCGGACCATTCTGCCCGAGATACCGGGGTACCGAACGGTGCGTGAAGAAGTATACGGCGATGTCGCTTTGGCATTTTTTACGATCCGCGCTTCGAGCGACTCGGACCCTGCCCGATGAAGGCTGCCTGAGCCCGCTTTGGACATAACGGCAGGCGACGGGCGGCGGCTGCACACGCCGCGGGGCGTCTATCCAGGCTCGTTCGACCCGCCCACGCACGGGCACCTCGACGTCATCGAGCGGGCGGCCAATACGTTCGCCGAGTTGATCGTCGCCGTGGTCGTCAACCCACAGAAGCGCGAGCCGATGTTCACGCTGGAGGAGCGCGAGGCGATGATCCAGGAATGCGTCTCTCACCTCCCCAACGTCCGGGTGGAGCATTTTCGCGGATTGCTGGCGGACTACGTGAAGAAGAAGCACGCCGACGTGATCGTCAAGGGTCTGCGCGTCGTCTCCGATTTCGAGAGCGAGATGTCGACCGCGCTCATGAACCGGTCGCTCTCGAATGTCGACACGATGTTTTTGATGTCCGACCAAAAGTACTCGTTCGTGAGTTCGAGTATCGTCAAAGAAGTGTTTTTTCTCGGGGGCGACGTCGCAGCGCTGGTTCCCGAGCCGGTTATGCGTCTCATGGCCGCCAAACGCGCTACTCTGCGCAGCTCAACGTAAGGGAGGTATCCATGTCGGTCTATCGCGTTCTGGATAAACTCGAGTCGTACGTGCATGAAGGAACCTGGCTTCCCGCCGGCTATCGCATTCTGAGCGAAGAGCGGCTCGTCGAATTCATCGAAAAGGTGAGGTCGTCGCTGCCCGAAGAGGTTGGGCGGGCGAAGATCATCGCGAAGGATCACGATCGGATGATTCGTGCAGCGCAAGAGAAGGCGCAGGCGATCGTAACCGAGGCGACCAGCAAGCATGAGGAGTTGACCGATCAAAACGAGATCGTGCAGCGCGCTCGCAAGACGGCGGAGGTCGTGCTGCGCGAAGCGGAGGAGCGGGCGCTCAAGGTGCGCGAAGGCGCCGACCAGTACGCCGCCCGGATGCTATCGGATCTCGAGGCGCGGCTGGCATCCGCAATCGGCTCGGTGCGCAAAGGCCGCGAAGCGCTCGCGCCTCGGCCGCAGGCACCCTCTGCGCCGCTTGCGGAGGCAGCCGCGAAGGCCAAGCGCGCCGCCTTTGACGCGCAAGCGGCCGACGAAACGGCCGAGCTCGAATCGGTAGAAGTTACGCAATAGGCGCGCATGCGCGTCGAGCTCTCGCCGAACCGCCTCTTCATCTACGTCGCGGTCGCCATAGTGGCGGCCGCGTTCGTATTGGCGCGCACGCCGTACTCCTTGATCATGCCGGGCAAGGCGGTCGATTTAGGGCGCGCGATCGTGGTGGCCGGCCATCGTCCGCCCGCTACGCGCTTCTATCTCACCGACGTAACCTTCGCGGAGAACGCGACGCCGGCGGGTTTGTTGGAAGGCCTCGCGCCGGGCGTCGAGGTCGTTCGCACGAGCCGAGTCGTCCCGCACGGAATATCGCTCGGCGAGTACGAGAGCGTGATGCGCGAGTCGATGACCGAGAGCCAGGCGATCGGAGCCGTCGTAGCCGAACGAGCCGCGCATCTGCCGGTTCCGCAGCCGCGTACCCGGATTCTCATCGTGTATTTCTCGCCGCTCTCCCACGCCCGTGGCATACTGCGCGCCGGTGACGTCGTTACGTCGATCGACGGAGCGCCGGCCGCGTCGACGGTCGATGTCGAGCGGCTGCTCGCCGCGGTGAAACCCGGCACCCCGGTGCGAGTCGGCATCATTCGCAACGGAAGGCCACTTACGCTGGCCGTGCCGACGATCGCCTACCGCGGCCAGGCTCGGCTCGGCGTCTATCTCACGGCGATCCTGCAGCGGCCGAAGTTGCCGATCTCCGTGGCCTATCATCTGCCGGGCATCGCCGGAAGCTCGGGCGGGTTGATGTTTGCGCTCGACATCTATCGTTCGCTCGTGCCCGGGCGCGCGCGATACGCCCGCATCGCCGGGACGGGAACGATATCGTACGGCGGCGCCGTGGGGCCCATCGAAGGCGCACCTCAAAAAGTCATCGCAGCTCGCGCGGCGGGCGCACGGCTCTTTCTCGTTCCGCGCGCCAACTATCGGGAGATTGCGTCGACGCCTGGCATCCGCGTCGTGCCGGTATCGACGTTCCGGCAGGCGCTGGACGCGATCGGAAGGCGGAGTTAAACCGGCGGAGCCTGCACGTTGTGAGCGAACGCTTCGAGCCGCGCGCGGTCGATGGCCTTGACGCGGCCGCGGTCCAGTTCGACGGCACCCGCATTCTTCAGCCGCAAGAGCGCTCGTGCGGCCATGTCGCGAACGGTTCCCGCCGCCGCGGCGATCTGTGCCTGCGAGAGGTTCTCGACGCCTGGCAGCCCTTTGGTCATGCCGACCGAGGCGCGTGCGTAGCCGAGCAAGAACTTGGCGACGCGCTGCAGCACGTGCGCGAATGCGAGGTCGGAGATGGTATCGATCGAACGCCGGCGAGCCTGCGAAGCGGCCGCCAAAAATCCGAGAGCGAGATCGGAGTCGTTGCGGCACGCGTGCAGCAGCGCTTCGCTCGGCAGCGTGACGATGACGGCGTCGGTAAGGGCTTCGGCTCGGGTGGTCGCGCCGCCCCCGTCGAACGAGCCGCTCTCGTTGAGCGTGTCGTGCGTTAGGCGCTCGCCCAGCGTGTGCGTCTTGCCGTCGGGGGAGAGCAGCGTGTAGATTACGCGGCCGCTCTTGACCACGCCGAGATAAGGCCACATCTCGCCTTCGTCGTAGATCGTGTCGCCGGCTTTGTAGCTGCGCTCGCTCATCTGCATTGCGAGCTCCTTGATCGTATTGCTCTTGGCCGTTGCGAACGGGTGGACGTGCTGCAGGAACGACTCCCCTGCGGCATTCTCGTCGATGCGCTCGAGGCGCACCGTCCAGCGGTTGGAGCCCAGGTTTCTGGAGTCCCACGAGAACTTTCCGGGGCGCAGCTGCGCGATCTCGTTACGGAGGGCGCGCGGGTCGGTCTCTTCGCCGATCTCGAGGATCGCGCCGAGCGTCAGCTTGTCGAAGGCTTCGAGGATATGCTCGGTCTTCGCAGCTGCCGGAAGCGACCGGGCATCGAGGCTGATGGCGGCGGGGCGAATCATAGGCATCGCCGTCTTGTACCAGGCCGCCGGCAAAAGCGCCTGCTTGCGCACCTGCGAGCCGGCCTGCAAAGGCCCGCCGGTGGGCCGTGGCGGAACTAGTTGGGCACTTACTCGACACAGAGGACTAACTTGAGCACTCCAATTCGTGATACCGACATCGTGATCGTCGCCGGGGCGCGTACGCCGTTTGGCAACTTGGGCGGCGTCCTGGCTGACCGCAGCGCAACGGAGCTGGCGGTCGTGGCCGCGCGAGCGGCCGTCGAACGCAGCGGCGTTCCGAAGGACCGCTTCGACGACGTCGTCTTCGGCAACGTCATGCAGACCAGCGCCGATGCGATCTATCTTGCCCGCCACGTCGGGCTGCGCGCCGGCTTACCGATCGGCGTACCGGCGCTGACCCTCAACCGCCTGTGTGGAAGCGGCCTGCAGGCGATTCTCACCGCAGCCAACTCGCTGGCGTTGGGGCAGAGCACCTACGCGCTGGCGGGCGGCAGCGAGTCGATGAGCCAGGCGCCGCACGCGGTCCGCGGGGCGCGTAAGGGCTTCCCGCTCGGCGCGAACGTCAAGTTCGAAGATACGCTGTGGGAAGCGCTCACCGACTCTTACAACGGTCTGCCGATGGCCATCACGGCGGAGAACCTCGCCGAGCGGTACGGGATCTCGCGTGAAGCGTGCGACGCCTTTGCGCTGCAGAGCCAAGAGGCCGCCCTCGCCGCACAGCGCGACGGATACTTTGCCGAGGAGATCGTGCCGGTCGAAGTGCCCGCGAGCAAAGGCAGCACGCAACTGATCGACAAGGACGAAGGCCCGCGCAGCGGCCTCTCCCTCGAGCGGCTTGGGAGACTGTCGGCGCGCTTCAAAAAAGGCGGCGTCGTGACGCCGGGCAATGCGAGCGGCATCACCGACGGTGCTGCGGCGGTCGTGCTCACGACGGTCAAGCAGGCCAAGAGCGACGGCCTCTCGTGGATGGGCCGCCTGGTCGCGGCGAGCGTCGTAGGCGTCGACCCGGACATCATGGGCATCGGTCCCGCCGTCGCGATTCCAAAGGCTCTCCAGCGGGCCGGCATCGCGCAAAGCGATCTGGCGGTCATGGAGATCAACGAAGCGTTCGCTCCGCAGGTCCTCGCCTGTCTGAAGGAGATGCACCATGCGGGCGCGGGGCTCAACCCGCACGGGGGCGCCATCTCCCTCGGCCATCCGCTCGGCGCGTCGGGCGCGCGAATCGCCTATACGGCTCTCCACGAATTGCGCCGCCGCGGCGGCGGCTACGCCGTGGCCTCGGCCTGCATCGGAGGCGGACAGGGCATTGCGGCAGTCTTCACCACCGATTGAGAGGAGCGCCGAGCGAAAGCCGCGCGGCTGGTGGACGATCGGCCGCGTGTGGGATCTGCTCGCCCTGGCCATCATTGCGTACGTCGCATACAGGCTGCTGATCGCGCCGCGCGACCTCGATCGTTCCGCGGCATACCCGGCGCCGCGCGTCGCATACGCGACGCTCGCCGGCCGGCCGTTCGTGCTGGCGCAGCAGCGCGGCCGCGTCGTCTTCTTGGATTTTTGGGCGTCGTGGTGCGAACCGTGCAAACTCTCGCTGCCGCTCGTGGAATCCTACGCCCGGCATCATCCGGGGGTCGCGGTGATACCCATCGACGTCGGTGAGCCGCGACCGGTCGTGGCCGCTTTCGCGCAAGCCCACGGCATGAAAGACGTCGCCTTGGACCCGCAGGCCCGTTCGTCGGGATTCTTCGATCTGCGCGGCTTTCCGACGATGGTCGTCATCGACCCGCGCGGGCGAATCCGAGCGACCTGGACGGGCTTCAACCCGGCGATCGAACTCAACATGGGCCATGCGGAACGGCAGTTGCGCCGCTAGTCTCCCTTCCAATCGGGTTTGCGCTTTTCGAGGAAGGCGCCGGTGCCTTCGCGGAAATCGTTGGTGTCCACGAGCGTGCCGAAGGCCAAGGCTTCGAGTTCCAGTGCGGCCTGAAGCGGCAGGCTCGCGCCTTCGTTGATGACGCGTTTGCAGGCTTCTATGGCGAGCGGAGCCTTGGCCGCGATGGCGAGCGCGACCCTGCGGGCTTCTCCGCGCAGGTCGGCCAGCGGAACGACTCTCTCCACCAGACCGATCCGCAACGCTTCGCGCGCGTCGATCGTCTCGCCGGTCAAGCAGAGGTACGCGGCCATGCCTTTACCGACCAGCCGCGTCGAGCGCTGCGATCCGCCATAACCGGGAATCAAGCCGAGGTTGACCTCCGGCTGACCGAACTTCGCGTGCTCTGCGGCGATGCGGATATCGCCCGCCATGGCGAGTTCGCAGCCGCCACCGAGGGCAAAGCCGTTGACGGCCATGATGACGGGCTTGCGCAGGCGTTCGATCTGCAGCGTGACGGCCTGGCCGTCACGCGCGGTCTGCGCGCCGCGAACGGCGTTGGGCGTGGCGTTCAGCTCGCCGATGTCGGCTCCAGCGGCGAAGGCTTTCTCACCGGCACCGGTCACCACGATCGCGCGAACGTCGTCGCTGCGTTCGAGTTCGCGCAGCGCGCTCGAAAGTTCGCGAAGGAGCTGCGCGTTGAGGGCGTTGCGTACGCTCGGGCGGTTCAGCACGATCGTTGCGACGGGACCTTCGCGTTCGACGAGGATATGCTCGAACGATCCGTCAGGCATAGTCGTAGAAGCCCTTTCCGTTCTTGCGGCCGTAACGGCCCGCGAGAACCATCCGCTTCAGGAGCGTCGGCGGCGCCATCATCGGGTCCTTGAACTCGTCGAACATAATCTGCGCGATGAAATAGGTCGTGTCGAGACCCACGAAATCGAGCAGTTCGAAGGGACCCATCGGGTACCCGCACCCGAGCTTCATCCCTTTGTCGATATCTTCTTTGCTCGCCAAACCATCTTCGTAAACGCGAATCGCGTAGAGCAGGTAGGGTACGAGCAGGCGATTGACGACGAAGCCCGGCGTGTCTTTCGCGTGGATCGGTTCCTTGCCGAGTTTCTGCGCGAACGCGAAGAGCCTATCGATCGTCTCGGGCGTCGTCGCGATCGTTCGCACCACTTCGACCAGCTTCATCACGGGGACGGGGTTGAAGAAGTGCAGGCCCGCCACTCTGTCGGGGCGCTTGGTGGCGGCCGCCAGCTCGATGACGCAGAGGCTCGAGGTATTCGTGCAGATAACGGCGTGCGCGGCGAGCAGATCGTCGAGTTGCTTGAAGAGCGCCGTCTTGATCGCGACGTTCTCGACGATGGCCTCGATGACGATATCGCAATTCTTAAGATCCTTAACGTCGGTGGTCGCGGCGATGCGGCCCAAGACGGCGTCGCGCTCGGTTTGCGTCATGCGCTGCTTCGCGACGGCCTTATCGAGCGCCGCCGCCATGGAGGCCGTACCGCGCTGCAGCGCAGCAGCGTCGACCTCCATCAAGACGACCTCAAAACCGGCGGTGGCGGCGGTTTGAGCGATCCCGCTTCCCATCAAGCCGGCGCCGCAGACGCCGACCCTTGCAATCTCAGTCACGAACGAGAGCCTCCTTATCGAGCAGTCCGATTGCGTTCTCCGGACCTTTGCGGCTATACTGTGGAGAACTTCAAAAATCTTTCGGGGGATACTCTTGCGTACCGCGTATCACGAAGCGCTGGAAGCCACGCGACTGGACGTCGTCCGGCTCGGCGCGTTGACGAGCGATGCCATCCGCGTGGCGGTCGAGGCGCTGGAACGCCGCGACTCCGCCGCCGGCGCGCGCGTGGTCGCCGGCGACGACGCGGTAGACGATCTCCGGCGCAAGATCGAGGCTTCGTGCATCGAACTGATCTGGCGGCAGCAGCCGGTTGCCGGCGAACTGCGCGAGATTGCCGCGATGCTGGAGATCGCAACGGACCTGGAGCGCGTCGGCGATTACGCCGTCGATATCGCGAAACACGCGATCAAGCTCGCCGACGTCCTGCTCCGGCCGGCGCGCGTCGAAATCGATAGAATTGCGGGCGTGGCGCACGCGATGCTGCTAGACGCGATGCGCGCCTACACCGAACGCGATACGGCGCTGGCCGAAGACGTCATCGAACAAGACGACGAAGTGGATCTGCTCTACAAGCGCGGCATCAAGGCGCTGCAGGAAGAGATGCAGACCGATCCCGAGATGGTTCGCGCCGGCACGCGCATGCTCTTCGTGCTCGCCTCGCTCGAACGCGTGGGCGACCGTGCGAACAACATTGCGTGGCACACCAAGGAGATGCTCGGTACGGCGTGAGCGAGACGCCCCTATCGCGTGACCTGTTCGCGGTCACTTCAACCTATGCGTACTTGAATCACGCAGCCGTAGGCGTCTTGCCGCAGCCCACGCGTGCGGCGCTCCACGCCTTTGTGGACGCACATGCCGCCGGCGGCGTCATGGGTACCTATCCCATCGAAGCGAAGATGCCGGAGTATCGCGAAGCGGTCGCCCGGTTCATCGGCGCCGGCGGCGCGGAGATTGCGTTTCTGCGCAACACCGGCGACGGAGCTCTCGCGCTGGCGGGCGGCTTGGACTGGCGCCCCGGCGACGAGGTGTTGCTCTGCGACAACGAGTTCCCAGCGAACGTGCAGCCGTGGCTCGCGCTGCGGGACCGCGGCGTGAACGTGCGCTTCGTGAACGCCGAGCGCGAGCGCCTCACTCCTGGAGTGCTGCGGCGGCATATCACCGCGCGCACGCGCGTGGTCGCGGTATCGTGGGTCTCGTTTGCCGACGGCTACCGCCACGATCTGGCTTCGCTCGGCGAGGTCGCGCACGCTGCCGGCGCGCTGCTCTGCGTCGACGCGATCCAAGGCCTCGGCGCGTTCGGCCTGGACGTGCGCGCCTGCGGGATCGACGCGCTCTACTGCGGCGGCGCCAAGTGGATGATGGCGCTGCAGGGCGTGAGCTTCCTGTACGTGCGGGAGAACCTCATCGACCGCCTGCGGCTGGCCGCACCGGGCTGGCGTTCCGTCGCGGACATGTGGGATTTCCTCAACTACGAGCAGCCGCCGGTCGCCGGCGCCGGCCGCTTCGAAGGGGGGACCCCGAACTTTATCGGCGCTCTCTCGCTCGCGGAGTCGTGCGGCCTCTTGGGAGGCCCGAGCGGACGGCCGATCGCGGAGCACGTCCTCGCGCTCACGGACCGCTTGTACGATGGCCTGCTTGCTTGTGGCGCCGAGGTTAAGACCCTGCGCGGCGACGGATGCTCGTCGGGCATCGTTACGTTCGTGTTGCCCGGCACCGACCCGGTCGCGCTGGGCAAAGCGCTTGCGAGCGAAGGGATCGTGACGACCTACCGGCCGACCGGCGTCCGCGTCTCTCCCCATGGATACAATACGTTTGACGAGATCGACCGGCTGCTCGAGGTGGTCGGGCGCGCTCGAAAGGAAAGAGTATGCTTCCCGTAATCTTCACGCCGCCGCCCGCCGCGGCCGCCGTGGCCGCTCCGTCCGACGGCACGTATACCTACCAAGCCTCGCTCGGAGGCACGCCGATCGGCAAAACGGTCATTACCGTCAAGCGCAGCGGCGGCGTCTTGACCGTGAGCGAAGCGGCCAACGCGTCGGTTCAAGGGAGTGCGGGCAGCGCAAAGACATCGATGACCCTCTCCGCGTCCTTGGTTCCGACGGCTTACGCCGCGACCTACGCGATGGCGGGCCGGAGCATGCACGACCGGGTCGTTCTCGACGGCGCCTCCGCTACCGAGACGACCCCCGGCGGTACCAAGACGTTCGCCCTGCAGCCAGGAACCAAGCAGTTCGTCATTCTCGACGGCAGCATGCTCGGGGGCTTTTTCATCTTGCCCGCCCAGCTTCACGCTTGGAACGACCCCACGGTCTTTGGGCTGGCGCCGATGTACGATGCCGGCGTGCCGATCTCGCCCGATGCCGCCCTCACGCCGGATCGCCCGGCGGGCGTGCCGCCCGAGGACGTCGCCCTCTCCGTGACCTCGCCCGTCGCCTTTACGGAATGGTACGATCCGCGCACGATGCTGCTCGACGAGATGAGCGTCCCCGCACAGAGCATCGAGGTCGAGCGAGTTCGTTAAGGGCTAATTCCCGGCGTCGCTCACGATGCACGGCGCCATGACGGCGTCGGTCATGCCGTGGATGAGCCGTTTATCGGCCGGAGCGATCGTTGCGAGAATGCCGCCGAGGCGCACGGACTGCGCCGGATCTCCGCAGGTTCCCGTTACGAAATAGTAGGGACAGAGGCGGACGCGCCCGTCGAACTGGCGCACCTCGTCACGTTCGCGGTCGAAGTAGGATTGGCGAACGCGCTTGCCCTTGTGAAAGCGCTGGAGGATGCGCGGGGTCTTGTGGAAATCGCGGAGCGATTCTTCCAGCGTCTCGGTCCATTCGTCCTTCGTAAGGTCGTTGGCCACGCGGACGCCGCGAGAGCCCCACGCGAGCTCCGAAAATCCCGAAGGTTTCACGACGTAATCGCGCTCGCTCTTGCCGAGCGCGACGAGCTGGCGCCAGTCACTTACCGGCGCGCCGGCGGCGTCGAGCCCGTAGATAACGCCGTGGGGTGGAAGCGGCCGCGGATCGATGACCCACGTTTGCGGAAAGAGCGTCTTGAGCCTGCGGTAGATCTCCTTACCGTCGCGGCCGAGCTCGGTCTGCCAGAGTTGGGCGAGCGAGGGATGGTGAAGCAAGGCGAACGAGAGTTTCTCCTCGAGCTGCGCTTTGGGCGGCGGCGTCATCTTCACGCGGTTGTGGCGCGCGGCGTAGAGCATCAGTTCTTGCTTGGGAACGTTGAGCAGATCGAAGAGCTCGAAGTTCCGGTAGAGCGCTTGGACCTTCTCCTCGCGGCCGTCGGGCAGACGCACGAAGAGCGCATCTTCGGTGAAGACGATATCCTGGGGCGCGCAGACGTAGGCGTCGAGCAGACCTTCGCGGCGCGCCGTATCGGCCAGCCACTGCAGCTCCGCCCGGTAGTCGGCCGACTCCTCGGAGACGACGATCGCGACGCACGGCAGATCCGAGGCGGTCATCGCGCGCAGCATCTGCGCGAAACCCGCCGGGATTCCCAGAGCTCCGCCGATGCTCTCCATGCCGATCTTGCAGTACGCCTCGGACATGGCGCCGAGGAACCCCATGCCGCCCGGGACGCTGTCGAGCTCGCTCGCGATGAAGCCGCCGTCGGTAAGGATCAAGTCCGGCCGGATGACGTGTGGGATATCCTGTTTGAAACGATTCTGGCGCGAAAGCCTGACGATATACTCCGGCTTGCCCTGATCGAGATAGGCCGCGACGAACGCCGGCGCGCTGCCCCGCACGCTGCGGTTGTACAGACTGTTGATCGCCCGGTAGAAAGCAAACAGGTCGCGTCCGGTTTGGACGATATCGTCGAGCGTCTTCGGGGATAAAGCGAACGGCTCGGGGCTGATGCGCCAGGCGATCGTTTCCGCCGCATCTTCGGCTTTGAAGAGCCCGGGCGGAATCGTCTCGTACAGATGGTGCGCTTGCTCGCGAGCCGTGAGATTCGGTGAAAACGCCGTACAGGCCATGCCGGAATGCAGGCTCCTATCGACAGCCGTCGGGAATCTTGGAGTTATTGAACGCGATGTAGCGTCGCCGCATGTCACCCTTCAATCCGGCCGGTGGCTCGTTGGTTGCACCGGGCCTATTTGATGATGACGGCACCCGGTGTCAGGATGGCGCTCTCGATGGCGACCTGCCCGGCGCGCAGGAGCAGGGTGAGGTGGAGCGTGCCGTTCAGGTGGAGCGCGCCGAGCGGTACGTCCTCGATCACGCGCGACGGACCTTCGCCCGCGATGAAGTCGAGGGTCCGTTCCCGGGTGAAGGTACCCGAGGCGTCACCGTAGCTCTCGCGCACGGTGATGGGCAGTTCGTGCCCCGGGGTGACGGGACCCGCGGCCACAACGCAGTACGTAACCGCTACCGGCGTACCGAGGACGGTGAGGGTCTCGTGCGTGCAGGGGGCCGCCGCGGCCGCCGCCGATCCGAGGCCGAGCGCGATGAGAGCCGTGAGCGTGATACGTAGCATGGGCGATCGATCTCTTTTCACTCCGTCAACGAGCCGAGTAGCGCAAGTGTTGCACGCCGGCCTGCCGCATTCCGCCCGGAGGGCGTTCGGTTGACACGGGGTATACCATTGACGTGATGCCTGTCGACCTCGTCGCCCTGGACCTCGATGGAACGCTGCTGGACCCGCAGCACGGCGTCTCGCCGCGCAATCGCCGCGCCGTGCGTGCCGCCCTCGAGCAGGGCGTGCGCATCGTGCTGGTTACCGGCCGCGGCGTCGACCTGCCGGTCGCGCTCAGCAAGGAGCTCGGCCTTAACCTGCCGGTCATCTGCGCTCATGGGGCGCTAACGAAAGATTTTGGCGCGAATCGCACCCTCGGGCATATCCCGGTTCCGCTCCGCTACGCAAAGCCCATGGTCGAGTACGCGCAGCGGCACGGGCTCTCGATCGCGGTCTATACGGAGGAGTTCTTTCACCGTCTCGAGGGGAGCGCGATTCAGATGCAGGAGATGGCCGGTCCCGCTTGGCGCGAAGTGCAAAGCCTCACGGAGGTGCTTTCGGAGGCACCGACCTTTCTGCGTTTCCTCGGTCGCGAGTCGGTTGCCGCCATGGGACGCGAGTTCTCCGACCTGCCGCTTCATTTCAAGTACGAGTCCTGGGGCGACTTCGTCGAGTGTGCGGTTACGAGTCGTGAGGCGACGAAGCAGCGCGCGCTGGCGCGCCTCTGCGCGGATTTTCAAATTTCCCGGGAGCGCGTGCTCGCGGTCGGCGATTCGCCAAACGACGTGCCGATGCTGCGCTGGGCGGGCATCGGCGTTGCGATGGGCAACGCCTCGGCCGAGGTGCGCGAAGCCGTCGCATACGTGACCGCGGGGAACGCGGAAGACGGCGTCGCGGCGGCCATCGAACGCTTCGTCCTGCAGCCGCGGCGAGGCTTCGAGCAGAGACTCGCGTAGCGATGAAGGTGAAGGTTCTCGCCTTCGCGCGCGTGCGCGAACTGCTCGGCGGCGATCGTTTCGAACTCGACGTGCGCGACGGTGCGACCGCAGAGGATGCGTGGGCGCATCTCGCCGAGCGGTGCACCGCGTTGCTGCCGCTCGCGGCATCGACGCGCATCGCTCGCAATGGGCGCCTCCTCTCCGATCGCGCCGAACCGCTGAGCGATGGGGACGAGCTCGCTCTCCTGCCGCCGGTGGGGGGCGGCTAGGTGCACGCGATCGTGCGCGACCGCGTCGACGCAGGCGCGCTGGCGGCGGCGCTGCGGAGCGACGCGTGCGGCGCTGCCATCGCATTTGCAGGGGCGGTACGCGATCGTTCGGGCGACGGGCGTACCGTTACGGGGCTGACGTACGAAGCCTACGAGCCGCTGGCACTCGAGGAGTTCGACCGGATCGCCCACGAGGCGCGCGAACGCTTCGGGCCATGCGAGATCGCGATCCATCACCGCGTCGGCGAACTGCGCGTCGGCGAGACGGCGGTTGCGGTCGCGGTGGCGGCGCCGCATCGCGCGGTTGCATTCGACGCGTGCCGGTACTGCATCGACGAGCTCAAAGCGCGCGCGCCGGTGTGGAAGAAGGAGCATTACGGCGACGGCTCGAGCCGGTGGATCGAAAACGACTGCGCCGAGTTCGGCCGGCCGTGAACGTCGATCTCTTTCGCGTCGCAGCGCAAAGGAACGAGGTGGCCGTTCTCGGTTACGAGGCGCGGCGCGCGCGCGGTCCGTGCATCGTGGCAGGCCACGGCTACTCGAGTTCCAAGCACAACCTCGATTTTTTGTGCGGTTTTCTTGCGAGCCACGGTTACGGCGTCTTCAGTTTGGACTTCCCCGGGCATAAGTTGGGCGCGAGCGGCGGCGTTCTCCGCGGCGTGGAAGATCTCGTCGACGCGATGTCTGCCGTGGTCGCGTACGTGCGCGAGCGGCACGATGGGCCGATCTACGCGATGGGGCACAGCATGGGCGCGATGACGGCACTCTTTACCGCAGCCGCCGATCCGGGGATTGCCGGAACCATCGCGATCGCGGCGGGTTACGGCCGTCCGACCGCAATCGATGCGCTGCAGGGCAAAGTCACCGCCGATTTCCGCTCCTCGTACGTGGATGGGCTCAACCTGCTCGACCTCGTTCGCGGCGTAGAGGGACGTTACGACGAGGCGTTGGATCGCCTGGCCGGCCGCCCGCAAATCTACGTCGCCGCGGACCGCGATGCAATGGTCGACCGGCGCAGCGTCGAAGCGCTGTATGCGCGCGCACCCGAACCCAAACGCTACGCGCTCATCTCGAGCGACCACACCTACGCAGGCGAAAACGCGCGCACCGAGGTGCTGCAGTGGTTGAACGAACGGCATCCGCGGGATTAGGGCTGCGGCGGTACAGCCGGCACCTGCTCATCCCTGAAGTCGGTCTCGCGGGGCAGGCGAAACTCGCGGCCGCACGCATGCTCTGCATCGGAGCCGGCGGCTTGGGATCACCCGCACTGCAGTATCTGGCCGCGGCGGGCGTAGGCCGAATCGGCGTGATGGACGACGATTGCGTCGACGAGACCAATCTGCAGCGCCAGACGCTCTACGCTACCGCCGATATCGGCAAGCCGAAGGCGCAGGCGGCCGTCGACCGCCTGCACGCGATGAACCCCTCGATCGCGCTCGATCCTATTCCCGTTCGCTTCGATGCCGGCAACGCGCGAGCGCTCGTCGCGCTCTACGACGTCGTGCTCGACTGCACGGACCGTTTCGAGACGCGGTATCTCGTCAGCGACGCATGCACCCTCGAAAACAAACCGGACGTCTACGGATCGATCTTCCGTTTCGACGGGCAGGTCAGCGTCTTTTGGCGCGAGCGCGGACCGTGTTACCGGTGCCTCTTTCCACAATCTCCGCCGCGCGGCAGCGTGCCGACCTGTGCCGAAGGCGGGGTGCTCGGCGTGCTTGCGGGCATCGTCGGAGCGCTGCAGGCGAGCGAGGCACTCAAATTAGTGCTCGGTATCGGCGATCCCCTCGCCGGCCGCCTGCTGCTCGTCGACGCACTGGGCGCGCGTATGCGCGAGATCGCCGTCTCTGCCGATCCGGAGTGCCGTGCCTGCGGCGAGCGTGCGACGATCGTCGACGTGCTGCCGCCCGAGCCGGACGACGAACCCGAGGACCCCGATGAGATCGACGCGCGAGACCTCGACGCGGCACTGCGCGATGCGCGGCTGATCGACGTACGCGAACCGCACGAAGCGGTGCTCGGCACGCTGCCGGGATCGCTGCACCTGCCGGCTTCCGTGTTCGAAGCTCGCATGCACGAACTCGACTCGAGCCAGCGCTACGTGGTCGCGTGCCGGGTCGGGCAGAAATCCATGTGGGCCGCGCGACGGCTGCGCGACGCGGGCTTTACGCGCGTCCGCCACCTGCGGGGTGGCCTCCTCGCCTACGCTGCTCAGAGAGCGGAGTTCGAGTTTTTTTAGAAAAAACGGAAGGCCGATCGCTTGCGCCGGGCGTCCGCCGTAGGGTCGGCCATGCTTTCCGTGAAAGGTTTCAAGCGTGGCCCTGACGACCATCGATCTGACGGGGGCGGCGCTCACCGATCAGTTCAACCGGCCGATCACGTACCTGCGGATATCGGTCACGGACAAGTGCAATCTCCGCTGCGTATACTGCATGCCGGAGCGCGGTCTGCCGTGGCTAGCCAGGTCGGAGATTCTCTCGTACGAGGAGATCGTTCGCCTGGTGCGGGCCGCGGCTTCGGTCGGCGTGAGAAGCGTGCGCCTGAGCGGCGGCGAGCCGTTGGTTCGCAAGAACCTCGAACGCCTCGTTGCCGCGATTGCCACCCTCCCGGGCATCGAGGACGTTGCGCTCTCGACCAACGGACTGCTTCTGGAAGAGCAGATCGACGCGCTCGCCGATGCGGGACTTGCGCGCGTGAACGTCTCGCTCGACACGCTCGACGCGAAGCGCTTCGAGACGATCGCGCGGCGTCCGGGGTTGGAGCGGGTGCTGGCGGGGATCGATGCCGCGCTCGCGCGCGGCCTCGAGCCGGTGAAGATCAACTGCGTCGTTATGCGCGGTGCCAACGACGATGAAATCGCGGCTTTCGCCGATTGGACGCGGCGGCGACGCATCTTCGTCCGTTTTATCGAGATGATGCCCGTGCACGAAAACCTTGCCTTTCAACGCGATGCCTACGTCTCTTCGGACGAGATCCTTTCGGCGTTGCGTGCAATCGGAGATCTGCAGCCTTACACGGGGCCGGCCGGCAACGGTCCGGCGAGATACTACGCCTTCCCGGGTGCTCCCGGCGCGATCGGCGTGATCAGTCCGCTTTCGCACGACTACTGCGAGCGCTGCAACCGCGTGCGCTTGACGGCGGACGGACGGTTGCGCCTGTGCCTTTTCGGCGATCACCATATCGATCTGCGCACGCCGCTTCGCAGCGGCGCGGGCGAAGAGGTTATCGCGGAGATGCTTCAGTCTGCCATGCTGATCAAGCCCGAGCGCCATCACCTGCAACTCGGCGAGGCCGCCTCGCGCATGCGAGCCTTCAGCGAGGTCGGCGGCTAGAGTCAGAGTGCCGGGAGTACGCGCAGCTGCGGGAAGAGAGGCGTGCCGTCACATGCTTTCGCAGGGACCTAACGCAGAGGAGGGCTGCGTCGCAGCCGTATCTCGCGGTACAATTCGGCGAAGAGGGAACGCCGGCAGCGCCCTTGCGGCTGGGATGCCCGGCCTGAAACGCTCGGCGAGGGCGTACCGCTTTGCGCGTGGTATACGTGCTATCGGTGCGACCTCACGATCGACGCCGCATAACGACAGGAGCAAGCCATGATTCGTGCATCCATCACCGCCGTAATGCTGGTTCTTTTTTCGTCGCTGGCCATCGCCGCGCCCAAGGTTCCCGGCCGGGGGCAGATGAAGGGCGACGTCATCGGCATGAACCAGCAGTTTCACATCACCGGCTACAACTACCGCATCAAGGCGATCCACTGGGTGCCCGCGACGGACCCGTTCGCGCAAGGCGCGTCGAGCTACGCCGGAACGGCCACCGCACCCAACGGCTATCTCGTCTTCGAGGTTCCGGCAAAAAATACGCAGAGCGAAGAGGACTGGGCACCTAACTTGGTCGTCACGGCGCTTTATAAAGACGGCACGACGGCAGACGGTGACCAAACACCCTTCTCCAGCGCCGGCGATCCGCTAACGAGCAGAAAAGTCTTCCCTGGACAAGGGATCACCGTGTACTACACGATCGCGAACGTTCCTCAGCCGACCAAGGCCAACCCGCTCTTCAAACTCATTTTGAAGTATACCGCGAACAACGATCCGGGGTATCCGCCCGTCTACCGCCTGCTTCATCCCATCGTGAGCCCTTGAAAGACGCGCGTTCGTAAATAACGGCGGAAGGCGCACGATGCTCGAGATACTGCCGACGAAATTCTCCGAGGTCCGGCTCGTCCGGCCCTCCGTCTACGCCGACGCGCGCGGATATTTCAAAGAGACTTATCGCGAACCGCGCTACGCCGAACTCGGCATCGTGGGGCCTTTCGTGCAAGATAACGTCTCGCTTTCGCGCAAGGGCGTGCTGCGCGGCATGCACTACGATCTGCGCATGGCGAAGCTCGTCCAATGCTTGGCAGGCTGCGTCTACGACGTTTTCGTCGATATGCGCGAGGGCTCGCCGACGTACCGGTGCTGGGACGGTGCCGAACTCACGGGCGAGAATCATCGGCAGATCTATATTCCGGCGGGCTTCGCCCACGGGTTCTACACGCGCAGCGACGAGGCGATCGTCATGTACAAGCAGACGGCGCTCTACGATCCGGCATACGAGCGCGCGGTGAGTTGGCGCGATCCGCAGATCGCCATCGACTGGCAGCTCGATGGCGAGCCCGTGCTCTCGGCAAAAGATGCGGCGTTGTGATTCGAAAACCGTTCGGGTCGAACGGTGCGGATCTGCCGGAGATCGGGCAGGGTACATGGGACCTGCCCGAGAGCGGTCTCCGGCTCGAGGAGGCGCGGCGGTCGCTTAGGCGCGGCATCGAACTAGGAATGACGCACGTCGACATGGCCGAGATGTACGGCGGAGGGCGCGTCGAGGAGATCGTGGGGCAAGCTATCGCCGGGATCCCGCGCGAGCGGCTCTTTCTGGCAAGTAAGGTGTTGCCGGGGAACGCATCGTACGCGGGAACGGTGCGGGCGTGCGAGAGTTCCCTGCGCCGCTTGCGAACCGAGTACCTCGACCTTTACATGTTGCACTGGCCTGGCGCGCACCCGCTCGAAGAGACGATGGGCGCGCTCGAAGGGCTAGTCGAGCAAGGCAAGACGCGCTACATAGGCGTGAGCAATTTCGACGTCGACCAACTGCGCGCCGCCGCTTCGTACTTACGGCGTGCCGAGCTCGCGTGCGACCAGCTCTTCTATCACCTGCACGAGCGCGGCATCGAGAGGCACCTGATGCCGTACTGCGCGCTGCACGGAATCGCGGTCGTCGCGTACACGCCTTTCGGGCGAGGGCGATTCCCGCGCAAGGCGGCGGCGGCCGGCGGCGTACTGTCGCGCATCGGGGAGCGTTACGGCAAGACCCCTCGGCAGGTGATCTTGAATTTCCTCACGCGCGAGCCGCATGCGTTTGCCATTCCGAAGGCGTCGCGCGTGGAACACGTTGAGGAAAATGCGGGCGCCGCCGGGTGGCGGCTTGAGGCCGGTGACGTCGCGGAGATCGACGCCGCCTTTCCCGTACGCGACGGACCGCTTGCGACGCTCTGATCCGGGAACGATGCGCGAACTCGCCGTTCGCACTGCGTTCGAACTTGGAGCCGGTGCCGTACGCGTGGCGTCCGCCCGGCGCGACGAACGCACCGAGGCCTCGATGCGTGAGGCGTTTACCCGCGGGGACCTGGCGACGTGGCCATACGACCGAGCCTACGCACGGAAGGCGGCCGCCCCGGAGGGGCTGCTTCCCGGCGCGCGTTGCGTCATCTGCGTCGCGGTCCCTTATGCGACGCCGCCCGCCCGCCCCGCACCCTTGAGCGGGCGGGTCTCGAGGTACGCCTGGTCGCGCGACTACCATCGCCGCGTCCGGGCGATGCTCGTGCAGATTGCGGCGCGCATCGACGCCGCCGCGGGCGGCAGCGTCACCGCCGTCGCCTGCGATACCAAACCGATTGCGGAACGGGCATTTGCCGCGCGAGCCGGTTTAGGGTGGATCGGAAAGCATACCAATCTCATCGCCCCGCGGCTCGGATCGTTCGTCTTTCTCGGCGAGATCGTTACGACGCTCGACCTCGCACTCGACGAGCCGCTGCGCACCTCGTGCGGGAGCTGTTCGCGCTGCGTCGCGGCCTGCCCGACCGCGGCGCTGCGCGGCGATTACACGATCGACGCTACGCGGTGCATCGCGGACTTGACGCAGCGGAAGGACGGAATCCCGCGCGAGCTCCGTCCGGCGCTCGGTCTGTGGGTGTGGGGCTGCGATATCTGCCAGGAGGTCTGTCCGCCGACGCAGCTCGCCGGAGAGAGCGCCGCGCTCGAGAACCGGCCGCTCTCCGAGATGACGGCGACGCCCTCTCTGGTCGATCTGCTGAACCTGCGCAGCGGCGAGTTCGCGCGGTCTTTCCGCGACACGGCGATGGGTTGGCGCGGCGCGGCCGTGCTGCGGCGTAACGCCGCCGTCGCGCTGGGCAACAGCCTCGATCGCTCCGCCGTTCCGGCGCTGCGAGAGGCGCTCGGCGGGGATTCGCATCCGATGGTGCGCGGACACGCCGCCTGGGCGCTCGGCCGCATAGCCTCTCCGGCGGCGATCGCCGCACTGCGATCGGCGCTTGCGAGCGAGGCCGATGCGGGAGTTCGCGAGGAAATCTCCCTCGCTTTGGAACCGTTATGGAGCGAGAACGCGTTAGAACGACCATGATACGCGCCAAACGCGCGCTGCTTTTTGCGCCGCTGATCGCCGTGCTTGCCTGCCTGCAGCCTGCCTTAGCGGCGCCACAGACGCTTCTGCAGCGCATGGCGGATTTGAACCCGCATCTGCACAGCTATACCGCCTCCATACATGCCGACGTACAACTGCACGCCTTCGTTTCGCTGAGCCCGAGCCTAGACGGCACGTACTATCACAAGGAACCGGATAAGAACAAGGTGGTCTTTACGAGCGGCTTGCCGGCGATCGCCGCGCAGTTCGGCAAGGTCTATCCGGAGATCGAAAGCCCGTCGCGCTGGGATGGCCTCTACCGCGTATCGACGCTCGGAGACGACGGCACGTACACGAGACTCCGGCTCGTACCGCGCAAGCACGGCCGCATCGGCCGTATCGACGTCACCGTAAACGACGCGACGGCGACGATCGCATATATGCGCTGGATCTATAACGACGGCGGCTATGCCGAACTGCACCAGACGTATTCCAAGATCGACGGGAATCTGCTCGTCACCGGGCAGTCGGGCTCGGTGGAGACGCCACAGTACTCGGCGCAGATGCGGTCGACCTACAGCGATTTCAATCTCAACGCATACATCCCGGATAAGGTGTTCGAGCCGAACTCCTAACCGGGGCTCCGTGCCGGGGCACGTGCGGCGGCTACCGGAGCGGGGACCGGCGACAAACGTCACAGGAGGGCGTATCCTGGCGTTAGGTTAGAAAGGGGGGCCTCAACGTGGAGCAGGTCTACCTCGTCGCCACCGGGGCGTCCCAGGCGCAGGGACGCGTAGAGTCGCTGGTGCGGGAGAACCAGACGAAACTCGCACGCTACGTCCGCCGCATGATTGGGGACCCGGATATCGCCCTGGACATCGTGCAAGACGTATTTCTCGCCGCCTACAGAACGCTGCAGCGCGAGCCCGAGCGCCCGCTGACGGCGGGGTGGCTGTACCGCTCCGCGACCAACGCCGCGATCTCACATCTGAGGAGAAGAAACGTGCTGCGATGGACGGGGCTGGATCGCGACATCGAGATGCGGGGGCTGCGCATCGATGAGCGCAGCGCGGCTTCGATCGACCTTCAAATGGCGATGGGACGATTACCCGGCGACCAGGCGGCGGCCGTTCTGCTGACGCTCTACGCGGGGTATTCGTCGACCGAGGCGGCGGCGATGCTGGGATCGAGCGCGCAGGCCGTCCGGCAACGCGTCTGCCGAGCCGTGCGCACGCTGCGCGGTGTCATGGCGGAGCGGCCGTGAGCGCCGGTACCCATCGGCGCACGGCGGAGATTGCCGGCGCAATAGCTTTGGGCGAAGCGAGCGATTCAGAGCGGGTGGAGTATCGCGAACACCTCTCCCGGTGCACCGCGTGCTTGCAGGCCTTTGGCGGCGAGCTCGAGATCGGGCGAGCGGCGCTCCTCGTAGCCGAGGCGCGGGACGGCGAGCTGTGGGAGCCGGAGATCGGCGCGTTACCGGCGCAGCGGATCGAGCGCCACGGGCGGCTTTGGCGACTCGCGTTCGTCTCGCTGGGGGGCGCCATGGTGCTTTCGCTCGCGCTCCACGCGGCCATCGCCGCGGGCTTCGCGCGCTTCTACCCGGGGCTGGCCGCTCCCGTCGTCATCGATGCGGGCGCGACTCGGATCGTCCTCGAACGCCGTAGCGTGCCCCCGCCGCAGGCGGCGATGCCGCTGCCGCAACGGCATCTGCTGGTCGTTCATAATGTCGTGCGCCTCTCGCAGGCACCGGCCGCCTCGGGGCGCGCCGAGAGCGTCGCACTCCAGGTCGCACGTTCTGGGCGGCAGATCGCGCGGGTCACCGTCCACCCCGATCCCGCGGCGACGAGCGCGGCTGCAAACCTGCCGATCTGGCGCCGCGACGAGTGGACCACGGTTGCCCAGACCACGACGACGTCGCTCAGCGAGACGGCGCCGCAAGCGCGCGCAAACAGTGCGGAATCGCTCCAGATCGTTCCCGCGTATCCGACGCGCGAAGCTGCGCCCATCGGCGGCGACACGGCGATCACACCCCAGCCTCCGCTGATCGCATACGACGAGGGCGCGCACGGCACGGCGGCCTTCGAGGTGCGAATAGACAAGCACGGTAAGCCCACCAAATGCATCATCACGGAGTCCTCGGGATACGAAGTCCTCGATGTCGCGGTCTGCACGGCGGCAATGAAGGCGCGCTACACGCCAAAGATGGTCGGCGGCCATGCGCGAGCCGGCATCTATCGCGATGCGTTCACGTTCCGTATGAGTGACGGTACCGCAGATTAGCCCCCAGTTCCTCATGCCCCTGAAGGGGCACCCATGGCCGGATGGAAATCACGATGGGATCGTTAGAGCCGGCTATTTTCACAACGGGGGGATTGACAATCTCCGGTTTTGCTGTACTTTAAACACATCTGTGCACGGGATTGGCGCGGAGTATACACCCCTCGTTTTCGCGGCAATCACGCCGTCCTGCCACGGACGATTTTTCCTTATCGGCTTAATGGAGGAATATCTTCCATGGCTCTCCTCATTCGTGCAAACCGTCGGCTTTCAGCCCTTGTGCTGGGCAGCGTTTTGACTATCGGGACGTTCGCTGCGTTTACGGCGTCGGCAAGTGCCTGTATAACATGCAGTGTAACGTGCAACTCAAGAGGGTGCACCTATCAGTGCACCTACACACCCGGACCGTGTCGGTTATAGCGCTACAGCAGTAGCAGAAATGGCGGTTCCCGACATCGCACAAGAGATCGAGGGAACCGCCCCAACTGGGCCGCGCAACGGAAGCACAGCAATGAAACAGATCGCAATTCTCAGTCTCGCGCTTACGCATTTCTCAACGTCTTTGGCCGTTGGTAAACCAGCGGTGGAGGTTGATATCCCGTTGTGCGCCAAGGCAGTTTTGACGGATGTGGCGAGCATAAGTGACTTCATAAATCCGATGACAGGACAGCCGGCACCATATCCCACAGTAATAGACCTGTGCCGGAACGCGGTCGGTCTACGATTGAAGATCACGGCGACAGAACCCGATCAAATGATTAACGCCTCACCGATGGCAACGCCGGACCGAATCCAAAACGGCGATTACGTCGCGGTAGCGTTTACGCTTGATCCAAAAGCGACGGAATCTTATATCTTTTTTGTCGATCCGAGGGGCCAAAAAGCAGCGCTCTCTAGCGTGGATCCCCACTACAATCCGAATTGGCTCGCCAATTGCTCACACGGAAGTTCGAGTTGGTCTTGTGACCTCGTAATTCCATACGATGCATTTATCGGCGTGGACCGCGCTGTTGCGGCGCCACGCATCGCGTTCATTCGGCATATGAAACGCGAGCCAATGGGCTACTGGTACTGGCCGAATATCAGCCCGGTTAAGCCGCTTAATCCGTCATCAGAGGCGCCGATAAAGCAACTGTTTCCAGGATCACGCTAGGGAGACGTTTTCATATGCAAATGAAGGCCGGTGTCCTTTTGTTCCTAGTCAGCTTGACCGCTGCATGTAGCAACGCAGCGCAGCCAACAAGCAAGACTTTCAATCTCCGAGGCAGCGATGCGCCACAGGGAATCACGGTACCATCGCCAGCGCCGCGCGCAGTGAACTTGGTTTCCGCATCTTGGTCGGCTGCGCGTGGATCTCGATGGACGCATGTGCGTGCCGCAAGCGGGAACGAGGTAGCCGAGTTCTACGTCCACCGGGGTCAGGTGTACGAGCTCCGCGGTGCGACCAGCGTCGCCTACGAGCGCCCATTTCACTATCTCGTAACATCAGCTCCCGAGACCGCGCGAATCGTGCTACGCCACGTCGATTCGCCAAATACGACCATGATCCGGAGTGCGCCAGACTCTGGATTGGCTGTTGTACACACGAACATTCGAAAGCCTTCAAGCCTTCTCGAGTTCACGTACGACAGAGGCGGTGCCGTTTATGTGCTAACCGATACGTCCGGACCAAAACTCGTCGACATTTACGAACACGACTGCTTCGCGTGCACCTTCGAGAGCTCGGCGCTGGTTGCAACGGCGCAGAAGGTTCACAGAGCGGGCGGGCAGACCTTCATGATCTCTTCCGATGGCTTGCCCGTCCTCCAGCGTGACCTAGCGCGTTGGAACGGCGGCACTATTATAATACCCGTCCAAGATTACCGGCTGTCAATATACTCGGTCGTCGGAGTCCATACTCTTCCACTCAACTATTTCATCCAGCGTAATAATCGCATAGCGGATGCCGAGTCCGGTAGTCTCCTGCCCAATTGGATCGAGCACGATCTGAAAGCTGTGGCCGTCCGCTAAGTGGGGTCGCGACGTTCATTTGTGAGATTACGTCGTTCATTCACATGGGTTGCAGTGATGCTCGTGACGTTGCTCACGTGCTCACCGTGCGGTAGCGCGCTTGCTCGGGCGACCAGCTCGTTACAGATTCTAGTAATCGACGGCATCACCAAAACGCCGCTGCCACTTGTAAATGTATCCATAATAGGGCCCACCGTCCGCATCGGGTTCACCGACGAGCATGGTGTCGCACACTTCGATAACGTGCCCCCTGGAAGTTACACTGTACGCCTCGCAAAGGCGAAATACAAACCATCAACCCTTCCAAATCTAACGATCGCCGCAGCCGAGGACTCGGCGGTGACAATGTCCATGAGCCGGATCCTAAGAACCATCGGCGCTGTTACGGTAAAAGCTACCCCGAGGCTCGGCGGCTCACACATTGGAACCAATAGCCCTGAAAGAATCGCGTCCGGATCATTGGCGTCTGCACTTGGCCTCAACCCCTTTGTAGACGTTTCGGCCGGCGTGGGAAACGCGCAAAATGCGTCGATCGAGGGGCATTCGGCCGGTACAACGGCCGTTCTTGTCGATGGTGCCCCCGCAGCTCCATTGGGGAGCCCAGCAAATCTTCGCAGCCTCAGCACCGACTTGTTTGACGCAGTCAACATTTCAACAGACGTTACGGGATCGGGCGGTGGTGCACTTGACTTTCACATCCCAGATCCGACGTTGGCTCCGTCGTACTCCTTTGCGGGCAGCTACGGCACATACGATAGAAGCCGCGACGCCTTTCTGCTCCGGGGAACTGCAGGGCGGTTGGGATACTCGGTAGGCGATGGTACTACCGGTTACAACGACGTTTTGAATGGCAAGTACTATCTGGATACGAGCGGGCTCGATTACTTTCACGACGCGTCAACTATTGCCCGAACGCTCACGCTGAAGCTAAGATATCCGCTGGCAGAAAGCAACGTTCTATTCGGCGAGATCTTGGCGTCGAATAGCCTCAGCGCTGACTACTGCCGGCAGTTCTCGGCGCGTGTGCCCTGCGGATATGGGCCGGGCAACTATACTTCCGAGTCGCTGCGGACGGTGCAGGTGCGTGACGCGGCTACGCTCGGCTGGACGTCCTTGAACGTACAATTGTTTGCTACGAACGAAATGGTCAATGATGATCAGCGAAAGCGCTTCGTAAATGGTTTACCGAGTTCACTGAACGCGGCGTTTGCGGCACGCACTGACGGCGTTTCCATCTCAATGTCGTCGCCGCTCGGAACAGGCAACAGTCTCAATGCAAGCATTCTTAGCGAAGGAACCACTTATTCGGGGAATGCGATTGCTGGAACGCTGTCCGCAAGCATGCCATCGCAGCGTCTTGCGTTTGGGACGGCGGATATCGGGGCCACGGTGAGGTTTTCTCCCAAGACCACCGTTTCGCTGCAGGGCGGCCTATCGACCGAGAGCGGCGCCAGCTCGATGCCGAATGGCGCCGTGTCCATTATCTGGAACCCGACGGTGAACGATAGAGTCGTGGGTCTCTATACCGCCGGCAACATGCAGGTGCCCCCCATAGCATCGAACGGCATTTCCGAACCCCAATCGCTAGAGTTCGAGTGTGCAGCTAGAGAAGCATTTGGGTATGGACCCGGCTTGACGGCTCACTCGGGAGATTCTTCAACGGCGCGCCTATCGTGGCTGCATCGATTTGCCGATGCGCAAGTACTTGTTTCCCTTCATCGCCAGGTCGTCCACGATGATGTCATTGAAGCATACGAGAATGGTTCGGCATTTAGCAGCAGTTTCTTTCCGCTGAACTACTTTCAAACGGCATCCGCTCTATACGCTTCTCCACTACAGTGTGGCGAAGGCAGAAGTCTTGGCCCCAGCGACATCTATTACCTTACGCCGGTAGCGGCAACGACCCAATACGAAGGCGGCAGCGTTCTCACGAAGGTCCCTTTAGGGCATGCCCTGATCGCAATGCCGTATTATGTCACGACCGTAGCGAAACCAACCGTCGTGATATCTCCCACGAGTTCGAGATTGGGTCTCATAGTCGGCAGCCAGATACCGAACGTGCCACTGCATAAATACGGTATGACGCTGGATTGGAAGGTGCCGCGGTCACCGCTAGAAGCGGTATTGAACATTACCCACGTTGCAACGAACAATGCGAACAATCTCCCAGCATACACGCTCTTTAATGCTGGAGCCCTTTTGCAATTGCAGCGAGGCGAATTGATTGTCTCAGCAACAAACTTGTTCAATCAGTTTGCTGGACTCTACGTTTCACCTGAGAACGCCGTTGCGATAATTACGAACAGCGGGGCATCGATCCCAGTACTCGCGACGCCCTTGAACCCCAGATCGTTTCGGGTGGAATATCGTGTTCGCATCGGCAAGCCAGAGTCCCGCCCGGTATCATCCGGGTTGGAGAGTGAGCTCGGCGCGCCGACCTCAACAACGTTTGCCCTAAAGCCTTTCCCCTCAGAGCCGCCGAATGATGCGTTCGATATCGCCACCGACAATCCAGCGTGCGGTCCCGAAAGCGTCGGCCCGGCAAAGAAGCTTTTGGATGCCTTGAAAGCGTATGTCTCTGCAAACAGCTTTGTCGACTTAAAGATTCTCCCCTATGGAGTGAACGTCCGCCGTCACCTCACTCCAGCCGGTTATGTCCTGCTTATTGGCGGCGGCGAGAAGCGCGCCATGACCGCGCTCTTCGCGTGCGGCATTATACATGGTGGCTCAGACAACGACGTGCGGATGCATGGCCTCTATATACCGACGATCGATGAATCGCGGCACTACGACCTGTTGTTCGATCCTCGCGTGGGGCTATACGTTACCAATTTGTTCGCTCCGAAGCCGGTCCATCTCACGCTGCGCGCACTTCCAAAGGCCCCACCGTCCAATCCATTCGCTTTGACGCCAGGTGCCGCATGTCCGTCGGAAGTGAGAGGTGCTGCTCAGCTTACGCTGGATTCGCTGAAGCGCTACTTCTCAGATGTCGCTCCAGGGCAAAGCCGCTCATCTCCGCAAGGGATCACAATCGTCGAACACCATGATCCAAATGCATGGTTCGAGATACGATTCGAAGATCCACAGCTTTCGATCGCGCTACTGCAATGCGGCATGATCGCCGGCGGCACATTAGACGAGATACGGAAATTCGGCGTATCTGGTGTTCGTGTTCCGGAACTCGGATACGCAGCGAGGCTCGGACTATATGTGCGTAGCGACTAACGTTCATTCCGTAGGTTGCGGGGAACGGCATGCACGGTAAGCCCACCAAATGCATCATCACGGAGTCCTCGGGATACGAAGTCCTCGATATCGCGGTCTGCAAGGCGGCCATGCGCGAGCCGGCATCTACCGCGACGCGTTCACGTTCCGAATGAGTGACGGTACCGCAGATTAGGGGTCTCCTCTAGCCGATCGACTTCCGAAAGAACGCGAGCATCTTCGTTGGTTCGGGCATGATGCGGAACTCTTCGAACCCCCACATCTTGGCTTGTCGGAGAGCGCGATGCTCGTTCATCGGCAGGCAGAACGTCAGTGTCTTGACGCTGCGCTTCTTGGCCAGCCGCTGCACCTCGGTCAAGAGTTGCGAGCCGACCTCGGGCGGGGCGTCGGCGCGGACCCGCAGACCCTCCATCATGGCGACATCCAAGCCGTTGGCCGCCTCGGGGTCGGCGTACCCTGCCGGAAAGGCAAAGACAAGCTGCACCGTGCCAAGTAGGCCGGTATGGTCCTCAGCTACGAAGACGGCACGCCGGCCGGCACTCTGCTCGCTCAGCCACTTGACGATGCGCTCCGTCCACGTCCCGCGTGGCGGATTCGGCCCGGTTACGACCCGATCGGCAGTAAACCGCGTGATATCGCTGGCTTGCGCGAAGCGGATGAAGATCTTACGCTGTGACACATCGACACTCTACGCAGGTGGGGAGAAGCCCACCTTTTGGCAAAAGCGCCTCTTCCATGTGGTTGCGTCCGTTTGCCGTTTTGCTGCTCGCGCTATTGGCCGGGATCGCGCTCTCGGCGTGCGCGAGGAGCGAAACGACGCGGCACTCGCTCGCGGCGAGCGCGGCCGGGGCCGACCTCGGGCGCGGCGGCGTGGTCTACGCCGCGCAATGTGCCGCTTGCCATGGGGCCGGCGGCGTGGGTGGGCGCATCGGGCCGCCCCTGCGTAACGAGCGGCTGCGGCGCTCGTTCGATGCCGTCGTCAAGATCGTCGAGGATCCCAGCTCACCGATGCCCGAGCTCTATCCCGGCGAGTTGACGAAGCGCGACGTGTACGACGTCTCCGCATACGTGGAGTCGTTGCGGTGAGGAGCCGCTGATGGCTGCGGTCGTCTATCGCTTCGTTCGCGATCTGCGCATCGACGATCACGCGGGGCTAGCCGCTGCCGCCGCGCACGGCGAGATCGTGCCGCTACTCGTTATCGACCGCGCACTCGAGGCGCGCCTCTCGCGTTCCCCGCGGCGGGCCGCGTTTTTCTGCCGGGCGGCGGCGGCGCTGGATGCATCGCTGCGAAGGCGCGGTTCGGCGTTGATCGTACGCCGCGGCCCGGCCGGCGCGGCGATCCGGCATCTCGCTCGGGCAACCGGCGCGAGCGGTGCGGCCTGGAGCGCGAGCTACGATCGAACGGGGATGCTGGCCGATGGGCGCCTGCAGGCGGAACTGGAAGAGGCGCGCCTGCGTGCGACGGTGGTTGACGACGCGCCGGCGCTGCCGCCGGAGGAGACCTCGGCGGCCCGCCCGTCGGGGGGAGACGGGTACCGCGCCTTCGTTCCGTATCTCGACGTGTGGCAAAAGCTGCGAGTGGCTTCGTTCGAGGCGCCGTTGCTGTTGCCGTTCGCGCGGGTCGCCGTGCAAAGCGAGGCCTTGCCTTCGCCCGAGCAATTCGGTGCGCAGGATTTTGAAACGGAGGCTACGCCGGAGGCCGCCTGGCGCGCGCTGTCCGCGTTTCTTGGAGGTTCGGGACTGCACTACGCCGTGACGGCCAACGTGCCGGCCGACGACCGGACGTCGCATCTCTCCGCGCACCTGTCCTTTGGAACGATCGCCGCGCGCACCGTCGTGCGCGAAGTACGCGACCGCTGCGAGGATCCGTTCTTGCTCGTCGAGGAGCGGCACTCGCTGCGGCTCTTCCTACGGTCGCTCGCGATGCGCGATTTCTTTCTCCAGCTCGCGTGGCATCATCCGCTATCCGAAGACGAAGCGCTGCAGGAGAAGATGCGCTCGTTTCCGTTCGTGAAGAAGCATCCGGCGCTCGAGGCGTGGCGCACGGGGCGCACCGGCTACACCCTGGTGGATGCCGGCATTCGCCAGCTGCACGCGACCGGGTGGATGCATCCACGCGTCCGCGCGATCGCCGCCTCGTTTCTCTGTTTCGATTTGGGCGTCGACTGGCGCGTCGGGCGCGCCGAATGGGATCGCTACACGATCGAGGACGACCCCGCGCTGGCCGGCGGCAATTGGCAATGGATCGCCGGGGTAGGTGCGGATATGGCAGCCTACCCGCGGATCTACAATCCTGACAAACAGGCGAGGCGCTTCGACCCGAGCGGCGCGTACGCGCGGACCTGGATCGAAGAACTGGCACACCAGCCCGGCGCGTTCGGCGCATCGCGCAGGCCGGACGCGCAGATAGAACTCCCGCTCTTCGGCCGGGAAGGCTACCCGCAGCCGGTGGTCGACCACGACCGGGCGGCGCGCGAATTCCTCGCGCGTTACCGTCGCTTCGGCGGCGAGGCTAGGCCGGCAGGCGCTCGTCCAGCCAGTCGCTGAGGATCGGCACGCGCACGTCTTCCCCGTGCCAGACCTTGATGCCGTAGTAGATGCTGAGCACGATCAGCACCGGCAGCCAGAACGCGAGTACCAGCGCGGCACCGAACTTGAGCACGGGGATGCTGACGACGACGGTGAGGAGGCCCCAGAGCGCCGCCATGCCGAGGTTGAATCCCAGCGCCTGGTAGGCTTGCTTGCGCAGCCGCTTCGAGTGCGTGCGGTCGAACAGGGAGATGAGCGCCAACGGCCAGAGCGGGTAGCCCAGGGCCACCAAGGCGCGAGACTCCGCAGAGTCCGCCGTATCGGCGGTCGCCACCCGTGCGGCCGGCCTCCGTGCTGGCCCGGGCTGCTGCTCTTGCCAGGGCTGCCGCCAGGCCTGCTTCGCACGAGGCGGAACCTCGCCGGCTAAACCGGGACGCGCGGCGGAGGCCGCCTCCATCTTTGCGGCGAGGCGGCAGCTGGGGCAGGTGCCCGCGTTGTCGCGACAGGTCGCGCAGATGGGTTTCGCACAATCGGCGCACGGTGCGACGGACGGGACGTTTTGATGGAAGTAGCAATCCACGGTTTGTGACTCCCGGAAGAAGGTTCATCATAACGTACCCCCCAGCGCACGAGAGGTTTCACGCCCTCGCTGGCGCAAGCGAGAGGCCCGATGGAAGGTAACGCGGGAGCGCGGTGACGCGGCGGGAGACGCTGGAGCGGCTGGCCCGCGAGGCTCGGCCGTATCTCGGCCGTTTGAGCGTCGCCATGTTCTTAGGTACGCTGGCAGGTCTCTCCAATCTCGTGGCGCCGTGGGGTTTCAAGGAGCTGATCAACCACGTCCTGACGCCGAAGCGCACTCCGGATCTGCACGTGCTGTGGGTCGTGCTCGGGGCGATCTTTGCGGCGATGGTATTGGGCGCCGTCGCCACCTACGGCCAATCGTATCTCACCGCGTGGAGCGGGCAGCGCATGATCGCGAATATGCGCGTGAGGCTGTTCGAGCGCGTGCTGCGCCTGCCGCTCGCAGAGTTCGACAAGTGGCGGCCGGGCGAGCTGATCGCCCGCTTCAGCAACGATCTCCAACTCATGACGGATGCGGTCAGCATCAGCGTTCCGCAGCTCGTGCAGAACACCGTGACGTTCGTCTCCTCTCTCGCGTTCATGGCCGTCATCGACTGGCGCCTCACGCTCACGCTTGCGATCGTCTCCCCGGTCGTCTCGCTCGCGGTATCGCGATTCCAGAAGCTCATCTCAGCCAGTACGCTGCGGACGCAGCAGCGCATCGCCGATCTCTCGGCAAGCCTCACGGAGACCTTGCACGGCCAGCGCATCGTCAAGGCGTTCGGGCGCGAGGGCTACGAAGCCGAGCGCTTCTCCCGGCGGACCGACGAGCTCTTCGGCACGTACATGAAACTCACGCAGTTTATCCAGACGCAGCCGCTCGTGCTATCGGTGCTCATCGTTACGGCGATCGTCGGGATCATCGGGCTCTCCGTCTATGAAGTCGTCGTTACGCGGCGCCTGAATATCGGCCAGATCTTCGAGTACTGGGGTCTTCTGGTCAACCTCATCAATCCGATGAACCGTTTTGCCGCATTCGTCGGCGATATCAGCAAGGCGCTGGTCGGCGCGGGTCGGGTCTACGAGATTCTCGATCTGCCGGTCGAACGCCGCGAGAGCGATGGCGGCGGGCATCTCGGAAAGGTCGACGGGCGCCTTGCATTCGAAAACGTCTGCTTTTCTTATGGGGCCGGCGACCCGAGCGCGATCGACGGCCTCGACGCGGTGATCGAGGCGGGCGAGATCGTAGCGCTCGTCGGGCCGTCGGGCGCCGGGAAGACGACGATCGTAAACCTCGTCCCGCGCTTCTACGAACCACAGAACGGCCGCATCACGCTCGACGGCGTCGATATAGCAGCCTTACGGTTGAGCGAGCTGCGGGCGGCGATCGGCATCGTTCCGCAAGAAGCGCAGCTCTTTCGCGGGACGGTGACGGAAAACATCAGATACGGGCGTTTGGATGCGACCGACGACGAAGTGCGGGCGGCCGCACGCGAAGCCAATGCAGAAGAGTTCGTCCTCTCGCTTCCGGATGGATACGCCACGCAGGTCGGCGAACGCGGCGCTCGATTCTCCGGTGGAGAGCGGCAGCGCATCTCGATCGCGCGCGCGATTCTTCGCGATCCGCGCATCCTGATATTGGACGAGGCGACGAGCGCCCTGGACAGCCATTCCGAAGCGCTGATCGAGCAGGCGCTGGACCGGCTGCTGCCCGGCCGCACCACGCTGATCATCGCGCACCGGCTCTCGACCATCAGGCGCGCGCACAAGATCCTCTACATCGAGGGGGGGCGCATGCTGGAGGCGGGCACGCACGCCGAGCTGCTCTCGCGAGGCGGCTTCTACGCGCGTTTGTACCAAAGCCAGTTCGGTTAAGCTTCCGGCGGGGCCGGCCGATAGGAACAGTAATGGGCGAGATTCCCGGGTTAGGCTTCGGTACGACGGTCACGATGCTCGGCGACGCGCTGCAGGGCGCGAGCCTTCAGCAGAACGCGCTTGCGAACAATATCGCCAACGCCGATACCCCGAACTACCGGCGGCAGAGCGTCTCGTTCAAGCAAGCGCTGGCCGAAGTCGGCGGTGGATCCGGGGACCCGAACCGGCTGGCGCTCGAGACCGATAACCCTCGCCAGTTCTCGGCCGGCGGCACCGTAGCGCCCTCGCGGGCGTTCGACCCGAAGGTGAAGGTCGATACCGCGACCCGGATGCGCAGCGACGGCAGCAACGTCGATATCGATCAGGAGATGGCGGAGGTTTCGCAGAACTCGGGCTATTCGCAGACGATGGCGAAGCTGCTGCAAGTGCAGTTCAAGCGGCTGCGCGAGGCTATTACGGAGCTGCCGAACTAGACAATGGGTTTTTATTCGTCGGTCGAGATCAGTGCGTCGGGCCTCTCCGCAGAGCGGCTGGCCATGGACGTTATTGCCAACAACATCGCGAATGCCAATACGACGCAGACGCCGCAGGGCGGAGCCTTTAAGAGGCAACTGGTCGTCTTCGCACAGAAACCGACTGCAAATGCCTCGGGGCAGGGCGGCGTCGAGGTGCTTGGAATCGTCCAGGACCAGAGCCCCGATCGGCTGGTCTTCGATCCTGGGAACCCGCAGGCCGATGCGCGCGGCTACGTCCACTACCCCAACGTTTCGGTCGTCAAAGAGATGGTCGACCTGATGGCGGCATCCCGCGCCTACGAGGCCAACGTCACGGCGATTCAAGAGGCTCGCAACATGGGCCAGGCGACGATGGGACTGCTCGGCAGTTAACATGCGATGAATATCAAGTCGCCCTACGATTCAGCCATGAGCAAGGTCCTTCCGGGAACGTTCGTCCCCGACATCGCGCCGGGCCGCGTGCGCTCCGAGCCGATACCTGCCGATGGATCTGCGGCGGCCGGCGGAGTTTCGTTCAAAGACACCGTGAAATCGATGTTGAGCGACGTCAACGACAAGTTGCAAACGTCCGACAAGCTCACGCGCGAACTCGCCACCGGCCAGACGAACGACATCAACAAAGTCGTGACGTCGGTAGAAGAGGCGACGCTCGCCATGCAGTTTACGCTGGCGATCCGCAACAAATTACTGCAGGCCTACCAAGAAGTGTCGAGCATGCAAGTCTAGCCGGTC
This sequence comes from bacterium, assembly GCA_021790935.1. Taxonomy (GTDB): domain Bacteria; phylum Vulcanimicrobiota; class Vulcanimicrobiia; order Vulcanimicrobiales; family Vulcanimicrobiaceae; genus JAJYFL01. Next base: position 39,688 of record JAJYFL010000010.1, read on the forward strand.
GCGGAAAAATCTCCGCACCGAGCTCGCGGGCGCCTTCGGGCGCCTTTTCCGTTGCTCGAGATCGTTTCGAAGCGGCTAAACTCCGACGCTGCTATGCCGATACTTTGAAGTGAACGCGGCCGGACTGCCCTTCGCACGGGGTGGAGGCCGCGGCGGGACCCGATCGATTGACGGTCTCGCGCGTACGATAGCGTACGACCAGTCCGTGCGGAGGGGTTTTTGTTTTGGTACGTGGGCTTTATACGGCAGCGGCCGGAGCGCTCGTCGCACAATCGCAAGCCGACGCGATCGCGAACAATCTCGCGAACGTCAACACGACCGGCTTCAAACGGACGCTCTTGCAGGTCGAGTCGGCTCCCGAGATCGGCATCTATCGCTTTCAAACCGACCCCGGCTCGGCTCCGCACAAAGGCGTAGCCGTCGCGCCGTACGTGGGCGCGCTCGGTACCGGTTCGCAGATCTACGATACGCCGACCGTCTTCTCGCAGGGACCGCTGCAGCAAACCGGCAACCCGCTCGACCTCGCGATCGAAGGCAGCGGGTTCTTCACGATACAGACCCCGCAGGGCGTGCGCTACACGCGCAACGGGCAGTTCGTTCGCAACGCGCAAGGGCTGCTCTCGACGACCAACGGCAATCTCGTACTCGGTACGAACCGCGGTCCGATCGCAGTCCCGAACGGTCCCTTCCAGATTGCGGCCGACGGCACGATCGCACAGAACGGACAGACGCTCGGGCAACTGCAGCTCACGCAGTTCGGCAATCTCGTCGCGCTGCGCCCGGAGGGCGATAGCCGGTTCGTCGATACCGGTACCGCACGCCCGTCCACCGCGACGAACGCGACGGTGCAGCAGGGCTTCCTCGAGGGCTCCAACGCCAACGTCATACGCTCGATGGTCGACTTGATCTCCGCGCAGCGTTGGTTCGAAGCCAACGAAAAAGTCATCTACACGCAAGATGCCACGACCGGTCTCTCTATTACCGGCGTCGGCCAAGCCAAGTAAAGGAGCACCTTCGGCACCATGATGCGAGCACTCTACACGGCGGCCAGCGGAATGGAAGCCCAGCAGTTCAACATGGACACCATTTCGAACAACCTCGCCAACGTGAATACGACGGGCTTCCGCCGCAACGTCGCGCAGTTTCAGGACTTGGTCTATCAGGAGATCAAGGCCCCGGGTGCGCCCGTCGGCGCGAGCGTGGTGCCCGTCGGCCAGGAAGTCGGCTTGGGCGTCAAGGTCGGTTCGTCGGAGAAGATCTTCACGCAAGGCAGTTTGATGTCGACCGGAAACCCGCTCGACGTCGCGATCGAAGGCGACGGCTTCTTTCAGGTGACGATGCCCGACGGCACGACGTCCTACACGCGCGACGGCTCGTTCAAGATCGACGCGAACGGTTCGCTGGTCACGGCGGATGGATACTTCGTGCAGCCGCAGATCACGGTTCCACAGAATGCCGAGGCCGTTCAGATCGGTCAAGACGGCACGGTGACCGCGATGGTCCCCGGCTCGAGCCTTCCGCAGCAACTCGGTCAGATCACGCTGGCACGCTTCGTTAATCCGGCCGGCCTCTCGCCCACCGGAGGGCACAATCTCTATACGGAGACCGCGGCGTCGGGAGCTCCGATCGTTACGCAGGCGGGCCTCAACGGCGCGGGGACGCTCCAAGGCGGTTATCTCGAGGGCTCCAACGTGCAGGTCGTGCAAGAGATCGTGAACATGATCGTGGCGCAGCGGGCGTTTGAAGCCAACTCCAAAGCCATCAGCACCGCCGACCAGATGCTTCAAACGGCGGTCAATACGAAGAGCCCGTAATGAAAAGCACTTTCGCAATCTCGCTCGCACTCTCGATCGCGCTCCTGCCCGCCGGGGCCGCCGCGAACGCGCCGTCGACCCAGCGCATCGGCGGTGCCCGCATCGCGGCGCTGGCGGCTCGCGCGATCCGCGCGCTGCCCGTTACCGCCGACCGGAGCTACCTTCCGGCCTTCGCCGTGCCCGACCAGATCGTCGCCGCCGGGCGCGTGACGCTCGCCGCAGGCGCTCCCATGATCGCGCCAAGTTACGTAAACGTGCCCGTGACCGTCGACGTGAACGGCAAGTTCGAGCGCACCGTATACGCCGGATACCGCGTGCAGCGCTACGTCCAAACCGCGGTAGCGGCCCGCGATCTCGCCGCCGGAACGGTGCTCTCCGCCGGCGACGTGAAGGTGGCGCGCGTGCCGTATGCGGGGCAAGCCGTCAACGGTACCGCGATTCTCCTCGGTCGCGAGATCGCTACAATGGTTGCGAAGGGTCAGCCGATTGCCGTCGCGTCGACCGTCACCAACATGATCGTCAAAGCTGGATCGACGGTCGTGCTCATCGTGCGCGACTCGGGCGTTGCGTTAACGGCGGACGTCGTTGCGCGGACGAGCGGCGGCCTCGGCGACCAGGTGCAGATATACAACCCATCGACCAACAAATCGCTCTCCGGCACGGTGATCGGCCCGGGGCGCGTGGAACTCGATCTCTCGGGAGGCAACGAGGCGCAATGAAATCCGTCGTGGTGATGCTGGCCCTCTGCGCCCTCCCGGCGGTGGGGATGGCCAATACGCTCTACGTCGCAGCACCGCCGCCGGTCGGCGCGGGGCACCCGCTGCGCTTGGGACCCGACCACCGCGCGACACAGGTCGGCGACCTGGTCTTCGTGCAGTTCAATTTTGCGGTGAACAGCGCCAGCAGCGACGTCGTGCAGAATGCCAAAGGCTACAACATCGGGCTGGATGCCGGCGTTGGTAACGCCGCACTTTCGTTCCTGCGGTTTCCGACGTCGATCGGCGGTCAGACGGGCTCGCAGAGCAGCCGCACCAAGAACGGCAGCAATGCGTTCGTATCGTCGATGATGGCGCGCGTCGTCGGCGTGCTGCCCAGCGGCGTCCTACAGATCGCCGGTTCCCAGAACGTGCTGGTGAACGGGCAGCGGCAGGTCATGACGGTGACCGGATACGTGCGCCCCGAAGACATCGACGCGACCGACACGGTGCTCAGCGCGCGCGTCGCCGGCGTCCGAGCTTCTTTCAGCGGTGACTTCCAGCAACAACACGAAGGCTTGATTCGCCGCTTCCTGGACTTCTTATTCTGATGGTGAGAACGATGAGCGTGCGTGGGCTTTTAACGGTAACCCTGTTAGCGGCATCGTGCGCGATGGCGGTGCCGGCAGCGCGGCCGGCCGCCGCGCAGAGCGTATTCGTAAAGGATATCGCACACGTACAGGGCGTAACCGGCAATCAGTTGGTCGGCTACGGTATCGTCACCGGCCTTGCAGGCACCGGCGACTCGACGTCGGTTCTCTTTACCAGCCAGACGATCCAAAACGTTCTGCAGTCTTTCGGTCTCACCGTCACCTCGCAGGAAGTCCGCACGCGCGACGTCGCGGCCGTCATGGTAACCGCTACGCTTCCGCCGTTCGCGCATTCGGGAGATAACGTCGACGCGACGGTCTCCGCAATGGGGGACGCTACGAGCCTCCAGGGCGGGACGCTGATCCTCACCGAACTGCGCGCCGCCAACGATCTGGTCTACGCCACCGCGCAAGGCCCGCTCTCGATCGGCGGGTTTACGGCGGGTTTTGCCAGCGACAGCATCTCTCAAAACCACCCGACCGTGGGCCGGATTCCCAACGGCGCCATCATCGCACGCGGCATGCACACGGCCATCACGAGCGGCAACGGTTTTGACTACGTCTTGACGACGCCGGACTTTCGGACCGCGGCGAATCTCGCGGCAACGCTCAATCACTACTTTGGCGGCGGTACCGCGGGGGCGCTCGACGCCGAGACGGTACACGTGACGCTTCCGCCGCGCTATCACGACAATCCCGTGCAATTCCTGGCCGATGCCAGCGACCTCTCGCTCAACGAGGACCAACTGGCGAAGGTCGTCATGGACGAACGCACCGGGACGATCGTCTTCGGCGGGGATATCAAGCTCGCGCCCTGCGCGATCGCGCATGGGAACCTGACGATCACGATCACCACCACCAATCGCTACGTTCCGTCGGGACCGTTCACCACGGCTCCGGGAGCCATGCAGACCAATACGCGGGTTCGCGCCCAAACGCAGAACAAGCACCTAACCTTCATAGCGGGCGCGGCGACGCTCTCCTCGGTGGTGCAGGCGCTGAACACCATGGGGGTAACGCCGCGCGATCTCATCGCCATCGTCCAAGCGCTACGTGCTTCGGGTGCGCTGCAGGCCGATCTGGTGATCCAGTGATCGGCGCGAGCAGCACCCTCGCCGTGCCTCCCGCGGAGCCGGAGTTGAGCGCGGCGCAGAGACGGGCGCTCGCGCAGCTGCACAAAGCGGCGACGCAACTCGAGGGAGTCTTCCTGGAGATGCTCTTCAAATCCATGCGCGACACGGTACCGAAATCGTCGATCTTCGGCAAGGCGTCAAATTCGGAGCATATCTACCAATCGATGCTGGACGACCGGCAAGCCCAGACGATGGCACAGAGCGGTTCCTTCGGCATCGCCAAAATACTCGAAGCACAGATGCGCGCGAGCGTGCTGGCCGACGCAAAGCGCGAGTCTAAGACGCGCGTATCGCAGGGAGTTGCACCGTGAACGATTCTTGGGAGACCTTCGCTTCGGCGCTGCTCGACGAATCGCAGAGCCTTGCGAATCTCAACGCTGCCGCGATCGCGCTTACGCAGATCCTGCCGGCCGGCGATCCGGCGCAGATAATCGCCGCCGACCGCGCGGTCGATTCGGCGCGGCGCGCGCATCAGGGGGCTTCGGCTCGGCGGCGCGGCATACAGGCGCGCGGTTTCGGAGCGATGACGCTGCAGCAGGTGTGCCGTCACGCCCCGATTCATATGGCCGCCCACATCGATCAACGCCTCTCAGAGATCGCGTTCGGGTCGATCTCGCTGCGCATCACGGTCGCAAATAACAAGGCACTCATCGTGGCGGGGCTGGAGCGCCTGCTGGCGATCACCGCCAAGTTGCAGGAGTCGGTGAGCGATCGGTCGGGCGTCTACAAGCGCCGGGGCTTCGTGGCGCCGCCCAGCGGCAGCGTTCTGGTGAGCAGCAAGGCATGAGTTTCTTCGGGCTGGCCCTGATGGGGAAGTCGCTCGACGCTTTCCAGTACGCGGAAAACGTAACGGCGAATAATATCGCAAACGTCAACACGCCCGGGGCGTCGCGCCAGCAGGTCGATCTCTCGGCGGCGCCGGCGGTCGTAGGTTCGCCGTTTTATTCCGCCCACACGGCGGGCACGATGGGCGACGGGGTGATCGTGTCGGGGATCCAACGCATCCACGCCAACTCCTACGACGCGCTCTTCCGCGGCGCGTCGGCATCGCAGAACTACTATACCGTCGAACAGGCGCAGCTCGACTCGCTGCAGTCGTCTCTGGGCGAACCGAGCAATGGCCTGAACGCGCAGTTCACGGCCTTTCAAACCGCAATCAACCAGCTCGTCACCCAGGCCGGCAGCGGCTCGAGCACGTCGGCGCGGGCGAACGTGTTGGCGCAGGCTGGCGCCTTGGCGACCGGGCTGAACGGTGCGGCCTCCACCATCACGCAGCAGAAGGCCCAAGTGCTGCAGCAGGCCGGTACGGCCGTGACGACGGTCAACGGCATCCTCGATCAAATCGGCGCCCTGAACCAGCAGATACGGGCATCGACCGCGGTGGGCGACAACCCGAATACTTTTCAAGATCAGCGCGACCATCTGATCGATCAGCTCTCGCAGTACATATCTACGCAGACGAGCGTGCAGCCGGACGGATCGACGCTGGTATCCGTCAACGGCCAATCCCTGGTCAACGACGCCGTCGTCTACCATCTCGCGCAGCCGACGATCGGCATCGCCGCGAACGGGACGCCGGCGCTCAAGATCGATTTCCAAACCGTCCCGGCGCAGCCCGCGAACGCTCCGGGCGTTCCGCTCGGAAGCGGCCAGCTGGCCGCGTTTGCCGACCTCTACAACAACAAGTTAACGGCTTACGGGCAGCAACTCGATAATTTCGCGTCGGGATTAGCCAACGAAGTCAATCGAATCACGCAGGCGGGATACGATCAGAACGGCGTCGCGGGTACCGCCCTCTTCCAGCCGATCGTCGGGACGCTCCCGATCTCGGCGGCGAACATCCAGGTCGGCATCACCGATCCGTCGCAGCTGCCGGCCGGTCTTGCATCCACTGCGGCCGGGTCGCTCGTGGTTCCGATGAACTCGGCCAACAATACCGTCGATACGTCGGCCGCGCTGAACGGCAACCTCACGCTGGCAAACCCGCCGCCCGCCGGCGGGGCCACCGGCACGCTGACCGTCACCGTCGATGGGGTTGCGGCCGCCTTCGCATACGATACGTCGACGACGGACGCTTCGATCAACGCCTTCCTTACGCACTTCAACGGAGCGCACTTGGGCGTGACGGCGTCGTTCGATGCGACCTCGCAGCGGATCGTCTTCGCCCGCGACCCGTCGAACACCGATGCGGCGCATCGCGCGGCCCAGGGCTCGAATCCTACCGCTCCCACGTTCACGATCGCCGATAGCAGCTCGCTGCTCGTTTCATTGGGCGCCGCCGGTATCGATGGCGTCCCGCAGAACTCGAGCAACGCATTTGGACCCAACGACAACGGCGCAGCCAACGCGCTACTCGGCATGTTTTCCAGCAACGTGGGCGTTCCGGCACTGCAGACGACCAGTGCGGCGGCCGTGGCTGCGGGCATGGCGACGATCGCGCTGCCGGCCGGCGTGACGAACGTGCAAGTGGGGCAACTCCTCACGGTCGACGCGCAGCCGGGCGGGGCCGTTCCGCAAGAGAACGTCGTCGTATCGGCGGTCTCCTTCAACCCGGTCACCGGCGTGGAATCGATCTCGGCGAACTTCTCGCTCGCGCACACCGCGGGATTCTCCATTGCGACGGCCGCGACGCAGACGCTCGGCCAGTACTACGGAGGCTTCGTAACGCAGGTGGGCCTCGACGCGCAGACGGCGATCGCCGGAGCCGCGACGCAAACGAACCTCACGCAGAGCATCGACCAAGCGCGCCAGGCCGTCGACGGGATCAACATCGACGAAGAGACGCAGAATCTCATCAAGTATCAAAGCGCCTATCAAGCGGCGGCGCAGACGATCACGGTCCTCGACTCGCTGGTCAATACGGTCATCACGTCCATCGGAGGGCTGAAGTAATGCGAATAGCGACATCGTCGCTCTACGACCAACAGATCGCAGCGATCGATAACCTGGTAGCCCAGCAGGCGCAGTACGGCAACATGCTCAGCACGGGCAAGCAGTTGAACCAGCCTTCGGACAACCCGACGCAGATCGCTCAGGACCTAGGGCTGCATACGGCGATCTCCGAGGAGAACCAGACCTCGACGAACATCCAGAACGCCACTGCGGAGATGACCACGGTGGACGGCTCGCTCTCGTCGCTTACGAACATCCTGCAGTCGGCGCGTTCGCTTGCCGTGCAGGGTGCCACCGACGCGCTCAGCCCGGCTCAACAGAGATCCCTGGCAAGCCAGGTCGACGGTCTGCTTCAAGAGGCGATCGGGCTGGCCAACACGCAGTACGGCGGCACGTATGTCTTCGCCGGAACCGCCGCGCCTTCGTCGCCGCCGGTGAGCGGGAACGGTCAGCCGGTTTCGAGCGTCACCTTTACCGGTAATTTCGAGGCGCAGCAGCAGCGCTTCACCAACGGCCAGTCGACGAAGACCTCTGTGACCTTGCAGCAGGCCTTTAACTACGGTGCGACGGACGGCTCGCCGGACGTCTTCCAGACCCTGGTCAACCTGCGCGATACGCTGGCCAATGGGAGCATCGTCGATCAAAGCGGGGCCGCGCTCAACAAAGCCGGGACGGTCGTCACGCCGGCGACCCAGCTGAACTCCCCGAGCCTGCGAACGGCCCTCGTGCCCGATTCGGCCGGAAAGATATCGATCCAGATCGCCTCCGCGGCGGCTCCGAACGGCGTAACCCTGACGTTCGGCCCGACCTCGACCATTGCGAACGTCGTCTCCGCGATCAACGGTTCGGGGACCGGGGTCACCGCGACGTTCGACGCGCAGACGCAGCGCATCTCGCTCGCGGCCGCGCAGCCCTTCCAGATCGCGGACGTGCCGAGCCCGGGGGCTTCGACGAGCTCGAATCTCGTCGAAGCCTTGAGCGTTGCCCCGCAGGGCGACATGGTTAACAATCTGTCGACCCAGATCGGCGCTATCGATCACGTCCTGAACGTCGTAACGACCACGCGCGCGCAACTGGGGGGGAATATCCAGACGCTCGGCGCCCTCGGCACGACCACGAGTTCGCAAGTGGCCAACGATACGGCGGTTCAATCGAGCATCGAAGATGCCGATATTGCTAAGGTGGTCTCCCAATTTTCGCAAACGCAGACGGCGCTGCAAGCCGCGTATGCCACGACCTCGCGGCTCGAGGGCAAGACGTTGATCGACTACCTACCCTAGGCCGAAGGCATGAGGAGAACGATGACCGCAATGGAGTCGCCCCAGACGACGAGCATCCAAACGCAGCGTTTCGGCGAGGTGACGTTCGAAGCGAACGACCTCATCGAGTTCCCCTGGGGGCTTCCCGGGTTCGCGCACCTGCGCCGCTTCCTCGCGCTTACGCTCGACGAGCAGCCGAACTTTCTGTGGCTGCAGTCGGCCGACGACCCTACCGTCGCCTTGCCGGCAGCCGACCCGTGGCAGATGTTCCCCGACTACGAGCCGAAGCTCCCCGCGTACGCCACGGCGGCACTCGAGTTGCGCAACCCGGACGATTTCTCGCTCCTTTGCGTCGTGGTCGTGACGAAAGACGCGCGTGAGATGACGATGAACCTGCTCGCACCGATCGTGATTAATTTGAAGTCGCGCCGCGCTCGCCAGGTCATGCTGGAGAACTCGGGATACTCCGTGCGCCGGCCGGTGCCCCGAACGGCAGAGTCCGCCGTCGCCCCAGGCTGACCCCGGCGCCAGGTGGCGCCGCCCGTTCGCAAGAAGCGGCCAGGTCCTAGACCATCTCTTGGGCGGGCTCGGAGCCAGTCCGAGCAGCCAAGGAGGGCGAACCATGCTTGTCCTGAGCCGAAAAGTCAACCAGTCGATCATGGTCGGCGACAACGTCCGCATCGTCGTCGTCGGCGTGGACCGGGACCAGGTCAAGCTCGGCATCGAGGCCCCGCGGGAGATCTCGGTGCATCGTTCCGAGATTTACGAAGAGATCCAGCGTGCCAACCTGAGCGCGGCTTCGGCGGCCAAGATGCAGACCGAAGTGACCGCAACGGTCCCGACCGTTGCGGTCGGGACCGCCGTTCTCCGGCCGCGCAGCGCAAAAAACGCTAAACTCACCGGGCAGGCGGCCGATACCCTGATGGAAGGGGACAGGAAGTTCCCTCCAGACTAGTCATTCACGCACGCGTGTGATCACGGAGGAGATATGTCACAAGGACTCAGCATTGCCAACAACTTGTTGGCAAACAGCGTTCAGCTGAACCTCAATCGCAATCAAGCGGCTCTGCAGAACGTCGTAACGCAGCTCTCCAGCGGACTGCGTATCAATACGGCGGCGGACGATCCGTCAGGGCTTGCCATCGCAACCAACCTGCAAACGCAGGTCGACGGATTCCAGCAAGCCATTCAAAACGTCCAAGACGCAAACAACGCGGCGCAGGTTGCGTCGGGCGCGTTGCAGACGACCACCGACATCTTACAGCGCATCCGGAGTCTCGCGGTCGAAGCCGCCAGCTCCATCAACAGCCAAAACGACCGCCAGAACCTGCAATCGGAGATCTCGCAGCTCCTGCTCGAGGTCAACCGCATCTCGCAGAACACGAATTTCAACGGCCAGGCCCTGCTCGACGGTAGTCATGCCGGTTTCCAGGCAGAACAGAATTCGTTCCTCAACATCACCGCCAACTCGGCGCTCGCGAGCAACAACGGCACGCTCTCGAGCGGCTTCCTGGTGGCCTCGGCGGTGGCGGCTAACGCCAACTTCAACACCACGGTCGGAGCTTCGCAAGCCTTCGGCACCGGCACGTACGCAACCGTCGACGGCACGATCGAATTACAGGTCGTCAACACCGGTACGTCGATAGCCGTTCAGGAGACGTTCATCAACAGCGCGAGCGGCGCGATCTCGGTCTCTTCGACGCTCTACGGAGCCAACGGCGTTTCGGCGGACTTCGAGAACGTCTCGATCACCGTCGGGAACCTCACGTCGGCCGACGTCGGCGTAACGTCGTACATCAAGATCAGCCAGAACGTGGCTGCTCTGACCAACCCGAACAACCCGGCCTTCAACTTCCAGTCCGGTGCCGACGAGGGCGACACGATCCAACTCGGTATCCAGGCGACCAATACGCAGACGCTGCGGATATCGAACGTCAACGTCGCGATCTCGGCCGCCAACAACCCGTCGCTCGGAGCGGAAGATGCGATCGGCCAGGTCGACAACGCGCTGCAACAGCTGCTGACGCAGCAGGCGCAACTCGGCGCGGTCATCGTGCGCCTCAACGAGGACGCGAACAACAACAACATCGCCACGGTGAACCTACAGGCGTCGGAATCGAATATTCGGGACCTCAACGTCGGTCAGGCAACCACCGAGTTCACGAAACTCCAAGTCCTGGTCCAAGTCGGCACCTCCGTCTTGGCCCAGTCCAACGCCAACGCGCAGTCCGTACTCGGTCTGTTCCGCTAGCGTTCGACGCGACTCCGAGTCGTAGGGAGAGCCTGCTTCGGCAGGCTCTCTTTTTCTATCCGGTCTGCCGAAATTAGATAGGATGCCGGTTCGAATAAAGACTGCGAACGCGACCCGCTCCGCGCCCCCGTCGGCGGCCGGAGCCTTGCCGCTGGGCCTGCCCCGGCCGCCGGGCGAGCGGCCCCAAAAACCTCCGGGCTTGAGCCTGTGCATGATCGTCAAGAACGAAGAGCGTTTTCTCGAGCAGTGCCTGCGCAGCGCGGCCGGCGTGGTGGACGAAATCTGTATCGTCGATACGGGCTCGACCGACGCCACGCTCGAGATCGCAGAGCGTTTCGGCGCTCGGATCGAGCATCGCCCGTGGCGCAACGATTTCGCGTGGGCGCGTAACGAAAGCCTGGCGCTTGCGACCAAACGGTGGATTTTGGTGCTGGACGCCGACGAAGAGCTGTTGCCCGAATCGCTCGCCGCCCTCGAAGAACTCAAACGAGCGCCGGCGTATCGGACCGCCGTCTGGCTGCGATGTTTCAATAAAGCCGACGACTATCGCGGCACGGGCACGATGTCGCACGCCTTGATTCGCATCTTCCCAAACAGCGACGAGATCCGATTCCGCGGCCTCATTCACGAGTTTCCAACCGTGGGCGATAGTCCGACGGGGCTGGATGGCGTGACCTCGCCGGTCACCATCCTTCACCACGGCTACCTCAAGGACGTAGTCTCGGCCCGCGACAAAGGCCGGCGCAATCTCGAGATCGTCACTGCGGCCACGGAGCGCGAACCCGACGATCCGTTCCACTGGTTCAATTTGGGGTCGACGGCCTTCTTGATGGGCGATTTCGAGGCCGCGCGCGACGCCCTCGAACGGATGCGCGATCTCAACGGCCGGCGCGCGCGCGGATTCGTCCCGAACGGCCTGGCGATGCTCTCCGAAGTCTACTGCGACAAGTTGCGCGATCCGGAGCGGGGTGCCCAGACGGCGCGGCTGTGCTTGGAGTTCTCGCCGCATTACGCCAACGGTCACTTCCAGTTGGGGAAGTCCTTGGTGGCCTTGGCAAGACTGGACGAGGCACGGGAAGCCTATGCGGCGGCCATCGACGACGGCAACTACGCTCAGCAGCAGTTCGTCGTCGACGAAGAGGTCTCGATTTGGAAGGCGCAGAGCGAGATTGGGTCGACGTACGCGCAGCAAGGCGATTTCCAGCAGGCGCTCGCGTGGTTCGAAAAGGGTCTCGCCAATCGGCCGAAGGTGCAACCGCTGCGCGTCAACTACGCGCGCGCTCTCGAACAACTCGGGCGCTTCGGCGAGGCGCTGCGGGCGCTGCGCGAGCTCTACGAAGAGTTCGGCGACGAGCAGGCGATTCTCGACTATACGAATTTTCTGCTGCGCCATGGAGAGGAGTCCCGGGCCGTCGAGGTCATCGAACAATCCTACGGCCGCGTGGCAAAGACGACGGCCGTCACGATGCTGACCGCCGCCGCCGCCGTCGCGCAGCGTCGCGGCTGGTTCGCCCCGGAACGGTACCTCGAGATGGCGCTCGAAATCGAACCGGGAGCGGCCACGGCGCTCAATGCGCTCGAGGCGCTCTATCGCGAGCGGGGAGAGGAAGCAAAGCTCGAGGCGCTGCTCGAGCGCGAACGCGCAACGGCTCCGGCCGAGAGCGCGGATTTCCTCCGCCGTTCGCATCAGCACATCGGTGCCGGAACATTTGCCTCCGGCTTGGATCTCGCGCTGCAAGGTCTCGCGCGCTGGCCGGAGGATCCGTTATTGCACTACAATGCAGCGATCTGCCTGGTCAATCTCGGCCGCAAGGACGAAGCGCTCGAGCATCTTGGCCGCATCGGAGAGGCGGCTACCCCCGCCTACGGACGCGCGCGCTTTTTGGAAGGCGTCGTACTGCGCGAGTTGGGCCGCTTCGACGAAGCGCTGGACTGCGTCGACCGTCTGCTGCGCATCGACCCCGTGCAGCTCGACGCGCAACTTCTGCGAGCGGCACTCTTGGAGGCGAAGGGGCTGCTCGGTGAAGCGGAAGCCGCTTTGCAGGGCGCGGTGAGCCTCGATCGCCAACGCGCGTCGGTAGAGTTGGCGACGTTCTACTTGCGTGCCGGGCGTTTCGACGATGCGCGGCGCGTCGCCGACGGGGCTCTGGCGTAGACCTGCGCGGATGCCCGAGCTGGATTACACGATCGTCATACCCGCGTTCAACAAAGCGGCGCTCACGCGCCAGTGCCTGCTGACCCTGCGCCAGACTCTCGTCGGAGCCGGCGAGGGCGAGGTGATCGTCGTCGACAATGCCTCGAGCGACGAGACGCCGGCGATGCTGGCGGAGTTTCCGTGGGTTATTGCGATCCGCAACGAAGTCAACCGGGGTTTCGCCGGCGCGAACAATCAAGCCGCCCGTGCGGCGCGGGGCCGTTTCCTGGTGCTGCTGAACAACGATACCGTCGCGCGGCCCGGGTGGCTCACCGCGATGCTGCGAACTGCGGCGCAGCCCGGGGTTGGAGCGGTCGGCGCGCGGCTGCTCTTCCCCGATGGCCGCATTCAGCACGCCGGCGTCATGATCGAGGCCAGCCCCTTCGGGCTCGCGCGCTTCGTGCCGCTGCACGATCTCTACCTTGCGCCGGGTGAAGACCCAAGCGCCCACGTCCGTGCGGATCTCCAGGTGGTGACGGCCGCCTGCTTCGTGACGCCGCGCGAACTCTATCTCGATCTGGGCGGTCTCGACGAGGGTTTTTGGAACGGCTACGAGGACGTCGATTACTGCCTGAAGGTTCGAGCGCGCGGCCTGCGCGTGGTGTACGAGCCGGAGGCCGTGCTGACGCATTTCGAATCGCAGTCGGGGACGCAGCGCTTTCGCCGCGTCGCCGCGAACGTCGAGCGGCTGGCCCGCCGATGGAACGGCCGCGTCGAGTACGACGAAGTTGCGCGCGCGCTTCGCCGGGGCGAAGTGCGCCGGCGGCTGCGCGCCTCGAACGGGATCCTCACGAGCGAACTCTTGCCCGTGCCGACGACCACGGTACTCGTCCACGGCGCGCGCGACGGCTTCGACGCAGCCGCATGCGAGCGTATGCTGCGCGCGAACGTCGCGCCGGTCGACCGCATTCTGATTGCCGGCGCCGGCCAGGAGATCGAGCTCGCGCGCCGCCAGATGGAGCGCCGGGGAGACCGCTACCTCGCCTTCGTCGAGGCCGGCAGCGAACTGCGCGAGGGCTGGCTCGACGAACTCGTCCGGCAGATCGAGTTCGGCTGGAACGTCGCCGCCGCAACGGCAGCGCCCGAGTTACCGCCCGGCGACGACGGATCTCCAACCTTCGCCGCCGACGCTCGCTGCACGCTGATTGCGTTACGGCATTTCCCCATGCACGAACGGTTGGCCGATTTTCCCACGCTGCACGGCGCGGTCGCCGATTACTTGATCCGCGCCGCCGGTCTACGCCTGGGAACGCGCGGCGGCGCGCGCCGGCTCGGAACGTTCCCGGACCCGTGCGACGATCCGCAGTTCGAACGCGTCCATGGGCTGCGCCTTCGCGAAGTCCTCTCCGACGACGTTGCGCTGACCGAGCGGGCGCTGCGTTCGCTAGTACCGCGCGCGCGGGGGCTCGTCTCGATCGTGATGCTGAGTTGGAACGCTCCCGAGTTTACGAAACTTGCGCTCGAATCGATACGCGCCTATACGAGCCATCCGTACGAAGTGATCGTGGTGGACAACGGCTCCGCGCGCGAAACGACCGATTGGCTTCGCACGCTCGAGGACGTGCGGGTGATCTACAACGCGTCCAATCGCGGTTACGCAGGGGGTAACAACCAGGCGCTGGCCGCGGCGCGCGGCGAGTACGTCGTCCTGCTCAACAACGACGTGGTCGTCACCGAGGGATGGCTCGACGGGCTGCTCGATGCTTTCGACCGTATCCCGGGGCTCGGCGTCTGCGCTCCCCGGAGTAACCGCGTCGTCGGGCACCAACTGGTGGTCGACGTGGAGTATCAGGGTCTCGCGGAGATGCACCGCTATGCGGCCGAGCGCCGCGAACGCTACCGGCGCACCGGGTACGTCGCCGATCGGGCGATCGGGCTGTGCCTTTGCATCGACCGGCGGACGATCGACGAGATCGGCGGCATCGACGAACGTTTCGGAGTCGGCAACTTCGAGGACGACGATTTTTGCATACGCGTGCGCGCGGCCGGGTATCGCATCTACGTCTGCAACGACGTCTTCATCCATCACTTCGGAAGCCGCACGTTTGCCGCGAATAAGATCGACTATGCGGCGACCATGCGCGAGAACTGGCACCGCTTCACGTCAAAGTGGAATCTGCCTGCGGCCAATCCCGCGCACGGCTATTCGGCGCGGGGAGCGATATTGGGCGGATTCGACCGGCCGGCGCATTATTTCGCGCTGCCGGCCGAGGCGAGTGCGGCGTCCTACCGCATCGTTTTCCTCGCCGCGCCGTCGAGCGAAGCGGAGTGGGAGGAGATCGGCGCGTTCCTGCGCCGCTACGTTCGGGCGTATGCGGGCGTACGCGACGTGTTGTGCGCGATTGCGGCGCACGGCGAATTGAGCGCCCAGACGCTGGGATCTCGGGTGGAGCGAACGATCGCGCGGAGCGGCATCCCCACGGAGCAGACGCCGGATGTCGAGATCGGCGACGTGGACGATATCGAAGCCTGGCTCGCCTCGCTTCCTTCGGTACGGCGTATGCGCATCGGAGAGCCGACGCAGGCCGCACTTCTCGCGCTCGAACCCGTCGCCGACGCAAGCCCAAGCGCGTTGCGCCGCCTGCTCGAGCCGCTCGCGCCCGCATGAGATATCACTCCCGTCACCGCGTGCTGGATTGCTGGCGCGATGCCGGTCGCCTGCGCCGCGTCGTCTCAGCGCAGACGCTGGTAGCCGCTCGCTTCGAACCGCTCTACCAGGCAATCCGCCTGGAGAGCGCGCTCGACCTCGTCTTCGCTCGCGACGGAGAGCTCGCGGTCGTGCCGTTCGTCATCGTCGACGGCGCGATGCTGCAGGAGATCGAGTCTTCGCCGCTGGTCTGGCCGCTCTCAGTGCATGCTGCGCTCTCGGAGGAGACCGTCGACGCGCTCGAGGCGGAGTTGCTGCCGTGGTTGACGGCGCACCTTCTGCATGCGTCGCTTTCGACCGAGCAGATTCGCCGCTACGATGCGCCGGCTGGAGCGCTGGAGCAGTTCGAAGGCGCGCGCGATCTCGGCTTTCTCGGTGCGGCTTCGTACGCGCGGGTGCTGGAGGCTTCGGCGCCGTATGCGTTCGCGGCGCGCATGGCGCGCGGTAAGGACGTGGCGGTTCGGGACGGGCCGGCTGCCGGGACGGGCCTCGCGATTCTGGCGCGCCACGCGCGGCGGCTGCAGGCCGATCTGGGCGACGCGTTCGCGGCCGTGCGCTCCTGGTACGGGCTCGATGCGTTAGGCGAACTCGACGAAAACGCGCCCCAGGATCTCTTCCTCGCGCGGGAGGCGCCGGCCGCGGCTGCGGTCACGGCGGTGCTGCTCGATGCCGAGGTGGGGGGCAGCCACGTCGTTCGCGTCGCACGGCCGGTGCCGATGGACGTGATGCTTTCGTTCGATCCGGCGGACTCGGAATGCGCGCGCGTCTTCAGCGTCGTGACGCGGCAGCGCGAGCAACTGCGGCGACCGTTGGGCGGTGCGACGCCGGCTCCGGTCGGCGGTTCGTCGGGGCGGGTCGTCGTCGCGTTACGCGACGACTGGCGCCAGCATCCGGACTCTGACTCCGACGAGGCTTGCGAGCTGGCGCGGCGCTTGAATGCGGAAGGGTTTAGCGTCGACGTTCGGGGCCTCTCGGAGTCCATCGTGCCGGGCTCCTACGACCTCGGGCACGCGATCGGCCTCTCGCACCCGTCGAAGACGGCCGCGTTTCTCAGGCGTTTTGCCGAAGCGGGCGTTCCGGCGGTGCTGACGCCGCAGATCGAGAACGTCGAGCGCGAAGGCGTCTGGGGTGCTGCCGTTACCGGCGTCTTTCTGCAGGTCTCGCGCGACGAAGTCGCGCTGAGGGATCATCTTCGGATGCTGGCACTGCGGCGACTCGACGCCGAAGGCGTGACCAAGCGCGAGAGCGAGCCGTTCGAGGGATATGGCGCAGCGGTGCGCGAGGCGCTCGGTCAGGCGCGCGCGGTCATCGTCTCCTCGGCGGCCGAGGGGGGCTTTCTCGCCGATCGTTTTGCATGGGGCGGGACGCCCGTGATCGCCGCTCCGTGCGTTTCGACCGACCGCGAGGTCGAGCCGATAGCGGGCCTGGTCGGCACGGAGGATTTCATCTTGGCGCACGCGCCGATCGAGCGGCGGTGCAATCAGTTGCTGCTGGCGCGCGCTGCCTCCGCAGCTGGCTTGCCGCTGGTGATCGTCGGCCCGGTCTCGGAGAAAGACTACTACACGTTTCTCCAGGAGCATGTGGACGAGCGGACGATCGTGCTGACGGACCTTTCGGAAGGGTGCGTGGCAGCGCTCTACCGGCGAGCACGCGTCTTTGCGAACGTTTCGTGGATGTCATTTGGGTTGAGCCGCACCGTGCGGGCGGCCCTGTGCGGATGCGCTCTTGTGCTTCCGGCGCAGGGGTTCGCCGCCGAGCAATGGCGGCCGGGCCTTTGGGAGGTCGATCCGGCCTCGGTCGACGGGATCGCAGGCGGACTCGAGGACGCGTGGCTTCGAGCCGCCGATGGGGACGTCGCGCAGGCAGCCTCACGCATTGCCGCTGCCTGCGATCCGGTGCTGGCGCTCGTCGGCATCGTTGCTGCCTACGCCCGAGCCTAGCAGGTTGCGGAAAAATCCCCGCACCAATCCCGCGGGCGCTTTGGGGCGATTTCTTCGTTGCTCATCAGTCACAACGCTACGGCGTTGCTCCCTCTTCACGCCTCGAACTCGCCCCAAATCGCTCCGCGGATATTGGCACGAGGCTTTTCCCGCAACCTGCTAAACTGCCCGAGCGTAAACGCCGAAACAGGGAAGTAGAAGCACTATGGAGGCCTCCAACATGGACGTTCAGGCTGTTGCGCCTGCGCCTGCCCGGGCACCGCACCCGACCGTAGTTGTACCGGCGCACGCCGTCGCGGATACGAACAACCCGGCACCCGGTGCGCTGACGACGGCGATCTCGCGCTTGCTCGGCCAAGCGCACGGGACGCAGCCCACGTCCCTGAACGTGTCGTACCGCGTAGAACATCGTGAGATCGTCACGGTCTTCAGCGATCCGAAGACCGGCAAAGAGGTGGCGCAGTTTCCGCCCGAGCTGCTCATTCAGATGGCGGTATTTTTCGACAAGCACAACGGCGTGACGCTGGATCGGAACGCATAGCGGTGTCGAGCATCGTTCCCGGCACGAACGTACCGCCGATATCGTTCCCGGGGATCGCCTCCGGGATCGACTACAACTCTATCATCCAAAAACTCACCTCGCTCACGCTGGTGCAGAACGTCGCGCTCAACCAGCAGATCGCGACGCTCGACGCAGCGAATACCGAGCTCGTCACGATCAACGCCATGCTTGCCTCCGTGCAGAGCGCTTTGACGGGACTCTCGCAGCCCAGCCTGTTTAACACCTACGATGCCCTCAGCAGCAATACCAACGTTGCTACCGCACAGGGGATAGCCGGGGTGGCCGCAACGCCGGGCACCTACGTCATCGACTCAACGCAGTTGGCGACCTCGTCGCAGACTACCAACAACCCCGCCGCCGGCCATTCGATGCTCGACACGCAGAACGGCGGCCCGAGTTGGCAGACGACCGTTCTCGACCAATCGTATGCGGCGATCGCCGCAACCAACGGTACGTCCGGTGGAACGGGGAAGGTCACGATCAACGGCGTCACGGTCTCCTACGATGTTACCACCCAAACGCTACAGCAGATATTGAGCGACATTCAGACGCAGGTGCAGGCGGCGACCGGTGACACGACGTTTACGATCGGCTTCGTCGCCGGTACCGATACCGTCCAGATCTCCGATACGAACAATCCCATAACGCTCGGATCCGCAGGCGATCAGGGGAATCTGCTCCAGGTCCTCAAGCTCGACCAAGCGCAGATCAAAAACGGCGGGGGATCGAACACCGTGACGGGCACCTCCGGTGTCGGCGGCATCAGCTTGACGAGCAGTTTCGATGCCGCTAACGGTGCCGGATTCGTGACCCCGGTGACGGCCGGTACGTTTACGATCAACGGCGTGCAGATCGCCGTCAACTCCGGCGATAACCTCGCCGACGTATTATCGCGCATCAATGCAAGCGGCGCCGGCGTCACGGCCTCCTATAACGGTGCGCTCAACAGCATCGTGCTTACGAATGCTTCCGCCGGGCCGCAGAGCATCGTCTTGGGCGCCTCGAGCGATACGAGCAACTTTCTGACCGCCGCCGGCCTGAAATCGGGGACGGTCGTCTACGGCAAACAGGCGCAAGTCGTCTTCCAAGACGCCAGCGGCAGCACGCAAACCGTATACAGCAATGGGAACCAGGTGACGACCGCGATCCCGGGCGTGCAGCTCAATCTCGTCGCAAACACCAGTACGCCGTTCACGGTCACGGTCTCGCAGAATACCTCGCAGTTGGTCACCGCGCTCAACACCTTCGTTTCCGCATACAACACCACGATCAACGAGATCGACCAGGCGACCGCCGCGCCGGTGGTCACGCCGATGCAAACCGGTTCGCTTCCGGGGCAAGGCGGGGCGCATTCCTTTGCCGGCGGAGTTCTCTACGGCAACGCAGACGTGGAATCGATAAAGGGGCAGCTCGAAAATATCGTTGCGGGCATCGTCAACAGCGGGAACGCCACCGGCTACAATTCGCTTTCGCGGATCGGGTTGACGCTCGACAACTCCTTCACGGTCCTCACGACGGCGAACGACGGTTCGCCATCCGCCGGAGGCTCGAGCTCGACCTCGAGCAACCCGGTGCAGACGACGACCTATGCCGGAACCTCGGGCCAGCTCGCGCCGCTGAACCTCACGCAACTGCAGCAGGCACTGGCCTCCAACCCTGCGGCGGTGCAGAACCTTCTCAACGGTGCCGACGGCGTGGTTACGCAGCTCGGAAGCTACCTGACCGGCGTAACGGGCCTGCCGACCTCGCTCGCCTCCGGTTTGGCCGGCACGATTCCACCGGTTTCGCTGATGCAGGGCTTCGAGAACGCCAATACGGCCGACATTCAATCGCTGCAGCAGCAGGTGGCCGCCATTACCGATAACGCGAACCAGCAGGCCAACACCCTGCGGCAAGAGTTCGTCAGCACGGAGACCGCGATCGCCGGATATCAGGCGCTCCAGTCGCAGCTCTCGAGTTTCTTCAATACCGGCGGCAGCAGCGGCGGAACGCTCTGAGAGCCGGGACGAATGGAACTTCGATGAAGAGCTCGCCGGACCAGAAATATCTGGAAACCTCGATCGCTACGGCTTCGAAGGAAGACCTGATCCTGCGGATATTCGATTATTTGATCTTGTCGGCACAGCAAGCGGTCGAGAAGATGCAATCCGACGCGGCCGACATCGAGGGCATTCACCGACTGCTGTTGCGCGCGCAACGTGCCTGCTGTCTGCTGATGGGGTCGCTCGACATGGAGATCGGCGGCGATCTCTCCCGCAATCTCTTCCGGGTCTACGAGTTTTGGCATCACGAATTGGTGATGACCAACATGCAGAAGGATGTCCGCCGCCTTGAACGCACGTTGCCCTACTTCCGGGACTATCGGACGACGTGGGCGCAAGCCATCGCCCAGTTCAAAATCGAGCGGCGCCAGGCGATCGGAGGTTCGGATGCGGTATCGAGTTTTGGCGCCGTCGGCTGACGCTCCGCCGGAGCTCGCCGCGGCTACCGCGCAGCTCGAGACCCTCGAGGCGCTTGTTGCTACGATGGAGCGCTGCCTGCTCGCGCGCGACTGGGCGTCGCTCGAGATCGCCATGGCGGATTCGCGCCGCGTGACGCACGCATTGCAAAACGCCATGGAAGAGGCACGCGACGCGCGCGACGAGTCGTTCGATTTAGGGGTCTACGAGCGCTTACTATTCGTGCATGGGGCGCGGCAGAACCAGATGGCTCGCATCCGGCAGTACCGCGATAGCGTCGGGGAGCGGCTGACGCTGATCGCGCGCTGGAAGGATGCGGCCCGCACGATCGGCGGAGAACGCCGCCGGTCGACGCTGGGCACGCTCGACCGCATGAGCTGAACGCGGCTAACCGGCGTCGTCGACGAAGATGTACTCGAGCGATGCCGTCACGTGGCGCTCGCGTACGGTCGCTACGCGTTGCTCGAGCGGAACCAGCTCGGCCGTGCCGTCCGGTAGGCGCACGGCCATTCGTTTGGCGCTCGTAACCTCCGGGGGCGGCCACTCTTCGGGAACGGTGCGGCCCGTCGCCCGATCGTAGTGCCCGCAGCGTACGCCTGGATGTAAGAGAATGCCGTAGCCGATGGCGCGCAGCGAAGCGCAGAAGAGATAGTCTTCGTTGCAGATGCGTACGCGAGCCGCGGCCTCTTCGACGTAGACCTGCGTACGGAAGATCGGCCGCGGCAGGGTGGCCATGGCGGGCACGCGTATCGCGACGCAGCCGAAACCGACGCCGTCAACGCAGACCGGCGTACGGTCGTCGAAGGCTGGGATCCAACCGGATGCCGTCGCCTCGCTTTTCCAGCCATCGACCGCCATCGGACGGAAGCCGTCGCGCGAGTAGTAGAGAGCGCCGACCATCGCGCAGCGCGGATCGGCGATCAGCGTGGCGCAAAGTTCGACCAGAGCGCCGCTCGGCAGGATCATGTCGTCGTCGATCATTGCGAGGATGTCGGCGCCCCACGCCAGGGCTCGGTGCGCGATGAGTTCGCGCTGGGCCGGAACGAAATTGCCGGAGCAGGTGAGCCGCGCGACCTGCCTGACGCCGTCGGGCACCTCCATTCGCGCGACCGACTCGAGGAACCCGGCAGCCGGCGAGCCGGCCGTTGGAATGCCGAGGAAGAGTTTCATCCGCCGACGACGGCGGCGAACGCCGCGAGGACGTTAACCGCAGCTGCGTCGAGATCGTGGTCCGCCTGGAAGACGATGCTCGTGGTGCGATCGATCCGGATGCGGACGAAGAATCGTTGGAGCATGGTGATGGCCGATTGGGCGTAGAGGCGAAGCGCCGACTCCGCGCGCTCCCGGGCGGCCGGATCGACCGGGCCGTCGAGGTGCTGGGCTACGAGCGCCAGCGTCAACTGGCGAGCCTTCACGAAGTCCCAGCGCTCGCGCTCGGAGCCGATCTTCTGCACGACCGCCAGGAGCGGTGGGGTGAGCTCGACGCTCAGATAGATGCAATCGCGATCCCTCGCCTCTGCGTGCCGAGGCGGCTGGGCCTCTGGAACCAGGCGCTCGAGATCGGCTAGGAGTTCGCCGGCGTACTGCGTTATCGGGTCTCTCTTGCCGAGCTTTTCGTGCAGCACGATGCGGTGCAGAAGTTGCGACTGCGCGTCTTGATGGCGCTTGAGGTCGACGGCGCCGGTTTCGTCGGCGTAGGGTTTCGTACACGCCAGCGCGTTCATGAACATGAAGTGGCTGAGCAGCGTGGGCGATTTCGTGCCCCGGAAGGTTCGCTCGAAAAAGGCGCGGCTCGGAGCATCGAAGCGGCCGAGGAGCTCGACGGTTGGGCGCGCGGGCTCGGGCAGCGCTTCGGCTGGCGGGGTGAAGTGCGGGGAGAGTGCGGACTGCACCGCTTCGTGCTGCAGCCGCTCTTCGTCGTCGAGCTCGTAGAACGGGAGATCTTCGCCAAACCGTGGCTGCGGAGAGTAGAGCGCCGGGTCGATGCGCGCGAGCTCGCTCTCGAATCCCGTGCGCGCCGCCTCGCCCGTCTTCCGGCCGACGATGAGCGAGGTTGCTCCGATGATGGCGGCGCCGTCGGCGGCGACTCTGGGGGCGATGACGAGCGGTTTGTTCCCCAAGCGAACGGCCAGCTTCCAGACGAACGTGGCACGTGAATGCGGGGCGAGGTCGCCGAGAGCGACGCCCGCTCCGAAGAGTTCGTCGGCGACGTCGTCGAGCATGGGGCGGCCGTCCTGCACGCAGGAACCGTTGCGGTAGGTTGCGCCGCCCGGCAGCGGCGCGGAGACTCGAATGCCGCGCGCGGGCAGGGAGCTCTCGTTGGCAACGCTCAGAGCGACGGTGACAATCGCGCCCGGAATGACCTCGCCGGGCGGGTTCGCGTGGGCCTCGATGGCGAGGACGGCGCTCGCAGCCTGCGGTACGATCTCGGCTTCCACCGCGTCGCCCTCGGCGGCGATCTCCGATTCCCAGTGTGGTTTGGCAGGCGGGGCGACGCCGAGAGCGGCGCGCTGCAAGTCCAGCAGCCGCATATCGGCGCTCGCTTCAAAATCAGGTTCCCTCATCGGCTATTTGGCGGCAAGGCGCGAGAAGAGCCGCACGAAGAAGCCCGGCGGCTGCAGTGGGCGCAGGGCGGGGGCGGGGGCGTGCGCCGCGCCGTTGCTCTCGGCCGGGGCCGGCAACGGCAACGGCAGGCCCCGGGCCACCATGGCGCTGCGAACGTGATCCTCCGTGACGATGGTGCTCGCTCGGTCGGCGGCCTCTTCCATCGCCATATGCGCGAGCATCGTCAGGCGGCGGGCCAATCCGCCGGTGCCTTCGACCAGCGTCCGCTTGGCTTCAGGGGTAAAGATGTTCTGGCCGGGGTTCAGGCCCGCGCGGCTCAGGCGAAAGTCGAGGATGGCTCCCACCATGGCATCGTCGAGCGTCTCCAAGCGGATCCAGCAGTCTACGCGGTCCGCAAGGTTTCCGCGGCTCCCGATGCGCTCCTCGAGCTCGCTCTGTCCGAAGAGCAAGATATTGAGCAGCTTCTTCTGCGGAACCTGATAGTTTAGGAGCAGGCGCAGCGCTTCGAGGTTCTCGTCACTGAGGTTCTGGGCCTCATCGACGATCAGGACCAGCGTGCGATTCTCTAAAATCGCCGTCTCGTAAAAGAAGTTCTTTAGGGCGTTTTTCAGCGCGGCGCTGGAGCGCGGCGGAAGCAGGAGGCCGAAGACGCGACCGACCGCGATCAAGAACTCGACCTGGGTCGCAAACATCGGGTCCAGGATCTTTCCCAAGAGCACTCGATCGTCTTGCAGCAACTCCTGCTCGAGTGCGCCCGAGAGGCTCGTCTTGCCCGTCCCGGGCTCGCCGAGCACGATCGTCAGCCCGCGTGACTCATCGACGGCGGCATTCAGCCGCTCCTTGGCCTTACGCAACGCGCCCAGTTCGCAGTAAAAATATGGGTCGGCCGTATCCAAGAAGGGGTCGCGTTCCAGACCGAAGTAGCGGAAGTATTTGGACATCCTAACGTGAAATTAGCCCCCGGCCGATAAACTCTTTGTGCGCTCGGTATTTGATGGGAAGTCGATCCTCGTTACGGGTGGTACGGGGTCCTTCGGCAAAGCATTCACCGCTGCGGTGCTGGAGCGCGCGCGTCCCGAGCGCCTGGTCATCTTCTCCCGCGACGAGCTCAAGCAATCGGAGATGGCGCAGCGCTGGAACGCGCCGTGCATCCGGTACTTCATCGGCGACGTGCGGGACGAGCGGCGCCTGACGCAGGCGATGTCCGGAATCGATTTCGTCGTCCATGCCGCCGCACTCAAACAGGTCCCGGCCGCCGAATACAATCCCGGCGAGTGTATCAGAACCAACGTCGACGGTGCCGCGAACGTTATCGCCGCGGCGTTGGCAAACGGCGTGACGCGCGTCGTAGCGCTCTCTACGGATAAAGCGGTGAGTCCGGTAAACCTGTACGGAGCGACGAAGCTGCTCTCGGATAAACTCTTCGTAGCTGCAAACAACACCGTCGGCCGGCACCCGACGCGTTTCGCGGTCGTTCGTTACGGGAACGTCGTAGGCTCGCGCGGTTCGGTACTGCCGTACTTTCGGAAGTTGATCGCCGAAGGGGCTCGGGAACTCCCAATCACCGACGATCGCATGACCCGCTTTTGGATCTCGCTCGGCCGGGGCGTCGCGTTCGTAACGCAGGCCTTCGAGCGCATGCGCGGCGGCGAGATCTTCGTGCCGAAGATTCCGTCGGTCCGCATTACGGACCTGGCGCGTTCGCTGGCTCCGGATCTCCCGCTCAAGGCAGTCGGTATTCGGCCGGGGGAGAAACTGCACGAATCGATGGTTCCCCGGGACGAATCGCATCTCACGCTGGAGTTTGGCGACCACTACGTCATTCGACCGTCGATCTCGTTCTATACGACCGTCGATCACGGTACCGACGCGGCTGGCGAGTCCGGCACGCGCGTGCCGGACGGGTTCGAGTACAACTCCGGCACGAATCCGCATTTCTTGGATCTGCCGGAGATCGCGGCTCTCAACGCCGCCGTCACGTGATCCCGTACGCACGCCAGTCGATCGACGATGCCGACTTGGCGGCGGTCGTAGAGGTTCTGCGCTCGGAGTACCTCACGCAGGGACCCACGGTGCCGCGGTTCGAACGAGCGGTTGCCCAGCGTTGCGGAGCGCGGTTCGCGGTAGCGGCCTGCAACGCTACGGCCGCGCTGCACCTGGCGTGCCTGGCGCTGGGCGTCGGTCCGGGCGACCGCGTTTGGACGTCACCGAACAGTTTCGTCGCGTCCGCCAACTGTGCGCTCTACTGTGGGGCCGAGATCGATTTCGTCGATATCGACCCGCGTACGTACGCGCTGAGCACGCAGGCACTGCGCGCAAAGCTCGAGCGCGCGGAGCGCGCGGGCGAGATCCCAAAGGTCGTGATCGCCGTGGATTTCGCGGGCCAGCCCTGCGATGCGGCGGGAATTGCGGCGCTGCGCGATCGCTACGGCTTTCGCATTATCGAGGACGCCGCGCACGCAATCGGCGCACTCTATCGCGGCGAGCCCGTTGGCAACGGCCGCTATGCAGACGTTACGGTGTTCAGCTTCCACCCCGTGAAGATCATCACGACGGCCGAAGGCGGGATGGCGCTCTCCAACGACGCGGAGCTGGCCGGGCGCATGGCGTTGCTTCGCAGCCACGGCGTTACCCGTGATGCCGCGCGCATGGAGGAGCGGTCGCACGATCCTTGGGAGTACGAGCAGGTAGAACTTGGCTTCAACTACCGGATGACCGAGGTGGAGGCGGCGCTGGGTCTTGCCCAGCTCGCTCGCATCGAGACGTTCCTCGAGCGCCGCCGCGCCCTGGCTGCCCGCTACGACCGGGACCTTGCGGGCATGCCGCTCGTGTTGCCATACCAGATTCCTGACGCGCGTTCTGCCTATCACCTCTATCCGATTCGGGTCGGGCCCGCGGCCCGAATCGACCGCCGCGGGCTCTACGGCGCGCTGCGCGAGCGGGGCATCGTGACGAACGTGCATTACATTCCGATCCACACCCAGCCCTATTACCGTGCGCTGGGCTTCGCGCCGGGAGCGTTTCCGGTGGCGGAGGCGTACTACCGGGAAGCGCTGAGCCTGCCCCTGTACTACGGTCTCACCGACGAGCAGCAGAGCGAGGTCGTCGCCGCCGTGGCGGACGCGCTAGGTTAATGCTGCGCTCGCGCGGCTTCGTATTGCTCGCGGTAGTAGCCCGGGCGTATCGTCATCGGGTTGCCGGCGACGAGCGAAAACGGCGGTACCCGGACGCCGTCAACGACCGTACCGGCGGCGACGACGCTGTGGTGACCGATGTGCGCGCCGCCCTTGATGGTCGCGTGCGTGCCCACGAAGACGTGATCTTCGAGCGTTATCGGGAGTCGTGCGATCTCCGCCTGCAGCTGCAGGCAGCGCCGATGCGAATCGGCGGCGTTGATCGCGACGAAGGCTGCAATGTCGCAGTGGTCGCCGATCCGCACGCGCGCGCCGTTCGCGTTGATCGCGGTAAATGCGCCGATGTAAACCCCCTCGCCGATCTCGGGCTCGCCCAAGATCCAGACCAGTGGGTGAAACGGATTGGCCTTGAAGGTCGTCGCCGAGGCGAACGCTCGGAGAAACTCGCTGTGATCCATGCGGCTCTTCTGCGCTCCGCGCTCAGGGATTCCCCCCGGCGCCGCGCGTGAGACGCGTTGCGATCGTCCAGGCTCGCATGGGCTCGACGCGCCTGCCGGGCAAAGTGCTGCTGCCGCTCGCGGGCACGAGCGTCTTGGGGTGCGTGGTCGATCGTCTGCGGGCCGCAAGCGGTCTCGACGATCTGGTCGTTGCCACGTCGCTTTTGGATTGCGACGACCCGGTCGTCGCCGAATGCGAACGTTTGGGCGTTTCATCCTTCCGAGGCTCCGCGGAGGACGTGCTGGCCCGCTATCGTGCGGCGGCCGCGGCTGCGGGCGCCGAGGTGGTCGTGCGGGTTACCTCGGATTGCCCGTTGATCGACGGCGAACTCGTCGGCGCGCTGCTGCGGGACTTCGAGATGGGAGAATCCTGCGACTACTTGAGCAACACGCTGGTGCGCTCTTATCCGCGCGGGCTCGACACCGAGATCGTGCGTTTCACGGCGCTGGAGCGCGCGGATCGCGAGGCGGCATTGCCGTACGAGCGCGAGCACGTGACGCCGTATCTCTACCGCCACCCCGAATGGTTCTCGCTGCGCGCGTATGTCGATCCCGGCGGCGAAGACCGCTCGCGGATGCGCTGGACGGTGGACGCCGCGGAGGATTACGCGTTCGTACGAGCGGTCTACGCCGCCTGTCCGCACGGAGCCCCGCGCGAGGTGGGGACGGCGGAGGTGCTATGCGCGATCGCGCGGGATCCGTCGCTGCCGAGCCTCAACGCCTCCGTGCGCCAGAAGGCGCTCGGGGATTAAGACCGTGCGGATTGCCGTTCGGGCCGACGCCGGCCTGCTCGTCGGAAGCGGACACGTCATGCGAACGCTGGCGCTGGCATCGGCCCTGCGCGCGCGCGGTGCGGCCGTGACGTTTCTCTCGCGGCGCCGGGACGGCGACATGCACGAGCGCATCGTGCGGGATGGGTTCGCCGTGCGGCGGCTTGAATCCGAAACCGATGCGGGCGACGCTTGGCTGGGCGCCTCGATGCAGAGCGAGATTGCAGCCTGCACGCGGGCTTTGCAGGCGGAGGGCGGTGCAGACGCGCTCGTCGTCGATCACTATCGCCTCGACGCGGCGTGGGAGCGGGCCATGCGCCCGTTTGCGCGGCGCATCGTCGTCATCGACGATCTGGCGGATCGGCCGCACGACTGCGATCTGCTCGTGGACGCCAACCTCGGAGCCGGCGAGCATGGGCGCTATCGCGAGCTCGCGCCGGGAGCGCACCTCTTGCTCGGGCCGGGCTACGCACTGTTGCGCGAAGAGTTTCGCGAGCCGATCCGCCGCGCGCGACCGCGCGATGGGCGGATCGAACGCATCAACGTCTTCATGGGGAGTTTCGATCGAAGCGACGAGACCTCGAAGGTTCTTCGTGCGCTCGGCTCGCTGCCCGGCGCGCCGCTTCGGATCGACGTCGTGCTGCCTGCATGGGCGCCGCACGGGCCTGCGGTTCGCGAGCGGTGTATGGGCAAGCCGGCGATTCACGTGTACGACGAGGCCGCCGAGATGGCGGCGCTCTTCGAAGCCGCCGATCTTGCCGTCGGTGCCGGGGGATGCGCCATCTGGGAGCGGTGCGCGCTGGGCCTGCCTTCGATCGTGCTCTCGGTTGCCGACAATCAGCGCGCGGGCGCAGGGCAGTGCGAGGTCGCCGGCGCGGCGCTCTGGCTCGGGGACGCCGCGGTCGCCGGCGAGCCGGCTATCGCGGCGGCCGTAGAGGAGCTGCGGCGAGATCCGCGGGCAGTCGCGGAGATGTCGCGCCGGGCGCGAAGCGTCTGCGGGGCACGGAGTCGTGGGTTCAGCACGGATCTCGTCGCAGGTGCCGTTTTGGAGGCGATCGATGCGCGAACGTGAGGGCTTTCAGTTCGGGAACCGGCGCGTTGGCTTGGATTCGCCGCCGCTTATCGTGGCGGAGATCTCGGCCAACCATAACGGCTCGCTCGAGCGCGCGCTCGAGATCGTCGACGCGGCGGCCGAGGCGGGCGCGCACGCCGTAAAGCTGCAGACGTTCACACCGGACACCATGACGCTGGCGGTCTCTTCGGCCGGCTTCGTCGTCGACGATCCGCAGAGCCCCTGGCACGGCCGGACGCTCTACGATCTCTACGAGGAGGCGCAGACGCCTTGGGCGTGGCACGAGCCGATCTTTGTGCGGGCGCGCGAGCGCGGTCTGCTGTGCTTCAGTACGCCCTTCGATGCGTCCTCGATCGCATTCTTGGAACGCTTCGATCCGCCCGCGTATAAGATCGCCTCGTTCGAAATCACCGACCTCGCGTTGATCGCCGCCGCCGCGCGCACCAACCGCAACGTCGTTCTTTCGACCGGCATGGCGACCGTTGCCGAGATCGACGACGCCGTGCGAACGGTGCGAGCCAACGGCTGCGGCGGTATCGTGCTGCTCAAGTGCACGAGCATCTATCCGGCTCTGGCCGCCGACGGGAATCTTGCGACGATCCCGCACCTGCGCGAACTCTTTGGTACGGAGGTCGGGCTCTCCGACCACGCTCCGGGCGTGGGCGTGGCCGTAGGCGCGGTCGCCTTGGGCGCCACGCTCGTAGAGAAGCACGTGACGCTGCGCCGCGCCGACGGGGGGCCGGA
Source organism: bacterium (assembly GCA_021790935.1). Lineage (GTDB taxonomy): Bacteria > Vulcanimicrobiota > Vulcanimicrobiia > Vulcanimicrobiales > Vulcanimicrobiaceae > JAJYFL01. Next base: position 68,966 of record JAJYFL010000010.1, read on the forward strand.
TGCGGGATTTTCGCTAGAGCCGGAGGAGCTCCGCGCGCTCGTCGTCGAGACGGAGCGCGCTTGGCAGGCACGCGGACGCGTGCGGTATGGACCTCTGCCGGTTGAGCGGGCCTCGCTGCAGTTTCGCCGTTCGCTCTACGTGGCGGAGGATATGCGCGCGGGTGAGGTTTTTACCGATCGGAATCTCCGGGTCGTTCGGCCGGGTTTCGGAATCGAGCCACGTTTCTACGAGCGCGTTCTCGGAAGGCGCATCGCGGCGGACGCGAAACGGGGCACGCCGGTCACGTGGGAGCTTCTGGCATAAGTATGGCTACCGACGAAAACGTCATCGAATTTAAGACGGGTGCGTGGAAGAGCAGCGAGATGGTCGCGAGCTATGCGAGCCGCATGCACGAAAACCGTGGGACCAACCGGCTGAAGAATCGCGTCGAGCTAGCGCTCTGCCGAGATAACCTCCGCGGCACGCGGATCGTCGACGTTGGAGTGGGTACGGGGCGCGGATCGCTGTCGCTCGCGCGCGATGGCTTCGAAGTAACCGGCATCGACATCTCGCAGGCGATGCTCGACCACTGCCGGCGCGAAGCCGGGGAAATCCCGATCGAACTCCTCCTGGGCGACCTCACCGCACTCCCCGTCGAGAGCGAGTCGTTCGATTCGCTCCTCTCGCTCAACGTCGTCGTGCACTTCCCCAACTGGCGCGAGGTACTACGGGACTGGGCGCGCGTGGTGAGGCCCGGCGGGCGGCTGGTCTTCGACGTACACTCCTTCGATCATCTGGCTGCCGTGGCGAGAGCGCGCGGATGCGAGCCGGCGGATCTCTTGACGCAGGAGCAGCGAGAAGATCCCGGTGCATACATGCTGCGCATCGGTGCGCGCGACGTAGCCGAGGCCGCGGAGAGCCTTGGGCTGTGCGTGCGCAAGCTCGTTCCGTACGCAGCCGTCCTCGGCGGGGGAAACGCGAATTATTGGCTGCAGGATTCGCGTTTGTGGGGGTATCTCGGGGACCGCGCCCTCTCGTGGATGGCCGTCGACGAGCAGCTCTTTTCGTTTGGTTCGTTCGTCGAAGAGCAGATGATCGCGCGCCTCTCGACCGGTGCGACGGGACGTTTCATGGTGGTGCTCGAGAAGCTGAACGACCCGGCGCAAACGCGCGGCGTGCTCGCCTACCAGAAGGCGATCGGCGCGGCGTTCGCCGGCGGCGCACGTTTAGAATCGTTGAGAGCCGTCGTCGGGCCGGAGGCCGCTGCCTGGCCGGGTGCCTTGACCGGACACCTCGGGCACGCACCGAACCGGACGCTGCTTGCGATGATGCTCTCTTCGCCGGCCGCCTTGCATCTGCGCCCGCTCGTCGAGGATCTGCTCGGCGCGCCCGCCGCGGCCGAACTGTACGAAGGCAATCGGCTCCAGCGCGTCGACGACCGCGTTGCGGCGTTTCTGCAGACGTGGCGCACGACGCTCTCGCATCCCGACCGCTTCACCTTTCGCGGGGTGGACGCGGGCCGAGCGCTCGAGTACGACCTGATGCGGGATCTGCTCGACATCGAGCATTTCAAGAGGGAACCGGGCGTCTGATGGGGGCCATTGTCTCCTTGCTCTGGCTGAAAAACCGGGAAGTCGTACGGCAGTATCTCGCGCGCGTGCCCTCGATGCTCTACGTTATTGGGCCGACCGAACCTTATCGCCAGTACGCGGCGTTCGGTCGCGTCGAGAGCTTGCACGCGCTGCTCTCGCCGCAGTTGCAGACGTCGATCGCGGAGGATGCAGCGGCGCGCGCAGCCGCCGTTGCGTCTGACCTTTCGGCGGCCGGCTGGACCGGCGCTGCGGCGGATCTGCGCAGCGATCGCGCGACCGTCACGCGTACCGTCACGGCGCGCTTGGAGGAGCGCTTGCGCGAATCGATGCTGCTGATTGCGGCGCTCGACAGCGCGCACGAACGCGACGGTATCGACGTTGTCGCGCTGAACGAAGACGTGATGCCGGCGGGGAAGACGGCGGCGCTCTGGGGGCGCGCGCGCGGCGTTCCGTCGGTCACGATCTCGCACAGCGCGATCCTGGGCCGCCTCTATACCGTGCACCGCGAGTTCAACGCGGACCGCGCGGTCGTCTTCGGTCGCCGCGGCGGGCTGCCGTACGCGGAGATGGGGGTCGATCCGGCTTGCCTGGCCGCATCGGGAAACCCAGCGTGGGATGCCTACGCGGCTCTGCCTTCTCAGCGCGGCACAGTTCGCTCGGAGCTCGCGGCGCGCTACGGGATCGGGGCGAACGAGTTTCTGGTTGTCTTCGCGACGACGTGGAGCGCGCGCTTCACGGCTTTCTGCGATGCGGATGCCTACGCATCGACGCTACGTGCGGTTCTTCGCGCCGTGCGCGATCTGCGCGCGCGCGGCGTTCCGATCCGCTTGGTCGTGAAAGACCGTCCCACCGAGGACGGCGGCGCGGTGGTCGTAGCGGCGCTCTGTAAAGAAGAAGGCCTCGAGACCGGGGTCATCTACGCGCGCGGCGAGACGGAGCGCTTCGTCGTTGCGGCCGATACCGTCGTCTCGGTCGACTCCAACATCTCGGTCGAGGCGATGCTGGCGGGCGTTCCGGCCATCAACCTGTGGACGCCGATGGGGTGGTTGAACGGGCCATTCTTCGATGCTGAGGACGGCGTGCTCGAGGCGGCTCCCGAGAAGCTCGCGGCGGCGATTGCGATGACGCTCGGCGACGCGAACCTACGAGGGCTCCTTACCGCAACCGCCGCCCGCCGCCTCCCGGAGTTCGCTGCCGCTCCCGGCACGGCTGCGGTGCGCGCCGCGGAGCTGCTGGTACGGTCGCACGCTAACGCTGCGGCGCAGAGCAGAGGCTACGTATGGGAAGAGTTGAGCCGCCCGCGCCGGATCGTCGACAAAGGCGCGCAAGCGACCTACTTCCTGAATCCGCGAAACGAGCTGCTGCAGATGCTCGCGCACGAGCCGAGGGTCGTTCTCGACGTAGGCTGCGGCGGCGGCGCGACCGGCGCCGAGCTCAAACGCGTCTATCCGAAAGCCGTCGTCCATGGAGTGGAACTAAGCGGCGAAGCCGCAGCCTACGCGGTGGCGCGCCTCGATCGCGTCCTGCAAGAGAACGTCGAGACGATGGACTTCGCAGGCGCGGGGTTCGCTCCCGGAAGCATCGACGTGGTGTTCTTTCCGGACGTGCTCGAGCACTTGTACGATCCGTGGAATCTGCTCCGGCGGGTCAAGCCGTTTCTCGCGCCGGACGCGCAGGTGCTCGCGAGCATTCCGAACGTTCGGAATCTTTGGCTTCTAGGCGAACTCTTCAAGGGGCGCTGGGACTACGTCGAAGAGGGCCTGCTGGACGTGACGCACATTCGCTTCTTTACGCGCAAGAGCGTCGAAGAGCTCTTCGTGCAGACGGGGTACCGCATCGCGCGTTGGGGAGCCAACTACGATCCGCGCGTGCCGACCGTCACGGCGCCGACCGACGCGCTCTTGAACGTCGAGATCTACGGGCTCACGATGAAAGACGTGAGCATGCGCGATCTCGAAGAGTTCCGAACCATTCAGTTCTTGGTGGACGCGGCACCGGCGTAGTCCTCGGCGCCGTGCGCCCGCGCGACGAGTTGATTGGCCAGGAATAGCGATTCGAACTGCCCGGCGTCGGTCCACCAGCCGTCGAGCACGTCGTAGTAGAGGTCGCCTTCTTTGATGTACTGGTTGTTGACGTCGGTGATCTCGAGTTCGCCGCGGTGCGACGGCTTGAGGCGCCGGCAGAAATCGAAGACGCGGCGGTCGTACATATAGATGCCCGTGACCGCGAAGGTGCTCTTCGGCGCGGCGGGCTTCTCCTCGATGCGGACGATACGGTTACCGTCGAGCTCGGGAACGCCGAACCGTTCCGGATCGGGGACCTCTTTCAGGAGAATCCGGGCGCCGGAGTTCTGCTCTTCGAACGCGCGAACGTAGGGAGCGATATCGTCCTGAACGATGTTATCGCCCAGGATCACGACGATCCGCCGGCCTTCGGCGAAGTGTTCGCAAAGTTTGAGCGCGTCGGCAATCCCGCCCTCGCCTTCCTGGTAGGTGTAGTAGATGTCTTTGAGGCCGAACTCGCGCCCGTTGCCGAGCAGGCGCAGGAAATCGCCGGCAGAGTTTCCGCCGGTCACGATCATGATGTCTTTGATGCCCGCGCGAACGAGCGTCTCGATCGGGTAGTAGATCATCGGCTTGTCGTAGATCGGCAGCAGATGCTTGTTCGTGACCTTCGTAAGCGGGCGCAGGCGAGAGCCGAGTCCGCCGGCGAGAATGACACCCTTCATATGCTGCTCCTTAGGCGCTAACGGTGCGCGTACTGGCGCTTGTAGTAATCGAGAAACTCTCCGCTCTTGAGCGGGCGCCACCAGTCGCCGTTGGCTTTGTACCAGTCGATGGTTGCGCGTAAGCCGCTCTCGAAATCGACGCGAGGCTCCCATCCGAGCGCGCGCGCCTTCGCGGTGGCGATCGCGTAACGCCGGTCGTGGCCGGGGCGATCCTCGACGTGGCGGACGTGCGTGGTCATCGATCGTCCGCAGCCTTCGACCAGCCGCTGCGTGATCTCAAGGTTATGGCGCGGATTTCCGCCGCCGATGTTGTAGACGTTGCCGAGTTCGCCACATTCGAGCACGTGCAGGATCCCGCGAGCATGATCCTCGACGTGCAGCCAGTCCCGAACCTGCCGCCCGTCGCCATAGACCGGTACGGGACGGTCCTCGATCAGGTTGGTGACGAAGAGTGGGATCAACTTCTCGGGATACTGATAGGGCCCGTAGGTGTTGCTGCCGCGCGTGACGAGAACGGGCGCGCCGAAGGTCGCGCGGTACGCTAGCACCTGGAGATCGCCGCCGGCTTTGCTCGCGCTGTAGGGGCTGCGCGGGCAGAGCGGGTCGCTCTCCGCGGACTCGCCGTCCGGCACGTCGCCGTAGACTTCGTCGGTCGAGACCTGCAGGAAGCGCGGGATGCAGAGCTCGCGGACCGCTTCGAGGAGCGTATGCGTGCCGAGAATGTCGGTGCGCAGAAACGCTGCGGGGTCGAGGATCGAGCGGTCGACGTGGGTCTCCGCCGCAAAGTTCACGATCGCGTCCACGCCGCCCCCGATGGCATCGCGTACGGCTTGGGGATCGCAGACATCGCCGCGCACGAAGGCGTAGCGGGGATCTCCCTCGACGTCACGGAGATTCGCGGGGTTCCCGGCATAGGTCATCGCGTCGAGGTTCACGAGCCGGACGCCGGGCCGCTCGCGCAGCACCAAACGGATGAAATTCGAGCCGATGAAACCGAGCCCGCCGGTAACTAGCCACCGCATTACTTCGGCCGATTCGCCACGCGCGGGCAAAGTCTTAGGTCGTGCGCAGAGCCCGCGGGCTAAGGGCTTTGGCCGTCCGGGCCGCTAGAGTGCGTCTCCTGCCCGAGACGGGTGCGCCCGGCCCAGCCCGTACGAGCGCGGTTTGCCCGGTGCTACGAGCGGGTACGTACGTGAGCAACACCGCTCACGTTGAAACGAATAGGAGATCGCCGGCCATGTGGTTTTTTGTCGCGCTAATCCTCGGCATTCTCATCGCCAAAGTTCTGCTGTGATCTAGCGGCGGCGCTCATCGAGCGCCGCCCTTTCTTAGCGGCGCAAGCCGTGGCCGGTGCCGGAGATCAGGAGCGAACCACGCGTCACGCCAGATTAACTCCTTACCGGAGGGTTGATTATCGCGCCGCATTACTTCTTACCGGCGCGGCGGCTTGCGCGGCGTGCCGAGCGGCCCCGCCCGGATGCGCGTTCGCAAAACTGCGGCG